>CAVYJM010000009.1:0-52895 GCA_963768855.1 uncultured Thermoplasmata archaeon
CGAGGACTTCCACCCGCGACTCCTGGTTCGGCGTCATCGTCACCCGCAGGCGGCTCGGGAACCGGTCGGCGACCTCCGCAAGGTGCGTGATCAGGATGACCTTCTCGAAGAACTCCCCCATCCGGAAGAGCTTTTGCACGAAGAGCTCCCGCGAGACCTCCGTGTCGAGCGACCCGAGATCGCCCTCGTCGATGAAGAGGGTCTTCATCCGGCCGAAGGTCCGCCCCATCTGGGGCAGGGAGGCTAGCTCCCGGGCGATTGCGAAGCGCAGGGCAGCGTTGATCTGCGTCTTCTCGCCGCCGCTGAACTCGCCCACGTCGTGCCAGAGCCCGTCCACGCCCTGCACCTGGATCCGGATGCCGTGGCCGCGACCCTCCTCGAACGTCTCGAGCTTGATCCGGTTGAACCGGCCGTCCGTCAGCTCCGCGAGGTTCTTCGAGGCCTCGATCTCCAGCTCGGGCAGGAGCTGGTCGATCGCGTACATGACGACGCCTCGATTGTGGAAGATGCGGCTCACGAGGACATCCAGGATTTCCGCGCGGACGCGGAGCTCGTCCCGCTGGCGCTCCGCCTCCTTGAGCTTCGCGGCGTCGGCCTCCAGCCCCTCGATCTGGGCCTGTAGCTGCTTCGCCTGGCCCTCGAGGGTATGGAACGCGCGGCGCTCCGCGTCGATCGTCCCCCGCAGCTTCTCCAATTCCTGCTTCGCGGCTTCGTAGGCGGCCTCCAGGGTCTGAAGCATGCGTCCCTCCACCTCCAGGGAGGTCTGTTCGGACTCGACGGCCTCGACCTGGCGAGCGAGGTCCGCGATCAGGGCGGCCGTGTCCCCCAGCTCCTTGATGCGTGCGGCGATCTCGTCGATCTTCTTCCGCTTCGCGGACTTCTCCTGGATCGTCGCGGCGAGCGCCTCGAGGTGCCGTCGGTCCCGTTCGGAGAACCCGTTCGCGTCGAGCCCCCGCAACGCTTCGATCTTGGCGTCGTCGAGGGGCTTGAGCGTCGCGTGGCTTTCGTCCGCTTCGCGCTTCAGGTCCGTCCGCAGCTCCTCGACCTGCCTTCCGAGCTCCGTGAGCACGAAAGAGTCCTGATCGATCGAGCCGACCTTCTCGTGGATATGGGCAAGGGCCTTCTCCGTGCGGCTCCGCTCCTCGTGGAGCTGCCTCAGGAGCTCGGGGCGCTCCGCGAGCCATTCCAGCTCGCGTTCGATGCGGGCGACGCGCTCCTCGAGCCGCCCCTCGTCCCGGAGGAGGTTGAACGCGGCGTCCCGGTCGAGCTGTGTGCCCAGAGCCGCGATCTTGCGGTGCAGAGCGTCGATCTTGTCCTTGATCTGGTCGCGCCGGCGCTCATGCTCCCGCTTCGCCTGATCGAACAGTCGCTCCGCCGATTCCGCGGCGAGACGGGCCCGCTCGTGGCGTTGCTGGCGCTCCTTCTCCCGGTCCAGCTTCTCCCGAACCGCCTCGAGGTCCTCCGCGTCCTTCCTCAGGAGGACGAGCTCCTTCTCGAGCTGAGCCGCCTGCGCTCCCCGCTGCCGTGTCTCCTCGATGCGCTGCCGCAATCCGTCGATCTGACGACGCCGGTCCTCGAGGGCGGCGTTCGTCCGCACCCAGGCCTCGTGCTCCGCGTCCCGCTTCCGCAGGTCCTCCTCCCCGGCTCGCAGTCTCGCTTCGAGCGCGGCGAGCTCCAGGCCGGTCGCGGCGAGGTCCTTACGCGCCGCCTCGAGTTGCTCTCGTGCGGGCGGGAGCCGCAGGAGGGCCTCCGAGCGTGCGGCGATCGCCGCCTCCCTCGCGCGGAGGTCCGCGGCGAGCGTCGCCTGCTGCTCCTTCGCCCTCTGCAGGGCCCTCTCGAAGACCTCGAGGCGGAAGAGCTTCTGGAAGACCGCGAGCCGGTCGGCGCCGCGGGCCGCGCCGAGGTCCTTCATCTCCTCCTGACGGACGAACGTCGAGTTGCGGAAGCCGACGTAGTCGAGCCCGACCACATCCTGGACGGTCTGCTCCTTCTCCCGGATCGTGCCGGAGACCGTCTCGCCGTCGCGGCTGATCTCGAGGTAGGAGTCCTTCTTCGTCGTGAAGCCACGGCGGACCTCCCATCGGCTGTCCCCTTGGCGGAACGCCACCCGGACGTAGCCGCCCGGGCGGCACACGTCCGAGGTCTTGACGGTCTGGATGTCCGTGCGGGTCGTGGAGCCGTACAAGGCGAACGTGATCGCATCGAGGATGGTCGACTTCCCCGCGCCCGTGCGGCCCGTGATGACCGTGAACTTCTCCGGGAACCGGATGGGCGGGTCCGTCTTCTCCACGTATCGCATGAAGCCGCGCATCTCGATTTCTTCGAGGACGAAGCCCTCTCCTGCGGAGGCGGGCTCGAAGGACGCAGGGGCCTCGACGTCGACCTCGTCCGCGCCTCTCACGCGAGCGCCTCCCTCAGGAGCCGCTGGGCCTCCGCCTTGATCGCGTCCTTCCTCGGATGGCCATTGAAGTTCTTGTCCACGTACTCCGCGAGGAGCCGGGCGGGATCCATCGTGAATTCGTCGGTCGTGAGGCGGGAGCGCTCCGTCGAGACGAGGCGGAGCTCGTAGTGGAACGCATCCTGCAGGCGCTTCTCCAGCCTCTTCTCATCCAGGGACGGGCGGAGTTCGTCGGGCAGACGGACCTCCACGCGCACGAGCTTCCCGGCGACGTCCTTCGGCAGGGCGGCGAGCACGCGCTCCGTGACGTCGTCCCCCATCGCCACGGTCACGTCGACCTTCTCCATGGGTCGTGCCGCGAGCTCCACGAACGACCAGGTGCCGTCTGCCCGCAACGCGACGAATCCCTTCGGGTCCTTCCGCTCGCCCCAGTCCACCCGCTCCGGGGCTCCGGTGTAGATGACCTTGTCGAACAGGGTCTGATGCATGTGGATATGGCCGAACACGGCGAGGTCCACGGAGTCGGGGAGCATGTCGCGGGTGAACGTGAAGTCGTGCGGGACGACCTCGGGTGGCGTGGTGCTCGCGTACCGCACGCCTTGGAACTCGAAGTGGCCGAACAGGATCCGGAGGTCCGCTTCTTTCAGCTCGTCTGCGCGGTTCTGGATCCAGCCCTTCCAAACGCGCCGCGCGGCCTCGTAGGCCTCCTCCCGCGGGATCTCCTTGCCCAGTTTCTCCCGGACCTGCTCCACGATCTCGTCTGGATGCAGGTAGGGGAGGAGGATGAAACCGATTGCGCGGCCGTCCACGGTGCGAGTCTCGGCCTTCGGCTCGCGGAAGATGCGGACGTGCGGGTACCCGCGGAAGTCATCGAGAGAGGTGGACCTCGCAGCCCGTCGCGGCTGGTCATGGTTGCCCGCGAGGATCCAGACCTCGATCCCCGCCTTCCCGAGCGGCTCGATCACGTCGCGGCGCACTAGTTCCCGGAAGACAGGCGCGACGTGCGTGCGGTCGAACAGGTCGCCGAGGATGCAGAACAAGGACGCCTGGTGCTCGATCGCCCACTGCGCCGCCTTCGCGAAGTTGCCGTGCAGATCGAGAGCCCGGTCCGAGATTCCGGTGTCCGGGTCGATGCGGAAGTCGAAGGAGAGTCCCTCGTGGACGTCCCCTACGCAGACGATCTCATGCATCCTGGTCGACGCAACGCGGAGACGCTACTTATATCCTCTAATCGTGGGTGGGTGAAAGTGGTAAACCCCCCGCCCCCTTACGGGCGGTCGTGCTCACCCTGGTCCTCGCGGACGCAGAACTCGAGCTGGTGCCGGCGCCGCTCCAAGGCCACCCTTCGGTCCGCACCTCCGCGAAGAGGCGGGGTCGAAGTCCCGCGGCGATTCTCCTCGACAGCAGCCTCCACCATCCCGCGCTGAAGAAGTTCCCGGAGGGGGAGCGCCGAGGCCGGCCCGACATCGCGCATCTCTTCGTCCTCCTCGCCCTCGACTCCGTGCTGAACCTGCAGGGTCAGCTCCGGACGATCGTCCACACGCGCAACGACGATGTGATCCACATCGACTCCGCGACCCGCATCCCGAAGAACTATCCGCGGTTCGTCGGGCTCCTGGAAGATCTGTTCCAGAAGGGCGCGGTCCCCGAAGGCAAGCCGCTGCTCACACTCGAGCGCAACGTGCCGTTGGAGAAGCTCCTTGCGTCGCTCCCTCATCCCCGGTGGACCTTCTCAGAGCACGGGGAGCGTGTCAACCTCTGGACGGAACTCGCGGCGCTCGAGGGAGACCTGACCGCTGTCGTGGGCGGCTTCCCGCACGGGGATTTCCGCAGCCCGGTCGCGAAGCTCTGCGACCGCGTCGTGTCGATCCACGAGGAGCCGTTGCGCGCCTGGACGGTCACGAGCGAGATCCTGGTTACGTACCGCCAGCGTCCCGCCCCACCATCGAATGGTTCAGGGTAATCGTGGTCCCCTCCGGGCGGGGAAGGGTGCGTTCTCCTTCACGGGCTCCCCGTCCGCGTACCGGGATGCGCGCAGAGGGGCGAGGTCCGCAGGCCTCGTTCCGCTCCCCACGTACTCCGCCAGGAGCCGGCCGACCTCCGGGGACAGCTTGAACCCGTGCCCGCTGAAGCCGACCGCGACGAAGAGTCCCTCCGGCCCGACGGCGTCCAGGATGGGGAACGAGTCCGGCGTGACGTCGTACACGCCCGCCCATCCGCCGTGGGGCTGCGCGCGGGCCATGTCCGGGAAGCGTCTCGAGAGCCGGGTACGCAGGTCCCGCACGACCGCGCCGGGGATGGAGTCATCCTTCAGCTCGTGGTCCCGCACGGTCTTGCGCGGATCCGTGTCCATGTAGCCCGCGAGGATGTCCTTGTCTCCCTCGGGCCGGGAGTACGTGTTGTGGTAGAAGTCGAAGTGGATCTTCGGCGGGCGGCTGAACCCCATGGGCCGTCGGAGGACCGCGACCTGGCCGCGCACGAAGCGGACCGGGAGGCGGACGCCGAGGTCCTCGGCGAGGGCGGGCGTCCAGTTCCCCGCGGCGAGGAGCACGCGCTCCGACCGGATGGTCCCCCTGCGGATACGGACGCCAGCCACGCGTCCTCTCTGGACCACGACGGATCGCATCCCGACGCCTTCCAGGATTGTCCCACCTCCGCGCTCCGCCGCAGAGGCGAATCCCGAGGCCGTTGCAATCGGATCGGCGTAGCCCGCATCCGGGTCGTGGACGAGGGCGACGTAGTCCGACAGGTCCGCGTGAGGCTCGATGCCGTGAGCCTCGTCGGGCGCGAGACGCTCGACCCGAACGCCCTCGGCCTTGAGGAGTCCGAAGAGCCGGTCGAACGCGGGTTCGTCCCGCGCCCGCGTCCCGGAGAGGAACCCCGTGGTCCGGAAGTCGCACTCCGATCCCGTCTCGTCCGCGAAACGCTGGAAGAACGCCAGGCTGCGCCGCGCGAGGCGGATCCCCAGTCGGCTCTCGTAATGCTGACGCACGATCGCGCCGCTGTGGCCGGTCGCCCCGGAGGCCACGTGCCCCTTCTCCAGGAGGACGACCTTCTCCCCGCGGCGCGCGAGGTGGAAGGCAGTGCTCGCGCCCATGCAGCCGCCTCCGATGATGACCACGTCGGAGCGGGAGGGCGGCGAGGCGGGGACCATGGACCGGCGAATCTCCACAGGCTTATCGAGGTTTCGTCGCGTCTCACAACGCTTTATCTGACCGCCTCTCGATTCGCGACGCGTGCCCGACACCTGGCGCTTGGGGACCGGGGAGGAGCGAATCCGCGCCGCGGTCGTCGGGTGCGGCGGGGCCGGGTGCAACACGCTGCGCCATGTGACGCCCCCCATGGGGATCGAGCGCATCGCGGTGAACGATACGCCGCATTCCTCCATGGCGGGCATCCGCCGTCGCGTCCTCGTCCCCACCGAGCCGCTCCAAGCCATCGCCTCCCTGGAGGAGAAGGCGATTCCCACCCTGGCGACGAACGAGGAGAAGGATTTGTCGAACGCCCTCGCGAACCGCGACTTCATCGTCGCGCTCGGCGGTCTCGGGGGCCAGTTCGGCGGCTGGGCGCTGGCCGTGGTCGGCCGCGTGGTCCGCATCCTGGGCGGCTCGTCTCTCGCCCTCGCCACGCTCCCCTTCACCGCGGAGGGCATGCTACGGCGGCACGTCTCGGAGGCGCAGCTCGCCTCCGTCCAGGGCCACGCGGACGGGGTCGTGGCCTTCGCCAACGACGCGCTCCTGCGCTCGTACCCGACCCTTCCGCTCGCGAAGGCCTTCGGAGCCATGGGCGCGATCATGGCACGTCCTGCGGCCGCGCTCCCCAGCGTCCTGTCGCGCTCGGACCTCGTCCCGCTGAAGCGGTTCCTCGCCCGCTCGAAGGACTGGCGGTTCGGGATGGGCGCGGGCCAGGAGAAGCATCGCTGCTTCTTGGCGGTCGAGGAGGCGTACGCGAGCCCGTGGTTCACGGGCAGGCACGAGGACATCCGCCAGGCGATCGTCCTCATCGCCCAGCCGCCCGGGGCCGCGATGGAGGACGAGCTCCTGCGGGAGGTGCGCCTCCGCTCCCCGCGCGCGGACCTGGCGTGGGCCATCCTCCCTGAGCCGGCGCCCGACGATCGCGTCCAAGTGCAGATCCTCGCGGGCCTGGAGGCGCACGGGGACGCGCCCGTTTGACGTGTCGAAATCGTCGTTTTCTGTGCGTCCCCGGTCAAAGGGTTCAAATACGTCCGCCCTCTACAGGCGTGCTACATCCTCGCACGGCGTGTGTCCCATGTCCTCGATTGGCAAGGAAATCCGGCTCCGGCGGATCTTCGCGGAAGGCAAGGCCCTCATCGTCGCGATGGACCACGGGGTCTCGAACGGGCCGGTCGCGGGCCTCGAGGACATCCGCAAGGCGGTCGCCCAAGTGGCGAAGGGCGGAGCGACCGGAGTCGTCCTGCAGAAAGGCGTCGTGCGATTCGCGAAGGAGTACTTCGACGGCCGACTCTCGCTCCTCCTCCATGTCAACGCCTCGACCAGCCTGAGCACCCACACGAACCGCAAGGTGATCGTCACCCAGGTCGACGAGGCGATCTCCTACGGCGCCGACGCGATCTCGATCCACGTGAACATCGGGGGCGAGGAGGACCCTCACATGCTCGAGGATCTCGGCGCGGTCTCGACCGCGTGCGACCGTTTCGGGATGCCGCTCCTCGCGATGATGTACCCGCGCGGCGAGAACGTGAAGAATCCCTACGACGTCGAGGCGGTGAAGCATGTGGCCCGGGTCGGCGCGGAGCTCGGAGCCGACGTCGTCAAGACGCTGTACACCGGATCCCCCGAGACATTCAAGGAGGTCGTGCGCGGCTGCCCCGTCCCGGTCGTCGTGGCGGGCGGGCCGAAGCTCGACTCGGAGAGGGCCGCCCTCGAGATGGTCGCGGGCTCCCTGGCCGGAGGCGCCGTCGGCGTCTCAATCGGCCGGAACGTGTTCCAGGCGAAGGATCCGATCGGCATGACGCGGGCGATCGCCCGCATCCTCTTCGACGGGGCCTCGGTGGAGGACGCATATCGCGGGTGAGGCCCCCATGGACCGCCTGGTGTGGGTGGGGGCCTTCCCCTCCGAGGATAGAGCGGACATTCGGTCCATCGTGACGGCCTCGCTCGAGGCCGGGTTCGACCAGATCGTGCTCGACCGGGCGGACGAGGGCCTGCGGCGGCTCGGCCGCTTCTCCCCGATCCTGCTCCATGACGGCCGGTTCGAGTTCGACGGCCAGGAGATCGGGCGGCTCGCGACCATCCGCCAGGGGGCGGACGAGCGCGCGGTGCGCGCGCTCCGCGGGTCGACGAAGCACGTCGTCGTGCGCACGGAGGACTGGCAGATCATCCCGCTCGAGAACCTCATCGCTGCGTTCCAGGGGAGCGGCACGCACCTCCTCGTCGAGGTCCACGATGCCGCCCAGGCGAAACTGTTCTTCGAAACGATGGAGGTCGGGGTCGACGGCATCCTGCTCGTCCCGCGCGCCCCGCAGGAGGTCCGCGCGGTCCGGGAGCTCCTCGAGTCCCGCGCCGAGGCCGTCCCTCTCCTCCCCGGGACGGTCACCGAGGTGAGGGCCCTGGGCCTCGGGGATCGCGTCTGCGTCGACACCTGCTCGATCCTGAAAGACGGCGAGGGGATCCTGGTGGGCAACGCCTCCTCGGGGCTCTTCCTCATCCACGCCGAGACGATCGAATCGGGCTATGTCGCCCCGCGCCCGTTCCGCGTGAACGCAGGACCCGTGCACGCGTACGTCCTGCTCCCGGACGGGAAGACGACGTACCTGAGCGAGCTGCGGGCCGGGGACGAGGTCCTCGCCGTCGACGCGCAGGGCCGCGCCCATGCGGTCGTCGTCGGTCGCGTGAAGATCGAGCGTCGTCCCCTGATCCTCGTGGAGGCGGACGCGGGCGGGGAGAAACTGAGCACGATCGTACAGAACGCCGAGACGATCCGGTTCGTCACGCCGGACGGAGGCGCCACCTCGGTGAGCACGCTCCGCGCGGGTGACCAGGTGCTCCTCCACCGCGAGGAAGGAGGCCGGCATTTCGGCATGCGAATCAAGGAGACGATCACGGAGCGGTGACTAGGTGCACGTGGCGGCGGTCATTGCGGCAGGGACCTCGGCGGAGGCGGAACAGCAGGCCCGGGCCTCCCTGCGGCGGGGCGCGGACCTCGTGGAGTTCCGCATCGATGCGCTCCGTCATCCGACCGAAGGAGACCTGAAGAAGCTCGCGAGCGCCCTCGGGCCGCGCGCGATCGCCACGCTGCGGTCTCCCAAACAGGGCGGATTCCGCGGCCTCGAGCGCGGCGCGCGGCACAACCTGCTCCGGGACGCCTGCCACCTTCCGTTCCGGTACGTCGACGTCGAGCTGACGACCGACGCGGAGTACCTCGGCGAGTATGCGAAGCTCGCGAAGAGCCGAGCGAAGGATCTCATCGTGTCCCATCACTTCGACGTCCCGACGGAGACGGAGCGCGTCGCCGAGATCCTGGACGCCTGCATCGCCCAAGGCCAGGTCGGGAAGGTCGCGACCCCCGCGGCATCCGTGGACGAGGCCATCGCCCTCGTGGACCTAGCCCGGCAGCGGTCCAAGGCGCGGTTCGTGCTCATCGGCATGGGCGACGCGGGGATGCTGACCCGGGCCCTCGCCGCGGATACGGGACAGGAGCTGCAGTACGCCTCCGGGAACCGGGCGACCTCGCCGGGCCAGCTGGGCCTGGAGGCCGCCCTGCGCATCCGCTCGAAGGATGCGTTCCTGCTCGGCCTCCTCGGCCACCCCCTTCTTCACTCCATCTCCCCCGCGATTCAGGAGGCCGCTCTGCGCGCCTCGGGTCTCAAGGGACTCTACCTCCCGTTCGACGTGCCCGCGTCCTCCGTCGAGACGTTCCTGCAGTCCGCCGAGGCCCTCCACCTGCGCGGCCTGAACGTCACGATCCCGTACAAGGAGACCGTCGCGGAACTCGTGGACGAGCTGGACGGCGACGCGGACGTCCTCGAGACGGTGAACACGGTCGTCCTCCACGAGGGCTGGGCGAAGGGCCACAACACGGACGTCTTCGGCTTCCGAATGTCCCTACGGTCGCTCGGGCTGCGACTCGGGGAGCGGCGCGTGCTCGTCGTGGGGGCGGGAGGCGCGGCGAAGGCGGTGGTCCATGTCCTCCTCCGCGAAGGTGCCCAGGTGGCCGTCGCGAACCGGACGCCCGCCCGCGCCGAGGCCCTCGCGGACTTCTTCGACGACTCTCTGGACGTCCTCACCCTGGAGGAACTGCCCCGCAAGGGTCCGTGGGACCTGCTCGTCAACGCGACCCCCGTGGGCACCGCGGGCATGGATGCGGGGCTCCCGGTCCCCGAGGAGGCCGTCGCCCGCACGGCCTACGTCTACGATCTCGTGTACAATCCCCCCGAGACGCCGCTCCTGGCCGCGGCCAAGCGGCGCAACATCCGCGGGACGAACGGACTCGAGATGCTCCTCCAGCAAGCCGCGAAGTCCTTCGAGCTCTGGACCGGGCAGTCCGCCTCGTACGAGGCGTTGAGGCGGGCGGCCAAGGAGGTGCCCGCGTGAAGGCCCAGGCCACCTGCTTCGGGGCGGGCACGATCGTGAACGCCATCGCGACGGGGCAGGGAGCCGCGTTCGGCCTCGCGTTCCGCGCGACCGCGGTCGCCGAGTCGATGCCTCGCAAGGAGGGCGTGCGGGTCCAGGTCGTCGGCAACGTCGACCCGACCCTCGCGATGGGCTGCGCCAAGCGCGTCATGAGACGGAGCCGCCGCAAGGCCAGCCTCCTCGTCCGCGTGGATTCGGAGATCCCCGTCTCCCGCGGTCTGAAGAGCAGCTCCGCGGTCGCGAACGCGGTCGTCCTGGCGTCCGCACGGGCCCTCGAGGTGGAGCTCGAACCGCTCCAGATCGTGAACATCGGCGTCGACGCGGCGCTCGAGGCGAAGGTCACGGTCACGGGGGCCTTCGACGATGCCTGCGCCTCGTTCTTCGGCGGCATCGTGGTCACGGACAACCGGGCGCGCAAGATCGTGAAGGTGGACCGGTTGCCGGAAGGCCTCATGGTGGTCGTCCAGATCCCCCGGAGGATCATCACGAAGCCGAGCCTCGCATCGAAGGACTTCTCCCCGATCCGCTCGAAGGTGGACGAGGCCTACCGCCTCGCCCTCCATGGAGAGTACTTCCGCGCGCTCGAGGTGAACAGCGCCGCGTACGCCCCCCTCCTCGACATCGATGAGGCGCCCGCGAGGCGGGCCCGCGCCGCGGGAGCGGTGGCCGCGGGGATCACCGGGGCGGGCCCCGCCATCCTGGCCCTCGCGAAGCCCGCCCACGTCGAGGACGTCGTGCAGGCGCTCCACGACGGCGAGTCGGAGGTGCGCGTCGCAAGCCTGAACACGCTCGAATCGCGGGAGGTGGTGATGTGAGGCTCCGCGTCCACCCATCGTCCGTCCACGGGACCGTGCGGGCCCCTCCTTCGAAGAGCTACACGCACCGCGCGTTCCTCCTGGCTGCCCTGTCCGGAGGTCCGTGCCGCGTGGACCGCCCGCTGCTCTCCGAGGACACGGAGGCCACCTTGGCGGGGCTCGAAGCTCTGGGTGCGACGGTGAGCCGGTCCCACGAAGTGATCCGAATCGCCTGCCCGCGGCTCCTGGTGCCCGCGAAGGCAATCGATGCCCGCAACTCCGGCACGACGCTTCGGCTGATGAGCGGCGTGGTCGCCCTCTTGGACGGGACTTCCGTGCTCACGGGCGATGCGAGCCTCCGGAAGAGGCCCATGGGCCCGCTCGTCGACGCGCTCAACGAGCTCGGTGCCCGCGCTCGCGCGCTCGGCGGCGAGGGCCGGCCGCCGGTCGAAGTGACGGGCCCGCTGCAGGGCGGTTCCGTGACCGTCCCCGGGTCCGTCAGTTCCCAGTTCCTCTCCAGCCTCCTGATCGCCTGCCCCCTCGCCCCGCACGACACGGAGGTGAGCGTGACGCCGCCGATCCTTTCGGAGCCCTACGTCGACATCACACGGTCCATGATGCGCCGGTTCGGCGTGGACGTGGAGGGCGAGGGGACCCGTTTCCGAATCCCGGGCGGCCGGCGGTACGTGCCGACGGACTTCGCCGTCCCCGGGGATTTCTCCTCGGCAGCCTTCCCCCTGGTCGCAGCCGCGGTCGCCGGCGGCCCGGTGACCGTCGATGGCCTCGATCCGTCCATGCCCCAGGGGGACCGCCGCATCGTGGAGCTCCTCGGCGGCTTCGGCGCCGACGTCGGGGCTGCGGGGGACGCCGTGCGCGCCGCGGCCCAGGCGATGCACGCTCAGACGGTCGACCTGGGGGCGACGCCAGACCTCTTCCCCGTGCTCGCCGTCCTGGCGACCCAGGCCCGGGGCGAGTCGCACTTCGTGAACGGCGCGCACCTGCGGCTCAAGGAAAGTGACCGGATCGAATCGACCGTCGCGTTCCTGGAGGCCATGGGCGCCGACATCCAGGCCACGCCGGACGGCTGCGTGGTCCGCGGCCCGACGCGTCTGCGGGGCGCCACCGTGGACGCTCGGGGAGACCACCGCATCCTGATGGCCGCTGCTGTGGCGGGCCTCACCGCGGACCACGCCGTGGAGATCAGCGACGCGGAGTCCTTTCGGGTTTCCTATCCTGCTTTCCTCGACGACTTCCGTGCCCTCGGCGCGGACCTGGAGGTGATCCCCTGAACACGTTCGGCAGCCGCTACCGCACGCTGGTCTTCGGCACGAGCCACGGTCCGTTCGTGGGCTGCACGATCGAGGGCCTCCGCGCGGGCACGCCCATCGATGCGGCCTTCGTCCAGGCCCAGCTGGACCGTCGCCGCCCCGGGCAGAGTCTGATCACGAGCCAGCGGAAGGAGGAGGACCGCGTCGAGTTCGCCGAGGGGTTGCGGGACGGCGTCGCGACGGGCGAGCCCATCGTCGCGATCCTCCGCAACGAGGACGTGCAGTCTAAGGCCTACGCCGACGTCGCGCGCATCCCCCGTCCGGGCCACGGGGACTTCACGGCCCGGATGAAGTATGGCGGCAAGAGCGATCTCCGTGGCGGGGGCCAGCTCTCCGGCCGCATGACGGCTCCTCTCGTCGTGTCCGGCGCGGTCGCGAGGCAGTTCCTCCTCCGGCAGGGCGTCCGTTTCTACGCGCACGCAGTCCAGATCGCATCGATCGTGAGCCGCCCCGTGACCCCGGAGGAGATCGAGGCGAACGTCGACCGGACCCCGGTCCGGTGCGCAGACCTCGAGGCGGCGGACCGCATGATCGCGGAGATCGAGCGGGCCCGGCTGGACCGGGACAGCGTCGGCGGGATCATCGAGGCCACGATCGCCGGGCTCCCGGTCGGCGTGGGGGAGCCGTTCTTCGATTCCGTAGAGGCGTCCCTCGCCCACCTCCTCTTCTCCATCCCCGCGGTGAAGGGCGTCGACTTCGGCGCGGGCTTCCGCGCCGCCTCGATGCGCGGGAGCGAGCACAACGATCCCTTCGTCGTCCACGACGGCCACGTGTCCACGGAAACGAACCACGCGGGCGGAGTCCTCGGAGGCATCTCGGACGGCATGCCCGTCCGCTTCCGGGTCGTCGTGAAGCCGACTGCGTCGATCGCGAAGCCCCAGCGCTCCGTGGACCTCGAGGCGATGGCGCCCGCCGAGGTCTCCGTCACGGGCCGCCATGATCCGTGCATCGTGCCGCGCGCGGTCCCGGTGGTCGAGAACGCCGCCGCGATGTCAATCCTCGATCTGATGTTCCAAGGAGGGTTCGTGTGAGCGAGAAGGAGATTGCGCGCCTCCGCGACGAGGTGGCGTCCGTCGACCGGGAGATCGTAGCCCTCGTGGCCCGCCGGCTGCACCTCGCGGAGCAGATCGGGTTGGAGAAGAAAGTCGCCGGGCTGCCCCTGCGCCACGGCGACGTGGAGGAGCAGGTGCACGTCCGCCTCCTGCGGGAATGCGGCGTCCGCGGGATCAGCGAGGCCTTCGCGGGCTCGCTGGCCCAGGCGCTCATCGAGGAGAGCGTGCAGCGCCAGGAAGCGCTCCGCCTTCCTGAGCCCGTGCCCCGGCGCGTCCTCGTCGTCGGCGGCGCCGGACAGATGGGGGGCTGGCTCTGCCGCTACTTCCAGTCCCGCGGCTACGAGGTCGTCGTGAACGATCTCGCGGGGCCTCTGGAAGGCTTCCCCTTCGAGCCGGATCTGGCAAAGGCCGCGTTGGAGGCCGACGTGACCGTCGTGAGCGTCCCCATGTCCGCGGCTTCCCACGTCCTGGAGCGCCTCGCGGGTCTCCGGCCGAAGGGCCTCGTGTTCGACATCTGCAGCATCAAGGCCCCGGTCGAGAAGCAGCTGCGCGCGATGGGCGCATCGGGCCTTCGCGTCGCGAGCGTCCATCCGATGTTCGGGCCGAGCCTGTGGCCCCTCTCCAGCGGGACGATCCTCTACAGCGATTGCGGGAACGGTGTGGCCGTCCTCGACGCAAAGGAGCTCTTCCGGGCCAGCGGCGCGGCCGCGGTCGACGTGTCCCTGGACCATCATGACGAGCTGATGGCCTTCCTCCTCGGCGTCAGCCATCTCACCCTGCTTGTCTTCGCCCGCGCGGTCGCCGGGAGCCCGTTCGACGTGGCGGGACTCCGAAGGCCGGCGGGGACCACGTTCTCTCGTCTCTCCGCTGCGGCCGCGGGCCTCCTCGAAGACCCACCCGAGCTCCTGCGGGACATCCAGGCTCTGAACCCCCACACGCCCGCGGTCCACCGGCGGCTCCGCGAGGCCCTGGACGAGTGGGAGCGCGCTTCGCACGATTCCGATGCGAAGGAATTTGCCACGATGATTCAACAGGCCCGCGCCTACTTGGGAGGCCTCAAGCCATGACCCGCATCCCCGTGGCCGTCCTCGGCGCGACTGGGAACATCGGCCAGCGGTTCGTCAGCCTGCTCCAGGACCACCCCACCTTCGAGCCGACCGTGCTCTGCTCGAGCGACCGCAAGGTCGGAGGCCGGCTCGGCGACCACTGGCGCCTCGACGACGTCGTCCTCGATCCCGACGTGGCCGCGACGGAGCTCCAGCCCCTCGATTCCCAGGTGCTCGTGCGGTCCGGCATCGTGGCGGCGTTCAGCGCCCTGCCCACGGAGGTGGCCGGGGACCTCGAGGCGGAGGCCGCCCGCCACGGGATCAAGGTCTTCTCCAACGCCTCCTCGCACCGCATGGAGGCGGACGTGCCGCTGCTCGTCCCCGAGGTGAACCCCGACCATGTGGCGCTTGTCGAGCGCCAGCGCACCTACCGGGAGGGCGGCTTCCTCACCACGAACCCGAACTGCTCGATCACCGGGCTCGCGCTTGCGCTCAAACCGCTCGCGGATGGGTTCGACTTCTCCGAGGTCCACGTGTCCACGTACCAGGCCCTATCGGGCGCGGGCTACCCGGGTGTGCCATCCCTCGACATCGTCGCCAACGTGGTCCCCTTCATCGAGAACGAGGAGGAGAAGATGCGCCAGGAGGCGAAGAAGATCCTCGGCGCTTGGTCGGGCGGCGTCGTCCCGAGTCCGATTGACGTGTGGGCGAACTGCGTCCGCGTCGCGGTGCGGGAGGGCCATCTCGAGGCCGTGTCAATCCCCCTGAAGGAGTCGGTCGATCCCGAAGAGGTCGTCCGGGTCCTCGCCTCGTTCCGCGGCGAGCCGCAACGGCGGAAGCTCCCGACCGCCCCGAAGCAGCCGATCCTCGTCCGGTCCGAGAAGAACCGGCCGCAGCCCCTGCTCGACGCGAACGCCGGGGAGCCGGAACGGGCCCGGGGCATGGCCGCGACCGTCGGCCGCATCCGCGTGACGGGCCGCAACCTGCGCTTCTTCGTCCTGTCCCACAACACCCTGCGGGGCGGCGCGGGCGGGAGCATCCTGAACGCGGAGCTGGCGCACCGGAGGGGCTACCTTGCCTGAGACGGGGAAGGTGTCCAAGTTCGGCGGCGCGTGCGTGAGCAAGCCCGAGATGTACGACCGCGTGGCGAAGATCCTCGCCTCCGACGCGGGCCGGCGCTTCGTCGTCGTGTCGGCCGTGGCCGGCGTGACGGACTCCCTGGTCCAGACCGTGTCGAGGCCCCGCGAGGAGAAGGAGCTCGACCTGTACATCGCCGACCTGAAGCGGCGGCACCTCGGCCTCCTGCCGGAGAAATCCGGTGATTCCGATCGCACCGTCGAGGCGATCGAGGCCCTCGGCACGAAGCTCGAGCGCCTCCTGTACGGGATCGCGTACACGGAGGAGATCACCCCGCGGATCCGTGACTTCGTCCTCTCCTTCGGGGAGCGCCTGTCGGCGCAGGTCGTCGCCGCGAACCTGCGCGCGCGGGACCTCGATGCGGAGGCGTTCGAGGCCGATCAGATCGGCCTGATGACCGACGAGAACTACGGCAACGCTACCGCACTGCTCGAGGACACGAGGGCCCACCTGGCCCCGGTGCTGCGGCGCCAGGCGGACGCGGGGCACACGTCCGTCATCACGGGATTCTTCGGCCTGTCGCCCGAGGGCAAGACGGCCACGTTCGGCCGCAGCGGCTCCGATTACAGCGCCGCCGTGGTGGCCCACGCGCTCCAGCTTCAGACGGTCGAGATCTGGAAGGATGTCGGGGGCTTCATGAGCGCGGACCCGAAGATCGTCCAGGAGGCCTTCCCGCTCTCTGTCCTCTCGTACGACGAGGCGGCGGAGCTCTCCTACTTCGGGGCCAAGGTGCTCCACCCGCGGGCGGTCCTGCCGGCACGGGCCTGCGGGGCCTCCCTCTACCTGAAGAACGTGTATCGCCCTGAGGACGCGGGCACGCGAATCGGACCCGACACGGTGGACAAGAGCGGGGACGTGAAGAGCGTCTCCTACGTCCGCGACCTCGCGACCCTCAAGGTGTACGCGACGGGCCTCGGCTCCGACGAGGTCCTCCTCTCCCGCAGCTCGACCGCGCTGGCGAACACGGGTGTGAACATCTACAGCGCCGCGACCTCGCAGACCTGCGTCGCCTTCCTGATCGAGTCCGATGCGGTGAACCGCGCGAAGAAGGCCCTGTCCCACCTGGCCGGCCTCAACCTCGACAAGGTGGAAGCCTCTCCGCATGCTTCCCTAATCTGCTTCGTCGGCGAAGGGATCGGGAATTCCCACGGCGTCGCAGCTCGGGTGTTCCGCGCGGTCGCGGACCACGGGATCAACGTGCAGTTCATCACGGCGGGCGCGTCGATGGTGGCGTACCAGTTCACCGTGGAAACGAAGGACCTCGAGGACGCGGTGCGCGCGGTGCATCGAGAATTCTTCGGGTCCGGGGGCAAGCACCCCGGCTCGCCGCCTTCGGCGGTTCCGCCGGCTTCGTCTCCTGCGTCCTAGTCCGTGACCGCCGAGGTGATCTCGATCTCCTCGGCCAGCTCCGCGGCCGCGGCGAGGCTCCCCCAGCGTCCGATCGCCTTGACGATGTCGTAGCTGCTCAGGACGCCAACGACCTCGCGGCCATTGAAGACCGCCAGGTGCCTCAGGTTCGCGCGCCTCATCAGTCGGGCCGCGTAGGCGACCGGCACACCGGGCGTGACGGTGACCAGGGGCGCGCTCGCCACCTCCCCCACCAGACTGGTGCCCGGATCGCGTCCCTCGGCGAGGGCGTCGACCACGTCGCTCGACGTGATGATGCCGAACGGCTCCTCTCGTCCCTCGGGGCGGACGATCAGGCTGTTCACCTTCGCGTCGGCCATGCGCTTGGCGGCGGCCTGGAGCGTGGCGTCCTCCGAGATCTCGAAGACCTCCGTGGACATCGCGTCCCGGACCTTCACGTATCGGGCCATTGTCCCGCAGAGGTGTTTCTGAAGGGAAATCCCCTCGGTGCGTACAATACGTTCTGGCGGTAATCCGCGTTCCCCGGGCCGGCGGGCAGGAGCAATGGTTATGCCACAGCCGCCCCATGGATTACAGGGTTCCCAATCGCATGCGACAGACTCTGACGATCATCGTGGCCCTGGGGATTATCGCCCTCTTCGTGCTGGTGAACGTGAAGGTACCCCCTACCGCGTCGCCGATTCGGGTCGGAGCCCTCCCGCTCGGGCCGGGCTTCGTTACGTTGCCCAACGACGGAACCTACATCGCGCCGTGCTGGGGCGGCACCCTGCCCATGTGGTGGGCCGTCTTCGTCTATCAGTCGAATCGATCGAACGCCACGTTCCATCTCTCGGGCGCCTGGAAGGCGAGCCGCCCGACCGACGTGGCTTTCGGTTTCTCGGGGAACCTCACCTCGATGGACGACCTCCGGAACTGGATGCCGGTTGCACATTGCAACCCCATGCTCCCCAGCCATCCCCCGCCGGGGCCCATGCCCACACCGACCCCACCTCTCCTTCCTCTCTCGGGGTCCGTGGACTATGACATCACGACCCAACCTTTCGCGACCCTCTTTGTGCTGACCCTGCATTCGTTCGCCGGCGGAGATGTCGTCGAGGTCACGCAGCCGTTCGCCGTGACCTTGGTCTAGTCCGATCCGACCGCCTCGTTGGCGAAGACGCATGCCCGCGCGGGTCTATCACGGCCGATAACCGCCGCAGAAGGGATTAAGCCTCAGAAGCCGACCCCATGCCGGGCCCATGGACCCGGCCAGTTCACCGTCCGAGGACGTCCATCGGCGTCGCCTCCGGACGGACCTTGCTGCGATGTTCAGCGGCGCGCATCCGTTCCGCCGCGTCGTCGAGCACGTCTACCTGACGTACGATGGAGGCACGCCGCTCGTCCACCTCTCCCGCAACTTCGTCCCAGGCCGGGACCCGGACCTGATTGCGTCCATGTTCACCGCGATCCAGAACTTCATGGACGACTCGTTCCACGAGATGGGCGTCGGGAACGTCCGAAGCATCGAACTCGGGGACCAGCACCAGGTGGCATTCGGCCGGGGGAGATGGGTCCTGCTCTACGTGATCTACCGCGGTCGCGAGTCGAACCAGCTGGAGAGGCACGTGATCCACCAGGTTCACACGCTCGAGGAACGCTTCGCCGACTTGCTGAAGGACTGGAGCGGCGACATGGCCGTTGCGGACGTTGTGCGGGAGTATCTCGCGGAAGCCTGGTTCTTCGACCGGGACGTCTCGTCCCAGGCAGTCGTCCCGTCGCCGACGATTCCTCCCCCCGAGGACGAGACCGCCTCCGCCCCTCCCCCCAACCTGTGAGCCCGTATCGGATCGGTTCTTGACCGCGGAACTCATATCCATGTATTAGGTATAATAATAATCAACAATGTATTAATATAGTACACAGCATCCGTAAAAGAACACGCGAGGAAGGCCATGCCGTCCCAGGGTATCTGCCGCCGACTCCGGAGGCTCCCCGGCCCGGACGACCGCTTCCTGCTCCTCGCCGCGGACCACGTCCGGGCCCTCGCCTCGCTGGGCACTGACGGCGTCGTCTGGAGCACGGTTGTGAGTCGCGTAGCGGAGTCCCCGGACGCCGCAGCGATTGAGAGCTTCGTCGGCGGACTCGCCGCGAGAGTGCGGCGCTGACCGTCCTCCGGCTCGCTCGCCTCGGGCTCGACGGACTCGCGCGTGGAAGTCGCTCAGCTCAGGATGCCTGTCGCTTGGACCCACGCTCCCTGCATGACGGCTAAGTCCCCCGAGAGCCAAGGCGTCAGCTGGTCGGCCGCGATCGCGCGGAGGGAGGCTAGGGCGTCGGCCCGCGTGACGCTCCCGTCCTTGAGCCCGAGATAGATCCCCTGGACGTCCACGTAGGATTGCTGCTGCTGGAAGTCGCCGCCCCAGTAGAGGTAGACGTCCATCATCTCCCGCAGGAGCTCCGTGTATGTCGCCCGGCTGTAGTAGCGACCCCACTCCATCGTGTACACGCCCTCGAGGGCCGCCAGCGCGTTGCCCGTCTGTCCCTTCGACAGCGCCGCGATCGCTTTGTTCACGTACCCGAGGTCATGCGCGTACTGCGCGGACCGCAGGAACACGTCCCACGATCCCATGAGCCCGCCTTCCCCGAGGGTCCAAGTGGTCACGACCCGTCGCGCGTCGACCAAGACGCGGTTGAGTGCGTCCGCCTGCGCCTGGATCGCAGCCTTTTCGGCCGGCGTGCTCGCGGTCGCGAACGCGGTCCGGAGCTGGTTCGCATAGGCGTTCGCCGCCACGGCCTTCTCCCGGAGGGCACGGGCCGCGGCGATTGCCGCATCGAACTCGGCGGCCTGCGCGGGGACCGTCGCCTTCTCGCTCTTCAGGTTCGCCACGGCCCAGTCCATCGTGTACTGGAGCTCAATCGGCAGGACGAGGGCATGCGTCGCGCGGATCGCCCACAGCCCATGCAGCTTCAGCGTGGTGTCGATCGTCTCGTGGCTCTGCATCGCCATGTCGTCGAGCTGGGTGTGGTAGTATGCGTCGAACCCGGCCATCCACATGAGTTGGATTGCGGACCCGCCGCCCTTCGCGGCGTACGACCATGCGTCCGTCCATGACCACACCGGGTTGTAGTAGCCGACCGCGCCTCCGAGGCCCAGGTCGCTGATCCCCTTCGCGACGAGCCCGTTGACCTCCCACGTGTTCTCGACCCAGTACCGGCCCGAGGTCCGCACGAAGCTCACGCCGTCCATGTTCAGCTCCACGGCGAGGCCAGCGAGGATTTCTGGATGGGCCTTCACGAACTCGTAGGACCCGACGAGCCAGTTGTACCAGGTGTTGGCGGGTCCGCCCGTCTCCTCCGCCCCGACCGAGGCGAAGACCAGGGTGCGTTCGTTCGTGAACGTGCCGGCCGCCCGAGCGGTGGAGAACAGCCGGGCTAGCTCGAGCACCGCAGCGATCGACGAGGTGTCGTCATCGGCCCCGGACCACCAGGTGTCGATGTGCCCGGAGATCACGACGTACTCATCCGGGTGCGTGGTGCCGTACAGGTAGGCCGCGACGTTCACGGACCGGGCGATCTGCTCCGGGACCATGTCGGCCCGGCCGGTGATTCGCATCGTGACCGGTCCCTCCGCAAGGAGGTCCTGGAGGTGCCAGGCGGTCCGAGGTGAGATCGAGAACGCAGGGAGCGGCCCCTTCACGGAATCCTGCTTGATCCCGTCCGCCACCGGATAGCTGCCGTAGTACCCGTAGAAGACGACCGCCGCGGCGTGGTGCAGGGACGCCTCGATCACGGGGACGTTCGGCCAGCCTTGCAGGTCGTCGTCCCGGTGAACGAGTGTGATGATCCCCGTCAGGTCGCCGGCCGCGTTGAAGTCCGCGGCGGTCCCGAAGCCCAGGTCCCTGAGCGGAGCGACGAGCATCTTACCGTGGTCCTCGTTCCCAAAAGAGTACGGCACTCCCGCGTCCTTGCCCCAGATGGAGAAGCAGTCGCCATAAGTGGTGCCCTCGATGGGCTCGAGGGTCGGCGAGACGATTTGGATTGTTGTCCCGTAGTGGACCCAGCTGGCCACGGGGAAGTTCTCCATGACCACCTTGTCCATCGGGAGGTTGCTCAGCTGGTCGTACACGTACTGCTGGGCCGCCCTCTCCTGGTCCGTCCCGGCCACCCGCTCCCCGAACGCGGTGATCGTCTCCAGCTGGCTCCACGCGTTCGCGTAGTCCAGATGGCCGAGGAGAGTCGTCTCCTCGGCTGTCAGGCCCGAGGAGCTCCCCGATCCAAGCGCCGGCGCCGCTCGCGTTTGCGGCGCGATTGCCACCAACAAAAACACGATGCCCAGAGTCACGACCACGGTTCGCCAATTCATCCCGTCTGCCCCCAACCCCATCCTTCGATGCGGAGGACCGCCTGCGCGGTCCGGTGGGGCCGCGGAGGCGCCACGAGTCGCCCGGAGGATGGTCGCTGAACGGGACCGAGTTACTTTTAGACTCGGTAAGTATTCACATGGGTCCGCTGTCGCCGCGCGGGACGCCGAGGTCGACCCGGTCCGCTCCCGCCACGGATCTCAGCGGACGTTCGCAGTGACGGCTCTCGCGTCAAGAAACCGAGCGAGATGGGCGTGCTCCCGTCGCCAGAGTCAATCTTTCCGGCTTCCGGGAGCCTGCTCCCACCCTAGCAAGGCGATCCCTGCTACTAGAAGCTCGACCTGCTATTCTATGGAGGAACCGGTGGGGACCGTAGGTGACCCCAATCTCAGGTCGGGGTGACGGCGGGGCGGTCCCGACGACGCCGGGCCCACTCACGCGGAGGTGACAAGACGGATCCTTCGAGTCCGCGCAGCAGTCACGGGCTCAATGACGAGGGAGTGAATCCGCTCGCGGTTGACCTGGAACACGCTCCGGTAGACCTTCGGCACGCGGCTCGCCGACGAACTCATGCGCACTCGCACGGTCACCGCGTCCCCCTCATGTTGCAGCTCTTCGATCTCCACCTTCATGGGCTCTTCGCGACGAGCGAAGGAAGCGGCAATCTCGCGGATTCCGTGCCGCTCACGGCCCAACTCGTCGCGCAAGCGCGCGTCCATGCTGAATGCATTGAGCGCTTCGAGGAGCTGGCCGTTGTTCAGCGCCATGAGGTAGTGCCTCACGAGTGCCTCGTCAGGCTCTCCACTGCCCGTTGTCTTGGTTTTCATCATCCATCCCATCCATCAAGGGCCTCGGGGATACGCATTGTCCCCATAGACTACGGAGGCCTACGAGGATTCCGGGTCCTCGAGCACGGCGAGGTTGATCGCCTGCTCCGCGATGTCTGTGGCGTAGCTGGCCGTGCGGCTGAGGCTATCCACGATCGCCCCGAGGGCGAGGAGCTCCTCGCCCTTCTTCGCGGACACGTGGTGGGACAGGGCATCGACGAGTTTCTGGTGCTGCGTCCGGGCGTCGATCGCCTCGTTCGCGGTGTCGATGTCGCCCGACATGAGGGCGCTGAATGCTTTGTCGAGGATGGCCGTCGCGGACGCGTTGGCGGCCTCGAACTCCTTTACGAGCTTCGGGTCCAGGTCCTTCTCCCCAACGAGGACGTCGTACGTGCTCGCGATACGCTCCGCATGGTCTCCCACACGTTCGAGGAGCTTCGCCACGAGCCGGTGCGTATGGATCCCAGTTTCCGAAGGACGCTCGGCGGTGCCCGGAGGCGCCGTGTGGGCGAGGTGGTACTGCTTGGCGACCATCCAGTACAACCGGTCCACATCCTGATCTCGCTGGGCGACGTCGCGTGCGAGGGCCTCGTCTCGGTTCTTCAGGGCCTGGATTGCGTCCTCCAGCATCGCGCGCACGCTGAGATGCATTCGACGGAGGCACTTCTCCGAGCTGAGCTCCGAGGGGTCCGACAAGTCCTGGATGCCGATCGTCGTGCGGGTTTCCTCGATGATCTCCGGTCCGATGACGAGGCGGCAAAAGTCGCGGGCCACGCGACGCACGAACGGGCCGTTCTCGGGTCGGAACCGGATTTCGATGAGCCCGAACCCCGAGATGTAGGCTCCGATGAGCTTGCGGAGCAGGTGCTCACGAACCTCTCCGTCCTTTTCGTCGAAGATCTTCGCGGCGGGCGGCGGCCTTCTCCGCTGGATGAGGCCTCACGTTCACGGATCCATCCGCGGCGATTTCCAGGAACACGGTGTCGCCTGCCTTGAGGCCTGCATCGACTACCCACCGTTTCGGCAGGGACACGACGTAGGTCGAACCTCCTGTGAGTTGCAGCTTCCTGCCCTTCCATGTACGGTCTCCCTCGGGGTGTCTCATCGACTATAGAGACTTAAAGACTTGGCACCATAGTCTATATAGGCCTCCGTCCGACACTTGTTGACACCCGAGATTCCATCGATAACGGGGATAGATGACAGGTGTCTCCGTGGAATCGGGAAGTCCATGGGAACATCGGGCATGTGGCCGGCGACGCCTGGGGAAACCGGGGGAGTCCGAGGCCGCCTTCGTTCTCACGGATGTGAACCCAAGGTGAAGGAGTGAATCGAGCATGGCAAATGCGAAGGAGAATGAAACAACGATCCAGCCGTCCAAGAGCCGACGCGGACTCTGGGCCGCCATCGCCGTCATCGCGGTCGTGGTCGTGATCGTGGCCGCGGGATTGATGACGAACTGGTTCGGCCTGAGTGGATCGTCGACGGCACCGACGATTACCCTGAACGGTGGCGGATCGACGTTCGCGCTCCCGATCATCAGCGCGTGGTCGACCCAGTACAAGACCCTCACGGGCGTCCAGATCAACTACCAAGGAACGGGAAGCGGCGCAGGCATCAACGCGATCATCGCGAAGAGCCTGGACTTCGGCGCGACGGACGCGCCCCTGAACGCGACCCAGCACTCGCAGAACCCGAGTCTCCTGACGATTCCTGAGAGCCTCGGTGCTGTGACGATGGCGTACAACGTTCCCGGCGTCCCGACCCACATCAACATCACCGGGGCGATCATCGCGAACATCTACCTCCGAGTGATTACGAACTGGAACGACGCAAACATCAGCGCCATCAACCCCGGCGTCACGTTCCCGAACCTAGCGATTATCCCGGCGCACCGCTCGGACGGGAGTGGCACGACCTACTGCTTCACGGACTACCTGAGCAAAGTCAGCTCGCAGTGGGCTTCCCAGATTGGGACGGCAAAGTCGGTCTCCTGGCCGTCCGGAGAGATCGGCGCCCAGGGGAACCCGGGCGTCGCTGCGGTGGTTCAAGGCCAGAGCGGCGCGATCGGATACGTCGAGCTTGCCTACTCGTTGTCGAACAATCTGGCCTACGCGAAGGTCAAGAACGCCGCAGGGAGCTACATCCTGCCCACGCTGAACTCGACGTCTGCAGCCGCTGCGAACACAGCGGGGGCCTTGCCCGCGGGCGACGCAGACTGGTCCCACGTGTCTATCGTGAACGCGACCGGGGCGGACAGCTACCCCATCTCCACGTTCACGTACCTCCTGGTCTACAAGGAGCTCAACGTCTATGCGAGCGGCGTGATGACCCAGGCGAGGGCCCAGGCCCTGGTCTCGTTCCTGTGGTGGGCGGTCCACGACGGGCAGAACACGTCGGGCACCCTTTCCTACGTCCCGCTGCCGTCGACCGTCGTGAGCGGCGACGCGACCACCATCCAGTCCATCACCTTTGACGGGCAGGCCCTGTCTACCCCGTGAACTCGGGACTGGATCGTTCATGGCGTTCCCCTCTCGGCGCGGTACCCGCAGGGTTCGCACGAACCCGACCGCGTCGTCCCTGGGGGACGCCCTTTTCCGCCTTGGCTCCGGAGCCGCTGGCGTCGCACTGCTCGTGATTCTGGGGCTCATCGTCCTCGTCCTGACGTGGAACGCCGCGTCGTCCATGCAGACGTCCGGCCTTGGATTCCTCGGTAGCACCATCTGGGACCCGAACACGAACCAGTACGGGGCCCTGCCGTTCATCTACGGAACCCTCGTGTCCTCCGCAATTGCGCTCATCCTCGGCGTCCCGGTCAGCCTTGGAATCGCGATCTTCCTCGTGGAGCTCGCGCCGGCCTCCGTCCGCACGCCCCTGACGTACGTCGTCGAGTTGCTCGCCGCAATTCCCTCGGTGATCTATGGGCTCTGGGGGATCTTCGTCCTGCGGCCCGTGATGACGAGCTACGTGGATCCCGCACTCCAGAGCACGCTCGGATTTCTCCCAATCTTCCAGGGGCCCATCTACGGCTATGGGCTCCTGACGGCGGGGGTGATCCTCGCCATCATGATCATCCCGACGGTCGCCGCCATCAGCCGCGACGCGCTCCTTGCGGTCCCCCAGAGCCAGAGGGAGGCCGCCCTCAGCCTCGGGGCGACCCGCTGGGAGTCGACCCGCATGGCAAGCCTGACCTACGCCCGCTCGGGGATCTTCGGCGCGGTGATCCTGGGCCTCGGCCGCGCCTTCGGCGAGACGATTGCCGTGACCATGGTCATCGGGAACGCGAACGAAATCCCGCTGTCGTGGTTTGCGCCAGCTCAGACCCTCTCGAGCTTGATTGCGAGCAATGTCCGGGAGGCGTTCGGGCTCCAGGCGAGCGCCATCATCGAACTCGCCCTCGTCCTCCTGCTCGTGACCTTGCTCATCAACATCTTCGCGCGGATCATGGTCTGGCGCGTGTTCGGCGAGCGCGGGGAGGCGACCACCTGATGCGGTTCGGTCGGGACTCCCGGCGCCAGATCAAGAACGTGATCATGATGAGCCTCACGGTCGTCTGCATCGGCCTCGCGCTCATTCCGTTGGGGAGTATCCTGTATTCTGTCACGGTTCAGGGAGCGTCCGTCATCAACGGGGAGTTCTTTACGGCAGTCCAGCCCAGCCCCTGCACATCGGGCCCGAGCACGACATGTCCCCAGGGTGGTATCGCGCATGCCATCGTGGGCACTCTGCTGCTCCTTGCCCTCTCATGCCTCATCGCCATCCCTCTCGGGATTCTCACGGGCATCTACCTTGCGGAGTACGGAAAGGGGCCCCTCGTTGTGGGGGTGCGTTTCTTCGCCGACGTCATGACGGGTTTTCCGTCCATCGTCATGGGGATGTTCATCTACGCTGGCTTCCAACTAATCGCCCCGGGGATCGTGTTCAGCGCCCTCGCAGGGGCCCTGGCCCTTGCGGTCCTGGTGCTCCCCTTCGTGGCTCGGACCACGGAGGAAGCGCTCCGGCTGGTCCCCAACTCTCTGCGGGAGGCGGCTTTGGCCCTGGGCGTACCCAAGTACCGAGTGACGGGGCGCGTCGCCCTGAGCTCTGCGCGGGAGGGCGTCGTCACGGGCGCCATCTTGGCGATGGGCCGGGTCGGAGGGGAGACGGCGCCGTTGATCATGACGGCCTTCGGGAACACTTTCATGTCCACCCGCCTCGATCAGCCGATTGACGCGATGTCCCTGCTCATCTTCAATTTCGCCTCCTCGCCCTACTCGAACTGGAACGCTCTCGCGTGGGGCACCGCCCTGATTCTCGCGCTCATGATGCTCGGGCTCAGCATCGCAGTCCGAGTCTTGCTCCGGCGCCGGTTCCGGGAACGGAGGATCGGCGCATGA
Organism: uncultured Thermoplasmata archaeon; assembly: GCA_963768855.1. Taxonomy (GTDB): domain Archaea; phylum Thermoplasmatota; class Thermoplasmata; order RBG-16-68-12; family RBG-16-68-12; genus RBG-16-68-12. The sequence continues at coordinate 26,277 of CAVYJM010000009.1, forward strand.
CGAGCAAGATGACGGTTGCGGGGCTCAGCGCATGGTACGGTCCCAAGAAAGCAATCGAAGACGTTTCCCTCGACTTCGAGGAGCACGCGACCACGGCCATCATCGGTCCTTCAGGTTGCGGCAAGTCGACCCTCATCCGTTGCCTGAACCGCATGCACGAGACGGTGCCGAAGGCCCGCGTGGAGGGCAAGGTGCTCCTGGACGGGAAGGACGTCTACGACCAAGACCCCGTGTCCGTCCGGCGCCGGGTCGGCATGGTGTTCCAGAAGGCGAACCCGTTCCCGACCATGTCCGTGTATGACAATGTCGCGGCGGGGCTGCGACTCAACGGCACTCGGGACCGGAAGGTCCTCGACCACGCGGTGAAGGGAAGCCTCGAGAAGGCTGCACTCTGGGACGAGGTCAAGGACTCCTTGGGTAAGCCGGGGATCGGGCTCTCCGGCGGCCAGCAGCAGCGGCTGTGCATTGCGCGCGCCCTTACCGTGGAGCCGGAGGTCCTCCTGATGGACGAGCCCTGCTCCGCGCTCGATCCAATCGCAACCGCCAAGATCGAGGACCTCATCTTTGACCTCAAGAAGGAGTACACCGTGGTCATCGTCACGCACAACATGCAGCAGGCTGCGCGGGTCGCGGATTACACCGCCTTCATGTATCTGGGGAAGCTCATCGAGTTCAACCGCACCCGGGAACTCTTCGAGAAACCTCAAGAGGAACTCACCGAGAAATACATCACTGGGAGGTTCGGCTGATGCCAGAAAGGGCGGAGCGCAAGGCGTTCGAGAAGAGTCTCAACGAGCTGAATGAGAACATGGTCACCATGGCCGAGCTGAGCGAGCTCGCGATCCGGAAGGCGATCGATGGCCTCTCCCGCGGCGACCGATCGATCTCCGAGGAGGTCTTCACCCTGGACCAGGAGATCTACGGTCTCCAGGAGGCGATCGAAGGCACGTGCGTGGATCTGATTGCCCTGCACGCTCCCGTGGCCCGGGACCTCCGCACCGTCACAACGTCGCTCAAGATTACGACAGACCTGGACCGGATTGGGCGCTACGCGAAGGACATCTCCGAAGTCGCCCTCCAGTTCGAAGGCGGCCCGCCGCCCGGGCTCGCGGACCTCGTGAAGATCCCGCAGATGGCGGAGCACACAATCCGGATGGTTGACACCGCGATTGACGCGTTCGTGAAACGGAATGCGGATTCGGTTCGCAACATCATGCAAGTGGATGACGAGGTCGATCGACTCCACGACGAAGTCTTCCGAGAGGTAGTGGCCCACATGGAAACGGGACGTCTCCCGATTGCGGCCGGGGCCCGCTACATCCTGGTGGCCCGCCACCTGGAACGCATCGCGGACCATGCGGTGAACATCGGCCTCCGCGTGGTCTACATGGTCACCGGCGAGACGATGCCGCGGATCCGCGCGGCCGATCGTAGCAAGCGGTCCCGCGGGTAGGTCCTCAATAGTTATGGAGAAATCTATAGATTCCGGAGATTATCTATATAGTCCAGGGACGCGCTGGGTCCCCCGATGGAACGCAAGAACGAGACCCAGACCTGGGATGACTTCGAGGACTGGAAGCTCGACCGGGGTGCGTACGAAGAGACGCACCAGACCGAGTTCGCCTTGAAGTGAGCATGGCCCGCCGCGACGCGGCGGCCCCTTTCGACGTTTTTCGGTCTGGGATTCACTCGGCGCGCCCGCCGCGCCTCCCTTCGAGCGGCCAACCGGCCTCGGTTCCGGTTTTACGTATTCTGCATACCCACAGTCCATACGCGTTCTGCCGCCCTTCGTGGTCGAAGGGAGAGATATGCCCACGGTTGGTGAGTCGGCCCTGAACCCCTCTCGAACGGATGGGGCGTGTGTGGCCTGCGGCGGAACCCTACAGCGGATCGACGAGTACGCGTTGGACATCGCTGGCGAGGAAGTCGTCTTCTATGCAGACCGATGCCAATCCTGCGGCAACGAGTTCGTGAACGCGCCGAAGATCCTTCGGCCCGATTCGGGGATGATCAAGGAATTCCAGCCGGAGAAGTCCCCCCTCGGATCGTACTACCGCGTCCAGAACCTCTCGAGCCGCGATCGCGAGTTCCGGCAACACCCCGGCTACCGGGTGGCGGGAACCCTGCTGTGGTACCTCCTCGAGGAGGACATGGCCGACGTCGTCTTCCTGGCCCATCAGAGCGTCACGGAGGAGCCCGTGATGGCCTTCACGAAGAAGGATCTCTACCGCGCGTGGCAGCTCCGCATGGGCGCGGGGCGGGCCGTCGTCACGGGCAACGGGCTCCGCGCGAACCTCCTGAGCCTCACCCAGCTGAAGCGTTTCACGGAGACGGACCGGGGTCTGCACCCGCGGATCGCGGTGATGGGCCGGCCCTGTCAGATCTACACGATGCGCAAGCTGCTCTGGGACCAGTTCGCCCCGGGGTACGAGTTCGCCTTCGGCATGGGAACCTTCTGCTACGGCAATTTCTCGCCCGGCGCATGGGGTGGCCAGAAGCTCCGGGAGATCCTCGGGTTCGATCCCACGGACATCCGTCAGGTCGGCTACGTCGGCGAGGAGCTCGAGTTCACTCCCGCGGACGGCGAGCCGAAGAAGGTCGGCCAGCAGGACGTCGCGGGCCTCGTGAACGCGAACTGCCTCCAGTGCTACGACTTCACCGCTCGCTTCAGCGACGTCAGCGTGGGCCACGTCGGGAGCGAGGAGCTCTTCGAGGCGGTGATCATCCGCACCGAGAAGGGTGGTGTCGTCGTCGACCAGGCGGTGCGGGACGGCTTCCTAGCGCCTTCCGCCCAGCTCTACGGCAAGGTCGACGTCACGGAGGAAGAGCAGCGCACCCTCTCCTACCTCACCGCCATGGTGGGGATCAAGAAGGAGCTCACCGGCAAGCTGCGCTGATCGGGCTTCCGCTGAAGCTCTGAGCAATGCAGACGGGCCGTCCTCGTCTAGTGCGAGTGCGCGTGGGCGTGCTCGTGATGGCCTTCCTGCGCGTCGGGAGCTTCCTCGCCTTTCCGGTTGAAGCTCTGCCCGCAGCCGCAGCTGGACCAGTTGTTCGGGTTGCTGACCATGAATCCGCTGCCCGCGACGCTCTCCACGTAATCGATGCTCGACCCATCGAGGTACTCGCGGCTGTTCGGATCGATGACGATCTTCACGCCGTTCGCTTGGACAGTCTCGTCGCCCTCGTGGACCTTGTTGTCCAGGGCGAGGCCGTACCGGAAGCCGGAGCATCCGCCGCCGGCCACGTACATGCGGAGGTAGGTGTCCTCTGCCGTGCCGTTCTTCGTGATGAGTTCTTTGAGCTTTCCGACGGCATTTTCTGAGAGTGTGACTTGGAACATCGCTTCACCTCGCAGGAGTTGATACAACCATGGGCCCGTTATTTAACCCTTTGGAGCGCAGCCCCGCGACAACGCCACAGATTCGGTCACCCTAAGTCCTTGCCCATGTAGTGCCGCTCGTAACGGAACCCGAGCTCCTCGTAGATGTGCCGGGCGCGGCCGTTCGGGTCGGCGACCTCGAGCTTGATCTTGTGATAGCCCTTGGACCGCGCCCAGTCCGTCGCCCATTCGACGAGGTGCTTCCCGATGCCCTCCCCGCGGTGCTCGGGCGTGACCCACACGTCGAAGATGAACCCGTGCGGCTCGGGCGTCAGCCAGCCGCTCTCGCCGAGGAGCAGGTAGCCGAGGAACGCGCCGCCGGCGTCCTCCGCGATCCACGACTCGGTCCGGCCTCCCTCCACATAGGGGACGAGCTTGCGCCGGAAGTCCTTCTCCCACACCGTCCGGTCCAGCCGCGCCCGCTCGTCGCCCGGGAGGTCGTCCCATACGGTCTGCAGCGTCGCCGTCCAAATCATCTTGACATCGGCCCGGCGACCGCGGCGCATCCGGATGTCCACGCGTTTCCCGCGCCGAGGAACGTCCCGCTGGGCGATGAAGGTGTCGGCCCTCCGGGAAGACAATCCGCGACCAGCCTTTATATCGTGCGTCTCCGTTCCGACGTCCGTGCTCCCTTCGCGCTGCCTCCGGTGCGGCGCCGTGGGTCGCGAACCGCTCTGCGCGTCCTGCGTCGACTTCCTCGTGGCCTATCGCCCTCTCTGGCTCGATCCTTCCCTCCTCCCCGGCCCCTCCCTCCTCGACCTCCTCGCGCCGCACGAGGTCGCGATCCTTTCCGCGGACGGGGACCAGATTGAATGGAGGTCCCTCCCCCACGAGCCTTCCGCGGGGGATGCGGTCCACCTGATCGAGCTCCTCGACCTCCGCTCGAACCCGAGCCCCGTCGTGAGCGTGGGGGATGCGGAAGTCCTCCACACGTTCCTGTCGGAAGGCCGCCGCTCGCCTCCGTCCGACCCGGTGCAGCGTTCCGCGCTGGCCGACCTCTATCGCTACCTTGCGGCGCGGGAATGGATCCCGCCCCATCTCTCCCAGGAGTACGCGCTCCGGGCCCGGACCCTGAGGCCCCTGCCTGCGGAAGAGCCGGAAGAGGATCCCCGCCGCGGTCACCCGGGCCCCCGAACCCCCCTCGTTCGAATCCGAGGAGCTCCCTCCGGAGGTCTCCGAGGAGCTGGAGGAGGCGGAGCGGGCGCCCGAGGAGCTGCCCCCGGAGCCGTCCGAGGCGACCGAGCCGGCCTCGCCGGGGCCGCTTCCCGAGCCCATGCCGGAACCCGAGCCGCCCCTTCCGCTCCCGGAACCGGGTCCGCCGCCCGAGCCGCAGCCTGAGCCCGAACCCGAACCGGAGGAGCGTCCTGCGGAGCCGTCCCCTCCGTCGCCCCCCTCGCCCGCACCCGCGGAGACCCTGACGTCCTTCTCTGCGGAGATCGCGGGAATGAAGGAGGAGCTCCGCGAAGAAATCGCGAAGCAACGGGAGAGCGTCCAGGCGTGGATTCGCGATCACGCCGGCGCCCTTGAATCGAAGGAGAAAGACCTCCTGGAGAAAGAGCGATCCCTCGAGCGGGCCGCGCAGGCGATCGAGGAGGAGAAGCGGTCCGTCACGGAGCGCCTCCAGTCCCTCGAGAAGGATGAGAACCGCCTCGCCGTCCTGAAATCCCTGGGGAGCGTCCCGGGCATGACGGAGGACGTGGCCCAAGTCCTCGTGGCGGCGTTCCCCGACATGGCCGCCCTGCGTTCCGCCGATGCGAAGGCCCTTGAGCAATGCCAAGGCGTGACGCCCGCCCTGGCGAAGGCGATCCGTTTCGACCTCGTCCCCGGCGAGGTGGAAGAGGAGGCGCGGACGATCGACCTGCGCGAGGAGGCGCAGGCGTTCCTCGAGGAGGGGGACTACCGCGCCGCCCTCCAGTGCTACAACCGCCTCCTGGCGGAGCATCCCGAGGACAAGGTCTTCTGGTTCGACAAGGCGGAGATCCACGTCCTCCTGGATGAGACGGAGGAGGCACTCCAGTGCTACACCCGGGTCCTCGACCTCGACCGCGGGAACCGCCAGGCGTGGTTCGAGCGGGCGAACCTCCTCTTCGGGATGGGCCGCCTCGCGGACGCCGTCGATGCGCTGCGCGAAGCCCTCCGGATCGCGCCGCGCAAGTCCGGGGACGTGGTCCTGAAAGCGGAGCAGCTCCGCCGGGACGGGAACGCGAACGAGGCCGCGATCCTCTATCAGGCCGTCCTCGACGTGGACCCGGACAACGGCCGGGCCGTCCTCGGCCTCGGGGACACGTTCATCGACCTCGGGGACGTCGACGCGGCAGAGGGTCTCTTCACCCGCGCGCTCGGGAAGGAAGGGAAGGATCCCGAGCTCCTCTTCCGCAAGGGCGACCTCCTCCGGCGGAAGGGCCGGTGGGGCGCCGCGATCCAGTTCTTCAACCGCGCCCTGGCCCTGAGGTGGGATCTCTCCGAGGCCTGGCTGGCGAAGGGGCAGGTCCTCCTCGCTCACGACCGGCCGCAGGAGGCGCTCGAGTGTTTCGAGAAGGTCCTGTCGTTCCATCCGGACGAGGCGGGCGCTCTCGCCGGGAAGCGGGACGCCGAGGAGTTCCTGCGTCCCCTCCATCTTCCCCCTCGAAAGGCCTCGCGACCCGGACCCCCGGAGGAAACGGTCCGTTCCGAACCCGCGGCGCCACCGGCCGGCGAGACGGAGGAGGAGCGGGCGGAGCCGCCGGAGTCCGAGGAACCCTCCTTCGCGGAGGAGTTCCGCCGGGCCGGAGGCGAGGCCAGCGAGAAGGAGACTCCCGAGGAGGTCCCCGGGATCCCCGCGGACTTCAAGACCTTCGTGGAGTCCGTCGAGCCGGAACGGGAAGACACCCATGTCCTGCTCCAGCTCGCCGAACTCGCCCTCGAAGGCGGCGACCCGGACATGGCCCTCCTGCGGTACGACGAGGCCCTGGAGCAGGATCCGAAGAGCGCGAAGGCCTGGACGGGAAAGGGGACGGCCCTTCAGCAGCTTGAGCGGTACGACGAGGCGCTCGCCGCGTATGACCGGGCCCTGGAGCTCGATCCGGACGACGAGATCGCGGAGCGCTGGCGGGAGACCTGCCTGCGTCACGTGCGCCGAGGCGAGGACGGATGAGCTCCCCGCCGGAGGAGGTCGGGGAGCGGTTCCTGCCGAGCGTGGACCGGCTCGAGGCTGCCGTCCATGCGGGGCGCAAGGCGCTCGAGGGCGGCCGCTACGACGACGCCCTCCGCCAGTTCAACGAGGCCCTCCGCCTCAAGCCGGAGTACGATGTCGCGTGGCTCCTGCGGGGGCACGCCCTCCGGCGGATGGGCGACTTCGACGGCGCATTGCAGAGCTTCGCGCAGACCCTGCGGCACAACGAGGAGTCGGAAGAGGGCTGGATGGGCCTCGCAGCGTCCCTCCACGAGCTCCGGCGCTACAAGGAGGAGGCGGAGGCCTACGACCAGCTCACGAAAATTCATCCCCGGCTCGTCGAGGCGTGGCTCAACAAAGGCGCCGCCCTGCATGACCTGAAGGATTACAAAGGCGCGATCGCGTGCTACGATAAGGTCCTCTCCCTGCGGCCCGAGCACGCGGCCGCGTGGAACAACAAGGGTGCGGCCCTGCTCCGCCTCGGCGACGAGGCCGGCGCGGCCGGATGCTTCGACGAGGCCCTCCATTTCAACCCGGACTTCTTCGACGCGATGGTCAACCGCATCTTCCTCTCCCAGAGGCAGGGCCACCACGGCGACGTGGCCTTCTGGGCGGACCGCGCCCTGCGCGTCCGCGACGTGGCCTGGCTGTGGTACGCGAAAGGCCTCGCCCACCTCGGCCTCCTGGAGTCCACGATGGCCCTCAAGGCGTTCGAGCGAACCCTGGAACTGGATCCCACCTTGAAGGAGGCCCGCGCGGGGGCGCGCCGTGCCAAGACGCTCCGGGAGAAGGTCGACTTCTACCGCGGCGTCTACGAGTGCTTCGGCACCCATCTCGCGGGGGACCCCGGCTGCGCCGAGTGCGAGATCGCCGCACGGTGCCGGGAGGTGACCCGGTGAGCCTCCCGTCCCTGGCCGAGGTCGAGCACGCGGACTGGGCCACGCTCGAACGGATCGCCGCACGCCTCGGCCTCAACCCGAAGGGTCGCAGCGGCGTGGTGCGGATGCGGGTCCTCGACCACCTCCGTCATCGCGTTCGCCTCGAGTCGTGGCGTCCCGGGGTCCAGCAGCAGGCCGCCCTCCTCACGCGACTCGGCCATCCGGACAGTGCGGCCCGGCTCTGGGAGTCGACGATTCAGCTCGACGAGCCGGCCCCGTGGGTCGGTCTGGGAAGGGCCCAGCTCGGTGCGGGGGAGCTGATCGAAGCCACGAAAGCCTTCGACCGCGCGGCCCAGATGGGGGACGCGTCCGCGAACCTCCACAGGGCCGAGTCCCTCGCCGCCTCGGGGAACTACGAGGAGGCCGCTCGCGCCTGCGACGCCTACCTCACGGCCCGGCCGCGGGACCTCCGTGCGATGCTCCTGAAAGCGGGCTTCCTCGCCCATGGCGGATGGACGGACGAGGCTGCAACCGTCATGCGGGACGCCTTCGAGACGCACCCGAATCTGCGGGAGCTGTGGCGGGGCCTCGGGACCCTCCTCCTCAAGGGGAACCGGGTCGAGGCCGCTGCGGAGGCTTATCGCGAGGCCCTCCGGGCGGACGCCAAGGATGAGGCGAGCTGGATCAACCGCGGGGCGGCCCTCCTTCTCGGCGGGCGTACCCGGGAGGCGATCGGCGCCTTCCGCGAGGTCCTCGAGGCGAATCCCCGCCAGGCGATCGCCCTGAACGATCTCGGCGTGGCATACCTCCGCGATGGGCAGGCAAAGTCTGCCGCGGTCAACCTCGAGCGGGCCGCCAAGCACATGGAGACGCCGCAGATTCTCCTGAACGTCGCGAAGGTGCAGGAGGCGACCCATCAGCGGTCCGCGGCCCTCGAGTCCTACTCGCGCATCCTCGCCTTGAAACCGCGTGACGCGGACGCTGTGGCCGCCCGGAAGCGGCTTCAACCCTCGAAGGCTCCACGGCGTCCCGCTCCGCGGAAGGTGCGGCGACCGCTGAAGAAGAGACGGGTTCCGAGGAAGAAGAAGGCCAAGCCGACGCGGAGGAAGTCGCGTCCCCCTCCGCGCGCCGCTCGGAAGTCTCGCCCGCGCGGTCCGCGAAAGGCCCGTCGCACCCGCTCAACCTCCAAGCCGAGGACGAGGGCGAAGCCGAAACGCTCCCGATCTCGCTCCCGATGAGCCGCAGCGTCCCGCATAACCCTCAAGTCGGTGCGCCGCATCGCTCCCTCGTGCCCATCCGACCCACTGCGCACGCAGGCGTCTTCACGGACGGCTCATGGCTCTTCACGCGGAATCTCGTCCCTGGGAAGGCCGTCTACGGGGAAGGTCTCTTGACCGAGGAGGGCATCGAGTACCGCAAGTGGGATGCGACCCGGAGCAAGCTGGCCGCTTACCTGAAGCGCGGCGGCCGCACGTGGCCGTTCGGTGACACCCTCTCCGTCCTCTACCTAGGCGCGGGCAGCGGCACCACGGTGAGCCACATCTCCGATGTCTGCGCCCGGGGGACGATCGTCGCGATCGAGATCTCCCCGCGGGTCTTCCGGGACCTCGTTTCCGTGGCGGAGGCGCGTCCCAACCTGATTCCCATCCTTGCGGACGCGGCCCGGCCCGAGACCTATCGCAGTCATGTTGGGACCGTCGACGTGCTGTACCAGGACGTGGCCCAGCGGGACCAGGTGGACATCTTCCTGCGGAACCTGGAGTTCCTGCGGTCTGGAGGGGCCGGTCTCCTGATGCTCAAAGCGCGTTCCGTCGACGTGGCGGCGCGTCCTGAGGATATCTACGATCAAGCGCGCGCGGCGATCGGACACGCAGGTCTCGAGGTCGTGGACGTCCGTCCCCTCGACCCATTCCAGGCGGATCACGCGGCGGTCGTGATCCGCAGACGCTGACCGGTTCGGGGAAACCCACACGGTGCGCACGTTCACGGTCCCGGAGATGCGGGGGATTCTCCGGCGGTTTCGATCTTCTCGTCACATACGCCGCCACCCCGAAGAAGAAGTCCTTCCGGCCCGTCACCCCGGACACGTTCCGCATCATGGCGGTGGGCCTCCGCGCGGGCCCAATCAATCTTAAATACCGGCACGCGGTATGCGAGCTTCCCCTCCGAGGAAATTCGATGGCACGCCTCCATGCAAAGCGCAAGGGCAAGAGCGGCTCGACCCGCCCCTTCCTGAAGACGAATCCCGAGTGGGTTTCGATGGAAAAGGCCGAGATCGAGGAGACCATCGTCCGGCTTCATCAGGAGGGCCTACCCGCGGCCGGGATCGGCCTCCGCCTCCGAGACGCGTACGGCGTCCCGAACGTCCAGCTCGCGACGGGCAAGAGCGTGACGCAGGTCCTCGCCGAGAAGAACGTGAAGCCCGCGCTTCCCGAGGACCTTGCGAGCCTCATCAAGCGCGCTGCCTCCCTGCAGGTCCATCTCAAGGACCACAAAAAGGACCTGAGCAACAAGCGGGGGCTTCAGCTCATCGAGTCCCGGATTCGCCGCCTCTCGAAGTACTACAAAGCGGAGGGCGTCCTTCCCTCGGACTGGGACTACTCGGCGAAGCTCGCGGAGCTCCAAGTGAAGTAGGTGCACCGATGGCCAAGCGCCTGGAGGACCTGGCGCCTCAAGGCCTGCTCGACCGCGCTCGCCGTGCGGGCGTCCTCGTGGACGGCATCTCCCGGGTGCGCATCCTTTGCCACTACGACCCCGACGGCACGACGTCTGCCGCGATCCTTGCCCGCGCCCTGATGCGCCGGGGGAAGCGGGTTCACGCGACGATGTCCCACGCCCTCGATTCGGCCACCGTCGAGCTGATCAAGGCGGAGCCTAACGAGCTCCTCCTCGTGAGCGACATGGGGTCCGCCCAGCTCGACCAGCTCGAAGCCTTCCCGTACCCCGTCGTCGTCCTCGACCACCATAAGCCCCTGCGCGACTCGGACCGGGTTGTCCACGTGAACCCACATCTGTTCGGAGTCGACGGGGCGCGCGAGATGTGCGGGGCCACGACCTCGTGGCTGTTCACGCTCACCCTCGATGACGCGAACTGGGATCTCGCGGGGATGGCCGCGGCCGGCGCAATCGGAGACAAGCAAGACCTCGGCGGCTTCGTCGGCGTGAACGCAGCGCTCATCGGCGAGGCCGTCGAACGGAAAATCCTCGTCCCTGAACGGAGGCTCGCCCTCCGCGATCGGCCGCTGGGACAGGCCCTCGCGCTCTCCATCTCACCCTATTTCCGCGGCATCGGCGGGCGCCCGGACGCCGCTGAGACCTTCTTGCGGTCAGCGGGGATTGATCCCGCCTCGGCCCTTCGCCAGCTCGACGCCACGCAGCGGCGTCGCCTGGCGTCCGTCCTCGCGACTCGGCTCGTCGAGCAGGGAGCCGCGCCGGAGGCGCTCGAGGTCCTCGTGGAGGACCGTTACTGGGTCGAGCCCGATCAGATCTACGCCCAGGATCTCGAGGCGTATGTGAACAGCTGCGACCGCCTCGAGCAAATGGGCCTCGGCATGTCGGTCTGCCTCGGGGATCGCGAAGCCATCGTGAAGGCGGAGGCCCTCCTGGACCAATACACGAGCCGCGTCCTCGAGCATCTCCGTACGCTGGAGACGGAGGGCATGTTCACGAAGAAGCACGTCCAGTTCTTCTACTGCGAGGAGCCGAGCCTCGCCGGCTCCGTGGCCGGAGCGGGCATCCAGTTCTACTTCGATCAGTCCAAGCCCGTCTTCGGGCTCTCCGTCATGGAAAAGCAGACGAAGATCTCGGCGCGCGGGACCCGCAGTCAGATTGCCAGCGGCATCGACCTCGCGGCGGCCTGTCGTGAGGCCGCGGGATCCCTCGGGGGCGACGGGGGCGGACACAACATCGCCTCGGGCGCGACGATCCCGAAGGGGAAGGAGGAGAAGTTCGTGGCCCTCGTCGACGAGATCGTGGGTCGTCAGAGCTCCCGTGCCGCGAAGCCCCCCGCGGCCGGCTGACCGCGGTCCTACTCCTCGGTGCCCGAGGGCCCCCGGAGATCCGATATGTCCAACGTCTCCATGAAGCGCTCGAACCTCGCGACCTCCTTGGGTTCGTAGCACTCCGGGTCCATCGGGACGAGGACCGTCAGGCGGCGCGTCATCGCGTACTCGTTGAGATGTTCGATGAAGAAGATGCTCTTCGTGAACCCGATGTTCATGGAGATGTACTCGATGCCGTCGAGGAGGATGATGCATCCCTCGGGGTGGGCTTCGGAGAACGCCTCAAGGGAGCTGGCCAAGGTCCCGACCGCCGTCGGATCGTAGTGGCTTTCGCCCGGGCTCTGCGAGAGCCACCAGATCGGGATGCCCTGGAGCCCGAACCTCGTGCGGATCCGATCCGGATGGAGACGGCTGATGACGAGCGCGGGCGTCCCATCGTCGTGCCGGCGTTCGACGAACCGATAGGCAGCCCCGACGGATTTGCCCCTCACCAGGTAGCAGGTGCCCTCCTCGAGTCGGACAGGATTCCCGATGCGGACTTGGCGGTCGGGGTCGGCTTGGGGCATACGCGCAGTCCGCCCGGTGCAATGGGCCGATTGGGTCCTTCACGCTTGGCCCACAATTATCAAATCGCGTTGGTCGAACTCGACAAACTCAAGAGGATTCGGATCGGGGCAGCCGCCCTCCCAACGAGCGAATCTGGCGTGCCGAGCAGGATCGGGCCGGAGTCCTCAGTACGTGTCGAGGAGCTTGCTGACCTCGCGCGTCTCCAGGTCCGTCCTCAGGGCGGGTGACTCGAGCACCTTGACGTTCCGCTCGAGGAGCGCGAGCTCCTTCTCCTCCAGCGTCTCGGGGCTCACGGGAAGGAGGAGGATCGCACGATGCTGCATGATGAACTCGTTCACGTGCTCCACGAACATCAGCGTCTGGAGGAATCCGTTGTTGATGATCAGGAACTCGAGTCCGTCGAGGAGGATGACGCCCTCGCCGCCGTTGTCCTCAATGAACTTCTGGAGGACCTTCGCGAGCGTGCCAATTGCGGTCGGGTTGTGGAAGTCCTCGCCCGGCGTGTGGCTCAGCCAAACGATCCGGACGTCCATCAGCCCGCGCTCGCGCCGCACCCGCTCGGGGTACTGCCGCGTCACGACGAGTCCCGGGATCTTCTGCTCCAGGAGGACCTCGAACAGGCGGTAGCTCACCTCGGGCTTCTTCTCTTTCACGAGGTAGCAGACGCCTTTCTCGATGTCCATAGGTAGCCCAGTTCTCACGTAGTCGTCCTCGGACCCGTAGATGTGGTCCTGTGCGTGCACCCATCCCATGCTTCACGCAAAATCGGTCATCGCCTCTTTAAACCTCTTTCGAGATTATCAGCTAGGATTTTGGACTGGATCTCGGGGAGGGAGATGAGCGTGGTCTTCCCGACGACGCCCTCGCCGCTCAGTTTCGTGTCGATCAGACCGAGCGCGTCGAGGTCGCCGACGTACTTCCAGAACTGCGTGTGGGCGCGGCGCTTCTCGCCGTATTCCTCGCAGACGAGCTTGTAGGCCTCCTCGGCCTCGCCCATCGTGATGTACGCCTTCCTGCGGCTCTTGCGCGCAATCGCCAGGAGGACGAGCTTCTTGGGCGTGTCGAGGAGGGACAGGCGCTCCTCGAGGCCCGTGGGATGGACCTGGGACTTCGCGCCGCGCACATGTTCCGCGGTGACGACCTCGGAGGTCTCCTCATCCGCGAGCATCCCGGCCTTGTCAAGTAGCTCGATCGCGTACCGCGCATCGCCCAGCTCGGATGCGATGTCGGCGATCAGGTCCACGAGGTCGTCGTCCACGGTCCCCGGATGCAACGCGAGCCGAACGCGGTCCGTCACGATGTCCCCGAGCTCCTTCATGTCGTACCTGGGGAACTCGACGACGTTGGACCGGCGGAACGTGCTGAGGGCGGCGGCGTCCATGTAGTCGAGGGCGTTGTCCCGCTGGGAGATCAGCATCATCGAGATGTTGCCTTTCGCGGAGCTGCTCTCCTCCGCGATCCGCGCAAACGAGTAGATCAGGTCGGCCCCGCTCTTCTTCAGGAGGGCGTCGACCTCGTCCAGGATGACGATGAAGTGCAACTTGTTCTTCTCCAGATGCCGCCGCAGGGTCTCGAGCTTCTCCGAGAGGGAGAAGCCGCGGTCCGGGAAGTGCGCATCAAAGTGACGGACCAGGGTCAGGAGGACCGCGTCGTCCCCCAGGTTCTTGCGGCAGTTCACGGGCATGTAGTCGAGCGCGCGCCCCTTCTCCTCCGCGTACTTGCGGAAGTCCGTGCAGAAGCGCTTCGCGCTGTGCGTCTTCCCGGTGCCGACAGGCCCGTAGATGAAGGCGTTGCTCGAGATGCCCGCGTCGACGATCGGGCGGAAGTAGCTGAAGAGTCGCTGCATCTGCGCCTCGCGGTGGAGCATCTTCTCGGGCACGTAGTCGAAGGAGAGCTTGGCCTGGTCTTTGAATACGGAGGGCCCGGCCCGGAACGACACGGACGCTCCATCGCGGCTCCGTTCAATAAACCCTTTGCCCTCCCCGCCGGAAGCCAAACCCCATGAGGGTCCGCGGACATCCGGCCCCGTGGCGGACCGTTATTTCTGCTTCGCCTGCGGCCGGGATCACTTCGCGGGCTCCGCCGTCGGCGAGGGTCACCGTCGGTACAGCATCGAGGGAGGTCACGAGTCCGGCGGGCTCTTCGACCAGCTCCGAGAATTCTACCTCCAGACGAAGGGCATCGATGCCGCGTTCCGGATTCTGGGCTTCGAGTCGGTCCGCATTCAGCCCCCTCGCTTCGGCCACGGATGGCCGACGCGCGACGCGGTCGAGAAGGCCTTCCGCGAGCGGGCGAAACGCCTCCATCCGGACGCGGGGGGTGATCCCCACGAGTTCCGCAAGGTGCAGTGGGCCGTAGAGGTCCTCCGCCGCTACCGGCCGAGGGACGCGTGAGGCCGTTCCCCGCAACGTTTATCGCGGCCCGGGAGGTTCGATGCCCCGAGGTGGACCGATTCCCTCCGAGTCCGACGCGGACGTCCTCCGCCGGCTGCGGTGGAAGGATCTGCGGGAACTGGCCGACCGCCATGGGGTCGCCGTGCGCGGGCTGCGGTCGAAGGCCGAGGTCGCGGACGCCCTCCTGTCGAGTCCCTCCGGCCCCGCCATCCTGGGGGAGGTCAACGCGCGCACCGGAACAGGGCCCGAGGCCGACCGGACTCGGGACCGTCTCGCCGTGACTCGAGACGCGATCCGGGAGGCCGCGAACCTGGGGTCCGGAGTCGGCGCGGCGGAGGACGCGTGGAAGGCGGCGACCCGCGCGCTGGAGCAGGGCAAGCTCCGTCAGGCGGAGGACGACCTGGACCGGGCGTCCCAGCTCGCCGCGGAGGCCCGAGAGCGCCGCATCAAGGAGATCGAGGCATCCCTCGTATCCGTCGCGGATCACATCGAGGCGGCGCACAAGGTGGGCGCGGACGTCGCGGACGCCGAGGAGATCCGCTCCCGCGCCCAGGATGCCGTCGCCTCGCGCGAGTACGTCCAGGCGGGGGAACTGGTCAAGCAGGCCGAGCGGGTTGCGATCCAGGCGCAGCAACGCCAGATCGATCAGGCGATCCGGCTCCAGGAGAGCCAGATCGAGCGGGCCCGCGCGATCATCGCCGGGTGCGAGCCGATCCTGCAGGAGGCGGAGTCCTACGACCTCAACGCGGCCGACGTCCGGACCCTGCTCCGCCAGGCGCGGGACGTCCTCGCCAAGGGAGACTACCTGGCCGGGCTCACGTTCGCCCACAACGCGGAGGAGGCGGCCTACCGCCTGTCCTCCCGGGTTGAGGAGGAGCGGAAGCACCGCGGCATCGTGCGGCCCGCCCTCGGGGTCTGCGGCGTGTGCGGCTCGGACCACCTGATCTTCTACGAGGACGGATGGGGTCGCTGCTCGGGTTGCGACGGAGAGTTCCGCTGGCGGGGGTCGCTCGGCCTCCGGGAACGGCTCAGAGGACTCCTTGGTACTTAGGCTGGCCGACCTGCCGGAAGAAGCCCCGGAGGACGTCCCCCCGCGTCACGATCCCTACGAGGCGGTTGCCCTCCACCACAGGGATGCGGTGGATCTTGTGCTGGACCATCAGGCGGATCGCGCGCTCGACGGAGTCGTCCGGCATGACGGCGTGGACCTCCTTGGTCATGATGTCCCGGACGAGGCGGTTCTCGACCTCCTTGAAGGCGGCGAGGGCCTCGCGCTCCTTGATGATTTCGACGAAGGAGATGCCGAACGTGATCTCGGGCGGCATGAGCATGCGAAGCTCCTTGTGTTGGGTCTTCAGGGCGTCGAGGATGTCGACCTCGCTGAGCATGCCGATGATCGCGCCCTGATCGTCCACGACCGGGCAGCCGCCCACGCTCTCGTCCGCGAGGGTGATCGCCGCCTCGCGCAACGTGGCCGTGGGCTTGAGGGCGATCGGATCCTTCGACATCACGTCCCGGATCTTCAGAGCCATGGCGCCGTTCTGATGAGCTTTCGGGCTATTAGTAACTCGCCATAGGTTTTTACCGCGTCCGCGGAATCCCCGCGGGATGGCCCGCTCGAAATTGCTCCGCCGCAAGGTGGAGGACATCGACCTCTCCCGGGCCGCCACGCTCGACACCCTCGTGGAGCAGATGGAGGCCGCCGGCGGATTCACCGCGAAGAAGGTCGCGGACGGGGTCGACATCCTCCGGACCATGTTCCGGCGGCGGGATTGCCGCACGTTCCTCTCCTTTCCCGCGGCCCTCATGGCCACGGGCGTCCGCGGCGTCCTCCGCACCCTCGTCGAGAAGCGCCTCGTGGACGTCATCATCACGACCTGCGGGACGGCAGATCACGACCTCGCGCGGGTATGGCGGCCCTACTACCACGGGGACTTCGAGATGGACGACGTTGCCCTGCACCGCCAGGGCGTGAACCGTCTCGGCAACATCCTCGTCCCGAACGAATCCTACGGCATCATCCTGGAGCAGAAGGTCCAGCCGATGCTCCAGGACCTGTACGACTCGGGCAAGAGGAATCTGTCCACGAAGGAACTCCTGTGGGAGCTCGGCCGGAAAACCGAATCGAAGGAGTCCCTCCTGTGGTGGGCCTGGAAGAACAAGGTGCCCGTGTACGTGCCCGCGCCGTTCGACGGTTCCGTCGGGTACCAGCTTTGGTCGTTCTGGCAGGAGCACAAGGACTTCAGGCTCGACCTGTTCCGCGATGAGCAGGACCTCATGGACCTCGTCTTCACCGCGAAGGAGGCCGGCGCTTTGATGATCGGCGGCGGGGTGTCCAAGCACCACACGATCTGGTGGAACCAGTTCCGCGGCGGCCTCGATTACGCGGTGTACATCACGACCGCGCCGGAGTGGGACGGGAGCCTGAGCGGCGCGCGCGTCCGCGAAGGGATTTCCTGGGGCAAGGTGAAGGAGGACGCCCGCCAGCTCACGATCGAGGGCGACGCCTCGGCCCTTTTGCCGCTGATGATCGGGGCCGCGATGGCCCCGCGTCGCCGCTGAGCCGCTTCACCGGACGAGATAGTAGCCGGCGGCCTTCTCTCGCGCCCGCCGCTTCGCGTAGCCCTTGGACTCGAGCTCCTGGAGCGCGGACAGGACCATCCCTTTGGGCAGCTTGGCCATTTTGGTGATTGCGTCCGCATCCCGCATCTTGTCTTCCGATGTCGCGCCCGCGGCCTTCATGACATCGTAGACTTTGTTCGCTCGATCCGAAACGTCTTCCAGGGGCATCCGCCCATCTCCCTTGGGTTCGCGGGTAGTCGGCCCTGCATTAAATAAGCTTGCTACCTTTCTGTAACGATGGCTCGCGTCGGCGTCTGCAAGGATCGGCTCGCGGAGGCCTTCGAGCATTTCGGTCGCGTGCCGATCGTCAAGAAGACCGAGAAAGTCCCGCCGGAGCATCCGATCTTCCGGCTCGACGAATCCGTCCCGTGGTGGGCGTCCGGCGGTCTCCTCCACGACGGACGCGGGCGGATCCTGCTCCTGCGGCACGTGCCTTCGAAGGGCTGGGGCGACGTCTGGCTCACCCCGGGCGGCAAGCTCGAAGAGGGCGAGACCGTCCTCGAGGGATTCGAGCGCGAGGTGCGAGAGGAGGTCGGCGTCGAGGTCGTGGACGCGGTCCTCACGCGGATCCTCCAGCAGAACCTGACGGACGGGTCGCGGGTACGACACGGATACTTCGCCCAGTTCCTCGCACGGGTGGCGAACCCTGCGATCCGGCCGGGTGTCGATGTGCTCGAGGTGCGGTGGTTCGACGCACTCCCCGCGGACATGGCATTCCGGGAGGACTACGTCGAGGACGTCCGTCGCGTCCCGGGGCACCGATGAACCGGGCGAACGCAAATATCTATTGCGCCGCCCTCGTTACGGCGCCTCGATATGTCCCGGAAGCCCGCGCTCCTGCTCGTGGATCTCCAGAACGACTTCTGCCCTGGCGGTGCGCTAGGCGTTCCGGACGGCGACCAAATCGTCCCGCGCATCAACCGGATGATCGAGCTGTTCGAACGCCGTGGCCTCCCGGTCCTGGCGACCCGGGACTGGCATCCCGCCGTCACGAAGCACTTCAAGGAGTTTGGCGGTGCCTGGCCGCCGCACTGCATCCAGGGGACGAAGGGCGCGCGGTTCCATCCGGACCTCAAGTTGCCGAAGGAGGCCGTCCTCCTGTCGAAGGGGATGGACCCCGAGCAGGATTCGTACTCCGGCTTCCAGGCGTTGAGTGCGCAGGGCCGGGACCTCGAGTCCGTCATCCGCGACCTCGCCATCGATGAAATCTACGTATGCGGGCTCGCAACGGACTACTGCGTCCGGGCGACCGCGCTCGACGCGGTGCGCCGCGGCCTCCGCGTCCGGGTGCTCAAGGACGCGATCAAGGGCGTCGATTTGAAACCGGGAGACTCGAGGGCCGCGATTTCGGAGATGCGAACTGCGGGTGTCCCCTTCTTGGCGACGAGAGGGATCGCGAAGGTCCTCCCACCGGTCTGAGAGTACCTCAGCTTCTCGCTTCCCGGTTCCGCCAACCTGAGGGTGATGCCAGCACATCCTCGCCGCGCCGTATCCTGGCTTTACATACGCTTAAATAGCGTCACTGCCATACGAATGTCAGACAAAAGCGTCGAGTCCGTCGGACACAGGCCAGGGACCTTCATGCCCCAGGAATCCGAGCGCGTCACCATTCGTATCCCGCCCGAGAAGATCCAAGCTCTCCAGTCGCTCGTCAAGAGCGGGAGCTACCCGACGATCTCGGACGCCATCCGCGCCGCGATCGACCGCTTCATCGACGTTCAATTCGCACCCGATTACATTCGCAAGCTGATGATCGAGCTGCCCAAGGGGAATGTGGTGGATCTCCAGCAGCTCGTGAAGTCGGGCGACTCCGTGTCCGTGGAGGACGCGGTCCGCAACGCGGTCCGCGAATACGTCCGACGGCGGCTCCACAAGGCCATCGAGGGAGCCGACCGCTAGGCACGATGGCGCACCCGCAGGAGCGGGTGCCGCACGACCGACCGCCACCGGTCCGGGATGGGAACCAGGGATGGGAATCGAGACGGTCCAGCGGGCGGGGAACCAGGCCTTCCTCGACACCTTCGACTTCGGCAAGCCGAAGGTCCTCATCATCGGATGCGGCGGGGGCGGCGGCAATTCCGTGGCGCGGCTGCACCGCCTCGGGATCCACGGCGCGCGGACCGTCGTCGTGAACACGGACGCGGTCCACCTGGATTCCATCACGTGCGACCGCAAGCTCCTCATCGGTGCCGGCGTGACGCGCGGCATGGGTGCGGGCGGGAAGCCTGAGATCGGGGAGCGGTGCGCGGAAATCGCGGAGCAGGAGCTCCGCAATCTCATTGGCGACGCAGATCTCACCTTCGTAACCGTGGGCTTAGGCGGAGGGACGGGGACCGGCGTCGCCCCTTATATTGCGGAACTCGCGCAGGCCGCAGGCAGCGTGGTCATCACGATGGCCACGACGCCGTTCAAGGCGGAGCGCGGCCGCATGGTGAACGCGCTGGCGGGGATCCAGCGCCTCAAGGCCGTGTCGGACAGCCTGATCGTCCTGGACAACAACCGGCTCCTGGACCTCGTCCCGAACCTGCCCGTCGAGCAAGCCTTCGCCGTGATGGACCACCTCATCAGCGAGGTGATCAAGGGCGTCACGGAGTCGATCACGCTGCCCTCCCTGATCAACCTCGACTTCAACGACGTCCGCACGATCCTCCAGGGCGGAGGCACGTCTACGATCTTCTACGGCGAGAACGCGGAGGAGGATCCGGCGAAGCTGGTCGCCGAGACCCTCGAGAATCCCCTCTTCGACGTGGACTACCGCGGCGCGCGGGGCGCGTTGATTCACATCAGCGCCGGGCCCGGGATGCGCCTCCGGACGGCCCACGAGATCGTCGAGGGCCTCACTGCCCAGATGCGTCCCGAGGCCAACGTCATCTTCGGCGTGCGCGTGGACCGGAAGTACGAGGGCATCGTCCGGGTCCTCGCGATCATGACGGGGGTGCGTTCACCCCTCCTCGAGTCCGTCGATCCGACCGTGGCCTTTGCCGACGATCCCAGCCTCGCCCTGGTGTCGGAGGTCGTGCCCCTCGCGTCCTCCGTTTCTCGGCGGCGCTGAGCCTCCTGCCTTGAGGGCGCGCAGGGGAGGGCCTAGCCCGGATGCCGGCTTCTCCAAACTCGGATGCTCGGATCACTGAGGCGGCGGCGGGGGCGGCGCGGACATCTGGACCGGAGCGGGCTGCGGGGCCGCATCGGCCTCGATGGCCTGGGTCAGGTCTGCCGGCTTCAGGCGCACGCGGACGGTCTCGGGCTTCGGCTTGATGAGGTTCCAGCCCGCCTTCGTGATCATCCCTCCCGCCACGGCCATCGCGAGGAGCATGCCGGTCGTCAGGAGCACCACCGCGAGGGGCAGGAGCGCGCTCCCGAGATCGAGATTCACGTTGAGCTGCGAGCTCGGGTCGCCCGCGCTCACGCCGGAGCGCGTCCCGGTCGCGTTGACCTCGACCTGGGCGAACGCGCGGCTCTGGTGGTTGTCGGCATCGTGGACGATGAGGCTCACCTGATAGCCTCCGGGGCTGGCGTAGTTGTGCGGGCCGGGGTTCTGCCCGGACGCGCCCTGTCCGTCTCCGTAGTCCCAATTCCAGGATGTGATGGAGGCCGCGCCGGCCTGGGAGTTGTCCTGGGTGTTGAGCGTGAGGGCGTCGCTGTTCCAGTTGAACGACGCCGTGGGAGGCGTCGCCTGCTGGCTTGCGGGCACCTGCCCTTGGACGAAGCTCCCCGGGCTCTGGGCGAGCGCGTACGCCTGGGTGAACGTGAACAGGAGGAGGACGAGGCCGAGGGCCAGAACGCCGATTCCGAGGAGAAGGTCGATCGTGTCGCGTTTCAGATGACTCACCGCGCGTTCCACGTCGGGAAGCCTGCTTAAAGAAGAGCAGGCGATTTTCACGACTGAGAATAGGATTCTTGCGGCGGTCAGCCACGGAACGTCGGGCGGGCGCTGACGAGCACGTTCTCGGCGAGCGAGCGGAACGGCCGTCCCGCGGTCTGCGCCAGGACGACCTCGTGGAGCTCCTCCACGGCCATCTCCTTCTGTTCCTTCGTGGCCCGAACGCGCACGTTGAGCTTCCCCGACTCGATCTCCTTCTTGCCCACGACGACGATGAACGGGACCCAGTCCTTCTCCGCGCGGCGGATCTTCTTGCCCAGGGTGTCGTTCGTGTCGTCCAGGTCCGCCCGCACCCCGTCGAACGCGGCGAGGAGCTTCCGCGCATGGTCGAGCTGGTCCTCGCTCACCGGGATGATCCGGACCTGGGTGGGCGAGAGCCAGAGGGGGAGCATCGGCGGCTTCCCCGCCTTGATGTCGGCCGCGGCCTTCTCGAGGAGCGCGTACAGCACGCGTTCGATCGCGCCGCTCGGCGAAAGGTGGAGGATGAGCGGGTGCCGCTTCGCGCCCTTCTCGTCCACGTAAGTGATTCCGAAGCGCTCCGCGTTCTCCGTGTCGATCTGGTCCGTCGTGAGCGCTGCGGCCTTGTCGTTCGCGTCGACGAAGTTCCACTCGTACTTCAGGATGAAGTAGAAGAACTGATCGGACCACATTTCGACGAGCAGCGGCTTGCCCCAGCGCCTCGCGTACGCCTTCACGAAGTCGCCATGCTCCTTCCAGAACGGCTCCGTGACGCGCATCCCGACCTCGAAATCGTCGGGCAGGGTGAAGCCGCAGTCCTGGAGGAGCTTCCAGGCGACCTCGAGGCGGACCATCATGTGCTCCTTGGCCATCGCGACATCCGCCACGAGCGCGTGGCAGTCCGGCATCGTGAAGGCCCGCAGCCGGCGGAGGCCCGCGAGCTCGCCACGCTGCTCCGCGCGGAACGAGTAGCGGGTGAGCTCGTACAGCGGGAGGGGGAGCTGCTTGTACGACAGGACCATGTCCTTCATGATGAGGAACTGGCCGAAGCACGCGCTGAACCGGAGGAAGGCTTTCTTGTTCGGGGTCTGGACGACGTACTGACGAGCCGGGAAGCGGTTCAGATAGGACTTCAGCGCGGGGTGCTCGAAGTCGTACATGACGGGGCACTCGACCTCCATGGCCCCGTACTCCCGCACCCGCTTGGAGACGAACTCCTCCAGGAGCGCTTTGATGAGCCGGCCGCGCGGATAGTACCTCAGGTTCCCCGGGTCCGACCCAGGCTCGTAGTCCACGAGCTCGAGCTCCTGCATGAGGCGGACGTGGGGCGGCTCCTCCTTCACCTCGCGGGACTTCGCCATCTCGTACTGCGCGAAGCGCCGCAGGCGGTCGTGGCCCTTGAAATCGAACCCCGCGACCCTTCCTTCCTGGATGGCGAGCGGATGGAGTTCACCGTTCAGGTCGAGGATGTACCAGTGCGAGACCAGTTTCTGCTCTGCTTTGAGCGCCTCGTTCGCCATCTCCTTGGGCTCCTCGCTCGCTGCCGGAACGGCTTCCGCGACGATCTCGCGGGAGAGTTCGCTGAGCGGGTGGCCCTTCACGCTGACCTGGAAGGACTTGTAGTAGCCGAAGGGGGAGGCGTGGACCTCGTATCCTCGCTTCACGAGTTCGGCCTCGAGGGCCGCGAGGACGGCCTGCGCGGGCTCGGGTGCGGCGAGGTCGGAGCTCAGATGGGCATACGGATACAGGGCGATGCGCTTCGTGTGGACCTGGCCCGCGACGTCCTCGACGTTCTTGGCGGCCGCGAGGGCGGCCGCCTTCGGGTCCTTCTCGTCGCGCTTCTCCGCGCTGATGAAGCACACGAGGGCTTCGTCCACGCGACCGTGCTTGCGCTCCTGCGGGATCTCGCCGATGGACTTGAGCGCCTTGCCCGTCACCTCGTACTCGAGGTAGTCCACGTGGAGGAAGAGGACGCGCATGCCTCGGGGCCTATTCCTTGAAGGTATAAAGTTCCTGCGCGGAGACCGCCTACGCTGAAATAGGCCGCCGCCGTTGGCTCTTCGCATGGCCGGCCCCGCGAAGGTCTGGCGCCACCGGACCGGGGAGATCGTCCTCGACCGGACTCGGGTCATGGGTGTCCTGAACGTCACGCCGGACTCGTTCTCCGACGCGGGCGTCCACTACGAATACGACGCGGCAGTCCGGCGGGGGCTCGAGATCGCCGATCAGGGGGCCGACCTGATCGACATCGGTGGGGAATCGACACGGCCAGGGTCCGATTCGGTCTCCGCGGAGGAGGAATGGCGGCGCGTGGGCCGCGTGATCGAGACCCTCGCCCGGAAGGTCGACGTCCCCCTCTCGATCGACACGATGAAGATCGAGGTGGCCGGGAAGGCCGTCGACGCGGGCGCATCCGTCGTCAATGACGTGTCCGGGATGCGGGACCCTGCGTTCATACGTCTGATCGCTTCGCGTCAGGTCGGCGTCGTGGCGATGCACATGCTCGGCAACCCGAAGACGATGCAGCAGAACCCGCAGTATGCGGACGTCGTCGGTGAGGTCCGGGGATTCCTGGCCGCGCGCATCGGCGCCCTGGAGGCCGCAGGGGTTCCCGCCGACGCTATTGCGGTGGATCCAGGCATCGGCTTCGGGAAATCCATGGATCACAACCTCGCCTTGTTGCTGGCCTCCCCGATCTCGCCGCCCTGGGGCATCCCGTGGTTATCGGCGTCTCGCGCAAGTCCTTCATCGGGAAGCTGGGAGCGGGCGAGCCGGGGGAGCGCCTTCCCGGGAGCCTGGCCGCCGCGACCCTCGCGGTTGCCCGTGGAGCCCAAGTGGTCCGGGCCCACGACGTCCTCGAGACCGTCCGCGCGATGCGGGTCGCGGATGCCCTCGTCGCGCGTGGGGGACCTCGCTCGCCAAACCTTTAATCTCGGGGTGACATTCGGTCGATAATGGTAACCCGCAAGGCGATCGGGTCGGTAGCGGAAGACTACCGGGACATCGTCGTCGCCACGGTCTGTTCTCATTCCTCCCTCCAGATCTTCCACGGTGCGCGCCAGGAAGGTTTCAAGACCCTCGGCATCGCCATCGGGAAGCAGCCTCGCTTCTATGACGCCTTCCCGCTCGCAAGGCCGGACGAGTTCCTCCTCGTAGACTCCTACAAGGAGATCGCGGATCACGCGGACGATCTCATCGCCCGCCAGGTCGTCACGGTCCCCCACGGCTCGTTCGTGGAGTACATGGGGGCCGACACGTTCGCGAAGCTTCGCGTTCCGACATTCGGCAACCGGAGCGTCTTGGCGTGGGAGTGTCAGGAAAGACGGGACCCGCGTCCGGTGACCTATGCCCCAGGCTCACAGCTGGGGGAGCAGGCGTCGGTCAAACGCGAGCGACCGTGGCTTCGGTGGCAATGGCATCGAACATCTGAGAGAGCTCGTCGAGGTACGGAAGCGAGAGTGTTTCGAAGTGGAAGAAGTGCCACCGTGGAGGTGTCGACGCCGAAGGCATAGCGATAACTAGCCAGGTAGGGCCAAAGGCCGTTCTCGTCGGCGAGGCGGGTCCTCGCCTCGTAGCGACGCGGCCCGCGCGAGGTGACCGTCGGGTCTGCGCATCATGGTGATTGCGGTCTCGAGCGTCTCGAATGGACTGTCTGCTACAAGATCGCGGAGGGCGCCGGGCCCTGTACCTGTTTCGGTCAGGAGGGCGACCGCGCACCAGGCCTGGACGCTTCCGGATGGATCTTCGCCAGGGATAAACAGGGAAGCGAACGCATGGATTCCGAGGTCTTCGAGGTAGGCCGCCAGCTCAACGAGGCTGGTACTCATTGCCGTGGCGAAATCAGGGCTCAACTGGGCTGCTGAGTCAGTGATGTCCTGTAGAGCTGCGGCGTTATCGGCGCCGGTCAGGATGACGCCCCAGGGCTCGGGGAAAGGCAGGCTCAAGGAGACAGTCATCGCTTCACCTGGGCATTGATGTTCACAAGGTGGTCTTCCTCGGGACGTTTGAAATACTCCTCCACCTTGTCCTCGACTGCATCGAGCACCGCCTCGGGAAGCGCTACGACGGCGTCCGATTCAGCGCTCGCCTGCACGACATCCCGGACAGCATGATCGGCCAGGTGGGCCGGATCGGCTGCCGGCATTCCGCTGTTTCCCGGAAGCCACCCCCCTGGTGGGATGTTCGAGCCTTTGAGGATCGACTGGGTGACGCGGCAGCCGTTCTTGTCCACGAGCTTGGATCCCGAGTCTTCGGCCTCACGGACGGCCCGGCTGATGTCACGCAGCTTCGTCTGAGTCTTTGGGTCCTTGTCCAGCTTGGTCATGGCCGACCGCAATGCGGGCCCCCAACCTTGTCCACCCTCGGAGGCCTGCTCCTCCGGTGGGCAGTGGGATGTCGCCGTGCCCGTTATCGCCAGCACCTTCTTCTCGGTACTCATACCGCACTCGGGCACCGGCATACGTCCAGCTTCGCACCACCGCCAGCGTAACGCCCAGCTCTGTCGTCTGTACCCGTCCCGCCAGTATCCGCACTTCATGCCTGCCTCCCGTAGACCCGCGTCTTCTCGTCCGTGTCGGTTATGGTCCTGACGTCACACGTACAGCTCGAACATTGTCATCCCGCACCACCACCTTGATGCCCTTGGTCCGGCGTAACACCGTCACCATCCCCCTGCGTAGTTGATGTCGACTAATTCCTTCTTCATGCTCGCATAGCCTCGATTACGCCATGACGTAATCGCCCTCGGATATGACCTCGACGCGGTCATCATGTCTACGGTGTCGTCGGTGGTCCATCCAGACTTCGATTTCAGGGTCTATCTTCATTCAGCTTAGTTACGAGTTACGTACACGCGTGGTCTCGCGCCGTTACCCGGTCTATCCGTTGACGCTACCCAAGCCGCTGCATGTGGGGGTGCCTGCCGACGCATTGACATGGCGGCCCTTCCTTCTATATTTGAGAACGGTCTGGGTTCTTCCTATATATCTCTCCATCTCTTAGGGTACTAACGTATTCGCATAGTTATTACCCTCCGCCGTCATCCGGTTTATACTGCAAATAGGGCAACCGCTTCCACCTTCCCGCCAACCGCTTCGCCTCTGCATTACGAGTGCTTGGCCTGCGCCTCTCCACGCAGCATGGGGGGTGCTCTCGCAGGACCCGTCCATAAACCTGACCCTCTCCCTCAGTACGCCCAGGGGCTGGACGTCGTATCGAGCCTAGATCCATTGGGAACATGAGGCAGCACGCGCTTCGCCTGTGCCCATACATTTATGTACCGTCTAACCTCGGCCTGTTTGTAGGGCTGACGAACAAGTGCCTGTATTTCTCGTATAGGCGTGCACCGGAGAAGTCCGAGACCTTGTCGCAGGCGATCATATAGGCCTTGCCGTTCTTGATGGTCTCCTGGCTGGGCGTGGTCCACCCGACTTTGGACAGCGTAGGCCCCGCGCTGTTCGTGCCCCCCACTGTATAGACGGAGAGGGTCGACATGTCGAAGCCCGCGCCGGCGAGGAACGGGCCAAACTTGGCCGTGCCATCCGTCCGGAATCCCACCAGCGCATGCACGTTGGTGCCGGTGGAGCCGGGCACCCACTCGATGCGGGGCGCGGTCGGCGGTCCGTGACCGTGCGCGTGAATGCATTCGTTGCATAGAAAAGATAGGCTTTGCCCGCCATCACCGAATTGAGGCTGTTGGCTCCCGGCTTCTGATTCGGTTGCCAGGTCAGGTATTCGGTTTCGACCTGGACATCGCCATTCGTTGTCGGCGAGCTGGCGCTGCCCGACCCG
>CAVYJM010000010.1:0-209690 GCA_963768855.1 uncultured Thermoplasmata archaeon
GCATGAGCTACGTGGACGACATGCGGAAGGAGCTCGAGCTCCTCGTCCGCAATCAGCGGGATCTCCCGATCCCACCGGAGGCCGTGCCGGAGTTCCACCTCTTCCGCCCCGCGGACCCGCCGCGGGACATGGTCGCGGTCGACGGGTCGTACTCGTTCCTCCTGAACCTCTCGAGCTGGTGGCTTGCGATGATCTCCGTCGGGCTGCTCCGGTACAACTTCGACGGCGCGAGGTTCAAGCGGCTCGACGTCCGCCTGATGCAGCGCATGCTCGGCCTCTCCACGTTCGAGGAGTTCGTCGGGAAGCAGGACGACCTTCACCGCGCCCTCTTCGAGTTCACGCGCGGGTCTCACGAGAACCAGCCGCGGGACATGGTCAACGAGTACCGGCGGCTCATCGAGGGCCAGCTCGCGATCAACTTCGCGGACGATTGCGAGGGCGCGATCGTTGCGATGGACGGCACGCTCTCCGAGTTCCCCAAGCAGTTCATGTTCATGAAGCGGCTCGTCGAGGTGTGCGAGAAGCGCGAGCACGTCCTCGTCGGCATCTCGAAGGACAGCCAGCTCCATACCTTCGGGCAGGTCCTGACGGATGAGGACTTCCTCGCCCGGTGCCAGTCCCAGGTCCCCCACGAGGCCACGGCCTTCGTGCGCGCGCCGAAGGAGTCCGAGGCGGCCCGGGAGGGCCTTCTGCATGGCGACATCTATTACGGCCGCCTGCATCCCCAGGGCCGGAAGTGGTTCCGGGTGGACGTGGGCACGTTCCGCGACGAGCCCGAGTACGTGTTCGGCCAGCTCGCGCCGTACGCCCGGAGCCTCGTGTCCGTCGGGTATCCGTGGCCGCTCATCGAGGCGCACCGCATGGCCGTGACCGTGCGGCAGCTCAAGCCAATCTACCAGGAGACCGTGATCCGCGCGGCGCTGCGGATGGGGATCGACGTGCGCACGGTCCTGGACGGCCTCACGGAGATCGAGGGCCGGAAGCACTCCGCGTTCCATGAGTACCTGGACAAGGTCGCGAGGGACCTGCGATGAAGATCGGGGAGATCGTCGCCGCGAGCGTGATCGACGGGCTCGTGGCGAAGCTGCAGCTCGGCAACCCGGAGGAGCTGCGGATCGCCTATCCAGTCATCGTGGAGGGGGCCCGGTACGACTTCTACTGCCTCGTGGAGGACGTGCTCAACGAGCCGAACGAGATCGCGGACCAGCTGGCCGGATCGACGATCAGCGACGTCATCGTCCCGCGGCCGGAGACCCACGAGGGCTACGGCGGCCCGATCTTCTATTCGAAGGCGAAGCTGCGGATGATCCAGATCATCGAGAGAGAAACGAAGATCCTCAGCGAGCCTCAGACGATCCCGCCGTACTTCTCGGAGTGCCGGCATGCGACGAAGCAGGACGTGGAACGGATCTACGAGCCCACGGACACGTCGGTCACCCTCGGGACGATCACCGGCATCGAACCGTTCTACGTGCAGGTGGACATGAAGAAGCTCGTGGAGAAGCCCTTCGCGATCTTCGGTCGCACGGGGACCGGGAAATCGATCCTGAACAAGCTCGTGTGCACCGGTATCCTTGCCAGGAACGCGGCGTCGGTCCTGATCTTCGACATGCACAGCGAGTACGGCGTGTACAGCAAGACGGACGGCACAGAGGGGCTGAAGTACTACTTCCCGTCGAAGGTGGAAACCTTCTCCCTGGACCCCAAGAACAAAGAAGCGAGGCCGTTCGTCCTCGACACGGCCGAGATCACGCCGAGCGACCTCATCATCGCGCTCCAGGACCTGAGCTCCTCCATGGCGGATCTGCTCTTCGAGATCAACAAGACCCGCGGGTCCCGGGACATCATCTCCGCGATCCGCGAGTCCTCCGTCGAGATGCTGGGCCAGGAGCGTGCCCATGAGATGTCCCTCCAAGGGCTGAAGCGGCGGATCGGTCGCCTGGACCGGCTACCGTTCCTGAAAGAGATGAAGGAGGGGCAGAAGGACGCGTTCAATCACATGATGGCGACGATCCGGGAGGGGAAGTCCGTCGTCCTCGACTTCGGGGACTTCGGGACGGACCAGATGGTCTATCTCTTCGTGGCGAACGTGCTTTCGCGCCGGCTGTTCGACCTGTATGTCGAGCAGAACGAGGACTACCCGCGCCTCGTCCTCTTCCTCGAGGAGGCGCACAAGTTCCTCGATCCGCGAATCGCCGAGTATTCGATCTTCAGCCGGCTCGCGCGGGAGACGCGGAAGTTCAACCTCATCCTCGCCCTGATCGACCAGCGTCCCTCGCGGATCGATGACGAGGTGCGGAGCCAGCTCGCGAACCGCCTCGTCATGTCCCTGAAGGAACCGTCCGACGTCGAGTCGGCCCTGGCGGGCGTCCCGGACAAGGGGATGTGGGTGAACATCGTCGCGAAGCTCCCGCTCCGCACGGTCGCGGTCCTCGGGGACGCAATCCGCATCCCCACGGTCATCGACGTGCTCGAGTACGAGGACCTCAAGGTGCGCAAATACCTGCTGCCCCCGGAGGCCGTGGACGAGGACACGATGACCGAGATCGGGGACCGCGCGGACGACGTCCTAGGCCGCGGTTAGGACGACCCTCGGCCTGGCGTGGGAACGGCGGGGTTCGCCGCGCTACACTTTTATACCCCCGGCTGAATGAGATGGAATCATGGCCTTGAGCATCCCAGGTCTCGCCCCTGAGGCGGGCCTCATCATCGGGGGCATCCTCGTGGTCACGGGCCTCCTCCTCGCCTTCTGGGGCCACGGAATCTGGGCCGCCGTGATGTCGATGATCGGCGCCCTGCTCGGTAGCGCGGTCGGCTACCTCGTCGGTGCGACGGTCAGCGGCAGCGACCTTGTGGGCCTGGTCCTCGCCATCGTCGGCGCGGTCATCGGCAGCATCCTGTTCTCGAAGCTCGTGAAGGTCGCCTTGGCGTTCCTCGTCGGAGTCCTGGCGGGCGCGCTCGTCTACACGCTGTTGAAGGGACAGGCGTACTTCAACGCGGGAACCCTCGACCCCGCCCTGATCGTCGCGCTCCTCGTCGTCGTCATCGTGTTCGGGATCAGCTACTACTTCATCGACGACCTGATTGGGATCATCACCGCTGCCATCGGCGGGCTCCTGCTCGCCGCCGGCCTGTACGTCCTGAACGTCGCGACCCTCCTGGCCGCCGTGGCGGGGATCGGCCTGTTCGTCCTCGGTGCGGTCGTGCAGACGCGGGCGATCAACCGCAAGCGCCAGATTCGGGAGCAGCAGAAGACGATGGCCCAGGCGCAGGCCACGCAGGCCTACGCACAGCCCCCACCGCCACCTCCGCCTCCGTAGATGATCGTCCGCGTGGAGCGCGTGGTCCCGTTTCCGCGGGACGCCGTGTATGCGTGGTGGACGGATTTCCGGGAGGACGACCACCTGGGGCGTTCCTCCCCCACGAGGAGCTCGCGGGAAATCCTCCGGCGGGAAGACAACGAGATTTGGCTGCGAGACCGCGCCCGGCGGCCCGCTCCCGTCACGATTGAGGAGCATGTCGTCCTCGACCCGCCGAACGGCTATGTCGTGACGGCTCGGTATCCCGGAGCGGATGCGCGGTACGGATACCAGTTCGAAGAGACCTCCGGGGGCACGAGGATCCTCCTGACCGTCGACGTCCGCCCTCGCCATGTCGGTCGAGTTCTGCTCCCTCTGTTCTCCGGGTGGGCGAGACGCTACGCGGAGCGGGATACGGACGACCATCTGAGACAGATGTCCGAGGATTTGCGCGGTCCCCGATCGTGAGCGTACTTTCGGGCACCTCCCTTCGGCGCTCTCCTTTATAGCGACGCGTCCATCGACGGAGGAACGGGGAGGAACCATGGTCCTCATCACGGAGACGCTCGCCGCCCCCGAGACTCGCCTCGAGACGCGCAAGGCCCTCACGACCTCCGTGCCGACCCTGGACCGCCTCCTCGGCTCCTTCGAGGCGGGGAAGGTCACGCTCCTCGACAGCGGGAGCGATTTCGTCTTCCACCTCACGACCCTCCTGTGCGTGCGCGCGGTCATGGAGGGCGGGAGCGTCGTCTTCGTGGACGGCGGGAACTCCGTCGACCCGCACGGCATGGTCGCCCTGGGGAAACGGGCCGGCCTGACGCGGGACGAGATCCTCCCGCGGGTCCACGTCGCGCGGGCGTTCACCTGCCACCAGATGACCACATTACTATTGGACATGCTGGATAAAAAGCTCGAGGAGACTCACGCCGAACTCGCGGTCCTCGCCTGCCTCCCGGAGATGTACCTGGACGAGGACGTCGACGTCGGCGAGGCCCACGCGCTCTTCCAGAAGTCCGTGCGGGCGATCCGCCAGACGGTCACGAACCGCGACGTCGTCGGCCTCGTGACGAACGCGGGATTGTCGAAGCTCTACCGACGCCGCTCGATCCGGCGACAGCTCTACGAGTCCGTGGACCGCGTGGTCCGCATTGCCCACGGAAGGAGCGGCGTGCTCATCACCCGCTCCGATGCGGACGCGGCGGAATGGTACCGCCCCGTGCCCCCGGACCAGCGCACCCTGGACGACTTCGAGGACGCGCGGCCGAGGATCGTCGACCTCGCGGCGGTCGGCGTGCCGAGGCCCATCCGGAACGCGGAGCACATGCGGTTCTCCTGGTGAGACGCCGCTAGGGGAATCCCGTGAAGGCCGTCCAGGCGAGGTAGACGGCGAAGACGACCAGGACGGCAATCGAGAAGACGAGGACGAGGTGGTACGTCCTCGCATACCGCTTCTGGGCCGCCTGCAGCAGGAAAGGGAAGGCGAGGATCCAGAGGAGGATCCCCACGACGAAGCCGACGAGGACGGAAGGGCCGAGCTCGTCGATGAGCGCAATCCCGGCCGTGAGCCACCAGAGGATCGGGTAGGGGCTCGTGAGGTTCGCCGCGACCCCGGTGGCAAACGAGGTCGCGCGGACGACGGACGCGGAGGTCGCCACGACGGGTTCCGCCTTCCAGGCTTTCGCCGCGCCCCAGGCGAAGTACGCCATGACGCCCGCGCCCACGAGGGCGATCGCCGGGAAGATCGGTCGCATCCCCAGGAGGAGGGAGTGGGCGAGCACGGAGAGAGCGAGCCAGAGCATGTCGATCGTGAGCGCGCCGAGGCCGATCAGGAACCCCGAGCGCCACGAGCGCGTGACGGCGTGGCTCGCCATGAGCGCGTTCACCGGGCCGGGAGGAGCGGTGAGCGAGAGGGCCAGCAGGATCCCGATGCCCGCGCTCACGAAGACCTCGAGGACCACGCGACGCGAACGCGAGCGCGGCACATGAAGCATCCCGCGAACCCTTATACCGCCCGCAGCCATCGGCCGCCTCGTGCGCATCGGCGCGTCGACGTACAGCCGCGAGCCGTTCCCCAAGCAGATCGAGGAGGCCCGCGAGGCCGGGTACGACTACGTCGAGCTCGACCTGACCTGGGTGAACTGGGAGCCTGCGAAGCTCCGGGAGGAGGCCGAAGGCTTCGCGAAGAAGATCCCGCTCGAGACGGCCCACTTCCCGCCCTCCCATTTCCATGACCGGGACCTCGCGCGGTTCGCGGGCTTCATCGACGCCCTCGCGCCGGTCGGCACGCGGGTGTTCAACGTCCACTTCCTCCAGGCGCGCTCCGCGCCGACCGTCTCGACGGAGGCGAAGATCTCATGGCTCGCCGACCTCGCGAAGGCCGCAACAAGTCGTGGCGTTGTGGTCACCGTGGAGAACCTCGACGAGACCCCGCAGGAATTGCGAAAGGTGCTCGACGCGGTGCCGGACCTGCAGTACTGCCTCGACATCGGGCACGCCCACCTCGACAAGCGCGAGGACGGCGGGCGGACGTACCTGGAGGCGCTTGGAGATCGCCTCGGGCTCGTCCACATGCACGACAACCATGGAGGCCACGGCAAGGAAGGGGACGAGCACCTGCCCTTCGGCCAGGGAACGATCGACCTGGAGCGGGACGTCCGCGCGCTCAAGGCGCGCTACGAGGACCGCGTGACCTTGGAGATTTTCAAGGGAATCCCGGATGACCGCAAGGCGTGCCTCCGCAAGATGCGTCGGTGGGCGCGGCCGTAGACGATGCGGCTGGGAAGTCAACCTTGTTTAAGGTTGACTTTTCCGGGACACTTTCGGGGACCTCTCCCGGGCATCCGATGATAGCGGACACAGACCATAGCGAGCGCATGGGCCGCACGATCCCGACGTACCGCCTCCACCTCGAGTCGATCCTGAACGACTGGATGGACTACCGCCGCGCGCTTCGGGAGAGGGACCGGGAGGTCTTCGACCGTCTCCTGAACAAGGCGAGGCAGCACGCGAGCGCCGCGAGCTACTCCGCCCACCTGGACCCCACGGACCTCGCGTTCCTGTCCATCCTCCTCGAGATGGAGAAGGAGCTGGAGACCCTGCGGACCCGACGCGAACGTTCTTCCGGCCCGGAGGAATCCGCGGCCCGTGAACCTCCGCGAGGCACGGCCTGAGGACCGTCCGGCGATCGAGCGGATCTCGCGGGCCTCCTTCGACCGCGTGTACGCGTTCTTCTCGATCCACGGGAGCCGCCAGGGCTGGCCCCAGCTCATCGCCGAGGAGGATGGCGGGGTAGTCGGGTTCCTCGAAGGGCGCCTCTTCGACGGACGGCCGCCGATCGGCTACGTGTACTTCGTCGCGGTGGACTCGGAGCACCGGAGGCACCACGCGGGACGGTTGCTCGTGGAGGAGTCCCTGCGGAGATTCGAGTCCCGCGGAGCCACGCGGGTCTTCGCCGCGGTCCCCGATGGCAACGAAGCGTCCATGGGACTTTTCAAGGTCCTCAGATTCCAGGAAGTCCCGCGGGGCGCAATGTGGCAGTGGTACCGGTGGCGCAGCCTCGCGGTCCAGATGAACATGATGATCGCGCCGCACGAGATCCTGCTCGCGCGCACTTTCACGGACCCCTCCCCGGCATCGGACCAAGAGCCCCCTCGACCCTGAAGGAGGGCCCCGGGGGAGTTTCACGCACGGATGGATCATCGACGCGTACGCGGACTACGACAAGGACGCGGTGGTCCTCCGGCTCTGGAACGAGCAGGGCGCGCACCGCATCGAGGACCCGCGACTCGTGCCGTCGTTCTTCCTCCACGCATCGCCGGGCGACCTGCCTTCCCTCCGCCGCCGCATCGAGATCCTTGACGGCGTGCGCGAGATCCGCGAGGTCTCGCGCCGCATCGCCCTCGAGGACGACGAACCGCGTCCCGTCCTCGAGATCGTGCCGCGGCACTACCGCGACCTGCGAAAACTCTCCCATATCCTCGACTCGAACGGCGGCTATGTGGACCACCGTCTCTTCGATGTCGACCTGCGGTTCAGCCAGCGCTACGCAATCGAGCACGATATCTTCCCCATGGGCCTCGTGCGCTACGCGAACGGCACATGGCGGGCGGAGGAGGAACACTTCGCCCTCGACTATCCGCTGCCGCCTTTGAGGCGGTCTCTCCTCGACCTCCATGTGGACAACCCGGCAGGCATGCCGCGGATGCAGGATCGGCTCCTCGGAGCTCGTATGGACGACGTTGAGATCGACGGGAGCGAGGAGGCGATCCTCCGAGGCATCGACGAGACGGTCCGCTCGAAGGACCCGGACATCCTGATGACGGATGGTGGAGACGCCTTCGTCATGCCGTACCTCGCGCGGAAGGCCGCGGAACTCGGCGTGAATTTGCAGCTCGGCCGTGATGCGGACAAATTCGCGGAGAAGAAAGCGAAGTCCTACTTCACGTACGGGAAGATCGTCTACAAACCCGGGCAATACATCCTGCGCGGACGGCTGCACCTGGACCGCGGGCACTTCGCGTTCCGGGAGAGTGACTTCGCGGGGCTCGCGGAGCTGTCCCGCCTGTCGACCCTGACACCCCAGGAGCAGGCGCGGCTCACGCCGGGCACGGCGATCACCGCGATGCAGGTGAACCAGGCACACAAGGACGGTTGCCTCGCGGCCTGGAAGAAGAACCGTCCGGAGGAGTTCAAGAGCGCGGAGTATCTGCTGCGGGGGGACCGCGGCGGATTCATCTTCGAGCCCGAGGTCGGATTGCACGAGGGACTCTACGAGCTCGATTTCTTCGCGCTGTATCCGAACATCATGGTGAAGTTCAACATCAGCCCAGAGACGCTCGATTGTCCTTGCTGCTCCTCGGACGGGCGTGGCGTTCCCGAGTTGAATTATCATCTTTGCACGCGACGCGCAGGATTGATTCCTCGTGTCTTGAGGCCCGTGGTCGAGCGGCGGCGTTACTACAAGAAGATGAAGAAGGAGCCGGGCCCGCTACAGGAGGTGTATGCGGGCAGGGACACGATCCTGAAGTGGCTCCTAGTGACGTGCTTTCGGTTACACTGGCTACAAAAATGCCCGCTTCGGCCGCATCGAATGCCACGAGGCCATCAACGCGTACGCGCGCGACGTTCTCGTCCACTCCATGGAAATCGCGGAGTCACACCGCTACGAGGTGGTCCACGGCATCGTCGACTCGCTGTGGCTCCGCCCCAAACCTGATGCAGACGACATCCGCAAGGTCCAGGACCATATCGCCGGTGCAACAGGTCTCCCCATCGAACTCGAGGGCCGCTACAAGTGGATCGTCTTCCTCCCCTGCAAAACGACCGGCGTCGGCGCGCTGAACCGCTACTACGGCCTCTACGACCACGATGAGTTCAAGCTCCGCGGCATCGAGCTGCGGAAACACGACACGCCGGAGTTCATCAACATCGCCCAAGAGGCGATGCTCGGAGAGCTGAGCCTCGCCTCGAACGCGGCGGAGTTCCACGAGCGCATCCCCCGCGCCGTGAACGTGCTGCGCTGGACCGCGAAGCGCGTCCTCGACCGCGCGATCCCCGTGCACCAGTTCGTCCTCACGAAGAACGTCTCCCGCACCCTGCCCGAGTACGTCGTCCTCACGGCGACCGCGGCGGCCCTCAAGCAGATGGAGAAACGCGGCTTCACGGTCGAGCCCGGAGAGACCGTGCGCTACGTCCTCCTCGACGTCCGAGCGCGCGAGTCAGAGCGGAAGGTGCGCGTCGCGGAGTTCCTCGATGGAGACGAGAGGCCGGATGCGTGGGAGTACATCCGCCTCCTGTGCCGCTCGGGGCAGACGCTCCTCGCGCCCTTCGGCATCACGGAGGAGGACCTCTTCGCGAGCTGCAAGGACCTCTCCGACGTCGCGTCGCCGGGGAGTCCGCAGGAGATCGAGATCAAGGACCCGGGACGCGGGTACGGGCACAGCCGCGCGCGGGGGGGCGTGGGCTACACGCACACGTGGCGCATCGAGGAGGACGAGGCGGAGCCCGGCGAGATCCCCGAAGAGGGATGATGCGCCGGCCCGGCGCGCTCACTCGAGTTCCAGCGGCTCTTCCTGGAGTCCGTCCGTCGCGGCCACGAGCTTCGTCACGCGCTGCTCCGCCTGGGCCAGCATGCCGTGGCACCGGCGGTACAGGGCGAGACCTTCCTCGAAGGTCGCCAGGGCTCGGTCCAGCGGCACGTCGCCGCGGGAGAGCTCCTCGACCTTCGCCTCGAGCGCCGCGAGGGCGTCCTCGAACGACGGTTCGTCGGTCATGTCATGGGTCCTCCTGTTTCGATTCGACGTGAACGTGAAGGCGGCCGTCCTGGAGGCGGACGACCAGGTTGTCTGGGACGAGCACGGAGCGGGCGAGGGTGACCACGCCGCCCGCGCCGCGCTCGACGATCGCGTACCCGCGGCGCAAGGTGCCCAGGGGGCTCACGGCATCCAAGCGGTCGGCGACGGAGTCGAGCCGTTCCGACCGGGCCGCCAGCATCCGGACGGTCGCGTCCCGGAGGCCACAGCCCAGCTTCCCCAGCCGCACTGTGGAGTCCGCGACCTCGTTCCGGAGCGCGAGCGGGGAGAGACGGCCTCCCGCGACGGCCGCGGCCCTCCTTCGCTCCCGCAGCGCGTCCCGGATCGCGGCCAGGGACGCCTCGGCGAGGGATTGCAGGTGGGCCTGCAGGTCCTCCGAGTCTGGGGAGACGAGCTCCGCGGCCGCGCTGGGCGTGGGCGCGCGGACGTCGGCCACGAAGTCCGCGATCGTGACGTCCGTCTCGTGCCCGACCGCACTCACGACGGGCACGGGGCATGAGGCGATGGCCCGGGCCAGGGACTCGTCGTTGAAGCACCAGAGGTCCTCGAGGGAACCGCCGCCGCGGGCGACGATGACGAGGTCCACGCGTTCCTGCACGGCGGCGAGAGCCTGCCGCAGGCTGGCGGGGGCCTCGGGTCCCTGCACGAGTGCGGGAGACAGGACGACGTCCGCGAGGGGATAGCGCCGTCGCAGGATCGTCACGAGGTCATGGAGGACGGCACCCCGCTCCGACGTCACGAGCCCGATACGACACGGGTACGTCGGCAGGGGCCGCTTCCTCGCGGCGCCGAACAGGCCCTCCGCGTCGAGGGTCTTGCGCGTCCGCTGGAACGTCGCCCAGAACAGGCCCACGCCCTCGGGGGCCAGGGTGTGCACGACGAGCTGGATCTCCCCACGGCGCGCGTACAGGTCGACGTCGCCGGTCGCGAGGACCGCCATGCCATCCGCCAGGTCGAAGGGGAGGGACTCCGCATCGCCGCGGAACAGGACACAGGGGATCTGCGCGTTCTCGTCCTTGAGGGTGAAGAACACGAGGCCTCCGGAGACGCGCTGCACGTTGCTCGTTTCGCCGCGGACGAGCACGCGCGTGAGGAGGGGGTTGGAGCGCACCGTGTCCCGCAGGAGGCGGGTGAGCTCGGACACGGTCAGGGCTCGGGCCCCGCCGCCGTCTCCGTCCGCCCGGATCGTGATCGTGCCCATGATGCCCTCGAAGGAGGAGACCACGGGATCGCGCGTATTTCAACGGGCCCGGGAGGGATGGGCGAAAGTGCCGAACCCCTACGCGCTCGCGAGGAGGTCCTTCGCGGTCACCAGTGCATGAAGGTGCACGGCGATCTCCGCGAGGGCCATCTTCCCGCCTTCCTCGCGGTCGACGACCGCGACGACGTCGTCGATGACCGCGCCCTGCGCGCGCAGCCGCTCGATCGCGCCGCGTAGCGTGCCGCCCGTCGTGATGACGTCCTCGACGAAGAGCACCCGGTCGCCCTTCGCAAGTTCGCCTTCGAACTCCTTCTTCGTCCCGTGCTCCTTCGTCGCCTTGCGGACCATGAGGTAGGGCTTGTTCGACGCCAGGCTGACGGCCGCAGCGATGGGGACCGCGCCAAGTTCCACGCCCGCGATCCGGTCCGCGTGCGCCGCGAAGGGGGCCATCCCCTCGCCGATCGCACGGAGCAGGGCGGGCCGCGTCACGGCCTTCTTGATGTCGATGTAGAACGCGGAGGTCTTGCCCGAGGCCAGGGTGA
Organism: uncultured Thermoplasmata archaeon; assembly: GCA_963768855.1. Classification (GTDB taxonomy): domain Archaea; phylum Thermoplasmatota; class Thermoplasmata; order RBG-16-68-12; family RBG-16-68-12; genus RBG-16-68-12. The sequence continues at coordinate 11,354 of CAVYJM010000010.1, forward strand.
ACGTCCCGAACTGCAGCGCCCCGCACGCCTTGAGGTCCGCCAGGAACGCGGCGCGGTCGAACTCACCAGGGCTCATGCTTCTTCCCCATCCGGTAGCCGAGGATGTTCACGCCGCGATGCAGCGCGGGCGTGATAAGGATGATGGCGAGCACGCCATACCATGCGTCGCCCGAGAAGAACCGCGGCACGGACCAGCCCGCGGCGAGGAGGCTGAGCAAGAGCCCACCCGCCACGAAATCGTACTGATCGAGGCCCGGCGCCTTCGCCCCGCGCGGCTTGTGCATCCGTCGCTTGACGAACGCGCCGACCAGGTCGCCCAGGAGCGCGCCGAACGCGAGGAGGCCGGACGCGAGGAACGCGTCGAGCGGCGCGCCGAAGGACCAGCCCGACGACGGATCGAGGAAGACGAAGGGCAGGGCGAGCAGGAGGCCGAGGAGCGCCCCGCTCAGGGTGCCCCCGACGAGGCCCCGCCACGTCTTTCCGTCCCCGAAGAGCCGCTCGCCGTCCCGAAGGGTCTTCCCGAAATCCATCGGACGCCCGCCGCCCCACACGACCGCCATCGGGTTCGCGACGTACGCGGGCAGGAAGAACCAGAGGGCCTGCGGGATCGCCTCGAGGGCCATCGCCGCGGCGAAGGGGATGGTTCCATATAAGCCACCGCCCGCCGGGCGCGAGCCACCATATTCGGAACGGAGGCGCTTCCGCATCTCGAGGTTCATCTCGCTCTGGGAGACGACCTCGTAACCCGAGCTTTCGTACAGGGCGACGGCCACCGTGTTCCAGCGGAACACGTTCAAGTGGAGCCATGTCACGCCGGCTTTCAGGAGACGGCGCTCGACCGCCTGGAGGAGACCGCGGCCGTATCCCTTCCCGCGGAGCGCGTCGTCGACGACGATCTCGAAGAGCCATCGCTTCCCGCGGGCCCCCTTAGATCCCGGCACAGGCCCGAACCACGCCCAGCCGATCCGGCGGCCCGCGTCGTCCACGGCGACGAAGAACTCGTGGCCCCGTTTCGCCGGGCTCGTTCCCACGGTCGAGGCGATCTCCCTGCGCGCCCGCGCGAGCGACTCCTCGCGGGACCAGAATCCCGCGCGCGCCTTCGCCTCGGCGTACTCGAACGCTTCCCCCTCGAGCGCGTTCCGGCGTTGGGTCGCGGTCATCCGAACGAGCCGGACCGTCCGCGGGGAAGAACGCGAAGACGGACCACGACGCGGAGCCACGACTCGATGACAACCCGCCACCCGCCATAGAGCTTGCCCGGACCGGTACCGCCCCGGTCCGCGCGCGTTTTCGGGGGTGATAATCTCCGCACCACCCCTTTATAGCGCGAGGGGCTCGTTTCGCCTCGGTTCCATGGATCGGGTCAAGACCTTCGTCGAGGGCTTCGACGAGGCCCTGGGGGGCGGCGTCCCGCGGGGCTCCGTCGTCCTCGTGGCCGGCACTCCGGGCACGATGAAGACCGCCCTGACCTTCTCGATCCTCTACGAGAACGTCAAGGCGGGGTCCCGCGCCCTCTACATCTCCCTCGAGGAGAGCCAGGAGGAGCTCCGCGCCTCCATGGCCGACCTCGGCATGACGAGCTTCGAAGACCTCGAGCTCTACATCCTCGACATCGGGCGCATCCGCCTCGAGCACAAGGAGGAGGAGCTTTCGAAGAACTGGCTCGACGTCCTCCAGAAGTACATCGAGCAGCGCGTCCGGGTGAACAACTTCGACCTGATCGCGATCGACAGCCTCGAGGCGCTGTACAGCCTGAGCCGTCTCGAGAACCCGCGGCGGGAACTCTTCCACTTCTTTGGGTTCCTGCGCTCCCTGAACGCGACCGCGTTCCTGATCACGGAGATCCCGTCCGGCTCGCAGGGCGGCTTCGGCCGCTACGACGAGGAGTTCCTGGCGGACGGCATCCTGCACCTCAAGCAGGCGCCCATCGGCGAGACCGACGTCCAGCTGCGGATCCGCTGCGTCAAGATGCGCCGGTCCAAGCACGAGCACGGCGACTTCGCGCTCGTCCGCGGCGCGGAGCAGTTCCAGATCACCCGCGTGATCTCAAAGTGACGTCTTCGCGAGGAGCTTGAGGAGCGCGTCGGCGTACCGCGCGGCCAGGGGCTCGTTCCCGAACGTCCGCACCGCGGCGGCCTTGTTCTCCTCGATCGCCTCGACCGTCTTCGTCAGGACCGAGACGACGTCCTTCCCCGGCGCGCGGCGGAACAGCGCGACGATGGCGGTCGTCTCCCCCGTCATGACGACGAGGCGTCCGACGGGGAGGTGCATCACGTAGGTCCCCTGGGCCGGCCGGCCCGTCTCGCGGCGGATCGCGTCCGCGACGTCGGGCTGGTCCAGGTACGCGGTCTCCCCGGCCTTCGCGAGCACGCCGTGCCCGCGCCGCAGGATCAGGAGGGCGATCGCGTTCGACTCTCTCTCCTTCGCCGCGAGGTCGGACCAGAAGGTCGCCTGGAGGGAGAGCGCCCGGAGGCGGCGGCGCAGCGCCGTGATGCCGTCGCGGTCTCGCGTCTTCGAGAGCTCGCGAAGCTGCATCTCGAAATCCTTTGCCTCGCGCGGGGCGAGGAGATGGCGGAAGGTCTGGAACTCCTGATCGAGGGCGTCCAGCTCCGTGGTGGGGCGAGTGCGGACGGGTCCCGGGGCGGTCGCATGGGGCGCGGGTTCGTGGGGCGACAAGCTCGGCACCTCCTGTTCAATCAGATCGACGGCCTCGGCCAGGTTCTTGTCGGGATGGCGTAGCATGGCCTCCTTGACTTGGTCGCCGCGGCCCTCGAGCTCCCAGAGGAGCAACCGGAGGGCTGCCTCGTCCCGTCTACCCATCCCTTCTCGCGGAGGCGGAAAGCCGTCTCGCTACAAAAGCGTTCCCTCCAGGAAAACGGATGGGTATCGACGCCGATAACTAGGTCGCCACCCCTTTATAACGTGGTCCTCGTCCTCCACCCGCGATGGACTCCGAGGTGCCCGTTTTCCATTCCTACGTCGAGGGCTTGGACCGCGCCCTCGGAGGTGGCATCCCGAAGGGGAGCACGATCCTCGTCGCCGGCACCCCGGGCACGATGAAGACGTCCCTCATCCTCTGGATGATGCACGAGAACGCCCGCCTGAACGGCACGCGCTCCCTCTACGTCAGCTTCGAACAGTCCATGGACAGCCTCCGCGCCGGGGCCGCCCGGATGGGCATGACCCAGGTCGACGAGGCCCACGTGTACATCCTGGACATGGGCCAGCTGCGCCGCGGGATGGAGCGGTCCGAGTCCACGAAGGACTGGGTCACGATCCTCCTCGAGATCATCAAGGAGGCCGTCAACTCGAGCCAGTACGAGGTCCTCGCCCTGGACAGCCTCGAGGTCCTCTACGCGCTCACGGAGATGAAGAACCCGCGTCGCGAGATGTTCCACTTCCTCACCGGGCTCAAGGAGCTCGACCTGACGACGTTCCTGATCGCCGAGACGCCCTTCGGCGCGCAGCGGCTCGCCCAGTGGGGGGAGGACTTCCTCGCCGACGGCATCCTCCAGCTGCGCCAGGTCGAGATCGGCGAGACGGACGTCCAGCTCCGCCTGCGCTGCGTGAAGATGCGATGGATGAACCACGACCACAATGCGCTCGCCCTGACCCACGACGGCGAGAAGTTCTTCGTGACGCACGTCCTCGCCAAGAAGAAGTGAAGGGAGGGCGGCCTCCCGCCCTCGTGGACGCGGCGTCTCACTGCGGATTGAGGGGCGGCGCGGGGCCGCTCGGCGGCGGGGACTGAGGCGGCATCGCGTACGGGGACGTCAGGACGGCCCCCGAAGCTCCGCCGGGGTGCGCGGGGATCTCCCCGCGATTGATCCGCGCCCATGCGAGGTAGTCCGCGGCAGCGAAGAGCAACGCAGGGATGACGTTGAGGAGAGCGTAGGTGCCCTGCAGGGCGACGACGCTGTCGTAGTCGGCCTGGGTGACCACGGCACCGACCACGGAGCTCAGGAGAAGATACATGGCGATGCTCACGGCGATGTTCGCACCGTACGCTGCGAACAGGATGACCCGCCCGGGCTGCGCCTGCAACCCGTAGGTGAACAGGACCTCCGCGATGCCGAGGATGATTGCCGCGGGAATGGCGCCCAGGAGGCTCGCGTTGAGCGCTGCCGCGAGAATCGGGGGCGTGATCGTGACCGCCCCGCCGCTGCCGAACTGGCCCGCGATGCTCGCCAGCGCCGCGATGACGGTCACGCCGATCACGACCAGGACGCCGACGATGAACAGGACGATCGAAACGAGGATGTTTCTCGAGTGAGCAGCTCCAAACGCCTTCCGTCCGAGGATTACGAGGATGACGCCGATGAAGATGAGGAGGTAGCCGATGATCGAGATCAACGGCAGCCATGAGAGCAGGGTCCCGATCAGCAACAGCAGGACGCCGGTCTTCGTGCGGTCGACCTGCCTCGAGCGGTCATAGTCCCCGGCAGGCGGATAGTAGCCCGCGGCGGACGGATATCCCGGGGGCGCGCCGTAGGCGGCCGGGGGAGCCACCGCCGGCGCGCCGGCCGCCGCGCCGAGGGGGGCGCCGCAGTTCGTGCAGAACGTGTACCCGGGCTGGTTCTGGTAGCCGCAACGCGTGCAGGAGAGAGAGGCTGACACGGACAGTCCTTCGACCCGGCCCAAAGAGGGACACGGGGAAAAAGGTTTCGCGGGCTCTCCGAAGGCTTTTTCACCGCCCGCCGTCGTGGGAGGATGCATGGCCATTCCGGGCGCCTGGGACCGCTGGATCTCCCTCGAGCTCGGACGCCTGAACGCCGGGCTCGTCGTGGAGCGGAAGAGCCTAGCCCACCTCCTCCAGGAAGCCGAGCCGGCCTGCCGGGACCGCGAGGGCGCGGACCACCCGTTTGACCCGGCCGCCCTCCGAAGGCTCGCCCGCGTGCTGACGGCGCAGGAGGCGGAGACCCTCCGACTTCCGGTGACCGTCTTCGTCGCAGGGGACCTGGAGGACAGCGTCTACATCGCAGAGGAGCTGGCCGCGAAGGCGTTGCGTGCCACGGAGGACTTCGGCCCCGCCTTCCCCTTCCGCGGGGGACGGATGTACCTGCCCCACTCCCTGGCGGTGGACCTCGTGCGGCGAAGCGGCGGGACCCTGCAGCTCGCGTTCGGGTGAGCGTCCGGGTCACTTGGGCGCGTCCGCCGGCTTCTCCCGGCGCGCGATCCAGAGGTCCTCGGGCACGTCGTCGTAGATCGTCTGTCCGACCCCGGCCTCTTCCTTGGCGCGCTGGGCCTCGACGAGCTCGAAGATGCGGTCCTTGCGGAACATCCAGTAGTGGATCCGCCACTCCCGGCCGTCGTAGAGGGTCGTCTCCTCCCGCTCCGTCGTCAGGATGCCGGAGTCCTCGAGCATGTAGAACGCATCCCGGTCCTCCGGTTCGAGGACGTTGTCGATGATGCGCTCGGAATAGCCGAAGAAGTTGAGGACGTGGGTCGCCATGGCGCGGGCCTCCTCCTCCTTCATCCCCGTGCGGTCGATCGAGTTCTTGATCGCGCGGGTGAGGTCGTCCACGGTGATCGTACCGGCTGGTCCCCGCTCAGGCTTCGCCTTCACAGACATGGGTCGCCCCGAAGGAGTACTACTTGGGCAGGGGCCTATATAAGCATTCTGTCGGAGGGACCTCGGGATGATTCTCACCCCGCCGCCGGACAGGACACGGCAAAGACCGTTCCAAAGCATAAAAGCGAGCCGGTCGCATGCCGGGCAGCGGGATGTTGCAGGACGGGGACGGGACGGAACCGGGCGGGCCGGTTCCCATTGACCGGGGGACACCCGCGACGCCGCCAGGTGGGTCCGAGGCGGAGATCCGGACCCTGCGGGACGAGGTCCGCCGTCTGCGCGAGCAGGTGGCCGCCCTGGCCGCCCGGACGAAGGACACCGACGCGCGCGTGCCGACGTACGTGAAGGGGCTGGACGCGGCCCTGCAGGGGGGTGTGCCCCGCGGTCACGTCGTCGGGATCGTGGGGCCGGGCGGCTCGATGAAGACGTCCCTCGCCCTCTATACGTTGATCCGGAACCGCGCCGCGGGGACGCGCGGGGTCTTCGTCACGATCGAGGAGAGCCGGGACTCGATCGTCCAGACAATGAAGCGGCTCGGCCTCGGGGACGCTGAGGACTTCGTCGTCGACATCAGCCGGCTGCGCCTCGATTACGCGGGCGCCGAGGAGATCCGCGACTGGGTGCGGGTCCTCGAGGACTACCTGAGCCGGAGGCGGGAGCGGGACCCGCTGGGTGTCGTCGTCATCGACTCCCTCGATGCGCTGGCCGCCCTCACGCACATCGAGGACGTGCGGCGCGAGCTGTTCCACTTCTTCCACTTCCTGCGTGGCCTCGGGGCCACGTCCTTCGTGCTGGCCGAACAGGACCCGGCGCGGCCCGGCGTGGACCACGACGTCGCCTTCCTGGCGGACGGCGCGTTCGAGCTCCGCTTCAGCGGCGTCGGGGAGGGAAGGGTCCAGCTCCTGATCCGCATCTCGAAGATGCGGCACACGAACCACTCGCGGGACTACTTCGTGCTGGACTACGGGCCGGAAGGGTTCACGGCGAGGCCCTACGAGCTCCCGAAGCCGCGCCGCTGGGGACGGCGGATCTGAGGCGGCTCAGAAGCTGCCCTTGATCTTCGCCCGGTCGATCTTGATGCCGGCCGGGGTGGCCATCATGACGTTCTTGCCGACGACGGCGACGTCGCCGCCGCAGTCCCGGATTGCACTCTTTAGCTCGGCCGTGATCCGCTTCAGGGCGAGCTCGTCGCTCGACAGGCTCGTGAAGTCGATCAGCAGGATGTTCCCGTTGTAGACGTGGGTCGTCAGATCTGCCACGTCCTCGTAGCGGTAGATCTCCGCGACCTTGACGAGGTGTTCGACCGGTTCTCCAAGCGCTCCGCCCTCGCCATCAAAGGTCAGCTCCCCCAGGTCGATGTACGTGTCGGCCTCTGCGGCGGAGCCTCCTTCAGCGAGGCGTTTGAACGGCTTCTTGATGAAGGCCATCCCAAATCCCTTCTGGTTCCGGCATATCCAGGAGGGAGAATTTAAAAGTATCGTGAAGACGGAGCCTCGGGTTGACAGAATGGCGATAAAAATAAAAGTGACTGTATTATAGCTGTGCTCTTTCGTGCCACGCCGTGTCGCGGGGAATAGTCGGGTAACAAGATTTTTAAGGGGTGGGTCTTTGTCGCAAGACGCCATGGTCTACGACGTCGTCGTCGTAGGGGGAGGCCCGGCGGGCCTGACCGCGGGGATCTACGCGAGGACGCGGAGCCTTTCGACCCTGATCCTGGAAGCCCAGGCGATGGGGGGCCAGCTGGCCTGGCTCTACCCTACGAAGTCCGTGTACGACTACCCGAGCTACATTGCGATCGAGGGCGGCGAGCTCGGAGAGCTCTTCACGATGCACGCCCGCGAGAGCGGCGCGGAGATGGTGACCGGGGAGATGGTCGACCTGAAGCGGGACGGCCAGATCTTCCACATCGCGACCCGGGACGGGACGACGTACGACGCCCGAGCGGTCATCCTGGCGGTGGGCATGGGGCTGTTCGAGCCCAAGCGCTTGGACATCCCCGGCGAGACAGAGCTCGAGGGCAAGGGCGTCACGTACCAGGTCAAGGACCGCCACGAGTTCCGGGGCAAGCGCGTGCTGATCGTCGGCGGCGGCGACAGCGCCCTGGAGTACGCGCTCGAGATCGTCGCGTCCGCGAAGGAGGTGACCCTGGTCCACCGACGCGGCGAGTTCCGCGCGATGGAGAAGAACGTGGAGGCGGTCAAGAAGGCGCCCATCCAAGTTGTGTTCAACGCCGAGCTGACGTCGATCGAAGGGGACGGCAGCGTGGAGCGGGCCGTCGTCTACGACAACCGGACGCTGAAGAAGACCGTCTTCGAGATCGACACGGTCCTGATCAACATCGGCTTCGAGCCGAAGATCACGCCGCTGCCCAAGTGGGGGATCGCTCTGGAGGGCGAGCGGCTCATCAAGGTGAAGGCCGACATGTCCACGTCCGTACCGGGCGTGTATGCGTGCGGCGACATCGTCTCCTATCCGGGGAAGGACAAACGCATTGTGACGGCGTGCGGGGAGGCCGTGACCGCGGTCATGTCCGTCTACAAGTACCTCAAGTCACCGTACTGGGCGTGAGGGCGCGCATCAGGGGCGGCAGTGCCGCGGGCGTTTCGACGAGGTACCCCACCCCCGCCTCCTCGAGTCGCGCGCGGGTCCCGTAGCCCCACGTGACTCCGATCGTCACCGCTCCCGCGTCGCGGCCCGCCTGGACGTCGTTCTCCGTGTCTCCGACGACCGCGCAGGCGGAGACGGGGACCTTCAGGGCCTCCGCGGCCTGGAGGACCGGGTCGGGAGCGGGCTTCTTGTGCGCGACGGAGTCCCCGCCGAGGACGAGCGCGAACCGATCCTCCAACCCGGCGAGGCGGAGGGCCTCCAAGGTCGTGTCGTGACGCTTGTTCGTGATTGTCGCGAGCTGCCAGGCTCCGAGCGAGGATAGCATCTCCCGTACGCCGGCGTAGGTCCGCACGCCGCGCCCGAGCGAGGCGGCCTCGCTCCGCTGGAACTCCCGGACCGCGGCGGTCAGGAGCTCTCCCGAGAGCCCGCACCGCTCCGCGTAGATCATCTCGATGGGTGTGCCGATCCACCGGGCCCCTTCGACGCCGGACATCGCTCGGGAGCCGATGGCGGACAGGCCGTCGTCGAACGCGGCGATCCAAGCGTCCCGCGTGTCGAGGAGAGTCCCGTCCACGTCGAAGAGGACTGCCTGAAGGGCGACCACGTCACGACTCCTCCTCCCCGAGGCGCCAGAGGTCGTCCCCGACGTGGTGGATCGTCTCGATCGCCTTGCCGCGCTCCTCGCGGGCCATCGTCGGGCCATCCATGATCGCGCGGCCGACCGCCAGGGGGCGACGGTTCTTCTCATCCCGGACCCAAACGAGGTCTCCCGCCCGGATGGCGGGGTCCGCGTCCACGATCCCCGGCGCCATGACATCCGCGCCGTTGTAGACAAAGGGGACCGCTCCCATGTCGACCGTGACGTGGCGCTTGCTGGCCGGGAAAGCGAGGAGGCCGCGAACGGTAGGTCCGACCGTTTCGCCCAGGACCAGGGCGACCGCCTCGTCGTCGAGGAGCAGGAGGCGCATCTCCCCCGCGTCCGCCGCATCGATCGGAGTCTCATCGGAGGGCATCGCCATCCCAAAGTCCTCGCCGAGTCGACGGAACCACGCCTCGACTTCCTTGCGCCGGAGGCGGGTGCGGTGGCGCACCCTCAGGACCATTGGAGGCCCTCATGAGCCCGAAGAAGATAACCCTTGCTCGGATTGGCGAGCCTGTCTTTTATCCATATGAAAGAATAAAAGGCTCCTACCCTGACGCGGGCGTCAGGTCCCGGAGACGGAGGGCCCGCTCGAGGTGCGGGTCCAGATCGAGCGCCCGGTCGAGCAGGCGGCGGGCCTTCGCCTCCTGGCCGCAAGACCGCCAGGCGACCGCAGCATCGCACCAGTATTCCGGGTCGGCCGGGTTGAGCCCGAGCGCGGCGTCGAAGCACCCGGCGGCCTCCTTCGATCGGCCGTCGGCGAGGAGGAGCTTCCCCTTGCGGTGGTAGGCGACGTCCCGGACCGCGGGATCGACGCGGACCGCGGCGTCGCAGGCGGCGAGGGCTTCCTCCCTCCGGCCGAGGGCGTGCAGCCAGTCCGCCCGGAGGAGCTGGGACGCCGCGTCCAGATCGGAGTCGTCGCCTAGGGTCTCGACCGCCGCGTCCGTGCGGCCCAGGGCCGCCAGGGCACGCGCCCGGTCGACCCGCGTGCCGACGTCGTCCTGAAGGGCGGCGGCTTTCTCCAGGAACGGCAGGGCGCGCTCCGGGTCTCCGCGGGTGAGCCAGGCTCGGCCCGCTGCGCGCCATCCGCGCGGATCCTCGGGGAACCGCACCCGGGCCTCGTCCGCGGGGGCCAGCGCGTCCGACCCGCGGCCCGCTCGGATGAGGGCGTCGGCCAGGGCGGCGAAGGGCTCGGCGTCCTTGGCGCGGGACGCTGCGGCGGCGTACGCCTCGAGGGCGTCCTCCGTCCGCGCAAGCTCGTCCAGGAGGCGAGCCTTCCGCAGCCACAGCGACGCGTCCGCCGCATCCATCTCGAGTCCGGCGTCGAAGCAGCCCAGGGCCTCCTCGTAGCATCGCTCCGCCTCGAGGGCGTTCCCGATCTCCTCGAGCACCTGGCCGCGGAAGATCCACGCATCCTCGAACCCGGGGTTCAGGATGAGCGCGTTGTTGAGCGCGTCTCGGCACTCCTCGAGGCGGCCCAGCGCGCGCAGGGCCTCCGCCTTGGCCATCCAAGCGTGGTCGTAGTTCGGGTTGAGCTCGAGGCTCTGGGTGATGAGCTCCAGTCCCTCCTCGTGGCGGCCGAGCTTGTGGAGGCTCTCGCCCTTCGCGTACAGCGCGTAGTCGAAGTCCGGCTTGATCTCGAGGGACTTGTCGTGGTACGTCAGCGATTCGGCCCACTTCCCCATCTTGTTGAGCGCGTTCCCGATGTTGTTCCACGCAATCTCGTACTTCGGGTTGACCTCGAGGGCCTTCTCGAAGTAGGGGATCGACTCCTCGTATCGCCCGAGGTTGTACAGGGCGTTCCCCAGGTTGTTCCAGAGGACCTCGTCGCCCACGTCGAACTCGAGGGCCTTCTGGTAACAGACGACGGCCTCCTCGAGGCGGTCGATGCCGTGCAGCGTGTATCCCTTGTTGTACCACGCGGCCTTGTAGTGCGGGTCCAGGGCGATCGCCCGGTCGTAGCATCGGAGCGCCTCGTCGTGGATGCCGAGCATGAAGAACGTGAAGCCTTTGTTGTTCCACGCCGGCGCGTCGTTCGGGTCGATCTCGAGCGCTCGGTCGTACGCCTCGACTGCCTCTTCGTATCGCTCGAGGGCGAAGCGCGCATCGCCGAGCGCGGACCACGCCGTGCGGACCTTCGGGTCGAGGCCCACCGCGGCCTCGAGGGCCTCGGCCGCCTCCTGGGGGCGGTCCAGATCGAGGAGCAGGCGACCCTTCCGCACCCAGGCCGTCCCGTTCTTCGGATCGCGGCGCAGGAAGTCCTCGTACAGGGCGACCGCAGACTTCGCGCGCCCCAGGTGGGCGAGGGCCGCCGCCTTGTCGAAGAGCACCTCCGCGTAGTCCGGGCGGAGGGCGAGGGCGCGGTCGTACGCCTTCAGGGCATCCTCGAAGCGGCCCAGGTGGGCCTGCGCGTTCCCGAGGTTGTACCACGCGACGTCGTAGTCCGCCTTCCGGCCCAGCGCCTTGCGGTACGAGTCGAGGGCATCCTCGTCCCGGCCGAGGCCGTCGAGCGCCACGCCGCGGTTGTTCCAGAGCACGTGATCCTCGTAGCCCAGGGCGACGGCGCGGTCGTAGCACTCGACCGCGTCCTCGTAGCGGTGTGCGTCGCAGAGGTCGTTCCCGCGAAGGAACTCCGACTCCCCGCGGGCGAGGTCCTCGGGCGGGGACGGGGGCATGGAGGGCTTCCATCCGGGAGGGCTTGCTTAAACTTTCCGCGGCGGCCCTCCGTCCTGAGAGCGTCCCGGGTGCCGCGGACTCAGATTTAAGTAGCGACACCCCCTTGAACCCGGTTCAGGGCGCGTCCTTGACGACCTTCGATGTAGAGTCCTTCTCCAAGACGAAGGCCATGGAACTTCCGCGCTACGTCGTCGTGGGCCACGACGGCATCCTGCAGACGGGCGACGTCTGCGCGTCCCTCAAGCTCGGGCGGAAGGCGCTCCTCGTGGCCGACGAGATCACGATGAAGGTCGCAGGTGCGACCGTCGTCGACTCCCTAGCGAAGAAGCGTATCAAGACGCAGATCTTCCTGATCCCCGATGCCACGATGGAGGAAGTCCGAGAGGCGGAGGACCTCATCCGGAAGGGCAACTTCGATTTCGCCCTCGGCGTCGGGGGCGGCCGGCCTATCGACGTTGCGAAGTGCGCGTCCTTCAACGCCGGCGTGCCGTTCGTCAGCGTGCCGACCGCGGCGAGCCACGACGGCGTCGTGTCGTCCCGCGCCTCGATCACGAAGGGCGGCGAGAAGGTGAGCCTCGCCGCGCAGACGCCCATCGCGGTCATCATGGACACGGGGATCATCGCCGAATCGCCGTTCCGCCTCCTCGCCGCGGGATGCGGGGACATCATCTCGAACCTCTCCGCGGTGAAGGACTGGGCCCTCGCTCGGAACCTGAGGAATGAGTACTATTCCTCGTACGCAGCTGCGCTGAGCGAGCTGGCCGCGCACCTCGTAATCGAGAACGCCCCGACGATCAAGCCGCGGCTCGAGGAAAGCGCCTGGTTCGTGTGCAAGGCGCTCGTGTCGAGCGGGGTGGCGATGTCCATCGCGGGTTCCTCCCGGCCCGCGTCGGGGAGCGAACACAAGTTCTCCCACGCGCTTGACCGCGTCGCGAAGAAGCCGGCGCTGCATGGGGAGCAGTGCGGGGTCGGGACGATCATGATGATGTACCTCCACGCCGGGAACTGGGAGGAGGTGCGGGACGCCCTCCTGGCGATCGGCGCGCCCACGACGGCCCACGCGCTCGGGGTCACGGACGACGAGGTCGTCCAGGCGCTCGTCCACGCGCACGAGATCGCGAGGGACCGCTATACGATCCTGGGGGACACGGGCCTCACGGAGGAAGCCGCCGAGCGGCTCGCGCGAATCACGAAGGTCATCTGAGCACGCCGAACTTGTCCCGCGAGTCGATGAGCCGATCGACGAACGGTTCGATGTCGATCGTGAGCCCATATTTCCGGAAGTACGCTCCGAGCGCGTCGAGGCCGTGCCAGAGCGCCTCGGTCGCCTCGGTGAGGCGGATCCATGCGGACGTCCCGATCCGGTCGACCCGGAGGCCCTCGCTGAAGTCGATGAACCAAGGCTCGCCCTGATGGACGAGGATGTTGAAGGCGCTAAGGTCGCCATGGACCACTCCGGCCCGGGCGAGGGACTCGACCCCGGCGAGCACCGCCTCGAGGAAGCGGTCGGGATCCTCGAGCCTCACGTCCTGGAGCCGGGGAGAGGGCCCATCCTCCCCGCCGAGGTACCGCATGGAGAACATGTTCTCGACGCGTCGGGCGGGCGCGGGCACGCGCGCGCCTCCTCTCCAAGCCTGGCGGGTGATCTCGAACTCGTGCGCAGCGCGCCAGCCCATCGAATCAGCCTTGATGGGCCCGCCTCCGCGGTGGGAGGTGCGGTAGAGGCGGCACACCTTGATCGCGAGCGGCGCTCCCTGGTAGCGCCCCAGGTAGACGTCCGCCTCCTTGCCTGCGTTGATGAGGCCGACGACCTCGGTCGCGAGGCCGGAGGAGAGGATGGCCTCCGACGTGGAGCGGTACCCCGACTCGTGTAGGTCGAGCGTTCCCGCCTTGATGCGCCACTGGACGCTCGCGTCCAGGTATGGTGTGTTCGGCATTCCCTGGCTCTCGATGTCAACGATGACAGCGTTCGCACAGCAAGCTCACGAACGCCGGAGAGCCGAGGACGATCTCACGCGGCTCCCGGCGTCGCTCGGAAAACCCATTCGGACATCATCGCCGGGAACCTCCTGGTCCACTGGACCAGCCCTCCAAAACGACGACCCCTAGATGAAGGTGCCGCCCCAGTCAGGGCCGGCACAGCGGTCGACGGTGGGCTTAAGTCCGACCGGAGCGTAGAGCCACCGGGGAGCCTCGTGGCCCAGATCACCTTGGTGGGGGAGCGGCAGGCCGTCGAGGGCCACGAGTTCGTGTACCGTGGGCCGCAACCCGAGTGCCGCGAGTGCCGCGTGAAGGCGGCATGCCTCAATCAGGACGTCGGGCGACGATATCGGATCACGCATGTCCGCGACGTGAGCCATCCCTGCCTGCTGAACGAGGAGCGCGCTCGCGTTGTCGAGGTCGAGGCGGCGCCCCCGGAATGCAGCGTCCCTGTTCGCGCCGCGGTCGAGGGCGCGCTTGTCAGCTACGAGCCGCTCCTTTGCTCGAACGTGGCCTGCCCGAACTACCGCCTGTGCCATCCCATCGGCATCCAGGCGGGTCAGCGCCTGCAGGTTCAGGATGTCGGACGGGAGCTCGACTGCCCCCTCGGCTACGACATCGTGCCCGTCCACGTCGCGTATTCGGAGTGATGGCTCATCCATGAAAGCGTCCCTGCCGCGGCGCATGACGCTCCACGCGATCGAGGCTGCGTTCCTGACTCTGGACTACCGCGTGAAGCGGGAGACCTTCGACCTCGTCGCGTTCAAGCCGCTCCTTCGCGGCCGGCGGTTCCACATGCGGCTCGAGACCCACGGCCTCGAGACCGTGCCCAAGGGATCGGAGATCGACCTCCACGTCGATTTCCTGCGGGAGAACGCCCACGCGAGCTTCCACGGCTCCCAGGCGGAGTCCGAGGCGATCGCGTTCGAGATGGCGCAACTACTCGGCGCGCTAGGTCGCCAAGACCCGAACCGCTCGAGGCCCCGCGTGCGCTGCCCGGACTGCGGCAAGGAGTTCGGACAGGACGTGTTCCAGGCGCACCGCGCGGTCGTCCACGGGCGTCAGGGGAACCCGCGGCTGTAAATCGTGCGCCCCGTGTTCCGGAAGCCCAGGGACTTCCAGAATGCCGCCGCCGCGGCGTTCGTCGGGAGGACCTCCAAGTCGATCTGGTCCACGTGCATCGCTTTCGCCTCGTCCACGAGCTTCGTGGCGAGCGCGCGCCCGATGCCTTTGCGGCGCAGGGTCGGATCGACGTAGAAATCGTTGACGACCAGGACGCGTCCGAGCTCCGCGGACGGCTGGTAGACCGCCAATGCGATGCCCACGACGGCACGCTTCTCGCGGGCGACGAGGAGGACGCCACCAACTCGGTTTCGAAGGAGCTGGTCCACGGCCCAGGAGATCCGCTCGGGCCGCGGCTTCACGCCCTCGCTCGCGTGATAGGCTGCGATGAGACGCTCGACGTCCGGGCGGTCCGGGGGGACGGCGCGATCGACGAGCACCATGGCGCTTCGCGAGTCAGGTCTCCCGTATAAGGGTTACGAGGCATCAATCAGAAGAGGGTCACGCGGACGGTCTCTCCCTTCTCCACGAGGTCGACGTTCGCGGGAATCTCGATGTAGCCGTCCGCATGCGCCATCGACGTGATCGCGCCGCTCTCCTTGTAGGCGGGAACGGCCACCCCGTCGACGATGCGCACGGTGTGGAACTCGACACGGCCGAGGGCGCTCGTCAACCGCTTCGCGAGCGGCGCCTCGACGACGCGCTCGACGGCGGGCGGGAGACGGGCCATGCGCCGCAGCATCGGAGCCAGGATGAGGTAGCAGTTGCTCAGGCACGACGTCGGGTAGCCGGGCATTCCGAGGACCGCCTTGCCCTCGACGCGACCGAGGACGGTCGGCTTGCCCGGCTTGACCGCGACCCCGTGGAACAGGAGGTCTCCCATCTCTCGGAGCACGTCGATGATCATATCCTTCTCGCCGACGCTGGAACCGCCGCTGAAGACGACGAGATCCTCTCGGACCGCCTTCGCGAGGGCGTCATGGAGAGCGTCGAGGCGGTCTGCGACGCGGCCCTGGAGGACCGGCTCCCCGCCGTTCTCCCGCACAATCGAGGACATCGTGTTCGCGTTGATGTCGTACACCTGGCCAGGGCGGATTGGATGCCCGGGCGGCACGACCTCGTCGCCCGTCGTGAGGATTGCGACCCTCGGCCTCGCATAGACGGAGACGCGATCCCGACCGATTGCCGCGAGCGCACCCACCTTCGCCGGGGTGAGCCATTCGCCCAGCGTGACGACGAGGGAGCCCTTGCGGATGTCCTCTCCCTGGCCTGAGACGTTCTCCCGCGGATGCACGGGGCGGTATACCTTGACGACGTCCTTCTCGCGCTCCGTGTCCTCGACCATGACAACCGCGTCCGCTCCGCGAGGCAGGGTCGCACCCGTCGCGACCTCCGTGCACCGTCCCTTCGTCACGCGCTTCGCCGGCACGCCGTCCGCGTAGACTGTCTCCAGGATTCGGAGGACCATGGGCTTGAACTTCCCCGCGCGGAACGTCTCGCGGGCGACGACGGCGTACCCGTCCATCGCCGCGCGGTCTGCCAGGGGCACGTCGATCGGCGAGCGGACGTCCTCCGCGTTCACCCGGCGGAGAGACTCGAGGAGCGGGACCGTTTCGTGGCGCTCCAGTGGGACGGCGAGGTCCATGCACATCGTGAGCGCCTCGTCGAGGGCGATGAGCGCCTTGAGCGGGCGCATGCCGTGGCCCGGGTGCTCGCGGTCGTCGTGATCGTGCCCGCGGTGCGCGGTCGCTCGGTTCATCGGTTCATCACCCCGACCGCATGCCCGAGCTCCGGGAGAATGAGCTTCTCCATCGCGAGGCGGCACGCGTCGGGCGAGCCAGGGAGGCAGAACACGATCCGGCCATGGTACACGCCTGCGGTGGCCCCGGAGAGCCAGGCCGCGCTCCCAATCGAGTCATAGGAAAGGCGCCGAAACAGTTCGCCGAAGCCGGGGAGCGTGCGCTCGAACTGCGGGGCCAGCGTCGGAATCGTCACGTCGCGTCGCCCGAGCCCGGTGCCCCCGTTCGTGATGATTGCCTCGCAGGTCCACGACGCCTGCTCGACTGCATCGGAGATGGCCTTCGGCTCGTCCTTGACGACCACGTAGAAGAGGACCGCGTGGCCCGCCTTGAGGAGGAGCTCACGGATGAGCCTGCCCGAGTCATCTGTCGCCTCTGTGCGGCTGTCCGAACTCGTGACGATCCCACATTTCACGGAAGCGGGAGCGTGGTCCTTGTGGTCCTGATGGACGGGCATGCGCCAGAGGAGAAGACCAGCCAAGGTCAAAAGGTTCGTCCCGCAGGTTAACCTTATTCAAGGTTGACGCAGATTTCTCCCCGACACTTCCGGAATGGCGTCTGATTGAGGCTGCGCACGTCTCACCATCCCGTGACGTGTTCGCGGACTGGCTCCGAGTGCAGTCGAGCCCAGGATGAATCCACACGAACGCTGGAATCGCGGGAACCGAATCTGCCGCCAAGAACCCCCGCTGAACCGTCTAATACGGAGCGCGACATTGCCGCGGCGTGCCCTCCGCACGTGTCGAACCAACCCGTGCAGGGATGCGGTTCACTCGCGTAGAGGGTAGGCAGATCTCCATCGGTGTTGCCGTGATGACGTTCGCGTTTGCGATCGCCTACATCGGCGGCGCACGGAATCTGGAGAGCTACTTCCGCTTCGGTGGCGACCTTCTGTTCCTGATCGTCCTCACCGGCTCCTTCGTCGCGGTCGTGACCGCGTTCTTCCTCCACGAGCTTGCGCACAAGGCGGTCGCCCAGCGTTACGGCGCGGTCGCGGAATACCGCTACTCTCCCGCGGGCCTCCTTGCGGGGCTCGTCACCGCCTTCATCGGCTGGATGCTCGCGATGCCGGGGGCCGTGGTCATTTCCGGACGGATCACCCCTCGACATCAGGTGCGAATCAGCGTGGCGGGACCCGCGGCGAACCTCGCCTTCGCGGCCGTGTTCATCGGCCTCTCGGTCGCGCTCGGCACGACCCCTGGTCGGTTCAGGGAGCCGATCCCGATCTTCGTCGGCACCCTTGCCTTCGTGAATCTGCTCCTGGCGGGGTTCAACCTCATCCCGGTCCCGCCCATTGCCTTCCATCGCGTCATTGCCGGGAGACTCCCTGTGAATGTGACGCTCCCCGCGAGCGACGGGTTCCTGATTCTGGTGCCCAGCAAGGTGGTGTGGGCCACGTCGGTCGTGGCGCTCTTCGCACTGGGCATCGGGGGCCACTTGCTTGAAGTCTTCTAGGTCGCGTTGACCGTCGCCGTCAGGCATCCCGCGCCGAGCCCATTGGCCAGGTTTGCGATTCATCGGCCGGGGGACATGCGTTGAGCATCGCTTGTCTCTCGGAGACTAGGCGGCCGGTGGTGCAACGGAAGGCGAGGCAGCTTTGGGGGATATCTTAGGAACTCTGCGGTAGGCGTCGAGGTACGCGATGATGAATAGAGCGTAGGTCAGCGCAAAATAGGATCCGAAACCGGCAACCGATGCGTTGAGAGAACCGTCGGCGAGCGTGCGGGTCTGAAAGTCTTGGATAATCGCGCCGAAGTCCTGGGCAAGAACTTGCCCCATCCAGAAAGAAACAACCGCGGCCCAGCCAAGGGCGAGGAGGAGGAGAGCTTTGCCGACCCATGCTGTCAGATGGAGGGCAAGCAACACATACGTCGCGAACGTGAGGAACAGGGAAGCCATGAGCGCAGCGCCGAACACCCACGACACCCACCAGGATATCGGCGCGGCCGACCCGTAGCTGGACCAGACAAGCGTTGCGGCGCCCGCCACGAGAGCGACGAGGCTGAGCCCGAACGTCCGATGAGCGTGTCGGAATTCCCGGCTGAGGAGATCGTTCCACTGGTTGCGCCCCATCCAGAGGACAAAGATACCGGCCAGGGTGACGAAAGGCCCGAGGATGAAAATCACAGCGGCGTAGGGCAATCGGTAGCTGCGGCTGACGTACGCGTACGCCTCCATCGCCCCTTCGATTGCGAACCCTATGGTAAGAATCGCAAGGGTGAGGCGGAGCTTGGACACCACGGGCAACGGCATGCATGCCTCCGGGCCTCTTCAAGAGGCCGACGCCGCAGCAAGCGAGACCGACATTTCCATCACCTGCATGGTGTCCTCACGTCTTCATGATGTCTCGGTCTGCCGGGCGTTTGCGGACGCGACCGCGGCCAACCGTCGAGTTGGCGGCATGCCTCTTGGCCGCGGTCTTCCTGCCGCCTCGGCTCTTCTTTGCGGTTCTTGCGTCACCTCTACCTAACCTTGATGACTCCCATGAGCAACAGGACCACAACCGCTAGCACGATTGCGCCAAGGAGACCAAACACCAGCCAGCCGATCAGGAATGCCACCACGGAGCCCAGTCCAATGTGAGACCATTGCACGGTTATTGCCATCCATTCCACCTCACAGAGGACCGATGACGGTGGGCAGGATAAAGCCCACGACCGCAGCGACAATCCACACGATGACCGCGACCACGAGCGCCTTGAGCCATCCCATCTCGTACAGACTCCCGAGCGCCAGCAGCCATACGAAGCCACCGATCAAGCCCGCAAGGAGCCCCTGACCCAGGAAGTAATACGCCAAGGCGTAGATGATGGCCCCGACGAGGGCGGCCAACAAGGCCGTCCCGATCCCTTCCTTCTCCCCGAAGAGCTTCGTGACCACGTAGATGATGATCGCCGAGATGATCCATCCGATGAGGAAGAAGACCAAGGTCGTGACGAGCGACACTGCCATTTCCAATCACCCCAGTGTCCTCACGTCTTCATGATCTGTCGGCCTGCTTTGCGCTTTCGGACACGACCACGTCCACCCGGGGACTTCGCGGCCCGCCTCTTGGCCGCGGTCATTCTGCCGCCTCGGCTCTTCTTTGCCATGAGTATAACCTTCTCCGATATCCAGAATCGCCACTCCACGGTTGGCCTCCCCCCTCAGGCCTGCGCGGCCCTCGGACAAGTATATTAGGTTCGTGTCCGATTCCCCCAACGGTTCTGGTTTATGTGGTCACCAGACGACCAAGACATTCGTATCGTCAGGGCGCTGGCTTCGCCCCACTCGTTTCAGTGGGACGTCCGGATTTCCTATGCTAACGTGGCCAAGGGGCTCGCCCTCGACGAAGAGACAGTCAGGAACCGGCTGAGACGCATGAACGAGGTGGGGTTCCTGCAGGGATGGCAGCTCGTTCTCAACCCGAGCATGCTTGGCCGAAAAGCCGCCATGGTGGAGCTGGGGGTCAGCGCCCCGGAATCGAAGACCAGAGCGATTTCACGACTCAGACTCCTGGAGGGCGTGACGCTCATCGATGACTTCTATGGCAACAAGCTCGCCGTCCAAGTCTTGTACGTGAATGTGGGGACGCTGGAGAGACAGGTTCAACTGATCGCCTCCCTTTGCGACTGGCCAACCCCGGTTTGGTGGAAGCTCGGCTTCCCTCCCTGCGATCTGACCCCTACCAGGACGGACTGGCAGATCATCCAAGCCCTGCGACAGAATGCGAGAGGGAGCCTGTCCGACGTCTCCCGCAGCCTGCGGATCTCTACTCGGACAGTCAAGAGGCACCTGCAACACTTGGTCGAAGGGAATGCGTTCTACCTCGATCCCGTCCTGGACTTGGGAAAGGTCGGCGGCGTGCGATGCCGACTCTGGGTCGTCTGCGAAGCGAACAAGAAGGAAGCCGTCGACCAGATGATTCTGTCCGGACTCCCGAGGATTATCTCGACCCACACCGCGCCGCAGGAGTACTCCCTTTTCGTCGTCCACTGCTCCAACGCGTCGGAGGTGCAGGAGATCTCGCAGTGGGCGGGGAAGCTGGAGGGCGTCAAGGAAGTCCGATCGAACATCGACGTGGAACATATCCACATTCAGGAATGGCTTGACGAGGAAATTGAGAAACGGTCGTCGACGCCGGCCTCCTAGCCTGCACACGCCTCCACTAGGAAGACCGGCGGACCGCTCTTGACGGAGAGTCTCCCGCAGGTTGGGGGAGACCAGGAAGCGCGTTGCGCGCGTCCGCCATTACTGGAGGACCGGATCGCGGCAATCCCTTCTGCGTCCAGGCCTGGAAGGCAGGGGACGACCAGCGCAAGGAAGACCATCACGCCGAGCGGCGACCGATGCGATTAGGAGACGAGATCGACAAACGATCCATTGCGTGCCGCCAGGAGGCGCCGCCCCAGCGGTGCTCTCACTTGTCGCGTTGTCGACGAGCTCGCAGATGAATCGCGACACGGAAACGCCGTGGAG
The DNA here is from genome assembly GCA_963768855.1 of uncultured Thermoplasmata archaeon. GTDB lineage: Archaea > Thermoplasmatota > Thermoplasmata > RBG-16-68-12 > RBG-16-68-12 > RBG-16-68-12. The sequence continues at coordinate 32,148 of CAVYJM010000010.1, forward strand.
AGCGGCCTCCGCCCTCCACTCCCCGAACATGTCGGAGGTCGGGAAGTAGACCGTCACGGTCCTCTGTTCGGTCGTATGCGTTTTTCCCCGCTTGGAGCTTGCCGGGCCTTTCTTCATGTGTATCGGTATTTAGAGCGCTTCACTCATACCACTTGTATGGCCTTGGTGGACGTCTGGAACTTCATACTGGGCGACCCTCTGAAGATTTTCCTCTGGATTAACGCGGCCCTCATCATCATCACCATCATCTTCATAAAACCCAGGAAGGTGACCTCGGTCTATCTCTGGATCGCTGCCTTCCTGGTCCTGCCTGTGGTCTTCGTTCTGATCTTCTACCTCTTCTTCGGCCGTGACTATCATCACCGCCAGGTCTTCAGGAACAAGGGAGTAAGCGATGTCCAGGTGGTGGAGCTGCTCCGGCAGCAGCGGAAGACGCTGGCCTTCTCCAGTGACACCTACGAGAACACGCTGCACGAGAACATGTGGCTGGCGAAGATGCTGCTCAACACGAACCGCAGCTTCGTGACCTCGGACAACGAGGTGCGCTACATCAACGACGGCAACGAGTTCTTCGAGACCATGTTCGCGCAGATTCGCAGCGCGAAGCACTTCATTCACCTCGAGATGTATATCGTGCGCGACGACGAGCTCGGCAGAAGACTGGCGCATGAGCTCGCCCTGAAGGCCAAGGAGGGCGTAGAGGTCAAGCTGCTGGTGGACGCGGTGGGCTCGCACAAGCTGCCCCGCAAGTTCTTCCAGGAACTGCGGGATGCGGGAGGCAAGACGGCCGAGTTCTTCCCCTCCTGGATCCGGGCCGTCAACACCCGCTTCAACAACCGCAACCACCGCAAGCTGATGATCGTGGATGGCGAGGAGGGCTTCTGCAGCGGCTTCAACGTCGGCATCGAGTATATCGGCCGAGGCCCGCTGGGCCCGTGGCGGGACGACGCGGTCTTCCTCAGGGGCGGGTCGACCATCGCGCTGGAGGCGCGTTTCATCCAAGACTGGAACTTCGCGGCCAAGGACAATACCACAATCACGCCGTATCTGCCCGATGGCCCGGGCCCCGGCAAGAGCCAAGTGCAAATCGTCTCCGGAGGGCCGGACACGGAGTACAGCCCCATCAATCATCACTATCTGAAGATGATCACCTCCGCCACGAAGAAGGTCTACATCCAGACGCCCTACTTCGTTCCAGAAGACCCCATCGCCACCGCCCTGCGAATGGCGGCCGAGTCGGGGGTCGAGGTGAAGCTCATGATCCCCAGCAAGCCGGACCATCCCTTCGTGTTCTGGGCCACGACCTACAACGCAGGCGAACTGCTGAGGTCGGGAGTGCATGTCTACAAGTTCCGACCCGGGTTCATCCATGCTAAGATCTGCATGATCGATGACCAGGTCGCCAGCGTGGGGAGCGCCAACTTCGATGTGAGGAGCTTCGAGCTTAACTTCGAGACCAACGCCGTCATCTACGATGCCGATGTCGCGGCCGCCATTCGTGACAAGTTCCTTGACGATGTCGCCAACCGCAGCGACGAGCTGACCAAGGAATCGTACGCCCAGCGCGGGAATTGGGTCAAGTTCAAGGAGGCCATCGCGCGCCTCTACACCCCCATCGCCTGATCACTTAGGCTTTTCCTGGTTCAGCTCGTTCCGCACCCGGCGGAGGTAGTGCTTGAACCGCGGGGCGTTTTGCTGGTAGTTTATGGCCATGGCGGGCAGGAAGTAGCGGCTGTGCTTGGCCACCATCACCATGCCCGTGGCCAGCTTCTGCAGCGGCCCCTTCTCGCAGCCTATGACCACGTTCCGGCGGGCCGCAATCGCGTCCAAGAAGCCCTCCAACGTCGTCTCGTGAGCGCAGGTGACGACGCCCCCCACGTCCGAGAGCATGTGTCCGTCCGTGCCGCCGGTGAAGGCCATCTTCCTTTCATGCGCCAGCCGCATCGCCTTGACGTTCAGCGAGTGCGTCATGCCGCCGGATATCACCTCCAGGCCATCGAAGCGCCTCACGGTCTCCGGCGACAGGTACTTCGCGCCAATGCTCTTCAGCAGACCCTTGTTGAAGATCAGATAGCCATAGGGGTGCGCCGCGATCGTGACGCAGTTGTACTCCTCGGCGCGGTCGACAATCTCCTGCGTGCCTAGCTTGATGGCCAGCCAAGGGCTGCCCTGCCGGTTCGGCTCGATGTGGCGCCTGAAATAGTCCTCCAGGTCGCGAGGCGAATAGAAGTAGGTGAGGATATGGGGGCCGTCGAAGGCGCTGACCTCCATGCCCGGGACTACCAGCAGGTCCCCCCGGTCCCTGAAGGCTTGCAGAGATCCGGAGATGACGTTGTGATCGGTGATGGCCACCCCGAAGTCGCGCATGCGGGCTTTCGCCAGCACATCGTGCACCCGGGCATGGCCGTCCGAGTGGTCTGTGTGGAAGTGCATGTCGACGGCCGATAGGCCTTCCGTCTCCAGCTGTACCATGTCGGGGATCTCGAAACGGACCGGCCCGCTGCTGTGGTCTGAGCGCGGCATCTAGTCCTCGGCCAAGATAGCGACGGGTGGGGTTAGAAGCTATGCGCCAACCTAGCACCAAATAGGCGCTCAGGATCGCATTTCGCCGGTGAGGAACGAATGCGTCTTCACCCCTCCTGCCGGTTCGCTTCCATCGATGAATCGATGTTGCTCGGGCTGGTCGCTGGGTTCTTCATCAGCATCGGTTTCGTCTCTCCGACAGCCAAGGCATGGAAGGCAGGGATCGCCGTCCGAGGGAAGAGCGTCGCGCCGGGCGGTGACGGAACCGATTAGGAGGCAAGGCCGACGAACGATCCAACGCGTTCCGCTACGGCGGGATCGTCGAGGGCGGCGGCGAATTCGACCAGGGTCGCAAACGGTCGGCGCCGCACGATGCGCGCCGCGCGCTTGGCCCCGACGCCGGGCAGGGCCTCAAGGGCCCTCAACGAGGCGCGATTCACGTCAAGCGGGAACTCCACGCCGGTCACGGACCGCTCGCCGTGGCTCGTGATCTTCACGTCCACGAACCGAGTGACGTCGAGATCATAGGGCAAGCCGACGAGGATTGGATAAGTTCCGATCTGGCGCCCGTACGTCACGTGGCCGTGTCGAATCTCGAGATACACGTCTCGCAGAACGGTTCCTTCGGGGAGGACGCGGCGGAGCATTTCATGGTCGACGCCTGCCCGCACAGATTCCTTGAAACGCCGGAACTCGGAATGCAGCCCCGTGGGCTCGAATTCCTGGCGTACGGGACGAACCTGGCGGATGTTGATCCGCCGAACCCAGAGGTCCTCCTCGAGGAGATGCTTCAGAAAGGCGAGATTCAGATCGAAGGTCTTCTTCGTTTCGCCCGTCAAACCCGTGACGAAGTTGAGACCAGGTAGGAGCTGCGGCAGGCCGTTTTCCCCACGCTCCCGGCCCACGGCGTTGACCATGCGGATGGCCTGAAGACATCCGTCCGCGTCGATGTTGAGGTTGTTCGCCTCCGTGACCGCGGGATCCGCGGACTCGAGGCCGAAGGAGAGAAGGTTGCCCGGGGACGTGTACCGCACCAGGAGGCGGAGAGCCGCCGTGGCCTCGTCCGGATGGGCGACCATCATCGCAGGGTCGCCGTTGTCCGTGTGGAGGATCCGCAGCCGCGGCGCGGCCTCGTGGATCCCGCGGAGGAGGGCCTCAAGCGCCGGGACGTTGACCTGCGGCGTCGGAGAGCCGCCGAGGCCGATCGCCTGGTAGCTGAAGAAGTCCGCCTGGCCTCCGAGGCGGAAATTGACCGCGCCGAGGGACGCGAGCTTCCGGACCTCCGCAAGGATCCCGTCCAGCGGGCGGAACTTCGTGATCCCGTACTGAGGCTCGACACAGAAGCTGCAGCCGCCGTTCACGTAGCGCACGCAGCCCTTCGTGGTGTCGATCTCGACGATGAGCGGTTCCGGGAAGTCAGGATGCCGGGCGATGACGTCCGCGCCGAGGAGGGCCCAACGGTCCCACTCCGCCATCGTGCGGTCGCGGTCCTCCCACTCGCCCTTCGTCAGGTGGTCGTACACGCAGACATCGAGGTCGCGGACCGCCACATGGTCGAACGGCTCGACGAGGGCGTCGTCGAAGAAGCGGAACCGGGCCAGGGGACCGCCGAACACGCTCGGGCCCTTGAAGGCGGTTGCGTGACGGAGGATCTCCTTCTCGCTGATGGGCAGGCTCCGGAGGTACTTGCCCGGGACGATCGGCCCGGAGATGATCGCGAGGAGGTCGCCGTGGAGCGGGTGACCGGCGCGCGCCCGGTCGATCGTGACATACTCCCATTCATGGCCCGCATCCGCCACGGCGCCTGCGAGGTACCGCGGGTACGGGGAAATGAAGGGCGGCACGCCGAAGTTGGACGGCTCGTCGACGTAGCCGTCCAGGATCACGACCTTCATGGACCGGAATCCATGCCGCCCTCGCGATAAAAGGGCTTCGCCCCATCCTCAGGCAGGCTTCTTCTCCGGCTCCTTGCCCGCGAGGCGGCTGATCAAGATGATGAAGATGATCAGCACGACGGTGAGGATGACGGCCGTCACGACGAAAATGCCCCACCCTGCCCAGTTCGCCGGCGCAGTGGTGCTAACCCCTGCCGCCGAAAGGCCGCCCTGCACGACTTGGTTCCACAACAGCGCAATCACGAAGCCGAAGGCCGAAGCCATCGACGTTGCAATCGTTTTGCGCACTTCCGTCACCGAGAGTTTCTTGTCCTCCGCCATACCAACCCTCGGAGGGGGAATCGACCACCCGAGAATTGTGCTTTTCGGCCCCCGTCCGCTCGTGTTCGGATCCTAGTGGGACCGCCGCGCCGGACCTTTCTCCTTCGAGACCACCCGGATCCCCTCGATCTGCGCGGCGGGGTACTGCCCCCGCGCATCCTTCTCGAGGGACTTCACCATGTCCCAGACCGTGAGCAGCGCGACGCTCACGCCGTACAGCGCCTCCATCTCGACGCCCGTCTTGTACGTCGCCGCGACGGTCGTCGTGCAAACGACGCGGTCCGCGCGGACGTCGAGCTCGACCGCCGCCGACGTAAGGGGGATCGGATGGCAGTGGGGCAGGGCCTGCCACGTGGACTTGATCGCCTGGAGCCCGGCGACTTCCGCCGCGGCGATCGGATCGCCCTTCTCCACGCGCCCGGCGCGGATGGCGCGGACCGTGGCGGCACGGAGGCGGATCGTCCCGGTGGCCACGGCCCGCCGCGGCACGTCGGGCTTCGCCTGGATGTCGACCATCCGCGCCATGGGTCCCCGCAAGCGAGGCGTCGCTATATCACGATTCGCGCGCCCGGGCATTGTCAACACACGTGCGCACGTCCGACGCATCGGACGGTCCATTCCCATCGCGCGCGCGAGGCATTGTCAAGTCGACTGTGTCGGACGCCGGAGCGCTTAACTACGCCCCGGGCCGCTGAGGCGAGCTCGTGCGGATGGGACATGGCGCGCACGAAGGGATGGGACGGGACGCCGCGACGCGGCCTCCTGAGATGGCGATTCCTTCACCGCGTCCCCGCCGCCAAGCCTGGCCGGCTGAGCGGTCCGCGAACGGCTCCGGGGCCGGGCGAGACGACGTGAGGCGAAGGACATGGGAAACCTGAGAAGAATCGTGGGCGTGGGCCTGGCCGTCGCCTTGGTGGCGACGCTCGCAGTCTACGTGCTCATCCCCAAGACGGGGACCACCGCGAACAACGTGGTGGTCAATGAGCCGCAGAGCCCAACGAGCGGCGGCACGACCAGCACGACGACCGGTGGTCACGGCCACGGCGGCCATGCCGGCGGATCGGGCACGACCCCGACACCGTCGACCCCGCCGACGAGGCCGCCGAAAGCCCATGGGCAGAACAGCAACGGGCCCAAGCACGTGATCTGCCTGCCCGTGAAGGACCACTCGGGCAACGGGGTCTCGGAGTACCAGGGCGCGAACCAGTACCGCGGACAGTGCGCGGCTGGGTCGGCGCTCGGCGCCCAAGGCCACGGACACCAGGCAACGGCCTCGACCGGGGATGTCGCATCGGCGCAGGCGCTCTTCCGCGCACACGCCAAGAACGGCAGCCACGGGAGCAACTGAACCTGCTTCCCCCTCCGGGGGTGCGGCCTGGGGCCGATGCGGCCCCGGGCGCCGATTTCTGGCCTGCTAGCGCGAACGCCGTTTCGGATGCGGCGGCTCTGACTTCCAGATGGGTACGATCCGTTTGACCTCGTCCATCGCCCAGGCGCACGCATCGAAGGCCTCGCGGCGGTGCGCCGCCGAGCAGGCGATCGCCACGGAGTCCCCGCCGACCGGGACGCGGCCGACGCGGTGCATGATGGACATGTCTAGGACGTGGAACTTGGACCGCGCCCGGTCGACGAGCTCCGCGAAGACCTTCTGGGCCATGGGCCCATAGGCCTCGTAGTCCAGGGCGGCCACGCCGGAATCCGCGCGGACGGAGCCGAGGAACAGGACGATCGCGCCCGCGTCCTCGCGGCGGACGCTCGCCACGACCGCCCCGACGTCGATCCGGCGTCGGGTGATCTCGATCATCGCGCGCCTCCGCTCACCGGGGGGAGCAGGGCGACCTCATCGTCCTCGTGCAGGACCTGGGACGGATCTGCGAGGGCCTGGTTGACCGCGAGCATCATCGTGCCGCGATGCGGGGCGAGACGCGGATGGCGTCTCAGGAAGACGTCGAGGAACTCGCCGAGCGTGGCCCCCGGATCCGCCGTCCACACGACGTCCTTCGCGCCGACGATCTCGCGGTACGTGGCGAAGAGCTTGACGCGGAAACGCATCGGGGCGGCCGATGCCGGGGCCGCCATTTGGGGTTTGCGCCTCAGAATGGCGGGAGCTTCGCGAGCAGGGCCGCCCGCCGCTCCCGCAGCTCGACCGCCACCCGGTCGAAGTAGGCCGCGACCGCGGCCTCGAGCCTCGGCCGGGCGGAGGCGGAGCGGGGGGAGCCAATGTACTGAAAGACCTGGACCCGACGCCCCGCGCGCTCCTCGTACCGCCAGAAGTAGAGGTAGGGGCGTCCCCGGATCACCTTGACCGTGAGACCGCAACCGACCTGCATCGCGCGTGGAACGATGCAACCTTACTTAAGGTTAACTCGGCCGGACTCCCGCGAATGGGCGTCATGGACCCCCACCCCACCATTTCCTGTGGAAACGCTTATCGGATGGCCCTCCCTTCGACGGAACGTTGGACGTCCTCCTGGTCTCCCTCACGGACGACACGAATGAGATCGCGGCCCTCATCGATTCAGCGGGGCACCGCATCGTCGAGCGCATCGTCCAACGCCGGGACCACCCAGACCCGCAGACTTTCGTCGGGCGGGGCAAGCTGGAGGAGGTCCGGGAGCGGGTCGAGCGAGGCGACATCGTCCTCGTCGTGTTCAACGGCGAGCTCCGGCCCACGATGCACTATCACCTGGAGCAGGAACTCGGCGTCGAGTGCTACGACCGGCTCCGCGTGCTCCTCGAGCTGTTCGCGCAGCGCGCGGCGACCCGGGAGGCGAAGCTCCAGGTCGAGCTCGCCCTCCTCCACTACGAGGTCCCGCTCCTCCGGGAATGGATCCACGAGGCGGACATCGGCGAACGCCCGGGCTTCATGGCCGGCGGCGAACTCCGCGTCGACGCGTACTACGAGACCGTGAAGCGTCGCCTGAAGAAGATCAAGGACGAGCTCGAGACGATCCGACGGGAGCGCGACGTCCGACGCCAGCTGCGGAAGGAACGCGGGTATCACCTCGTCGCCCTGGCCGGGTACGCGAACGCGGGGAAGTCGTCCCTTCTGAACGCGCTGGCGAAGGAGCACGTCGTCGTCGATTCCCGGATGTTCTCGACCCTCTCCACGACGACCCGCACCCTGCCCGGCCCCCACCGGCGCATCCTTCTGACGGATACGATCGGGTTCGTGGACGGAGTCCCCTTCTGGATGATCGAGGCGTTCAACGCCACGCTGGAGGAGATCTTCCAGGCCGATCTCATCCTCCTCCTCGTCGACGCGTTCGATCCGGTCGAGGAGATCCGCCGGAAAGTGCGTCTGGCGGCCCGGACGCTGCTCCCCAAGGTCCGGGTCGAGGCGATCCTGCCCGTCCTGGCGAAGGTGGACCTCCTCCCCGCGGACGCCGTCGCGGCGAAGGCCCGCGTCCTAGCCGAATCCGAGTTCCACCAACCGCCCCTGCGCCTCTCCGCCCGCACGGGAGAGGGACTCGAGGATCTGCGCCGTGTGATCCAAGACCTGTTCGCTTATCCGGTCGAGATCCATCTGCTGCTCCCCCTGGACCCGGAAAGCGAGGCGAAGCTCCACTGGCTCCACGAGCGCACGGACGTCGTGTCCGTCGTCCACGCGCCGGATCGGATCGAAGCGGTCGTCCGCTGCCGGCCCCAGGACGAGGCCGCCGTGCAGGAACTCGGCCGGGTCGTGCTGCGACGGGATCTCAGCTCTTGATGCGGAACTCCTTCCGCTTCGCTTGATACCTCTTCTCGTAGGAGGAGGGGAGGTGGTAGTACGCGAGTTCCTCGATCCGCTTCTGATTCTTCACGAAAATCTCCTTCGACGTCGTCGTCACGAGACGGTCGAACTCCCGCTCCTTGCGGATCGTGTCGATGAAGTAGTACCCCCCGGCCAGGAGTGCGAGGAATCCGAGGAAGGCCACCCAGATCATCCAGTTCCCGATCCCGTTGTTGATGCTCTTCAGCCAGTCCGGGGTCTGGTTCGGGATGAGCCAGTAGGTGATGGAGAGGATCATGCTGAGGATGCCGAGCCCGAAGACGAGCGTGCTCAACTCGTAGCGGAAGTCTCTCAGGGAGACCATGCGCCGCGGGCTATGGGTGCGACGGTCATAAGCTTTGCTCGCAGCAGCCCAAGGTTCAACCTCCGAGTCTGCATCTCCTCCCTCATCCCATGGTGCTTCGGACGCCTTTGTATGACTGGCACGTCGCCGCGGGTGCACGCCTGATCGAGTTCGGCGGCTGGGAGATGCCTCTCCAGTACTCCGGGATCATCGAAGAACACCTCACCGTCCGGCGGGCCGCGGGGCTCTTCGATGTGAGTCACATGGGTAAGCTCCTGGTCCAGGGTCCGTCCGCGCACGCGTTCCTCGATGGGCTGAGCGCGAACGACGTGGCGACCATGCCCGGTCGGGCGCGCTACACGCATCTCCTGCGGGAAGACGGCACGACCATCGATGACCTCATCATCACCACCCTCGCCTCGGACCGGTTCTTCGTCGTCTGCAACGCGGGTCCCCGCCCCGCGGTCCTCGCCTGGCTCGAGGCGCACCGCCCCGCGGACGTGCGCATCGATGACCTGACCTTGTCCCACCTGTGCCTCGCGTTGCAGGGTCCTGAGGCGCCCGACCTGCTCCAACGGTTCACGTCCGTCGAGCTGCGCGGGGTCAAGCCGTTCTGGGGCGCGGTCTTGGACTTCGACCCGTCCCGGGGGCGGGTTGCAGTGGAAACCGAGGGGTGGGGGTCTGTGGTTCAGGACGCCCTGACGGCGGCCGCCTCGGGCTTGGAGGCCACCTCCGGTTCCGGTGGAGCCCGGTTCCTCGCCACCCATACGGGCTACACCGGGGAGATGGGGTTCGAGCTCTTTCCACCCGCAACGATGGGGCGGGGGGTCTGGGAAACCCTTCTCGCGGCCGGCGCGGATGTCGGCATCAGGCCAATCGGCCTGGGCGCCCGCGACACCCTCCGCCTGGAAAAGGGCTACCTCTTGTCGGGGCAGGACTTCACGGGCACGCAGACCCCCCTTGAGACAAACTGTGCGTGGATCGTGAAGTGGGACCGCCCGTTCGTCGGGCGAGCGGCCCTCCAGGCTCAGCGCTCCCGGGACGACTACCCTCGGCTGGTCGGGCTGAGGCTCTTGGACCGTGGGATTCCCCGGCACGAGTGCGCGGTCCTCTCCGAAGGCTTGCCGATCGGGCGCGTCACGAGCGGCACGCTCTCGCCATCCCTGCGCCTCGGCATCGCGCTCGCTTCCATCGATAGGGCGCATGCCGCGCCCGGCGTTCGGGTCGACGTTGACATCCGCGACACACGGCATCCCGCGCAGGTGGTCCGCCTCCCCTTCTTGTGAACCGCCTCCCTATGGAGAGATTTCGGTTCTCCTCAAGTCCGCACCCGCAGGGTTAAAGGCCCCCGCTGCGTTGTCAGGACCAACTGGTAACAAACATGGTAAACGAATGCCGGGCGGCTGGTAACAGACGTGCTTCAAAAAGAACTATACCCCCTCACCCTGTTCGCCGCGCCCACCCCCAGGGATGGTCCGTAACGACTGGCCTGTCCGTCACCGAACCCTGTCTGGAGAGGTTCTTCCATGGAGCAGATCAAAGTTGAATCGAAGGGCATCGACGTCCTCGCCCCTGAGCCCGATCCCAAGCTGTCCGAGAACGCCCTCCGGGTCCTCGAGAAGCGATACCTGAAGCGGGATGACAAGAACAACGTCACGGAGACTCCCAAGGAGCTGTTCGTCCGCGTGGCTTGGAACCTGGCCCAGGCCGAACGCTACTACGGCGCCGACGAGACGCGCGTCGCGGAGATGGCCCGCCGTTTCTACCGCCTCATGGCCGACCTGGATTTCCTGCCGAACAGCCCTACCCTGATGAACGCGGGGCTCGAACTCCAGCAGCTGAGCGCGTGCTTCGTCCTGCCCGTCGACGACAGCCTCGCCGGAATCTTCGAGGCGCTCAAGCAGCAGGCGCTCATCCACCAGTCCGGCGGCGGCACGGGTTTCTCCTTCTCACGGCTCCGGCCCAAGGGCGACTTCGTCAAGTCCACGATGGGGGTGGCCTCGGGCCCCGTCTCATTCATGAAGATCTTCGACGAGGCGACGCAGCAGGTCAAGCAGGGGGGAAAGCGCCGCGGAGCGAACATGGGCATCCTCCGCGTAGACCACCCCGACATCCTCGAGTTCATCACGTGCAAGGACAAGACCTCGGAGATCACGAACTTCAACATCTCCGTGGCCGTGACCGACAAGTTCATGGAGGCCGTGAAGGCCGGCACGACCTACGATCTCGTGAACCCCCGGAACAAGCAGGTCGTGAAGAAGCTCGACGCCCGCGAGGTCTTCGACAAGATCGCCTTCCAGGCGTGGAAGAACGGCGAGCCGGGACTCTTCCTCGTGGACGAGACGAACCGCCGGCAGTCGACGCCGAACGTCGGCCTGATGGAAGCGACGAATCCGTGCGTCACGGGGGACACCTTGGTGTCGACCGAACGCGGCTTGGTTTCCATGGCGGAGCTCGCAGAGAGATACCCTGATGGCGGGATTTCTATCGTAACGGACCGTCGCGTCCCCGCAGAGGTCGTCACCGAGTCCAACGGCATGCTCCTCGCCTCGCGGGACGAAGCGGAGCGCGGCACGCGGCTCGGGCCTATGCTCGCGGCTTGGCGGACGGGCGTCAAGCCCGTGTGGAGGATTACGACGAAGTCCGGGTTCGTGCTGAGCGGCACGGCGGACCACAAGGTGCTGACCACAGAGGGGTGGGTTCCGATAGGAGACTTGGTCCCAGGGGTCCACAAGGTGCTGATTCAGTCGGGCGAAGGGAAGTATACAGAGGACCGAAGCCTCCCCTTTGAGCCAATCAACGTTCACATCGGCGGCAACGGGAAGACGACGATTCTCAACCTCCCGACCAAATGGTCCCGAGAACTCGGTTTGGTGCTCGGCTGGCTCTTGGGCGACGGCTGGTTGCGGTCCGGCGACAAGAACTGCCGAGTGGGTTTTACGTTTTCGAAGAGTGACGCACCGATGTTTGCCTCGCTCAAGCCGATCTTGAATCGATGGTACGGACGGGAAATTCGCGGCGTTCGCAGAACCAACGGCGTCTACCATCTGTCCTATCACTCACGGTTCTTCGTCGAGTTCTTCGAGCGACTTGGCGTGAAATCTGTCGACGGTGCCGAGAAGGAAGTTCCCCGGTCCTTGTTCACCGCGCCGCGTGAAGCAGTGGTTGGATTCCTACAGGGCTTGTTCACCGCAGATGGTACTGTGAGGGATCACCGGAACTGCAACAGCTCCGGGATCGCCCTCACCTCCAAGAGCCATGAGCTACTCCGAGGCGTGCAGTTGCTCCTCCTGGGCCTCGGAATCCGCTCCCGGATTCTGAACCGGAGTCGCGCACCTCGGAAGGCGTTGTTCAGATATGTAACGAAGGACGGAGAGGATCGAACCTACGGCTCCGATGGTGTGTTGTATGAGCTTTTCATCTTCGGGGAGTCAAGGCAGCGATTCGAGCACGCCGTCGGATTTCTGGATGAAAAGCACGCCCAGCTATCTCACGTCCGCTATCCGCGCTTCTACCAAACGAAGTTCGAGGACAAGCTGACCGGAAAGGAACTCCTCGGGGATCGCGAGGTCTTCGATCTCACAGAAGCCTCTTCGCATTCAATGATATGCAACGGCATCGTCGTTCGGCAGTGCGGCGAGCAGCCACTCTTCCCCTACGAGTCCTGCAACCTCGGTTCGGTCAACCTCGAGAAGCACATGGTCCGCGGCCGGGGCACGACCGGTGGGAGGTCGACTGGAAGAAGCTCGAAGCCACGATCCGGACGACCGTCCGCATGCTCGACAACGTGATCGACATGAACGCCTACCCGGTCAAGGAAATCGAGGAGATGACGAAGGCCACGCGGAAGGTCGGCCTGGGCGTCATGGGCTTCGCGCGCATGCTCTTCATGCTCGAGGTCCCCTACGACGGCCCCGAGGGCGTCGAGTGGGGACGCAAGATTATGCGGTTCCTCCACGAGACCGGCTACGACGAGAGCCAGAAGCTCGCGGCGGAGCGCGGCACCTACCCGGCGTGGGAGGGGAGCCGCCATTGGGAGCAGGGCCTCCGGATGCGCAACTCGTACGTGACCACGGTCGCGCCGACGGGCACCCTGTCCATGATCGCGGACACGTCCGGCGGCTGTGAGCCCGAGTTCAGCCTGATCTGGTTCAAGCGGGTCATGGAGGGTGAGGAGCTTCCATACTTCCTCGAGTACTTCGAGGAGGTCGCGCGTCGGGAGGGATTCTGGCGGGAGGACCTCGTCCAGCGGATCACGGAGAACCACGGATCGACCCGCGGCATTGCGGACATCCCGGAGAAGTGGCAGCGCGTCTTCGCCGTCGCCCACGACGTCGCGCCGGAGTGGCACGTCCGGATGCAGGCCGCCTTCCAGGATTACTGCGACGCCGCCGTGTCCAAGACGATCAACCTTCCGAAGGAGGCGACCGCGGAGGACGTCAAGAAGGCGTACCTCCTGGCCTTCGACCTGAAGTGCAAGGGCATCACGGTGTACCGCGACGGCTCGCGCGAGGACCAGGTGATGAACATCGGCGTCTCGGAGACGGAGAAGCCGAAGGAAGTCAAGATCCAGGTCCCCGCGGAGGTCCCCGTGGCCCTGCGCCCGCGGCCCCGTCCGGACGTGATCACGGGCCGCACCCAGAAGATCCTGACGGGCTACGGCGCCCTGTACGTCACGGTCAACGAGGACGACAGGGGGCTGTTCGAGGTCTTCGCCCAGATCGGCCGCGGCGGCGGGTACACCGCGTCCTTCACGGAAGGCATCGCGCGCCTCGTGTCCCTCTGCCTGCGGTCCGGCGTCCCGGTCGATGAGATCATCGACCAGCTCGAGGGTATCCGCAGCCCGCGGATCGCCGTCGACCACGGCGAGCGGGTGTACTCCGTCCCGGATGCGGTCGCGAAGGCGATGAAGCGCCACATCGGGATGCAGAAGACCGGCGTCCAGCCGCCCGTCGAGACATACGACGAGCTCGGGGGCGCCGTCGAGACGGACGTCGAGCTGGAGAAGGAGTCCCGCGACGTCGAGGAGATGCTCAAGAAGGGCCTGAACCCGGAGTGCCCGGAGTGCGGGAAGCAGCTCGTGTACGAGGAGGGCTGCGTGAAGTGCCACTCCTGCGGGTACTCCGAGTGCTGATTCCGCCACCCCGACGGTCGAAAGGGAGAAGTGCCCGCGCGGCTACCCGGGTTCGATGGCCCGCGTCCTCTTCACCTGCTCAATGGACGCCGAGCGCCGTGCGGTCCTCGCGGAGCGGAACCGGGACGCGTTCGAGGCCGTGATCCTCGACGATCTGCCGGAGCCTTCGCGGGTCACGGCCTGGTCCCAGGCGGACGTCCTCGTCACGACGGGCTTCGGGCGCGAGATTCCCGACGACCTGGCGGCTCGCGCGCCGCGCCTCCGGATGCTCCAGACCTTGGTCGCCGGGGTCGACCACCTGCCGTACCGCTCCCTGCCGAAATCTCTCCTCGTGTGCGGGAACGCGGGTGCGTACAACACCTCCGTGGGGGAGCACGCGATGGCGCTCCTGCTCTCCGCGGCGAAGGACGTCCCGCAGCGGACCCGCGAGATCGCGGCCGGCGTGTTCGACCAGAACGCACCGAGCAAAGCCCTCTCCGGCGCGACGGTCCTGATCCTCGGAATGGGCGGGATCGGGACGACCGTCGCGGGTGCGTGCAAGGCCTTCCGGATGCACGTGATTGGCGTCAGCCGGTCCGGGACGCTCGTCGCGCCCGCGGACGAGGCGGGCACCTTGGCGGACGTCCCCCGTCTCCTCCCCCGGGCCGACTACGTCGTCCTCGCGCTGCCCCTCACCGCGACGACCGTGGGCCTCGTGAACCGAGCGTTCCTGTCCGCGATGAAGGACGACGCGGTCCTCGTGAACATCGCCCGCGGCCGGATGGTCGTCGAGGACGACTTGTTCGAGCACCTGCGCGCCCATCCGGACTTCCGCGCCGCGCTGGACGTCTGGTGGGTCTACCCGGCCGGGACGTCCGGTCGACCCTTCCATCGCCCGTTCCACGAACTCCTGAACGTGATCATGACCCCGCACAACGCGAACGCGATCCCGGGGCAGCGCCGGTGGGCCATGGAGGCGGCCCTCGACAACGTCCTCCGATTCCTGCACGGGGAGACGCCCCGGAACGTCGTGGACGTGACAGAATATGACACTGGCGCCGGGTCCCGTTAACCGATGGGCGCCGTTACCCCCTAGACAATACCTTGTGACATAAAGGCTTAAAAGGGGTCCCCCCTACTTGCCGGCACTCCCGATATCCACGTGTGATGTCCGGGAGGTGTGTCTATGCCGAAACCGAAGGAATCTCTGAACCCCTTTGAGGTCGCCCAAGAGCAGATCGACCGGGCCGGGAAGAAGCTGAACCTGGACGCCGATCTCCTCGAGCTCCTCAAGCACCCGAAACGCGAACTCCACGTGAACTTCCCCGTCAAGATGGACGACGGGCATACGAGGGTCTTCACGGGGTATCGCGTGCAGTACAACGACGCCCGCGGACCGTTCAAGGGCGGGATCCGGTATCACTGGAACGTCAGCATCGACGAGGTCCGAGCCCTCGCGTGCTGGATGACGTGGAAGTGCGCGGTCATGGACATCCCCTACGGCGGGGCGAAGGGCGGCATCATCTGCAACCCGAAGGAGCTGTCCAAGGCGGAGAACGAGCGCATGACGCGCCGCTACGCGTCCGAGATCTCGATCATCATCGGCCCCGAGAAGGACATCCCAGCCCCGGACGTCTACACGGACGGCCAGACGATGGCCTGGATCATGGACACGATCTCCATGGCCAAGGGCTATACCGTCTCCGGCGTGGTCACGGGCAAGCCGATCCCGATCGGCGGATCCCTCGGCCGAGACGAGGCCACGGCCCGCGGCGCGGTCTACACGACCCGCGAGGCGGCCAAGAAGATCAAGCTGAACCTGAAGGGCGCGACCGTCGCGGTCCAGGGATTCGGCAATGCCGGCTACCACTACGCTCGCCTCATGCAGGACGAGTACGGCTCCAAGATCGTCGCCGTCTCGGACAGCAAGGGTGGCATTTACAGCGAGAAGGGCTTCGACCCGAAGGAAGTCATGGCCTACAAGGAGAAGACCGGATCTGTCGTGGGCTTCCCCGGAACGAAGAAGATCACGAACGAGGAGCTCCTCGAGCTCGCCGTGGACATCCTGTCCCCCGCAGCCCTGGAGAACCAGATCACCTCGGAGAACGCGCCCCGCATCAAGGCGAAGATCAGCGCGGAGTGCGCGAACGGCCCGACGACCCCCGAGGCGGATGACATCCTCTTCAAGAAGGGCGTCCTCGTGATCCCGGACATCCTCGCGAACGGCGGCGGCGTGACCGTCTCCTACTTCGAGTGGGTCCAGGACCTCGCGAACTTCTTCTGGACGAAGCCGGAAGTCGACCAGAAGCTCGAAGGCATCATGGTGCGTGCGTTCGACGCGGTCTGGAAGATGCACGAGGAGAAGAAGTGCGACATGCGCCAGGCGGCGTACATGGTCGCGATCAACCGCGTCGCGGAAGCGTACAAGTGGCGCGGCATCTATCCGTAGGCGCGAAAACCCGGGGGCCACTCGGCCCCCTTTCCCTCTTTTCATTTTCCCGCGGCCCGAGCGAGGGCGCCGCCCTCCGGAGCGCGGGGGGCGCGACACGATTAAATAGCGTCCGTTCCTACGCGCGCTCACATGCCCCTCAACCTCATCGTCTGCCTGAAGCAGATACCCAATCCGGACCTCCAGTTCGCCATCGCGCCGACGGGGAAGGACATCAAGCGCGAGACCCTGAACTACAAGACGAACGGGTCCGACGAATACGCCCTGGAGGAGGCCGTGCGGATCAAGGAGAAACACGGCGGCCGCGTGGTCGCGCTCACGATGGGCCCGAAGCGCGCGGACTCCATGCTCCGCGAGGCGCTCGCCAAGGGCGCGGACGAGGCCGTCCGTATCTCCTACGAGGACGTCGGGGGCTACGACGCAGGGAAGACGGGGCGGATCCTCGCCGCGGCAATCAAGACGCTCCCCCACGACCTCGTCCTCACGGGCGTCCAGTCGGACGATCTCGTGAACTCGGCCACCGGCGCGCTCGTCGCGGGCCTGCTCGGCCTCGCCCACGTGAGTGTCGTCACGAAGGTCGAGGTCCAGGGGACCGGCATCGAGGTCTGGAGCGAGCTCGAGGGCGGCCTTTCGCGCCGATACTCCGTCCCGCTCCCCGCACTGGTCTCGATCCAGTTCGGGGCGAACGTCCCGCGGTACGCGCCCCTCCCCGCGATCATGAAAGCCACGAGGCAACCGATCAAGGAAATCGCGCCCGCGGCCCTGGGCGTGCCGGGCTGGGACGCGATCGCGACGCCGTACGCGTTCGCGATCCGCAAGCTCTCCCCGCCCGAGGCGAAGGGCCACGCGACGATGATCTCGGGCAGCCCCGAGGAGCAGGCGAAGAAGCTCGCCCAGATGCTCCGCGAGAAGGGCTTCGTGAGGAGGTGATCGCATGGGCAAGGACATCCTCCTCCTGGCCGAGCATCTCGAGGGCAAGCTCGCCCCCTCCACGCTGGAGATCGTCGCGAAGGGACGCGAACTGGCGGCGCAGTCCGGCGGTGTCGCGAAGGCCGCGCTCTTCGGCCACGACGCCGGCGGTCTCGCGCAGGCCCTTGCGGGCTATGGGCTCCCGGTGCTTCTCGTCGACGATGCCTCCCTGTCCGAGTACACGGGGGGCGGGTACGGCCAGGCGGCCCGCGCCCTGGTCGAATCGCTCGCTCCGCGCGTCGTCCTCGCGGCCCACACGTCCCAGGGATATGACCTGGCGCCCGGCCTCGCGGGTGCGATGGACCTGCCGCTCGCGTCGAACTGCGTGGACATCCGGCTCGAGGGCGACAAGCTGGTCGCGACGCGCCGTATCCTCAACGAGAAGGTCCAGGGCGAATTCGAGATCTCATCCGAGAAGCCCTACGTCGTCACCCTGCGGCCCGGATCGACGAAGCCCGCGGAGCCCGCGCCTGGCGGCCAGGTCACGCCGATGGCCGTGGCGATCGAGCCGTCCCAGGTCCGGGAGAAGTTCCTCGGGATCGAGCGGCCCCAGGTCTCGGACATCGACATCGCCGCCGCGGACGTCATCGTCTCGGCAGGCCGGGGCATCCAGAAGAAGGAGAACCTCGCAATCATCGAGGAGTTCGCGAAGATCCTCGGCGGCGTCGTGGGCGCCTCCCGGCCCCTGACGGACCTGGAGTGGCTTCCGAAGACCCGCCAGGTGGGGCAGAGCGGGAAGACCGTGCGCCCCAAGCTCTACATCGCGTGCGGCATCAGCGGCGCGATGCAGCACGTGGCCGGGATGAAGGACGCGGGGCTCATCGTCGCGATCAACACGGATCCGAGCGCGCCGATCTTCGAGATCGCCCACGTGGGAATCGTGGGCAACGTCCTCCAGGTCGTGCCGCTCGCGGTGAAGGAGCTCAAGGGCTGAGCCTCCCCGCCCTCCGACGGGCCCCCGGAGCTTTCATCTAGACCGCGGCGCCATCCCGATGCATGGTCCAGCCGCCCCCGCAGCCGTACTGGCCTCCCGCGCGGCCGCTCGCCTGGCAGTCCCCCGGGGCGATTATCGGGATCGTGCTCGCTGCGGTCTTCGGGATCTTCTTCCTGCTCTTCGTCGTCTCGGGGTTCGGGATGAGCGGATTCCCCGGGGTCATGTTCGCACCATTCTGCGCGATCTTCCTAATCATCGTCGTCGTCATCGTACTCGCGGCGTCCCAAGGCCTGAGGCGGGCCCCGATTCCCCCGCCGCCCCCAATCCAGCAGCCCATGGTCCCCGCGGGCCAGATGGGCCCAGTCGCCCTGAACTGCCCCAACTGCGGCGCGCCCCCGCAGAACGTGGACCGGTTCGGAGTCGCGACCTGCACGTACTGCAACGCGCGCTTCCTCGTGCGGTGAGGGTCCGTGCCGCGGTTCATCTCCGTGGAGCTCGCCCGGAACACCTACTACACGGGCGACGTCCTCGAGGGGACCGTGGTCCTCGAGACGACGAAGGAGACCCCGAGCCGCGGGCTCTACGTCGACTTCACCGGCAAGGAGGAAACGCAGATCACGCGGAGCAGCGGCAAGCAGAGCGTGACCTACCGATCCGAGGCGGCGCTCGTGAGCTGGCGCCTCCCGCTCCAGGGCGAGGCGACGATCGCCCCGGGCGCCTACCGGTTCCCGTTCAAGTTCCAGGTGCCCCTCCAGGGACTGCCTTCCTATCAGGGTCGCCACGCGGTCGTGAAGTACATCCTGAGCGCGCGGCTCGACGTACCCCTGTGGCTCGACACGGTCTGGAGCAACGAGGTCTTCGTGTTCTACGACCGGCCGAGCGTCCGCACGTTCTCCGAGCCCGCGCGGTTCCGTTCCGGCGGGGATGGTCCCGAGGTCTACGTCGAGCTGGACGGGGACCGGTTCTTCGCGCGCGAGATGATCGGCTGCCGGATCACCCTGCTCCGGGCAGGGGACCAGCGGATCCGGCGCCTGTACGCGCGCCTCATCGGCGCCGAGTTCGCCCAGGCCCAGAGCCAGCACGAGGAGACGACGACCTTCCGCACCGAGGTCGATGTGCCCGCAGAACAGATCAAGCTCGGGGTCCCGTTCACGTTCGAGATCCCGATCCCCGGCAACGTGCAGTCGGCCTATCGCGGGACGTACTCGTACTACAGCTACATGCTCCAGATCGGCCTCGACATCGCCTGGGGGTTCGACTTGGTCGCCCAGACCCCCATCGTCATCGTCCGCTGAGCGACCGGGGCGCGGCCGCATCGTCTGATGCGAGTCAACCTTGTTTAAGGTTGCACGGGATTCGCGTCAGCCTTTTGCCCGCCCGCGGCCTGCGTGCGTTCCGTCCATGGCCCGACGCAAGCTTTTGCCCGAAGCGGAAATCGAGGTCCGCCTTCGGAAGGTTCCTGCCTGGAGGCGGGAAGGCGCCGCAATCACCCGCGAGTGGATATTCGAGGACTTCCCGCCCGCCCTCGCCTTCATCAACCGAGTCGGGGGCCTCGCGGAGGCCGCGAATCACCATCCGGACATCTTCAACTCGTGGAACCGTGTCCGGCTCAGCCTCACCACCCACGATGCCGGCGGGCTCACGGATCGCGACTTCGCCTTGGCCAAGCGGATTGATGGTCTCGAATAGTTGGAGGCCTCGATTCTCCGACGCCCCCCGGCGGCAGTCCCCCTTGGCGCAGGCAGATTTCGGATGTCCGAAATTTCCTCGTCTTTTCGACCGTCGTACAAGAACGCTTTAAGCGCACCCCCGCGGTGGGCGGCCGCCCAACGGAGGCGGAAGCATGCGAAAGGCAACCCTCATCGTCACGGCCCTGCTTGCCGTGCTAGCTCTGTCCGTTGGAGCCCTCGCCTACCCTGTGGTCGTGGGGGTTCACCCCTTCGCGACGGTCCATCCTGCCGCGCCGGCCACCGCGAGCCATCCCAGGGGAGACGACAACTCCACGGGCAATCAGACGAACGACAATGAGACGGGCGACCGTGAGACGCCGCCCGCCGGGAATGAGTCGGACAACGAGACCGGCGACAATGAGACCGCTCCGCCCGTTCCGCCCTCGCCTGAGGGCAACGAGACCGAGAACGAATCCGAGATGAACGTGTCCGTCGAGCACAATGTGACCGTCGTCCAGGCGGACAACACGACCTGGATCAACGGCACGATCGTCGTGACGCAGGGCAACGTGACCCTGGTGGATGTCACCTTCCAGATCGTCGTCCATGACAACGGCACGGCCAATGTGACCTTCGACGGGACCCAGACGGTCGGTTCGATGGTGATTTCGGTCCACGGCGTCGCGGTCTTCGAATCCGACAGCCGGACCCTCGTTGCGTTCGGGACGGCCACGGCCAGCCAGAACGGGACGGTCCAGTGGACCCGGACCTTCGGGTTCGAACTACCCCTGTCCGACCCCGTGAGATGCTAAGTCCAACCCTCTTCCACCCCGGATGCCGGGGAAGGGACCGTCCGCCGGGGCGGCCGCCTACAGTGTTTTCTCCAAGAGTTCAGCGATGTCCGCGCGGGCGAGGTCCTCCCGGTTCTTCGTCTTCGCCGCGTCGTCGAACATGATCAGGCAGTACGGGCAGGCGGACGCGACCGTCTTCGCGCCGGTCTCCGCGACCTGGTCGAGCCGGCGATGGTTCACCTTCTGGCCGACCTTCTCCTCCATCCACATCCGCGCCCCGCCCGCCCCGCAGCAGAAGCCCTTGTCGCGGCACATCTTCATCTCGACGCTCTTCACGCCGGGGAGGCGAAGCAGGACGTCCCGGGGCTCCTCGTAGACCTTGTTGTACCGTCCGAGGTAGCAGGCGTCGTGGAAGGTCAGGAACTCCTGGACCTCCTTCGTCGGCCTCAGTTTGCCCGCCTTCAGGAGCTCGTCCAGGAAGACGGAGTGATGGACGACGTCATAGGCGCCCCCGAAATCCGGGTACTCGTTCTTGAGCGTGTTGAAGCAGTGGGGACACGCCGTCACGATCTTCTTCACAGCGTACCGGTTCAGCGTCTCCACGTTCGCCTTGATCATCATCTGTGCGCGGAACTCGTCCCCGAGGCGCCGCGCCGGGTCGCCTGTGCACTTCTCCTCGGGCCCCAGGATCGCGAACTTGACGCCCGCCTTCTGCAGGAGCCGCGAGAACGACTGCGCGACCTTCTTGTTCCGATCGTCGAACGACGCGGCGCAACCGACCCAGTACAGGACGTCGACCTGCTCGCCCGCGGCCACGACCTCGGAGAGCGTTCGGACGCCGAGACCCGCGGCCCAGTTGCCCCGCTGGTCCCATCCGATTCCCCAGGGGTTGAAGTTGGTCTCGATGTTCCGCAACATCGCCTGCGTTTCCTCGGGCATCTTGCCAATCTCTAGGACGAAGTTGCGGCGCAGCTCGACGATGAGCGGGACGTGGCGGATCGAGACCGGGCACTCCTGCATGCATGCCATGCACGTCGTGCAGTCGAACAGCTCCTCGTAGCCGACGTACTCGGGCAACGGTTCCCCGAGCGTCTTCCCGCGCGCCTCCTTGACCATCGCGTCCTTCAGGTCCAGGATCACGTGCATCGGATCGAGCGGCTTCCCGGTGCTCCACGCGGGGCACACGGACGTGCACCGCCCGCAGATCGTGCACGCGTCCAGCTGCAGCCGGTCGAACCACGAGAACGCCTTCGTGGAGGCGGCGCCCAGCATGGGCTGGGGTGCTCCCTCCTGCATGATCAGGTCGACGTCGAAGTCCTTCGGGAGGCGTCCATACGGTCCCGCGCTCTCGTAGAACGTCCGGGCGGGACTGAAGAGGAAATGGCTCGCCTTGGTCCACGGGAGCGTGGCGAGCACGAAGGACCAGGTCCCCGCATGGAACCACCACAGGGCGCCGTACGTCCAGGCGAGCACCGGCACGGGCGTGATTGTGACGCTCGTCGCCGTCACGGTCACGGTCGCCAGGCTCGAGTTCACGCCGACGGCTCGGAGGAGGAGCGAAAGGCCGTATCCGAAGAAGGACCACTCCTGCCACGGCGGCTGGAGGACCGCGAGCCGGATCGCCTCGAGGAGGTATCCCTGGAGGATGAGGAGGAACAGGACGCCGGGAAGGAATAGATCAGGCCGCTCGTTGCGGAGGTACTTCGGCCGCTGCGCGAGGCGCCGGAAGAAGACCATGCCCAAGCCCACGAGGAAGGCGAGGCCCATGAAATCCAGGGCTGCCTTGAAGATCAGATACGGGTTGCCGCGGAGGACGTCCCAGTTCACATGGGAGGTCACGTCCATGTTGACGGCGACGATTGTCGTGCCGATCGCGAGGGCGATGAAGCCCGTGTAGAGCAGGAGGTGCATCACGCCGGCGTACCGCCGCCGCGCGACCTTCTTCTGGAACACCCCGACGACCAAGAGCCTCTGGAGGTGGAGCCAGAAGGACGCGCCCGTGGAACCGGCGGCGCCACCTTTCCAGATCCGCCATCGATCCCAGAGGCCGTACGCCGCGATGAGGAGCGCGACGCCGGTGACCGCGTAGATCGCGAGCGAGGTCCAGTCCGGCAGGAAGTTGAGGTTCGTCCGGCACGGGACGGCTCCAGTGGGGTCGCAGGCTGGGAGAGGCATTCAGAACTCCTTCCTCGGAATCCCCGACTCCTCTGGGGGCCTCCGCAGGCGCCCGGGCGACGAAGGTCGTGACGCTATTTAACCCCGCGCGGCCGGGCGCGCGACGAGGACGAACTTGCGTCGGTCCGCCGACACGGGCTCCTGGTCCCAGCCGCCGTAGGTGGCCTCGACGTGCCAGCCCGCGCTCGCGAGGAGTGCATGCGTCTCGTGCGGTGCCAGGAGTTGCAGCGTCGCGGAGGACTCGCTCCGGAACCGCAGGTCCGGGCCGACGCGCTCGTAGAACTTCCATCGGAGGTCGAGGAGGCCCGACGTCCCGTCGAACGTCCGGAACTCGTGCTGCTCCAGGTCGCCGACGACATGGTAGGCGAAGGGCCTCGGGCGGGCGGCGAAGAAGTCCCGGTGCAGGAAGTCGACGAGGAGGATCCCGCCCGGGACGAGGTGGCCGCGCAGGCGGATCAGGAAGTCCCGTTCCTCGTCGCGGGGTCCTCGCCCCAGCGCGTGGTCGAGGCACAGGGCCGCGTCGAACTGCTCCGCGACGGGAGGGCCCGGCATCGTCTCCTTGGACGCCGTGCGGAAGGTGAGGCGGCCCTCAAGCTTCTTCGGAACCCGTTGCCGAAGCGCCCCGATTGCGACCTCGTTCGCGTCCACGGCGGTCACGTGGAAGCCGCGCTCGGCCAGCTCGAACGCGCGGCGACCGATGCCGCAGGGCGCGTCGAGGATCCGCGCGTCGCGGGCCACCCCCTTCGCGGCGAGAAATGCCTCGATCTCCTCGGCCTCCTGCGCGGGCGGTCGGGGGACCGGGGGCACTCACTTCCTCCCGATCACGACGAGGCCGGGCGCATCGATTCCCGGAGCGTCCATCTCGTATCCTCCGAACGTCCCCTCGACACGCCAGCCGCCCCGCTCGAACAGGGAACGGAGCTCGTGCAGGCTGTAGATGCGGTGATCCACGTCCATCGCGGCGATCCCTTCGAGGTCCTGCCCGCTCTTCCGGAAGAAGCGCCAGTGGTTGCGCATCCACGACGCGTCGAGGTCCAGGCGGCGGTCTTCGATGTGGACGAGGTCTCCGAACTCCTCCCATCCCTGGGGATCGAAGTGACGCACGACTCGGTCGCGGTTCACGACGTAGAGGACGAAGATCCCCCCGGGACGCACGAGGTCCGCGTAGCCGCGGAGGATGGCGACGTCCGTCTCCTCGCCGTAGTAGCCCAGGGAGGTCCAGAGGTTCACGGCGGCGTCGAAGGGGCGCTCGTCCTCCGGGACGGATCGGCCGAGCTCCCGCATGTCGCCGACGCGGTACCTCGCCCGGTCTGCGACGCCCTCCCGCTCTGCGAGCTCCTGGGCGCGCCGCACATACGCGGCCGAGAGGTCGAGGCCAAGGGTCCGGTACCCGATCTTCGCCAGTCGGGTCGCGTGTCGTCCGATGCCGCACGGGACGTCCAGGACGCGTCCTCCCTCCGGGACGCCGAAGCGGTCGAGGATCGCCTTCAGATCCCGCGCCTGGGCCTCGCCCGCCTCCCATCCATGCTCGTGGATCCGGAGGAAGATCTCATCGTGATCCAGGAAGAGCTGCCGGGTCCAGTGTTCCTCCGGCACGGGAGCCGCGATGGCCTGCAGGACTATAAGCCCGCGCCGCCACCGAAGCCTATTCATGTCCGCGATCCGGTTCGGGACCGATGCAGGGATCCTCGTCCCCATCCCGCCATCCGCTCGATGCGGGTCTCGTCCTCTTCGTCACGACCTGGTTCACGGTCGAGGCGCTGCGCGTCTTCCTCGCGAGCGTCTATGCGATGAACGTGCTGACGGTGAGCCTGAACGCCTCGATCCTCGCCGTCCTGCTGCTCCTCGTGCCCGCCGTGTACCTCCTCGGCCTCGCGCGCGTGCGGATTCGCGTCCTCATCGTAGGCTTCGCCGCTGCCTTCCTCGGGCTCCGGCTCCTCCTCCTTGTGCCCTGGTCGGTGGAGATCCTCACCCTCGTCAGCGGATTCGCCGTCGTCTCCTACCTCCTGTTCTTCATCCCGTACGTCGCGTCGAACCTCCGCCTCGCGGGAGGCGGTGGCACCGTCGCGGCCGCCCTTGGGCTCGCCTTCGGGATGGACACCGCGCTGCGCGTCGTCGGGAACAGCCTGGATCCCGGGGCGACCATCTGGTCGGCGGCCTTCCTCGTCCCCCTGGGCGCCGTGGTCCTGTACCTGGTCTATCGCGGAGACTCGCCTCCTCCGAAGGGATCCGGCCCGGGCTGGAGCCGGACCGTCGGGCTCGCGGGCCTGGGATTCGGCGGGTTCCTGAGCCTGACGGCGATTGTCCTCCTGTATCCCGCCTTCGTGGCCCGATGGACCGCGGAAGCGTTCGCGCCGTTGCTGGCGGCGGTCCTCTTGGGATTCGGGACGGGCGCCTATCTCGCGAAGATGGGCCTGGGGCCGGGCCGGCGCGCCGCGCGCTGGTCCGGCGTCCTCCAGGGGCTCGCGCTCGTGGCCGCGGTCGACCTCGGGCTGGGCGGAGGCTTCCTGACCTTCCTGCTGATCTTCTTCGCGGCGGTCGCCTCCGTCGTCGGGCTCGAGCGCATCCTCAGCGCCCTGGCCGCGGCGCGTCCCTCCGTCCGGAGCGTCGGCTGGGTCGTGTTCCTCGGCTGCGTGGTCTTCCTCTTGGCCCTCATGGCCTTCGTGTTCACCCTGACCTACGCCTACGTCCCCGCGTCGGGGCTGTGGCGCGGGCACGCACCCGTGGTGTTCTTCCTGGCCGCCGCCTGCCTCGCCGTGCCCGCGCTGCTCCTCGGAGGCGTCTCGCCGAGCGCGGCGCCGAGCCTCGCCTCCCGCCGCTGGGTGACGGGCGCCGTGGCGGTCCTCCTGATCGTCGCCGCCGGTGGGATCGTCGCGAACCCCACCGCCGGCGTGCCCGGTGCGCCCTCCGTCGGGATCCGCGTGATGTCGTACAACGTCCACCAGGGGTTCAGCGCGAACGGCACCCTCAACGTGCAGCGCATTGCGGACAACGTCCGGTATGTCGATCCGGACATCCTGGCCCTCGAGGAGAGCGACTCGGTCCGAATCACGTCCGGCGGTGTAGACCTCGTGAACTACCTTGCGACCAGCCTCGGATACAACGTCGCGTACGGACCGCCGACCTCCGCCCAGACGTACGGCGTCTCCATCCTCACCCATCTCCCGATCAAGGCGTGGAACTACACGCTGCTCCCGAGCCCGGGCGACAACCGCGTCGTGGTCCACGCAGTCCTCCTCGCGGGGAGCGTGGACGTCCACGTCTTCGCGGTCCACCTGGGGCTCGACGGCACGGAACGCGACGCGCAGATTGCCGCGGTCCTCCAGCTGGCCGCTGGGTTCCCAGAACCGCGCATCCTACTCGGCGACTTCAACGCCTGTCCTTCTGGAATCTGTCCGGAAGCGGGCGCCACCGCGGACCACGTCTACGCGGACGTCAACGCCTCATGGGACGACACATGGAGGGAGGCGAACCCCACCACGCCGGTCGGCATGAGCTACACGTACGACTCCGTGAGCCCGTACGAGCGCATTGACTACGTCTTCGTCTCGGGTGGCGTGCACGTGACTCGTGCGGCGGTCGTGGGACAGTGCACGGTCGAGGTCCTCCCCCCGATCCAGCTCACCTGCATGTTCCCTCCGGCCCGCGACGCCTCGGACCACCTACCGGTCATCGCGGACGTCACGTTCCCCTGAGCCGACCGGGGCTGGCTTCTTGAACGGGAGGAGGAGTCCCTTCGGATCCTGGCTGCGGATGCGGCGCACGACTCCGGGGATCTCGGTCGACGGATAGACTTCGTCGTACGCCGCTGTCGGCAGGGCGGCCACGTCCGGGTCCGAGGTGATGATGACCAGCACAATCTCGGGTGAGTGCGTGTCGAGGAACCGCTCGAGGAGCTCCAGCCGACCTGGGTCCGCGGCTCCTCCCGAGAGCGGCTCGATCAGGAACAGGATCGCCCCACGGCGCACGACGAGGTCCGGTGTGAATTCGACGATCGCGCCATCAGACTGCTGGACGCGGAAATGGAGGGACCGGTGCTCGTGGGGCACGTTCTGCCGTCCCAGCTCCGCGCACAGGTCGCCCTCGAGCGGCGAGCGGGAGGCGTGCGAAGCCGGCGAGGGAACCACCTCATGCCTTCTGGAGTCGCTCCGCGATGGACTGGGCGAAGGCGGTCGTGCTGACCTCCTTCGACCCCGGCATTTGGCGGGCGAGGTCGTACGTGACGACCTTCGCGGCAATCGTGGCCCGCACGGCCTCGCGGAGCCGCGCCGCGGCCTCTTTCCATCCGAGGTACTCGAGCATCATGACGCCCGCCAAGATTTCCGCGGTCGGGTTCACCTTGTCCATGCCCGCGTACTTCGGCGCGCTGCCATGGATGGGTTCGAACAGCCCGTGCGCGTCGCCGATGTTCGCTCCGGGGGCGACGCCGAGCCCGCCCACTTGGGCCGCGGCTGCGTCGCTGAGGTAGTCTCCGTTCAGGTTCGTCGTCGCGAGGACATCGTACTCGTCCGGGCGGAGGAGGAGCTGCTGGAACATGTTGTCCGCAATCACGTCCTTGATGAGGACCTTGCCTTCCGGCGTCTTCCCATCATGCTTCTCCTGGACCTCCTTCCAGGTGATCGTGTCGTTCGGGAACTCGGTGCGCGCGAGCTCGTAGCCCCAGTCGCGGAACGCGCCCTCTGTGTACTTCATGATGTTCCCCTTGTGGACGAGGGTCACGGACCGCCGGTGGTTGTCGACCGCGAAGTGGATCGCCTTCCGGATGAGACGCTTGGACTCGTACTCGCTGATCGGCTTCACGCCGATCCCGCTGTCCTCGCGCACGTGGACGTTGAACTGGGTCCTCAGCGTCTCGACCATGAGCTTCGCCTCCGGGGAGCCCTTCGCCCATTCGATGCCCGCGTAGACGTCCTCCTCGGCCTCGCGGAAGATGATGATGTCCAGCCGCTCCGGGTGCGTCACCGGGCTCGGCACGCCGGGCATCCAGTAGATGGGTCGCACGTTCGCGTAGAGGTCGAGGGTCTGGCGGAGCGTCACATTGAGCGAGCGGAAGCCGCCCCCCACCGGCGTCGTGAGGGGTCCCTTCAGCGCCACGACGTACTCCTTGATCGCGGCAAGCGTGGCCTCCGGGAGCATGTCCCCGTACCGGAACATCGCGGTCTCGCCCGCGGGGACCGGGTACCACACGATCCGCCGCCGGCCGTGGTACGTGGTCTCGACGGCGGTGTCGATGACGCTTCGGGCGGCGCGCGTCACGTCCGGGCCGATGCCGTCCCCCTCGATGAGCGGGATGATCGGATCCTCGGGGACGCGGAGGCCCGTCTCGGTGATCAGGATCTTATGCCCCTGCGAAGGGGGCGTCAGCTTGAGGGGTTCCGTCGGCACGTGATCGCCAGGTCCGCAAGGCGGGTTCCTTCCTTAATGCTACCGTGTGTATCGATCCGCATCACGTGCGCTGGTCGATGGGCACGTACACGTTGTCCGTCGGCCCGATGTAGTAGTCGAGGGGGCGCACGAGTCGGTTGTCCTCCCAGTACTCGATGACGTGGGCCGTCCAGCCGGCGACTCTGGAAATCGCGAAGATCGGCGTGAAGAGGTCCGTGGGGATGCCGAGCAAGTGGTACGTCAGGCCGGAGTAGAAGTCGACGTTCGGGTAGATGTGCTTCGAGGCGAGCTCCCGGACGACCGTGTCCTGGACGATCTCGGCGACCTTGAACAGATCCTCCTGTCCGCGGAGGTCGCTGAGCTGCCGCGCATACTCCCGGAGGATGAGGGCGCGCGGGTCCCAGGTCTTGTATACGCGGTGGCCGAACCCGAAGATCTTCCCGTGGTTGCGGAGGGTGTTCTGCACATACGACTCCGCGTTCTCCGGTTTCCCGATTGCGAGCATCGTCTTCAGGGCTGCCTCGTTCGCGCCGCCGTGGAGCGGTCCCTTCAGCGTGGCGACGGCCGCGACGATCGTGCTGTACAGGTCGGCGAGCGTGGAGGCCGCAACGGTCGCGGCGAACGCGGACGCGTTCATGCTGTGGTCCGCGTGCAGGATCAGGGCGACGTCCATCACCTTCGCCGACAAGCGGTCGGGCTTCCGGCCCGTGAGCATCCGGAGGAAGTCTTCCGCGATCCCGAGGCTCGGGTCCGGCGCGACGGGCCGCTTCCCCTCGCGGATCCGCTGGGCCGCCGCCACGAGGGTGGGGAACTTCCCGATCAGGCGCTGCGCCTTCCGCATGTTCGCGGCCCGCGTGGGGTCGTCCCGCTCGGCATCGAAGTTGCTCAGGTACGAGACCGCGGTGCGCAGGACGTCGATCGGCGGCGCATCCGGGGGCATGCAGCGAAGGAGCTTCACGACCTCGGGGCCGATGCCGCGGTTCTCCGCGAACGCCTGTCTCGCCTCCCCGAGCTCCGTCTTCGTCGGCAGCCGGCCGTGGATCAGGATGTAGATGGTCTCCTCGAAGGTGGAGTGTTCCGCAAGGTCGCGGATGTCCCAGCCCCGGTACAGGAGGCGGCCCTTCACGCCGTCCACCAGGCAGATCGACGATTCCTTTACGTAGACGTCATCGAGGCCCTTCTCGATCTTCGGCTTCGCCTCGACGGTCGGCTTCTCGGTCATGTTCACGTCACACGCCTCCCCAACACGTGGCGGGGACCACCGGCCTCACGTCCCTGCGATGACGAGGTCCCCGTGGTGTTTGATGTACTCCACGAGGCCCCCCTCCTCCAGGATCCGCGCCATGACCGCCGGCAGGGGCGGGAACGTGAGGTCGATCCCTTTCGTCCGGTCATGGACGATCCCCTTCTCCAAATCAACGTCCAGGTCATCGCCCTCCGCGATCCGGTCCGTATCGACCACGATCGCGGGCAGGCCGATGTTGATGCAGTTGCGGTAGAAGATGCGGGCGAATGATTTTGCGAGGACCGCCCGCGCCCCGGCAATCTTGATGATCACGGGGGCGTGCTCCCGGGAGGATCCCTTTCCGAAGTTGCGT
Organism: uncultured Thermoplasmata archaeon; assembly: GCA_963768855.1. Taxonomy (GTDB): domain Archaea; phylum Thermoplasmatota; class Thermoplasmata; order RBG-16-68-12; family RBG-16-68-12; genus RBG-16-68-12. Next base: position 62,026 of record CAVYJM010000010.1, read on the forward strand.
CCTCCGACGACGAAGTCGCCGGGCTTCACCTGTGACGCGAACTCCGGTCGGGCGTCCTCGAGGACATGCTTCGCGAGTTCGGGCAGGTTGGACCGCAGATGGTAGAACCTCCCGGCGGCGATCAGGTCCGTGGAGATGTTGTCGCCGAACTTCCAGGCGCGCCCCATCACTTCACCTCCCGCGGGTCCGTGATCACGCCGCGGATCGCCGTCGCGGCCGCCGTGGCCGGAGAGGCCAGATACGTGAACGCGGCCGGGTTCCCCATGCGGCCCACGTAGTTCCGGTTCGTCGTGGACAGGACGTTCTCCCCGTCGCCGGGGACGCCCAGATGGACGCCGGGGCAGGCGCCGCATCCCGGCGAGTTGATCGTCGCGCCCGCGTCGAGGAGGATCTCGAACAGCCCTTCCTTCATCGAGCGCGTGTACGCCTCCTTGGACGCCGGGACGACGATGAGCCTCGTGCCGTTCGCGACCTTCTCCCCCTTCATGTAGTTGCAGAACACCTGGATGTCCTCGTAGCGGGCGTTCGTGCACGAGCCGAGGTAGACCTGGTGGATCTTGAGGCCCTGGACGCTCGGGTCCGTGACCGGCACGACGTTGTCCTCTTGGGGCGGCCGGGCCACCATGGGCTCCAGGTCGCCCGCGTCATACGGGTGCACGACCTCGTATGAGGCGTCCGCGTCGGCGTGGATCTCCTTCCAGTCGCCTTCGCGGCCGTGCTCGCGGAGGTAGCGCTTCGTCTCTTGGTCGGACGGCTGCGGGCCGCACTTGCCCCCGCCCTCGATGGCCATGTTGGAGAGCACCATGCGTTCGGTCATGGGCATCGCGGCCCACGCGGGTCCGCCCCACTCCATGGCCTTGTACGCGGCGCCGTCCGTCTTGATGTCTCCGAGCACGCGGAGGATCAGGTCCTTGGAGAATACGCCCGAATGGAACGCTCCGGTGACTTCGAACTTCATCGTCTCGGGCACGCGGAGCCACGTCTTTCCAAGGGCCAAGGCCACCGCGACGTCCGTGGAGCCCATCCCCGTCGCGAACGCGCCCATCGCGCCCCCCATCACGCTGTGGCTGTCCGCGCCGATGACGACATCCCAGGGGCGCACGAACTTCTCGAATGCGACCTGGTGGCAGACGCCCTGGCCGACGTCGGAGAGGACCATGCCCGTCTTCGCAGCGAACTCCCTCAGGTAGACGTGGTCCGTCGCCAGCTCCCGCCGCGGCGGAGGGCTCGAATGGTCGATGAACACGACGGACCGCTCGGGGTTCGCGGCCTTCACGAGGTTCATCTGTTCCATCATGCGGAACGTGAGGGGTCCGGTCCCGTCCTGCACGTACGCGAGATCGACCTTGGCGATCGTGATGTCCCCCGCGTGAACGGGATGGCCTGAGGCGCGGGAGAGTACCTTCTCGACAATCGTTTGCCCCGGCATGCCTTCCACCGTCTTGTGGTGACCTCGCTAAAGCTCCCTGTGCTATTAAAAGTGCGGGGTGATGCCCTGCGAACTCGATTCGCGACCGCGCGGATTTCGGCGCGGCTCACAGTCTCAACGCGAGGGGCACGAGCGCGTCGGCCATCATGGCGACGAGGATCAGGGCGAGGTAGATGCCGGAGAACTTGTACCCCGCCCACGCCCGCTCCTGGGTGGGGTCGCGCAGGAACCGGATCGTCAGGTACAGAAGGATTGCGCCCAGCGCGACGGCGACGACGAGGTACCCGTCGTGGAACGCATCCGTGAAGAAGAAGGCGATGCTCGCGATCGCGACGATCGCGGACGAGAGGCCGATGGCCCGGGCTGACGTGGCGGCGTCCTTCACCGCCGGCAGCATCGGAAGTCCGGCGCGCCGGTAGTCCTCCCGGTTGCGGAAGGCCAGCGCCCAGAAATGACCTGGAGTCCAGAGGAACACGAGGAGGGCGATGAGCGCCGCGGGCAGGCTGATCGCGTTTGCGGCCGCGGCGGATCCGGCGAGGGCCGGGCAGGATCCCGCGAATCCCCCGATGACGATGTTGCTGATGTGGGTCCGCTTCAGGCCCAGGGTGTACACGCCGACGTACACGGCGAATCCGAGGCCGATCATGGCGGCCGTCAGCGGGTTGATCGCCACGTACGCCATGCCGAGCGCGAGGGCCGTGAGCCCGAGTCCGAACACGAGGGCGCGCGTCGCGGGGTCGATGCGGCGGGCCGGGAGCGGGCGGGTCGAGGTGCGCCGCATGACCGCATCGATGTCGCGGTCGATGTAGTGGTTCACGGCGCTCGCTCCGCTGCTCGCGAGGAGTCCCGTGAGCATCAGCAGCCCCAGGGCGGCCGGGTCGATGCGGGGGCCGCTCGTCGCCACATACCCCGCTGCGGCCACGAGGAGTAGGAGCGCGTCGATGCGCAGTTTCATGAGTTGAACATAATCATCGAGGGACAAGGTCGGTCGCAACCCGCGCCAAACCTCTTGCTGTTCTTAATCCTTTGTTACCCACTCCGCGCGGCTGGTCTCCCGGGACGCGCTCCTCGTCGGGCTCCGCGCTGACGGGCGCGGTACCAGTCGCAGTCGCGACGCACGGGACACGCATTGCAGAGGGGATTGCGGGCGCGGCAGAGCTCGCGTCCGTGCGCGATGATCGCGAGATGCCAGGCCATCCGTTTCGCGGGCGGCGTCCAAGCCTCGAGGGCGGCGCGGGTGGCTTCGTAGTCCGAGCGGTCGACGATGCACCATCGTCGGGCGATCCGGGCGATGTGAGTGTCCACCGGGAACGTGGGATGGTCCCCTGCCATGGCGAGGACCACATCGGCGGTCTTCGGTCCGACCCCCGGGAGCGACATCAAGGCGTCCCGCGCCTCGCGCGTCGGCAGGGCGAGGACAGGGTCCAGGGAGCCGCCCCAGCGCTGCCTCACTTCACGTGCGCAGGCACGGATCCGCGGGGCCTTCTGGCGTGCGAGCCCTGCGTGCCAGATAGCCTTCGCGATCGTGAATTCCGAGGCCGCCACGACCGAGTCAGGCGTGATGCGTCCCAACGCCCGCCTCAACCCGTCGAGGCCGCGTCGTTCGTTTGCGACGGTCGTGCTTTGCGAGAGGATCGTGGAGACCAGGGCCTCGAACGGACTCATCTCTGCAGCCCAGTCCACCGGCGGATGGCGCCGCTCGAGCGTCCGCATCGTCCTCCGGAACGCCCTGCGGTCCACGGAGTCGCAACCCGCCCGCGCGAGATAAAGGCCTGGGCTCTCAGCCGGTGATGAGCGAGCGGACCATCGTGATGATGTTCCTCGGTCGTTCCCGCAATCGGCGGGTGAAGTACGGCAGCCAGGTCGGCCCGTACGGGATGTACTCGGCGACGGCGTGACCCTGGGACACGAGCTCGGCCTTAAGCGGATCGCGGACCCCTTGGAGCATGGCGAACTCGAACGGGACGTCCGGGTGCTCCTTGGCGAGGGAGAGAGCCCGGTCGATCATCTTCCCGTCGTGGGTCGCGACGGCGAAGTGCGTCCCGGCGGTGAACAGAGTCTCAAGGAGCCGGAGGTACTCCCGGTCGATCTCCGGGTGGCGCGTGAACGCGACGTCCTCCGTTTCTTTGTAGGCGCCCTTGACGAGGCGGATCCGGGCGCGCAGCGCGAGCAGGTGCCTCAGGTCGTCCTCTGTGCGGCGGATGTTTGCCTGGAGGCAGAGGCCGACCTTGTCGTACCGCTTCAGGAGGTTCTCGTAGACCCAGATCGTGTCCGCGACGGTCGAGGCGCCCTCCATGTCCACCCAGAACACGTGGCCCCATGCCTTCGTCGCATCGAGGATCGGGATGATTTGGGAGAGCGCGTATTCCTTGTCGATCAGGATGCCGAGCTGGGTCGGCTTGATGCTCACGTCCGTGCGGACGTCCGCGGCACGGAGCTTCGCCACGAGACGGAGGTACTCCTGCGTCGTGGCTTCGACGGGCGGCTTCTCGTGGTAGTGCTCCCCGAGATGGTTCACGACTCCTTGGATGCCGCGCCGGTTCGCTTCCTTCGCGACCCGCAGGGCATCGTCCATCGTCTCCCCCGCGACCCACTGCCGAGCGAATCGAATGAGGAGCCCCATGGGTCGGGGGATTTCCCGCCTTCGCTCAAATAGCTTCCGACTTGGGCAGCGAGACGGTCAAATGGGCTTGCCGCACGAGATGCAGAACTGCGCCTCTTCGGGGTTTAGGCGTCCGCACGCGCGGCACCGCACCTTCACGTCGCCCGCCTGCATGGCCTCCCGCCCGCGAACCGTGTCCGCGGAGTTGTTCGTACCCGCGACGGCTCCGAACAGGAGGAAGAGCCACCACAGCCGGACCATCCACCCGCCGACGCCCGCGAGCACGCCGCCGAGGACGAAGAGCATCATCGCGCCGAAGAAGCCGTTGAAGAACCCGGTGATCGAGAAATCCGAGCTCGTTGCGTTCCCGATCGTGCCGCCGATGAACGCGAACATGCCGTAGAGGATGATCAGGATGCCGGCAATCATAAGGACGGCGCCGACGAGGAGTACGGTCACTGCGCCCCAACCGAAGGGCAGGGAGGGCGCGTTTCTCCGGTTCCGGGTCATGGCGTACGCGGCGAGGGGCAGGGCCATACTGTGCGAGCTCCTGGGGCGTCCCGAACGGGACGTCGTCCTGCGAGGTTCGGTTTGCCCCCTGATATACTTTTCAATGGCGTTCCCACGGTTGGTACTGACGCACGCTGGGGTCAGTGCAGGTCCGGCCGGGCGACGACGGTCTCCGCGAACAGCACGCCCTTCACGGTGCGCAACCGATCCGCCAGCTCCGCGACCTGCTTCGACTCCCCTTCGACGATGAGGACCTCGAGGCATGCTTCTTCGCTCAGGTGTGTGTGGGCCGTGGCACGGATGGTGCCGAGGAAATCGTGCTGGCGGTGCAGGACTCGGTGCGTCACCATTCCGACGTCATGGCGATAGACGATTGTGATCGTGCCGACAACGTGACCGCCCGCCTGGATGCGGCGCTGCACGAGACCTTGTCGAATCAGATCTCGCAACGCTTCCGAGCGGCTCGCGTACCCCTTCTCCCGGACGAATCGGTCGAACTCTCCGAGCAGGGGGCCTTCCAGAGAAACGCCGATGCGCTCGACGGCCATGTGCTACCCGCCGTGGACGAAGTGCTACTCCCGGATGAATCCTACGGTTTTCGCCTCCTACCCCCGCGCTAAAGCTTTAAGTTGCGGCAGTGTTACTCTCACAACCGGCGTCATACCGCCCTTTTGCATGTCCGACCCCGTCCCTCTCTGGGTGTTCACGCTCGCGGCCCTCGGTCTGGGCCTTCGCCACGGCGTCGACTACGACCATATCTCCGCGATTTGGGACATCACGAGCAGCCAGAAGACGGTCCGCGGCGGCGTGGTCCTGGGATGGTTCTACGCCGGTGGCCACGGGACCATCGTGGCGATCCTCGGGATGGCGGCGGTCCTGGTCGGCCTGCGGCTGCCCCCCGGTGTGGACAACGCGATGACGATCGTTGTGGGGGTCACGCTGATTGTCCTGGGCGTCTACGTCATCAACATGCTCGTCCGCCACCCGGGAGAGACTTTCCAGATGAAATCGCGATGGGTCTTGATTGCCTCAGGGGCCCTACATGCGTACGAACGTGCGGTGCTGCGCCTGACAGGTCGAATCCGAAAGCAGCGGCAAGTCGACCTCAGGGTCGCCGGACCTGCATCGGCCTACGTGATTGGCCTCATCCACGGAGTCGGCGGGGAGACGCCGACCCAGATCCTTCTCTTCATCATCGCAGGCGGCATCACGGGTGGGCTCGCCGGTGCGGTCGTCGTCTTGGCCTTCGTCGCTGGCGTCTTCATCACGAACACAATCGAGTCGGTCCTCGCTTCCCTGGGTTATGCTCGGGCGGCAGGGAGCCCCCGGTTGTTCCGCCGGGTCGCGGCGGCTGCGGCCTTCTTCAGTCTCCTGATTGGCGCGCTCTTCGTGATGGGTGGGAGCGGCCTGCTTCCGCCCCTGAGCTGACCTCGCTCCAGGCGCACGAGTCGGTCAACTCCCTCCGTGCAAGCCCTTAAGTCCCACCCTCGACGTGAATGCCTTCGATGGATTACGCGAAGCAGCTCGATCAGGCTCGGAGTCTCGCGGACCTCTTCGAACTCGTGAAGCGGGGCGTCTCCGCCGTGGTCGGCCGCAACCGCGCCGGCCTCATGCTCGCTCTCGCCGACCTGGGCAACCATCCTCAGGGCTTCCTCGGCGCCTTCTACCCAATCGCGACGAATGTGATCGTGATGAACAAGGTGCCCCTCCTGCGAATTCAGGAGACGAACCCGGAGCTCTACAAGCCCTATGCGTTCTACGTCCTCCTCCACGAGTACCTGCACTCCGTCGGCTTCGTCGACGAGCTCGTGTGCCGCGACCGGGCTCGCGCCATTTCGGAGACGCTCTTCGGCCCCGGTCACCTCGTGACCCGGATCTCCGAGGACTTCTCCCAGTTCTTCCCGAACCTGGTGTTCCCCGACGCCGCCTGGCAGCCGCAGGAACTCCGGCTCGAGTTCGTCCCGAACTTCGACCGCGGCTCCGCGTCCTACTTCGCTTAGGCCGACCGGGAAGTCCCCGCGCGGGGGAACAGAAAGAAATAGACGCGTCGTTTCCAGACCTTGCCCGGAAAGGGACGACTGGGAGGAATGAGATGGCACCAGTCGACGCAGACGAGCAGGGCTCGAAGGAGCACGTGAACGCAATGATCGAGAAGAACCTGGACAAGTGCCCGGTCGTGCACGGAACGACGAACGCCGGAATGCGCTCGAACAGCGATTGGTGGCCGAATCAGCTAAACCTCAGGATTCTTCGCCAGAACTCGTCCCTGTCCAATCCGATGGGCGAGGCCTTCAACTACGCCGAAGAGTTCAAGAAACTCGACTTCGAATCGCTGAAGAGTGACCTCCACGCGCTGATGACGGAGAGCCAGGACTGGTGGCCTGCGGATTTCGGCCACTACGGAGGGCTCTTCCTCCGCATGGCGTGGCATGCGGCGGGCACCTACCGCATCGGCGATGGTCGCGGCGGCGCTGGCACCGGTCAGCAGCGATTCGCGCCACTCAGCTCTTGGCCGGACAACGTGAACCTCGACAAGGCGCGCCGGCTGCTTTGGCCGATCAAGCAGAAATATGGCAGCAAGATTTCTTGGGCCGACCTCATGATCCTCGCCGGCAACGTCGCGCTCGAGTCGATGGGCTTCAACACCTTCGGCTTCGGCGGCGGGCGACCGGATGTCTGGGAGCCCGACGAAACTGTCTATTGGGGCAAGGAGGACACCTGGCTTTCCGACAAGCGGTACACGGGCGACCGGGAGCTCGAGAATCCTCTCGCGGCCGTTCAGATGGGCCTCATCTATGTGAATCCGGAAGGACCGAACGGCAAGCCAGATCCGCGTGCCGCGGCCAAGGACATTCGGGAGACCTTCAAGCGCATGGCCATGAACGACGAGGAGACCGTCGCGCTCATCGCCGGCGGACATACCTTCGGCAAGACCCATGGCGCTGGCGATCCGAAGCTGGTTGGCCCGCAACCCGAGGCAGCGCCCATCGAGGAGATGGGCCTTGGCTGGAAGAGCAAGTTCGGCACAGGCAAAGGCAAAGATACGATCGGGGGCGGCCCGGAGGTCACCTGGACTACGACGCCGACGAAGTGGAGCAACAATTTCTTCGAGAACCTGTTCGGCTACGAATGGGAGCTGACGAAGAGTCCGGCCGGCGCGTACGAGTTCAGGGCGAAAGGCGACGCGGCGACAATTCCGGATGCCTTCGACCCGTCGAAGCGTCACGCGCCCACGATGCTGGTGACGGACCTCGCTCTGCGGGTCGATCCGGTCTACGAAAAGATTTCGCGGCGCTTCTACGAGCATCCGGACGAGTTCGCGGATGCCTTCGCCCGGGCGTGGTTCAAGCTCACGCACCGCGACATGGGTCCGCGCGCACGCTATCTCGGACCCGAGGTCCCGGCGGAGGAGCTGATCTGGCAAGACCCGGTTCCCGTCGTCGATTACAAGCTGATCGACGCCAAGGACATTGCGGGCCTGAAGGCCAAAATCCTGGCCTCGGGCCTGTCCATCTCGCGACTGGTCTTGACCGCATGGGCATCTGCAGCCACCTTCCGCGGCTCCGACAAGCGCGGCGGGGCGAACGGGGCGCGCATCCGCCTTGCTCCGCAAAAGGACTGGGAACTCAACGAGCCCGCCCAACTGGCCAAGGTGCTGACAACTCTTGAGAGCATCCAGAAGGCGTTCAACACCGCGCAGTCCGACGGGAAAAGGGTGTCACTCGCTGACCTGATCGTTCTCGGCGGTTGCGCGGGTGTGGAGCAGGCCGCGAAGAAGGCCGGGCACGACGTGACCGTCCCCTTCATGCCCGGCCGCACGGACGCGTCGCATGAGCAAACCGATGTGGAGTCCTTCAGCTATCTTGAACCGGTTGCTGATGGCTTCCGCAACTACCTCAAGACCAGGTTCACCGTGCCAGCAGAGGAGCTTCTGATCGACAAGGCGCAATTGCTGACCCTGACCGCGCCCGAGATGACGGTCCTGGTCGGGGGCATGCGTGTCCTTAACGCGAACTTCGGACAGTCGCAACATGGCGTCTTCACGAAGCGGCCGGAGACACTGACCAACGACTTCTTCGTGAACCTGCTGGACATGCGCACCGGGTGGAGAGCGACCTCGGATGAGAATGTGTTCGAGGGATACGACCGCAAGAGCGGCGAATTGAAGTGGACCGGCACCCGTGTCGACTTGATCTTCGGTTCGAACTCCGAGCTACGCGCCCTTGCCGAGGTCTATGCCTCCGCCGATGCGCGCGCGAAGTTCGTGACCGACTTCGTGGCGGCGTGGAACAAGGTGATGAACGCCGACCGCTTCGACCTTCGGCGACTCGGGAAAGGCCGGTCAATGCAGTAGCTGCCGCATAGCGGCTTGTTGAGCGCCCGCACGTGGAATTGGCTGCCGGTGCCGCTGCCGACCTCTTGTGCACAGGCCGCCTGGGCTCTCTCCGAACCGGACTTCGACACGACTGACCTGACCACACCCGCCGATATGTCGGCGTGAGTACACCCCCTTGTCGTCAAGGTACCCCTTTCGCGCGCCAATCCCGACCCCTCAGGGAGGAGCGCCGCAGGCGTGGGACCCTGACGAGCCTTCGGGCGACGGGAGGACCGCACGTGCACGCTCGCACACTCCGGCGAGCGCGTTCATCGGCTTCCAGATCGCGTCCATAAGACACTCGCTTCCGGCATCATCTGCCAATACCCCATGCAGGAACATCTCTTCCGTGACCCCGTATCTGGCGTAGAACCTCGCCGCCTCCGTCCTCGCCGTCGGCTTCCTCTTCCTGGGCCGAATTCCCCAATCCGTCGAGGGAGCTGTCTCGCCCCAGCCCAGAGAGGCGGCTTTCGTCCCTTCGCCGCAGACCGAGCATGCCCCCCGGCCCCTAAGTCATCGCGGGTTCCCCGTTCCCTGCCGTGACGGCCAAGGAAGCCGGGGACGGACGCCTATCCGAGCCTGCCTTGAAGAGGGTCCTCGGCGAGGATGAGCGGCGGATGTACTTGGTGCTCCGCGAGCACGGCGGGGCGATGCTCTAGAAGGACCTCGTCGGGCTGGGCATCTTCTCGAGGGCGAAGGTTAGCCGGGTCTTGGACCGGCTCGAGGCGAAGCGCGTCGTCGTGCGGGAGCGCCACGGGATGACGAACTGCGTGAGAATCGTCGCCGGCACGACCAAGTCCCCCTGAATTAGGAAAGCCTAAACGATTTCCGGCGCACGACAACTGCGGACAAATGTTTAAATCGGACCTGAGGGTGCGGGCTTCCGCATGATGCAAGGAACGGCCCCCACCCCTGCAGCAACCCAGGCCAAACCCGTTTTGAAAGACGCTCCCCCCAAGTTCCGTTCGGGGAAGCACACGGCCGTCGTGAAGGAGGTCTTCGACATCGCGCCGAAGGCCCCCGAGACCTACCTGATTCGGTTCACCTTCGAGAACGAACCCGTATTCGACTTCGAGCCGGGCCAGTTCATCTCGATCTTCGCGGAGAAGGAAGGCAAGAAGATCTCCCGGCCGTACTCGATCGCCTCCTGGCCGGAGAACAAGGACTACCTCGAGCTCTGTATCAAGGTCGTGGAGGGGGGGTTCATGTCGAACTTCCTCCACCACGTGACCCCGGGGACCAAGCTCGCGTCGATCGCGCCCCTCGGCCGGTTCGTGCTCGCGGAGCCGCTCCAGTACGACACGGTCTTCGTCGCCACGGGCACGGGCGTCGCGCCGTTCGTCTCCCATCTCGGCCACATCTTCCTGAACGACCTCGACGACGGCCACGAGATCGACCTCGTGTTCGGGACCCGGTACACGTACGAGCTCATCTATCACGACCTGTTCCTGAAATGGGAGAGGGAGCATCCGAACTTCCACTACTACTCGACCGTTTCGCGCCCCGAGACGCCGGACTACAAGGGCCGCGTGGGCTACGTGCAGAAGATCATCCAGAACGACCTGAAGGACTACGCGACCAAGCAGGTCTTCATCTGCGGGCTCAACAACATGGTCGAGGACGTGCAGAACCTCTGCAAGCAGCTCGGGTTCGCTTTCGTGCGATTCGAGAAGTGGGACTGAAATCTTCAACCCAGGTGGCGCATCACCCGCACATCCTCCACCGTGATGAGGCCCCCCTTCACCATCTCGCTGATCTTCGGGATGACCGCAGCGATCTTCTTCTCGGAGTCCACTGCCTCGATAATCACCGGCAGATCCTCGCTGAGCCGCAACGGCGTCGAGGTGTGCAGGAGGCTCCGCTTCCCGAAGCCGTAGACGCCGCGGGTAACCGTGGCGCCCCAGATCCCTTGTTCCCGCAGATGGTGCACGACCGCCTTGTAGGCGGGGAGGCCACCATATCGGTCCGACTCCCCGAGATAGATCTTCACCCGCACCGCCTTTTCGTCGAGCTCCATCTCACCCGCCTCCCAGAAGCATCCCGACCGCCCGCCCGAGGTATGCTCCGACCACGCATAGGCCTGCGTTCAGGAAAACGTTTCCCGCGGCCCAGCCGAGCTGTCCCCCCGCCAGGAGGGTCACGGTCTCGAGGCTGAATGTGGACATCGTCGTGTATCCTCCGAAGATCCCGATGAACGCGAAGGCCCTCAGGTCCGAGGAGATGAAGCCACGGCCCATCGCCAGGAAGAAGGTCACCGCCAGGAGGAAGCTTCCCGTCAGGTTGACAAAGAACGTTCCCCACGGGAAGTCGCCACGGGTCAGATAGCCGGATGCCTCGTAGCGGAGCACGCTTCCGAAAGCTCCGCCTGCGGCCACGAGTCCCACGAGCTTGGCCTGGTCCCAGTCCATCGTCGCACCGTCCCTCGGCGCGGGGACCGGGTGGACCCCGACGCCGTCTCGCCCGGTTCGCGGTAGAAGCCATCAGCCCCGGGCGGGGCGGTTGGGGTGGGCCTCATCACCCGGGTCGGCGAGACACGGGAATCCCATAAACCTTTGTCGGTCGACAGCCGGCTTCACGGTCTCGCGTGGTAGCGGACCTTGCCGATGAGCAGGTGCCGCGGCACCATGCCGAAGTGGCGGCTGTCGCGGCTGTGGGCCATGTTGTCCCCGAGCACGAAGAAGCCCGCCGCGGCGTCGCTGGACATGATCCGCTTGACGAGGAACTGACCGGTCGCCTCGGGATCGCGGAGCACGACGATGTCTCCGGCCGCCGGGAGGTGCGATCGGTACGCCCACCGGTTCACGAGGACGTAGTCCCCGGAGCGGAGCGTCGGCTCCATGCTCTGGTCTTCGACCCGGAACCGGGCGAGGGGGAACACCGTCCCCCAGATTGCTCACCCGAGCTTAGGGTAGACGGTCTCGCGGGCCGTCGGGTATGGGGCCTTCGCCTTGAACGTGGCGATGCCCTTCGTCTTCCAGAAGGCCTCCGCGATCTCGTTGGCGAGCTTGAGCATGTCCTCGGCGGCGGCGAGGTTGATCTCCTGGCGTCCCTTGCTCCCCGCCTTCAGCGCCTTCCACACGGTGTCGTGGAGCGTCGGGAACTGCTGGAGGTGCTCCGGCTTGAAGTAGTCGCCGTACAGGATGCGGATCTCCTGCTTGTAGATCTCCGCATGCTGCTCCTTCGTGGCGATGTACCGGCCCAGCTTGCCATGGAACTCCTCCTTCTGCGCCAGGGTCGCGCTCGGTCCCGGGTGCTCGAGCTGGCCGATCAGGTCGACCATTCGGATGACCGTGTGTGCCGCGAGCTGGGCGTGGTGCGGGTCGTAGATGCCGCAGGGGATGTCGCAGTGTGCGTACGCGACCGGGGCCGGGCGGACCCAATCGAGGGCTCGGAGTAGCTTGTGTGCGAGGGACATGTTCGCGTCGTAGCCGACCCCCATATTTAAACGTGAGGCGGCCTCGCGACGCCGCGCGTCATTTCGACTCTGCCGACGGCTGGGAGAGCGGTGCGCTGGCGACCGCCGTCTTCGGGAAGTTCCGCCGGAATCGCAGCGCCACGTTCACGAGGCTCATGAGGACGGGCACCTCGATGAGGGGTCCGATGACCGCGGCGAAGGCCTGCCCCGAGGCGATTCCGAACACGCCAATCGTCGTCGCGATGGCGAGTTCGAAGTTGTTGCTCGCGGCGGTGAACGACAACGTGGTCGTCTCCTCGTAGGAGAACCCGAGGCGCTTGGACACCGCGAAGGAGAGGAAGAACATGATCACGAAGTACAGGGCGAGGGGCACTGCGATGCGGACGACGTCCCAAGGCAGGCTGACGATGCTGTTCCCGCGGAGGGAGAACATGACGACCACGGTGAAGAGGAGGCCCAGGATTGCCGTGGGGGCGAGGCGCCTCATGAAGGTGTCCTCATACCAGCGCTCTCCGCGGCGCCGCACGAGGACGGTCCGGGTGAGGAACCCAAGGAGGAGCGGGATGCCGAGGTAGAACAGGACCGTGCCCGCGACGTCGAGGATGGAGATGGAGACGACCTGGGACGCGGTCAGGCCGCCGATGATCCCCGAAAGGAAGGTGATGAAGAACCACGCGAGGACGGAGTAGAGGAGCATCTGGAACACGCTGTTCAGACCCACGAGGAGGGCCGCGTAGTCCGTCGAGCCTTTCGCCATGGCGTTCCAGACGAGGACCATCGCGATGCACCGCGCGAGCCCGACGATGATGAGCCCGACGCGGTACTGCGGCAGATCCGGGAGGAAGATCCACGCGAGGGCGAACATCAGGAAGGGCCCCAGGATCCAGTTCTGGAACAGGGACAGGCCCATGAGTCGCCGATTCGTCGCGAGGCGGGGCAGGTCACCGTACCTCACGCGGGCGAGGGGCGGGTACATCATCCAGATGAGGCCGATGGCCAGGGGGACGGAGATGCCGGACCACGAGAAGGAGTCCAGCCACCCGGAGAATCCGGGAACGAAGGCGCCGAGGCCCACGCCGAGGGCCATGGCCAAGATGATCCACAGGGTCGTGAGCCGGTCGAACAGGGAGAGCCCCTCGCCTTCGGCCACGTCAATCACCCGGGTCGGGCATGCGGAGAAGGCTGCGTTCCCTGGTGGTGGTTCTCCGCTCGCGGAGACTCCCCGGGACGGCGATGGACGAGGCCAATTCCAGCATCCACGAGCCGAAGGACGCGGCGGTCCGGGATTCGGTAAAAGGTCCACTTGCCCTTGGGCTGCGCCTCGACGAGGCCCGCGCGCTCAAGAATCCCGAGGTGGTGGGAGGTCGTTGGCTGGGTCATCCGGAGAGCGAAGGAGATTTCGCAAACGCAGAGCTCGCGGGGGGCCAGCAGCCTCAGGATGACGAGTCGATCCGGATTGGAAAGGGCCGCAAAGACCTCGCTCGCGGGCGGTAGGTCCGCCTCTTGAGACACCCGTCGGGCGAGGGTCCTGAGTTCCTCGCTGTGCTCGGATGCGGTGCACGATAGGCGGAGGCCACTCTCGACAAGATTCTCCATCTGAGGGTCGAACACAGATCCGTGCTCCTGAGTGCCCGCTTGCGTCTTGCGATCGTGCCCACGGAATGGACTCCTTTGGCCCAAAGTTGCTCGCAAGGCACCCTTGAGGTAGTGAGTACATATACACACATTTAACTATTTCGATTTGACCAGATACAGGAAACTGAGAGTGAGGCGACCAGATGAACGGGACGGAGAACATTGAGATCCCGAGTTGGGCATGGGAGTTCCACGGGCACCGTTGCCCGTTCATGCCGATCGGGTACCGGATGGGAGTCATCGCGATGCGCGAGCTCGGGATTGGAAAGGTGCACGACCACGGAGCCTTCGCTCTCTCGGAGATGGGCGTCGGCCATCCTCAGACCTGTATGATGGACGGCGTGATGGCCGCGACCGGGTGCACGTACGGGAAGCTGATGATGGAGCGCCTGAACCTCGGTAAGGTGGCCATGCGTCTCCTTGCTCCCGGGAAAGGCGCGGTGCGGGTGTACCTGAAGACCGAGTTCCAGGACGATTTGGGGAAGCAAGAGTTCTTCGTCTACCGCAAACAGGGCATCGAGCCCTCCGACATCCCGAGGGAGGTCACGGAGCCCGCGGTCCGCATGGTCCTCGAGGCGCCCGAGTCCGTTGCGTTCAAGGTCGAGCCTCTTCCGGACTTCACGTTCTCGCGCCCGAAGGGATCCTTTTCCAAGGTGGCGTGTGCGAAGTGTGGGGAGTATGTCTTCGAGCGCTACGCGAGGCTCGTGGACGGCAAGCCCGTGTGCATCCCGTGCTCGGGTTTCACGGAATCCCGGCTGGACTCGCTCAAGGGCATGCAGTGAGCCGGTGAGACGGTGGACGGCGTCGTGGTCATCGCAGCCGCCTCAGTGCTCATCGTCTCCTTCGTCTTCTCGATGTTCGGCCAGGGCGGGGGATCTCTGTACACCCCCATCCTGTTCCTCCTCGGATACGCGACCTCGGCCTCCGTGTCCACCTCCCTGGTCCTCAACCTTGTCACGGCCCTCACTGCAACGGTCGTGTACTATCGTGGTGGGTTGGTGAACCTCCGCCAGGCCTCCGTCTTCGTCCCGGGGATCATCGTGGGGTCCCTCATCGGTGGAGCCCTGAGCGAGTCTGTCGATCCGAATCTCCTCATGTGGCTCTTCGTGGCGTTCCTCGTCGGCGCCGGGGGGCGGATGCTCTACACATACTGGGAACGAGGGCCGGTCGACACGACGGAGCCCACGCCGTTCTCGCGCCGTCTGACCGCGGTCATCGTGGTTTTCAGCTTCGTCGTGGGCATCGTGTCCGGGCTGCTGGGGGTGGGCGGCGGCATCCTCATCGTGCCCTTCCTCATCTTCGTGTGCAAGTACCCCGTGAAGCACTCCGCGGGAGCGGCGGCCTACGTCGTCGTCTTCTCCTCGCTTTTCGGCGTGATCGGCCATTCCGCCGTCGGGCAATTGGACACGGATCTCATCGCCGTGACGGCGGTCGCGGTCCTCGTCGGAGCGGTCCTCGGGGCGAGTTTCATGACCCGCACGAAGCTCGAAGACGATCAAGGCGGGTTTCGGCCTGGTCATGCTGGTCTTCGCCATCCAGCTTGTCCTCAAGCTTGCCGGCGTGGTCTGACCGCGCGGGTGAATGCTGGAACCCGCCCGACGTCAGCGCTTGCTCCCGGAACGGGCCAGCGTTCGCCTCGAGCGTCCTTCCCGCCTAGAGCCACGCATCCCCGGTTTCCTCGCGGATCCCTTGGCAGGTGCGATCTCGCGGAGGAGCCGACGAACCCTCCTTTCGATTTCGTCGCGAATCTGGCGGACCTCGTCCAGCGTCCGATCCTTCGGGTCCGGTAGGGCCCAGTCTCTGGCATCCCCGCGGAAGCGTGCGGGGCACACGTCCTGCGCGGAGCATCCCATCGTCACGACGATGTCACAGGCGGCGAGATCCAACGGGCCGACCCTCTTGGGTCGCTCGTCGGACAGGTTGATTCCCACCTCTCGCATCGCCTCGACGACCACCGGATGGACCTGCGACGCGGGCAGCGTGCCGCCCGAGATGACCTCGACGCCCGCAGGAGCCGAGGCCCTAGCGAAACCCGCGGCCATCTGGCTCCGTCCCGCGTTCTCGACGCAGACGAACGCGATCTTGACCATGAGGCCTCGGAGTGACACGGGACGCGGTACTTGAGGCTGACGCACGGAGTTTCCGTGGATACGCGAGCCTTAACTCCTGCGGCTCGATTCCCGGCCGGTGAGAGCGGCTCCATGAAGATCAATGTCGAAGTCGGGGACATCGCCCGCTGGGAGGACGAGGTCGTCGTCGTGAACCTCTTCGAAGGCGTCGGCCACCCGGGCGGGGCCACCGGCGCCGTCGACACGGCGATCGGCCATCAGATCACCGCCATGATTGCGACCGGTGACATCACAGGGAAGTTCAAGGAAATCGTGGTGTTCCCGAGCTTCGACCGGATCCCCGGGAACCGCGTGATGGTCGTCGGCCTCGGGAAGCGGGAGGCCTTCACCCTCGACCGCGTCCGAGAGGTCTCGGCCGCGGCGGCGCTCCGGGTCCGCGAGATGGGGCTCCGGACGTTCGCGACGATCGTCCACGGCGCCGGAGTCGGCGACCTCGACATCGGCGACGCGACCGAGGCGGTCGTGGAAGGCACGATCCTCGGGCTCTACCGCTACACGGAGCACAAGACGGACAACGACCGCAAGAAGATCGAATCGATGACGCTCGTGAACCTGGACAAGGCGCGAGCCGGGGCGATTCGCGACGCGGTCCACCGGGCGTCCGTCATCGCGACGATGACGAACTTCGCGCGCGACCTCATCAACGCCCCGAGCAACGAGAAGACGCCGCGTCTCTTCGCGGACCGCATCCGCACGGCCGCGAAGGAGGCGGGCGCGACGCTCACGGTCTTCGACGAGAAGCAGCTCGAGAAGATGGGCTTCGGCTGCCTGCTCGGGGTCGCGAAGGGGAGCGTGGAGCCGCCGCGATTCCTGGTCCTCGAGCATCGCGGGGGCGGCAAGTCCAAACCGATCGTGTTCGTGGGCAAGGGCATCACCTTCGACTCCGGCGGCATCGCCCTGAAACCCCTCGAGGCGCCCGGCGCGGACCCGATGTGGGTCATGCGCTACGACATGGGTGGCGCGGCGGCGGCCCTGGGCGCGGTGCTCGCGGCCGCGCGACTCAAGCTGCCCGTGAACGTCGTCGCCCTGGCTCCTCTCAGCGAGAACATGCCGAGCGGCAGCGCGCAGAAGCCCGGAGACATCGTGCGGTCCTTCGGGGGGAAGACGATCGAGGTCCTCAATCCCGATGCGGAGGGCCGGCTCGTCCTCGCCGACGCCCTCGGTTACGCGAAGACCCTGAAGCCCCAGGCCGTCGTCGATCTGGCGACGCTGACTGGCGCGGTGAAGGTGGCGCTCGGGAAGCACGCGGCCGGGATGTTCTCGAACGATCCGGCGCTCGCGAAGCGCCTCGTCGACGCGGCCGACGTCATATCGGAGCGAGTGTGGCAGCTCCCCCTGTGGGACGAGTACAACGAGCAGATTCAGAGCGACTTCGCCGATGTAAAGAACACGGGCGGGAGGTCTGCCGGGGCGATCACTGCCGCGAAGTTCCTCGAGAAGTTCGCGGAGGACCTGCGGTGGGCGCACCTCGACATCGCCGGAACGGGATGGATTGAGGACGGTTCCGATTCCCCGAAGAAGGAGTACCTGCCGAAGGGGGCCTCCGGCTACGGCGTCCGGCTCCTCGTGCGGCTCCTGCGGGACTGGGACGCCGGGTGAATGGGCCCCGAGCTCCCCCAACAGGTTTTTGAGATGCCAGACCGTGGGTCGGAACCTTGCCCGCGCACCGGGATCTGGACCTGTTGCTGGGAGAGTTCGCAACGAAGCGACATGCCATCGAAGCCCGGCTGACCGAATTCCGCAAGATCGGCCGAGGATCCGATGCGGTAATCTTCGAAGAGCTCTGCTTCTCGATCCTTGCGATTCAGTCCAGCGCCCGGTCCAGCGACGCCGCGGTCCGAGGGCTCGCGAGCGAGGGTCTCCTCTGGTCCGGCAGCGAGACGGAGATTGCCCGGTTCTTGCGTCATCGCACGCGGTTCCACAACCACAAAGCTGCCTACATCGTGCGCGCGCGGGAGCGATTCTTCCCCGGAGGCGAGCCCCGCCTTCGGAAGGATCTCGACGCATTCGCGACCTCGCGTGACGCGCGCTCCTGGCTCGTCGCAGAGGTCGACGGATTCGGGCTCAAGGAGGCGAGCCACTTCCTCCGCAACATCGGGCGCGGGGAGGACCTCGCCATCCTGGACCGCCACATCCTGCGAAACCTCCTTCGTCACCGGGTCATCGGCCGCATGCCGAAGTCGCTCACGCCGAAGCGGTACCTCGCCATCGAGGCTCGCATGCAGCAGTTTTCCGAAGGGATTGGCATCTCCCTTGGGATCCTCGACCTGCTGTGGTGGAGCCGGCAGACCGGGGAGATATTCAAATAAAGCGCGCGGAGCGTCAAAAGGCCTTCCGGTCGCGAAGGAACCAGACGGTCCACAGGATCGCGATGGCCGCGGCGTCCGCGAGGCCTGTGACCAGCAGGACGGTGAGGTCCGTCGAGACGCTCGGGCCCGGCAGGAACGTCAGGTACGTGAACAGGAAGGCGAACCAGACGAAGGCGATGAGGACCGTCCCCGCGATGCGCGCCAGGAGCGAACCGCGGTAGCTCATCCTCCGGAGCATCGAGGCCGTGAGGGAAATCGTTTCGCCATCGGCGGCCCGTTAAGTAGCCGCGCCGTCATGGCGTCGGCGTGGAAGCCCCATCGTCGCGGGAAGTCCAGGCGCGGTTGCTCGCCTGGTTCGATGCGGGCCACCGGGACATGCCTTGGCGGCGCACGAAGGACCCGTACCGCATCCTGGTGGCCGAGGTGCTCCTCCAGCGCACGCGGGTCGTCTCCGGGACCCCGTACTACGAGCGGTTTGTGTCCAGGTTCCCCGATGTGCAAGCCCTCGCCGCCGCCTCGGAGGAGGAGGTCCTCCAAGCTTGGGAGGGCCTCGGGTTCTACCGCCGCGCGCGCAACCTCCATGCCGCCGCGAAGGCGATTGTCCAGGACCATGGCGGGAGCGTCCCCTCGACCGCGACGTCGCTTGCTGCGCTCCCCGGGATCGGTCCCTACACGGCCGGTGCGGTCGCGTCGATCGCATTCGGGGAGGCCGTCCCGGCCGTCGACGGCAACGTGACCCGGGTCCTGGCGCGCCTGTTCGCAGTCGAGACCGACGTCACGGCGCGGCCCGGACGGATGCGGATTGCCGAGCTGGCCCGCGAGCTCGTTCCTGGCCGACGGCCGGGTGCGTTCAATCAGGCCCTCATGGAGCTGGGAGCGACCGTGTGCACGCCCACCCGCCCGGCGTGCCGGACCTGTCCACTCGGAGATACTTGCCTGGCTTACCATGGAGGCCTGGAGGACTCCCTCCCACGGACCCGGGCCGCACGCCCGCCGAAGGCGGTGGCCGTTGCCTTCGCGTTCATTCACTCTCGCGGCCGGACGCTCCTCGTCCGTCGCGGCGACGCGGGGTTGCTCGGAGGCCTTTGGTCCCTTCCTGGAGGTGAGGTCTCCCCTGGTCACGACGACACGAAATCGCTCCGGGACCTTGTGGCGGCCCAAACGGGTATCCGCATCGAGGTTCGGGAGGACGTGGCTCGGGTCGGCCACACGTTCTCCCACCGCCGATGGACCGGGAGCGTTTACCGATGCATTCCCGTGGCAAGGGAGGAGCCCTCGGCTGCGGCCCGATGGGTAACGCTTCCGGAAACCCGCGGGATGCCCCTCGTGCCCGCCCATCGGAAGATCCTAGACGAACTCGGGTCGCGGCGCTCCCTCGAGTCCTTCGTTGAGACAGGGCCCTCCCGGCCGAAGCGACGTCCGTATCAATGACGAGATTCGGTTGCGTTCTTTGATACGCCCCGACGCCCACCCCGGTTCGATTCCATGACATCCGGCGCCACCACGGTGCTCGTCTTCCCCGGGCGGAGGGTCCAGGATCTCCTGGCCGCCTACGAGAAGGCGCTCGTCGACTCAGGCTTCGAAATCAAACAGCACGACTGGATGGGGCAGTACTACCTGCACAAGGCCATCCTGGGGGGCAAGGCCAAGGCGTACTTCGTCCGGAAGATTGTGCCCTTCGGCGAGCTCACGAAGTCGGGCAACCGCCTAGGCGCGGAAGCCCAGATCTACCCGTCCGGGAACCAAGCGGTGCTTCGCGTCGCGGTGGTCCCCTACATGGAGCTCTTCAACAAGGCGGAGGTCGCCTTCCTGTCCCAGGGCGTATTCGAGAAGATCGTCGACGATGACTGGTCCGTCGAAAAGCTCCATGAGATCGTGAACCGGATGGCCGCGATCGGCTTCGCCGGCCAGATTCCGGTCCGCCCGTGAGGCTTAAGCGCCCCCGGCCGTTCCTTTCGCCGTGCGTCGCTTCCTCGTCGTCGGACATCGAGCGGTCACCTCCCCCGACTTCTCCTTGGACGACCTCGCGGGCGCCGCGGGACGGATGGACATCCTCCTGAGCGCCGCGAATGCCGCCCTCCTGCTCGCGCACGACATCCGCCGGGACGCGGAGGCGGACCTCCTCCTCCTCGGACCGCCGGACCCTCCGCGGCTCGTCCGGATCCTCGGGGACCGCGTCCGTTCGTACCAACCGGACCTGCGAAGCAACGCGGCCCTGCTTCGCAAGGCCCTGGAGCACGGCTCGCGCGTTGAACACGAGACATCCCCAGGGATCCTTGCCTCCCGCACCGATCTCGAAAGCGCCCTAGAACAGCTCGGCCCGGCCTTCGTGTATCTGAAAGAGGGCGGCCCGGACGTCCGGGGCCTGTCGCTCCCCGACGACGCGACGTTCGTCCTCTCCGACAACCAGGACCTGACCCCTGAAGAGGAGCGTGCGGTCCTCGCGCACAATCCCCTTGTCGCGGGACTCGGTCCCCATGGGCTGCATACAGATCACGCCATCGTCTTGGTACAGAACGAACTTGATCGGAGGCGAGTATGAACGAGACCGAGTTCGTACGTACGGCGCTCTCGGAACTCGTACGCATCCCCTCGGCAGCGGACGTGGACATGGCAGGCATCCTCGAGGCCGCCCGCGCCGCGATGGAGGAGCTGGGGCTCCACCCGATCGTCCACGACGACCTCAAGGCCGTCGAGGCGTCCTCCGGATCGGGGGGCGTGCTCCTCAACGGGCATCTCGACACGGTCCCCGTGGCCTCGGGCTGGACGAAGGCCCAGGGCGCGTGGGAGGGCGATATCCTGTACGGGCGCGGGACCGCGGACATGAAGGCGGGATGCGTCGCCGCGCTCGCCGCAGCCCGGACGCTCGTCGAGCGGGGCGAGCCGGTCTCCCTCCTTTTCACCACGGACGAGGAGACGACGATGGTGGGCTCGAAGGCGCTCGCCGCCTCGTCGATCGTGAAGGATGCCGCGGCGGTCGTCGTCCTCGAGCCGACGGGCCTCCGGGTCATCGCGAGCGAGAAGGGCGTCCTCTGGTACCGCGCGACGGCCCACGGCCGGAGCGCCCACGGCAGCATGCCCCATCTGGGCGACAACGCGATCCAGCGGATGGCCCGGATCCTCGGGCGGCTCGAACCCTACGCCCATCCGAAGGACGTGCTGAACGAGGTGACCGTCAACGCGGGGCAGATTCGCGGCGGCGTCGCCCCGAACGTCGTGGCCGACGCGTGCAGCGTGGAGCTCGACTGCCGCCATCCGCCCGAGGTGGACAAGGCCGGCGTCGAATCTCTTCTCCGCACTGCGTTCCAGGAAGTCGGCGGGGACGTCACCCTCGAGACAATCCACGAGGTCCCGGCGGCCCGCGTCTCGTCCGACGCGCCCCACGTCCGCCTCCTGCGGGAGCTCGCCGGCACGGAGGTCGTCGGCGTGACCTACGCCACGGAGATGGCGTGGTACGCAATGCACAACCCGCGGTGCGTCGTCTTCGGGCCCGGGGAGACCGCCCGGATCCACGTACCGGACGAGCGCGTCTCCCTTCGGGAGACGGTCCGGGCCGCCGACCTCCTCGTGCGGTACGCGGAGCGCCTCGAAGCTACTCGATAACGGTCGACCAAAACATATAAGGCGAGGGGCGAGTAGCGGCCGCGACACCATGGCACGCTCCGACAAGGGCCGGGACTTCTACATCGCCACGGAAGAGGAGATCCACGCCGGGAAGACGACGGACATCTACTTCCTGCGGACCCTGGACATCCTCAAGAAGGCGGGGCGGGACCGGACCGTCGTCGACGCGGAGGTCACCACGGGCGGCCTGCCGAACGGTTGGCCCTGGGGCATCCTGGCCGGGATCGAGGAGGCCGTCCACCTCCTGAAGGGCAAGGGAGTGAGCCTCTGGTCCCTCCCCGAGGGCACCCTGTTCCAGCCGCGCACCCCACGAGGCGTCCCGCTCCCCGTCATGGCCTTGCAGGGCCCGTATGGCGACTGGGCGTTGTACGAGACGCCTCTCCTGGGGCTGATTTGCCAGACGAGCGGGATCGCCACGAAGGCCGCCCGGCTCCGCAAGCTCGCGAACGGCAAGCAGATCTTCTCCTTCGGCGTGCGGCGGATGCATCCCGGGATCGCCCCGCTCATCGAACGCTCCGTGTACGTCGGCGGACTCGACGCGATCACCACGCCCCTCGGTTCCTCCCTCCTGGGTCTGCCCGCCATGGGGACGATGCCCCATGCCCTGGTCATCGTCATGGGCGGGTCCCGCGAGGCGTTCCACGCCGTCCAGAAATACCTGGAGAAGCGAATCCCGCGGATCGCCCTCGTGGACACGTACTACGACGAGAAGACGGAGACCCTCCTCGCCCTGGAGGAGATTCCCGACCTGGCAGGCGTCCGCCTCGACACGCCCTCGTCCCGCCGCGGCAACTTCCCGCAAATCGTCCGCGAGATCCGATGGGAACTCGACCTGCGGGGCCACAAGGACGTCAAGATCTATGTCTCGGGCAACATCGACGAGAAGACGATCCCCGCGCTCCTCGCGGCCGGCGCGGACGGCTTCGGCATCGGCACCTCCCTGAGCAACGCCCCCACCATCGACTTCGCCTGCGACATCGTCGAGATCGAGGGCAAGCCCGTCGCGAAGCGGGGCAAGTTCGGAGGGCGGAAGGAGCCGCTGCGCTGCCCGAAGGACGGGACCTACGAGGTCGGCGTGAGCAAGTGTCCGATGTGCGGGGGTCCGATGAAGCCGGTCTACGTGCAGTACCTGGAAGATGGCGAGCTCCGGGCCGAGTTGCCCTCCCTGTCCGAGATCCGGAGCCGCGTCATCGCCGAGGTCGACCGCGCGACGCTCGAGGCCTGAGCGCGCCTTTTATCGGGCCGCAGGGGCTTAGGTGTGCGTGGCAGCGGCGACGAAGGCAGAGGTCCGGGCGACCTACGAGCGCATCGCTGAACCGTTCGCGGCCTCGCGGGAGGAACCGTGGCCCGAGGTCCTCTCGTTCGCGACCTCGCTCCCCGAGGCGATCCGCATCGCCGACGTAGGGTGTGGCAACGGCCGTCATGCCCGGGCGCTCGCCTCGACCGGGCACATCGTCACCGCGGTCGACTTCGCACGCAACCTGCTCCTGATTGGCCGCCGCGGATCGCGCGGTCGGGTGTGGGGCCAGCACATCTCCTGGGTCCAGGCCGAGGCGACGACCCTCCCGCTCCGCTCCGGCTCGATGGACGCCGCCCTGTGCGTCGCGGTCCTTCACCATCTGCCCTCGGCCGAGGAGCGGACTGTCGCCCTGCGCGAGCTCCGCCGCATCCTGCGGTCCGGGGGCCGCGCGTTCATCAGCGTCTGGGCTCTCGATCAGCCCCGCTTCCGGAAGGCCGTCGAGGCAAGGCGGCACCTCCCCGCGGACGTGCGGGGCGACGTGGAAATCCCGTGGACGATGCCCGATGGGGTCGTCATCCCGCGGTACTACCATCTGTTCGAGGAGGGCGAGCTGGAGGTATTGATTATCGAATCCGGGCTTCACGGAGAAAGGTTTTTCCGGGGCCCGGGAAACCTCTTCGCGGAGGCATCGAGCCATGGCTGACCTCGGGACGACCGTCACGGACTTCTTCGCGACGATCGTCCAGAACCCGCTCTATCTCCTCCTCACGGTCGGCGGCGTCGCCGCGCTCCTCCTCGTGATCATCGCCCACCACATTCACAAGATCCGCAGCCAGGAGATCTTCGTGCACCAGGCGTGGGGCGCGAATTGGAAGGGCCGCTAGGTTCGAAACCCTCATATCCGGTCGCGGCTTCGTGCCGCTCTGGTGCGTCTGTGTCCAAGATACCCGAGGAGCTCCGCTACACGAAGGATCATGAGTGGGCGAAGATCGAGGGAAACCGCGCGCGCGTGGGCATCACGGACCACGCCCAGAATGAGCTGACGGACGTGGTCTACGTCGAATTTCCCGCGGTCGGCAAGACCGTGGCACAGGGCGAGGTCCTCGGGACGGTGGAATCCGTGAAGGCGGTGAGCGAGATCTTCTCCCCGCTGAGCGGCAAGGTCGTCGAGGTGAACAAGGTCCTCGACGACACCCCGGAGCAGGTGAACAAGGACCCGTACGGAGCCGGATGGATGGTCTTGCTGGAGATGACGAACGCCACGGAGGTCTCGAAGCTCCTCGACGCGTCGGCGTACCAGAAGCTCGTCGGCGACTGAGCTGAGACCGGAAGGAACCCTTTTATCGGCAGGGACGGTTCGGCCCGCGGGCACGTAGGCTAGTTTGGACTAGGCTAGAGGCCTTCGGAGCCTCAGACCGGGGTTCGAATCCCCGCGTGCCCGTTTCGTCTCGCGTTTGTCAACTCGGGGCCGTTGACGAGACATACGCACAAATAGCGGATATCCCGCTCGGCGATCCAATTCAAGAAGGGCTGGGATGCCTCAAGACAGGGGAACTCCCCTCGCTCGCTTCGCGCAGGCCATCGCCGCGGAGGACGGCTTCTCGTTCGGACGTCCGTCCTTGTCGGACGACGGTTCTACGGTGACCGTCCCGATTCTCCAGACCCATGGTCCCACGCGGCGATACGTGTTGGCCCAGGAAGTGTGGGACAGCATCTCGGCCGTGGACTCGGGCCGTCTCGATCGCCTGCGGGTGCACAACGCCTCCGCGGTGCGCGTGTTCTTCCCTCCTGGGACCCTGTTCGTAGGGCGGGAAACGCCCTCCCGGGGCACGGTCGCCGGCATCCTGCTCGAACCCGGATCCGAAGTAGATGTAGAGGTCAAGTGCGTCCACGCATCGCAACGTCTGACGCCCGGGGCGGCCCTGCAATTGGCCGTCTACATCGCGTCCGATGAGTTGCGCCGCGCGCTGGTCTCCAGGGACCAAGGTTGGGTGTGGACGATGGTGCGCGAGGGCGTGGGGAACAACCGCAGGACGCCCGCCGCAGGCCCATCCCACCGACCCACTCGAGTAGGCGATGACGATCTTCTCGCTTCCCTGACCGCGTCGAGCCCAGCAGCAAACGGTCCCGACTTGGCGCCGCGCGGGCTCGTGTCGGACAACAGCCAGTGCGGGATGGTCATATTGGATGCCGAAGGAGTCCGGCTCCTCGAGACCTACGCAAGCCCAGAGTCATGGAACGTCGCAAGCCCTCTCGCTCGGACGCACACCGCCGAGGGAATCGAATCGAATTCGATTCCCGGGATGGCCTTGACCCTGGACCCCACTCGGGCCGTCCAGGTTGCAAAGGAGTTCCTGCTCCGCGTGGGTGCGGTGGAGTATCGCCACGGGACTCCCTGCAGCTGGTCGAGCGTCGACTCTGCCTCCGAGTACACCGAATTCGAGGGCGACGTCCTCCATCTCATCGCCTTCGGTTCCGGGAATCTCCGGCCCGAGTCGTACACACGGGCGCCCTCGGTCTCTCGGAGCGGATGGCTCCCCGGGACGGAGCCGGAAGGCCCGATCCTCGGCTCCTCCCTCACCATGTCAACGCCCGCGTCGGGCGACGGGGAGACCACCACGCTTCCCGTCGCCGCCGTGGAGCCGGAACAGGAGCCCGAGCCGGAGCGGCCGGAAGCCCGACCGCGCCGCCGGAAGGTCCTCACGAGCGGCTGGGACGCGCCCACGTTCGAATCCCTCGAGCGGTACTCGCAGAAGGAGTTCGGCGGCGATCGGTCCGCCGCGATGCGGTTCCTCGTGCGCCAAGGGCTGGACCGGCGCGGCTATCTGGGTCCACGGTCCGCACGCCCGATCGCTGCAACCTGGACCGTCGCGCCAACCGACGAGCCGGCGCCCGACGTCGAACTCGGTCGCGCCGCGATCGAGGCGCGGATCCAGGACTTCGAGCGGATCGTTCAGACTGATGCATATGCTGATTGGCTCCGTGCGCGGGCCCGCGTCGAGCTCGAGCGGATGGCGGGGGCCGCGGGAGATGAGTCACTCCGTGTG
Organism: uncultured Thermoplasmata archaeon; assembly: GCA_963768855.1. Lineage (GTDB taxonomy): Archaea > Thermoplasmatota > Thermoplasmata > RBG-16-68-12 > RBG-16-68-12 > RBG-16-68-12. The sequence goes on from CAVYJM010000010.1 coordinate 88,341, forward strand.
GTGGCCCAGGCCGCGCTGGACCGGTTGCCCGCCCCGCCCACGGAGCCGGAGCCCTCCCCGCCTGTCGAGGAGGAGGCGCCTCCCCTTCTGCCTCCCGTGGACGTCCGCCCAATCCTGCGCCGGGCGTTCTCCGCCAGCGCGGGCGGCCGCTACTCGGAGGCTCTCCTCCTGTTCGACGAGGCCCTCGATGCCGAGCCGGACAACCGCACTGCCCTCCTGGGCCGGGCCGTCGCCCTGCGTCGGTCCGGAAAGGCAGCCGAAGCCCTCGCGGCCCTCGACCTAGTCCTCCGGCTCGAGCCCGCGAACGCCGCCGCCCTCTTGAACCGCGGTCGGGTGCTCCAGGAGCGGGGCGATCTGCAGGGAGCGCTGGAGACCTTCGACCGGCTCGCGGTGGTCGCCCCGAACGACTGGGACGTCTGGATGGCGCGGGGCGACGTCCTCGTCCGGATGGGTCAGGATCGCGGCGCGTTCGACGCCTACTCGGAAGCCCTCCGGCGGAATCCGGACGATGAGAGCATCCAGGCGAAGATTCGGGCCCTGGAGAGGATTCGCCTCGCGCCGGCCTCCTCACCCGCGCCTCGGCCCGCGCTGCCGCGCGACGTGCAGGAGGGCCAGTCCTTCCTCGTGAAGGCGGCACGGCCCGATCTGGGCTACCGAGTGCTCCGGACCCTCGCGGTTCGGCAGGTTCCCTCCCTCGTGTTGACCCATCAGCCAGCCGAGACATTGCGGGCCACCCAGGGGCTCGGAGGGACCCGCGTCCTGGAGCTCAGTCATGCACCGGGCGAGGGCCACCTCAGCCCGACCTCGCTGGTCCTCCTGACCAAGGTCATCGAGCGGTTTGTGGAGGAGAACCACGGGCATGCGGTCATTCTCCTCGATGGGCTGGGCGCTCTCATCGCGGGGAACGGGTTCCGCGATACCGTCCTGTTCGTCGAGCGCGTGCACGAAGTCATCCTCCAGTCGCAAGCCATCTTCTTGATTTGCGTCGCGCCGGACGACCTGAGTGAGAGGGAGGCCGCCATCCTCGAGCGCAACCTCCGCGTCCTGACGTGACGCCGTCCGGCCCGGCACGATCCGCGTCAGGCTTAAGCGCGGGCAGGGCCTCCGGCCGAAACGGATGGCATCCCCGCCGCCCGCTCCGGATTCGGTCGGCGCCATCATCCGCAAGGCCCTCCCCGAGGATGCGCCGGCCCTCGCGGAGATCTACAACCGCGCCATCGAGGAGCGAATCGCCACCTTCGAGACGGAGGCGCGCTCGGCGTCGGGCATGCGGGCCTGGATCGGCGAGCACGACGACCGCCATCCGGTCCTCGTGTTGGAGGCGTCCGACGGGCGGAGCCCCGTCGACCGAGGACGACAGGTCGTTGCCTGGGCCTCCATCGCGAGCTACCGGCCCCGTGCGTGCTACGCGGGAGTCGGGGAGGTCTCCATCTATGTTCGGGAAGGGTACCGCGGTCGAGGCTTCGGGCAACAGCTCCTCCTCTCGCTGGTCGACGAGGCACGAGACCTCGGGTACTGGAAGCTCGTTTCCCGGATCTTCCCTCATAACACGGCCAGCCGGCGGCTCGTCGCGCGGTGCGGGTTCCGGGAGGTCGGTGTGTATGAGAAGCACGGGAAGCTGGACGATCGATGGCTCGACACGGTGATCGTGGAGCGACTGATACCCGAGAACCTGCGTTGACGTTCGAGTGTGGGGAACCCGGGCATCCCGGTCCCGGTCTGATGCCTCATGCTTATGCGGCGAACGGGATTGAGGGAACCGAGGAATCCCATGCCGAAGAAGACGAAGCGAGCCGCCAAGAAACCACGCCGCGCGCCGAAGCTGAGCCCAATCCCGCCGGGCATGCGCACGGTGACCCCCTACCTCTTCATTGCGGGTGCTGCGCAGGCTCTCGAGTTCTACAAGAAGGCTTTCGGGGCGAAGGAAATTTCACGACAGCCCACGCCGGATGGCAAGTTGATTCACGCGATGATGAAGATCGGCGATTCCTTTGTCATGATGTCCGACGCATTCGAGGAAACCCCGACCCCGACACCCCCGACCGCCGGCGCCCCCACGGCCATGATCCACATCTACACGAGGGATGTGGACAAGCTCTGGAACCAGGCCCTCGCGGCGGGTGCCAAGGTCTCCATGCCCCTCGACAACGTGTTCTGGGGCGAGCGGTACGGGCAGCTCGAGGACCCTTTCGGACACCGATGGACCCTCTCCATGCGGATCCCGATGAGCCGCCAGGAACGGGAGGCGAAACAGAAAGCTTCCATGGCGATGTTCGCCTCCGGCGAACATCCGGGCTCCGAGCAGCAACCGCGTTAGCCGCTCTCCGAGTCCTCGAAGACCGCGGCGCGGTGCGATTTCGGAAGGAGAGCGTAGACCCGATCGCGCCCGCCATCGAAACCGATCGTGTGGGCACCCATTTCCGTGGGACAAGATTCGATCCGTTCCAGGGTTCGTGCGTCGAACACATCGACCACGCCAGGGTCGCCGATGGCCACGTAGAGGTGATTCCGGCGGGCGTTGAGGAAGACCACGTCGGGCGGTCCACTGAGGGGCCGCTCGGCGAGCACCTCGCCCGAGGATCGGTTGAGGACGATCACTCGGCCGTCGTCGCAGGCGCAGAAGAGGCGCCCCCGCGTCGCGTCGAGGTCCAGCCCGTGCGGTCCCACGGCCGGCACGGACAACGATCGCGCGATGTGATCTGGATGCGGGACGTCGAGCACGACGATCTGCGGTGGATCGCGGATGTTGACGTAGAAGGCCCTCGTCTTGTCGTCGTACAGGGCCCACCGCGTGCGGCCCGGGACTGGGACATCTGCCACCCTTCTCTTCGAGGGGACGTCCACCAGGGAGACCGTCGTCGATTCCGGCACCTTCGGGTCCCCCACGTTGGCTGCGAGGAGGAGCCCACGGGAGGGAGCGAAGGCCAGCCCGTTCGGATGGACCCCCACCTCCACCCGGGCCGCCTCGGCCTCCTTCCCCTCCTCGAAGAAGCTGACCGTGTCCTCCGCGCGGTTCGAGGTGAAGATGAGATTCCGTTCTTCGGAGACGAGGACGCCCGCCACCCCCTTCAGTCCGGGGATGGATCGAAGGTAGCGGTTCGCGGGGCCGTCGATGACGTCGACCGCATCGTTCGCGGTGTGGGCCACGTAGAGGCGGCCCGATGCTCCGTGGACGGCCGCGTGATCGAAGCCGCCCTCCCCGAGGTGTTCCGGCAGGGCGATGTAACCTCGGGGTTCGAGGCTCATCGGGGCGCGTGCTCCAGCTTGCCCCTTCCTTCGACCTTGAGCTTGCAGTAGGTGTACAGGGCGTCGTACGCCGGGAACTGGAGGCGCATGTTGTCGTGGTCGTCCTTCGCGTTCGTGCGGAACCCGAGCGCCATGGCCTCCAGCCCTGCGCCTTCCGGTCGCGGCTTGTGCGGCGCCGCGTCCGCGGTCCGGACGATCTCGGCCATGTCGAGGAGCGCGGGATCCGTGAGTTTGTACTTCCGGATGATCGCATCGAAGCTGCAGCGCTCGTCGTCGCCGTCCTTGTAGTGGAAGAGCTCGGCACCCGGCGCATCGAACGAGATGGCGCCCTGCTCCTTCGCCACGTCGAGGACCTTCTCCCTCGGGACGAACAGGAACTCCGCTTTCGCATCTACGAACCGGGTGATGAGCCAGGGACAGGCGATCCGATCCACCTTGGCCTTCTCACGCGTTACCCATTTCATCGGTGTCTCCACCCGCCGGCACCGAGCGGTGGACGGCTACAAAAGGCTGGTGCCAAGTGACGGCCGCGTCATCTTGGCGGGGGTTCCCCGGGAGGAGCTTTCGGCTTTTCCTCCGGCGGGTGGACCTTCCGGAAGCTCACGTAGATCAGCGTGTCGTAGACGAGTTTGAGGACCCCGGCGGCGACGAGCGGCGTCCCGAGCCAGAGGTTCTCGAGGGCGTAGCCCGCGATGGAGGGACTGATCGACGACGTCACCGTTCGCGTGGTGCTCGTGAATCCCGCGGCCGGAGTCCGGTCGGCCTCGTCCACGATGGCCATGACGTAGGATTGCCGCGTCGGCACGTCCATCTGGGACAGCGACTGGCGGCACAGGAGGAGGACCACCGCCCCCAGGGCGGTCGGAGCGAACGCGACCCCGATGAGGAAGACGTTCGAGGGGACATGGCTGAAGACCATCGTCCGGAGCAGCCCGATTCGTTTGGCGATGGGATTCGCGAGGAAGAAGGAGCCCGCCGTGACGAGCTGGGTGAGGAGGAAGAGGAGGCCCAAGGACCCCAGTTGGAGTCCGAAGCGGTCCGCGAAGTAGAGCGAGAGGATGTTTCCCCCGATGAAGCCGCCGCCGAACGAGTCGATCGCGAACAGCGCCGAGAGCCGGTACACGATGGGCCGTGCACTCGGAGACAGGATGGCGCGTTTCTTCGCAGCGGCGTCCGACTCCACCTGCTTCGACAGCCGGGAGTAGAGGAAAGCTCCGAGGAGCCCCGAGGCCAGATACCCGAGGAAGAAGGGCCGCAGCTGGTCCGGCGACGGGGTCGATGCGAGGGCGGCCAGGCCCGCCCCGACCGCAGACGCGCCGTACCCGACGAAGTTGTAGATGCTGAAGGCGAACGTCCTGCGGTTCGGCTCGCAGGTTCGCGGGAGCATGGCCTGTTCGAGCGAGAGGAAGGGGCCGACCTCCCCCGCGCCGACGGTCATGTTGCCGACAATCCCGGCGAAGACCGGGGCCCACCAGGCCGTCGTGCTGAAGAGGAGCGCCCCTGCGATGAAATCGGTGAGAGCGAAGAACACGAGCGTCCGCCTGCGCCCGATGCGGTCCGCGACGAAGCTGATGACGAACGTGTACGCCGCGCTGCTGAGGATTGTGAGCGTCAGGACGATGCCGATCTGGACGAGGGTGAACCCCAGGTATTGCAGGTACAGGGAGAAGGCCACGCTCAGGAACCCGTACGGGATCGTCCGGGTCGCCTTCTCGAGGAAGACGAGCTTCCCATCCCGGCTGATCCAGTCGCCGTAGCCCACCGGAGACCCTCCCCGCCTTCGTGTCTGTCCCGTCGGCATGGCCGGCGAGGTCATCAGGCCTTCGGAGCCGACACCTCCGTGGGAATCGTCAGAGGAACACCGGTGGTCCCAAGGACGAGGCCATCGCACGGCGCCCGCATGAGAGGGGAGGGCCGTTGGCTGGTGGGAGGAAGAAAAGGGGGACGGGCCGCCCTCAGAGCGGCCCGCAGGTGTAGGTGGGGTGGTTCGGGATCCCGAGGCCATCCGGGCGCTCGGCCCAGAACTTGAACTCGAAGCTTCCCCGGGATTGCGGGTGGATTTCCACGAGGAAGCCGTTCTGGGAGCCGTCTCCCGAAGCGACGACGTGGTCGGAGAAAGGCATCGTGAGGACCCAGTCCGTGGCCCCCGTCGTCATCGCGATCATCCCGTAGTAGTTCAGGACCTTGAGGATGTCCGACCCGGAGTTCCGGACGGGATCCGTCGCGTTCACGCCCGGGTCGATGAGCGACCGGTAGCCCGCGGCGTCCCGTTCTGCGATTTCGTGCAGGACGGACGGCCAGTAGTCCGCGCCCCCGAGGTCCGCGGTGAGCGTCCGCAGGGGGGTCCCCGCGGCGTAGGACACGCCCTTCGCTGCCAGGAGAGGACCGTCCCACCCGATGTAGTAGTCCAGCGTCCGTGAGCTCACGACCTCCTCGGCCCCGCAGCCCGCGTAGACCGTCAGCTCGTTCGGGACCGTGTTGTTCGGATTCCGCACCTCGATTCGCAGGACCGCGGGCACGGGCCGGTTTGCGTTGTTCGCCATCGTCGCCACAACCCGGAACACGTCCCCGGGGGCGACGCTCAGCGGGACGCCCTCCACGGTCAGGGTGATGGCCTGGCCGTTCACCTGCACGTCTCGATCCACGGTGTTGCTGATCGTGGGCGTGAGCACGCCCACCGCGCTGGCCGCGAGGACGACCACAAGGAGGACCGTCCACCGCGTCCGCAGTTTCTTCCCAAGACCCATCGTTCGCACCTCGCCCGCGCACCGCGCGGGACGGAGCCGGGGAGGGCCGCCCCGCCCGCATAAGGCGGTGTCGTACAGTCACCGTGCACGTAGCCGCTGCGCGGCGCACAGGCCGCGCCGACATGTTAAATAGAACCCGGGGTTCTTGCGTGATTCGCGGGAGAGGAGACCCCGTGACCGAGGTCGTCATCGCCGGCGCCTGTCGCACGCCCATCGGGAAGTACGGCCGTGCGTTCCGCAACGTCGAGGCGGTCAAGCTTGGGAGCCTCGTCGTCGCGGAGGCCGTGCGGCGCACGGGCCTCGTCGGCGCGGACATCGAGGAGGTCATCCTGGGCAACGTGATCCAGGCGGGCCTCGGCCAGAACCCGGCGCGCCAGGCCGCGCTCACCGCCGGTCTGCCGGACCGCATCGGCGCGGTGACGATCAACAAGGTGTGCGCGAGCGGGATGAAGAGCGTCGCGATCGCCGCCGACGCGATCCGAGCCGGCTCCGAGGCGGTCGTCGTGGCGGGGGGCATGGAGTCGATGAGCCGCGCGCCCTACCTCGTGAAGGAGGCCCGGTGGGGAATCGGGTACAACCACGTGCCGTTCGTCGACGCGATGGTCCACGACGGCCTCTGGGACGCCTACAACCAGTTCCATATGGGCGTCACGGGCGAGATCGTGTCCGAACGATTCAAGGTCAGTCGCGAGGACCAGGACGCGTTCTCACTGGAAAGTCACCGCCGGGCCGCGCAGGCGACCCTGGAGGGGAAGTTCCGGGAGGAGATCCTCCCGGTCGAGCTCCCCGGGCAGGCCCGCGTCGAACTGGACGAGGGCATTCGCCAGGACACGTCGATGGAGAAGCTCGCGAAGCTGCCTCCCGTGTTCCGCGAGCGAGGCGTCGTGACGGCGGGCAACGCCTCGCAGCTCAGCGACGGCGCGTCCGCGATGCTCGTGATGTCTCGGGAGGCCGCGGACGGCCATGGCGTCCGGCCCCTTGCGAAGATCGTGGACTACGTCACGGCCGGCGTGAAGCCGGAGCTGGTGATGGAGGCGCCGATCCCGGCGGTCCGGAAGATCCTCAAGAAGACGGGCTTGAGGATCGAAGACTTCGACCTGATCGAGCACAACGAGGCCTACGCCGCGGCCAGCGTCGCGGTGATGAAGGAGCTCGGGATCGACCACGCGAAGTTCAACGTGAACGGCGGCGCGGTCGCGATGGGCCATCCCCTGGGATGCAGCGGCGCGCGCATCCTCACGACCCTGGCGTACGCGATGAAGGACCGAAACGCGAAGCGGGGCCTCGCGACCCTCTGCCTCGGCGGAGGCAACGCCATGGCGATGATCCTCGAGCGGCCTTGACGATTGCCGACTCGGTGCATACGCTCTTAATGCCCAACCGTCTATGCGCCCGGCATGCCGATTCGAACCGTCGCCGTCCTGGGTGCGGGGCAGATGGGTGCAGGGATCGCCCAGGTCGCCGCGGCCTCCGGGTACGATGTCGTCATGCGGGACGTCGAGGAGCGTTTCCTCGCCAGCGGTTTCTCGAAGATTGAGCGGTCGCTCCAGCGATCCGTGGAGAAGGGCTCCTTGGACACCGCATCGGCCCGGTTGATCCGCGATCGGATCCAGGGGACGCTCGATCTCGCGGCGGCCGCGAAGGTCGACCTCGTCATCGAGGCCGTCCCGGAAGATCCGGTTCTCAAGAAGTCCGTCCTCCAGGAGGTCGACGGCTCGGCGGCGCCCCACACGGTCTTTGCGAGCAACACGTCCTCGATCGGAATCGGGGAGCTCGCCTCGGCGACCCGCCGTCCGGACCGGTTCGTCGGGATGCACTTCTTCAATCCGGTCCCGGTGATGAAGCTCGTGGAGGTCGTCCGTGGCAAGTCGACGAGCGAGGAAACGATGCGGCTCGCCCTGGAGGTGTGCGCCCGGATGGGGAAGACCGCGGTCGAGGTGCACGATTTTCCCGGCTTCGTCTCGAACCGCGTCCTCATGCCCATGATCAACGAGGCCATCCTCGCCCTCCAGGAGGGCGTGGCGACCCGTGAGGCCATCGACACGGTGATGCGGCTCGGGGCCAACCACCCGATGGGGCCGCTGGAGCTCGCCGACTTCATCGGGCTCGACACCTGCCAAAACATCATGGAGGTCCTGCAGGAAGGGTTCCACAGCGAGAAGTACGCGCCCGCTCCCCTCCTTCGCCGGATGGTGTCCCAGGGGAAGCTGGGGAAGAAGGCCGGCCACGGCTTCTACGACTACCCGTGAGGCCCGATGGCCGCGCGAGTCGGGTCAGCGCTGGCTGCCGAACAGTCTCTGCAGGATGGACGGGCCCGTGGGCGAAGACGCCGTCGTGATGTACTTGCCTGCGGTGGCCTGGTTCGTCCGATTCGTCGAGGCCGCCTTGACGAGCCCCTGCAGCCCCTTCTTCTGGGTCGCCGCAAGGACGAAGGCGCCGACCAACGCGCCGGCTCCGGCCAGGGTCAGGAATTGTCGTCGGCTCATCTCGCGCGTCCGTGTGTTCTGCTGCGTCGCCATCGAAATCCCCTCGCGGCCTTCGGCTTTCCGCGCTTCCGCCGATTCAAGGACCACGTGGTATAAACCGTTTACGCACGCATCCCACCCACTCGGCGACCGGCTCTCTTCGGCGGCCGCCCCGGGCACTTGGCTCGTCCGAGTCTCCGGTTCGGGCGCCTCTCCCGCAAGCCTTTTTTAGCGCACCTCCTATACCTCGTGATTTCCGAGGGTCTCACGAGGACGGGGCATGTTACATAGAGTGAAGAAAGCCGCCACGAAGGACGAGGTCCTCGGCCTCCTCCAGCCCCTTCTCCGGGACTGGTTCACCGCCAAGTTCGCGGGGCTCACGGAGCCGCAGTCCTACGCCGTGCCCCTCATCCACGCGCGGAAGAACGTCCTCGTGTCCTCGCCCACGGGCAGCGGGAAGACCCTGACCGCATTCTTGTCCGTGATCAACGAGCTGTACGCGAAGCAGCTCCGTGGCGAGCTGGAGAACCGGATCTACTGTCTGTACGTCTCCCCGCTCAAGGCGCTCGCGAACGACATCAACCGCAACCTCGAGGAACCCCTGCAGGAGATCACGGCACTCGCGACGAAGGAGGGCCAGCCCCTGCCCGAGATCCGCGTCGCGGTCCGGAGCGGCGACACCTCGGCTCAGGATCGACAGAAGCAGGTCCGCAGGCCGCCGCACATCTTCATCACGACGCCGGAGAGCCTGGCGATCATCCTGAGCACCCCGAAGTTCCGGGAGGCCTTCTCGAAGGTCGAGTGGGTCATCATCGACGAGATCCACGAGCTCTGCTCGTCGAAGCGCGGCGCCCTCCTTTCCGTCGGCCTCGAGCGCCTCCGCCAGCAGACGGGACGGGATTTCGTGCGGATCGGCCTGAGCGCCACGATCGCGCCGATCGAGGAGGAGGCGAAGTTCCTCGCCGGATACGAGGGCGGCAAGGTGCGGGACATGCACATCGTCGAGGTCGACACCCGCAAGTCCCTCGACCTCTCCGTCCTGTGCCCGGTCCGGGACATGACCGCGGTCCCCATGGACGTCGCGAACGCCCGGATGTACGATTTGCTGAGCGACCTGATCGACCAGCACCGCACGACGCTCATCTTCACGAACACCCGCAGCGGGACGGAGCATGTTTCCTTCAAGCTCAAGGAGCGCGGCGTCGAGGACCTCGAGGCCCATCACGGTTCCCTCTCCAAGGTCACCCGCCTGGATGTGGAGCAGAAACTGAAGGATGGCCTGCTCAAGGCCGCCGTCTCGTCCACGTCGCTGGAGCTCGGGATCGACATTGGGTACATCGACCTCGTCGTGCAGATCGGCTCCCCGAAGAGCGTGGCGAAGGGCCTCCAGCGGATCGGCCGCGCGGGTCACGCGTACGGGGAGACGGCGAAGGGCCGGATGATCGCCTTCGAGCCCTGGGATCTCATCGAGTGCGCCACGCTTTCCAAGGCGGCGTACGACGGCCGCATCGACCGCGTCGACATCCCGAAGAACCCCCTGGACGTCCTCGCACAGGCGCTCGTCGCCATGTCGCTCGAGCAGCGCTGGAGCGTGGACGAGGCCTACGAGCTCGTGAAGCGGTCGTCCTCCTTCCACGACCTGCCGAAGAAGGACTTCCTGGCCGTAATCGACTATCTGTCGTCCCGCAACCCCGACATCAAGGTCTTCGCGAAGATCTGGTTCGACGAGGCCGAGGGCCGGTTCGGGAAGAAGAAAGGCACCCGCATGATCTACTACACGAACGTCGGGACGATCCCCGAGGAGGGGACGTACCACGTGTATTCGGAGCGCGGGACGCCCCTCGGCGAGCTGAGCGAGCGGTTCGTCGAGTACCTGAGCCCCGGCGACGTGTTCGTCCTCGGCGGCCGCACATATCAGTTCGCGCGGGCCCGCGGGACCTCCGTGTACGTGAAGGACGCCTCGGGCCGCCGGCCCACGGTGCCCTCCTGGACCGGGGAGATGCTCCCGCGCTCCTTCGACCTCTCCGTGCAGGTGGGGAGGTTCCGGCGGGACCTGGCCGCGAAGATCGACAAGGACGGGGAGAAGGCCGCGCGGGAATGGCTTGCGCAGGAGTACCGCGTCGACGAGGGGTCCGCGAACTCCCTCGTCTCCTACGTGCAGGAGCAGCGCGCGCTCCTCCCGGACCTGCCGACGGACGAGCAGGTGCTCCTCGAGGGCTTCATCGACGAGAAGGGCAACCGGAACATCGTCTTCCACTTCCCGTTCGGCCGCCGCGTGAATGACGCGCTGAGCCGAGCGTACGCGTTCGCGATCACAGAGAAGCAGCACACGAACGTGCGCGTGAGCGTGACGGATGACAACTTCATGCTCACCGTCCCGAAGCGGATTGAGATCCACGACCTCGTGAAGCTCGTGTCGAGCGAGAGCCTGGAGGACCGGCTGCGCAAGGCGATCAAGAACACGGAGCTGTTCAAGCAGCGCTTCCGGCACTGCGCGACGCGGTCGTTCATGGTCCTCCGGAACTACAAGGGGCGGGAGGTCTCGATCGGCCGGCAGCAGCTGCGTTCTCAGCGCGTCCTCGACTGGCTCCATGAGATTGAGGATTTCCCGGTCATCAAGGAGACGTACAGCGAGATCCTCCACTCGGTCATGGACCTAGACCACGCCCGGGAGGTCCTCCAGGCCATCGAGGCCGGGACGATCCGCGTCAAGGAGACGGACTTCAGCGGCCTGCCGTCGCCGTTCGCCCACAACGTCGTCCTGCAGGGCGTCTCCGACCTCGTCCTCATGGAGGACCGCTCCGCCCTCCTCCGCGAGCTGCACCGGAAGGTCCTCGAGCGCGTCATGCCCGCGGACCAGATCACCGCGATCCAGTTCAAGCCGGCCGAAGTCCAGGAGTACTTCCGGAAGAAGCTCCCGCGGATCGCCTGCAAGGAGGACATCCTCTCCTTCCTCGACCGCGTCGGGGACGCGAACCTGCTGCAGCAGAAGGGCCGCAATCCCCTGGAGCATGCGACCGCTTCCTTCCCAGACGTGCGCAAGTGGTCCGGGGCGCTGATGGACGAAGGCCTCGTCGAGAGCGTCTGGACCCCGCAGGGTGTGCACTGGTCGCCGAAGGAGCTCGTGCCCACGTACGCGGCGGTCTACGCGCAGCGCTCGCGCCTGCGGCCGCCCGAGGAGAAGCTCCTCAAGCTCATCCAGGAGAAGCCGCGGACCCACAAGGAGCTCGCGCGCCTCTCCAAGCTCGAGAAAGACGACCTGAACGAGGCGCTCCGGAAGCTCGAGCGCGCCTACCTCGTCGGCCGCAAGGGCGTCGAGGAGACCGTCTACGGCGCGCGGGAGGTCGAACGCGCGAAGTTCGAGGAGGCCCTCGACCGCCTCCTGACGAAACGCCTCGAGGCGGACGGTCCGCAATCCGCGCAGGAGCTCGCGGTGGCCATGGGCCTCGAGACCGACCTCGTGGAGGAGACCCTCCGCGACCTCGAGGCGGAGAGCGTCGTGACCTCGGGCCACTTCCTCGTCGACAAGGAATTCCAGTACATGATGACCCGCGACCTCCAGCACCTCCAGCGGAAGGGCGAGACTCGCGAGGTATTCGAGGAGGGCCAGCTCAAGGCATTCCTCCTGCGGAAGCAGTTCGCGGACATCCGCACGATCGACGACTACTTCGACCGCTTCCTCGAGGTCGGGATGATCCTGGACCTCTGGAACCATGCGTCCGCGTTCGACTACGTGGAGTGGCTCGAGCGCCGCAAGAAGGGAGACATCCTCGAGGGCCGCTTCCTGAACGGTCGCGTGCGCTACGTACGGGCGAAGGACGTTCCCCTGTTCCTCTCCGCGTTCCCCCGGAGCCCTCTCACGGACCTCGAGCAACGCGTCCTGGACGTCATCCGGTCCACGGAGGGCGTCGACCTCTACCGGATCGTCGCACGCGTGCGGGAGGAGAAGGAGAAGGTGAAGGAGGCCCTGGACAAGCTCGACTACGACGTCTACGTGATCCGCAAGTTCCAGGGGGACGGATGGAGCGCGCGGAACCTCTATCTGGCCTACGATCCGCCGAAGGAGGCGGTCCCCGACGCGGTGGAGAAGCTCGTGCGGTCCTTCCTGGCGGCGTACGGCCCCGTGCCGTTCTCCGGCATCCGGGAGTGGGCCCGGTTCGAGTGGGACGAGCTCGAGATGCTCCTCGACCGCCTGGAGGACCAGGGGGTCGTCACGCGCATCCTGATCACGGGCAAGGGCGAGACGGAGATGTACGTCCTCGCGGACGAACTCCCATTGCTCCGCGCCGCGCCCGCCGGCGCCGAGGATCCGATGCGGGTCCTCTCTCTCATGGACCCGTGGACCCAGCCGCTCTGGGCCCAGGTGGCGAGCCGCTACGGGGAGGGCTGGTTCTTCCCCCTCGTGCAGGACGGCGACCTCGCCGGCATGGCGGAGATCTGGGAAATGAGCGGATGCATCGAGGTCCGCGAGCTCGACCTCGTCGGACCGGACATGCTTGAACCCGCCATTGCGGCGCTCGGCCGCATGATGCAGTACCACGCGGTGCGCGGCGTCGACGTGCTCCGGGTCACCCGGTTCCTCGGAAAGGACGTGCCCGACGCGGAGGACATCTCACGCTGGACGAAGGCCGGCTTCGTCCGCCTCGGCGACTTCCTCGCACACGGTCCGATCGTCCCGAGGGACTTCGACAAGGAGAACCTCCTCGCGTACGCCTTCCAGAAACAGGGGCTCGCACCGGACCACCAGTTCCCGGACGCACTCGAAGCCTCGAAGGCCCTCGGCGGCCTGCGCTCGGACTACGCCGCGCGCCTTCGGGTGAAGGACTTCGTCCCCCTGGAGCGCCTGCACCGCCAGGGCCTCCTGGCGAAGGGGCTCGCAATCCCGGAGTACTGGTCCTACCTGCTCGAGGAGGACCTTCGGCTCTACAAGGCCGCGAAGGCCTCACGCCCGACGAAGGATGAGAAGCACGTCCTCAAGATCGTCGCGGAAGAAGGACCGATTTCACGGCAGCAGCTCCTCGCCCTGTCCGACCTGAGCTACTCCACGACCACGGAGGCCCTCCGAAAGCTCTACAAGGGCAACCACGTCACGCGGGACGCAGGGAACCGGTACCGGCACGTGCCGGACCTGAAGATCTCCCAGGAGGAGGCTCGAAAGGAGGTCCTGCGGCGGATCATCCGCAGCCTCGGGGTGACCTCCGCCGAGTCCCTGGCCGCCTACACGCGCTTCGAGTTCAACATGGGCGAGACGCGGCAGCGGCTGAGGGAGTTCGAGCGGGAGGGTTGGCTCACGAAGGGCTTCCTGGCGCGCGGCGAGCGCACGGTCTACTGGATTCTCAAGGAGGACATCGACCGCGTGGAACACGCGTCGTTCCGGAGGAAGTTCGTCCTCACGCCGATGGACAACCTGTTCCTCTACCTGCGGCAGGAAATCGTGAACAGGTTCCACTCCGGCTACTGCTACGTCGTGTTCGGCGGCACGGAGATGGCCGGCTCGTTCAAGGCCCGCCGCAGGAAGACCGAGTTCGTGATCACGGAATTCGAGGGCGAGCCGGACGCGCGCCGGATTGTGGATGCGTGGCAGGAGGAGAACGAGCTCGCGGTCCACGAGGAAGTCGACCGGATTTCGGACCACGAGGTCATGGAGTGGTTCGCGAAGATGTATGGACGGGGTGCGGCGGAGCGATGACCGTCTTCGCGATCGACACGGTCGCGGTGGTCGTGGCGGACGCGAAGAAGGCGATCCCCTGGTATCGTGACGTCCTCGGCTTGGAGGTGACCTACATCGGACCGCCCACGGCTCGAGCCGATCCCCTCATCCAGGGAACACCCGACCATCCCGGCCATTGGATTGAACTCGGTCCCCGTCGCCCACGGACTCGCGTCCACCTCTGTGAACTAGATGGGAAGACCGAACCCGGGCCCACCGGGATCACGCTGCTGACGGACGACATCCGCTCGGAGTACGACCGGCTGCGCGCCAAGGGCGTCCACTTCCTGTATCCGCCGCAGAAGATGGAGTGGGGCGAATGGCTCTGCGCCCTCGTGGATCCGGACGGGAACGAGTTCGACCTGAAGCAGCCCGCGACGGATTGACCCCTGGGCAACCTTTATCGCGGGACGGTCCATGGGAGACCCCGATGGCGATCGAAGAGGTCCTGGCCCGTCTCGACAGGATGCGCGACGACATGGTCTCGACCCTCACGGACCTGTGCCGCATCCCCGCCATCGGACCGACGAACGGAGGGGAGGGCGAGGCCAAGAAGGCCGCCTTCGTCCAAGGGCTCCTGAAGGACTTGGGCCTCAAGGTCGAACGGTTCGACGCCCCGGACAAGCGCGTGCCGGGCGGGAAGCGGCCGAACCTCATCGCCCGCGTGGGAAAGGGGCCGCGCTTGTGGTTCCTCTGCCACATGGACATCGTGCCCCCGGGAGACCGCAAGGGCTGGCGGTGCGACCCCTTCGATCCCAAGCTGATGGACGGTCGTCTCTATGGACGAGGGACGGAGGACAACGGGCAAGCCCTCGTGTCCGTCCTCTCCGCATACCAAGTCCTCACCAAGGCGAAGGAGAAGCCCGGACGTGCGCTCGGCTTCGCCCTCGTCTCCGACGAGGAGACTGGCAGCGCCCTCGGCCTCAAGCATCTTCTCGCCCGAGATCTCTTCGAGGCGAAGGACGCGTTCGTCGTCCCGGACTGGGGCGTAGCGGGGGGCGACGAGGTCGAAGTCGCGGAGAAGAGCCTCCTCTGGCTCAAGATCACCGTGACGGGCAAGCAGGGGCACGCGAGCACGCCGAACGAGGCGGTGAATGCGTACCGCGCTGGGGCGTTCCTCCTGACCGCGATTGACGCGAATCTCCCGCGGCGGTTCCCTGCGACGGACCCGATCTTCCGTCCCTGGATTTCGACGTTCGAGCCGACGAAGCACGAACCGAACGTCCCGAACGTGAACACGATTCCCGGGGAGGACGTGTTCTATTTCGACTGCCGCATCCTGCCGAAGTATGCCCCCAAGGAGATCGTGTCCGCGGTCCAGGAGCTCGCGATGCAGACGAACCAGACCTTCGGGGTCCAGGTGAAGGTCGAGGTGACGAACCAGGAGTCGAGCCCTCCCACTCCGGCGGACGCGCCCATCGTCCGTGAGCTCCTCCGCGTCCTGCGGGATGTCCGGAACCTCCGCGCGAAGCCCGTCGGGATCGGCGGGGGGACCGTGGCGGGACCCCTGCGGGAGGAGAAGTTCCCCTGCGCCGTCTGGTCGACGACGGACGAGACGGGTCATACGGTCAACGAATACGCGCGGGTCGACAACTTGGTGGCCGACGCGAAGGTGTTCGCGGGCCTCATGCTCGGCCCGGAGTGATCAGGAGGCGCGGGTCGTCGCCACGGCGTCCTTGATCACGACCACGCTCACGCTGTCCAGAAGGAGATGCGCCCCGCACTTGGGACAGTCGACCCCGTTCCAGGAGTCGGCCGCGCGGCTCGAGTCGAGCGAGATCCGCGTGGACTTGCAGTACGGGCACAGGAAGCTGACCAGGAGATCCCGGTCCTTGAGTCGGTCGAGCGTCACCTTGTCCACGATGGGTTGCACGCGGCTGCCTCCGTCCCTGAGCCGTCTACCTGTTCGCGTTCTTGGCTTATTAAGGCCATGGAACACCTGTCGAAGCTCCGCGGCCTCACGCCGTCCCCGTGCGGACGCCCTCGTTCAGTCGCAGCGCGTGGTCCGCGCAGGACGTCGCCTCGTCGTAGCGGCCGAGCTTCGTGAGGACGTAGCCCTTGTTGACCCACGCCCCGCGGTACCCGGGGTCGATCTCGAGAGCCCGCTCGTAGCAGGTGAGCGCCTCCTCGTAGTGTCCGAGGCGAGCGAGCGTGTTCCCCTTGTTGTTCCAGGCGACCTCGTACTTCGGGTTGACCTTGATCGCGGCGTTGAAGCAGCGCAGCGCGTCGACGAGCCGCCCCATCTTCGTGAGCGCGTTCCCCTTGTTGAGCCACGCGACCTCGTTGCGGGGGTTCAGGTCCAGGGCCTTGTCGATCGCGCGGAGGGCCTCGTCGTACCGGCCGAGCAGGACGAGGCTCGCGCCCTTCCCGTACCACGGCATCTCCTCGTCCGGCGCTCCCTTGCCGCCGAGTGCGATCGCGCGGTCGAAGTCCTTCACGGACTGCGTATAGTCCTCATGCGCAAGATGCCTCTCCGCCTTCGACAATTCCCGGTTGACGTTGAGGGCCGTGCGCCGCTGGCGCACTCCTTCGAGGGCGACGGCCGCGGGCCACGGCGTGACCGCCAGGAGCCCGAACGTCCAGGCGGCGGTCCCCGCGAACGCGAGGCCGAGCCCCACCACCGCGCCGAAGGCGATGAGCGGGATCCCGGATGCGGCCACCAACAGGTCGCGGGCCTTGGACTTCAGCAGGCGCCGCGTCGCGAGCGCGAGGGCGACCGCTCCCGAGAGCGAGAGGACGGGCGCGAGCGCCTGCGGGAACGCCGGTGCGGCCGCGCAGAGCGCCGAACCCGCGAGGAGGGCGACTGTGTCTATCCGACTCGGGCTCGATCCCCGGAGGACGGCGACTGCGATCACGTACGCCACCAGAATCGTGACCACGAACGCCGTGGCCCATCCGATGTTCGGTTCGCCGAGGAAGGCCGACAGGAAGAGACTGGCTGCCGAGGCCACCACGAATCCCCCGAGGAACTCGGACGGGAGCGGGCCGGCGGGTCGGCGCGACGGCGACTCCTTCGGTGCCACGCTCGGAGTGGGTCGAGGTTGCGAAAGGCGCAGCGTGGGAGGCGGAGGACGGTCCGCCCGCGTGCTTCCCGAGAGGGTCCGCGGCCGTGTCTTCGCCGCCGTGGGAGTCCGTTTGGCCGCCGTGTCCTTCGTGCGGATGGATGGCGCACGCATGGGTCTAAGCTGAGGATGGGCCGAGGCGGCGGGTGCTGGCTCGGTCGGCCTGGGCCTTACGGGTCTTGTGATCTTGGCCAGTCTCGGCACCCGTCGGATCTTCGCGACGGGTATGGCCGGGGCCGGTTGGTCCAGATCCTTCAAGATGTCGTCGATCCGGTCCAGGCTGGGAGCGTCGACCGGCGGTTTCATTTGTGTATGAATCGGCGACACACCCTGCGCGGCGGGAGCGGGGACCTCGGGCGCCGGGGCGGGTTCTCCTCCGGGAGGCTCTTCGGTCCCGCCGAGCGGCTCGCCGCAGATCTCGCACTCCTTCCACACGGCCTCGTTCTCCGCTCCGCAGACCGGGCACAGAACCGTATCGAGGATGTCCTTCTCCGCCTCGGGTCCTGCGGGTTCAGACTCGAACTCGGCGGCGCACCGAGGGCACTTGGGGTCCCAGGTGGCAACGAAGCCGCCACAGTTCGTGCACAGGAACAGGAGCCCGTTCTCGCCCTTCTCGAGGACGTCGTCGACGTTCCGATCCTGGAGCTGGTTCGGATGGCGGAAGCCCTTCTCGAACAGGGCGAGGGCCTTCTCTCGGGGAATGCCGAAGGCTCGGCAGAGGCGGACGACTGCCTCGTCGATGACGAAGGCCCCGCAGTTGTCGCACTCCGTCTCGTCCGGGGGCATCGGCTCCTGGCAGACGGGGCACAGGGCCCGGGCCGTTTTCCCGGGCATCGCCCCATCCATCCTCGCCCTCGGGCCATAAAGCCATTGACCCGGTTGTCAGCCCCGATAACCCTCGGACGGACCGCTTAAGTAGCGCGGGCCGGTTGCTCGGGCATCCGATGGCCCTGTCCCAGCTCGACTTCAGCATCGCCCTCGCCCTGGGCCTGGCTCCGGCGCTGGCCGTCCTCTACTGGTCCATCCGCCGCTACGACATCCCCTTCACCCGCTACCGGCTGTTCGACGACCGACGGCTGTTCGGCGGGTTCGCGGTCGGGCTGATCTTCGGCACGATCGCGGCGTTCGTGGAGGTCAACGCCCCGACTGGGCTGGCGGGGACCGTGGTCGCCCTGGCTGCGTTCTTCCTGTTCGAGGAGACGTTCAAGACCGTCTGGCTGAACCGCCGTGCCTACCGGGGGCGGTTCGACACCACCTTCTACGGCGTCGCGGTCGGCGTCGGCGTGGCCGGCACGCTGGCCGTGGCGAGCGTCCTTGCGAGCGTCGCCGGCTCGCCGACATCCCCGTATACGATGGACAGCCTGCTCCTCCTTGGCCTATTCTCCGTGAGTTGGAGCCTCATCCATGCGGACACGGGCGTGCTCATCGGGTTCGGCGCCTCGCGGGGAGAGACGCTCTGGCCGCTTCTGAAGGCCCTCGGCGTGCGCTACGCCCACGGAGCCATCCTCTTGGCCTTCTTCATTGGAGTGGACGAGCCGTGGAGCCTGATCGCGGTCGCCACCTCGATCGTGTTCGCCGCGGTGCTGTACCATTACGTCTATTCGATCCTGTTGCCCGCCACGCTCCCCGACGACATCCGGCGGGACATGCAGCGGGAGAAGCGCCGGGCGCGGCGCGCTAAAGCCTGAGGTCCACGACGCGGTAGAACCCGGGCTTGGGTTCGAACACCACGTTCGCTTCGAGGAGGACCGCGAGCGCGCCATCGGCGTCCGCCAGGCCGAGTCCGTCGAGGACCTGCATCCAGTCCTCGCGCGAGAACAGCTCCAGTTCGTTCGTCAGCTCGACCGCCGCGGCCCGCACCCTCGACGCGCGGTCCCCCTGCCTCGGAAGGGCCGCGATGATCCGGGCATGGACCTCTCGCGGCCGCGTCTTCTTCCGCGGCGCGAAGGCTTTCTCCACTTCACGGGCGCCCCCCGCAAGCTCGGCGTTCACTTGGCCCACGAGGGGCGCGAGCTCCCGCGCTGTCTCGGCTCGTCCCCGGACTCGGGAGGGGACCACCCGGATCTCGAACCCGCAGGAGCACGTGGTGGTCTTCTGCTTCAAGTCGACGCCCTTCGCCTTCCTGCATCGGGGACACACGACGACGCCGTACATGGGCTCAGAGCATGAAGACGACCGCGGCAAGGCAGGCGCCGTAGTGGTCCATCGGCGTGCTGAGCTCCTCGATCTTGTACTCGAGGCGGCGGAACTTGATTCCGCGCATTTTTGCCATCTCGCCCATCTTCCACTCGAGGACCTCTTGGAGGGACTTCTTCGTGCCATGCATGTGGCCCTCCGCGACGTAGCCGCCCAGTCCGTCGTCGCGGAAGCCGTAGGCGATGCCCGCGGAGATCGTCTCGCCCTCGCCTCCGCGTTGCTGCGCGAGGACGCAGAACGTGATCGCGCCCATGGGGAGGTCGCGGTGCCGGACCTGTCGGATCCCGACCGGCAGGACGGAGGAGACGGAGACGATGTTCTGCTCGGACAGGCCTGCGTTCTGGAGGGCCTCATCGAACGCGTTCAGGTCGGAAACCTTGGAAACGGCTTTCCCCGAGGTGACAAAGAACTTCGTTGGGACCGGCAACATGGTGCTCTGCGGACGCGGCACATCACTGCGCGCGGCTTAAGCGTTTGCAGGGAGGCGACGAAACGAACCGAGTCTCGGAGCCACCATTTTTATCCACGATTCCATATTTATGATGACCTACGCGGATGCGCCCGTTGGATCCGACGGCTCCGCTAGGGAGCGGACCATGCTGTAGGCGTCCTCGCCCCAGGAGTAGTAGCCGTAGAGGACGCCATCCGTTCGGTAGCCGAGGCCGCGGTAGAACTCGATGGCGCCGTAGTTCTGTGTGCTGACCTCAAGCCGCACTCGGAGGCAGGCGCGTTTCCGGGCCTCCGCCTCCGCGGCCTGCATCATCACTGTCCCGAGGCCGTGTCGGCGGTGCTCGGGCATCGTGGCGATCGAGAGCACGCGGCAGAACTGGCCCTCGAAGAGGAGCATGATCGCCCCGTCCAGCCGACCGCCGTCCGCTTCCTTGACGAAGGTCATGGCGCGCTCGTTCCGTAGGATCCAGTCCACATGGTCCCGCCGGAAGCGGCGCTCCTTGAAGCAGGCGACTTCGATATTGTAGATGGCCTCGAGGTCGTGAGGGGTTGCGCGTCGCAGCAAGGCGGAGATTGAGCGCAAGGATGGTTCATGTCCTTTTCCCTCCTCTTGGGGGGATACCACCTTCCCCGGGAAGCGCGCCTTGATGGAGACGGTGCGCCCGCGAAAGGATAATCTAGAGCCACCGGAATGGCCGAGGCCCATGGTGGCCATCGCGGAGATCCTGCACGGCAAGCACACGGGTGCGCCCGTCGAGCTGAAAGGCTGGATCTACCGCACGCGGACGATGGGCGGCAAGGCGTTCGTCGTCGTGCGGGACGCCACCGGCGTGATCCAGACCACGATTGCGAAAGACAAGGTGTCCGCCGAGTCCTTTGCCGCCGCGGAGAAGGCCCTCATCGAATCCGCGGTCGTCGTGAAGGGCGCCGTGGTCGCAGACAAGCGCGCCCCGGGCGGCTTCGAGATCCGCGCAACGGACTTCCACGTCGTCCACTTCGCGGAGAAGTATCCGATCCAGGAGGATCAGAGCGAAGAATTCCTCCTCGACGTCCGCCACCTCTGGGTCCGCTCCCAGAGGATGACAACGATTTTCCGGATTCGGGACGCCACGTTCAAGGCCGTCCACGACTACTTCCGCGGACAGGGGTTCTGGGAGATCTCCCCGCCGATGATCACGCCCGCGGGGAGCGAAGGCGGTTCGACGCTCTTCGAGGTCGAGTACTTCGGAAAAAAGGCGTACCTGACCCAGTCTTGGCAACTGTACGCGGAGGCGCTCGTCCTCGCGATGGAGAAGATCTACTACATCGGCCCCTCGTTCCGCGCGGAGAAGTCTCGTACGACGCGCCACCTCACGGAATTCTGGCACGCGGAGATGGAGCAGGCCTGGGTCGGCATGGACGAGGTCCTCAAGCACGCGGAGGGCGTGATCTCGCACGCCTGTCAGATCGTCGCCGAGGAGCGACCGGACGACGTCGTCGCGATGGGCCGCACGCCCGAATTCCTCAAGGCGGTCAAGCCCCCCTTCGAGCACATCACGTACGACGACGCCATCAAGGTGCTCAAGTCCAAGGGGATCGAGATCGAGTGGGGCAAAGACCTCCGGACCCTCGAGGAGCGCGCGCTCACCGAGGGCAAGACGAAGCCGGTCGTCGTGACGCACTACCCGCGGATGTCCCAGGCGTTCTACAAGGCCAGGGACCCGAAGCATCCCGATCTCGTGCTGGGCTTCGACGTCATCGCGGGGGACGGCGTCGGCGAGGTCGTCGGCGGGAGCGAGAGGGAGACGGACCTCGAGGTGATCAAGAAGTCCCTCCTCGAGCAGGGGGAGGATCCGAAATCGTACGACTGGTATCTCGACTCCCGCCGGTACGGGAGCGTCCAGCATGCAGGATTCGGGATGGGCATGGAGCGCCTCATCCAGTGGATCTGCAAGCTCGAGCACATCCGCGACGCGGTCCCCTTCCCACGGACGCCTGCGCGGTCCTATCCCTGAACGGACACCCTTTTACGCCCGCGGGGGTTGCATCGTCACATGGCCGGGGACGTGGACCCCTTCAAGCCCCTCCTCGACGACCACGAGGAGTTCCTCGAGAAGCTGAATGAGCTCGAGGCGGTCCTCGACGAGATGATGCACACCCGCGAGGCGAGCGAAGGCAACCGGGAGCTCCTGGACGAGTCGCTCCGGTTCTTCCAGGACGAGCTCCTGCCGCACCTCCGTCGGGAGGACGAGATCGTCCTGCCGCCGCTCGAGGCGGTGATCGGTCGTTACGGAACCCTCGTGAACGTCGTCGCGTACGAGCACGAAGAGATCCGCCGGGAGGTCGCGAAGTTCCGGGAGGCGCGGGGGCAGCTCGACGCCTCGAAGGACCCGTGGCCCGCGATCCAGGAGCTGAACCGCCACGGGGTCTTCACGATCCAGTTCCTGTGGGACCACTTCCGGAAGGAGAAGATGAGCCTCTTCCCGACCGCGCGGACCGCCCTGAAGACGGACCGGCTCGACGCAATCCGTCAGGGGCTCGCTCAGCGCTGACCTCTCGCGGCGCGAATCGCCTCAGCCAAGCGGTCGAGCTCATTGCGCTTGGGCATGGTGCCGTAGCGGGGGCCCATCCGGAGCCCTACGCCGTCCCCCGCGTACCGCGGATACACGTGCAGGTGGACATGGAAGATTTCCTGGCCCGCGACCTCTTCGTCGGCCAGATGGATGTTCACGCCTTCGGCCTTCACGCCACTTCGGCGGAGCGCCCCGGCGAGCTCCCTCGCCATCTCGAACAGGCGCCCGCCCTCGCCCGCGGGCAGGTCGCTGAGGTGGGCGGCGTGGGCCTTCGGGATCACGAGGAGATGTCCCGGATTGATCGGTCGGATGTCGAGGAAGGCGAGCGTGGATTCGTCCTCGCACACGATGCTGGCCGGTAGTTCATGACGAACGATCTTGCAGAAGATGCAGGTCGCATCGGCTTGCACCGTCATGATTCTCGCGAAGAAGGCGCACGCCTTCAACCTTTTGCGTGGCAGGTCCCGCGAGATGCGACGACCCTACGCGCGTTTCGTGGAGGGCCCCAGGACGTGTTCCGCGATCACGAGCTTCTGGATTTCGTTGGTCCCCTCGTAGAGGCCCAGGATCCGCGCGTCACGGAAGTACCGCTCGACGTCGAACTCGCCACTGAAGCCATAGCCGCCGTGGACCTGGACGGCCCAGTCCGTGACCCGCTGGGCCATCTGGGCCCCGAACAGTTTCGCCATGGAGACCTCGACCGTGTTGTCCTGGCCCAGGTCACGCAAGTGCGCGGCGCGCAGGGTGAGGAGCCGAGCCGCATCGATTTCCACCGCCGACTGGGCGATCATTTCCCGGATGAGCTGGAAGTCCCCGATTGGACGGCCGAACGCCTTCCGCTCCTTCACGTACTTCGTGGCGGCCTCCAGGGCGGCCCGCGCCACGCCCACGGCGCCCGCGGCGATCCCGATCCGACCACTGTTCAGGGTCTTCATCGCCTGGCTCCACCCGTCGCCTTCCTTCCCGAGCAGGTTCTCCTTCGGGATTCGGCAGTCCTCGAAGGCGAGGTCCGCGGTCGGGCTCGCACGGAGGCCGAGCTTCGTCTTGGACTCGACGTGGGTGACCTTGAAACCCGGCGTGCCCTTCGGCACGAGGAAGAGGCTCAGCCCCTCGTGCCGCTTCGAGCCGGGCTTCCGCGCGTACACCTGGACGTAGTCCGCGATGCTCCCATTCGAGATGAACCGCTTCTGCCCGTTCAGGACGATCTCATCACCCTCGTCCTGATACGTCGTGGACAGGTTCGCGGCGTCGCTGCCCGCTTCGGGTTCGGTCAAGGCCCACGCGCCGAGCTTCTCCCCCTTCGCGAGTGGCACGAGCCATCGCTGCTTCTGCGCCTCGTCCCCGAACCAAATCAGGGACGTCTCAGACAGGGACGTTTGCACGCTGACCGTCGTCCGCACGGACGAGGACCCGCGACTGATCTCTTCCACGAGGAGCATGAACGAGACGTAGTCCATGCCCGCGCCGCCGTACGTCTCTGGGACCGGCGCCCCGAGGAATCCAAGCTCCGCCATCTTGCCGTAGAAGGAGCGCGGGATCTCGCCCTTCTCCTCCCACTCCCGGTTGTGGGGGAGGATCTCCCGGTCGACGAAGTCCTTCGCGGTCTGCTGGACGAGTTTCTGCTCCTCGGTGAGTCGGAAGTCCATGGTTCCGCCCCTTCCTGCGGCCAAACGAGGGGGTACCCTTAAAGGTTGGGCACGGACCCGACTCGCTCGGTGTTCGGACTACCGGTGGCGGGTCTCGAGCCACGTGAGGGCGAGGGCGATCCCGCCTGCGAGGTATCCGAGGAGCGCGACGCCCATCAACGCGGCGATCGGGATGGTCGCTGGCCCGAGGAAATTCGTGTGGACGTAGAGGACGTCATGTCCGCCCCCTCCAACGTTTGTCGGAAGGTAGGCAGCTCCGGCCTGGAACCCCTCGTAAGTCATGAGCAGGGACGCCGCCGCGGCCCCGACGCCTCCGAGGATCAAGTGAATCCATGCGGCCCAGTTCTTCCAGCCCTGGAGAGGGGCTTCCAGCGTCACCTCAAGCTGCTGGTAAAACAGGGCACTGAACCCGAGGCCCGCGACGCCGACCAAGAGATAGGAAAGGATGCCCATCACGAACCAGGTGCCCGGTCCGCCTTCTGCGACGATTCGGGACGACGCCGGGCCGAGCGCGTAGTTCGGCGGTGTGAGGCCCGCCAGCACGTTCCCAAGGAGAAGCACCGCGATGACGAGCCACGCGATCCCTCCCAGGATGAACGTCCCGGTCGTGAAACGAATCGCCCAGGGACTCCTCGTCGTTGCCATCGCAACCCCGCCGAAGCGAACCGCCGACGCGCTTTAAGGATTGCTCCGCGATTCTGCGATTTGGGCACTTGAGAGGTGCCGCGCGTGTCAAACCGGCGCGGCGCACGCGGTTCCTTGCCCAGGGTGCGGTTTCAGGGAAGCGGTGGGGCCACACCGGATTTCGAACGGAACTGGATGGCGTACCCGATCCCGCCAAGGAGGGGGCCGAGGGAGCCGACGATGAACAGGGTCGAGATGATTGGAACGAGAGGCCCCAGAATCTGGTCGTGGACGCACTGCGGGATCTCCTGCGGCGGCGCACAGCTTAGGGTCGGAGCGAACAACTGGGCTCCGCCGACGTAACCGCCGTACATTAGGAGTCCGAGGGCCGCCCCGATGACGACGTTCCCGAGGAGCAGATGGCCCCACGCCAGGTACTGGAGCCCGCCCTCGTACGGCTTTCGCATGACGACCTCAAGGTAATGGTAGAACAGGGCGCTGAGCCCGGAGCCGATCACTGGCACGATCAGGTATCCCAGGTACCCAACCGTGAACCAGGTGCCCGCGGAACCCTGGGCCACAATGTTCTCAGGGGACACGAAGCCGGAGAAGGGGAAGTCCGCGTACAGCAGAATCTCCGTGAGGACGAACATGATCGCCCCCTGGATCAGGGCCACGCCGATGAACCGCCGGGCCCATACGCTTCCAGACCCCTCCATGGTAGACCTCAGCGGGCCAACGGTCCTCGATGGCAAAAAGCTTCCCGTACCCGGGCCCGGATGTGCGACGCCCGATGGCGCGGGTCCTCGTTGGCGTGGCTCTCTGGCCTCCGCCGCGCCTCAGAACGGAAGCGGACCCGCCTCGTCCGTCGGTCGGATGATCCACCGGTGTCCCCGCTGGGTGATTACGATGCTGCCGCAGGTGGTGCACCGATAGAACAACGCGCCCTCGTCGTGCCCGAGCTCTTCGATGCTGTCGTGAAGACACGTCCCGGGATCGACGGGGACCTCGATGAGAATCGAGGACACGCTCTGCTCTCCATGGTCATTGCGTCGTCCCTCACCCTAATCTCTTGGGTAAGTACGCTAGGGGCGTCGTTCTCGTTCTCTATGCACTTCGTCACGTCGGAAAGTCTTTATCGCGTTCGCCTGGATACCGCGGCCCCATGGCAGTCCTCTCGGACGCGGGCATCCTCGCCTTCCGCGCGAAGGGCGAGCTGTCCATCGAGCCTTTCGCGGAATCGAACCTCACGCCGAACGGATATGACGTGAGCATCGAGGAGATTGCCCTGCCCTCGGTCGACCAGCGCGTGCGGTCCGGGGCGGCCCACATCCCCTCCCTGACGCGGTTTGCGGTGAGCACGCGGGAGACCGTGACGCTCGGCCGGCACGTGGCGGCCCAGATCTGGCTCCGGACGACCTGGGCTCGCCGGGGCGTGGTCGCCTCGTTCGGCATGATCGACGCGGGCTTCTCCGGCACCCTCACGTTCGGCGCGCTCAACGCCTCGGAGGCCACCCTGGACCTTCCCATCGGGGAGCGGTTCGCCCAAATCGTATTCCATCTCCTCGAGTCACCCGCCGCCGAGACGTACGACCAGCGGTCGGGCACGTATCAGGGGCAGCGCGGGGTCACCCTGGACCGACCCTGACGTCGAACGCCACGTGATGTTGCGTCGGCGAGTAGGCGCGCACGGTGTGCACGGTCAGCGCGTCGACCGTGCGCCCGTTCCTCGCAACGAGGTCTCGGACAGCGTGTACCCGGTCCTCGCGGTCCGCGTCCTCCATGATTGCGTAGACATGGACGGTGCCGCGCGGCCCAAGGGCCTGGAGGGCGTCCGGGACGAAGTCCAGGGCCGTGTGGGGCAGGTCCAGGATGATCCGGTCCAGGGGAGCCGTCTCGCGCAGGACGGCGCGGGCGTCCCCTTCCCGAGTCTCAACGCGGTCCGCCCGGTTCGCGGCGACATTCTGGCGCAGGAGATTCACGGCCACGGGGTTCGCATCCGATGCTACGACCCGTGCGGGCCGCCGGCGGCGGGCGATGAGGATCGCGTAGGGACCGACCCCGGCGAAGGGGTCCGCGACCGCCTCTCCCGGCCGCACCTGATTGGCCACGCGCAGCCGCTCCGTCCCGAGGCGGGGGCTGAAGTACGCGCGGGCGACGTCCACGTGATAGCGCAGCCCGTACTCCGTGTGGACGGTCGTCGTGCGCGAATCGCCCGCAAGGATTTCGAGCGCCCGGATACGGAACTCCCCCGTCACCCCGTGGTCCTGGGCGACCACTCTCAGGTTGCGGTTCCACTCCAGGACCGCGCGGCCGATCTCTGCGCGGTGCGGGACGAGCGGATCGGGGATCTTGAGGATCGCGATGTCGCCGATGACGTCGAACGAGGTCGGGAGCTGCGGCCGCAGCGCTTCCGGCACCCGGGCCACGTCCTTGTAGCTCCGGATCGGCGTGAACGCCTCCTCGAACTCCCGTTCCTCGACCGGCCAGCCGGCCTCCACCCGCTCCGTGGTCGGGAGTCGGAGGCGGCCGGCCGCTTCCTGGACCTTGAGGTGCTTCTGGAGCACCCCGCGCTCCTTCAAGGCGCGGCGGATCTCCTCGCCCCGCTCGCGCGGCACGACGACGCACCAGGACCGCACGACTGCGGCCATGCAGCGGAGCGTATGAAGAACTTTCGCGGACCCGTGGAGGCCAAGCTTCATGGACCCCACGGCCGTTCGCTTCCGGGATGGGGGACCTCGTCTTCGTAGGCCTCGGACTCTACGACGAGAAGGGCATCACCCTCCGGGGGCTCGAGGAGGCCCGCGCCGCAGACGTCGTCTTCGCGGAATTCTACACCTCCGTGCTCCTGGGCACGCGGGTCGAGGCGGTCGAGGCGCTCGTGGGGAAGCCGATCCGCCGCCTCACGCGGGAAGGGGTCGAAGGCGGGAAGGAGGTCCTGGAGGCCGCCAAGAGCGGCCGCGTCGCGTTCCTTGTCGCCGGGGACCCGATGGTCGCGACGACCCACGTCGACCTGCGGCTCCGTGCGGCGGCTGCGGGAATCCCAACCCGCGTCGTCCATGGCGTCTCAATCCTCGGCGCGGCGGCGGGCGCCCTCGGACTCCAGGCGTACAAGTTCGGGCGGACCACGACGGTCCCGTTCCCCTCGCCCGGGCTCCTCGTCACGAGCCCCTTGGATCCGATCGTCCTGAACCGGAAAGCCGGGTTGCACACCCTCGTCCTCCTGGACCTCCGGGAGGACGGCACGTTCCTCGACCCGAAGACCGCGCTCGAATCGCTGCTCGGGATGGCCGAGAAGACCGGGACGGCGGAGTTCGGCCCCTCCACGCTGGTGTGCGTCCTGAGCCAGGTCGGCTCGCCCGGGATGAAGATCCAGACGGCCGCTGTCGCGCAAATTCTAAAGCGGGATCTCGGGCCGCCGCTGCACTGTCTCGTGGTGCCCGGGTCCCTCCATTTCCTCGAGAAGGAGGCGCTCGTGGCGTTCGGCGGAGCGCCTCACGACCTCTGAGGCGTCCGCCTGCCGAGCTCCGCGAGGTGCTCGACCTGCCAGAACGTGATCTCCAGGCTGTACGTGTGTTTGAACTCGTGCCCCGCCCAGCGATGCCGGAGCTCCCGCATGACCTGGCGATGGACGGTCTCCGGCGTGCCCCACTGCGAGGAGAAGGATCGCTGCTCCAGCTCCTCCAGGATCAGATCGGCGGGGACGATCTCCTCGAACGGCCCGACCGGCATGACGAGGTCCGGGGGCAGGACGTCGGGCAGGTCCCGCTCGTGGAGTCCCGGCGGAGACCACTTGTATCCCGCCTCGCCCGCGAGGCGGTCGTACTCCCGGTGCAGGTTCGTCGTCCGGCCCGAGCGCTCAAGGATGCTGAAGTAGCTGTCGCGGGTCACGCGTACGATCTCCAGGAGCACCTCCCGCCAGTCCGGGACCAGGTGGAGCATGTGGTTCGAGGTGGACAGGTCGAACGCGCGTGCCGTGAAGGGCAGGCGCGCGCCGTCCGCGAGGACGACGTTTCGGAGACCCTTCCCTAGGCCGAGCTCGACCATCTTGTGCGAGATGTCCACGCCGACCACGTCGAGGCCGCTCTTCTGGAGGGGCACCGCGTACCGGCCCGTGCCCACGCCGACCTCGAGGACCTTCTTGCTCAGGAGCTGGTCCACGAGGACCCCGAGGACGTGGGACATGACCTTCGGAGAGAGCGCGCGGGTCTCGTCATAGATGGCCGCGACGCGGTCGAAAGAGAGGCGCACCGGCATGGACGATGCCGCAAAGGCGCGCAGTGATAAAAGGGTGCCTCGGCGAGCCTGAGCGGCGTCCTCCCAAAGACGATAGTTTCACCCACCCCCCCGTCTTACCCTCTTATGTATGGCCAAGGATGGTAAGCAAGGTGACAAGGTGGCCACCTCAGTGAAAGCGGTGGAAGAGCTACCCGGCGTGGGTCCTGCAACGGCGGAGAAGCTGCGGGAGGCCGGGTTTTCGGATCTCATGAGCCTCGCGGTTGCGACCCCGGACATGGTCGCGGAGGCCACGGAGATCGGTGCCAATGTTGCGCAGAAGATCATCGCCGCCGCGCGCGAAGCGGTCGACGTGGGCGGCTTCGAGACCGGAGACGTCATCCTCGAACGCCGAAAGAGCGTCGCGAAGCTGACGACCTGCTCGAAGGCCTTCGACGAGCTCCTCGGCGGCGGCCTAGAGACGCAGGCGATCACGGAATGCTTCGGCGAGTTCGGGTCCGGGAAGAGCCAGCTCGCCCACCAGCTCGCCGTGAACGTCACGCGCGGCGAGGACGAAGGCGGGCTGAACGGCGACACGGTCTGGGTCGACACGGAGTCGACGTTCCGGCCGGAGCGCATCCGCCAGATGTCGGATGCCCTCGAGCTCGATCCGGAGCCGATCCTGAAGCGGGTCCATGTCGCGCGGGCGTTCAACAGCCATCACCAGATGCTCCTCATGGAGAAGGCCCACGAGATGACCAAGGACTTCCCCATCCGCCTCGTCGTCATGGATTCCCTCACGGCCCACTTCCGGGCCGAGTACATCGGCCGGGGCGTTCTCGCGGAGCGCCAGCAGCTCCTCAACAAGCACATCCACGAGCTCATGCGCTTCGGGGACGTCCACAACGCCGCGATCTACGTCACGAACCAGGTGGCGGCGAAGCCGGACGCGTTCTTCGGCGATCCGACGCGGCCGATCGGCGGCCACATCGTGGGGCACAGCGCGACCTTCCGCGTCTACCTGCGCAAGTCGAAGGGCGGGAAGCGCATCGCGCGCCTGATCGACTCCCCGAACATGCCCGAGGCCGAGGCCGTCTTCACGGTCTCCGAGGACGGCATCCGCGACTGAGCCTGTCGTGTCACATCGTGTCGGGACAGGTTGAAGTATCCTCACGGGCGTCTACCGCCCGTGGACGCGGGGCTCCTCCTCATTCCCGGCCCGGTCCCTCTCCATCCTCTCGTCCAGGCGGAGCTCGCGAAGCCCGCCCTGCCCCACTACGGCGACGCTTGGATCCGGGCGTTCGCCGAGATGCAGGACCTGATGCGGTACGTCTGGGAGGCACCGAAAGGCCGCGTCTTCCCCCTCGTGGGCCCGGGCCACGCGGGACTCGAGGCCCTTGGATACACCTTCCTCCGCCCCCGCGACCGAGTGGTCGTCCTCGACAACGGGTTCTTCGGCGAGCGGCTCGCAGAGGTCCTCGCGACGCACCGCTTGAAGGTGGAGCGGGTGCGCTCCGAGTGGGGCGGCGGGTTCGACCTGGCCGGCCTCAGGAAGGCGCTCGGGAAGCCGGCGAAGGCAGTCGCCTTCATCCATAACGAGACCGGGACGGGGGTCACGAACCCGCTGGACGAAGTGGTCGAACTGGCCCACTCGAAGGGTGCGTTCGCCCTCGTCGATGCGGTCTCCTCCCTTGGCGGCATTCCCACGCGATGCGGGAAGCTCGCGATCGACGCCGCGTTCAGCGCCTCGCAGAAGTGCCTCGCCGCTCCGGCGGGCATCTCCCCGGTCCTGGTCGCTCCCTCCCTGTGGGAGGCGACGGATCCGAAGGGAATCGATGGATGGTACCTGAACCTCTTCACCTGGGACCGGTACCAGCGGGAGTGGAGCGACTGGCATCCCACCCCGACGACGATCTCCTCGAACCTCTTCTACGCCGTCCATCGGGCGCTCTCCCTCGTGAGGGAGGAGGGGCTCGAGCCTCGCTTCCAGCGTCACGCGCGCGCAGCGTCGCAGCTGCGGGGCGGCCTCACGGACCTCGGCTTCTCGCCGGTCGCGTCGCCGTCGCTGTGCTCGAACACGGTCACCTGCATGCGTCCGCCCGCCCACATCGACGCCGCGGCCCTCGCGAAGGGACTCAAGGAGAGGCACAACATCTTCATCTCCGGCGGCCTGGGACCGCTGCGCGGGAAGACGATCCGGATCGGTACGATGGGCACGCAGGCCGAGCCCGAGATCGTCGAGCGCCTCCTGGCCGCCGTCAAGACCCTCGTCTGAGCGTCAGGCCTGCGGCAGGTACGTCTCGAACCAGGCGATCGCGCGGTCGTGGAGGCGGACGCGGTTCGATGTCTTGCGCGGGGAGTGCCCCTCGTCGGGGAACTCCAGGTAGTCCACGGTCTTCCCCATCTTCCGCATCGCCTCGACGATCTGCCTCGCCTCCGTGACCGGGCACCGCGGATCGTGCGCCCCGCCCGTGAAGAGCACGGGCACCCGGATCCGGTCGAGGTAGAAGAACGGCGAGTACTTGCGGAAGCGTTCTGCATCCGCCTCGGGCGTCCCCATCTTGTGGTGGTCGTAGATCTGCAGGTTCCCCCGCTCGTTCGTCGTCGCGGTGAACCAGTTGAAGAAGCCCACCACGCTCACGCCGACGGCCCAGAGTTCGGGGGCCTGCTCGAGACAGTGGGCCACTGCGTACCCGCCGTAGCTGACGCCGAAGATCCCGAGCCGGTCCGGCGAGCATCGCCTCGTGCGGACCAGCCAGCGCCCGCCCGCGATGATGTCCTTCATGTCCGCGCCGCCGAGGTCGTGGTCGCTCGTCTTCCGCCACGCGCGGCCGTAGCCGGTGCCGCCGCGGTAGTTCGGCGCCAGGACCGTGAACCCCCGGGCCACGAGGAACTGGTGGCCCGCGTCCCACTCGTTCAGCTCTTGGCTCTCCGGCCCCCCGTGGGGATCGACGATCGCCGCGCCGCGGGAGCGCGCCTTCGCGGGCTCGTACAGCCAGCCGGGAATCTGGCGGCCGTCGAAGCTCCGATACCGGACGGGCTTCGCGCGCGCGAGTTCGGCGGCGGGGAGCCGGGTCCGGAGGCTGTCCACTAGGACGGTCCGGCGGGCCCCTCGCTGGAGCACGAGCCGGTACGGCTGGACGCTCGTCGAGTGCTCGTACAGCAGGGCGCGGCTGTCGGGATGCCAGGCGGGCCGGGCCGCCACGCCTTCGGCGGGCGAGACGGGACGGCTACCGCGCCCGCGCACGTCGGCGGTCAGGAGGCGGATGTTGCCGTCGCGGTTCTCGAGGAACGCGATTCGCGTCCCGTCCGGAGACCAGAGGGGCATTAACTTGTCCCGCCGCGTCCGCACGGGCCACCGCACGGCCTTCGTCTCGAGATCGAGGACGCCGACGTCCAGGTGGTCGTGAACGTTCGAGATGAACGCCATCTGCCGGCCGTCCGGCGAGAAGGGCTCCGTCCGGCCCGCGTCCCCGCCGAGGAAGCTCTCGCTGTCCGGCCACGCGACGAGCTTCTCCATCCGACCTTCGAGGTCCACAATCCCGATCCAGTCCTCATGCCCGACGCCCGCGGAGAAGGCGATCTGCCGGCCGTTCGGACGCCACGCGATCTCGCCGACGATGTCGTCGATGTGGGTCAGCTGCCTCGGACCCCCACCGTTGACCTCGACGACGAAGACATTCTCACGGTCGCGGTCCCGGTTCGAGATGAAGGCGATCCTCGCGCCGTCGGGCGACCATCGCGGGGACGCGCTGTCCGCAGGCGTGTCCGTGAGCTTCCGCGCCGGTCCTCCCTTCGAGGGCACCACGTAGATGTTGAAGTTCTCGTCCCCCTCGAAATCGGACTGGACTGCGACCCATCGCCCGTCCGGCGAGAACTCGGGATTCATCACCGCCTGGTCCGACCTGAGCAGGACGCGGGATACGTTTCGTGCGAGATCCCGCATGTAGACGGTCCATTGCTCCCCCTGGTTCGCGGAATACGCGAGCCGCCGTCCGTCCGGCGAGACGTCGAAGTTGCCGAGCTGGCCGATCTTCCGGAGGAAGCGGCGAGGCGTGAACGTGACCTTCCGAGCCATGGTACACCCGTCGCCTCGGGGAACGGTCGCGGGGATAAAAGTCATCTTGGCGGCCCGCGTTCGGTCCGGCATGGTCGTGAACGTCGCGACGCTGCCGATCACCGTCGGCGTAGGGGCGATCGTGAAGCGGGACGATCGGCTCCTCGTCGTCAAGCGAACGTACGGCGCGCTGAAAGGGTTCTGGACAATCCCCTCCGGCTACGTCGAGCCGCACGAGTCCGTCGCGATGACGCTCGAGCGGGAGGTCAAGGAGGAGACCGCGGTGGTCGGTCGGGCGGGTCCCCTCGTCGCCGTCCGGAACCGGGTCACCGCAGACGTCAACGACACGTTCCTCGTGTTCCACATGGACTACGTGTCCGGAGAGCCGGCCCCGGATGCGCAGGAGGTGAGCGCCGCCGCCTTCGTCCCCCTCGACGAGCTCCGGACCTCGCCGGAGTCGGCTCCGTTCACCAAGGCGATGGTCGAGAAGGGGCTTCCCGCCCGCGGGATGCGGCTCGACTCGTACCTTCCTCCCGGACCCCGCAAGGAAGGCGAGTTCTACCTGCTCTACCTCTGAACGACCGAAAGGCCTTATGTTCCGCGGACCTTGGGGAACTCGTGACGGCCACGATT
Source organism: uncultured Thermoplasmata archaeon (assembly GCA_963768855.1). Classification (GTDB taxonomy): domain Archaea; phylum Thermoplasmatota; class Thermoplasmata; order RBG-16-68-12; family RBG-16-68-12; genus RBG-16-68-12. Next base: position 121,944 of record CAVYJM010000010.1, read on the forward strand.
CCTGCGGTCTGCATCGGCACGAAGTACGTGCTGGACGCGTCGGCGGTGGACCGCATCCGCGCCTGTCTCGCGGAAGGCGGGCTCGTCGTCCATCCGACGGACACGGTCTACGGCCTCGCCGCCGATCCGTTCCAGGCCAAGGCGGTCGACCGTCTCTATGCGGTGAAGGCGCGGCCGCGGGATCTCGCCGTCTCGATGGCCGTGGCCGACGTGGAGGAAGTGTTCCGCTACGGCACGAAGACGCCCCTGGCGGAGAACTTCTGCCGCAAGAACCTCCCCGGCCCGTACACCGTGGTCCTGCGGGCCACGCCCGAGGCGCCGCCGGCCCTCGTGAACCGACAGTCCCTCATCGGAATCCGAGTCCCCGACCATCCGATCCCCCGCCTCGTCGCGCGGATCGCCGGCCCCATCACGACGACGAGCGCGAACCGGCACGGGCAACCCTCGCCGACGTCGTGCGACGAGGCGAAAGCCCAGCTTGGCGAGGCGGTCGACCTCTACATCGATGCAGGCCCCTCTCCGGTCGGGCGGGAGTCCAGCGTCGTCGATCTCTCCGGTCCCAGGGCAAAGGTCCTTAGACAAGGCGCCCTTCCAACGGGGGCGTGACGATGGACCCCGACGCCCGGGCCGCCTTGCTCGAGGCGGGCCGCGTCTCCAAGGAGGCGAAGGAGCGCGGCGTGGAGCTCGTCGCGGACGGCGTCCTGCTGCTCGATGTGGCGGAGGAGATCGAGGGCCTCATGCGGAAGCGCGGCCTGCGGCCCGCCTTCCCGACGTGCATCTCGATCGACAATATCGCGGCCCACTACTCCCCGACGCACGACGACACCCTTCGCTTCCGCCGGGGCAACGTTGTGAAGCTCGACCTCGGCGCGCACAAGGACGGCTGGGTCGCGGACACCGCGGTGACCATCGAGGTGGGCTCGCGGAACTGGTCGCGCCTGATCCAGGCGTCCGAGCTCGCCCTGCAGACCGCGATCGAGGCGGTCCATCCGGGCGTCGAGACAAGGGTTCTCGGAGAGGGCATCCGCCGTGCGATCGAATCGAACGGCTACAAGCCCATCCGCAACCTCACGGGCCACACGGTGGAGCGGTACGTCCTCCATGCGGGGAAGAGCGTGCCGAACATCCCGCACGGGCACGACTCGCTCGACGAGGGCGACGTCGTGGCGATCGAGCCCTTCTCCTCCTCCGGCGCGGGCGAGGTCGACGGCCGGCGCAGCGGGAACATCTACCGCGTCCTCCGGACGAAGTCGCTCAAGGAGGACGCGCTGAACGCGTTCCTCGAGCAGCTCTCCGTGGAGTTCAAGACGCTGCCCTTCGCGGAGCGGTGGGCATACGCGCTCGACCCCCGAGCCCCCTCGCTCCTCAACCAGCTCCTCCGGACGCGGTCCGTCATGACGTATCCCGCGCTCCTCGACGTGGGCGGCGGGATCGTCGCGCAGACGGAGCACACGATGATCGTCCAGCCGGGTAGCGCCGAGGTCACGACCGCGTGAGGGCCCGCACCCGCAGCCACGGCGTGTCACAACGTTTAATACCGGAGGTCTCCATCGACAACCTCCTTTCGGAGTACCGTTCCGTGACCGAAATCAAGCGCCTCGTCCTCGACGTGCTCAAACCCCACAAACCCTCGCTCATCGAGCTGTCGCAGCGGCTGAGCGCCCTCAAGGGCGTCGAGGGCGTCAACTGCAGCCTCGACGAGGTCGACCAGGAGACCGAGACGGTCAAGGTCACGATCGAAGGCAGTTCCATCGCCTACGACAGCGTCGAGGCCGCCCTGCGGGAACTGGGCGCGGTGATCCACTCCGTCGACGAGGTCGCGGCGGGTAAGCGTCTCATCGAGGACGTCCGCACGCTGCAGGACCACCGCGACTGAACCCGGCATGCAGTTGTTTCGCGGGACCCCCCTCTGGCTTCATTAGACCTTCCCGCCTCGCATCGGCCCATGGTGGACCTTCTCACCCTGGCCCTGACGATCCTGGCCATCGGATTCGGCCTCGTGGTGGGCTTCGTGGCCGGGCGGGCCCTCACCCAGCGGACCCTCGAGCTGGATTTCCGGGATCGCGAGAGGGAGATCCGGAGGGACTCGGTCGACCGGAGCCGGGCGACCCTGAGCGGGCAGTTCCTGGAGAAGCTGGCGCCCCACCTCCCGGAGTTCCCCTACGACCCGACCGACGTGCGGTTCCTCGGGACGCCGGTCGACTACGTGGTATTCGACGGCCTCGCGGAAGGAGAGCTCCAGGAGATCGTCTTCCTTGAGGTGAAGAGCGGGCGGTCGGACCTGAGCTCGCGAGAGCGCCGGGTCCGCGACGCGGTCAAGGCCGGTGCGGTCCGATGGGACGTATATCGCGTCCCCGACGAAGACTAGCGGGACCGGGACTGCTTGATCCGCTGGGCGACCTTCTGGACGATCGATGTCTTGAAGTAATCCGCCCGAACGAGGACGCGGCCCTCGTGGCGCCAGTGCGACGTCGGGAACGCCTTCTCCGCATCCATCTCGGGCTGGAGCCCGAGCGCCTTGGCGGCCGCGGTGACCTCCTCGGTGGTCGGTGACTCGACCGCCCACTTCTTCGCGACCCGCCGGCCATCGGCGCGGGAACGCCCCAGGTCGAAATACGCCGGATAGAGGACGATGGGCCGGTCGCGCTTGGGCATGCGCGGAGCGAAGGGCCACCTCACCATAAGGCTTTCCCGCGAGGACGTCGTCGCGCAAGGTTCATTGCGGGACCCTGCTTCACTCGGGCATCGCGGGTGGCAGAGCACGATGGACGGGGAGCGGGATCTCGTAGACTACGCGATCGACTATGCACGGCAGCGCGGCGCGACCTACGCGGAGGCGCGGTTCGAGCGACAGGAGCCGGAGCAATTCATCCTGAAGAACGGCACCCTGGACGCCCTGTACGTCGGCGCGGACCGCGGGATCGGCGTTCGCGTCCTCGCGAACGGCAGCCTCGGGTTCGCCGCGACGAACACCCTGACCAAGGGGGACGTGAAGGCGATCGTGGACGACGCCGTGAGGATCGCGAAGGCGTCGCGTCGCAGGACGCCGATCACGTTCGCCCAGGAGGAGGCCGTCACCACGAACTGGTCCGTTCCGGAGCAGACGAAGCTCCTCGATGTCCCGGTCGAGGAGAAGATCCGGGAGATCCAGGCCGTGGACAAGGCCGTCACGGACCTCGGTTTCAAGACGCCCGCCCGGTACTTCCAGCTCGCCGGCAACCGCATCACGAAGTACTTCGCGAACTCGGAGGGCTCCCGAATCGGATCGTACAGCCCGCGCCTGCGGGTCACGTACTTCCTGACCGTCGCGAGCGGCGCGGACGCGGAGCAGACCCACCGGGACTACGGATGGTCTGGCGGTTGGGAGGGCGTGCGCGAATGGGATCTGGCGAAACGCGTGACGGACGAGGCCAAGTCCATGCAGCGTTCGCTCCGCGAGGGGAAGAAGTCCCCCGAGGGGAAGATGGACCTCGTCGTCGGCCCCCAGGTGTCCGGGATCGCGGCCCACGAGTCCTGCGGGCACCCGACCGAGGCGGACCGCGTCCTGGGCCGTGAGGCCAGCCAGGCTGGGAAGTCCTTCATCGGCCCCGATGGCCTGGGTATGAAGGTGGGGTCGGAGGTCGTCAACGTCTGCGACGATCCCACGGTCGAGCATGCGATCGCCTACTACGTGACGGATGACGAAGGGGTTCGCGCCCGCCGCAGGTACCTGTACAAGGAGGGCCGCGTGAACGAGTTCCTCCAGAACCGGGAGACGGCCGCAGCGTTCTCCACCCGGAGCAACGGCGCCTCCCGCGCGGTCAACTACAACGTGGAGGCGATCGTGCGCATGGCGAACACGTTCGTGGAGCCGAAGGACCACAGCATCGAGGAACTTCTCGAGGGCGTCAAGTTCGGCGTCTACATGAAGTCCTTCATGGAGTGGAACATCGACGACAAGCGCTACAACGCGAAGTACGCGGGGCGGGAGGCCTATCTCGTCGAGAACGGAGAGATCAAGCACCCCGTGCGGCGGACGATCATCGAGCTGACCACGCCGACGTTCTGGTCCTCGGTCGATGCGGTGGGCAAGGACTTTGAGTTCGAGGCGGGATTCTGCGGCAAGTCCGACCCCGGGCAGGCGCTCGACGCCAGCCTGGGCGGGCCGACGATGCGCCTCCGCAACGTCTACCTGAGGTGATCGGATGGAGGACCTCGCCGCGCAGATCGTCCGGAAGGCGCAGAAGCTCGGCTGCCAGGACGCCGTCGCAGACCTCGTGCAGAATCGCGCGTACCAGATCCGGTTCGCCCGGAACGAGCCCGTGATCAGCAACCGCTGGCGCGAGTCCTACGCCTCCGTCTTCCTCGTCCACGAGAAGCGGGTCGTCGCCACGGACATCAAGGACCTCTCGGACGTCGACGGCGCGCTCGAGCGCCTCGTGAAGATTGCGAAGGCCTCCCAGCGCAACCCGGAGTACGCAGGCCTCGCGAAGGGGAACTTCAAGTATGGCCGGGTGCGGCCGGACCCGAAGGTCCTCGCGCTGCAGGACGGCTCCGACTTCGTCGAGGCCGCGATCAAGGGTGCGACCGCCCAGGGAGCGAAGGAATGCGCTGGCTCGTTCTGGCGGTATGAGGACGAGCACTCCCTTGCCACGTCGAACGGGGTCGAGGGTCACGACCACCGCGCGGGGCTCTATCTCTCCATCCGGGCCATGGTCTCGCTCGAATCGAGCGGCCATGGAATCGCCTGCGCCTCGCGGCTGTCCCAGTTCGACCCGGAGAAGGCGGGCCGCAAGGCGGGGCGGATCGCGTCCCTGGCGAAGAACCCGAAGGGGGGCAAGGCGGGACGGTACACGGTCGTCTTCGATCCCCTGATCTTCGGCGCGCTCACGGACCAGGTCGCGGGGCGGGCGAGTGCGTACGCAGTGCTCGCGGGATTCTCGCCGTACGCCAGGAAGGTCGGGAAGAGCGTGGCCTCCCCCGCCGTGACGATGTGGGACGACGGCTCCGAGGAGTCCCTCACGCGGAAGAAGTTCGACATGGAGGGCGTGCCCACGCGCCGGACCGCGATCATCCAGAAGGGGATCCTGAAGACGTACCTCCACAACACCTCCACCGCGAAGCGCTTCAAAACGAAGACGACGGGCAACGCGGGACTCATCGCGCCGGACCCGCACGCGGTCTTCGTGAAGCCGGGGGACTGGTCCCGCGACGAGATCTTCTCCGAGGTCAAGGACGGCCTATGGCTCACGAACACGTGGTACACGCGGTACCAGTCCTACGTGAGCGGCGACCTGAGCACGATCCCGCGCGACGGCATCTTCCACATCCAGAAGGGCGAGGTCGTCGAGACCTGGAAGGATATCCGCCTCACGGACAACCTGATCCGGTTGATGAAGAACGTTGTGGCCCTGAGCGACACAACGGAGCAGATGATGTGGTGGGGCGAGGTCAGCATCCCGAACTTCGTCCCGTATGCGCTCATCAAGGACGTCAACATCACGCGATCGGCGGAGTAGCCCCAGGGGGCCTCTCGGGCCCGGTCCGTCGGAGCGTCAGCTCGACGGCGCCTTCTCGGCCGTCACGAGCACGGCGTTGATGACGCCGTCCTGCCCCGGCCGCGACGTGATTTTCGCCAGACCGATCTCCGTCTGGACGACGGCGCCCCGGGTCATGATGTTCCGCGTCACGTAGTGCGGGTTCGAGGTGTTCTCCTTGACCGTGACGATCTTGACCTTCTTCGTCGTGGAGGTGCGCGGGTCGAGGACGTTCGCGAACTCCGCCTTCAGGACGCGGACCTTGCGGTTCCCGCCCTTCGTGCGGTAGAGCTTGAGCCGCGTCGTGCCGATGAAGGCGAACTGCTGCTCGCGCGAGATCTCGCGGCGGCGCTTCTTCCGCAGCGGGCGGTATCGTCCGCCCGTGGGCTTCCTCTTGGATCGTCCTTGCCACAGGGCCATTCTCAGCCTCGAAGGGAGTCGTCCCAACTTCGCGGCCCTATAAGACGCTTACGGCCTCCGGGTCACGGCGGGATGAGCGTGCCGTAGACCAGGAGCGCGGTCAGGAAGAACCCGACCAGCGCGCCTCCGTTCAAGAGAGGGAGGCCCGCCTGCGGGTTGCCCTTCAACACGTACCGCATGAGGACCGAGAACCCGACCAGGCTGCCGATGAGCGTGCCGAGGGCGACGGTCAGGCTCGGGGTCAGACTCGGGAGGCCTGCGCCCACGGTGTTCGGCAGCCATGCCAGGGCCGAGACGCTCATCATGCCCGGGATAATCAGGTCGCCTAGGCCGATGAACATCGCCTCGCGCTCTTCCCCCTTCGCGACCTGTTCCTTGAGGCTCCGCTGCTCCGCGAACTTGTAGTCCGCCGATTTCGGGATGACGAGCAGGACCGGGAGACGCTGGCTCGTGAGCTCGTCGGCCAGGGTCACCATGTGCTTCGAACGGTAGACGGCCCACGCGTCGTAGAACGCCAGGGCCACGAGCAGCAGAGTGGCGGGGATCCAGCTGAACGAGATGCCGAGGATCGCGGTCACCCCGGCGGCGGTGACCAGGCCGACCGTGTCGACCACGTACCACTCGGGATACTTCACCAGGATCCACGTGACGCCCGCCGCCAGCACGAAGGCCAGGGCTGTCGCCAGGTTCCCCAGGTTCGTCGCGAGCGCGTCGTCCACGGTCGTGAAGAGCGAGGCGACGTCGATGGAGAGGTAGTACACCGGGAGCAGGGCGACGAAGGCGACCGTGATCAGGACGGAGCCGAGGACGATGTATCGGGCGAGATTCTGGCGCTGGTACTTGACCAGTCCGAGGATGATCGCCGTGAAGACCAGGATCATGACGATGTAGATGACGGCGTTCATCGGGTCGGAGGGGTTCTGGAACGCGGTCATGCCGTTGTAGGCGAACGTGGGGGCGATGAGCAGCGCCACGATCTGGGACGCCGCGAGGAGGATTCCCATGATCGCGATGGACCGGATCTCGCGCTCCATGGGCCGTTTACTCCCGTTGCACCCGTCCGAACGCGACGCTTCCCGCGATTTTCTCGATGAACACCTTGACGATCGCGCCCTTCGCGGTCCCGGGCACGTAGATGATGTACCGGTCGAGCTTGGCGATCCCGTCGCCCTTCTTCCCGATGTCCTGGATCATCATCTCGTAGACCTTCCCCTCGACGAGGGGTGCCTCCTCGACCTTCGCGGCCTTCTTGACCGACTTCACGGGTCGGCGGGCGCCGCAGGCGTCACACTCGAGCATCGCGACGCGGCCTTCCTTGACGAGGCGGGTGTCGGGCCGGCCGCACTCCTGGCAGATCACGTAGGCGTCGACGTAGGACCGGATGCGCTCCTCGATGTTCTGCGAGGTGACCTTGCTCTTGAAGACGACGCGGCGGCCCTCGAGGGTCCCGGCCGTGCCGAGCTCCCGGAGCAGGTACGTCAGGACCATGTCCGGGTCGCGCCGGATCGCTTGGACGATGTCCTCGAAGTTGCGCAGGATTGTCGTCTTGCCTTCGTAGGTGATGTCGGGTGCGGGGACCTGGAACCGCTCGCCGCTGCTGAGCGCGTCGGGCAGGGCCTTCTTCGCCCGTGCCAGGAGCTGCGCGTAGGAGAGGGAGGACATGGGGAACGACCAAGGAGGGGCCCCGGTTTAAAGGTTTGTCCCCAGGTCTCCCATCCGACCCAGGGATGGCACGGCTCACTTGAGCCCCGCAGCGGCCTTCACCAGTCCGAGGTGGATCGGGGACGGCCGGAAGGGCCGCGACCGCAGCTCGGGGTGGAACTGGGACGCGATGAAGTACGGATGACCTTTGAGCTCAAGGACCTCCATCCTCCGCCCACCGTCCGAGCGGCCCGTGTACCGCAACCCGGCCGCTTCGAGCTTCGCGATGTACTCCGGGTTGATCTCGTAGCGATGCCGGTGCCGCTCGAAGATCGTGGTCGAGCCGTAGAGCTTCGCGGCCTTCGAGTTCTCGTCGAGGAGGATCTCGTGCGCACCCAGGCGCATCGTGGCCCCCATCTCCTTGACGCCGTGCTGCTCCGGGAGCAGGTCGACCACCGGGTACGGCGTCTTCGGGTTGAACTCGGAGCTGTTCGCGTCCTTCAGGCCGAGCGATTCACGAGCGAAGCCCACCGTGGCCAGCTGGAACCCGAGGCACACGCCCTGGAACGGGATGTCGTTGTCCGCGGCGTACCACGTCGCCGCGATCTTGCCCTCGATGCCCCGGTCACCGAATCCGCCGGGCACGAGGATGCCTTCCGCCCCCTCGAGGAGCTTGGTCCCCTTCTTCTCGATGTCCATCGACTCGACCCACCGGAGGTTCACCTTGACCCGGCTCGCGGCGGACGCATGGTGGAAGGCCTCGATGTGGCTGATGTAGGAGTCCTTGAGGTGCGTGTATTTCCCGACGAGGGCGATCGTGACCTCCTTCTCCGGGTTCTTGAGGCGCTCCAGCATCGCCCTCCATTCCTTCAGGTCTTCCTCCTTCTGCGGGAGGTTCAGGGTCTTCATGATGTACTCCGTGAGACCCTGCCCGTCGAACAAGAGGGGCACATCGTAGATCGTGGAGGCGTCCGGCGCGCTGATAACCCCGTCCACCGGGACGTCCGAGAAGAACGCGATCTTCTTCTTTACATCGGGTTCGAGGGACCGCTCCCCGCGGGCGATGATTACATTCGGCTGGATTCCCGAGGCCCGGAGTTCGCGGACGCTCTGCTGGGTCGGCTTCGTCTTCTGCTCGCCGACCGCGCCCATGATTGGGACCAGGGTCGTGTGCACGTAGAGGACGTTCTCCTTCCCGACCTCTTGGCCAAGCTGCCGCACTGCCTCGAGGAAAGGCATGCCCTCGATGTCGCCGACCGTCCCGCCCATCTCGATGAGCACGATGTCCGCGCGTTCCTTCTCCCCGACGGCGCGGAGCAACGCCTTGATCTCGTCCGTGATGTGCGGGATGATTTGGACCGTCTTTCCGAGGTAGTCCCCGCGGCGCTCCTTCTCGATGACGGCCCGGTACACCTTGCCCGTCGTGATGTTATGATCCCCGGTCAGGTTCACGTCGAGGAAGCGCTCGTAGTTCCCGAGGTCCAGGTCCGTCTCCGCCCCGTCGTCGAGGACGAACACCTCCCCGTGCTGGTAGGGGTTCATCGTGCCCGCGTCGACGTTCAGGTACGGATCGATCTTCACAGGAGAGACCCGCAGCCCTTTGGACTTCAGCAGGACGCCGATGGAGGAGGTGGAGATTCCCTTCCCCAGTCCTGACAAAACACCGCCCGTGACAATAACGTACTTCACGTTAACTCACGGGAATGGCCCATCGGGCGGGTCACACAAATAGTTTGTGCAGTGCCCCGTGAGCGGAACGACAAGAGTGGCGCAAAGTCTTATGCGAAGGGATGCGCGTGATGCGTTCGATTCGCATGCCGCAGGATTTCACGCTCAACCAGGTCCCTGGGCTGCTCCCAGGCGCGAAGGCCCCCGACTTCTCCCTCCCCGGGATCGACGGGAAGCCGTACTCCCTGTCGTCCTTCAAGGGGAAGCCAATCGTCGTCGTGTTCTTCACCTGCAACCACTGCCCCTACGTCCAGGCGTGGGAGTCGCGGTTTGTCGAGGTGCAGCGGGACTACGCCTCGAAGGGCGTGCAGCTCGTCGGGATCAACTCGAACGACGAGACGAAGTATCCCGAGGACGATTTCGCGCACATGAAGGAGCGGGCCAAGGACCACGGCTACAACTTCCCCTACCTGCGGGACGAAACCCAGAAGGTCGCCGAGGCGTGGAGCCCCGTCGCGACGCCGGATTTCTACGTGCTCGACAAGGATCGCGTGGTCCGCTACCGCGGCCGCATGGATGACAATCACAAGGACGCGAACGCGGTCACCCTGCGCTACCTGCGCGATGCGCTGGACGACCTGCTCGCCGGGAAGGCTCCGCAGGTCCCCCTCACACCGCCGTTCGGCTGCTCGATCAAGTGGAAGCCGGAGCACTTCAGCTGAGTCAGTGCGGTTTTCGCTCGCGACCGGTCTCTAGGTTCCGCAAGCGGCATCGAAGATAATCGTAGCTCGCGCGGAGGTTCCCGGCCCGGTCGTAGGCGCGTGCGATGCGCCGTGCTTCCGTCGGGTTCCCGCGCAGCTCCCGCGTGAATCTATCGAGGTTCACTAGAGCGCGGGTCAGTTCGTCCACGATGGGCACCGTCGCGGCCTGCGAGGTCCGCGAGAGCGGGTTCAGGTCGATGCTGAGGACGGTCTTCCCCATCCGCACGAGCGCCTCCGCGCGGTCGCCGTCCTCGAGCGGGACTAGGACCACGTCGGCGCGGTACAAGCCCTCCTTGTGACACAGGGCGCGTTTCGACTCCAGGCCCGGGATCCGTGCGTCCGGACGGGGCCCGAGCACGTCCTTCGCCCCGGAGGCCTGCAGGTGCTTCACAATCCGCGCGACGCGCGCCTCCGTGCGTTGGAAGAGGTTCACTTCGATTCTCGCGGGGACCGCCTTCGCGAGGCGCACGACGTCCCTGGGCGCGAGGGCGGCCACGTTGCCGTTCACGGAAAGGACCGGGCGCTTCGCGGTCAGCAACATCGCGGCGGCCGCCTTCTCGGCAACGAGGGCGGGAGCCGAGGTCTCCTCTCCGAGGAGATAATCGAACGCCTCTCCCCGACCCTGCGCGATGAGCCCCTCCGGGACCACGATCCCTTTGCGCCAGGCTCGGACGAGCTTCTCGCGGAGCACGAGGGACTCGTACCGCGGGTGGGACTTCGGGATTCTCATACCATGGTCCTGATCCGGTCCACGAACTTGCCGCAGCCGTGCCACAGCGGATCTGCCGTCGGCATGCGGTACTTCGCCTCGTACTCCTTCACGGTTGCCTCGACCTGCTCGCGCGTCATGTTCTCGTGATTCAGCCCGATCGCGAAGACCTTGCCCCCTCCCGCGATCTGCGCGAAGAACTCGAGCCACTCGATCTCCTCCTCGGGTTTCGGCATGGGCCACGCGACCACGTCCCGGCGGAAGTTCCTTGTCTTCCGCGCCGGGGCGTGCATCATCAGGATGGCGGAGGGGAAGGAGGCCATGATAATCGACCGCGTTCCGCTCACGTATGCGGGATGGGAGATGCTCCCCTGTCCCTCGACAATGAGGACCTTGGGCTTCGTCTCCTCGTACGCGCGGACGACCTCCGCCTCGAGCTCGCCCACCATGAAGTCGCCCTTGATCGAGTCGAGCGGGACGCCGTAGGGGGAACCCTGAAGGAGCCCCGTCTGGCCTGTGGCCACGAACGTGGTCTTGATCCCCGCGGCGTTCAGCGCGTCGGTCAGGAGGAGTGCGCAGGTCCGCTTCCCGATGGCGCCGTCCGTCCCGAGGACCGGGATGCGGACGCAGGGGAGGCGGCGCGACTTGTCGCTGAACTGTTGCGCCTCCCGGATGTCCCGCGGGCGGCGGACGTCAATCAGCGTCACGCCGTGTTCCGCCGCGAGCTTGGAGAACTCGGGATCGTCGCGTAGGTACTCGTGCAGCCCGGCGGCGACATTTACTCCGTGTTCGATGGCTTCTTTGATCAAGGGCCGGAACTCCTTCGGGATGTACCCGCCGAACGTGGCCACGCCGATGATGAGGGAGGTTGGCCTTCCTTTTTCCAGGGCCTCTCGGAAGTCCTTGAAGATCGGGATGCCGTTCGCCTTGCCGTCGAGGACCTCGCCCGCGTCCCGTCCGGCCTTCGTGTGGTCGATGACGCCGACAATCTCGTAGCGCTTCGAGTACCGCACGAGGCCGTTCGCCGTCTTCCCCGTGTTCTGGCCGAAATAGCCGTCGCAGAGGATCACCGCGCGTTCCATGGGACCGCATCCCGGGGGCCGAGTGAGAGGGGAGATGGCAGGAGCCGCATAAAGGCTCGCGAATGCCCGACCGTCCGCGGCCGGGAACCTACTTGAGACATGAGCCCCTTTCCCACGCGTGGAACTCGGGGTCGTCGGCAAGCCCAACGTCGGCAAGTCCACGTTCTTCGCGGCGGCCACTCTGGCGCCCGCGCAGATTGCGAACTACCCCTTCACGACGATCGAGCCGAACCGCGGCATCGCTTACGTGCGCCACCGCTGCCCTCACCTGGACCTCGGCGTCCCCTGCAAGCCGAACAACAGCCCCTGCCAGGATGGCGTGCGCCTGATTCCCGTGGAGCTGCTCGATGTGGCGGGCCTCGTCCCCAAGGCCCACGAGGGCCGCGGCCTGGGGAACAAGTTCCTCGACGACCTGCGGCAGGCGAGCGCCCTCGTCCACGTGATCGACGCAACGGGGGGCACGGACTTCGAGGGGAACGTCGTCCCGGCGGGCAGCCACGACCCCCTCGAGGACGTCCGCTTCCTGGAGGAGGAGCTCGCCCATTGGATCGCGGGCATCCTCTCCCGCAACTGGGAAAAGGAGGCGCGGCACGCCGACCTGGAGGAGGTGCCGCCCGAGAAGGTGCTCTACGACCGCCTCACGGGCCTCGGCCTCACGGAAGCCCAGATCCACCTCGCCCTGCGCGAGACACCCTTGGACCCGAAGATGGCCAAGTGGAGCTCGGAGGACATGCTCCACCTCGCGCACAGCCTGCGCAAGATCGGCAAGCCTATGATCCTCGCGGCGAACAAGGCGGACCTCGTGTCCAAGGAGCGACTCGACGCGCTCTCGGCCGTGGAGGGCTACCGCACCGTGCCGACGTCCGCGGAGTTCGAACTCGCCCTTCGCCGAGCGGCCGTGGCGCACCTCGTCGCGTACGAGCCGGGTGCGTCCTCGTTCCAAGTCTTGGACCCCGCGAAGCTCTCTGTGCCGCAGGCCAAGGGCCTCGATAAGATCCGGGCCTTCCTGGAGGCCCGCGGCACGACCGGCGTGCAAGCCTGCGTGGAGGAGGCCGTCTTCAAGCTCCTCGACCTCATCGTGGTGTTCCCCGTGGAGGACGAGACCCACTGGATCGACAAGAAGGGGAACGTGCTCCCGGACGCGTTCCTCGTCCCGCGAGGGTCCACGGCGGTGGACGTCGCCTTCAAGGTCCACACGGACCTCGGGAAGCACTTCATCCGCGCCATCGATGGGAGGTCGAAGATGGTCGTCGGCCGCGACCACCCCGTGAAGGACGGCGACGTGATCAAGATCGTGGCAAAGGCCTAGCTCCGCGATCGTGCAAGGGGATAACCCCCGCGGCGAGCCAGTTTGCGACAGGCGGTTCGAGGGGCCTGGCGGATCTCATCCACGGGGCTCCACGAGCTCGAGGATTCCTCGGAGAGGAATGCCCAGCCACGGCGGCCGGGCGTCGAGTTCGTATCCGATTTCGTAGATGGATTTCTCCAAGAGGAAGACATCCAGGAGCAGTTGGAGGCTGGGACGGCTCTTCGGGAGGAGCCCGGAGGAGGTCGCGCCTTCGAGGTAGGCACGCAGGAACCGGGATGCGCACCAGGTGTACCACTGCATCGCCCACGGTTCGAGCTTGGCCTGGATGTCGGGCGCGCTGGCTGCCTGGGCGTCCAAGGCCACGCGGGAAGCGTAGTGGAACGACCGCATCATGCCGGCCACGTCTCGGACTGGAGACCGCTTGATTCGCCGCTCCGTGATGGGTCGCGCGGGCTCTCCTTCGAAATCGATGATGACAAAGTCCTTGCCCGTGTACAAGACCTGTCCGAGATGATAGTCGCCGTGGCACCGGATGCGGACCGCGTCGATCGTGTGGTCTCTCAGAGTTCCGAAGCGCTTCCGGACTTCCCCCTCGAGATTGAGGACCTGTGCCGCCGCAGTGCGGGTCGGTTCCGGGATCGAGGGCAGATGATGCCGGAGTCGGGTGAAGACTTGGTCCGTCAGTGACACCATGGAGTGAAACATCGCCTTCTGGTAGAACAGGTTGAAAGGTTCCGGGACGAAATCCGGATCGTCGCCGGCGTCCGCAAGGGCACGATGCAGGTCCGCGGTCCGCTGCCCGAGGATGGAGGTCTGCTCCAGGTAGGGTCCGATTGCATCCCGAACGGATGGCGGCGGGCTCGTCTCTGCGAGATCGAGGATGCTCTTTCCGGCGAGGTCCGACGTCTCGGGAATCTTGGTCTCGCTCCGTGCGCGCTCGTAGTAGTGGCCCAGTACATCCAGGGTGTAGTGCCACGCGTCCCCCTCATTGCGGACGTACTCGAGAAGAATCGCCAGGATTCCAGGCTCCCCCGCTCCCGGCCCGTAGTGGAGAGCCCCCGCGAGGGCGGGCGCGTGGGCGAAGTGCGTGCGCTCCGTGAGGAACCAGCTCAGCTCCAATTCCGGGTTCGGACCTGGATCGAAGCGCCGCAACAGCTTGAGCATGAGGCGATCGCCGAAGAACGCGGATGTGTTGGTCTGCTCTGACTTGAGCGGGGAGGCCTCGAGGCCGTTCGCGTTCTCTCCGAGGGAGGCGCGGAGGACACGCGTCGTCGATGACGCCACCTCGCCCCGAGACCCCTTCCAGCGGCGGTGGCGGACGACCGAGGCGAGCGTCGCCTTGAGGAAGCGAGGGTCCCAGAATGCGTCATAGAGGATCCCCGGCCCGGTCTCCGTGGCCAGCCTCGCGATGGCCGCGTCCGGCGTCGCTTTCAGGAAAGGGGGATTTGTGTCGCCCGGAAGAAAGCCTAGGGGGAGAACGTAGGTCTCGCCCTCCCCTTCCATGTACTCGACCCGGAGGAAGGCCAGGAACGCCTCGTCCTCCAGATCAGGCACAGGGATCAGGTCCTCGATCTTCAGGGAAAAGATCGCGCGTCCCCTTCCCCCGAACCACCGACGTTCGCGGAGGTACTGGGCCAGAGCGGGCTGCAAGGTTTCGTATTGATGTCCTTGCAGGGCGTCCTGCCATCGCCCGAACACGACGATTCGGGGAAGTCCCGGCGCAAGCGCGGCGAGGTTCTCCCCGGAACGTTGTGCGGGCGCCTCCAGAGAAAACCAGTAGAATCCATACGAGCCGAGCGTAAGGATGTACGATGCGCCGCCAATCGCGGGAAATCGCGCACCGCCGGCAAGCTCGACCGGGACGAATCCCGAGAAGCCCCGCAAGTCGAGCTCGGCGGACTGCGGATGGCGAGACAGGTTTGCGACCACGAGGATCGCCTCGGTCTCGTAGCGCCGGATGTACGCCAGCACTTTCCGATTCTCGGGGTACAGAAACTCGAGGGTTCCACGTCCGAAGGCCTTGTGGGCCTTGCGACGTTCAATGAGACGCTGGGTCCACCACAGGAGAGAATTCGGATTCGCCCGCTGCGTCTCCACATTGACGGCCTCGTAGTGGTAGGTCGGGTCAATGATGACCGGGAGGTTGAGCTGCTGGGGGTTCGCGGTGGAGAAGCCGGCGTTGCGGTCTGCGCTCCACTGCATGGGCGTCCGGACGCCGTTTCGGTCACCCAGGTAGAAGTTGTCCCCCATCCCGATTTCATCACCGTAGTAAAGGACGGGTGTGCCCGGCAGGGACAGGAGGAGCCCGGTCATGAGTTCGATTCGCCTGCGGTCGTTCTCGAGCAGGGGAGCGAGCCGCCGGCGGATGCCGAGGTTGACCCTCGCCTGCGGGTCGCGGGCGTACATCCGGTAGATGTAGTCCCTCTCCTCGTCCGTGACCATCTCCAAGGTCAGCTCGTCATGATTCCTGAGGAACAGCGCCCATTGGGCCGCCGGGGGGATGGGCGGGGTCTGGTTGAGAATCTCGACGACGGGAAACCGGTCCTCCATCCGGAGGGCCATGAAGAGTCGAGGCATGAGCGGGAAGTGAAATGCCATGTGGCACTCGTCCCCCTTCCCGAAGTACTCGGCCGCATCTTCCGGCCACTGATTCGCCTCCGCGAGCAGCATTCGGTTTCGGTACTTCGCATCCACATGCGCCCGCAACTCCTTCAAGAAGGAATGGGTCTCGGGCAGATTCTCGCAGCTCGTTCCCTCGCGCTCGTAAAGGTAGGGGACCGCGTCAAGTCGCAAGCCGTCGACTCCGAGGCCAAGCCAGAAGTCCACAACGTCCTGGATTGCCTTCCGGACTCTAGGGTTCTGGAAATTCAGATCGGGCTGGTGGGAGTAGAACCGGTGCCAGAAGTAGGTCTTCGCAACCGGGTCCCAGGCCCAGTTCGAGTTCTCGAAGTCTTTGAAGATGATCCGGGCGTCCTTGTAGCCGTCCGGGGTGTTGGCCCACACATAGAAGTCCCGCGAGGAGCTGCCAGGCCTGGCTCGACGGGCCCTCTGGAACCACGGGTGTTGGTCCGAGGTGTGGTTCAGGACGAGCTCGATGATGACTCGGAGACCGCGACGGTGAGCCTCGCGCAGGAAGACCTTGAAGTCCCTCAACGTTCCGTAGAGGCGATGAACATCCATGTAATCCGAGATGTCGTACCCGTCGTCGCGGAGGGGAGACGGAAAGAAAGGGAGAATCCAGAGAGCCGTGACTCCGAGCTCTTGAATGTAGCCGAGCCTCTGGGTGAGTCCGCCGAAGTCCCCAACGCCGTCCCCGGAGCTGTCGAGGAAGGCACGGACGGGAACCTCGTAGATGACCGCGTCCTTGTACCATAGGGGATCGTCCTCGAGTTGGGGTCCGCCCGTCCGTTCCGTCATGCTTACCCGTCATCCCCCCCGCGGGCGAAATGGGCTCCAGGCGGAAGAGGTAGGCGGACATTTCCCTTCGCCGCAACTCCACGGGGTCTCCCGGTCCCTCCCCGTCGTAAGTGACCTCGGTAGGGAGATCATGTACCCGGAACCGTTGACCGGCCGGGAGGTCGAGGATGCGGCGCACCTCGGCGGAATCCCCCGCGCTCTCCAAGACCGTGGCCCACCTCCACGGGCGTCCTCCTCGATTTGGGGCACTGCGCCGCCGAGTGCGACGAGCCACTGAGACCCCGGAGGTCCGTGCTTTCGTGCGCGAGTCGGCCCTCGCGACTTCATGCAACGGTACCAGTGCTTCCAAGTTCATTATCCTTTAGCGGTGCACAACCACCCATGTAGTCTTGGATTCGGACCCCGGTCCAACACGTTCTTATCCCTCTCGACCGTTTGTACATGGCCTTCTGGTCCCTGTGGGGTTCGCCTGCGGCGAAGCGGGGCCCGAAGGTCGGGTTCGATGAGGGAGAGGTGTGACCGAATCGTGGGACGTGCGCATGCTGACGGCCTCCTACCGCCGCGACGGTCCGAAGGAGGAGCCCGTCATCGAGATCTTCGGACGCACGAAGGACGACCGTTCCATCACGATTGAATACTGGGGCTTCTCCCCCTACTTCTACTGCATCGAACCGACCCAGGCCCTCCTGTCCGCCATGCAGCGCGACCCGGAGATCGTGCGGATCGAGGACGTGGAGCTCGAGATCGCGGGGCGCAAGCGCGCGTGCGGCAAGATACTCATGCACCACCCCTGGAAGACCCCGGAGTACCGCGAGCGGTGCCGCAAGTTCGGCAGCGAGGTGATGGCGGCGGACATCCCCTTCGCGCACCGCTTCATCTTCGACATGGATCTTCCCTCTTGCTTCCGCGTCCATGGCACGCCAGCCAAGGGACGATACACGACCGACCTGATTGTGAAGGCGGAGCGGTTCGAACCGATCGAGCCCTTCAGCCCGAGATTGAAGATACTCTCCTTCGACATCGAGAACACGATTCAGAACCCGAAGCTCCTGTGCCTCGGGATGGCGTGGCGGGAGGTGGGCGAGCTCAAGACGGAGTGCCTGAGCGGCTCCGAACGAGACATCGTGAAGGGGTTCCTCGAGTTCGTCGAGAAGTTCGATCCGGACGTGATCACGGGCTACAACATCGACGGATACGACCTGCCCGTCCTCGAGGGCCGCGCGCGGATGAACGGCCTCTCCGGACTTACCCTGTCCCGGGATGGGATGCGGATCAGCAACGTCGGGGAGCGGTTCTGGCGCGCCCATGGTCGCATCATCGCAGACGCTTGGTGGTCCACGAAGGTCGAGCTCCATCCGAAGCAGGAGACGCTCGATGCCGTGGCGAAGTGGCTCCTGGGCGAGGGCAAGCACGATGTGGACCGTCGGAACATGGACCAGGAGTGGGAGAAGGACAGAGTCCGCGTCATGGAGTACTGCAAGAAGGACGCGGAGCTCGCCCTGCGGATCCTGGAGAAGGTCGCGAAGCTGGACAAGTCGATGGACATCGCGGTCGTCTCGAAGCTGCCCGTGGACGACGTCTTCAATGGGCGGACCTCCCAGCTCATCGACTCGATCCTGATTCGGGCCGCCGACAAGGGCCATTTCGGCGTCCCGATGACCCGCACCGGCTCCGGGGAGGCGCCCATCGAGGGAGGCTACGTGCACAGCCTCGATCCCGGGCTGTACGAATGGGTCGGGGTCCTCGACTTCACCTCGATGTACCCGTCCATCATCATCGAGAACAACATCTGCTTCACGACCCTGAACGAGACGGGCACGGTCATCAGTCCGACGGGCGTGCGGTTCCTGGACAAGTCCGTGCGGGTCGGCCTGCTCCCCACGATTTTGGGGAACTTGATGCGGGAGCGCAAGGACGTCAAGGCGAAGCTCAAAACGGAGAAGGACCCGGAGAAGCGCGCCTACTACGACCGCCTGCAGTTCGCGATCAAGATCCTGATGAACGCGTTCTACGGCGTCCTGGCGTCGTCGTTCTACCGATTCACGAATCCGCAGATCGGCGCGAGCATCACGGCGTTCGCGAGGGAGAACATCAAGTCGATCATCACCCAGCTCGAGTCCGAGGGGATCCGCATCCTGTATGCGGACACGGACAGCGTCTTCTTCGAGTCGCCCCAGAAAGACCTCGAGGAGACGAAGAAGATCGGCCGTCAGATTTCGGAGCGCTTCAGCCACGGGAGCGTGAACATGGACTTCGAGCGGGTGCTCGAGACCTTCTTCAGCCACGGCAAGAAGAAGCGGTACGCCGCGAAGGTCGCCTGGCCCGTCGCCGGGGAGTTCATCGTGCGGGGCTACGAGATCCGAAGGACGGACGCGTTCAACCTGCAGGGCGAGGCCCAGAAGCGCGTGTTCGCCCTGATTCTGGACAAGGACATTGACGGTGCGATCCGATTCGCGAAGGAGCTCGTGCAGAGCGTGAGGCAGGGCGTGATCCCGGACGACTTCCTGCCCGACGAAGGCGATCCGCTCGAGCCCCTGGTCATCTCCCGCACCGTGCGCGAGGAGAGCCGCTATGCGAACCCGGACTCCATGGCGAACGTCCAGGCGATGAACAAGCTCAAGGCCGTGGGGGAGGACATCATGCCCGGGATGAAGGTCTCCTGGATCGTTGTCGACGCGAAGAAGACCCCCATGCAGGTCGAGCCCTATGTGTCCGGCCGGCCCTTCGCCGCGAAGCCCGATTGGGAGTACTACGCGAAGCGGGTGGCCCAGACCCTCTCGTACGTGACGGAGACCTACGGCTGGGACGAGAAGGAGCTCTACCAGGGGGCCCAGCAGCCGAAGCAGTTCACGCTCCTGGATGACGGCTTCGCGGACAAGCCGAAGAAGGCCGCGCCGGCGAAGACGGACAAGAAGCTCACCCTGGAGGACTTCTTCTGACCTCGTGGGAGGACGCGGTCTGCCGGTTCTGCGGGTGGGAGGGTTCCGGACCCACGCGCGACGCACACGGCTCCCTGTTCTGTCCGAAGTGCGGCAAGCCCGCGGAGTACAAGCTCGTCGTCGAGGAGCTCAAGCGCCAGGGGCTCTGGAAGGCGTAGGCATGCCCCGCAAGGTCCCGCGGATCCTCGCCGTGGGCGACGCAATCGTGGACATCGTCTCGCCGCCGCTGCAGGGACTGCCTCCCGGGGACGTGCAAGGCGAGGTGTCCGCGTTCGCGTTCCTCCCCGGGGGGAACGCCACGAACTTCGCGCTTCAGGCCGCCGCGCTCGGGATGCGCACGAGCCTCGTTGCCTCCGTCGGGAAGGACTCCTTCGCCGACCTCCTCCGGCGCGCCTACAAAGACCATGGCGTGGACGCCCGCCTGCGGGTCGATCCCCGCCGGCCCACGGGGACCACGGTCGCCCTCACGTGGCACGACGGGCGGCGTGCTCTGCTCACCGCCCTGGGAGCGAACGCCTCGCTCAAGGAGGCGGACGTCCCGGCGAGCCTCATGACGTCGGCGACCCACGTCCACCGCGCGGGCTTCTGGTGGGCCACGGGCCTGATCGGCGCGCCCACCGCGCGGCTCCTGCGACGCGCGCATCGTGCAGGCGCGAGCACGTCGATGGACATCTCGACGGACCCGCAGGGATGGCCGCGGGCGCGGGTCGAGGCGGTGCGGTCCTGCCTCGCCCACGTGGACACGTTCTTCGCGAACGAGGTCGAGGTGTGCGCGGTCGCCGGCGTCCGCGATCCGATGCGCGCGGCGGAGCGGATCCTCGAGCATGGCGTCGCCGAGGTCGTCCTCCATCAAGGGGGCCGAGGAGCCACTTGGTTCCGCGAGGGCCAGCGCGCCACGCTTCCCGCGTTCCCCGTGCCGGTCGACAATCCGACCGGCTGCGGGGACGTGTTCAACGCCGGGTATCTCTTCGCGAAGCTCTCCGGCGGGACGACGGAGGAGGCCCTGGGAATGGGCAATGCCCTCTCGGCCCTCCATCTTCAGGACCGCGGGAACCCCTATCCCGACCTGCGCCGCCTCCGCCAGTTCGTGCGCACCGCCTCCGCGTGATTCGGCGGCGTCGAGGCAGATTTCCACTTTCACCCTACTCCCCCTCGGACCCGCGTTCATAGGGAGGGAGCGCCTCGTCCGGCTCCGTGGCCCTCGCTTCGAAAACGGTCCAAGAGGAAGCCCTGGTTTCCCGGGAGGCGTGGGCCATGCTCGGCTGCTCGGACCTCGAGCCGTACACCGCTTGGGACTTCCCGGACCAGGGGTCCGGTAGGACGCGCTACGGGGATCCGACCTTCAACGGCGTGACGCCGGCGCTGTGCGCCTTGAACCTCGTGCGCCGGTACACGCGGCCGGGCGACCTCGTCGTTGACCCCATGGCCGGCTCCGGGACCATCGCGGACGTGGCCCGTTCCCTCGGACGTAGGGCTGTCTCGCTGGACATCGCGCCGCGCCGCACGGACATCCTCCGTGCGGACGCTCGGTGCTGGCCTCTGCCGAACGGGATCGCGACCCTCGCGGTCATCGACTCCCCGTACTCCGACAACATCGCGTACAGCGACGATCCGCGATGCCTCGGGCGGATCTCTTGCCGGGAGGGGCGATTCTACCGCGAGATGGCCCGTGTGGCCGACGAAGCGCGCCGCGTCTTGCGGCCGGGTGGGATCCTTGCATGGATCATCAGCGATGAGTACAAGGGCGGGGCGTACACCCCGGTCGGCTTCCGGCTGCAAACCGTCCTCGCGTCGCGCTTCGAGTTCCTCGATACGGTGGTCCTGCTGCGCCACAATGACCGTTCCGGGTCGCCGATGTGGGAGCACCGCGCACGCCGCTACAACTTCCTCCTTCGCGGGTTCAAGTTCCTCTTCCTCATGCGACGGCCCGCCGGGCCGCGAGGAGGGGTTGTCTATGGAAGACGCACTGGTGCGGACGAGCGATGAATCGCGCGAGATTGTGGGTCAGTTTCGGAAGCGGATCCAGGCCCTGGGCCATGCCCACGGGGACAAGATCCACGAAAAGGTGAGCAACTACTGGATCGGCTGGCGCAGCACGCGCCACGGCCGGACGTTCGCCGAGATGCGCCCGCTCCAGGAGCGCGTCCAAGTCTTCATCCTCCCGAGGAAACGCGACCTGAAGGATCCGTCACGGCTCGCGAGGCCCGCGCCACCGACCCAGGGCTGGGGCTGGTTCCTCACGCGGTTCGATGTGCGGACCCTCGACGAGGTCGAGCCCGCCTTCCAGCTTATCCGCCAGTCATACGAACGTGGGCTGAACGGGCACGGCGCGGCGGGGACGCGGGGGCGCATCCGCGGCAAGCAAACCGTTTAATACGCCCCCCTCCTTGGTCCGCCGCTTTCAGCGACCCTGGTCGGGAGATGTACCTTCGGGCGAATCCACAAATCCAGGGGGTTTGACCCATGGCCGAGGAACCGAAAGCTCCGACACCGGAGCTCAGCATCGCGGGCGAGGAGGACCAGAAGAAGCCCGTCCGCCCGCGCAACTTGTACGGATATGTGAAAGAGGCCTGGAAGAAGCCCAAGGTGGGCGTCGTCGAGGAGACGCACTTCCAGCGCATGGTCGAGTGGCGGCGCGGGGCGGCCTTCGTGCGCCTCGAGCATCCGACGCGGATCGACCGGGCCCGCGAGCTCGGGTTCCGAGCGAAGCAGGGCTACATCATCGTCCGCGCGCGTGTGCGACGGGGTGGCCGCCGGCGTCCGCGGCCCATGGGCGGGCGGCACCCGAAGCGCCGAGGCCTGCGCAAGATCACGATGGGGAAGTCCATCCAGCGCATCGCGGAGGAGCGCGCCGCGAGCCACTACCCCAACATGGAGGTCCTCAACTCGTACTGGGTCGGCGAGGACGGGATGCACAAGTACTACGAGGTGATCCTCGTGGACCCGCAGCACCCGTCGATCCGCAACGACCCGAAGATCAACTGGATCTGCAGCCCCGCGAACCGAGGCCGCGTCTACCGCGGCCTGACGTCGGCGGGAAAGAAGGGCCGGAGCCTGATGTACAAGGGCAAGGGCGCGGAACGGTCCCGCCCAAGCGTCCTCTCGCACGAGCGCAAGGGGAAGTAAGCGGCCTCATGCGGCCCGGATTCGCGCCGCGAGCGCCGCGACGTCCCGATCCTCGAGACCGACGACCGGTTCGAAGACCGGGACGGAGACCGGGGGCCGCCGGGTCGGGTCGAAGTCCCGGCCCCGCGTTCCGAGGAAGACCGCCCCGGCGCGCGCGACCCGGATGAGTTCCTCCAAGCCGTCGGACCCGGGAGCATCGAGCACCTTGAGGCCGGGCTCCCATGGACGGAGGGCGTCGGCATCCCGGGAATCCGGAGGGGCGGCGACCACGACGCGGCAGCCCCGTTTCATCGCCATCCAAGCCGCAACCATGCCCGGTTCGCCGTCGACCACCGCGAGGGCGCGCCCCTGGCTCCCGAGAGGGAGGCCTCCGGGGCCCTCCCAGAACTCCTGGAAGACGAAGCCTCGGTTCTCCCGCACCTCGACGTGGATTTCCACCGCGGGCGCGCCCAGGTTCACCTTGGCCCCCGGGAAGGCATCCAGGATCGCGCCGCCGATCTCCTTTCCCAGGTCCTGGCTCGTGAACGGATGGGACCCGACGCGCCGCGGGCGCACGGCGAACGTGACGCCGGGTCCAAGGCCCGCCCGCTTCGCCTCCTCGACCGCGAGACGCTTGAGGGTCTCGAGGTCCCCATGGCCCTCCGTCGCGGGGCTGATGGACACGATGCCGAAGACGCGCCCGAGGATCGATCGGGCCCGTGCCGGATCGTCCACTCCGACGTAGATGCGGGCCTCATCCGCTTCCGTGACGCACTCGACGCCCTCCGCGGCAAAGAGGTCCTGAATATTCGCGACGAGCCGGTCGCGGAGCTGCCGCCGCACGTAGCGGCTCTTCAGGGCGATCTCTCCGAAGCGCACGAGGAGGACCATGGCCAACCGGGGCTCGCGCGTCCCTAACGCACGGGACGCATTCTATTTATCTGCGCCCCGCCTCGCCCGGGTTCGTGGTCCTCGACCCGCTCACCGTGGTCCTGCAGATCTTCCTCATGTTCGGGGTGGCCTTCATCTACTCGAACCTCGGCCTGGGTGGCGGCCTGCTGTTCGTGCCGATCCTCCTGGCCACCGGGGTGTCGGATCCCATCCTCGCGGCCCCGATCTCCCTCACCCTGACCACGATGACCGCGGCCTCCTCCGTGATCAACCACCGCCGCAAGGGGTTCGTCGACTTCCGCCTGGGGCGCACCCTTGTCATCGGCACCCTCCTCGGCGCGGTCCTGGGCACCTACGCCCACATCGGCTTCGTGGGCAAGGACGCGTTCAAGGTCATCTTCGCAATCATCCTCGTCACCTTCGGCGCGGTCATGGTGCACGATTGGCTGAGGAACGCCCGCCCGGTCGACGAGGATGACGATTCGAAGGTGAACCCCAAGCGGGTGGCCGGGACGACCGTCACGATGGTCGGCTCGGGCTTCCTCTCCGGACTCGCGGGCGTCGGCGGCGGGCTCCTGAACGTCCCGCTGATCATCCTCCTCCTCGGCCGGAAGACACGCGTCGCGATCGGGACGTCGTCGTTCCTGATTGTCCCGACCGCCGCCCTGGGCTTCAGCCTGTACGTGTTCGGTCGGTACCTCGGCTCGTCTTCGTTCTCCTGGCCCGAGGAGTTCATCCTGATCCCGATTCTCATGCCCTTCGTCTTCGTCGGGGCGCTCCTCGGCTCCCGCCTGGGACTGGCGAAGCTGAAGACGCGCTCGGTCTCCCTGATCTTCATCCTCGTGATCTTCGTCGCGGCCGCCCAGATCCTCCTCGACATCCTCGGCATCCTGTGACGGGACGCATCGTCCACGCCGAGCGCCCTCCTTACAAAAGTGCCAAATAGCCGGCGATGGGTGCCCGCCATACCGGATTCAGGGATGGGATGACCCGCGAGAACGGATCGCGGTGGTTCTACAGCTACCTACCGCAAGGCATCGCCGGCGGCGCGACGTCGCCCCTCATCCCGCTGTTCGCGTACGCGCTAGGCGCGAGCCTCGGGGACGTCGGCATCATCGCCGCGGCCACGAGCATCGCGTCCGTCCCGGCTTTCATGCTCTGGGGCTCCCTCTCGGACCGGCTCAAGCAGAGGAAAGCCTTCCTCATCCTCGGGTTCCTGGGGACCGCCGTCAGCCTCCTTGCGATGGGCGTCTGCTTCAACCTCGGCGAGTTCTATCTGGCCAACCTCCTCATCGGCTTCCTCGGAGCGGCGAGCGCCCCCGTGGGGGCCGTCCTCGTCATGGAGACGACGGAACGGCCCAGATGGCCCAACCGCCTCGCCTTCATGAGCCAGCTCACCGGGGTGGGCTACATCGTCGGCCTGAGCGTCGGAGCCTTGTGGCTCGTCATCGGCCCCACCGTGCTGGACACGGAGAGCGCCATGCGTGGCCTCTTCGTTATCGGGGCCGCGCTCGGCCTCCTCTCCGGTCTCCTCGCGGGCCTGTGGCTCAAGGAGCCGAAGGAGTACCTGGAGCGACGCTCGATCCATCTCGTCGACTCCCTGTTCCGGATCGAGCGAGTCAAGTTCCTGCCGATGCGGATGCTGCATTACCTGGATTTCCGGAACCACCACCGCGCGTCGAAGTTCTCCCCCTCGCTCCGGCTCTACCTGGCCTGCGTGTTCCTGCTGTTCAGCGGCTTCACCGCCTTCTACGCCTTCTTCCCGATCCTCCTGCAGCAGGTCTACGGGCTCTCGAACCCCGAGGTCTTCGCGGTCTACATCGCGAGCCAGATCGGTTCGGTGACTGCCTACGTCCGGGTGGGTCAATGGGTGCGGGACCGCGGCGGACGGCGCACCCAGATCTACGCATCACTTGGCCGGACGGTCCTCTTCCCTGCGTTCCTGGTCCTCGGCCTCCTCTCCCTGTCCCCCGTGGCCATCCTGGCGGGGATCCTGCTCCTGCACGCTGCGGTCGGTCTCTGCTGGGCCCTCATCAACGTGTCCGGCTCGACCCTGGTGTCCGAGCTGGCTCCCGACGATGGCCGGGCGGAGGCCATGGGCGCATACAACGCGGTGCAAGGCTTCGGATCCATCCTCGGCCCTCTCCTCGGGGGCTTCGTCGCCGAGTTCTATGGCTACGCTCCAGGGATTGCCGCGTGCGTCGCGTTCATCCTCGCCGGCGTTGCGATCCTCGCGTTGACCCGGTCCCTCGGGGACTGAGGGGGCCGCGGCCGGGCACATGGCCTCAAAGTACTTTGTGCAATTACCTCGTTCTTCCTCCGGGACAAGGCGTTATCTACCCTCCTGTCGTCAGGGTCCCACGGGTGTTCTATGAAAGTGCTCATCCTAGGGGGATACGGGGCGATGGCGCAGTCCACCGTGCCCGATCTTCTCGAAAGCCCTGGTGTGCAGCGCGTAGGGATCGCAGGCAGGAACCTCGAGAAGGCGAAGGCCTTCGCGAACCTGTGGAAGGACGATCGTGCCGTGCCGATGAAGCTCGACGCGCGCGACAACGACGCGCTCAAGAAGGAGTTCAAGAACTGGGACGCGGTCATCAACAGCGCGTGGTACGACCTGAACGTCCCGATCATGGACTGCGCGATCAAGGCGGGCATTCACTACATCGACCTCGGCGGCCTGTACCACCAGGCCCTGCGCCAGCTCAAGATGGACAAGCAGGCGAAGGACGCTGGTGTCACGTGCATCCTCGGCATCGGCTCGACGCCCGGCACGATGAACGTGATGGGCATGTACGGCGCGAGCAAGCTGGACAAGGTCCACAAGATGATGCTCCGCAGCAGCGGCATCACCGTTGAGGGAGGGGAGCCCGGGAAGTTCGTCGTGCCCTACGCGGTCCGCACGATCTTCGACGAGTTCTCGATGGACGCCCCGATCCTGCGGGACGGGAAGATCAAGTTCGTCCCCGCCCTGACGGGCCTTGAGGTATCCGAGTTCCAGGCCCCGGTCGGCAAGGTCGAGGGCTACTACACGATCCACTCGGAGCTCGCGACGATGCCGCAGACGATCGGGAAGGGCATCAAGGAGCTCGACTTCATCGTCGCCTTCCCGCACGAGTTCACCTCGACGATTGCCACCATCGTCCGCCTGGGCCTCGCGACCCGCCAGGAGCACGTCGTCGAGGGCCAGAAGGTCCGGCCGTACGACGTGACGTCGACGATCATCGACGACCTCCCGAAGCCGAAGGAGCCCGAGAAGGACCTCGACATCCAGCGCGTCGTGATCTGGGGCGAGAAGGACGGGAACCCGGTCACGCTCCGGTACGAGGCGGCGACCTGGCCGCACAAGAAGTGGAACGTCGGCGGCGGGACCGTGGACACGGGCGTGCCGCCCTCCATTGCGGCCCAGTGGATCCTGAGGAAGAAGACCAAGGTCACCGGTGCGATCCCGCCGGAAGTGGCGTTCGATCCGATCCCCTACTTCAAGGACCTGAACAGCCAGGGACGCGGGATTGTCGTCACCGAATTCGCGGAGACGACGAAGAAGCTGAGCTAGACGCCATCGAGATGATCTCATGCCTGCCAAGGGCAAGTCTGCAGAGGAACGGCTCAAGGAGCGAGACGAGTACATTCCGAAGTCCGTGCGCACGGGCACGCCGATCTTCATCGACCATGCGAAGGGCGCCAAGATCGTCGATGTGGACGGCAAGGAGTACATCGACTTCACGGGAGGCATCGGCGTCCTGAACACGGGACACCTGCCCGACGCGGTCACGGACGCCGTGCGGGCCCAGCTGGACAAGTACCTCCACCTGTGCTTCATGGTCGTGAACTACGAGCCCTACATCGAGCTCTCCAAGCGGCTCCGGCCCACCCTGCCGTTCGAGCGGGGCAAGACGGCGTTTTTCAACAGCGGCGCCGAGGCCGTGGAGAACGCGGTCAAGATCAGCCGGGCCGTCACGAAGCGGCCGAACGTGATCACCTTCCAGAACTCGTTCCATGGCCGCACCCTGCTCACCCTGACCATGACGGGCAAGTACCAGCCGTACAAGGTGAACTTCGAGCCCTTCGTGCCCCACGTGTATCAAGTGCCGTTCGCGTACTGCTACCGCTGCCCGATGAAACTCTCGTACCCCGAGTGTGGCGTCGCCTGCCTGCAGTACATCGACGACCTCTTCCGCGCCGAGGCGCCCGCGGATAAGACGGCCTGCATCGTCGCGGAGCCCATCCAGGGCGAGGGCGGATTCGTCGTGCCCCCGAAGGAGTATTGGCAGGGGCTGCGGAAAATCACGAAGGACAACGGCATCCTGTTCGTAGACGACGAAGTCCAGGCCGGCATGGGCCGCACCGGGAAGTTCTGGGCCACGGAGCACTTCGGGGTGAAGCCGGACCTGATCACCTCCGCGAAGGCGCTTGGCGGCGGTCTTCCTCTGAGCGCCGTCTCGGGCCCCGCCGACCTGATGGACATCCCCGTCCCCGGGTCGATTGGAGGCACGTTCGGCGGGAATCCGCTCGCCTGCGTGGCCGCGATTGCGAACCTCGGGTTGATTCAGAAGAGTCTCTCGAACGCCGCCGAGCTAGGCCGGATGATCGAGAAGCGGTTCAAGGAAATGGCGGAGGACCACGCGTGGATCGGCGACATCCGCGGCCTCGGGGCGATGCGGGCTATCGAGCTCGTGAAGGACCGGAAGACGAAGGAGCCCGCGAAGGACGAGACGAACGCAATCATCGCGGAGGCGCGTGGCCGCGGCGGCCTGTTCCTCTCCGCCGGATGGTACGGGAACGTAATCCGCCTCCTGCCCCCGCTGAACATGGCGAAGGACGCCCTCGCCGAGGGACTCGACATGCTCGACGCGTCCTTCTCGGTCGTCGAGAAGAAGGTCGCCTGAGCTGGCCTCAGGTCGTCGCGCGTTCGGTTCGAGGGAGCGCTCACGCTCCCTCGTTCACCACGCTCCGATTCGGCTCGACCCGACATCACACGCTGGGCGGGATCGGGGCCTCGCCGTACACCACGGCCTGCGCGTTGACGGCCTGGACCTGGACGCTCGGGGCCCGGGCCTTCTGCCGGCGGACCTCTTTCGCGACCGCCGCAAACCCGTTGTCCGCGACCTCGAGGGCCCACTCGATGTCCTCTTCCGTGTGCTCCGTGCAGATGAAGGCCCGCTCCGCGGCCTGCGGGATCCCGAACAGGACGTTGTTCCCGAGGCAGTGAATGAACCAGTTCCACCAGCGCTTCGTGTTCACGTCGAGGGTGTCGCGGAAGTCGCGGATCTCGTCCTTCGTCGTGAAGTAGACGTTCCCGATGGACCCGACGTACTCGACCCAGGCTGGAAGACGCCGGTCGTCCGCGAGGTCCTGGAGGCCGCTGTAGAGCTGCCGTCCGAGGGAGTTCACATGGTCGTAGTACTCCGGGTGGGCCTCGAGGATCTGAAGGGCCTTGAGGCCCGCCGCGACGCTGACCGGATGCCCGTTGTACGTGCCCGCGTGGAAGGTCCCGTGGCGCCAGCCCTTGCCCGGCTCGAGGACGTCCATGATCTGCGCCTCGCCGCCGATGCCCGCGAGCTGGAAGCCGCCGCCCGCGATCTTCCCGAAGCACACGAGGTCGGGACGGACATCGTAGTACTCGGCCGCGCCGCCATACGCCAGGCGGAAGCCGGTGAGGACCTCATCGAAGATGAGGACGATCCCGAGCTTGCGGGTGAGGTGACGGATCTTCTTCAGGTAGTTGTTCTTGGGAGCGATGACACCGGGTCCACAGAGGACCGGCTCGACGATGAACCCGCCGATCTCGTCCACGCCGTTCTCGAGGATCTCTGCGGTCGTGTCGTAGTCGTTGTACGGGACGATCGCCATCGTCTCCGCGATCGCCTTCGGGATCCCCTTCCCGTAGGTCACGGGCTGGTATCCGTTCATGCGCCGCGCGGTGCGGGCGTCCATGTCGAGGCTCATGAGCGCATAGTCGTTCGCGCCATGGTACGCGCCCTCGATCTTCGCGATCTTGTCCTTCCCCGTGTAGGCTCGGGCGACCCGCATCGCGTGCATCGTCGCCTCCGTCCCGCTGTTCGCGAGGCGGACCTTCTTCATCCATGGCATCGCCTTCTGGATTTGCTGGATGTATTCCGGGAACAGCTCGGTCGTGATGCCCATCATCGAGCCGGACTCGAGCTGCTTGATCACTTCGAGGGCAATGTCGCGGTTGTTGTGGCCGAGGAGGAGGGCGCCGAACCCCATCATGAAGTCGAGGATCTTGTTGCCGTCCACGTCGTAGATGTACCCGCCGTCTCCGTAATCCGCGAAGAACGGATGCGGACGGAAGAAGCGGATGTTGCTCTCGACGCCGCCGGGCGATAGCTTCGCGGCACGCTTCCAGAGCTGGGCGCTCTTCTTGTGCCTCGTCAGGTACTTCCGGCTGAACTTCTGGGACGGCATGGGATCACCCTCAAGCGAAAATCCGCCCGGCCCACGGCCGGACCCGAGTTTCGGCAGGATGCGCCGGGACCGTGTCCGTTGCGACACGGGCCTCCGTCGGACCCCGGTTCGCTTGGGTAGGTCATGATTGCCTGGAAACTATGAATAGGTTTCGTACTTAGGCGGGGGTTCATATATCCAAACGAAATACGCATAAAATTATATGTCGGAGCTAAATCGATTGTCCGACAGTTGTCGGGCGTCCGTGCTACAACCGAGCTTATAACCTTCATAAGGCCCACGTACAAAGAGCGTCACGGAAGGCCAGAAGGGCCGCGGTCCCGACCCGGCCGCGTTTCCGGTTGAACGTACAGACTTGTACTTCGGGTCCGCGTATGTTCCTGCACGCTTGCAGGCGTCGGAGGATGCGTGGGGCAGGATTTGAACCTGCGAACCCCTACGAGACAGGATCCTGAGCCCTGCGCCTTTGACCAAGCTTGGCAACCCACGCACGGAACGGTCGGTGGCGAACAGGCGGAGCCGTAATAAAGTTGCGGTGGACGCACCGGGTCCAGGGCTTCCCATCGATAGCTCCATATCGCCGCGGCTGTAATGCGCAACGCATGTTCCAGAAGCGGGAAGTTCATTTCGTGGCGGGCTCGAAGCCGGCTGATCTCTGGCCCAAGGTGTGGGACTGGTGGGCGCGCCAGGGGTTCCAGCTGTCCCAGTCGGGCCCCTATTCGATGCGCGGCACCTCGGTCTCCAGCAACATCGGCCTCCGCCGCGAGTTCTGGCTCATCCTCTCGGAGGCGGCCAACGGCGCGAATGTCGACCTATCCCTCAACGCGCAGATCACGGACGAGGGCCTCGTCGTGGGCGCTGTCTCCGCGGTCGTCTTCTGGCCCATCGCGGTGGTCGGCGGGGCGATCTCCTACTCTGAATACGAGACGGACGCCCGCAACCTGATGATCGCGTTCTGGCAGTCCTTGTACTCCACGGCTGCCCCGCCGGGATCCGGGCCTGCGAGCCCAATGTCCCTCCCACCGCCCTGCACGAGCTGCGGAGCCGCCCTGCTGCCCGATTGGAAGGTGTGCCCGTACTGCGGCCGCGCGCGGCCGAGCTCGACGTGACCTGCTGCGCTCAGCGCGCGCGTCGCATGATCTTCATCCAGCCGCCCGACTCGTAGACCTGGAGCCGTCGCCTCGACAAGGCCTCGCGGAACTCATCCCAGGAGATGACTTCGAGCCGGGCGTTGCGCCCTTTCGTGAACTGGATGCCGTGGGTGCCCTTGACGCGTCCTGGTTTCAGTCCCTTCTTCTTCGCCTTCTCGATCGCGGACTCGACGCTGATGGGTTCCATGACCACGGAAATCCCTCTGACGCCCGACGAGAGCCTCTCTCCGTTGCCCATCGGACGGTCTCTATATAATTCTTTCATTATAAAATCCCCCGGCATCTCCCATGAGGGGGACCGGCGTTCGCGAAGGGCTTTCTATCCGCGCCCCGGTATCCGGTCGGATGGCCCGCTTCGGATCGTCTGGAATCCGGGGACTCGCCAATGTCGAGGTCACGCCCCAGCTCGCCCTTCAAGTGGGCCAGGTCGCCGGCGAGCTCTACGGCTCTGTGATCGTCGGGCGGGACCCGCGGACGAGCGGACCGATGCTCGCGTCCGCCCTGATCGCGGGCGTCCTCTCCTCGGGCGCGGATGCGATCGACGCCGGGCTCGTCTCCACGCCGACCCTCGCCCGCGGAGCCGCGGAGTACGGATGCGGGGTCGAGATCACCGCGTCCCACAACCCCGCCCCATACAACGGGATCAAGCTCTGGAACCCCGACGGCATGGCGTTCGATGAGACGCAACAGGACGAGATCGAGAAGGCCTTGGACGCGGGCCGATTCCGCTCGTCGGGGTGGGATCAGGTCGGTCGGCTGTCCTCCCGGGACGATCTCGTCGCCGAGCACATCGACGCGATCCTCGCCGAGATCGGCCCGGTGAAGCTCCGGGTCGTCGTCGACTGCGCTTGCGGGGCCACGACCACGATCACGCCGTTCCTCCTGCGCCGGATGGGGTGCGAGGTGATCGCCCTCAACGCCCAGCCGGACGGCCACTTCCCGGGCCGCGAACCCGAGCCCACGGAGGAGAACCTGGGCCTCCTGAAGAGCACGGTCCGGAACGTGCACGCGGACCTCGGGATCGCGCATGACGGCGACGGGGACCGGATGGTCGCCGTCGATCAGGACGGGACGTACCTGGGTGGCGACTCCTTGCTCGCCCTCTTTGCGAAACAGGAGGTCCGCCGTTCGCTCGTGGTCCCCGTGGACGCCTCGATGGTCCTCGAGGACCTCCTCCCGAAGGCGACGATCTACCGCACCCGCGTCGGAGACGTCTACGTCGCCGGGGAGCTCAAGCGCCGCGGCGCCGACTTCGGCGGCGAGCCTTCCGGCACCTGGATTTTCCCCAAGGCTACGCTCTGTCCCGACGGCGTGTACGCCGCCGCGCGGCTGGTCAAGATGGCCTCGGAGTCCTCGCTGACCGCAGCGGTTCGGGCGATTCCCCGCTACCCGATGCTCCGCGGTGCCGTGGCGTTCGAGCGCTCTCGACGCGCCCAGGTCGAGGCGAACCTGGACACGGCGCTGCGGGGCCTCGGCGCCGACGTCACGACCGTGGACGGCTGGCGACTCCGGTGGGACGACGGCTGGGCTCTCGTGCGGCTCTCCGGGACGGAGCCGAAAATCCGTGTGCAGGCGGAGTCGCGCGACGCGGCCAGAGCAAAGGCGATATATGCCACGGCCCTATCGAGCGCGCA
This sequence comes from uncultured Thermoplasmata archaeon, assembly GCA_963768855.1. Lineage (GTDB taxonomy): Archaea > Thermoplasmatota > Thermoplasmata > RBG-16-68-12 > RBG-16-68-12 > RBG-16-68-12. Next base: position 154,613 of record CAVYJM010000010.1, read on the forward strand.
GGGCGCGGCCACATGAAGGCGGTCATTCTCGCGGCCGGCGAGGGCACGCGGATGCGCCCCCTCACGGCGAACCTTCCCAAGCCCCTCCTCCCGGTTGCAGGCAAGCCGTTCCTCCGCCACACCCTCGAGGCCGTTCGCCAGGCCGGCATCCGCGAGGTGACGATCCTCATCGGATGGCAGGGCCATCGGATCCGCGAGAGCTTCGGCCGCGGCGGTGATTCGGAACTGGTCATCGACTACGAGGAGCAGACGGAGCGCTTGGGGACTGCGAACGCGATCGGGCAGCTCCGCAAGCACGTCGACGGTCCCTTTCTCAGCATCAACGGGGACGTGGTCGTCTCGGGCGAGGCGCTCAAAGGCCTCGTTGCCTACCACGAGAAGGCTGGCGGCCCCGTCATGGCCCTCGCGGAGGTGCCGGATCCGCGGCCGTTCGGCGTGGTCGAGCTCACGGACGGGCGCGTGAGCGGACTCGAGGAGAAGCCGCGGGCGCCGAAGTCCCACCTGATCAACGCGGGCATCTACGTCTTCGAGCCGGACATCTTCCCCCTCATCGACGCCACGCCGAAGTCGCCGCGGGGCGAGTACGAGATTACGGACACGATTCGGACGCTCCTGACGAAGCGCGACGTGCACGGCTTCCGCCTCCCGGGCGAGTGGCTCGACGTCGGCCGACCGTGGGACCTGCTCCGGGCCAACGCAGCCCTTCTCAAGCCGCTCAAAGGCGCGGTCCACGGGACCGTGGACGCGGGCGCGACCCTCGTGGGTGAGGTCCTCGTCGAGGCGGGCGCCCACGTTCGGCCGGGCTCCCACGTCGAGGGCCCCACGATCATCGGCCCCGAGGCGGAGGTCGGCCCCAACTGCTACATCCGGCCATCCACCGCCATCGGCCCGAAGGCGAAGGTCGGCAACGCGTGCGAGGTGAAGAACAGCATCCTCATGGGAGGCACGCACGTCCCCCACCAGAACTACGTCGGGGACAGCGTGCTCGGGGAGCGGTGTAACCTCGGCGCCGGCACGAAGGTCGCGAACCTGCGCTTGGACGAGGCGAACGTCCGGGTCCGGTTCGGCGGCGCGGAGGTCGACACCGGGCTCCGCAAGCTCGGCGTGATCATGGGGGACGACGTGAAGGTCGGCATCAACGCCTCGATCGACGCCGGCACGATCATCGGGGAGGGCACGTTCATCGGACCCGGAGCGAGCGTCCGCGGGAACATCGCCCCGCGGAGCCGGATCTTCTGAGGTGGGCGTCGTGCGCATCGCCCAGGTATCGCCATGGTTCTATCCCCACCTCGGCGGCGTGGAGAGCCACGTGCAGGTCCTTTCCCGCGAGCTCGCCGCGCGGGGTCACGAGGTCACCGTCATCACCGCCCGCCACACCTCGTCGGCGCCCGAGCGGGAATCGGTGGACGGCTTCGACATCATCCGGGTCAAGCCGCGGATGATCGTCCTGCGCACGCCCATCGCCCCGAAGATGCGCCCGCTGATCCGCGGCCTCGACGTCGACGTGATCCACGCGCATCTCCCGCCGCCCCTCAGCGCGCACTACGCGGCGGACGCGGCCGAGCAGCGCGGGCTGCCCCTGGTCCTCACCTACCACTGCGATGTCGAGATCCCGTCTCCCGTCGGAGCCCTGATCGAGACGCTCTACCGCCGCAGCCTGGGCGCTTCCACTCTGAATCGGGCCGCAAAGGTCATCGTGACCACCCGGACCTACGCGGCCACGAGCCGCGCGGTCTGGCGGCAGAGCCCCGTCGTGATCCCGAACGCCGTCGACGCCCATCACTTCCACCCCGAGGTCGACGGCAGCAGCGTGCGGACGAAGCTCCGGATTCCCCGCGACCGCCCGGTCGTCCTCCTCGTCGGCCGGATCGTGGCCCACAAGGGCGTCGAGCATTTCATCGAGGCCGCCCGATACCTGCCTGGCGTCTCGCTCGTCGTGGCGGGAGAAGGCTCCTCCCTCGAGGCGATGGAGCGCCTCGCGGCCACCCTCGGCGTCCAAGACCGGGTGCAGTTCCTCGGCCGCGTGTCCCAGGAGAACCTCCCGAAGGTGTATGCCGCCTGTGACGTCTTCGTGCTCCCGAGCGTGTCCCGCCTCGAAGCGTTTGGGATCGTCGCCCTCGAGGCCATGGCGACCGGCAAGCCCGTCGTGGTCGCGGACATCCCCGGAGTGCGGGAGATCATCGAGGACGGGCGCGAGGGCCTCCTGGCCGATCCGATGAACCCGCAGGACCTGGCGCGCAAGATCCAGACTCTCCTGGCCGACCCGGGGCTGCGCGCGGAGATGGGCCGGCGCGGCCGGGAGAAGGTCCTCGCGGCGTTCACAACGGAGACGGTTGCGCAGCAGGTCCTCGACGTCTACGCGGACGTCCTCGCAGCAGGTGCCGCTACGGCACGACGCTGAGGGGGACGCGCTCCCCCTTGTTCGTCCACGCGGCCCAGGTCTCCTCCGTGAACGGGTGGCCGGTGATCAGGTGGAGGCCGCTGAAGTTGCTGAACAGCAAGCGGTCCTCGTCGGAGGGACGGAAGACGCCGCTCGGGTGGGAGTGGACCGTGCCCACGACGCCCAGGTTCGGCGGGAGCATCCACGTCTGGAAGATTGCGTGCCGCCGTCCGCTCACCGTGCCCGGGATCATCACGAGCTCCACGATGACCCCCTCCTCGGCGCGGAGGAAGGCGCCGAACTCGTTCGGGTACATGTCCCGCGAGGCCTCGAGGATCATCCGGAGGCATTTGCGTGTGATCGAGGTGGGTCGCTTCGGCATGGCCCTCACTGGCGGGAGATCTTCTCTTCGAACCGCTTGTAGAAGTCGTCCCGGAACCGGATGAAGCGGGCCGGTCGCTCCGAGGCGGTCACGGAGATTGTCTCGGCCCCCTTGAGGTGCGTCTCGCGTTGGCCGTCCATGACGAGGAGGCACTCCTTCGGTTTGACGAGGCTGACGCGGACCTGGCTCGCCGCGGGGAAAACGTGAGGCCGGCAGGACGGCTTGAACGGCGCGATCGCGTTCAGGATGATCGCGGGCACACGTGGGTCGACGATGGGCCCGCCGACGGACATCGAGTACGACGTCGAGCCGGTCGGCGTCGCGAGGATTATCGCGTCCGCCCGCACGCGGGTCACGAGGGCGTCGTCGAGGTGGACCTCGAAGTGGCGGATCTTCGCCACCTGGGCCGTGTGGACCACGACCTCGTTGAGGCAGTCGAAGAGCCGCTGCCCGTCGACCGTGACCTTCAGCCGCAGGCGTTCCTCGACCTTGTAGTCCGTCCGCACGATGCGCCCGAGGAAGGTCTCAACCTCGTTCGCGTAGACCTCCGCCAGGAACCCGAGCGAGCCCGAGTTGATCCCGAGGATGGGCGCCTCCGTGAGTTGCAGGGCCCGCAGGATCGTCCCGTCGCCGCCGACCGCGAGGATGATGTCCGGCTTCATGTGGGCCAGCGGGACGCCCGTGCGGCCAACGTCCTTCGCGATCTCCGTCTCCAGGACGACCTCGTGCTTCGGTTCCAGGAACCGGAGGATCGTCTTTGTCGCCTCGAGGGAATCGGGGATGTGCGGGTTCGCGGTGATGCCGAACTTCATTGGATCGCCTCCCAGGCCTTCCGGTCGCCGACGGCGACCAGGTCCGTGCGAGCGTCCGAGGTGAGGGGCAGGTCGAGGTCCTCTCCGTCGAGCGCGAGGACCTGGCCGCCCGCCTCACGGACGATGAGCGTCCCCGCCGCGATGTCGCATGCGCGGAGCTTGAGCTGGGGGACCGCGCTGTGCATGTAATACAGATCCGCTGCGCCGCGAGCGACGAGGCAGAGGTCCAGGGAGGCGGCTCCGAGGTGCCGTACGCGACGGGCCTTCGCGGCGATCCGGGATGCCTCGGGGTGGGCGTTCGTTCCCAGGTACACGCTGAAGAGGACATCCTTCGGGTCGAACGGTCTCGTCTCGATCCGGCGACCGTCGAGCGACGCGCCCTTCCCCTTCGCGGCGTAGTAGGTCGCTCCGCCGACGAGGTCCCGAACGAGTCCCTCCTCGACGTCGCCGAGAGAATCCCGCCCGATGGCCATGGATACGGAGAAAGCGGGAACGCCGCGGAGGGCGTTGTGGGTGCCGTCCACGGGATCGAGCACGAGCACGCGGTCGCCTCCGCGCTCGACCACGCCGGCCTCCTCGCTGAGCACGTTCAGCTTGACCCGCTTCTCGTCCAGCCGCTTCAGGACCGCGGTCTCGGCAACCCGGTCGATGCGGGTGCTCGGAGCCCCGTCGGCGCCGCGGCCCAGGACATCCCCCGGGTTTCCTTGCAACGTGTCTACCGCCCGCTGGACGGCTCTCGCCAGATCAAGGAGGAGGGCCTTCACCGAGCGCGCTACCTCCTTGCCCCTAATAGACCTATTGCCGTGACCGCTGAGCTCGCCAACGCCGGCCAGTCTGGCGCGGCAGGACTCGACCCAACAATGAAACGCTTATATAGAAGTCCCAACATAGACTTGAGCCCCGGACATGAGTCCGTAGGGTTTCGGAGGCATGTAGACCATGATGCCAGCAGGTACCCCGATCTTCGTTTTGAAAGAGGGAACGCGCCGAGAGCGCGGGAAGGGAGCGCAGTTCAACAACATCGCGGCCGCCAAAGCCGTGGCCGACGCGGTGCGATCGACCCTGGGTCCCCGGGGCATGGACAAGATGCTCGTGGACAGCCTGGGAGACGTCGTCATCACGAACGACGGGGTCACGATCTTGAAGGAGATCGACATCGAGCACCCGGCCGCCAAGATGCTCGTCGAGGTCGCGAAGACCCAGGACGAGGAGGCTGGCGACGGCACGACCACCGCGGTCATCCTCGCGGGCGAGCTCCTGAAGAAGGCCGAAGACCTCATCGACATGAACATCCATCCGACCGTGATTGCGTCCGGCTACCGACTCGCGAGCGTGAAGGCCCGGGACATCCTCGAGAAGATCGCCACCAAGATTTCGATCAAGGACCCGGACACTCTGAAGAAGGTCGCAATGACCTCCATGTCCTCGAAGTCCTCGAGCGGCCACAAGGAGCACCTCGCCGACATCTCCGTGAAGGCCGTATCAACGGTTGCGGAGCAGCGGGCCGACGGCTCGTACTTCGTCGACGAGGACAACATCCAGATCGTCAAGAAGCAGGGCGGATCCATCGCCGACACGGAACTCGTCGACGGCATCATCGTCGACAAGGAGCGCGTGCACCCCGGCATGCCCTCCGAGATCAAGGATGCGAAGATCGCCTTGGTCGACGCGGCCCTTGAGGTCAAGAAGACCGAGATCGACGCGAAGATCGAGATCACGGACCCGGCCCAGCTCCAGGCCTTCCTCAACGAGGAGGAAGGGATGCTGAAGCGGATGGTCGACACGGTGAAGAAGAGCGCCGCCACGGTCCTGTTCAGCCAGAAGGGCATCGACGACCTCGCCCAACACTACCTCGCGAAGGAGGGCATCTACGCCGTCCGGCGCGTCAAGAAGTCTGACATGGAGAAGCTCGCGAAGGCCACGGGCGGGAAGATCGTCACGAAGCTCGATGAGCTCGCCAAGGACGACCTCGGGTACGCCAAGATCGTCTTCGAGAAGAAGATCGGAGACGACTCTATGACGTTCGTCACGGGCTGCAAGAACCCGAAGGCCGTGTCCATCCTGATCCGCGGAGGCACGGAGCACGTCGTCGACGAGGTCGAGCGGTCCCTCGAGGACTCCACGAGCGTCGTTTCCGTCGCCATCGAGGACGGCAAGGTCGTGACCGGTGGCGGCTCCAGCGCGATGGAGATCGCCCTCGGCCTGCGCGATCACGCCTCCACGGTCGGAGGGCGCGAGCAGATTGCGATCGAGGCCTTCGCCGACGCGATGGAAGCCGTCCCGCGCACCCTCGCCGAGAACGCCGGGCTGGACCCCATCGACATGCTGATTGAGCTCCGCAAGGAGCACAAGAAGGGCAACAAGAACGCCGGCGTGAACGTCTTCACCGGCAAGGTCTCCGACATGAAGAAGGAGAACGTGATCGAGCCGATCCGCGTGGGCAGCCAGGCCATCAGTTCCGCGACGGACGCGGCGGTCATGGTCCTCCGGATCGACGACGTCATTGCGTCCAAGTCCGGCGGCGCACCGGGCGGCAAGGGCCCGGGTGCCGGCGGCGAGGGCGACGAGGGCGGAGCCGGAGAAGAGTTCTGAGGGGGCCGATCGGGAGGCCCCGCGGCCCCCGGGGGTCTCCATGAACGAGGAACGCGACTCGGACCCGGCCGGAGCGCCGGACACGGCGAACCACCCGCGAGGGCGGCGCAAGCCCGTGCCCTCCCTCCCCGGGCCTAATCCCGCCTCCGGGCGGCCGGCCCTTGCGGCGCCGTCTCCGACGGTCGACCCGCCATCCGCCCGCATTCCCACCGCCGAGGTGACGCTCTCCCCGAGCCACGTCTACGTGACCGTTGAGCTGCCCGGCGCCCCGAAGGACGCGCTGGACATCCAGGCGACCGAGGCCTCGCTGACGATTGATGCGAAACGCGTCCAGGGGCCGGCCTATCATCTCGAACTGGCGTTGCCCGCCTCCGTGAAGCCGGGATCGGCGAAGGCGACGTACCTCAACGGCATCCTCGACGTGACCCTGACCCGCGCGAGGCGATCCGGAGGTGACCGTCATGGCGCATGAAGCACCGAAGGTGAAACCCGAGCCCCCGGAGACGCCCCTCGAGGAACCCGGGGAAGCCCCGCCGGAGTCTGCGGCGCCCTCGGAGCTCGAGATCGAGCGGAGGCGGAACGAGGAGCTCCTGAACCGGCTCAAGTATCTCCAGGCCGACTTCGAGAACTACCGCAAGCGCGTTTCGCGGGAGACCGAGGCCGTCGTCAAGCTGGCCAACGAGGCGCTCGTTGTCCGCCTCCTGCCGATCCTCGACGACATGGATGCGGCGCTCCTGCACTTGGACGGCGAGCCGGCGAAAGGCGTCCGCATGGTCCAAGAGAATCTATTGAAGGCCCTTCGGGCCGCGGGACTCGAGGAGATCCCGGCCGAGGGCGAGAAGTTCGATCCATACGTGCACGACTGCGTCCAGCAGGTGGCCGACCCCGGGCGGGAGGACGGCGCCGTGGCGGAGGTCGTGCGGAAGGGGTACCGGCTGCAGGACCACATCCTGCGTCCCGCTCAAGTCATTGTCATCCAGAACAGAGGTGAAAACCATGCCTAAAATCATCGGAATCGACCTCGGCACGACAAACTCCGAGGCCGCGTACATGGAAGCGGGAACGCCCAAGATCATCCCGAGCGCGGAGGGCAGCGCCTACGGCGGGAAGATGTTCCCGTCCGTGGTCGCGTTCACGAAGGACGGAATCCTCGTGGGCGAGCCCGCGAAGCGCCAGGCCGTCCTGAATCCGGACAAAACCGTCATGCAGATCAAGCGGAAGATGGGGACGGACTACAAGGTCCGGATCGAGGGGAAGGACTACACCCCGCCGGAGATCTCCGCGATGATCCTGCGGAAGATCCGGACGGACGCGGAGGCGTTCCTGGGCGAGAAGATCACGCAGGCCGTCATCACGGTGCCCGCGTACTTCAACGACAACCAGCGCCAGGCCACGAAGGACGCCGGCAAGATCGCCGGCCTCGAGGTGCTGCGGCTCGTGAACGAGCCGACGGCCGCGGCCTTGGCGTATGGGCTGGACAAGAAGGGCGAGGGCAAGATCGCCGTCCTCGACCTCGGGGGCGGCACGTTCGACGTGACGCTCATGGAGATGGGCGAGGGCGTGTTCGAGGTCATCGCCACGTCCGGCGACACGGCCCTTGGCGGGATGGACATGGACAACGCGGTGATCCAGTGGCTCGTCTCCGAGTTCCGGTCCGAGCAGGGGATCGACCTCTCCGCGGACAAGCAGGCTCTTCAGCGCCTGCGCGACGCGGCCGAGAAGGCCAAGATCGAGCTCACGAGCGCGGTCGAGACGACAATCAACCTCCCGTTCATCGCGCAGAAGGGCGGGCAGCCCGTCCACCTGGAGAAGAAGGTGACGCGGTCCAAGCTCGAGCAGCTCATCGAACCCGTCCTGGCGCGCCTCGAGGCGCCCATCCGCGGCGCGTTCAACGACGCGAAGTGGAGCTTCTCGGATGTCAACCACACCATCCTCGTCGGCGGCCCGACCCGCATGCCCGTCGTCCGCGAGCGCTTCGAGCGCATCCTCGGACGGCCCGCGGAAAGGACCGTCGACCCGATGCAGTGCGTCGCGCTCGGCGCGGCGATCCAGGGAGCCGTGCTCAGCGGCGATGTGAAGGACATCGTCCTCCTCGACGTGACGCCGCTCAGCCTGGGCGTCGAGACCCAGGGCGGCGTGTTCCACAAGCTGATCGAGCGGAACACGACGATCCCCACGAAGAAGAGCGACATCTTCACGACCGCGGCGGACGGCCAGACGGTCGTCGAGGTCCACGTCCTCCAAGGGGAGCGCTCCATGGCCTCGGACAACATCAGCCTGGGGAGATTCTACCTCCAGGGCATCCCGCCCGCGCCGCGCCACGTGCCCCAGATCGAGGTCGCGTTCGACATCGACGCGAACGGGATCCTGAACGTCTCGGCCACGGACAAGGCGACGGGCAAGAGCGAGAAGCTCACGATCATGGCGCCGCAGCGGATGGACCCGTCCAAGATCGACCAGGCCATCCGGGATGCCCAGTCCCACGCCGAGGACGACCGGCGCCGCCGCGAGCTCGTCGAGGCCCACAACCAGGGCGAGGCGCTGGTCTACGCGACGGAGAAGCTGCTCAAGGAGCAGGGCGCGAACATCTCCGAGGCCACGAAGAAGGAGGTCCAGGAGAAGATCGACGCGCTCAAGAAGGTCCTGGCCTCGGACGACCTGTCCCAGCTGCGCCGGGCGATCGAGGAGCTGAACGCCGCGAGCCAGAAGATCGGGATCGAGATGTACCAGAAGAGCGGCGCCGCCGCGGCCCCTCCCCCAACGGGCGGGTCGGAGGGGTCGGGCGACTCGTCGGAACCGGGGGTCGTGGACGCGAACTTCGAGGACGTGGACAAGAAGTGAAGTAGCCACGGCGCATGTGGACGGAAGAACGCGGTATGGCCGGACCGGACTACTACGAGACCCTCGGCGTCCCTCGCGGGGCATCCAAGGACGAGATCAAGCGGGCCTATCGCAGGCTGGCCAAGAAGTACCATCCGGACCTGAACAAGGACGACCCCAAGGCCGCCGAGGAGAAGTTCAAGCAGGTCTCCGAGGCCTACGAGGTCCTCGCCGACGATGAGAAACGTCGCATCTACGACCAGTTCGGCCCCGAGGGCCTCAAGCAGCAGGTGTGGGGCGGCCAGGGTTTCGATTGGGACCGCTTCACCCACGCCGCCGACGTGGAGGACATCTTCGGTCGCGACTTCTTCGAGACCTTCTTCCGGGGCGGAGGCTTGGGCGGAGGCGGGCTGTTTGACCAGTTCTTCGGCGGCGGGATGGGCCGGCCGCGAGGCCCCGCCTCCGGGCGTTCGTTCCGCGTCGATGCGGAGGTCCGGCTCGAGGACCTGCTCCATGGTTCCCGCAAGGAGCTCACCCTCCGGGCTCCGCAGTCCTGCCCCGCCTGCCAGGGGACCGGCGCGGAAGGAGGCAAGCTCGTGACGTGCCCGACCTGCAAGGGTCGCGGCCAGGTGACCAGCTCCGCACGCCGCGGGTACAGCCAGTTCGTCACGATCACCCCGTGTCCCAAGTGCCAGGGCCGCGGGAAGTGGCCCGAGGCTCCCTGCCGCCGGTGCGCGGGCGCCGGCCGCATCACGGAGCCGAGGACTGTCGCCGTGGAGATCCCCGCGGGCGCTCCGGACGGCCTCCAGCTGCGGATTCGCGGCCACGGGGAGGCAGGGGAAGCGGGAGCCCGACCCGGCGATCTCTTCGTGGTCGTCCACGTCGCCCCCCATCCTACCTTCGAGCGGGACGGGGAGGACGTGATCATGACCCTGCCGATCACCTACCCGCAGGCGGCCCTGGGCGCCGAGGTCGAGATCCCGACCCTGGACGGATCCGCGCGTCTCCATGTCCCGCCGGGGACGCAGTCCCATTCTCTGCTGCGCCTGCGCGGGAAAGGCTTACCTCGCCTCCAAGGCGGAGGCCGGGGCGACCAGCTCGTCCGAGTGGTCGTCGCGACGCCGGAGAAGGTCTCGGCCGAGGAGCGGAAGCTCCTCGAACGCCTGGCGGAGCTCCAGGGAAGCGCCGATGTCCGGCGGGGCGTCTTCGATCGGTTCCGGAATCCCTAGGGGAACGGGATGCCGGACAGGTAGGAGACGAGCTTGATCATTCCGTAGAAGGCGACGAGGGCTCCCACCACCGTCAGAATCGCGAGTGCGTCCCGGAGCAACAAGCCTTTGGCGTCGAGGTCCGGCGCCGCTTGTACCTGAGAGGAATTGGCCTGCACGGTGGTTTCTCCCCGGGATTCGATGGAGACGGCGCATATGAATCGCTTCCGCTCTGGTTGTCACGCGTGTGAATCATTCCTGGTAACAACGGCCCGGGGCGCGCAATCGGACAAGATTATCTCGCCCGACTCCGTTCGCGCTGGCGTGCGCAAGGTGCTGGGCATCCTGACGGAGGACTTCCGCCTCTACCACGACCTGGTCGGCGCGCTCAAGGCTCGGGGCGCTCCCTTCACGAGTCTTTCGTTTTCCCGCCGCGTCCCGGAGACGGTTGGGGCCGTCCTCACATCGGCGGCCGAGGCGCCGCGGATCCGGTTCAAGAACGTGGTCGTGGTCCACGACCTCGACAACGCGATCGCCCGCGCCCTCCAGCTCCTGAAGGGGAAGACGGAGTGGACAGAACTCCTCATCGGCGTGGATCCGGGTCATGAGCCCGGGGTCGCGGTCGTCGGGGACGGCGACGTCCTCGACACGTACCTCGCGCCCAGCCCCGAGGCCGTCCGGGACCAGGTGCGTACCGCCCTCCGGACATTCCCGGCGAAGCGGGTGCGCGTGCGGGTCGGCCACGGCGATCCGACGAACCGGAACCGCATCCTGAACTCCCTGGCGGACGACGGTCTCCGCCTCGAGATCGTCGACGAGGCGGGCACGACCCACCGGACGCCCCAACCGGACCTGGACGCCGCCGTCGACATCGCCCGGACTCCCGGCGTGCGGGTCGAACCCCCGTTCGAGGTGCGGCCGACGCCCGGAGAGGTGCGCGAGATCCAGCGGCGGTCCCGTCTGCAGAGCGGCGGCCAGGTGACGATCTCCTCGGAGCTCGCGAACGGCGTGGCACAGGGGAAGCTGACCCTGGACGAGGCCGTTGCCCGGCAGCGGCGGCGCGACCGGAGTTCAAAGGACTGACGCGTACCGGGCCTCGAGTTCCTTCCGCTTCTTGAAGTACATCTCTTCGGCGATCTCCCCGGAGGCCAGTCGGCCCTCGAGGGCCTCGAGCTCCCGATCGTAATCGAGGCGGAACAGGTCCCTGTACTCCTTCACGACCCTCTCCAGGAGGTCGAGCAGGTCCCTCCCTCGCTGCGTCACCTGGTACACGATTCGAGGCCGGCCGTTCGGCGGGAAGATGGCGGCGCGGTCGACGAGCCCCCACTGGAACAGCTCGAGGAGCTGCTTGTCCACGGACGTCCGTCGGATCTTGAGCTTCTTCGCGAGGTCTTCCGGGTGGTCGAACCCCTGCTGCAGGAGGCGGAGGATCTGGCGACGCGTCTCGGACGACGCGATGCGGACAAGCTCGAGCGGTTCCGGCATCGACGAGCCGGCGACCTCCCTGTGCCTACTTCAAAGTTCTTCCGCTCCCTGTCGGGACGTTTCTCCCGCGAAGGAGAAGATGATTTCTGCAGGGCTGAGGATGTTATTTCCGCCCGCGAGGCTTGGATAAGTACGCCGCCGTGGCTGTCTCGGGACATGTACCCGAACAAGACGGCGGGAATCTGGGAGACCGTGATGAGCGCCCTGTCCTTGGTGATCGTCCGAGGCAAGCCGCTGGCGAGCCGTCCGCGGCGCCGCCCGCTTCGGCCGGACCAGGACGCACAGAGGTCGATCCTCACGGCCGCGCGGCAGAAGGAAACCTATTTCCAGATGGCGCGACAGTTCCGGTGGAACCGATGAAGCGCAAGGACATCCTCCAACGCCTCGAGGAGCGGCTGGCGCGGGGCGAGATTTCCGAGAAGACGTACCTCGACATCAAGGCCCGGTACGATGCGGAGCCCGAGGAGACGGAGGCTGCCGCCGCGCCAGGACCGAGCCTCGGGGACTCCATCCACGAGACCGTGAGCCGGGCCACCGAGGAGGCCTTCCGGGCGAGCCAGGAGTCCATGCAGGCCGTCAACGACTCGATGGGGGCGATGCGGGAGTCCATGCGGGCGACGCGCGATTCCGTGCGGGCGATGGACTTCGCAGGCATCGGCGTGAAGCTCAGCGGCGAGGAGATCAAGATCGTCGGCTCCGGCGTGGTCGCGGGAAACCCCGTGAAGACGATCGAGTTCAAGGCGGCCGGGAGCGCCCGGGTGAAGGGGCCGCTCGAGTGCGAGAGCGTGAAGGTCTCCGGCTCCTGCGACTTCGACGGGGACGTCCAGTGCGTGGAGTTCCGGTCCTCCGGCTCGGCCCGAATCGCGGGTTCCCTCAAGGCGCAGGACGTGGACGTCAGCGGTTCGCTCGAGGTCTCGAAGGACATCGACGCGGTCGACATCTCCGCGAGCGGGGGCCTCCGGGTGGACGGGAACGTCCACGGCCAGGACTTCCACTCCTCGGGTGTCGTGCGGATCCCCGGGGAGCTCAAGGCGCAGGACGTGGACATCGAGCTCGGCGGGAGTTCGCAAATCGGCAAGATCGAGGGCCAGGATATCTCCGTGCGGGCGGCGGGCGGGTTCGTCCGTTCCCGCGGCGACCTGACCGTGGACCGCATCGTGGGCCAGGACGTCGCCCTCGTCGGGACGAACGCCGCCTACCTCGAGGGCCGCGACGTCCGGATCGGGCCCCACTGCCACATCGGCGTGGTCGTCGCGCAGGACCTCGTCGTGCACGAGTCGAGCGAGGTCAAGGAGCGCCGCATGCCGAATGCCTGATTCGGCCCTTGGTCTCTCCATATGAAACATTGACAAACACCCCACAACGTTGATATAAGCCGGAGGGTTTTGAAGCGCCGTGCCCGAAAGGGTCGTTCTCAAGGTTGCGGAAGCGCCCCAGAGTGACGTCGGCCTGGGTCGAGCCCGGGTCGACACGAAGACGCGCTTGGCGCTCGGCGTCGACGTGGGCGAGATCATCCAGATCATTGGGAAGAAGTCCACTGCGGCCAAACTCTTCCGCGTCATGCAGGAGGACGAGGGCAAGGGCATGATCCGCATCGACGGCCTGGTCCGCCGCAACGTCGGCGTGAGCCTGGGCGACAAGGTCGAGGTCCGGAAGGCGGAGGTCCTCCAGGCCGAGCGGGTGACGATCGCCCCCATCATCAGCGAGGGCCACAAAATCTCCTTCGGGCAGGGCATCGAGAACTTCGTGAAGCGCGGGCTGCTGAAGCGGCCGCTGAACAAGGGCGACGTCGTCATCGTCCCCGGAATCGCCCTGATGGGCGGCGCGCTCCCGTTCATGGTCATCAACACGGCGCCCAAGGGCGTCGTCCAGATCAACGACGACACGATCGTCGAGATGAAGGAGGAGCCGGTCCGCGAGGGCGAGGTCCTCACGCCGACCGTGACCTACGAGGACATCGGAGGCCTGAAAGAGGAGCTCATGAAGGTCCGCGAGATGATCGAGCTCCCGCTGAAGCACGCGGAGCTGTTCGAGCGCCTCGGGATCGACCCGCCGAAGGGGGTCCTCCTATACGGTCCTCCAGGCACCGGCAAGACCCTGATCGCGAAGGCGGTGGCCAACGAGGCTGGCGCCAACTTCTACTCGATCCAGGGCCCGGAGATCATGTCCAAGTACTACGGGCAGTCGGAGGAGCGCCTCCGCGAGAAGTTCGAGGAGGCCCAGAAGAACTCGCCCTCCGTGCTCTTCATCGACGAGCTCGACTCGATCGCCCCGAAGCGGGAGGAGGTCACCGGCGAGGTCGAGCGGCGCGTCGTGGCGCAGCTCCTGACCCTCATGGACGGCCTCTCCGGACGCGGGCAGGTCATCGTCATCGGCGCGACGAACCGGGACGAGGCTATCGACCCGGCGCTCCGCCGCCCCGGGCGCTTCGACCGCGAAATCGAGATCGGGGTCCCGGACCGCGACGGCCGCAAGGAGGTCCTCCAGATCCACACGCGGGGCATGCCTATTGAGGGAGCCGAGGAAGAGCGGGACCACCTGCTCAGCGAGCTCTCCGACGTCACCCACGGGTTCGTCGGCGCCGACCTCGCGGCCCTCGCGCGGGAGGCGGCCATGAAGACGCTCCGCCGCTACCTGCCGGACATCGACCTCGAGAAGCCCATCCCCGCCGAGACCCTCGAGAAGATGCGCGTCCTCCCGGAGGACTTCAAGAACGCCCTCAAGGAGGTCGAGCCGAGCGCGATGCGCGAGGTCCTCGTGGAGATCCCCAAGATCTCCTGGGGCGACGTTGGCGGACTTGGGGACGTGAAGATGAAGCTCCGCGAGGCCGTCGAGATGCCCCTCAAGGACCCCGACGCGTTCAAGCGCATGGGGATCAAGCCGCCGCGCGGCATCCTGTTGTACGGCCCGCCGGGCTCGGGGAAGACCCTGCTCGCCAAGGCCGTGGCCAACGAGTCCGAGGCCAACTTCATCTCGATCAAAGGCCCCGAGGTCATGTCGAAGTGGGTCGGCGAGTCGGAGAAGGCCGTCCGGACGATCTTCAAGAAGGCGAAGCAGGTCGCCCCGTGCATCGTCTTCCTCGACGAGCTCGATGCGATCGCGCACCGCCGCGGGTTCGACAACGACTCCGGCGTGAGCGAGCGCGTCGTGAACCAGCTCCTGACGTCGATGGACGGCCTCGAGACCCTCGAAGGCGTCGTGGTGATCGGCGCGACGAACCGTCCCGACATGGTCGACCCGGCGCTCCTGCGCACGGGCCGGTTCGATCGAATCCTGCTCGTCCCGGCGCCCGACAAGGCCGCCCGCCTGGAGATCCTCAAGGTCCACACGAAAAGCATGCCCCTGGAAGCCGTCGACGTCGACGAGCTCGCGGAGGAGCTCGACGGCTACACGGGCGCGGACATCGAGGGTCTCTGTCGCGAGGCCGCGATGATCGCCCTGCGGGAGAAGAAGGACGCCCGGAAGGTGTCCATGGTCCACTTCCAGGAAGCGATCAAGGTCGTGCGGCCGAGCCTGGACGAGGACACGGTCAAGTTCTACGAAAACCTCGGCAAGACGATGGAGCGCGGCACTGCGCGGCGCCAGAAGGAAGAGGTCCTCGGGTACTATCGCTGAGATCCGCGGCGTAAACGCGAGGTCGCACCTTTTTTATCCGCTCCGCGCCTTCCCGGAGACATGTCAGCGGTAAAGTCGGTCAGGACCTACGTCAATCGGTTCCTGGGGCTCGGGTGGGCCCGGGTCTTCCTCGTCCTCGGAATCATCTTCGTCATTCTGACTTTGGTGAGCCCCCTTTGGGCGGTAACCGATAACGGAGCCCCCGGCGAATATGACACAACGACCTACGGATGGACCTCCGTCACCGTCACCACATACCATGGCGGCGTGTGGGAATCCACCGCCACTCTCTCCTACAACGCGCGCGGCTTCGATGCCCATACGATTGCGAATGCCCTTGGCACTTCCTACGTTCTGTCGATTGTCCTCCTGATTGTCTTCTTTGCGGCGGTCGCGCTTTACTCCCTTGAGTCGGTGCATCGTCTCCCGGGCCTTGGGCTCCTCATCCTTGGTCTGATCGTCGTGGTCTTCGCCTTCGTCGCCCTTCTATATCCAGTCCTGACGGTCCCGTCGGCGGCAGCAGCCGATGTCCGCAACGCCGCGATCACGGGATACTGGGGTTCCGCAGGATCGCTCTCCTGGGGCGCCGCCCTCGGATGGTGGTTCCTCCTCATCGGTGTCATCCTGGGGATCGTCGGGGGCGTCTGGCCCTTCCTGAAGAGTATGCGGCAGCCCATGGTCCGCGCCCCGCCGCCCCGCGAGTGGCAGGTCGAGCGCTGACGTCCATCCGGTCGGCCGTTGACGGAAGCCTCATATAGGTCGCGTCAGATGTATGTCAGACAAAGGGATGGGATTCCGACGCGGCGGGGCCGCGGAGGGCCCTCACCGATGCGGGTGATGGGATGAAGAAATTCGCCACCGAGCTCCGGGGGAAGACCGTCATGACGAATGATGGCCAGATCCTCGGCACGATCGACAATTTCATCGTGAACACGAAGAGCGGAAAGCTGTCCGACGTGCTCGTCGCGCCGGCCGAAAACGTGGGCGGAAAGGAGTTCAAGACGGACCCCGAGGGCCGGTTCATCCTGCCCTTCAAGGGAATGCGGTCCGTCAAAGACGTCGTCGTGATGACGCTCTAGGCGCTCCCCGTCGCCTTCCGCCCCGAGAGCACCGCCAGCGCGCGCTTCATCGCCTCCGGCTCCTCGAGCAGAGCCTCGAGGACTGCCTCGATCAGCGCCTCGGTCGACCAGATCTCAATAATGAGGTCGGGGTCCCGGTGAAGGGACCACTCGACCTTGGGCGGATTCACGCCCTCACTTCGTGACGTCCTTCAGCTTGCCTGCCAGCTCCGTGAGGTCCATGCCCGTGAGGGCCTTGACGAGGGCCGGCGCGGTCGCAGCGATGTCCACGACGCTCGAGACAAGCTGGGACGGTCCGCCACTGCCCATGATGATGAGCTTCTGGGTCGTCTCGAGGGACTTCGCGGCGTTCGCGACGATCTCCGGGAGCTTCTCCACGATGAGCTGCGTGACGGCGGCCTTGCCGTACTTCTCCCAGGCCTCGGCCTTGGCCTGCATCGCGACGGCCTCGGCGAGCCCGGTGGCCTTGATCGCGTAGGCCTGGGCTTCACCTTTCAACCGGATGATGTCCGCCTCTGCGGTCCCTTCCTGCCGGATCCGCTCCGCCTCACCCATCGCGGTCCGGGCGAGGCGCTCGCGCTCGCCCTCCGCGACGAGGATCGCGCGTTCCTTCTCGCCTTCCGCGGTGATAATGAGCTTCCGCTTCTCGCCGTCCGCATTGGCTGCAACGGCGTCCGCGGCCGCCCGGGCCGGCACGACCTGGGCGGCGATCTGCTCCTGCTCACGGCGCTTGACTTCCTGCTCCTGGACGAGGACCTCCTGCTCCTTCGCGCGGATGTCGATCTTCCGCTGCTCGACAATGAGCTCCTGGTCCCGCTTCGCGGTCTGGAGCTGGAAGGCGATTTCCTTGTTCGCCCGCTCGAGCTCGACCGTGGCCTCGGACTGCTGCTTGATCACGTCCCGGTCTCGGTGGAACTGGGCGACGTTGGCCTCGGCTTGGGCGTTCGCCCTCTCGGCTTCTTGGGCCGCGGTTGCCTCGGCGACGGTCGCTTCGCGGTTGGCGTTCGCCTTGCCGACGCGAGCGTCCCGCTTGACTTCCTCCGTCCGCTTGACGCCGAGGGCGGTCAAGTAGCCCTGCGCGTCCTCGATTTCCTTGATCACGAACGAACGGATCTCGATGCCCATGTTCCGCAGGTCGTTCCCAGCCATCCCGAGGATCTTGGACGCGATCGCGTCCCGGTCCGAGTTGACCTCTTCGACGGTGAGGGTGGCGCACACGCCACGGACGTGGCCCTCGAGGGTCTTCAGGGCGATCTCGTCGACCTGCTGCTCCGTCTTGCCGAGGAGGTTCTCTGCGGCGGTGTTGAGAGTGGCCTCGTCCGAGGAGATTTTCACCTGGGCGACCGCTTTGATGTTGATCCGCGCGCCGGACCGCTTGACGTCCGTCACGATCTCCGCGACGATCAGGTCCAGGGTGCGCACGTCGAGGCGCAGCCACTCGATCGACTCGACGATTGGGTAGATGAGTTTCGCGCCCCCCGAGAGCACCTGGTATCCGCGTCCTCCCTGGCCCCTCTGCTTCCTCCCGTAGACGACCATCGCCATGTTCGGTGGCACTTTCTTGTAGCGGCTCGCGTACAGCAGGATGGCCGCAAACACGACAATTACGATCCCCAAGATGACAAAGCTCAGTATCTCTTCGCCCGCCACAACCATCACCTCTCCGTGTCACACCTTGTGTACCTTTACCGAGTTCCCAACGACGCTATCCACGACCACGTGCTCGTCCGTGGTAATTTCCGTGTCCGCGATGGCCTGCAGGAGGGTCCGTCCGCGGGCTTCCGTGACCACGACGACTTGTCCGGGCTGGCCCGGGCGGATCGGGACGAGGACTTGGCCCTTGTAGCCCACGATGGCCGCAAGGTCGACCTTCGTCTCCGCCTGGGTCTTCACGAACACGTTGAGCATCAGGACGTACATGCCCGCGCCGACGAGGCCGGCGCACGCGGCGGCCAGGAGCGGCGTCAGCACGGGGCCGTAGTTGAGGAACTCGAAGATTGTTCCGAACCCGCCGAAGGCGGCGCCGAAGGAAGAGATGATCGGCAGGCTCAGGGGGCTCACGCCGCCGTCGATGTCGCCCCCAACGCCAATGTCGTGGTCGAAATCGATACCACCGATGTCGCCCAGGGCCATGACCAGGAACAGCAGCAAAATGAACGCGATCATGATCCAAGTGTACGGGCTCAAACCAAGCAACCAAGCCATGCTCTCAACGCTCCTCGGAGCGCCGCCACTCTCGCGTGGCGGGCTCCGTCCTCTTCTTGGGCAGCTTCACGACCTCTGCGACGCCCTTCGCCTGCGCGCCGCAGTTCCAGCAGAAGGTATCGCCTGTGTGCAGCTGGACGCCGCAGTACGCGCAGTAGAGGATGCCCGGCTTCGCAGGTGGCGCGGGCCGCTTCGGTGCGGCCGCAGGGGTCTTTACCGCAGGAGGCCGCCTTCCGGGCGGGGCGGCCGGAGGCTTCGGCGGAGGAGGCGTCGGCGGGCCCTCGAAGACGGTCCCGCATTCGTTGCAGTTCGTGGCGTCGGGCGCGACGAGGGCGCCGCAGATCGGGCAGATGTAGCCTCGGAACACGACCCCCCGCTGTCCGAATCCCAGGTCGCGGTTGGGCTGGAACTCGAGTTCCCGCGAGAACAGGAAGTCCAGCGGCCGACTTGAGTCGAACGTCAGCGGTCGACCGGGCTCGAATTCGAGCTTGCGGTTCGGGTCGAAGTTTAGGTACCCCGCCATGTCCCTCCACTCCAGTGGGCACTATGGGGGGTCTTGGCATGATATAGATTGTGTAGGAACTCCCCATATTCCGACACTCAGGGGAGGACCCGGCGCTCCTCCTTCACGACGTTGAGGACGACCTGGGTGTACGTGTTCTCGACGTATTCCATGGACCCCAGGTGTTTGATGAATCCGTCGAGCTCCCGGGTGCTCTTCAGCCGCACGACGAGGATCGAATCCCATTCGCCCGTGACGTCGAAGACGTGCGTCACGTGGTCGTCCTTCGCGATCCGCCGCTGGACCTCGAGGAGCCGGCCCTTGTGGATCTTGACACCCACGACGGCCAGCACGTCGAACCCGATCTTCGATTCGTCGATGAGCGGGGCGTAGCCCGTGATGACCCCTTCCGACTCGAGCTTCCGGATGCGGTTGGAGACCGTGCTGATGCTCGCGTCGACCTCCTTCGCGATGTCCCGGTAGGACTTCCGGGCGTCCTGGTTCAGCAGGGCCACGATTCGCAAATCGAGCTCGTCGAGTTTCACCATCGGAGTCATGGGGTTCACCTGGGGAACGGCACTCCGAGCATGACGGTTCCGGTGCCGTTCGAATGCTCGAAATCGGAGGCGGGGCTGAGGTCTGGATGCGACATTGTCTGATGAATCGACATGGGAGCGTTCAAATGTCCGACAATACAACATATCCATTTAAGTATGTATCACTTGCTTCGATGGGACCGGCAGGACGGAGCTTTTCGCCCGGCCTAAACCCCTCACGGGGTTCCGAGGGAGGAAGCGGATGGCGGCCAAGAGAACGACCAGCGTAGAGACCGTGCTGAAACGGATGCAGGCGGAGAAAATCCGGTGGGTCGATTTGCAGTTCGTGGACGTGCTCGGCGGGCTCCAGCATATCACGATCCCGTCCACGTCGATCGGAGCGGACGACTTCAAGCGGGGCATCGGGAAGCTCGATGGCTCCTCGATCAAGGGATTCAAGGAGATTCACGAGTCGGACATGGTCATGAAACCCGACCCGGCGACCTTCGCGATCCTTCCCTGGTACCAGGGCGAGCACCGCACCGCGCGGATGATCGTCGACGTCTACGAGGGCGGCACGTACGAGCGCTTCACCCGGGACTCGCGCTACATCGCGCAGAAGGCCGTCCAGTTCGCCAAGGACTCCGGGTACGACACGACGTACTGGGGCCCCGAGATCGAGTTCTTCGTCTTCGACGGGATCCGACTCACGCCGACCCCGGACCATGCGCGGAACCCCTGGTCCGGCGCGGGCTACGAGATCCTGAGCCGCGAGGCGCCCTGGCACGAGAACGGTGGGAAGGACTTCCCGATCCGCTTCAAGGAGGGCTACTACCCCGCCCCGCCCCTCGACAGCCTCGTCGACTTCCGGAACGAGGCCTGCCGTGTCCTGATCGACGACTTCGGCATGACGCTGGACGCCCACCACCACGAGGTGGCCACCGCCGGCCAGTGCGAGATCGACATGCGCTACACAGAGCTGGTCCCGCAGGCGGACAACTGCGTGACGTACCGGTACGTCATGAAGATGGTCGCCCACCAGATGGGGATGCTGGCCACCTTCATGCCCAAGCCCATCTTCGGCGACAATGCGAGCGGGATGCACGTGCACCAGAGCGTCTGGACAAAGGGCAAGAACATGATGTACGACCCGGACGACGAGTACGCGGAGATTAGCCAGACCTGCCGCTACTACATCGGCGGCCTCATGGATCACGCGTCCTCGCTCTGTGCCTTCACGAACCCCACGACGAACTCCTACCGCCGGCTCGTGCCGGGTTACGAGGCCCCCGTGTTCATCGCGTGGTCCAAACGGAACCGCAGCGCGAACATCCGCATCCCGATGTACTATAGCGGGATCGAGGCGGCGAAGCGCCTGGAGTACCGCACCCCGGACTCGTCGTGCAACCCCTATCTCGCATTCGCGGCCTGTCTCAGCGCCGGCCTCGATGGCATCAAGCGGAAGCTGGATCCAGGCAACCCGGTCGATGAGGACCTGTACCACCTGACCTCGTCCAAGCGCAAGGCCCTCGGCGTCCGCGAGCTCCCCGGATCACTCAAGGAGTCCGTGGAACACCTCCAGACGGACTACACGTTCCTCAAGACGGTGTTCACGCAGGACTTCCTCGAGAAGTACGAGGACCTCAAGCTCGACGAACACCTGCAGACGTCGCTTCGGCCGTCGCCGTACGAGTTCTACCGGTACATGGACGCCTGAGTGCTCGTCCCGAACCCATCCCGGGGACGCATCCCCGGGCCCCTCCCCCGTTGGAAGATCGATGCGGGCCCAGGCTTGAACGCGCGAAAGGGGCTTGAGGATCCTTCGCGATGGTCCAACCACGCGCTACCCCTCCATCCGCCTCGCCATCGTGGCCAGCGTGGCCTACCTCGCTCTCTGGATCCTCTCCTCTCTCGTGCGGACCCTCGCCGACATCTCCGGTGCCGGGGGGTGGGTGGCCGCCCTGTCGACGACTGGCTGGACCTTGTACCTGCCTGCCCTGGGCTTCATCGGACTCATGGTCATGGGGATGGCCCAGCAGTTCATCCCTCTCTACTCCGGGCGGGAGCTCTGGAGCGGTCGCGGGGCGTTGCTGCAAATCTCCGTGGCCGTCGCCGGCGTCGCCCTCCTCCTGATCAATCCGATCCTGGAGCCGGTGGGCCTCGCCCTGTGGTTGCTCGGCACGCTCCTGTTCCTCCTGTGGATCGTCATGACCCTTCGCTCGCCGAAGCTACCCGTGCGGCCGCAGGGGAAGCACCCCGAGTTCCACCGCATGGACGTTCTCGGCATCCCGATGACGAGCGCGGCGGTGCTCTACCTAATCGTCGCATCGGTGGGTTTCCTCTTGGCCTCACCGTCGGAAGCGCCCCTCGTCCCTTTCGTCGCCGAGCACTGGTTCTCGTTCTTCCACCTGTACACGCTCGGCTTCATCGTCCTCATGGTCTTCGGCGTGGGCTTCCATCTCTTCCCGCGGTTCACGGACACCGTTCCGGACCTGCGATTGGCGAAAGTCATCACCGTCATGGCGGTGCTCGGACCCGCGATGGTCGCCCTGACGATGCCCTTCTTGGACACGCCCTCCGTCGAGTTCGTCTTCGCCATCTTCGCGGTCTTCGAGGCGGTGGCCGCGTTCCTGTTTGCGCTGCTCGTCCTCGGCCTCTGGAGCCGCAGCGCCCATCGACGGCCCGCGTCGGCGTTCAACGCCGCGGCGGGCCTGTGGCTGATCCTCGGGGTCACGTTCGCGAGTCTGTTCGGCATCGCCCCGGATTCGACGCTGCAGTGGGTGCCCGCCCACGGGTGGATCAACCTCCTCGGGTTCGCGGGGTTCGAGATCTTCGGCGTGACCCACGAGGTCCTGCCGCCCTTCACCTCGATGGGCCTCAAGGTCTCCCATCGCGTGACCCGCACGGACTTCGCGCTCGCGAACCTTGGCCTGGCGGGCGTCGTGCTCTCCGTGGCCGCGGACGTGTTCGGGTTCCCCGTGGCAGGCGATCTCCTGGCCGTCGCGGGTTTCTCGATCCTGCTCGCGATGGTCGCGCTGTACGGGTGGGGCACGTTCTACGCCTTGTTCGCCATCGTGCATCCCCGCGCGGCGAAGTAAAGGCAGCTCGGGCAGAACCTTTATGGACTCGCCCCCCATCGTGCGCCCGTTCGGGGTGGGCGTTCGTGGCCGACGACGATCCGAAGACAGCGGTCCTGGAGACGGCGAAGCGGGAGAAAGTCCAGTTCATCCAGATTATGTTCATGGACCTCGTCGGCTTCGTGAAGACGGTCACGATCCCCGTCTCGAAGCTCGAACGCTCGTTCGACGAGGGCGTCGTCTTCGACGGCTCCTCGGTCGTGGGCTACGCGACGATCGAGGAGAGCGACATGCGGGCCCATCCGGTCGCCGAGACGTTCCACGTGTTCCCGTGGACGAACGGGGATCTCAAGTCCGCGGGCATCGTGTGCAACATCTACGACTCGAAGGGGAACCGGTTCGCGGGCGACCCGCGGTACGTCCTCGAGCGGATCATCAAGCGCGCGCGGGAGCTCGGCTACGTACCCCACACGGGGCCCGAGTACGAGTTCTTCCTGTTCAAGCTCGGTGCGGACGGCCGGCCGACGAACGTGCCGAGCGACAACGGCCGCTACTTCGAGCACCTGCCCGTCGACGCGGGGGAGCGGGTCCGGAAGCAGTCCGCGTTCTACGGGAACGCGATGGGCTTCGACGTCGAGGCGACCCACCATGAGGTCGCGCCGGGCCAGCACGAGCTCGACCTCCGCTATGCGGACGCGATGGCGTCCGCCGACCGGGTGCTGTTCCTCAAGCACCTGATCCGGACCGTGGCGATGGAGAACGGCCTCCATGCGACGTTCATGCCCAAGCCCATCTTCGGCGTGAACGGCACAGGGATGCACGTCCACCAGAGCCTGATCACCCCGGGCGGCGAGAACGCCTTCTTCGACCCCACCGCCAAGTGGGAGATGTCGGACCTCATGCTGCACTACCTCGCGGGGATCCTGGCCCACGCGCGCGAGAACTGCGCCGTCCTCGCGTCCTGGGTGAACAGCTACAAGCGGCTCGTCCCCGGCTACGAGGCGCCCGTCTACATCTCCTGGGCGAACAAGAACCGCTCCGCGATGGTGCGGATCCCCCAGGGCCGCGGCATGCGGACGCGGATGGAGGTTCGGAATCCCGATTGCGCGGGGAACCCATACCTCCAGTACTCGGTCATGATCGCCGCGGGCCTCGCCGGCATTGCGAAGAAGCTCGACCCGCCGGAGCCCGTCGAGACGGACATCTACGCGCTCACGGCGGCGGAGCGGCGGAAGATCGGGATCGGCTCCCTGCCCGGCAGCCTGGAGGAGGCGCTCGACGAGTTCGAGAAGTCGGAGCTGATGCGGGAGACCCTCGGCTCCCACGTCTTCCCCCACTGGCTGTACATCAAGCGGAAGGAATGGGACGACTACCGCGTCCACGTGACGGACTACGAGCTCGAGAAGTACCTGCCCATCCTCTGACCCGCCATCGGGTTTAAGTGAGAGGGCCGCTGTGGCCTCCGCGAGCACCATGGCGGAACCCCGCGACGACGTCAGCGAGGAGCGACAAATCCTGAAGGAAGCGAAGGTCCTCGACGACAAGCTCGTCGACCAGATGGACCTGTACCCCGGGGACCGCGTGCGCTTCCGGTTCTACCATCCCCAGGAAGGCTTCGAGGAGATTGTCGGGCATTTCCTTGGCTTCTACACGCTCTACGAGGGCCCGGAGGGCGGCGGGGACCTGAACCTGCAGATTCGAACCGTGAAGAACGGTCGTGCCACGGTCGTCTGCAAGGACCGCAACTACCTGGAGGAGTGGGAGATCCTCGAGCCGAACCTCGAGGTCCGCGAGCGGATCCGCGATCTCGACTCTCGCGCCGGACGTCACATCGGGCACGAGTTCGGGTGAGCCGCGCTCAGTAGGTGTCGACCCCGCGGGCGAGGTCCTGCAGGCGCCGGATGCGCTCCTCGATGGGCGGGTGCGTCCGGAAGATCCGTGTCAGGGTCGTCGCGCTGAACGGGTTCACGATGAAGAGGCCCTGGGACGCCGGGCTGCCGAACAGGAGCGGGCGCCGCTTGTTCGCGGCCTCGAGCTTCTGGAGCGCCGAGGCGAGGGCCAGGGGCTGTCCGATCGTCTTCGCGCCGGAGTAGTCCGCCTTCGTCTCCCGGCTGCGCGAGATGGCGAGCTGGACAAGGAGCGCCGCGATGGGAGCGAGGATCATCCCGAGGACCGCGATGATCATCGTGCCCTCCGAGGAGTTCCGGTTGCGGCCCCCGCCGAGCATCGTGTTCCACATGGCCATCTGGGCCAGGTAGGAGATCGCACCCGCGATCGTGGCGGCGACCGCCATGACGAGGATGTCGCGGTTCTTCACGTGCGAGATCTCGTGGGCAATCACGCCGCGCAGTTCATCCTCGGTCAGGATTCCCAGGATTCCCTGGGTCACGGCGACCACGGAGTGGTTCGGGTTTCGGCCCGTGGCGAACGCGTTCGGCGTCTGGGACGGGACGACGGCCACCCTGGGCATCGGGAGGCTGGCCTTCTGCGAGACCTCCCGCACGATACGGAAGAGGTCGGGTGCCTGTTCCTCCGTGATCATCTTGGCCCGGTAGGACCACAGGACCATCCGGTCCGAGAGGAAGTAGCTGACGATGTTGATGCCTGCCGCCATGATCAGGAACAGGATCACGCTCGTGACCGGGTCGCCGAAGAAGACGGAGCCGATGGCCCAGCCGAACAGGACGAAGACCCCGGTCAGGGTCGCGAAGAGGACGAAGAGGCGGATGCGTGCTCCCATGGATTCCACACCCCACAAGCGTTGGGAGCGTTTTCACGCATACGTCCCTTATCAACTTAGCGTAACGGCCTCGGGTACGCCCCCACAAACGTCATATCCTGCTTCCCGGGGACGGCGGGCTCACAGGTGGAGGACGTCCGAATAACCCTCCATGTCCATGAATCCATGGCCGCTGATGTTGAACGCGATGACCTTGGCCTCGCCGGTCTCCTTGCACTTCACCGCCTCGTCCATCGCGCAGGCGATGCTGTAGGCGCTCTCCGGCGCGGGGAGGAATCCTTCCGTCTGGACGAACGTGCGGGCGCGCTCGAAGACATGCTTCTCGTCCGCGGGATACGCGACCGTGTCCAGGTAGCCGAGGTGGCGGAGCAACGAGAGGATCGGCGCGGCGCCGTGGTACCGCAGCCCGTCGCCGCGGATCGGATGCATCTCCGCGTGGTGGCCGAGCGTGTACATCTTCAGGAGCGGCGTGATTTCCGCGTGATCGGCGAAGTCGTACCGGTACTCGCCCTGGAGGTTCGGGGCGGCCTCGCTCTGCGCGGCGATGAACTTGATTTGCCTGCCGTGGATCGCGTCCGCGAAGAAGGGCAGGGTGAAGCCGCCGAAGTTCGAGCCGCCGCCCAGGCAGGAGACCATGACGTCCGGGTACTCCCCGAACCGCTCGAACTGCCGCTTCGTCTCGAGCCCGATGACGGTCTGATGGAGCAACACGTGGTTCAGGACGGAGCCGAGGCAGTAGATCGCCTTGTCGTCGCCACGCGCGTCCTCGAGTCCTTCGGAAACGGCAATGCCGAGCGAGCCTGGGTGATTCGGATTCTTCTTGAGGAGCTCACGGCCCGTCTCCGTGTGATTGCTCGGGGATGCGTAGACCTCCGCGCCGTAGAGTTTCATGAAGGCCCGCCGCTGGGACTTCCAGTCGTGGACCGCGCGGACCCAGTAGATCGTCGTCTTGAGCCCCGCGAGGCTCGCGGCGTACGCGAGGGCGGTCCCCCACTGGCCCGCCCCCGTTTCGGTCGTTAGCCGCTCGTACCCCTCCTTCTTCGCGTAGAAGGCCTGGGCGAGGGCCGTGTTCACCTTGTGGCTTCCCGTCGGGCTGTAGAACTCCGCCTTGTAGTACAGGTGCGCGGGCGTCCCGAGTTTCTGTTCGAGGCGGAGGGCCCGGAACAGCGGGCGCGGCCGGCCCGCTTGTGCGTATAGGTCCTGGATCTCCTGTGGGATGTCGATCCAGCGCTCCGTCGAGCTCTCCTGGCGCAGGCACTCGCCGAGGAGCAGCTCCGGGAGCATCTTCACCCGGGACGGGCCTTCCTCGGGATCCTTCGGCGGGGGCAGCGGCTCAGGCAGATCGGCTTGGATGTTGTACCATTTCGTGGGACGGTCATCGTCAGGAAGAGTCACGACCAAAGAATCCGAATGCACCCTCACACCCCGCAGAAGCCCTCTCGGAGGGTATGTCCGAAAAGCGGCATTAGCGTTTCCCCGCCTCCCGATGCAGAAGTGTGGCACGGGGCCCAACAACGGGCCCTCAGGGCGTGAGGCCGACGGCCTCGATGATCTCGACGCTTCCTGGCGGGAGGACGCGGACGATCTCTTCAATCGGGACCTCGAAGGCCGCCGCAAGGCGCTTCGCGACGCGCTCGCGGTCCTCCTTCCCGGGTGTGAGCACGACGTACCTCGCAGACCGCGGCGTCACGGCGGAGACGGGGCCGCCCATGATCTTCCGGTGGCCCTCGATCTCGACCTCCCCGACGGCCATGCGCACCGCGAGGTCGTGGAGGTAGTTGCGTTTCCCGCGGATGACGAACGCCCCGCGCGGCAGGAACTCCCCGGACTCGGCCTGCTTTGAGACCTGCTCAGGCAGGACCCAGTATGCGCTGCCGCTCGCGATCCCCGCGGACCACGCCTTGCTGTACACGAGCGCGAACTCGCAGGCTTCCCGCAGCGTGGCCTCGCCCGCTTTCGACCCCTCCTTGACCACGGTCGAGGGCGCCCCGTGGAGGTCCGCGTGGGCGTACCGGTCTCCGTCCTTGAGGTGCTTCTTCACGAGCTGGTCGTTCGTCCGCGCGTCCCGGCCGCCCAGGATGAGGAAGTTCTCCGAGGACATCGTCCAGCGGTAGGCGTCGAACCACATCGCCCTCGTTCCCTTGAGTCGGGGCTTCTTCGCGACCTTCACGGCCTTCTTGCGCGCGGTCTCCAGTTCCTTCCGCGTCGCCTCGATGGCCTCCTCCACGCGTTGCGCCTTGAGTTGCGCCTCCCGCCTCCGGTCGTAGAGGGCCTGCGCGTTCGCGGTCACGTCCTTGTCGTAGTTCAGCTCGAGGGCGTCGAAGTCCCCGATTGCCACGGTCACCGTGTGCGCCTTGCGGTCCACCGCCTTGATTTGGCCCTCGCCGGGCGGCTCCTTCCCCTCGCGGGCCGCCTTCAGGAGTTCGTCGAACTCGGCGTAGTGGCCGTAGAGGAAGAGCGCCTGCGCTTCGTGGCGGACGATCTCGTCGCGGAGGGCTTTCAGCGTCTCTTCCTGCTGCGCGATCCGTCGCTCGAACTTCGCGGCGACCTCGTCTGGTGCAGCGGCCTCGGGCTCCGCGACGCTCAGGTAGCGGGAGAGGGCGGCGTTGAAGGTCGGGAACTCCTCCCGGTCCGCCTGCGCGTATTGAAGGAGTTCGATCGGGGTCGCGTCGACCGCCTTGCCTTCCCTGGAGATGAGGGCCGGTCGCCGCTCCTGCTCGATCGCGACGACGACGTTGTTGAGGGCGGTGTAGAGCGCGTCGATCTGGGCTTCGGCAAGGTCGCGGACCTTCGCGTCCTTGTCCAGGCCCGCGCGGAGGCACAGCTCCTCCGCATACTGACCGCCGAGGTTCAGGATGCTCGCGAGGACACGCACGATTTGTCCCTTCGCCCCACGGATCGCAGCCCCGAACGCCTCCCGGTCCACTTCGAGCGGATCGATGCCGCCGGAAGGGAAGGCGTACGGCTCGCCCACGCGGACCGCCCGGTCCTTGTAGTTCTGCGAGGTCAGGCACGCCACGGTCACGTCGCCGCGCACGATAATCAGGTTGCCCTTCCCGAAGAGCTCGAAGATGACGCGGAGCGTCTCCCCGCCGCGGTCCACCGTGATGATCGCGATGCGGTCGAACCCCCGTTGCTCCACCGCGGTGACCCGCGCATTGTCAAGGAGCCGGCGGAGCGTCTGCGCGAAGGCCGGCGGGGTCTCGGGCTTGTCCTCGACCTCGTGCACGCAGAGCCACTGCCCCGACTTGGAGTAGAGTTCGACCCGCTCCCGCCCGGGGACGTTGATCCGGAAGATGATCTCGTCCTGCCTCTGGTAGGCCTTGTCGACGTACCCGCCGACGAGGTCCTGCCACTCCGCCACGAGGGCCTTGAGATCGAACGAGGAGAGGGCGGTCTTCATCCGGAGCCACCGAAGGAGGCGGCATTACTTGACCATTCCTCCCGCTACATGGCATTTATACGCGGGAGGGGTTCTCCGCTCCGGGTCCAGGACCGGTGAAAGACGATGGGAGCGTCCTACGGCTGCCAGAGCATGGTCGACCCGCTCCGCCGTGTCCTCGTCCGACGTCCGGACGCTTCCTTCGCGGTCGAGGACCCGCGCGCCTGGCACTACACGGGACGCCCGGACCTGGGGGTCGCCCGGGCGGAGCACGACGCATTCGTCGGCATCCTCCGCGACGCGGGCGTCGAGGTCGTGTATCACGACGCCCCGCAGCCCGGGCGCGCGGACGCGGTCTTCGTCCATGATCCCGCGATCGTCACGGATCGCGGCGCGATCCTGCTTCGCATGGGCAAGCGGCTCCGCGAGGGGGAGGAGATCGCGATCGGGCAGCGGTTCGAGGAGGCGGGCGTGCCGATCCTCTGCCGCCTGCAAGGCGAAGCGCGGGCGGAGGGCGGGGACCTGGTGTGGATCGACCACGACACCCTGGCGGTGGGTCAAGGGTTCCGCACGAACGCGGAGGGTCATCGGCAGATTCGGGAGGCGGTCGAGCCGCTGGGAGTCCGGACGGTGTCCGCTGATCTGCCGTACGGCCAGGGACGCGACGCCTGCCTCCATCTGATGTCTCTGATCAGCCTGGTGCGACCGAACCTCGCCGTCATCTACGAGCCGCTCCTCCCCGTCCCGCTCCACGAGTTCCTGGCGGAACTTGGCGTGCGCTTCGTGACTGTCCCCGACGAGGAGTTCCACACGATGGGCTGCAACGTCCTCGCCCTCGCTCCGGGGGAATGCGTGATGCTCGAGGGGAACCCCGTGACGAGGGCGCGCCTCGAGAAGGCGGGTTGCCGGGTGCGCACGTATCGCGGGAATGAGGTTTCGCTCAAGGCCGAAGGGGGCCCGACCTGCCTCACGCGGCCGATCCTCCGGCGGTAGGGAGCCGAGCATGCGCGACGAGGAGCGACGCGTTCTCGATTCGATCGACATGGACTCGCTGGTCGCCTTGGTCCGCGAGCTGATCGCCATCCCGAGCCTCGGCGGGCAGGAGCGCGCGGCCCAGGACCACGTGGCCGCGGCGATGCGCCGCATCGGGCTCGAGGTGGACGTCTGGGATCTCGACCTCCCGACGCTCCGGTCCCACCCCTTGTTCAACATGGAGGTCGAGCGGACGGAGGGACGCGGCGTCGTCGGCACCCTGCGCGGCCAGGGCGGCGGGAAGGCCTTGATCCTGAACGGCCACGTCGACGTGGTGCCTCCGGGGGATCCCGCGAACTGGCACGCCCCGCCCTGGGAAGGGACGGTCCGGGATGGCCGGATCTACGGCCGCGGCTCGGTCGATATGAAGGGCGGTCTCGCGTGCGCGCTCTTCGCCGCGAAAGCAATCCGCGAGTCGGGCGTACGCCTTGCAGGTTCCCTGTTCGTGGAGAGCGTGATCGGCGAGGAGGACGGCGGGGTCGGGACCCTCGCCGCATGCCTCCGGGGGTACCATGCGGACGGCGCGGTCGTCGTCGAGCCGACAGAACTCAAGGTCGCGCCGTCGCAGGCCGGCGCCCTCACCTTCCGCATCACGGTCCCGGGTCTTTCCGCACACGCGTGCGTGCGCGAAGAAGGCGTGAGCGCGGTCGAGAAATTCCTCCCGGTCCACGCTGCCCTCATGGACCTGGAGCGGGAGAGGAACCGCGACATCCCGGATCCGCTCTTCCGCCGCTACCGGCTCCCGTTCGCTCTGAGCTTCGGACGCCTCGAGGCGGGGAATTGGTCCTCTTCCGTGCCGGAGAGCCTGGTCGTCGAGGGACGCTATGGCGTCGCGGTGGGCGAAGACCCCGAGGATGCCCGGCGGAGCTTCGAAAACGCGGTCCAGCGGGCGGCCGTCGCCGACCCTTGGCTGCGCGAACATCCACCCCGGATCGAGTGGTGGGGCGGCCAGTTCCATCCCGCGTCCATCCCGGCCGATCACCCGCTGCCGCAGACCTTGGGCCAGTCGTTCGCGGAGGTGAGCGGTTCCCCGGCGGTCCTCGAGGGAATGACCTACGGCTCGGACATGCGGCTCCTCGTCCACGCGGGGAAGACGCCCGCCCTCCTTTTCGGCCCCGGGGACGTGAGGCAGGCCCACCGGCCCGATGAATCCGTGGCCCTTTCCGACCTGCGGACCACCGTGCGTACGCTCGCGCTGACCGCTCTCCGGTTCTGCGGGACAGAGGGCTGAGGCCTCCGGCTCACCAGCGCTCCCAGTGAAGGACCTCGTCCAGCGGCAGCCGCTCCGGAGGCGCGGGTTCCTCGGCGGGCCAACCGAGCGCCACGAGGGTGACGGGCCGCGCGGCGCGGGGGATTCCCAGGATCCCGCGGACCTCGTCCTCGTCGAAGGAGCCCATCCACACCGCTCCGAGGCCGCGTTCGTGGGCTGCGAGCAGGAGGTTCTCGGTGGCCGCAGCCGCATCCTGGACCGAGTACAGGTCGCGGCCCCGCGCGCCGTACTTTGCGATCCGGGACGAGTTCGTACAGACCGCGACGACGACCGGAGCCTGGGCCAGCTCGACCTGGTCGGCGGCGCGGGCGAGCGCTTCACGCCGCGTCTGGTCGCGGACCACGATGAAGTCCCGGGCCTGCAGGTTTCCCGCGGAAGGAGCCCAGTTCGCGAGTTCGCCGAGTTCGCGGAGGAGTGATTCCGGAACGGGCTCAGGCCGGAACGCCCGGACGCTGCGGCGCGAGCGGATGGCTGAAGCGAGATCCATGGAATGCGGCAGGGAGGGCACGATGTTTCAACCTGAGGAAACGGTTGTATCGACCGAGCCGCATCGGACTGCCGGGGCGCGGGTTTCACCGATAGGCCTAAGTAACGCGCGCCGTTAGGCCGGATTCGCTGCCGCAGTGGCTTAGGGGTAGAGCGGCGCCTTGGTAAGGCGCAGGTCGGGGGTTCAATTCCCCCCTGCGGCTCTCCTCACCTCGTCCGGGGAACTCGGTCTACTTCTTCTCTCCCTCTTCTTCCAGCTTCTTCCCCGCCTTCTTGGCGAGGGTTCCGACGCCGGACAGGGCCTTCCCACCGATCTTGAGGGCGCCTTTTCCGACCTTCTTCCCGACGTCCACGGTCGCCTCCCCCGCCCGCTCCGCGACGTCGCCCGTCTTCGTCATGAGCCCGACAGTCTGCCCGCAGCTCGGGCATGTAGCCGCGCCTTGCGGCAGCTCCGCCCCGCAGTGTTCGCAGTTCATGGTACTCCCCAAAAGGGAATCGACCTCGCACTAGCTAACGTTCCTTTGTTCGCTCTTGCCACGTAATCGGGCGCGGCCGAAGCAAGGCTTGAACGGTAGCGCAGGTACCCTGCGGCTTGGAAATCTTCTCCATCGGGCCCGTGGCCGGTGGCTCGCGACACCGCGCGACCGACCATTCCTTTGGTCCCCCGTCCCGGCGGCCTGGTGACGCTCCGTCTCCTTGTTGGCGAACCATGCGAACGGGAGGTTCAGGTTGCCGGGTGTTCAGAGCTCGTCGTCCGGCTTGTCGGAAGAATCCTTGGCCTGCCCCTTGCCCTTGACGACTTCCGAAGCAGGCCGCTCAGCGGGGGGTGAGGTCTGGGTCCGCCGGCTCGTCAGAATTCTGTTGCCGGAGACATCGCGCCGAGTCAAGGCGGTCATCGGAGATCCGCATTGATGACAGACCTTCGCCGTCATGGAGTTGAGCATGCCGCACCGGGGACAAGGTTTCGATCCCTTCTTGCGCACCTCTTCCTCTTCGCGGAGCCAGTCCTCGAAGGTGAGGAACGTGGGCTGCTTCCGCCACCACCCCTTGAATTCCTGATCGGACAGGGGGCGGTTGTAGGTCTCCTCCAGTTCCTCCCGGAGTTTCTGGACGACCTCCTCGTACTGGAGGCGCATCTTTTCCTGGTAGTCTTCGATTCCGAGTCCGCCCGTCGTGAACTCCACGCCGCATTCCGGGCACTCCCGGATATCGACCGGAATCCAGGCTTGGCAGTTCGAGCACTTCGCCATGTCGTTCTCGAACTCCACGCCGCATTTGGGGCACCTCGTTGCGTCGACATGGATGAAGGCGCCGCACTCGCCGCATTCGACCATCTTGCCGAGACCGTAGACCTTGAAGTACAACGTCACTCCGATGACGATTGCCGCGGCCGTCGCAAGGATGATCAGGAACACCCACCAGGGGATTCCGAGGAAGGGCACGGGGGTGGTCAGGAAGGGCTTGGAGGTCTGCACCGCGATCGTGCGGCTGTCCGACTGGATGCCTGTCGGGGAGGGAGTCACGACGACCGTGTAGGAGCCATCCGGGGCGTTTCCGGGCACCGTGACCCTCCCGACGAAGAATCCGTTGGTCCCCGAGGTCGACCGGTTCGTCGCGAGGACTGTCGTGCCGGATCGCAGCTCGATGGTCAGGGTGACGCCGACGATTGGGTTCGTGTTCAGGTCGCGGACGTATCCGGTCACGCTCAGAGAGGTCCCCGGTTCGAGAGCCTGGCCGACGTCCGGCGTCAGAATCGCGACAAATCCCGTAGGGGGTGGCAGGACATCGACCGTGAGGTTCGCGAAGTTGTTGCTCTCCTGCGCGACGGCGCCTTCGTTGATCGTGTTGTCCGGATCCACCACGAGCGCGAGCGTGTGCGTGCCCAGGGACGCGACCCCGGTGACGTTCACGGTCTCATTCAGGAACAGAGCCACCGTGAGGCCGTCGACGCGAGCCGCCTGGGCAGAACGGTTCCCATCGAGGAAAGCCGCGATTGACACGTTGGTGGCGTTCGTCTGGCCTTGGTTGTAGATCAGCACGTGGACCACGAAGGACTGGTTCTGGGTCACGCTGAGCGTCCCGGGATAGTCGGACTGGAGGAGGACGAGGTCGGGCGGCGTCCGGACGTGGACGTTGCCGAGGACCAAGGTGACCCCCGCGTTATTGTCCTCCGAGGTGACGGCGGGGTACGGGTTGAAGGCCACTCCGCCAGACGCGTTCGAAGCGCCGTAGGCGACGGCGAGATGGTAATTCCCGAAGGAGTCCGCGTTCGGCAGGCTCGCACTCGTGATTTCGTCCGTGTAGAGCGGAATGACCGCCAAGCCGTTGAGATCCGTCCGGTTCCACGCGTTCGGACCGCTCGCAGTCCGACCGAGGTAGGAAAGCGTCGTCGCGCTCGGGATGGGGGAGAGGCCGTTGTCCGGGTACTGGGCCGTCGCCGCACTCGGACTCAGGGTGGACCAGATGGTCGCGCCGTCGACGGGGAATCCGGTCGCGTCCACGACCTTCGCCCGGAGCCAACGCAGGATGTCGATGCGTCCGCCCGGGCTCGTCACGAACGCGGGCTTCCAGCTCGTCTCCACCGCGGGGTTCTGCGATGGGTCGATCGTGACGTTGTACAGGTACGCGGCCGATGTGTCGTCGACCTGGAGCTCGTTGTGTACACCCGAGAGGTTCGAGAAGTCCACTCCGATGTACGAGTCGTACGCGTAGAGCGCGCTTCCCGCGCTCAGGCTGACGTTGCCTTCGACGATCCCCGAAGCGTTGCCTGAGTTCCGAGCGGTCCAGTTCTCATAGAGCTGCGTGATTTGAGAGCTGTAGACGCTCGCGGTCGTCGAGGCCCACGAGAGCACCGCGCTGTCGTTGTTGTCGTCCTGGTACACTCCCGTGCCTGCGAGCTCCGCATTCGTGAAACCTCCGATACGGGAGTCCGTGATGCTGATCGTCGCATCTGTCGCGTTGAACCAGCCGGGGAACTTGAGCATGGCGCCGTTCGTCATCATGAACCGGCTTCCTGCGCCGGTCACGTTCAGTGCGAGCTTCAGGTACGGGGCAATGGCACGGGTTTGCACGGTGACGTTGGAATGATCGAGGACGAGTTCGCCGCCGCCGTTCACGGTGAGCGCATAGTCTACGTGTGAGGTGTCCTTGACGAAGCTCAGGCCCCCGTCGATGAGGGTGAGGCTGCCACCGGCGTTGATCGTCACGGATCCGTCGACGGTGTAGACAATCCCGCTGCAAGTCTGGGGAGTCGTGATCGTCCAGTTCGCGGCGATCAGGCTGCCGCCCTGGTCGCATGTGCTCGCGCGGACCGGGGTGTCGATCGTTACGAGGACGATCGACACACCGCCCATGACGAAGAGCCCTACCCAGAGGAGGCTGAGAGCCTTGCACCACCGAGTGCCGTTCCGGGGCCGCATCGGCCCTCCCGGACTCCGGTCGAAGGAAGCGGTTGGGAGGAGCATCGCTGCTCGGCGTCCGGTGGGCATTCGGAATCGATTTCGGATGGGTTCTTAAATACGTTCCCGAGCTGTTATCCGCCGCGATACATAGTATTATCACGCGAGAGAACGCCTCGGTTTCCTGGAAACAGATTTCCGCCCTTTGAGAGCTGGTGGGGAGCCTCTCGTCGCCGCGCCATTCCGTTGGAGGCGCCGTCGTCCGCGAGCTAAGTCGCGGGATCTCGGTTCATTAGGTATCGGTCTGTGGTAACCACTGCGAACGCGTTATATATCGTCCGGCCGACTGCGAACGTGTCATCCCCGGTCCGGCCGGAGGGTCAGTCGTGAAGGTCATTCTCCGCGAACAGAAATCCGGTGTCGCGGAAGTCGTGGGGACGATCCTCATCCTCGGGATGACCGTCGCGCTGTTCTCCACGGTCATCATGTGGGTCTCAAGCGTGCCCGCGCCGACCGCACAGACGCGGATCGACGTCGCGTCCGTCATGCAGCCGATCTACAGCGCCGCCGGTTTGGTGATCGGCGTGAACATCACGCTGACCCACCTGGGTGGGGAGGCCCTCCATCCCGTTCCGACGATCGTCTACGTGACCGACCAGCCCGGCTCCAACCCGCCGACGACGGACGTCGCCACCCTCCATCTCTTCAACGGGCGGCTCGCGAACCCGAGCGGCCTCCTCGACGGTTCGGACAGCGTGTGGAGCACGGGCGAGCGCTGGGCATACGAGAACTTTGCGTTCTCGCCATCCGACAGCATCACGGTCACAATCGTGGACACCACGAAGAGCCTGGTCGTGTGGTCGGGGCAGATGAGCCCGGCCGCAGGGGTCCGGCCCCCGGTCTTCGTGAGTGTGTGGGCGGACGGGACTCCAAGCACTCTCGTTCCCGACCCGGTTCAAGCCGGCTTGGGCTTCGCTCTCGACGCGCAGGTTATCGATCCGGACGGGGACCTGAACCCGAACTCCGTGTACGCGACGATGACCGTCTGGTATGGGTCCAGCACCGTGTGCCAGATGCCCCTCCAAATGCGAGACGACGGCGTCTTCCCCGACCACATGCCGGGTGACGGGATCTTCGCCTTGGGCAGAAACGTCTGCATGAACGCCCCTTACCCGGCGTCAAGCTGGTCCGGATCCTTCATCCTCATCAACGCGACCGACTTGCGTGGCCACCAGACCACGACGCGTTTCGTCCTGAACGTCTTCTCCCAGGGCACGGGATCCGGCGGTGGCACCACGATTCCGAGCCAGCTGTGGCAGTACATCGGTTACGTCCAGATTCGCACCGGCGAGGTGTGGGTCTCGAACCTGAGCAACCCCTACACCACGGCGAACACGTACCAACCGTACCGCGTTCCGAAGACCTGGTTGCAGAACGGAGCCCTGTTCCACTTCAGGATGGCGAACCACGGGAACACCACGATCTTCGTGGACGGTTGGACTGAGGCCTTCTTCCAGAACACCCAGTCCTCTGCCGGAATCGCGCTCTTCGTCGTGGCGCCCTGCAACCCCACGCCGGCCGCGGGTGCGGGCGGCGTCGTCGCATATCCGGGCAATCCCACGAACATCAACGACTTCGAATACGCGCATCCCGGGGTCCCTGCGTCGTGCAGCTCGACGATCGCTCCGGCGGTCTTTGACATCAATCCGTTCGACCAGCAGACCGGAGGCACCCCCTACGTGACCTTGATCTACAACAAGGTCGCCTTCGGGGCCGGGTCGACGTACAACTGGCCTGCCTCGGCGACCTATTTCATCAGCATCCTGGTCTCGGGCATGGCGGGGCCCACCAACTACACCTATGCGCAGCTCGTCAGCGGCGGACCCAACCCGAGCGGCTGCGCGGGACTCGGACCCAACTACAACCCCCACGATCACCTTCTGGACCCGAACCCGGCATGCAGGACGCAGTGGTACGCCCAGGTCATCCCGTTCATCGGGATGGTTGTGTACTGAGTCACCATGCACGAG
This sequence comes from uncultured Thermoplasmata archaeon, assembly GCA_963768855.1. Classification (GTDB taxonomy): domain Archaea; phylum Thermoplasmatota; class Thermoplasmata; order RBG-16-68-12; family RBG-16-68-12; genus RBG-16-68-12. Next base: position 191,644 of record CAVYJM010000010.1, read on the forward strand.
GATGGGCCCTTCGATTTCCTCGCCGCGGGCCTTGACGCTGACATCGAATTCGATTAGACCGCATCGTGTCAAAATCTGTTCCACTAAGGTTTTGGTAGACAACGTCCACCTGGAAGACGTGCTGCGCCCTGCGAATCAGCACGAGACCGCCGCGTTCTTCCTCGTCGAGCGGACGTTACGTCGAACGAGACCCCTTCTGGGCACTCGCGGACTCCGAGCCGCGGTCGTGGAGGAAGGAACGATCGAGCGCAGCTCGCTCGGACGGCTGCGGCTCCGCTTCAACGGCAACGATTCCGATGACGAGCCCGACAACCGGGTGACGACCCGCCCGTTGTCGGACGAAGAGGCAGCGTGGTGGGCCGGCCTCCGGAGGATGGTCGACGCCGCCAAGCCGGTCACCGATTCCCAATGGAATCTCGTCTCCATGCGCATCGGGCCACGGGTCCTCAGCCGTCTGCCCCTGGGTAGCGTGGTGGCATACGATCCCAATGGCACGCCCCCGTTCAAAGGCTCTCTCGATCTCTCGCTCTCCGGAGGGCAGCGCAGTCCACGTCCGCCCCGACGTGTGCGTCCGTTCGGCGAGGTGGAGCGGCTGGCGGCCATTGACGCTTTCATCCGGGAAGGAGAGTCTCCCATGGGACTCGAGCCAGCGTTGGCTCCCCAGTGGGAGCTGGCAAAGAATGCCAGACATCCCGATCATCTCGGGGTGTTGGCCCAGTGGGGTCACGGCCGCCGGGGCTCCCGGGGGAAGTGGCACCGGTGCCCCATCTGCCACGCGCCCGTGGTCAACGGCCGATTCAACCAGCGGATCCCGTTTGGCTCCCTCCGCGCGGGCGAGGGATCGATTCGCGACCTGCGCGGTGGCTATCTTTCCCGGTTGCGCGAGACGTACCTGATCAGTGACCCGAGCAGTCTCATCGCGCCCTCCCTTCCCGGCAGGGACGACGAGGCGGAGCACGGTCGGCAGCCGCTTCATCAGGTCGAAGCGGGCCACCCTATCGTCCAGGGAACGCTTTGACGGCGCCCCCCGCTCTCGCGCCCCACCCTTCGAGATGGTGGATCCGCTCGGGCCGCGCTTCACGCCCCGCCTCGTCGACACGGGCCAGGCGTTCGGCGGGACTCTCGACCACCCCGTCCTCCCCTGCTTGGTCGAGGGCGAACGAGTGGCCTATCGAACGACTTCCTCAACCTCGCGGAACCACGGCTTGGCCGTGCCCACCTTGGCCCGCTTCTCCCAATGGCGCCCCTTCGGGACGCGGTGGAGCGCCGCCTCGAGCGCACCGATGCGCGCCTCGATACGGGAGGCCTGGTCCTGCTTCATCCGGCTCTCCGCGACGAACGTGCCCATGAGCTGGCGGGCCTTCATCAGGTTCTGCGTCGCCTCGTACCAGAACCCCCAGTCGTCCGCAAGGAGCTCCGCAATGTACCCCGCATCCACGACTTCCTTCTCTGCGTTCGACGCAGGCTTGACGTCGTGCCCCAAGAACAGGATCATCAGGTCGACGAGGTCCTTCCGACCGATCTTGTGGATCTGCAGCTTCTCAAGGACGATGTCGGTGAGCGTGATTGTCGGGAAGTCGAGCTCCAGGCGTCCGTCGCCCGGCTTCTTCCCGAACTCGACATCGTGACTGAACTCGAGCTTGTCCAAGAAGATGTCCACGTGGAATTTCCCGTTTCCCTCGTAGTAGATGAGCCGTCGGTCCCCGAAGAAGCCGTTCACCATGTTGTCCGGTTTGAAACCTAGTTTCTCCAGAACGCCGCTGATCGCGCGCCCCTGCTTCGCGTACCCCATCAGGTCGAGGTCCGTGAACAGCGGCGTCCCGGCGCTCACGCGTCCGAGGGCATGGAAGAGAGTGATGGCTTCGGGAACATGCACGGAATGGGCGAAAATCGCAAGCGAGCCGAGGATGCGCAGCGAGGTGCCCTCGGATTGAGCCGCCTGCACGACGGTCTGGGCTTCCTTCAGGAACTCCTGATCTCCGAGCGCCACGAACGTCAGCTCATGCGTCGCGTTCGGGTCGGATGCTGTTCTATCCGCCAACGGTTGCCTCGATGCGGCCGGGCCATCCCCCTCGGTCGGCCGCGCGCGGGGCTAATCGCTCGGCTCCTATAAGTTTGTCCTCCACCGGAAGGAGTGGAGCATCTTCTCGATGCGGTCGGGAGCTCGCCTCCGAAAGCTTGAAAAGAGCCGTGCCGGTTCCTGTCACGGGGTAACAGGGAGGGGGAACATAGCACACACTGAAGTCGACAACTTCGCGAGACGCAGTGAGCCAGCGACCGCGCAGGTGCAAGTCTTCACACGACGGGCCTCGGGTCTCGTCCGGGTGATGTCTCCATACTCTGCGTTCGCGTACAACATCCTGAACATCGGGGTCATCTTCCCATGGGTGTACATCACGACGATCATCATCTTCCCGGGGGCGAGCATCTGGCTGGGAATCCTGATCACGGGTGCCTTCACGGGATTCCTGGCGGTCGTGTATGCCGGCCTTGCGTCCGCGATGCCACGTACGGGCGGCGACTACGTGTTCCAGAGTCGCACGTTGCGCCCCTGGTTAGGCTTCGCCGTCGTGGCGACGATGATCATCACTTTCTTCCTTCAGTGGCAGGCGCTCGCAGGCTGGCTCGTGGCCACCCTGGGGCTCTCGCCGTTGTTCACCGGGCTCGGACTCACGATGAACAGCACCACGTTCATCGACTGGGGCACGTGGTTCGGCAGCGCGACCGGCGCGATGGTTGTAACGATGGTCTCATCGACGATTGCCGCCCTCGTCCTCATCAAGAGCTTCCGTTTGTTCGTGCAGCTCCAATGGGTGATGTGGTACGGCTTCCTCCTTAGCTACTTCGTCATGGTGGCGATGTTCTTCATCACCCCGACCACATCGTTCATCAGGAGTTATGACCACGCGGCCACGGTCATCGCAGGCTCCGGCCCCAACGCGTATGCCGACGTCCTCTCGAACGCCATCTCGAACGGGTTCACCCCTTCGCGAGCCATCGATCTCTTTGGAACCCTCCTGATCACGCCCGTCGCCCTGACGAGTCTGGGGTGGGTCGGGTACGCCCAGGAACAGGCTGGGGAAATCCAGGGTGCCCAGAGCCTCCGCAACCAGATGTTCATCAACCTCGGCGGGGGCCTTGTCAGCACCGGTATGATGGCCTTGCTCGCGTTCGCAATGGTCGGCACCGTGGACCAGAACTGGCTCGCGGCGGCTGCGGGATCGGGCGCACCGATTGTCCCCTGGTTCAGCAATCTCGCCATGGTCCTGACCGACAATCCGATCATCCTGTTCCTGATGATCATCGGGATCCTGCTCAATGCGATCCAGATTGTCTTCAACGTCATCGTCGGGTGGACTCGTGTCGCCGTTGCCATGTCGATTGACGGGGTGCTTCCGAAGATTGTGAGCCGTGTGAGCCCGCGCACGCACACGCCGGTCGTCGCGCACCTCATCTTCCTGATCCTCGGCGGCTTCGTGTACGCCTACATCTACAACATGGTCCCCGGGTACACGAGCCTGACGTTGGCTGTCACCGCTGTGGCAACGGTGATGTACATCGGCACCGCCGTCGGCGGGGCGGTCTTCCCGAGGACACGGCCTGAAGTCTATCGCACCTCTGCGATCGCCAAGTACAAGGTCGGCCCGATTCCGCTGATTACGATCTGCGGGGTCATCGCGGCGGGCTTCAGTGCCTGGATGCTCTACTGGTACCTCACCGAACCCTGGCTCGGGGTCAACAGCCAGCTCTCGGAGATCATCATGGTGGCGATCTTCGTGATCTGGGTCGCCTACTACTTCGTGCGTCGCTGGTACCTGCGTCGCATCGGAGTCGACCTCGACCTCGCGTACAAGGAGGTCCCGCCGATCTAGAGGACTCCGCACACCTCTGCGGGCGGCCGAGGGTCCGGCCGCCCCCTTACCCCGACGTGAACTGGTAGCTCAACACACGGTCTCGTTCGAGATTGACGATGACTCCGCGGAGCACGCCTGTGCTGTACTCCGATCCCGGGTCGACGCAGACGGTCCCCTTTACCTTCGCCGCGTTCTTCGTCTCGTGGATGTGGCCATGGAGGCCGACAACCGGCTGGGTTTCCAGGATGGCATCCTTGATCGAGGTGCTCCCGACGGGGATCAGGATCTCCTGGCCCCCTTGGGTAATGGGTCGCGGGGGGTCCGTCGTGGCGTCGAGCTTGGGCGCGATGTCGAGCCCCGTCTCGTACGGCGGCGCGTGCATCAGGTAGATTGCGTGGGCGGGGTCCTGGACCTTGTTCATGAGGGACTCTAGGCGTTTCGCGATCTGGTCTTCCTCGAGCTCCCGCGGCGTCTTCCAAGGCGAGGGGTTGGTCCATCCGAAGCCAACCAGTTCGTGGTCGTCGTCGAATCGCACCACCTGCTCGTCCACGTAGCGGACGTGGGGAGTCGAGACCGCGTGCTCGAGGGCCTCCGCCTTGTCGTCGTTTCCACCGATCCAATACAATGGGATCCCGAGCGGCGCGAGATGCTTCTCGGCCATGTCGGTCCACCGGTGAATCTCGTCAATCATCAGTTTCGTAAAGAGGTCCTCGACCTTCTTCGGATCGGCACGAAACGCGTCGTACTCCTCTTGCGTCAAGCGGACGGGGTACGGACCCGAGTCCGCGATGGACCGCTCGATTGGTCGCAGTTCGGCTTCGGTGAGATGTTCGCGGAGCTGTCCAGCCAGCCGTGTGGCGAACGTCCCGTCCTTCTGCTGCACGATGGGTGTGATCGTCTTGGCGGTCAGGTCACCACCCATCATGAGCGCATCAACGTCGTAGAGCTTGGTGGTGCCGAGGAACTTCCGGAACGTGAGTTCGGAGCCGTGGATGTCGACGGCAAGGAAGATGCGCTTGAACTTTCGCCGCGATGAGCCGAAAGGCATCGAGACGAACCGGGCACGCAACCGCAGGGCATAGCTTTTTGGGCCCGGCTTCACCCGCGGGACCTAGCCTTCCGAAACCGGGTCAGCTTTTCTTCGAGGGCCAGCGAGGTGCAGGCCTTCCTCGTCGCTTCTCCGGACTCTGCTTTGGGGTGGCGACGGGTGCCGCGATGACCATCCGATGGTCCGTCCGGAGGTCATTGTGTGGGTCCGGCCTCTTGGCCCTGGGGATATCGTCAAAGGGAATCTCGAGGACGCGCTTCTCCTCTCCCCGTCCCAACGTCGCGATCTTCCCCCATGGATTTGCTAGGCAGAACTGGCCGGGGAACACCGCTCCGCGCTCCACCCCTATGCGGTTCACGACCGCCACGGAGATCCCGTAGGAGTAGGCGGTCGACATGGCGATGAAGGCGTAGGGGTACGGATCGCGGCTGGGCCCGTGCTCGTCCGCCGCGAAGGCCGTCGGTGTCAGGATGAGCTTCGCCCCCTGACGTCGAACCTATTTACGGTCCCAGCGGATAGACGGCGCGATGCCGGGCCGGACGTGGAAGGGCGCGACCCCGGACGGGCTCGCGAGGCTTCGCGAGATCCTCCTTCGCCGCGGGGCGGTCGAGGACAAGGAACTCCGGAACCCGCACGAGCTCTGGCGCGTCCGGATTGAACGTGTCGTGTTCACGGCCTACCGGAGCGGCTCGCTCTGTTGCACGGGCGGCGTGCTTCCCGAACTGCCATTCCTGTATCGGACAATCTCCGAGGTGCTTGGGGTCGACTGACCCTCGCCCCATCACGCGGACGGCAGGCTCGCTGGCCGGGGAGATTTCACGCGGAGGCTGAGCAGCAGGCCCGCGGCGCTCAAGGCCATTCCGATGTAGAAGGCTGGCAGGAAGCTGCCCATCTCCGTCCGGATCCAGCCTCCCGCGAACAGGGCGACGATGTTCCCTACCCCGAAGGCGGTGAACAGGACGCCGTAGTTCGCGCCGGAGTGCACAACCCCGAAGTACAGGTTCGAGAGCGCCGGCATCACGGCGAGGAAGCCGCCGAACACGACGCCCGCTAGGGCGATGCCGAACAGGACCGTCGTCGCGTCGCTTGCCACGGAGAGTAGGACCATCGCGCCGAAGAGGCATGCGCACATGAAGAGCAGCGTCCGCCTCGGCGACCAGAGGTCCGCGATGCGCCCGAACGCGGGGCGGCCGGCGCTGTTGAACACCGCGAGGACCATGACGGCGGCCGTAGCGAGGGCGTCGCTCGCCGATCCCCGCTCCACCGCGATCGTGTGCGCGTTCCCGATGATCATGAACCCCTGGGTGGTGCCCAGCACGTACAGGACCCACGCGGTCCAGAACAAGGGGGACCGGAGCATCGCTCGCGTCCCGACCTCGGCGAACGGCCTCCACGGATGCCGCGTCCGGGCCACGAGCTCCTCGGGAGGCCGCCACGGCTCCGGCGGGAAGCGGAGGAGGAGGGCGAGCGGGACGAGGGTCACGAAGAACAGGATTCCCAGGATCAGGAAGGTGGTCGGGACCCCGTACAGTCCTATGAGCAGGCTCGCGAGCGGAGCAGTGACCACGGGCGAGAGCCCGACGCCCATCACGACGATGCCCGAGGCCAGTCCCTTGCGCACGGGGAACCAGCGGACCGCGGTCGTGATCGTCGGGTTGTAGGCGAATCCGGTCCCGAGGCCGACGAGGCCCCCGTAGACTAGGGTGAGCGTGACCATGGGCCAGGGCGTCCGGTCCATGAGGGAGGAGAGCAGGTACCCCGCGCTGAAGACAACCGCCCCCGCGAGCGCGACCCGGCGAGGGCCATGGCGGTCCACGAGGCGTCCCGCGAAGATCATGCCCACCGCGAACATCGCCATCGCGACCGCGAACGGAAGGAGTGCGGTGAAGTCATCCGCACCCGCGCTGCCGAACTCCGCGATGAGGGCGTCCTTGATGACGCTCCACGAGTACGCCGTCCCGAGAAGCAGATTCATCCCCAGGCCGACGGCCAGGTAGGCTCCGCGGGGAATCCTCGCCGGCATGGATGCGCCTCATCCGGATGCAGGCGTCAAAAGCCTATGGAACATACCGTAGCCGATGGAGGGCGCGTCAGTGGCGCTGGAGCGCCTTGCGAATCACGAGCCCCGCGAGGCGCCAGAACACTTCCTCGACGTTCTCCCCCGTCTTCGCGGAGGTCTTCACGATGTCGCAGTCAAAGGCGTGCGCGAACTTCCGGAGGCTCGTCTCGGGGATGTGGCGCTCCGCGGGCAAGTCCACCTTGTTCATGGCGAGGACGATCGGGACCGCGCCTGCGATCCGGTCGATCTGGTCGATCCAGATGTAGAGGTCATCGAGGGTCTCCGGCCGCGTGACGTCCGCGACCGCGAGGATGCCCTGCGCCCCCCCGAAGTACTGCTCCTGGAGGAGCTCGCGGAACCCCATCTGGCCCATGATGTCCCAGACGAGCAGGTTGACCATGACGGGATCCTCGTCGGGGAGCGGGACGCTGACCTGCTTCTTCGACACCTTCGTGCCGACGGTCGCAATGTAGTGGTCGTCGAACTCGTTCAGGACGTACCGCCGGACGAGGCTCGTCTTCCCGACGGAGCTTGCGCCCGCGAGGCAGAGCTTCGCCTTCATGATGTCCCGGTCGCCCATGATCCCCGTCGGCAGAGAGAGGTGGCACCGCGGATGACTTAACGGTTCCCTTCCGGGTCTCGCGGGTGATTGTACTCGGATCCGGACGGCTCACATCACGTAGGAGCCGGTGCCCGCGTTCGAGGCCGGATCGACGAGCACGTTGACGACGGCGGGCTTGCCGCTCGCGAAAGCCCGCTCGATCGCGGGACCGACCTCGCCGGGATCGTCGACGAACTCCCCGTGCCCGCCGAGGGCCTTCGCCATCTCCTCGTATCGCGTCGCCTCGCCCAGGCGGGTCGCGACGGATCGCGCCTCCCCGTAGAGGCCGATCTGGGGTCCGCGGATTTGCGCCCACGCGCCGTCGTTTCCGATCACGGCGACGACGGGCACCGCGTGCCGCACGAGGGTGTCGATCTCCATCCCCGAGATGCCGAACGCGCCGTCTCCGAGGAGCGCGAGCACGCGTTTCTCCGGCCTCGCGATCTTGGCCGCGAGTGCGAAAGGGAGTCCCATGCCCAGGCATCCGAACCGCCCCGGGTCGAGCCAGCTTCCCGGCCACGGCGCCCGGATGACTTTGGATCCCGATGCCACGATGTTCCCCCCGTCCCCGACGACGATCGTGTCCTCCCCGACGAACCGGTCGATCTCCCGCGCCAGGCGGAGGGCGTGGACGGGTCGCAGGTCCGAGCCCGCCCCCTCGTCGAGCTTGGCGCGCTTGGCGGACTCGATGGACCGCAACCTCTCCAGCCATGGCGTCGGCTCGCGGACGTGCAGCTCCTTGAGGGAGGCCGCGAGCTGCCGGGCGACGATCCCGACGTCCCCGACGAGGCCGACCTCGACGGCCCGGTTGTGTCCGATCGTGTCGCCCGCGACATCCGCCATGAGGATCCGCGCGTCCGCCGCGATCGCGGGCGCCTGTCCGTACCCGAGGCGGAAGTCGAACGGGGCGCCGAGGTCGAGGACCACGTCCGCTTCCTCGAGGGCCTTGCCCCGGGAGAGCGCGAGGAAGTAGGGATGGTCCGGGGGGAGGGCTCCCCGGGCCAGGGAGTTCAGGTAGACCGGGGCGCGCAGGACGTCGGCCAGGACGCGCAACCCGCCCGCATCCGCGCTCCAGCGAAGGGAGGTTCCCGCGATGACCGCCGGGCGTTCGGCCGCCGCGAGGATCTCGGCGGCGCGGCGGACCTCATCCGGATGGGCCCAGACCGGGGCCCGTGAACGGCTCGCGGCCCCCCAGTCCACGCTCCCCGCCGCGACCTCGTCGAACAGGACGTCCCACGGCACCTCGAGGAAGACAGGGCCCGTGCGCGGGCTCGAGGCATGGCGGAACGCGTCCGAGACGAACTCGGGGAGCCGCTTGGCCTGGCCGCAGGACTGCGCCCACTTCGTGACGGGTTCAAGGATGCGGACGTGCGGGGTCTCTTGGAGTCCTCCCTGGTCCTGGCGACCCGTCTCCGCCTGGCCCCCGAGGAGGACGACGGGCGAGTCGCTGTTCCTCGCGTTGACGATCGCGGTCAGGGAGTTGCAGACGCCGGGACCCGCGGTCACCGCCGCGACGCCGACCTCGCCGGTCACGCGCGCCCACGCGTCCGCAGCAAACGCGGCGGTCTGCTCATGCCGCACGTCGATGACCCGGATGCCGTGGTCGAGGCAGCCCTCGTAGATCGGGAGGATGTGGCCCCCGCAGAGGGTGAAGACGACCTTCGTCCCCTCCTTCGCCAGAGCCTCCCCGACGAGCTGGCCCCCCGTGGGCATGGCCCGTGGCACCGGCGAGGGCGGAGATATAGGTATGGGGATTCGGCATCCCGAAAGGCGGTCAGCGGCTCGATGGTGCGACGGCCCTGAGCTTCGCGCGCTCCTCGTCGCGCAGGGTGCGTCGGAGGACCTTCCCGACCTGGCTCTTCGGGAGATCGGTGCGGAACTCGACCTGTCGCGGCACGCGGAAGGCCGCGAGGCGCTCGCGGCAGAATGCGATGACCTCCTGGTCCGTCGCGGTCGTCCCCGCCTTCAGCACGACGAAGGCCTTCACCGTCTCGCCCCGGTAGGGGTCGGGCACGCCGATCACCGCGGCCTCGAGGACCGCCGGGTGGGAGTACAGGACCTCCTCCACCTCCCGCGGATAGACATTGAACCCGGAGGCGATGATCAGGTCCTTCTTTCGCTCGACGATGTACAGGTACCCGTCCTCGTCCATCCTCGCGATGTCGCCCGTGTGCAGCCATCCGTCCCGAAGGGTCGCGGCCGTCTCCTCCGGCTGGTTCCAGTACCCCTTCATGACCTGGGGCCCACGGACGAGCAGCTCGCCCGCCTCCCCGACGGGCAGGTCGCGGGTCCCCGTCTCGAGGTCCACGATCCGCACGTCCGTGTCGGGGAACGGGATTCCCACACCTTCCTTGACGAGCCCATCCTGGGTGAGCGGGTTGGCCGAGACGACCGTGGAAGCCTCCGTGAGACCGTAGCCCTCGACGAGTCGTCCGCCCGTGAGGCTCTCCCACCGACGCCGGACCTCCACCGGCAGGGGCGCCGCCCCGGAGAGGCAGGCCTGGATCCCCCGCATGTCCGCCTTGCGGAGGCGGGGATGGTTCATCAGCGCGACGTAGAGGGTGGGCACCGCAGGGAACAGGGTCGGACGCTCCCGGTCGATGACCTTCAGCAAGTGCTTCAGGTCCCGCGGGTCCGGGAGCAGGAGCATCGTCGAGGCGAGCCGCACGGACACCAGGAGGCCCGCCATGAGCCCGTAGATGTGGAAGAGCGGGATCGCGATGAGCGTCCGTTCCCGGGCCATCTCCGTCCCGGGGACCCAGCTCGCGCACTGGTACGCGTTCGCGATCAAGGTGCGGTGCGTCAGCATCGCGCCCTTCGGCGTCCCGGTGGTCCCGCCCGTGTACTGGAGGACCGCGACCCCGTCCGGGTCCACGGTCTGCGGCTCCGCGCCGCGCTCCCCCGGCGTCTTGAGCATCTCGCGGAACGCGTGCATCCACGGCTCGTCCGGCACCTCGAGCGGCCAGTGGCCGGCCTTCTTCAGGTCGCTGCGGCGGCGGATCGGATAGAGGGTTGACAAGGGAGCAGGAAGGAAGTCCTTCAGGTCGACCACGACGACCTCATGGAGGGGCGTCTCGGGCTTGGCTTTCAGGAGGTTCGCAAGGAAGAGGTCCAGGCAGACGGCGGCCGTGGCACCCGCGTCCGCATAGAGGGCGGCCAGCTCTCCCGGGGTGTAGAGCGGGTTCGTCTGGACGACGATTCCGCCTGCGCGCTGAACCCCGAAGAACGCGATGATGTACGCCGGCGAGTTCGGGACGATCAGGCCCACGCGGTCCCCGGGCCGGACGCCGATCCGCCTCAGGGAGGCCGCGAATCGGTCGGCCGCGTCATCGAGCTCCCGATACGTGAGTCGTGCGCCGTAGAAGACCGTCGCCACCGCCTTGCCGTGCGCATCCGCGGTCCGCCGCAGCATGCGTTCGACGGGGATCTGCGGGTAGTCGAGCGACTTCGGGACTCCGCTGGGCCAATGCCCGTACCACGGCTTCTCCACGCGCTCCCCCGGGCGAGAACGGACGGGGCGTACAATAAGGTTCGGCCCGGGCGGGACCCGCCGTCGGGAGCCGTCGCATGGCGGGCCATCCCTTTTCGAAGGAAGCAGCGTCCGCGATCCCGCATCGAGGTTGGCCTCATGATCGCGCGCATCTGGCACGGACGGACCCAGGCGTCGGACGGCGACGCGTACCGGGACTACGTCATGGAGAGCGGCGTGAAGGAGCTCCGGCGGACGCCAGGGAATCGGGGCGTCTACCTGATGCGCGCCGTGAGAGAGGAGGTCGCGGAGTTCCTCGTGATTTCCCTCTGGGACTCCTTCGACGCGATCCGCGCTTTCGCGGGCGAGGACCTCGGGAAGGCCCGCTACTTCGACCAGGACCGTAAGTTCCTCCTCGAGTTCGAGCCGAACGTCGTGCACTACGAGGTCCTGTCCGCTCCATCCACTTCGTAGACCTCGTCACTGGACGAGTTTTATAGGGAGCCTCGACTTGCCTGCGGGCGTGACCCAGGACGCGCTCCGCGCCGTCGACGTCCGCAAGACGTACCACACGCGCGGGGCTCCGGCCGTGGACGCCCTGCGCGGCGTCTCCCTCTCCCTCCGCAAGGGCGAGCGGGTCTCCTTGCTGGGCCGGAACGGGGCGGGGAAGACGACGTTCCTCCGCATCGCATCGACCCTGCTGGTCCCGACCTCGGGGACCGTGGAGGTCTTCGACTTGGACGCGGTCCATCACCCCGAGCAAGTCCGCCCTTTGATCGCGGTCGTGCCCCAGGAGGGGAAGCCGTTCTTCCACCTCACGCCGCGCGAGCAGATCTACGCCTACCTGCGGGCCCGAGGGATCGACCGGGAGGCCGCGAAGGCCCGGACGGAACAGGCGCTGGACCAGATGGAGATCCAGGAGGTCGCGGATCGCTTGTGCATCACCCTCTCCGGCGGACAGAAGCAGCGGGCGATGGTGGCGACGGTCATCGCGACGGAGGCGCCCCTCCTGTTCCTGGACGAGCCGACGATCGGCATGGATCCGTTCGCCCGCCGCGGCGTCTGGGACTCCCTGAGGCGGCTCACCTCGAAGGGCTCCACGATCCTCCTGACGACGCACTACCTGGATGAGGCCGAGGCCCTCTCGGAGCGCCTCTACGTGGTCGAGGCCGGACAGGTCCTCGTCGAGGGCACGGCGGAAGCGATCAAGAAGCAGGTCGGCGGCACGCTCAAGGTCTCGATCGCCAACGGCACCGCCCTGATCGAGGAGCTCGCGACGTTCGGGGAGATCATCGCGGACGGCGGGACGGTGAACGTCGTGACGGCTCCGGAGCGGATCAATGAGATCATGGCCCTCACGGTGTCGAAGGGGCTCGCGGCGACGGTCGGTCCCGTGACCCTCGAGGAGGCATTCCTGCGGATCGTGGGCCGGTCGATCGACGCGGAGTAGGGGAGTCATGGCGATCGCCGTTCGATGGACCGGGATGAAGACGTTCGTCGCCACGGAGACAAGGGTCCAGCTCCACGAGTGGCTGGCGATCGCGACGGGAAGCCTGGTGCAGGCCGCGCTCCTCGTCTTCGTGTGGGTGCTGAACAAGGACCTCCTCGCCCCCGCGCTCATCGGCGCCCTCATCTATTCCACCTTCCTGATCGGACAGCGCGTCCTCAACGAGGCCGCGTACATCCGGATCGACCACAAGCTGAACGAGCTCTACCACGCGAGCCCGATGACCCCCGAGTCCTACTTCCTGGGGATGTCGATCGGGATTCTGATCGCGTACCTACCTCCCATCGTCATCCTGACGCTCCTCCTCGAGATCGTGCGTCCCTTGGACCTCGCGACCCTGGCCGCCCTCGCCGCCACCCTGCTCGCCGTGTGGGCGTTTTCGTCGACCCTGGGGTACGTCATCTCGACCCTGTTCAAGGACATGAAGACGATCTGGCCGTACTCGAGCCTGCTGACGAACCTGTTCGGGATCGTGCCGCCCGTGTTCTACGGCATCCACTTCATCGACCCCGCGCTCCGCTCGATCGTCCTCGTCGTCCCGACGAGCTCGGCCGTCGCCCTCGTGGAGGGCGTCGCGGGGATGGAGTCCCTCACGTCCGGCGAATACCTTCTCGCGGGCGTCTCCCTCGCGGTCGAGGCGCTCGTCCTCCTGGCCTTCGGCCTGTACTGGGCGCGACGCACGGCCCGGGAGGTCTGAGATGGACGCGGTCGTCGACAAGAAGGTCCTCGCCGAGATGCGCAAGGGACGCGTCTTCCCCGCGTTCGCCCTCGTGGGCTGGCGGTGGATCGCCCGCAATCCGGTCGCGACGATCGTCCCGATCCTCCTCCCGTTCTTCTTCCTCTACTTCCTGCACATCATCACGCCGCCGAGCGAGCAGGCGACTCTGTTCCCGCTCCAGGTCGCGGGGGCCATGCTCTTCACGACGCAGAATATCGGAAGCTGGTGTCTCTCCGACTCTGCCTACTGGCGGCTCGAGCAGCGGCTCCAGGACATCTTCGTCGCCTCGCCCCTCGACAAGTTCCGCTACCTGTTCGGGGTCGCCTTCTCGAACCTGATCCCTGCGGCGCCCGCGCTCGTCGTGCTCGGGATCATTCTCGCGTACTCCACGCCCGTCTCCCTGGCCGCCTGGCTCGTCCTCGCGGCGGCCATCTTCGCGATCTGGGTCCTCTACTCCGCGATCGGGATCGCAATCTCAAGCCGCCTTCAGAGCCAGATGGAGGTGTGGCCCGTCGGGAACCTCGTGTTCACGACGCTCGGCATCCTGTCGCCCCTGTACTATCCGCTCACGATCTTGCCGCCCGTGTGGCAGGGGCTCGCGCGGTTCCTGCCCGCGACGTACGCAGCCCTGCTCGTGCAAGACGCCCTCGGCCTGAAGACGGCCCTCCCCGCCGAAGCGCTGACCGACGCGGCGCTCCTCGTGATCTCGACCGTCGTCGGCCTCGTCCTTGCGATGCGTCTCTACCAGTGGCGCGAGCACTGATCGTCAAACAGGCTTCGACGGCGGGAGGATGACGACTACCGCGCACGAGGCCTTCCGCGCGACCTCGCGTTCGTCCTTCGCCAGGAAGCCGCGCGCCCTCAGGTCCCACCGCCCCGCCATCAGGATGGCCTCGACATCGCGCTCCTCGGCGAACTCGACAAGGTCCCGCCCGACATCTCGGACCATGAGGATCTTGGGCGTGAGCATCCGGAGGATCGGCCTTTGCCGGAGGGCCTTCAAGAAGGAAAGCTCCCGGTCTTGGTCGATGAGCGACTCGGGCCGGTACGTCGAATAGAGCGGGACGATCTGCGGTACCTTGATGACCCGCGCCGCGACGACGTCGACGGCGGGGAACGAGGTCGAGGCCGTCAGGGACGCCGCCACGTCGAACGGCTCCGGATGGAACTCGTCAAGCACCGGAATCAGGATGCGGCGGAGGCGCTCGGGTTCTTTCTCTCCCTCACGGGGGCCTCGGACGAGGATCACCCGACGGCTCCGGAGATCCGCGATCCAGTTCTCCGACCGCCGCCCCAGGCCTCCCGCGAAGAAGTCCGGTGGCACCGGGAGGACGATCGTGTCTGCCTGGATCCGATCCGCGAGCGCCGCTAGATCTCGTCCGGTGGACCCTCCGGCCCTCCGGCCTTTCGCGGTTGGGAGGTCGACGACGCTGCATGGGATCTCGGCCGCCTTCGCGAGCGCCTCGGCGCGGCGTTCCAGCGCCAGGGCCGCCGCGCCCCGTGATCCGAAGTCTGGGAGGCGAACGAGGACGATGCGGGACCCGGAATACTCCGCGAGGCTGAGCGCGATGGAGATCGCGGTCGGCTCCGAGCCCTGGCGGGCGAGAGGCACGAGGACAGGCGGCCCTCGCTCGATGAACGGGATTCGGATCCGCGCCTCTGCCCCGGGTTCGGGGAATACTGCGGTCGCCACCGCGGGCACGACAATCTGCGGGACCGGAACCGCCTTCGCGGGAAGGAGGACCTTCCGGACCACATACTTACGCGACTCCTCGAACACGAGGATGACGGGCACGAAGGCGTACAGGTAGAGCCAGGTGATCGGAGGGAAGGGGCTGGTGGTGAACACGGTCTGCAGGAACGGCAGGTAGACGATGCCCAGGAGGATTCCGATCTCCGCCAGGACGCCCGGGAGGAGCCAGCGGTTGCGCAAGGGGCTGAAGGAGAAGGCCGATGCAACGTTCGTCCGCGTGGCAAGCAGAGTTCCGAGCTGGCCCGCCATGATCCCGGCAATGACGACCGTCGTTCCCATGAGGTAGGCCTGTTGCTGCGCGGCCGTCGAAGGCCAGGTGGCGTCTCCGAGATGCCACCCCGCCTGGGACCAGATCGAGAAGCACCAGAAGAGGGCCACGAGGCCGATCATCGTCCCGATGTAGAAGGACCTCGTGAGCGTCGCGAGATCGAAGAGGCGGCTGCCCTTCGGCCGGGGTGGGCGGTCCATGATTCCGGGCTCCGGAGGCTCGAGCGTCAGGGCGAGGGAAGGCGGGATTTCCATCCCTAGGTCGATGGCGAGGATGCCCACGACGGTGAGGGGGAGGGTCTGCGGCGTCAGGAAGAGGACGAACACGACGAACGTCGCGAGCTCGGCCCAGTTGTGGCTGAAGACGTACACGATGAACTTGCGGAGGTTGTCGAAGACGGAGCGCCCCACCTCCGTCCCGTTCACGATGGATGCGAAGTTGTCGTCGAGCAGCACCATGTCCGCGGACTCCCGGGCCACGTCGGTCCCGGTGATGCCCATCGCGATCCCGATGTCGGCCTCGAGCAGGGCGGGCGCGTCGTTCACCCCGTCCCCGGTGACCGCGACGGTCTCGTCCTTCGCCTGGAGCGCGTGGACGATCCGCAGCTTCTGCTCCGGCGTGATCCGGGCGAAGACGAGCTCGGGCGTGTCGAGGACGGCCGAGAGCTCGTCCTCGGTCATCTTCACGAGCTGGTAGCCCGTGACGATTGCGTGCGCACCCGAGGTGATGATTCCGACCTTGCGGGCGATGGCCTCGGCGGTCAGCTCGTGGTCCCCGGTCATCATGACGATTCGCATTCCCGCCTTCCGCGCCCGGAGGACCGCGTCCGGGACGTCCGCGCGGGGAGGATCGAGGATTGCGACGAGCCCCACGAAAGTCAGGCCGCTCTCGACCGTCTCGGACTCGTACTTGTCCATTTCGTGCGGGAGCTCGCGGACCGCGAGGGCCAGGACCCGGTATGCTTCGCGGGCGAAGGCGTCAATCTGGTTCCGGATCGTGGCGGCTCGATCCTCGGTCAACGGCACGATCGCGTCGCCCCACTGAGCCGTCGTGGACCGGCTCAGGATCTCGCCGCCAGCGCCCTTCACGTAGGCGGTGACTCGACCCGCCGCGTCACGGTGGACGCTCGTCATCATCTTCCGCGCGGATTCGAACGGAATCATCCCGATCCGCGGCCGCTCCGTGAGAATCTTCTTCGGGTCGAGGCCGGCCTTCGCGGCGAGCACGAGGAGGGCTGCGTCCGTCGAGTCCCCGACGGCGGTCCAGCGGGACTTGCGCCGGTCCAGGGGCGGGACGAGCGTCGCCTTGTTGTCGAGCGCAGCGATGTCGCAGAGCCGCCGGAGGGCCGCGTCGTCCCGGGACCCGACCTTGCGTCCCTCGAGGAAGATGGACCCTTCGGGCTCGTACCCTTCCCCGGTCGCGTCGAACGTGCGGCCGCCGATCCACACCTTTCGGACGGTCATCTGTCCTTCCGTGATCGTCCCGGTCTTGTCCGTGCAGATGACCGTGGTCGACCCGAGCGTCTCGACGGACGACAGGCGCTTCACGACGACGTTCCGTTTCGAGAGCGCGAGGCTGCTCACCGCCAGGGCGAGCGTGACTGTGACCTGCAGGCCCTCGGGGACCAGCGACGTCATGACGCCGATCATGAAGAGGATGCTGTCCGAGACCTGGAGGTGGACGAGGAAGTGACCGACGGCCAAGAAGAGGACCCCGAGGCCGATCGCGACGTACACGTTCACCTTCGCCGTGTGGTCGAGCTCCCTCTGGAGCGGGCTCAGCGGCTCCTCGACCGTCCTGGCGATGGCGACGACCCGGCCGAACTGCGTGTCGGTCCCGGTGGCGAGGACGAGCGCCGTGCCGGTCCCGGAGGCGACGACCGTCCCGGCGAAGGCGAGGTTCGGGTATTCGGTGATGGGTCCTTCGAAATCGGGAGGGGGCGGGGCCGTCGAGCGATGCTGCGGCTCCGACTCGCCGGTCAAGTTCGAGTTGTCCACGGACAGCTCGAAGGCGGTCAGGAGGCGCGCATCGGCGGGGACCTTGTCACCCTCTTCCAGGGAGAGGACATCGCCCACGGTCACGTAGGAGACGGGGACTCGCTTGAGGGCGCCGTCCCGCATCACCTTCGCCTCCTCGGGCACGAGCTGCCGGAGCGCCTCGACGGCGCGCTCGGCGCGGTGCTCCTGGAACAGGCTGAATAGCACGGCGAGGACGACGACGCCCAGGATCGCGATGCCCATCTGCGGGGAGCTCGTCGCGAAGGAGAGGAGGGCCGCGACGATCAGCAGGAGGTTGAACAGGTTCCGGAGCTGGGCTAGGACCTTGCGGGAGAGGGGCACCTTCTTCGGGTCCGGGAGGACGTTGAACCCGTGGGCTTCGAGCCGCCGGGCCGCGTCGACCATCGCGAGGCCGTCCGGGCCCGTGCTGAGTTCGCTGTAGACCTCATCGAGCGGACGTCGAGCCCATCCTTTGATTGCCTCGGACGGACTGGGAGACGGATTCGCCATTCACAGATCATGCCTCCTGAGGGGGCGTTGCGACGCGTCCTCTCGAAGGGCCCACGACGCTGGCCAGCGGCCCGCCAGCAGGGAGAGGCTTATCAAAATTGGCATCGGGGGCACTCCCGCGGACGCCGCACACCGTTGTCTGGTTTCAGACACCCGTATTTAAGCGAACGACCCCCTCGGCCTCACCGAGGCGATTCCGCCTCGCCGGATCAAGCCCGTCCCGCAAGGAGTTCGCCGATGCGGAGGGCGAGATGCGCTTGCGC
>CAVYJM010000011.1:0-427330 GCA_963768855.1 uncultured Thermoplasmata archaeon
TGTCGGCCCCCTTCGCGGGGCTCTTGAAGAACAGCCGGAAAACCTCTGCGACCCCGGGGTACTCGTGGCGGCCGAGCCGAGCCTCCGGATGACACCCGGGTGGACCGCATTGACGGAGATGTGATCCGGCCGCCAGCGGCGGGCCATCTCGAAGGTGAGGACGTTGAGGGCGAACTTGGAGTCCGTGTAGACCCGAAAGCTTCGGTAGCTCTTCTCCCGCTGCAGGTCCTCGAAGTCCACGCGGCCTCCGCGATGGGCCGCCGACGAGACGTTCACCACGCGCGATGGAGCTCCCGCCAGCAGGGGTTCGAGGAGGAGATTCGTCAGCAGAAACGGCGCGAGGACGTTGACCATGAAGACGTTCTCCATGCCGTCCGCCGTAGAATGCCGATGGCGCAGGAAGATCCCCGCGTTGTTCACGAGGACGTGGAGCGCTCGATGGTTCTCCCGGAACCGTCGAGCGAAGGTCGCGGATGGAGGCGAGGCTCGCCAAGTCGACGGTCTCGACGGACATGTGCACGTTGCCCGTGCTCCGGATGAGGTCCTCGCGGACCGCCGCTCCCTTCTCGGGGTTCCGGCAGGCCAGGACGACCGAGCCGCCCTGCCGGGCCAGGCCCCGCGCGATTTCCGTGCCGATGCCGGACGTCGGTCCGGTCACGATCGCCACGCGGCCCGCCAGGGCCCCGCTTCCCGTTCCATGGCCGTTCTAGGTTCGGGGGCCGCCAAGAACCTTTGCCCGGATGGCGTTGCTCAGACCGCGGTCGCGACCGTCTCGCCCGGAGGCCGTCGCTCCTTCCCTTTGATGCGGTAGTAGCTCAGAGGGTGCTTGATCTTCAGGCAGAGCCGGTCGGGGCCGGGGCAGATCCCGTACGACTTCATCGTGGCGCACTCGGGCGGCGTGTACTCCGTCGCGGACGTCGTCCCCGTGATGTGTTCGATCTGGTACTTCGTGACGTCCGCCGCGAAGTCGGGTACGTCCCCGAAGACGCGGTAGATTTCCTCGTTGCCGAGGCCGATGTGGTGCAGGAACGACACGATCGCGAAGCGGCCCATGTGGGGGACGTTCTCGTGGTTCTGGATCTGGGCTAGGAGGTTGTACATGCACGGCGGGAACCGGGTGATGCTCACCTTCCCGATGTCGTCCGCCTTGAACGTGGCCTTCTTGGCCTCGAGCAAGCCATGGATCTCGCCCAGGTCCGGCTTGAACGCCTCCTCGATCGTGTCGTTGACCGGGATGGGGAGTCCCTCCTCGATGTGCCGCTCGATCGCGTTCCGCATCACGCGGAGCGCCTTCTCCCGGCGCAGGTGTACGTATCCGCCGTCGAGCTTCTGGTTGATGAGCTTCCAGGGCGGCTCGCGCATCGTGTTCGTGTAGCGGAGGAAGTCGGTGAAGTGCAGGCGGAACGCGCCGTCTTCTCGGCGGAGGTCCATCCCGAGCTCTGCGGCCAGGTGGAGGACGAGGTCGTCCGGCTGGGCCTCGAGGCGGAGTTCGGCCGCCATCGCCTCCCGAAGCGCGAACCGCCGGATCAGGTAATTGTCGGCGTTGGCGGACACGAGAATCCGCGCGACCGGGTATGCGAGGAGTTGGCTGAGCTGGTCCGCCTCGTCGACGGCCACGCGCCCGGTGGGAGGTCCCTTCTCCAATGCCTCGAGGACTCGCGCCTTCCCCAGCGCCCTCCCGCGGGAGTAGGCCGGCTCGGTGAGGAGCTCCTCGAGCGTGATTTTCTCGGCGCGGATGTACGCCGCCGCCTCTCGGAGGAAGGGGAACTTGGCGAGCGTGGCGAGCTCCACGGTCCGAGCAACACACCACCAGATTATACTCCTTTGGCGGGGGTGAGGCAAACGGGGTTCGCCCGCCTGGATGGGCGGGACCGATCACCCCGGCGTCCGCGTCGGGTCATGTCAAGATGATCAAGGTCCCCAGGCCCAGGGCCAGCATGACGAGGCCGAGGAGGACCTTCACAAGTCCTTTCGTCCGGAGGTGCCAGCGCGCGACGCCTCGATACGTGAACCGGCTCGTCACGAGTGTCAGAACGGCCACGAGGGGAAGGACGAACATTACGTTGTACAGGATTAGGAGACTCACTCCTCCTGTGGCGCTGCCCTGAGCCGAGAGGAGGGCCAGGATGCCGAGATAGATCCCACCCGTGCACGGTACCGTGCAGAGACCCACGAGGACCCCGGTCACGAACACGGCGGCTGGGCCATCCGGGCGGGGATGGTTTCGGCGCACATAAAGGGGCTCCCCGGCGTCCTTACATGGAGGCCCGCTGTCGCCGGCCTCCATACTGTACGAACAGAATGCTTAGTAGGCGCCCCTACCCGTCCCACCGCTCGGCGATGTGATGAAGCTCTGGCAAGCCCTCTTCGCGATGATCTGGATCGCCTTCGTGGAATTCCTGATTGTGATGAGCACCCACGTGACGAACTTCGCGCCCATCGCCACACCCCTGATCTACCTGCATGCCGCCTTGGGGTTCGCGATGATCCCGCTCGCGTTCAACAACTTCAATGGGGTCCGGAATACGACGATCGCGGGTCGCGTGAAGCGCACCGCGCAGTCCACGTTCCAGCTCTCCATCCTGATGGCAATCCTCGGTGTCATCCTCCTGTTCAAGGACCAACTCTCCTGGCAAGTCCCCCTCGTGAACATTTCGCTCTTCTACATCCTGGTCTTCGTCCACGTCGTCAACGCGTTCGCCATCATCACGCAAGCTGCAGCCGTCGCAATCGCCTACGACATGTGGGAGGACAAGGAGTTCAACCAGGAGACGAAGCCGGGCGAGATCCCTGCCATGCCCACCCCGCCGAAGCCGGCCCCGAAGCCGTAGGGAGATCGTACCGCCAAGGTCTTTGTAGCCCGGGGCCATCGGTTCCCGGCTGATGGTCGAGCGCAACGGCTACTTCGCAGTCCACTCCCAGGGGCTCGGCCACGCCGCCCGCTCCGTCGCCGTCGCGCGGGGCCTCCTGGAGCGGGGTCCGAACCTTTACTTCCTCTTCCTGGCGGGGTCGCCCGCCCTCGACCTGGTCGTCTCCAACGGGTTCGACGCGCTCACGATGCCGCCGGCGCCGGACTTTCCCGCGAAGGACGGCGTCCTCGGACCAGTCTGGCGGTGGTACCGGGACTACGCCCGCTACCTGCGGACCGCAGGACGCTTCATGCGGAAGGAGGGGGACTGGAAGTACTACCGCTTCCTCATCTCGGACGGCGAGCTCGCCTCGGTCCGAGAGGCCGTGCGTCACCGCGTGCCCACGGCCCTCATCCTGAACGAGTTCGCCCGCGACTTCGCCCGCGATGGCCTCTCGAAGGTCGTCGAGGGCGTCGGCAACTTCTGGTTCACGCAGCTCGCGCGTCGGGTCGACCTCATCCTCGTAACCGGTTCAGGCCCCGCGTGGCCAAACGTGAGACGGGTGGGCCCCATCGTCCGCTCACCGAGCGCCTCGAGGGAGACGCTGCGGGAGGACCTCTTCTTCCGGAAGAAGACGGTCCTCGTGACGGCCGGGGGGACCGGAATCGGCGAGTTCCTCCTGAAGTCGGCGATCGAAGCGTTCCGGGCGCTGGACCTCGAGGAGACGTCGATGGTCGTTGTGAGTGGCCCGAAGCTCAAGGTGGATCCTGCTCCCGGGGTCTACACGTATGGGTTCCTGCCGAACCTTCAGGACTACGTCCTCGCCGCGGATCTGGTAATCACGACCGCCGGCGCGGGAGCCACGAACGAGGCCCTGGCCTTCGGCACCCCCGTCATCGCCATCCCGCCGAAAGGACACGCCGAGGCGGAGCGGAACGCGGCCGCGCTCGGGTATCGCTTCGAAGACGTGATGCACCTGCGTGACCTCATTCCCGATAAGCTCGCGCTCGGCCGGCAAGAGCCCGCGCCCACGGGTAATCAGGAGGCGACCCGCCTCCTCGCTGACTTCCTGGATGGCGCAGCCGGAAAGGCCTAGGCTCACGCGCGGTACGTCGGGTGCTCCCGCTTCGACCTCTCCCTCTTCTGTACCCAGACCGCCATCTGGTACAGCAGGGACGAGAGGCGGTTCATGTACCGCAACATCTCCGGATTCACAGGTGCATCGTGGGAGAGGGTCACAACCCGCCGCTCCGCGCGGCGAGCGACCGTCCGGGCCCAGTGGAGTCGGGTCAATGCCTCGGAACCTCGTGGGAGCAGGAACTCCGTCAAGGGGCCGGCGTCGAGCCGGTCCACCGCGGCCTCCAGACGGGCCACATGTTGTCGCGTGATCCTCGGCACCTTGGTTCCTGTCGGGCGGAGGGTCGCAAGCTCCGCTCCGATCGTGAAGAGGTCGTCCTGGATCTTCAGGAGTATGGTCCGGACGGTCCGGTCCTTCTGCGCCACGAGCGAAACTCCCAGGGCCGCGTTCAGCTCGTCGACCGCGCCCATGGCCTCCACGCGCGGATCATCTTTCGGTGCCCGCCCGGGGCCGAGGAACCCCGTGGTCCCTTCGTCGCCCTTCCGGGTATAGAGGCGCGGCATGGTCACCCCACCCACGGCCGCGCGTCTCTCGCGGACGGCGGCTGGGAGAAGATCTCCGGGTGCAGGATGTGGGCGAGGATCTCGAGCCCCGTCACCAGGCGCGGCCCGGGCCGGCTGAAGTAGCTCGACCCGTCCGCGACCCAGACACGGCCCTGACGGGCCGCGGGGAGATCGCTCCACCACGGCTGACGGGCCACCTGGGGGGTCTCCTTCAGGGCGCGCTCGAGGTGGAATCCGCAGGGGATGAGGACCGCGGTCTCGGGGGCTGCCATGACGACATCCTTCGGCTCGACGCGCCGCGACGGCTCGGCGCGTTTCGCAAGCACGTCCTGGCCACCCGCAAGCTCGACCATCTCCGGCACCCAGTGCCCCGCCGCGAAGAGCGGATCGAGCCACTCGAGGCAGGCCGTCCTGGGATGTTCCGGGACGTGGCCGGTGAGGAAGGCCACGCGTTCAATCCGTTCGCGCAGATCCTCGACCGCGCTCACCGCGGCCACGGAGGCGCCGCAGGCATGGCCGACCCGCTCGAAATCCTCGAGTACATCCTTCAGGGAATGAGGATCCAGGGTCACGATGCGGGGCCGCCTCGGGAGGCGCGCAGCGACCGCTCGCACATCGTCCGTCGTCGGGGCGCACACCTCGCAGAGCCCCTGGGTCACGATTACGTCCGGTCGGGCCTCTTGCAACGCCTTGTCGTCCACGGCGTAGAGCGGCCGCTCGGCCGCGAGTCGACGCCCCACCATCCGGCTGGTCTCCGCGCTCGTCTTGCCCTCGTAGTCGAGGAGCGCGTGGCTGACCCGGGGGAGCTCGTTGGCGGCCGGGGGATAATCGCATTCGGGCGAGACGCCCACGAGGTCGCCGCCCAGCCCCAGTGCAAAGCAGATCTCCGTGGCGGCGGGAAGCAGCGAGACGATTCGCATGGTTGGGCCGCGATGGTCCCCCGGGCACTTAACGGTTCTTCAGGGTCGCGTCCCGATCCCCGGTGCAGGCCGCCGCGCGGGATTCAGACGCGGAATCCTTCGGAACGCGACGACGGCGAGGACGAACATGACGACGGCCTCGACCGCCAGGACGGTGAGCTCGAGGGAGACCGTCGGGGTCAGGGCGTCGAAAAGCCCTGCACGGAAAATGTCCGTGGTGTACGTCAGCGGGTTCGCGTAGCTCGCCGTTTGGATGGCGGTCGGCGCCGAACTCGCCGGGAAGAAGACGGACGACGTAAACAGGAAGATGAAGAAGGCGAAAGTCGAGACGACCTGGAACGTCTCGGACGACTTCAGCGCAACGGAGAGGGCGATGGCGAAGGACCCGAAAAACATCGTGCCGAGGAAGAGGGCCGCGGCAATGAGGAGCTGACCCTGGAGCGTGAACGACACGCTCGCGCCCACGACGGGAAACGCGAAGATGAAGACCAAGAGGGAGCCCACCACGCCGATGATGAGGGTCGCGAAGATGATGCTCAGGATGTACTGCGCCCGCGTGAACGGCCCCATGAGGATCTGCTCGAACATCCCGTTCTTGCGGTCGAACCATAGCTGGGTCCCGGCGTTCGTGCCGCCGTTGATGACGGTCAGCGTGACGGCCCCCGCCGCCAGGAACTCGGAGTACGTCACCAGATGGCCCCCCAGTTCGAAGGGCTGGACGATCCCGTTGATCCCGAAGCCCTGGACGAAGATGAAGAAGAGGGGGAAGATGAGCTCGAAGAACAGAGACGCCTTGTCGAGGTTCGCGCGGAGGTTCCGGTACACGAGCCTCGCGTAGATGTTCATCCTACGCGCCTCCTGCTTTCGCGTCCACCTGATTGTCGTCCGTGACGAGGTTGATGAACGCATCCTCCAGCGTCGTCTCGGCGATGTAGATGGAGGAGACGGTGAGCCCGAGGCGCTCTGCGAGACGGTAGATTCCCGGGATGACGCTCTCCGGCGTCCCGGTGGTGACCCGGTACGCCCCCGCGCTCTCGTCCTGGACCAGATGGGAAACGCCCTCGAGCGTCCCGAGGGCCGTGGCCATCTCCTGCGAGCTGCCCTGGAGTAGCTTGAACTCGACCGCCTTCGCGCTCCCGAACCGACGCTTCAGGTTCTCCGGTGTGTCGATCTCGACGATTCGTCCCTGGTTGATTACCGCGATCCGGTCGCAGAGGTACTCCGCCTCTTCGAGGACATGGGTCGTGAAGAAGATCGTCAACCCGTCCCGCACGCGCTCCTTGAGATAATCGAGGACGCCGCGACGGACGATTGGGTCCAGCCCGACGGTCGGCTCGTCCAGGAACAGGAGGTCCATGTCATGGATGAACTCCCGCGCGACCTGCAGCCGCCGGCGCTGGCCGGCTGAGAGGTCGATCGTGGGTTTCTTGCGGAATTCCTCCATGCCGAATCGGTCAATGAGTTCCTCGACCCGGCGTTTCCGCTCGGCCTTCGGCACGTCCCAGATGAGCCCGTAGATGTCCATGCTCGTCTCGACGTTCAGGCCCTGGTCGAAGCTGTCTTGTTGTTGCACCACCCCGATTCGCTCGCGGATCCTCCGGCCCTCGGTCGCGAGGTCGTGCCCCAGGATCGTCGCCTTGCCGGACGTGGGCGGCAGGAGAGTGGTGAGCATCTTGATCGTGGTCGTCTTGCCCGCGCCGTTGGGTCCGAGGAAGCCGAAGACCTCCGACCGTTCGATGTCGAAGGTCACGCCATCGACAGCGGCTTTGTCACGGAAGTATCTCGACAGGCGCTCGACCCGGATTGCCGTTCCGTCCTCGGTCATCGTTCACCGTCCTGTCCAGCTGGTTGCGGCCGGAGCCGGGGGTCATTGCAGTGGGGTTCTTTTAGGTATGCCTCAACGGCGCCTGGTCGCAGGAAAGGGGGTAAGGCGGGGTCGCCCTACCCGGAGACGCTCGGCGTCAGGTGCTCGAACCGCTTCGTGGCTGCGCGCACGACCCCGTGCTCGATGACGCTCTTCCCGCCGTTGAGATCCTCGATGGCCTTCGTCGTCAGGGCGATCGCTTCCTCGAGAGTCAGATCGGGGCGGTAGCCCTTGTGAATGGTTTCGAGGGCCTCGTCCGCTCCCTGGCCGATCGCGAAGCCGGAACCTCGGAAGGTCGTGCCGCTGGGATCGACCTGGACGAGCTGCATGCCCAGTTCATCCGCGCCAGCCAGGATGATCGACGCGCCCAGCGGGCGGACCGCGTACATCGTGAGCTGGTGCAGGTACTCGGACAGGTGGCGTGAGAGCGTGGCCACGTCGATCGGGTTGTCGTACACGAGGCGGTGCTTCTGCGCCTCGACCCGGAGCTCGTCGATCAGGGTGGTCACGTCGCCGATGTACCCGCTCCCCGTCGCCCCGACGTGGTCGTCCAGGACGAAGACCTTCTCCGCCGCCTCAAGCAGAGGCCGCGTCGGCTTGACCTGGCTCGACAGGAGGACGAAGTCCTTGCCCTTCAGCCCGATCGTCGTGGAGCCGCGCGAGACGGCTTGGAGGGCGTAGTCCACCTGGACCAGGCGGCCCTCCGGTGAGTAGAAGAAGGGCATGCGCCCCATCTCCGCCGCCATCTCAGTTCGCCCCCCCGTGCCAGCGTCCGTTGGGTACGACGAGGACGTCGACCCCGTTCCCGCTGCCCGGGTCCCTCTCCATGGCGGCCCGGACCGCGGCCTCCGCGAGCTTGCCCGCATCCTCTAGCGCGATCTCCTTGCGGTACCCCTGTTCCAGGACGCCGTAGGCGATCGGCGAGCCGCTGCCCGAGGACATGAAGTCCTCCGAGGTCACGGCGCCGCTCATGTCGCTCGTGAAGACGTGCGCGCCTTCCTTGTCCACGCCCGCGACGACCAGTTCGACGTAGAACGGGCTGTAGGACTTCATTCCGTTGTACACGATGTTCGAGATGAGCTTCGCGCTCTCGCGCACGCTGAGCGGGTATCCGCGCCGTAGCGCGAGGAGCCGCCGCTCCGCCTTCGCGAGGTTCACGAGGTACTCCGCATCGGACATCTGCCCGGCGATTGCGACGGCCGTCGTGTCGTCAAGGGAGAAGAGCTTCTGGACCACCTTCGATCCAACGAAGAACCCCTTCGACGCACGCTTGTCAGCCGCCAGCACCACGCCGTCCTTGCTGCGTATGCCAACCGTGGTTGTCATGGCAAACCTCGAGGGAACCCATGTCCGTGGTTGGGTAAGTTGACTGGACCGGCTCGCGGCCAGTCACAAAGAAGTCGTCAGGCGACGAGGGCGCCGTATCCGCGGGAGAACTCGGCCGCGATCTGGCGGAACAGGAGATGCCCCAGGCGCGCGGCCTCGTCGATCCGGTCGTGGGACGCGACATTCGCGGTGATCGCCATCTGGCCCGCGTGGACGCGGACGTCGATCTGGATCGACTCGTCCTCGAGAGCCCACGAGAGCCGGAGCTCGTCCGCAGTCTCGACGACTCCGTACCACCGCAAGGGACCGACCCAGGACCCCCGGAGGGAGGCCACGAGTGCCCTCGCGTCGACGTCGGCCGGCAGATACGTCTGCAGGATCGTGGTGCCCGGCCGGTCCGAGCTCCATTCCTTCGGGCTAACGATGGACCGGGCTTTCGGGGTGATTCGGTATCCGACCTCGGTCTTCTGGACCAAGTCGTCCTCCGCGAGGCGGTGGAGCGCGCGGGAGAGCTGTTCAGGATGGATGCCGAGGCGCCGGCGGATTCCCTGGAACGCGATCTGGGCCGCGGGATCGTGAGAAAGGAACTCGAGGACCTCGCGGTCGTGCTCCCGCAAGTCCTGCAGGCCGTTCTCGGCCATGGGGTCCATCGAGGTCGGGACCATGGTGCCGCGTATCACGACGGACCTTTCACATAAAGCTGAGGCCGTCGACCACGACGTTCCGGAATGACGGCTCCGTCAGTCGTCGATGTCCTCGACCTTTTCGGGCTCGGGCTTCTTCACCTTCTGTTCGAGATGGACGCGCTGGAGCGGGCCCGGAGCCCACCAGTTGCTCTTCCCTGCGAGCACCATGATCGCGGGAACGAGGTAGATGCGCACGACCATCGAGTCCAGGAGGATGGCGAACGCGAGGGCGAAACCGATCTCCTGTAGGAATGGGGAAGGGTTCAGCATCAGGGTGGCGAAGGCACCGGCCATGACGATGCCGCAGGCGGAAATGATGCCGCCCGTGCGGGTCGTCGCATCGGCGATCGCCTCGGAGTCCTGCTTCCCATGAGAGACCTCTTCGCGGATGCGCGTGATGATGAAGATGTCGTAGTCCATCCCGAGTCCCATCGCCATCACGAAAAGCGCGAGCGGCAGGATGAAGATGATATCGTAGCCCTTCCACACGTGGAAGACGAGGATGGTCAGCGCGAGCGTCCAGCACACGCTGAGGAGGATCGTCAGGATCGCGCGGATGGGGATGAGCACGGACCCGAGCACGAAAAGCAGGACGACGAACAGGCCCGTGATGACCACGAGGGCCATGATGCTCAGGTCGCGGTTCATGTTCGAACGGACGTCGCTGAGGACGGGAGTGACCCCGCCGAGGTAGATCTGGCTGGATCCGAGGAGGGGCTCGGATCTCTGGATCGTCAGGACATCCGTCCGGACGCGGTCCACTGTGTTGATTGCCGCGACCGAGAACGGCGCGTCCGTGAAGACGAGCGTGACCCGGACCGTGCGGGTGTCGTTCCCGACGTACGGCGCGATCTCTTTGTCCACCAGCGACCGCTCCGACTCCGACATCGAGGCGATGTTGACGTAGTCCACGGCGCTGCCCTGCGGGTTCGTAGGTCCTTCCGTGCTCTTGAGGCCGGGCTCCATCGCGAGGAGCCGGGCGGAGAGGTTGGCGACCGCGTCCATCTCCGGGACGGACACGTTGCCGTCGGGTAACAGGATCGGATCGGGGAAACGGACGAGGATGTAGGACGGGTACACGACCCCGTAGCCGAACGCCTGGCTGATCGCGTCGATCCCTTGGCTCGATTCCGTGGTCGGCGACCCTTGCGTGAAGTCGTAGGTGGGCTGGTCCGTGAGGACGACGTACAGGGCCGGCAGGGTGATCAGGATCGCCGCGACGAGGAGGACCTTCGCGCGCTTCATCGAGCCGGTCGCGGCGCGGTGGAAGTAGCGCTCCGTCCGGGTGAGCTTGTTCTTCGGCCGAGGTTTGGCCACCTCCTTCCCGGAGGGCCAGAAGATACGCTTGTTCAGCAGGCTCACGGCGGCCGGGATGAAGGTGAGGGAGATGCCGAGGGCGATGGTCACCGCGAAGCCGAGCGTCAGACCGAGCGTGCGCATGAGGGGGAAGGAGCCCAAGGAGAGCGCAGCGAAGGAGATGAGCACCGCACCACCGCTCGTGGCGACGGACTCCCCCGCCCAGATCACAGCGTTGCGGACGGCCTCGCTGTGCTCGTGCCCGGTGTGGATTTCGTCCCGGTATCGGGAGACGAGGAAGATGCTGTAGTCCGTCCCCACGGCCAGGATGACCGTCTCGAGGATCGCCGTCACGGTGAAGTCGATGTTGAACAGGTAGACCGCGACGAGATAGACGAAGAGGTTCGCGATGAAGATCGCGATCCCGATCGTGAGCAACGGGAACGCGGGGGCGACCGCAGAACGGAAGTAGAGCCCGAGGAGAATGATCACCAGGACGACGGTCACGATTAGTTCGGAGCCGCCCCCGAAGATGTGTTCCTGATCGATGCTGATCGGAGCGCTTCCCGTGACGTAGATCTGCGCCTGGGCGCCGTACGCCATCTTGAGTCGTGCGAGGATGTCCCGCAGGGCGGCAACGGCGTCCGCCACGGGCTGTGCCTTGTTCGCGTCGGTGTACCGTGCGTCCTTCGTGAACGCGTAGTTGACGAGCTCGATCCGGTGGTCGTCGCTGATGAAGAACTTGGTGACGTTGAACGGTGGGGTCAGCGGGGTCTCGATCACGCCGTACTTCAGGACTTCCGCCTCGGAGAAGGCGCGGAGCTCTGAATCCGTGGCGTTCGCGGCGACCTGGGTGTACAGATCCTGGAAGAAGGGGAGTCCCGCGACGCCCGCGGGGAGGAACACGGAGAGGGCCGTGTCACGCACGAGGGATGCGTTCTGGAAGTTCACGAAGTCAAACGTCGAGAGCAGGCCGAGCTGGTAGGCCTTCTGCGAGGCGTCGAACAGGCTCGTCGCGTTGAGGAAGGCGGGCACGGCTTGCTCCAAGGCGAACGTCGCCCGGTCTTGGGGCGCCAGCGTGGGCGAGAGCGCGAACGATCCCCGCCACGCAGGATAGAAGGCCGTCAGGTAGCCGAGCGCCCAGGGAGCCGCGGCCGCGGGGAACGTGGCGTTCACGTAGTCCGAGGTGGCTTGGAAGGCGGTCTGGTTCGCGGAGACCCCCGGCGTCTGAATCCATGTGCCGACGAAGTACAGGGGGACGCCCCAGTAGATGCCGGCGGCAGATTGCGTGAACTCGACCTGGAGGTGGACGAGGCCGTCGAACCGGGAGGCCAGGGTGTACGCGTACGCCTCGTAGATGCCGTACACCGAGGCGTTCGAGGGGTCCGAGAGCAACTGAATCGGCTGGCTCAACGTCAGGTTCCCGCCGATCCGCAACGGAAGGGTGGCGTTCTGCCCCGGGCCTAGGCTCGAGGACTCAATCACCGCGCGCTGCAGATCGGAGACGAACCAGCGGTAGAACTCGGTCGTCGTGTCATTCGCGACGATCACGACCGTCGCGGTACTGTTCGCAAGAGCGCCCGGAAACTGGCTGTCGATGATCCCTTGAGCCACGGACGATTCCGTGTCCTTCGGGAGGAGCTCCGTCTGGTTGTAGGAGACCACGTTGGCGACCGGCCAGATCTGGTTCGCGACCAAGGCTCCGGCGAAGACGAGGACCCAGAGGAGCACGAGGAGCCGGTAGTGCTTCGTGACGAGGTTCCCGATCCAGCGGAAGATTGCGTAACCTTCCTCGGACGATCTCCTCATGGCGGTCTTCCCTCCGGGCCTTCCGCCCGTCTAGGTCACACGGTCAATCGGCCTGCATCTACGACCGTCTTCTTTCCGATTCGGACCGTGGCTTGGCTCAGTCGCGCTGCGAAGGAGAAGGACGATTGGTTCTTACCGCCCCATTCAGTATTGTCGCCGATGGAGATCTCGACGGCTCCCGCGACCAGATCGTCTTGGAGGAAGCCGTACTTCGCGGCGGGGTTGATCCCGATGCTGATGGCGCCCAGACGGTCCTTCGCTCCCGTCGCCTTCTCCCAGGACGCGCGGATTGCCTCTGCGCCGCTCGTCGCGTCCCACGAGGCTTTCCCGCCGGCGAAGTCGAACCGCACGCCTCGGGACATCGTCCCCAGGTACGGCGTCGGCAGGTCGGCGACGACCGTTCCCTCGGCCGACCCTTCGCCCGGGGCGACATAGGAGGATCCAGGTGGCACGCCGGTCATGAACTCGCCCGCCTTCAGGTCGGCGCCATCCACGATGCCATCGTCGCACCGCGCCGGGCGACCTTTGAGGCGGAAGGTGAGATGGGTGCCGTTCGGATGGCGGACCTCGACGTCCGCATCGGCGGAGAGCTGCTTGGCGAGGCGCTGACCGCGGCGCGAGACGGCAGCGAAGTCCACGCTCCCGGCGCCGACGACCATCGCGTGCCAGGGATCGTAGTCGAACCCGTAGGCTTGGGCGCGTTCCGGGGACACGTAGCCCAGGAGGACCCGCGCTCCCCGGAGACCCGACTTGCGGCCGCGGCGATACCAGTCCGAGTTGTAGCGGGTAGCGGCGCCCATCTTGGCCATGTTCTTCCGGTAGCGGGCGATGTCCGCAGGTCCGGGGAAGAAGATGTACGCGTCCGCGTCCTCGAGGGCCGACCACTCCGGCTTGGAGACATGACCCAGCTTCGTGGCCGGGAGCGTCTCGACGGACTGCCAATAGGTAGCCTCGTCTTCGAACAGGAACATGGGTCGGGCGCCGGCGGCTCGTAGCTGGTAGATGATTTCCCGCGCCGGATCGAGTCCGTGGCTCCAGCACTCGACAATCACGTTCTCCTTAGGCTGGATCCGCAGGGATTTGCGGATGATGTTCTTGGCGAGGGCTTCGTACTCGGACATGATCTCCACCCGACGTGGGGCGCTCGAACGGCCTCTCCGGATAAATAGGTACGCCATGAGGGGGAAGAAGGACCTAATTACCCGCTCTCCATCTCGGGTCCCGGGGGTCGGTGGAGATGGGGGACGGCGGATTCAGCTCTGGAGAGCGGCAGACGCTGCGCGCCTTGTGCGACACCCTCGTGCCCCGCGTTCCGGGCGTCCCCGATCCGGACGGCCTGTTCGGGCGCGCCGCCACGGATATCCAGGTGGACGAGGACATCGTCCGCATCGTGGGAGAC
Organism: uncultured Thermoplasmata archaeon; assembly: GCA_963768855.1. GTDB lineage: Archaea > Thermoplasmatota > Thermoplasmata > RBG-16-68-12 > RBG-16-68-12 > RBG-16-68-12. The sequence goes on from CAVYJM010000011.1 coordinate 13,791, forward strand.
TACCTCGCCCCGGAGCAGCGGGACGACTTCCGCCGCCTCCTGAGGACGGTCGAGAGCCCGCTGCTGAACTTCGTCCTGACCGGTCGTCCGGCGCGGTTCTCGCGGCTCTCGCCGGAGGCTCGCGAGCGATACCTGCTCGGATGGGCCCACAGCCGTCTCCCGGTCAAGCGGCAGGGCTTCCATGCGGTGAAGCGCCTCACCGAGTTCCTTTTCTACGCGAAGCTCACGGACGGCCTCCGAAACCCGAACTGGGCCGGGACCGGGTACGACGGCCCGGATGATGCCGAGCGCGCCCGCTACCACCACCCCGAGGACCTGAGGATTGTGCCCTTCGTCCCGCAGCGGGAAACGACGCTCCAGGCCGACGTCTGCGTCGTCGGCAGCGGGGCCGGCGGTGGAGCCATCGCCGCAAAGCTCGCCCAGGCGGGCCACAAGGTCGTCGTCCTCGAGGCCGGATCCTGCCGCACCCCCGACGACTTCACGCAACGCGAGGCCGACGCCTACGACACGATGTTCCAGGGACACGGCGTGCTGACGACGAAGGACCTCGCCTTCGGCGTCCTCGCGGGGCAAACTGCCGGGGGGAGCACGACGATCAACTGGATGATCGCCCTCAAGCCCCCGACGTGGGCGAGGCAGGAATGGGAACGGGACGCGGGCATGGAGGGCGTGGCCGGTCCTGGGTTCGACGCCCTGATCGATGAGGTCTGGCAGCGCGTCCACGCGACCCAGGAGGAGAGCCAGGTCAATCCGTGCAACGACGTGCTGCGCCGCGGGAGCGAGGCCCTCGGATACAAGCAGGGCGTCGACTACGACATCCTATATCGGAATGCGAAGGGCTGCCAGGGGCGTTGCGAGTTCTGCTTCTTCGGATGCATCTACAACGCGAAGCAGTCGACCCTGGTGACCTACCTGCCGGACGCCTTCCACGCCGGTGCGCGCTTCCTGTTCGACACGAAGGCCGAGCACATCGTCGCGGACGGCGGCATGGCGAAGGGAGTCGACGCGACTTTTCGCGCCGAGGGGCGCGAGGTGCCGGTCCACGTGAGGGCGAGGCACGTGGTCGTCGCGGGGAGCGCCCTCCAAACGCCCGCCCTGCTCCTGCGCTCGGGCATCCGGTTCCCGGGCGTCGGCTTCGGCCTGCGGTTCGATCCCACGACGGCCCTGTTCGGCGAGTTCCCCGACCCCATCCGATTCTGGAAGGGGCCCATGCAGACCGTTGTGGTGACGCGCTTCCAGGATTCGGACGAGGGCCACCACGGACCCTGGCTCGAGGTGGCGCCCGCCCATCCCGGCCTGGCGGCCCTCGCGCTCCCCTGGAGGGGCGGACGGGCCCACAAGGAGTACATGGCCAACCTCGCGCGTTCGGCCAACACGATCGTCCTCGTCCGCGACTGGACCGAGGGCCGGGTCACGATTGACGCCCGCGGCGAGCCCGTCTTCGATTACCGGCTGGACCCACGGGACCGCCGGAACCTGAGTCGGGGCCTCCAGGAGGCGGCGCGAATCCAGCGCGCCGCGGGCGCCTTGCGCCTCTCCACGCTGCACATGGAAGGGCTGAGCGTCGGTGACGGGAGCTCCCCGATCCGGGACGCCGACTTCGACCGATTTCTGGATGGCGTCGGGCGGGCCAGCGTGGGCGAGAACCGCCTCGCCCTGTTTACGGCGCATCCCATGGGCTCCGCGCGCGCAGGGCGGGATCCGCGGACCTCCGCAGCGAATCCGACCGGCGAGTGCCACGAGGTCCAGAATCTCTGGATCGGGGACGGCAGTCTCTTCCCGACGGCGCCAGGCGTGAACCCCATGATCTCGATTATGAGTGTGGCCCTCCGGACCGCCGGGTTCATCCGTGCGAGGCTCGCGAGCGCCGGCTGAGTGCGCGCCGACCCTCGATCCAGACCTGGATGGCTCCCCCACCGAGTACAATCGAGGGCGCAGCGAGGAGGGAGCCGAGGAGCAGAAGTCGAGCCCAGGGTGGGACGGGCACGGCTTGCCAGTCCATCGCCAGTGCGATCAAGAAGAACAGCCCCATCCAGACCATCGTTCCCATCAGGAGGAGTGCGGCGCGGTGGCGCGCGCCTTCGAGGGCAGTCTGCCTTCCCGGACTGTGGCGGGTCCACCAAGCGATGCCGAACACGGCCGGGATGGCCCCCGCATACGAACCCAGGACAGGATACGGGTCAGGTGCCAAGACCAATCCGAAGGTGTTGGTCTTCGGACACAGGTAGCCGGTTCCGCCGCTCGGGATCCCGGAGATCTGACCCATGATGGCGAGCCAACCCGTGACAAACGGGATTCCAACTGCAAGAAGCCAGGTTCCGCTGATCACCAGCACGAGGCCGACCGCGAGACGCAGGCGATTCCTAAAGCCTCCACGCATCCAAGACGTCTATGGACCCCGGATGCGTGAGCCTTCCGGAGCCGTTCGCAGGCATTCCTCGAGGGGAGTGCCGCGCCTCACGGCCCGCTGAGCCAGAGGCCCGCGCCCTTCACGGAGTCCTGGCCGTGGAAACGGTCGTATGCCAGGCCGGAAACGTCGATCGTCCTCGACTCGCCGCGGACGATCATCTCCGCAAGGGCGAGTCCGACGCCGGGGCTGATCATCACCCCGTATCCGGACATCCCGTTCGCTAGGTAGAGTCCGGCCGCCTCCCGAACGGGTCCCAGGATCGGGAGCTGGTCCGGAGTGAAGGTCACGACGCCCGACCATGCGTTCGCGATGGAGGTCTCCGCGAGCTTCGGGACGCGGTGCACCGCAGCCTCGACGGCGCGGGTCTTGAACTCCCAGTCCGTCTCGGGGTTCGCAAGCTCCGATTCCCGGGCCGGGTCATCTTCCACGAGTCCGAGGACGAATCCCCCGTCGAGTTCTTGGCGGAAATAGAAGCGGCCTGGGAGGTCGATGTACATGGGTCGGTCGTTCGGGATGGCCGGGTGGGGGGAAGTCACGAAGATCTGCCGCTGCCACCGGGCGATGGGGAGCATGATGCCCAGCGGCCGGAGGAGCTCGTTGCACCACGGCCCGGTCGCGTTCACGACCACGGGCGCGCGGATGTCCCCCTGAGCCGTGCGTACTCCCTGGACGCGCCCGTCTTGGACCCGGATGCCCTCCACGGGGGTCTTCGTCTGGATCGTCGCCCCGAGCCGCTGGGCGGCGGCCGCGTATCCGCTTGCCACGCTGTGCGGGTCGCAGAAGCCGGCGTCCTCGGACAGGAGGCCCCGGGTCACATCGTCCGTGCGGAGCTCCGGGAACGCCTCTGCGATCTCTTCCGGGTTCACGAGGCGCACGCGAATCCCGTATCGGCGCCCCATTGCGACCGCACGGGCCAGGTGCTCCTCCTGCGACCGGTCCGCCACGGTCTCCAGATACCGCCTCCGGTGGAAGTCCGCGGTTCCCCCGGTGAGTTCGGAGAAGCGGGTGAATTCCTCGTAGCCGTGCTTCGCGAGCGCGACGTCCACGTCGAGCGCGTAGTTCGTCTCGATCAGGCCGACACTGCGTCCCGTCGAGCCCGCGGCAAGGTGCGACTGCTCGAGGAGGATGATGTCCTGCATTCCGAGCTTCGCAAGATGAAAGGCGACGCTCGTCCCGATGACGCCCCCGCCAACGATGACCGCCTCGGCCTGCGGCTCCATCCGGCCTCAGGAAGCCGCCACGCGGCAAGAAGATTCCCTTCGGCCCACAGGGTGAGGGCCGCCGGGAGCGCCGCGTTCACACGCGGCCCGCGGGGACCAGTACCCAGTAGACCCGGTTCAGGAACCGCTTGCCCATCCAGTCCTTGAGGCCGAGGGGCGGCGGGACAGGCGGGTGCTCGTAGTCGAACGACATGCTGATGCCCTTGTGGTAACCCGCGTCGCAGTAGCACATCACATGCCCGTCGTATCGTGCGGTCGCCGGCTCGCCTCGGATGTCCGCAACGAGCGACTCGGCGATCACCTTGGCCTGGAAGTGTGCGGCCGCCCCGCTCTTGGACACGGGGACGTCCGTGCAGTCGCCGAGGGCGAAGATGTCCGCATGGGCCTTCGTGCGGAGCGTGAATTTGTCGGTCGGGAGCCAGCCGCCGCGGTCCCCGAGGGCGCTGTCCTCGACGACCTTCGCGCCGCGGTGCGGGGGCACCATGATGAGCAGGTCGTAGGGGATCGACTCTCCCTCGATCGAGTTCACCGTCTTCTTTTCCTGGTCGATCGACTCTGTGTTGAAGAAGATCGTCGAGCGGATGTTGTGCTTCGCGAAGACCTGCTCCACGACCGGGTTCACGGGTTCCAGGGGGAAGACCCGGGAGAGCGGGGAGAGGAAGTGGATGTCGACCTTGTCGCGGATGCCACGCTTCGTGAAGTAGTAGTCGAGCTGGCACGCGGCCTCCGACGGCGCGGGAGGGCACTTGTACGGGACGCTGGCCACCGTCACGACGACCTTCCCGCCCTGGAATGCCTCGAGGGCCTTCCGGAGCTCGACTGCCCCTTCCAGGCTGTAGAAGTGGTGGGCCGCTTCTTTGTAACCCGGGAGCTCGTCGGGTGTGAGGCGCGCGCCGAGCGCGACGACGAGCCGGTCGTAATCCAGGACGGTCCCGTCCGCGAGATGGACCTTCTTGCCCTCCGCGTCGATCTTCACGGCCTCGCCAAGGACGAGCTTCACGCGCTTCCTGAGAAGCTTCCTCTCGTCGCGGACGAGCCGCTTGGGCTTCTGGTGCTCGAAGGCGACGTAGACGAAGCCCGGTTGGTACACGTGCTTCCCGGTCAGGTCCACGACCGTGATCTCGGCTTCATCCGGGCGGAGCTTCTTCGCGAGCAGGTTGGCGACAATCGTGCCGCCGACCCCGCCTCCCAGAATCACGACCTTCTTCATCCCTGGCACACTCCCTCTTCCCGCGCTCACTTGAGCTTCTTCACGATGAACCGTGCGTAGTCGGTTTCCTCGACGACGCCGATCAGCTGGTGGCCGGCCTTCTGAACCCAGAAGGGGATGTCCTTTTTGGACCCCTGGTCCCCGGACCAGACCTCGAGCTCCTCGCCGACCTTCGCCTGCTTGATCCCGCGGATGAGCTCCATCAGCGGGCCAGGGCAGAAGGAGCCGCGGGCGTCGAGGATGATCCGCTGGCCTGCGGATGCCGCCATCGTCACGACCTCCTCACAGGAAGAGCGTAATGCCGCCCTCGGACGCTTTGCTCAGGAATTCCGTCACGCCAATCACGTCGTCGACGATCGGGTCCAGATCTTCCTTCTTCATGTCCATGAGGTCGTACGTCGTCGCGCAGGCGTGGATCTTGATGTTGCCCATCTCCTTCGCCTGGCGCAGCATGTCGTACCACGAGGGCATCTTCTTCGCCATCATGACCTTCATCATCATCGGTCCGATCTCCGGATAGTTGACGTCCATCTTCATGTTCTGCTGCGGCTGGCCCTTGCGGAACGCCTCCAAGCCGTAGAACGTCGCGAAGATTTCGACGTCCTTCCCGAGCGCCACGCCGCCGGAGGCCATGATCGCCACGGGGTACAGCTTGTCGACGGTGCCGCTGAAGACGACGAGCGACAGTCGGTCTGCCATGATTTACCACCTTGGTGTCTCTCTCCGCGGCGAACGATTAAGCCTCTGTCGAATGGACTGAACATACATGCATGTGCATATATGCAAAAGGGTGCAAGTACAGAGGCACGCATGAGTTTCTCATCATGGAGCCTCCGGACGAGTCCTTCTACGAGATCAAGGCCAAGGTCATCTCCGTCCTCGCGAATCCGAAGCGGCTCCAGATCGTCGAGCTCCTCGGCAAGTCCGAGCACACGGTGACCGAACTGTCTGCGGAACTCGAGATCGCACAGGCGACGACGTCCCAGCACCTCGCAGTGATGCGCAAGAGCGGGGTCGTGGAGACCCGGAAGGACGGCAATTTCGTGTACTACCGTCTCGCGGACCAGAAGATCGCGGAAGCATGCGCGGTCATGAGCCGTGCGATCCTCGATCTCCTGATGAGTCAGCAAGAACGGCTCCGCCCGGTCCTGGCCGTGGCGCAGAAACACGGCGGTGGCTGATGGCGATCCAGGGGAGTCCGAGACCATGATGAACAAGGCGAACGCAATCGAGGTCACGTATCGCGAAATGGAGAAGATCATCGGGAATCTCGTCGAGTGCTACGCGATCCCGCACACCCGCATGTGCATGCGGTGGTCCAAGCCGACGAAGAAGGCGTACCGGGAAGAGGTCGTCGGATGGCTCGAGGACTACAGCAAATCCTTCCGCCGCCTCCCGAAGAAGTCGGCACCGGGCCGGGAGGACCTCCCCACGTACGCGCGGAGCCTCCTCGACGGCGAGATTTCGAAGATCCTCAAGGGGGAGAACCCCAACGTGGAGCGCAGCTACGCGCACCTGTTCGCCTGACGCCCTCGCCTACTCTTCGATGAGCCAGAACTCGTTGCCGTCCGGATCGGCGAAGCTGGCCTGGGTGCCCCAGGGCTCCTTCTTCGTGGGCTGGGTGAACGTGACCCCCTTCTTGCGGAGCGCCGCCTCTTCCTTCGCGACGTCCTTCGTGTAGAACCCGAACCCGGTGTTCCCCGGCTCGAGTTCGTCGCCCTCGCACAGGTGGATCACGAGCTCGGAGCCCTTGGGTGCGACGGTGATCCAGTGCCCCTCCTCGCTTCGAACCTCGAACCCGAGCTTCTCCTTGAACCACCGAGCCGACCTCTTTCCGTCGGAGACGACGATCGCCACTGATCCGAACTCCCAAGGCATGGATATCCCTCGGGCGGGCCAAGACGGGACGGACAGATAAAGGCGACGCGGAGGGGTCGGTGAACGCGCATCCCGCGCCGACGCTGCGCGCTCAGCGCTTCGCGATCGTGTTCTTCCGTGCGCGCGCCCACGTCTCGAGGAATCCTCCGACCACGTCTCGCGCCGTCACGATGCCCTCCACGTGGTCCAGGCGCGTGACGACGAGGCGGCGGACGTTATGGCCGATCATGATCCGTGCCGCGGCGCGGAGGGTCGACAGCGGCGCGATCGTGACCACGGGCGAGGTCATGATCTCCCGCACGGCGACCTTCTTGGGGTTCTTCTCCTTCGCGGTGACCTTCCAGAGGATATCCCGCTCCGTGACGAGCCCAACGGGTCGTCCGGCCCGGACCACGACGAGGCCGCCAATTCGCTTGGCGGCCATCTTGCGGGCGGCGTCCAGGACCGTCCAGTCGGGATCCGCAACGATCACCTCCTTCGTCATCACGTCGCGCACGAAGACCATGGGGCTCCCTGGGCAGGAAAGCCAGCGCCCCCTCTTGAAAGCTTCCGAAATACCGAAGGGGAGCGGACCCCAGTCGGCTTCAACTTCGCACGGGCGCGGCGGACGCGGCGCCCGAGGCGCTCCGGTTCCCCAGGCGCCTCAGAAGTCAATCCAGAGGTAGCCGTCCTCGACCTTCGTCTGGTACGACTTCACGTTCGTGACCCAGTCCGTCTCGGGGTCTGCCTCGCCGTTCGTGTAGTTGAAGCGACCCTCGTGCAAGGGGCACACGAGTTGTCCATCCTGGAGGCTCCCCTCCCCGAGAGGGCCGCCCTCGTGGGTGCAGATGCCGTCGATGCAGTAGAAGGCGCCCCCCGCGTGGACGATGGCGAACTCCTTCTTGCCGATCTTGGCCTTTCCAATCTTCCCTTCGGGGATTTCGGACTCCTTCACCGCCTTCTGGAATGCCATGGGGACGCCTACACATCCCTGACTAAATATGTTGGCCCGGCTCGCCCAACGGCCGGCGTCGGCGCTGTCAACGCGCGAAACCTCTAATGCCCCGCGGGTCTCTCGAGGCGACGTGACCTCGGCCCTCGCGGAGGCCTTTCGTTCGGAGATTCCGTGCAGCCATGCTGTCGCGATCGTGCTGGCCTCGCTGGCCCGTGAGCGGGTGGCCACCCTGGGCGGCACGGCCGAGGACAGCGACGAGGACCTCGTCCTGCGCCTGCGCGATCCGCGTTCCTTTGGCGCATTCGCGGAGTCCGTCTCAAGGGATCCCCGCGTCGAATCGACTGTGCGGGAAGCACTGGTCGAGCACGTCTTCGACCTCCTCCCCCTGCCTCGGACGGAGGGGGAGGTCATCAGCGTGGAATCCCGCGCGCCGCGACACCTCATCGCCTTCGCCGCATCGCTTGCGGGGGCCGAAGGTCTGAGCGTACTTCACATCATGCATCTCGTCTATGCGGTGTTCTTGGATCGGTCTCTGGTGACCGAGGTGCCGCGGAAGACGCGCTCGGCGGTCTTGCGCGCAGTCCTATCGGGGGGAGGGAGCGACGAGGCGCTGCGCGTCCTTTATGCCTGCCTGAGCATCTCGGCGGTACCCGCGCCGGAGGCGGCCTCCGAGCTACGCAGGATCCTGAAGACCACCTCGGTCCCCCTGGGGCTGCGCCGCGACCTGGCCCGTATCGCGTCGGCCACGGATGGCGGCCAGTCCGGACTCACCCGCATGGCGCAGCAACAAGGCCTGATCCCGGCAGATCTGCGGGACCCGGAGGCTCCCGAGATTCTCGCGAACATCCCGCGCCTGCCGGCGCGATTGTCCGCGCCGAGCATCCGCTTCCTGAAACGCGCCGGTCCAGCCTGATCGTCGTTGTCAGTGCTTCTTGTGCACGTCCACGGCGTACTTCAGGTACGCAACCATCCCGCCCGCGGTCGCGTAGTTCTCCGGGTTGCGGAAGAAGGGACAGCCCAAGGCCGCTGAGACCGCGCCCACGATGATGAACAGGATGACGCCCAGTGAGCGAAGGTTTGGTCGCTTCATGTTCGATCGGCCCTCCCGATTTCGGTTCACCTACATTAGCCTTGCGGGTTGACCTGCGCGGACCTCCGTTCGCTCCGCGACCCCCCCGGGGACCGGAGCCCGGAAAAGTATGTGCATCCTCGGCCCCATGACCCTGGACGATGCCGTTCCGGGACCGGATTACCGCCCTCGTGGGGGGCGGCCTTGCCGACCTCAGCCAGGAGACGTTCGATCCGTTCCTCCAGGACCATCCGCTGGTCTTTGTGGACTTCTGGGCCTCATGGTGCCGCCCATGCCGGGCCATGGCTCCCGTCATCCGCTCCCTCGCCCGAACGTATGGAGAGGTGGCCTTCGCGAAAGTCGACACAGAGCGGGAAGAGGGGCTCCGGGACCGGTTCGGAGTGCGATCCATCCCCACCTACATCCTGTTCAAGCGCCGCCGAATCGTGGAGCGTTTCTCCGGCGTCACGAGCCGCGATCGGCTCGCGACCAAGATCGAGAAGTGGCGTTGACCCGACGCGGACTGCGCGGGGGAGCCGCGATCTAGTACTCGAACAGGCCGCCGAGCTCGGTGGAGGCGGCGCGTGCCGACCGGTGCCGCAGGTCCGCGAGGCGCATCCGTTCCGCGGCGAGGAGGCGGAGCCGCTCATCCTCCAGCGGCTCGAACGGTTTCATGCCGAGTTCCCGGACGATCGCATCCGACTCCCTCGGGTAGCGGCTGATGAGATTCGACAGGTTCAGGGAGGAGGCCAAGCCAAGGGGCCGGGTTGTGGCGAGGCGCTCAAGCTGGAGGAGATCCCGGCGATAGGCCTCGTCCGAATCGAGAGGTCTCTGGTCGAGTGCCCGTCGCACAAATTCCGTCTGCGCGAACTTCGTGTCCATTGCGTTGCCCCTCGTAGGTAGCCGCGGAGCACTCGGACGGCCCCTTATATCATTTGCCGTGAATTATCACGTCGCGTGACGAAGTCCCACGTCAAACGCCGATTTCTCTCCCGAAAGCCGTCTCCGTCGCCTCAAGGGTCGGAGCAGTCGCGCGTGTAACCGCATCGGGGGCAGACGACCTTGCACCGCACCTCGTACGTCGGGCCGCCGCACACGTCGCAGGCGGACTCTGGCCGGGCCCGTGCCGTCGCATCCCGGCCCCCTTCCTTCTCGCTTGCCTTCCTCATCGTGCGAGGGAGCGAATGACGTCCGGGCCCTAAACCTCTGCCCTGCGGCAGGGTTCAACACCTGCCGGCCCTCAAGTCTTCCATAGCCGCCATCGCGGCGTTTCGTCCCGGCGCTCCGGTCACGCCGCCGCCAGGGTGCGCGCTGCTCCCGCAGAGGTAGAGGCCTTGGATGGGCATGCGGTAACCGGACCACCCCGGGACCGGGCGCAGGGAGAACAGCTGGTCGGGCGTCATGTCAGTCTGGTAGATGCAGCCGTGCAGCAGGCCCCATTCCCGTTCCATGTCGAGGGGCGTGATCACCTCGCGGGCCTCGATCGCGTGGCGGATGTTCGGTGCGAATTCGGCGAGCGTCTCGACGATTGTGTCGCCGGCCTCCTCCCGCCGGTCGTCCCACGACCCCGTCGCCAGGTTGTAGGGGAAGTACTGCGCGTAGATGGAGAGCGTGAACTTCCCTGGCGGGGCGAGGCTCGGATCGGTCACGGAGTGCAGGACGCAATCGAGGAAGGGCGCTCTCGAAGGCCGCCCCCACTTGGCGTCGTCCCACGCCGCCTCCAGGTAGTCGACGGACGGGCAGACGTCGATGTAGCCGCGGTGGTGTGGCTGTACGGTCTTCCCCGGACGGCACGTGAAATCGGGGAGTTCGCGGAGGACGCAGTTCACCTTCGTGACGACGCCCGAGGCCTTGATGGCCCGGACCTTCCGGAGGAATTCGGGATCGACCGCATCCGGGTCCACGAGCTGGGTGAACGTCGTGCGGGCGTCCAGGTTCGTCAGCACCATCCGGGCATCGATCCGCGTCCCGTCCCCCATCTCGACGCCGGTCGCCCGCCCGCCTTCCGTGCGAATCTGGGAGACCGGCGCGGAGGTCCGGATCTTGGCGCCCAGATGGATTGCAGCCCGCTCGAGAGCCTGGCTAATCCCACCCATTCCGCCCTTGGCGTATCCGAAGGTCTGCTTCACCCCGTTGATCTCGTGGAGCAGCATGTGACCGAGCATCAGGGCGGTCCCGGGCGTCTTCGGTCCTGCTGGCAGGCCGATCGTCGTCGCGGTGGCCAGCATCGCTTTGACCTCCGGCGACTCGAAGAACTCGTCGAGGAGTTCTGAGGCGCTCTGGAGGAGCACGCGCTTCGCCAGCTCCTCCGCCTCCGGGCCCCGGAACATACCGAGGAGATCCGGGAGGGGAGGCGGTGCCTCGAGGACCATCGCCTCGAACAGCTCCATGACCTCGGTCCAGAATGCCACGTACTTCGGGTAGGTGTCCGCGTCCTTCTTCGAGAACCTCGCGAGCTCTTTGTGGTTGCGCTCCGTGTCGTTCCAGAGGAGGATGGAGTTCCCATCCGGGAACGGGAGGAAGAACTGCGGATCGAAGGGGTAGGCCTCGTAGCCGAACCTCGCGAGGTCGAGGTCCGCGATGATCTCGGGTCTCAGGAGGCCGGCAGAGTAGGCGAGCCTCGAGAACCGAACCCCGGGGAAGACCTCCTCCGTGACACACGCGCCGCCGACGAGCCCGCGCCGCTCCAGGACCAGGGTCTTCAGGCCGGCTTGGGCGAGGTACGCTGCCGCGACGAGGCCGTTATGGCCACCGCCGACGATGACGGCATCCCATGTCTCGGGCACATCCGGGGATGGCGGCGAGGCCTCTTGAAGCTTCACGGAGGATTTCGGACGGATGAAAGTATAAACCGTCCACGGCCGTTCGCGGCGGTATGGCGAAGGCGAAACGGGGTGTGGCTCGCTCGCGGAAGACGGATCGCGCCGGCCTGCTCGAGCGCCTGGAAAAAGGAATTGTCCTCGGGGACGGCGGCTACCTCCTGGAACTGGAGAAGCGCGGATATGTCCAGGCCGGACCCTTCACCCCGGAGTGCGTGCTGGACCACCCTGAGGCGGTGACGGAACTCCATCGGGAGTTCGTCGATGCCGGTGCGGAGTTCCTCCAGGCCCTCGCCTTCTACGCGAGCCGCGACAAGCTCGCCACGACCGGTCACCAGGACGACGCGAAGGCGATTAACCGTCAGGCGGTCCGCCTCGCCCGGAAGGCGGCGGGTCCCGACACCCTGGTCGCGGGGAACCTCAGCCTTACTTGGGCCTACGATGCGAAGGACGCGAGGTCGGCGAACCGCGTCCGGAAGCTCTTCGACGAGCAGCTCGAGGTCCAGCAGAGGGAGGGCGTCGACTTCGTCGTGGCGGAGACGTTTTCCTGGTTGGGAGAGGCGCTGCTCGCAACCGAGCGGATCAAGAAATCGGGGGCCGTCGCCGTGGTCACGATGTCGTTCGACAAGAAACCCCTCTCCTACGACGGCCACACCCCGGCTGAGTGTGCGCACGCCCTTCGGGACGCCGGTGCCGACGTCGTGGGGGTGAACTGCCTCCGGAACCCCTTCTACATGCTCCCGATCGCCGAGGAGATGCGGCGGGCCGTCACGGGGCACGTCGCATGCCAGCCGACGGCCTACCGCACCCCGGCCGATCAGCCGGATTTCACCGCCGCAAAGGAGTTCCCGTTCGAGACCGAGACGCTCCTCCTCTCGCGGCGCGACATGGCCGCCTACGCGAGAGCGGCGCGCGACCTCGGCCTCGACCTGATTGGCTCGTGCTGCGGCTCCCTTCCCGTCCACGTCCGGGAGATGGCACGCGCCCTGGGGAAGCGGTCCCCGGACCCCGAGTGGCGGGTGGACTACGGGAAGCCGATGTCCGCGTACGAGTACTACGGCCACGGCCGGGACGCTGCCCCGTAGGGCCCCGCTGCGCGGCGTTCACCGGAACGGGTTCCCGCAGTAGAAGCAGAACAGTTCTCCCGCCGTCCTATGGAGGGGAACCTATCCCTTTGGACCGCATAGGCGCGTTTTGATGGAGCGACTTAGGTACTTGACCGCTGTCGAAGCGGCTAGGCTGAAGGACGCTGTCCGGTCCAATCGCGACCGGGCCGTCGTGGGCATCCTCCTCCATACGGGGATGAGGATAGGCGAGTGTGCGGGCCTCCAGGTGCGGGACTTTGACCAGGAGGCCCAGACGATTCGTATCGAGCGAATCGTCGTCAAGACCAACTCGGTCATCGACCGGGCCACCGGGGAACTGCGGGTGAAGCGGCTCGGGTTCCAGAACCTGCACAGCGCGTACAAGAAGGGGCGGTCCATCTCCCTGGTCCTCCCGGACGGGACCATCAAGGTGGTCATCGCGAGCGAACTGCCGCGGGTCCTCGGGCCGGAATCGGAGTTCGTGAAGGTCGGGACCAAGGCCCACGGGGACGCGGGCCGCACGGTCCCGCTGACCGACGCGCACACCTGGGAGTACGTCAAGGCCGAGACCGTCGGCCGCGACCGCACCGCCTGGGCCTGGAGGGCGGGGGCGCAGGGACACGACCGCACGGGCGACGTGGGGCGGTACTCGTACACGGGCATGAGGGACATGGTGATCCGCGCGATGCTGCGGGCCGGAATCCCGCACGACAAGGCCCACCCGCATACGACCCGGCACACGTTCGCGGTCCACTTCCTGAAGAACGGCGGGGACCTGCGGACCCTCCAGCGAATCGGCGGCTGGGCCAACATCAACATGTGCGCCCGGTACCTGGAGTTCGTGACCGAGGACCTGGTCGAAGTCTCGCGGCGGGTCCAGGTGGGCTACTGATGTTCGCGAAGGCGTACACCGAGACACGGTGGACCGAATCCGGGAACGTGCGACTCCGCATCTACGGGGTGTTCTGGGGACGGTTCGCGTTCGCGGTCTCGTTCGGCAGGAGGGTGCAGCGTGCCGACGCTCGCTGAAGTCGTGAAGGCCATCGACGCGGACCTGGAGACAGAACGCCTCGCGCTGCTGGCCTCCATGAACCGGGTCTACGTCGCGCGGCTCCGCATCAGGAAGGCGACCGCCCTCCTGAAGAAGTTGCGGCCCCTGGTCGAAACGGTAGCCATCGAGGCCATCGAGGTGCAGGTCATCGAGGGGCCGCCCGTGCCCTGTCCCGAGTGCGCGCGGACCTTCGAGACCGAACAGGGGATGCACCACCACCAGACCGTCGTTCACCTCGAACGTTCAAGCTGACCTCCCAACACGAGGCTTGGCCGACCCGGTCCCCAACCGGGCGGCCCCTTTTTTTAGGTGTCGGTCCTGGAAGGCTGAACGTTCTCCCGTCTTTTGTCGGACGAATGGGATAGTTTCTTCGGTGCCCCGCTCACGGGGTCTCATGGAGGAGCCCCGACGTCTAGGTCCAAGAGCACCGGAGAAGGGGCCGACTTCTAGAGGCCCTGCTGCCGCTGGAATCCCGCTGCCCGGTTCCCGAACACGTACACGAGGCCGACCAGGACACCGGCCCAGAAGATGTTCCCCGCGTACTTCTGGTAGAGCTCCCGGATCATCATCGTTGTCAAGGGCAGGGGCGGCAGCTTCCCCGGGAGGTTCGCCTCCCGCTCGTGCTCGAGTTCAATCTGCCGAGCCGCCGCCTTCGCCGCCAGTTCTCGGAGGGCCGCTTGCTGCTCAGGAGACCGATAGTAGGCACCGTGGTACGTCTGCCGCTCGGGCTGAAGTTCAATCTGCCGAGCCGCCGCCTTCGCCGCCAGTTCTCGGAGGGCCGCTTGCATCGCAGGAGACCGGTACGGGTAGCCGTCCATGGACCCTCACACCGGGACGAACCCGCGTCCTCCGCCGCCAATCGGGGGAGGCGTCCCGCCCGTGCCGCCGGTTCCGCCCGTGCCGCCCGTGCCGCCGGTTCCGCCCGTGCCGCCAGTCTCGCCTCCGCCCGTGCCGCCAGTCTCGCCAGGGCCGAATTCGCCGACAGTAGGCACGGACACTCGTGGTCCCATCCAGAAGCCTACAGGGTGCTCTAGCGACCACGCGCGGGCCACGGTCTCCGCCGCCGCCAACAGGTCCAGTAGTCCCGTGTGCCTCATGCCAAACCCACCGCCCTCAGGAACGTGCCGATGAGCGGGCCGACCTGCGGCCCGAAGATTTCCCGCAGCAGGTCGTCCTCCGTGATGGCCGCGATTTCCGCCTCGGTCTCCGTGCTGCCGTACCGGCTGCTGGCCCCTCCGCCGAACGGTGTAGCCCTCCAGAAGTTGTTCCAGGCGTTGTCGAGGCCCGCCCACAGGTCGTCCGCGATGTCCACCCCGACCCAGCCCGCGACCCCTGCCGCGAGCAGGGCGAACGCCTGAGGGTCGGAGCGGTCGATGAGGTGTTCGAGGAGGCCCGCCGCGCGGTCCATCTTGAGGCGGGCCTCCGCCGCCGCGCGTTCCTGCGCGGACAGTTCCGACGGCGAGTGGTGCGCCGCCTCGCCCTTCATCCACTTGCGGCGCTGCGCGGGCGTCAGGACGTGGTACCACAGATTGCCCGCGACCTTCTCCGGGTCCGCGGCGGTCCCGCTCTCCCGGATGGCCTTGACCGCCGCGTCCCAGTACGCCTTCGGCGGTCGGTTCACGATTTCGGTCCTCCGAACGCCTTGCTGAGCGCAACCTGTTGTACCGCCGCGTGCGCAGTCCATCCGCCGAGGCCCGCGAGTGCCGCGATGACCGCCGCGAGCAGGGTGCCGTCCTGTCCCATCAGGAGGGCAACGCCCTCAATCACGGTCAGGCATCCCATCGCGAACAGTGCCTTCACGGTGTTGTCCTTCACTGGTTCAGTCCTCCGAGGCGGCTCAGGTCCGCGACCATGAAGTCGTCGAACAGCATGGTGGCGGTCGCCGCCGCGTCCGTCTCCACGGTCATGTCTACCGCGGTCCAGTTGATGGTCGCCGCCCCGACGTTCTGCGCCGCGGGCCGCGCCGTGGGCTCCCAGATCGCGTCATCGATGCGGGCCGACACGTAGTTCAGGTACGGGCCCGGCTGCTGCTTGTAGGCGAGTTCCACCACGAGGAGGTGCCACAGGTCCGTGTCATCCATGGGGTACGTGATGCCCGTGGACTGATAGGTCCCCGCGGAGTCCAGGTACTCCAGGGCGAAGCTGTCCGCACCCCCCTGTCTCCGGTGGTAGCGGACCGAGGCGTTGAACTCGCGGGCCGCGTCGCGCAGGTTCACCCGGAGCCACACCGACCGCCACGCGGCCGACGCGTTCGGGTTGAAGAACACCGCCGCGAAGACGGTCGGGTTCCTGTTGAACCCCTGGTCCGCCGCCCGGAGCATGGGCTTCCGCGCGGTCCCCAGGTCGCCCGCCGCCGCGCCCGCCGCGCGGCTCGCCACCGTCAGGTTGTGAATCCCGGAGTGCCCCTTCGTCGCGCCGATCGCGAGCGTCCCCGCCGCCGGAGAGCCCGCCTCGGCGTAGTTGCTAACGATGGAATTTTCGAAGTCGTCCATGTGGAGGACGCGCCCTGCCGGGTTGTTCGACCACCACGGTTCGAAGCCCGACACGCGGAGCCGCCGCGCGTGGTCCATCGTCATGTCGTACCCCTGGTTGTCCGGGACCGAGTTCGCGTACTGCCCGAAGGCTCCGAGGTGGAAGATGCCCGCCTGGTCCATCGTCCCGATGGGATAGACCCCGGTCAGGTCTAGCTTCTTCTTGATGCGGAAGGACTCGAGCAGCTGACCCAGGTTCGCAAGCTGAATCTGGTCCCCGCCCGCGAACTCCAGGGCGTCAGCCGTGTCCGTGACCGCCTTCGACATGAGGAGGTCCCCTCAGTAGTAGACGATGGCCTGGTTCGTGTTCGCTGCGCCCGACGTGGACAGCAGAGTCAGGTTCGGCGCGGCCTTCAGGGTCGGCGCGGCCAGGACGGGCGTCCGGTACGTCATCGCCTCGGACTCCGTGACCCACTGAAGCGCCCCGGTCTGCGGCCACTTCCAGCGGCTCGTGGACGCGGAGCAGTAGGCCGTGATGCCCTTGGGCGAGGACTGGCCCTGGTCGTAGGTGACGGTCACGCTGAAGTCGGCCTCCGCGCCCGCCGCCGTCCTCGCGAACCGGATGGCCCGGAAGGCGCTGATGGGCTTGCCTCCTTGGCCCGCGTCCGCGAAGTGCAGGACCGCCGACGACAGCCCACCGTTGAACGTGAACGTCGGCGTGGTGGACCCGAGCGGTCCCCAGGCCACGTCGAACTTGTCGTAGCCGTTCAGGGGCGACGGGAAGTGCGCGACCGCGATACCGTCGTACACCGTGGAGAGCGACCCCGGGGTCGCGCCTCCGTACACCTCGATCGCGACCAACGTGAGGCCTTGGACCGGGAGGGACACGACCCCCGTGGCGGTGAGGCGAGTGCTGTGCTTCAACATCTACGCCGCCTCCGCGTGGGGCTTGGCTCGGATGACCCCGCCCTGGTCGTTCACGATCACGCCCGGGCACCACTCGCCCTTCATCAGGGTGCGGTTGCCGTGGTCTTTGCAGACCCAGTATCCGGTGTCCTTTTCGACCACCAGGACCACCCCCTAGAAACTGCCTCCGCTAGGTCCCGCGAAGGACCGGATGATCCGGTTCGCGAACGCGACTCCCATCTTCACGCCCTTCACGACGAACATCGGGCCGTACCCCACCGCGAGCCGCTGAGGCTCCCAGGTGTTGGTCGCCACGTTGTACGCCGTTAGGTTGCCCGAAAGAGCACCGAGCCCGACGACGAGACCTTGCCGCAGGTCCCCCGCCGCGAGCCCCTCGACCGCGGCCTCAATCAGTCCGGTGGACTTCGCAATCGTGTTCGCGATTGGTGCCAGCCGGAACGAGTAGTGCCGCGTGCCCTTCTTCCCACCGCCGCCACGCCTTCCGCCGCCCTTTGCCATGTGCTTCTTGCCTCCAGAGGACCGGCCCCGACCGTGCTTCTGCTGCCAGTCGTACAGAGGGTTGCCGGGTCCCCACTTCTTGCCTTTTCGTGCCACCTAAATCCCTCCCTAGAACGGGAGTTGTTCGCCCCCTCCTCCGGTCAGCGCGGCGGGCAGTTGCAGTCCGCCGTTGCCTCGCGCCCGCAACAGTAGCGGGCCGTACTGGACGGCGGCCTTGGAGATTCGCCGCGCGGACTGTTGGCTGACGCCGAACATCTCCAGGAGACCTTCGAGCATTTCCGGGCCGAGGTCCGCCGCGACCGCCATCAAGTCAGCCTGTCCGATTGCCTGTTCCGCGTCTGGGGGGAGGAGAGAGGAACCCTGAGAGGAGCCGCCCTTGGAGCCGAGCGACTTCATGCGAATCGAGGTCCAGAACGTGTCGATTGCTGGAGCGATGATAGGCTTGACGAGGTTCGGGTCCTTCGCGAATTCGGACATGGTCATGCCCACGAGTTTCCCGAACCCGCGACGGATGGCCGACGCGTCCGCGTCGCCGTCGTCCCCGAGGTGATCCACGGTCGCACGGAGCCGATTCATCACGTACCAGGGCGCGACGTACCGCGCCATCGTGTAGGACCACACGACCGCGAACAGCCAGCCTACCGTCTGAAGGACGCTGACCACGTCGAAACCGACCACGCGAACACCCGCTGAGCGCGACGGCAGCGACCAAACAGCGAGGTTCCAGCGCGGAGCGACCGACTCTGAACCGCCTCGTCGCCGCCGCGCTGTCGGCGCATCGCCGTTTCCACTCAAAAAACGCGTGCCGACGACCCAGCAAATTTTGCCCGCGTTCCTGGCCCTAACGTTCTCCCGTGTTCCTGGGCCCCTTCAGGGCCCGGACCCCATGGAGAACCCGCAGTAGAAGCAGAACATGTTGTCCGCATTCACCAGGGTGCCGCAGTTGGGGCACCGCTTCTTTGCCGCGACGGTCGAGGCGGGGGGAGGCGCGGCCGGTATGGGGGGCGGAGGCGGAGTCACGGGCTTCACGAACTCGATCGGCGGGGGGGCCGGTGTGTACGTCTGCGTCTGCACGTTGTGCGGATAGGACGCGGTCGGTGGACCCGGAGGCGGGCCGGGAGGCGGGGCGCCGTAGCTGTAGGCGGGCGGCATCACGGTCCTCTGGCGGTATGCCGCGGTCCGGCGCGCGCGGGCGCGACGCTGGGGAACGAACGCGACGATCGCCGCGAGGGCGAGGATGAACAGGGCGAGGTAGAGCAGGTTCGAGGACAGGAACTGGTAGAGTACGAAGAGGAAGTTGGGGAGGGGCGAAACCGCGATCGTCCTGACGGGCGACTCGTAGCGAGTCCCGTTCACGGTCGCCACGACCTTGACGGAGAGCGGGATGCCGGAATCGGGCATCACGAGGTTCGTGGCGCTGTAGGACTGACGTGTCGTGCCCGTCTGGACCGCGGTAACGTTATTCAGGGCCGCCGGGTCCGTCCCGTACACGACGTGGGTGTCGGTCACCGGGAGTCCCGCCGGCCCGATGATCGACCAGCCGATCGAGAATGTGGAACCCTTAGCGACGCTACCTGGGATGTTGTTGAGGGAGATGAAGGGCTGGTTGAGGGCGTTGACCCCGTTCCACGCGTTGACGATCCCCCAGCCATATAGAGTGTTGTACCCGGTGCTGCCCGTCGGCACTGCGGTCTGGTTCAGGACGTTCCACAGCTCGACGTTCGTCAGGCTTGGCTCGAGGGAGAGGAGAAGCGCGGCGACGCCGCTCACGAAAGGTGTCGCAAGCGAAGTCCCGTCCAGGTTGTGCCAGCCTCCGCTCGTGGGCGGGCAGTTCGGACAGAGGGTCACGATCTGGACGCCGGGTGCGCTGAGGGACAGGCCCGGGCCGTAATTGGAGAACACAGCTCTCGTGTTCGTCTGTCCCACGGCGGCGACGGAGACCACGTTGGGGAGGGATGCGGGGTAATCGAGAGTCGAGCTGCCGGAGTTCCCCGCGGCGGCGATGACCAAGGCGCCCTTGCTCCATGCGTAGTTGATCGCGAGCTCGATGTCGGTCGGTCCGATGAGGGTCGTGTTCGTCCCGAGGGAGAGGTTGATGATCCGCGCCCCGTGGTCCGCGGCCCATCGGATTGCGAGGGAGGTGTTGTAGGACGTGCCCTCGCCGTTCGCCCCCAGAGCTTCGAGCGCCATGACGCCCACCTGCCCGACTTGGGCCACTCCCGCCATCAGCTTGTTGTTGTTCGTCGCGGCCGCGATGACGCTCGCGACGCCCGTGCCGTGGTACGTGTTCTGGGCGCCGTCCGAATCCATCGGATTGTTGTTGTTCAGGATGAAGTTCCAGCCGTGCGACCCGTCCGTGTTGTTCCACATGTTCGGGGCGATGTCCGGGTCCGTGTACCACACGCCCGTGTCGACGACGGCGACGATAACCTTCTGGCTGCCCAGGCCGACATTCCAGGCCTTCGGCGCCTCGATCGTGTTCAGTCCCCACTGGAAATTGAAGAGGGGATCGTTTGGGGTGTACGCCGCATGCAGCGGGATGTCGGTGATTACCGCAGGAGGCACGCTGGCCGCCCGAGTTACGACGGGAGCCGCGAGCGAGACGAGCAGCGTGAGGACCGCAATGATCGCGACGGAGGTCCGTGAGAGGGAGCGCACAGAATCGGCTTGCTGCAACCTAGGGGCCTCCAGGCTGCCCGTAGAGGACTTGGTGTGAGCTATGGAGCGCGGTCCTTTTTAAACCTCTGCCCTCGGTTGTCAGCGGTTGACATTCAACCGGTTCGATGGGCGAATGCTTTTGTCGCAGGATGCCCTGGTTTCGCCGTGTCCGCAACCGCGCTACCCGTCGCGCTCGTGACCGGCGCTTCCTCGGGAATCGGCCGTGCGACCGCCCTCCTCCTGGCCCGCTCCGGGTATCGCGTGTTCGCGACGGTCCGGTCGGAGACCGGCGAGGGTGCGCTCCGCGCGGCCGCCGGCGCTCTGCCCCTCGAGATCCTCCACCTCGATTTAGCCGACGAGGCCGGGGTGACGCGTACCGTCCAAGAGGTTCTCCGCCGCGCCGGGCGGATCGACGCCCTGGTGAACAATGCGGGATTCGCGTTGCTCGGCGCGGTCGAGGATATTCCCCGGGAGGCGCTTCGGCATCAGTTCGAGGTGAACGTCTTCGGGACGATCCAGCTCTGCCGCGAGATCCTGCCCACGATGCGCGCGCAGCATGCCGGCCACATCGTGAACGTGAGCTCCCTGGCCGGAAAGGTCAGCGTCCCCCTCATGGGCGCTTATTGTGCCTCCAAGTTCGCGATCGAGGCGTTCAGCGACGCCCTGCGCGCCGAGGTGAAGCCGGGCGGCGTCCGCGTCGCGCTTGTGGAGCCCGGGCCCGTCGCCACGAACTTCAACCAGCTCGCGCGGAACGAGAGTCATCTCATCCTCGAATCCCCGAGCGTCTTCCATTCGGTCTACGCACGCCTGCGCCATCCCGCGTCCGACCGGTGGGCAGCGTCCTCGGATCGGGTCGCGAGGGTCATCCTCCGGGCGATTCGCTCCCGGCATACTCGTTCGCGGTACCGCGTCCGGATTCGCGAGAGCCTTGCCGCCGGTGCGGTCTCCTTCATCCCCCGAGGCGCCCTGGACTGGTTGATGATCCGATTCATGGGGGGTCAGCGCGCGGAACCGACCGAGTCGACGGGTTCTTGAGCCGCTCCGCCATGCGGATCGCATGCCCGGCGATGGCCCCTTCCTGTGGATCCGCGATCAGTCGTCGCCCCTCGGATTCTGGCATCCTCCCGAGGGCGGGATGTGCGTCAATGCGTTCCTCTTCGTCCAGGACGACCACCGGATCCTGCTCGGCAAATACGCAGACCATCCGGCGTGGGACGAACTGGCGGGACTCGACTCGGGACGACGTCAGCGCTTCGGCACGGGCTGGACCGTGCCGGGGACTCATCTGAAGTTCGGGGAGGAGCCCCGCGCCGCGGCACGCCGGATCGGAGGAGACGTCCTCCAGATCCCGGGGCTCACCTTCTCGGAGCCACGGGTGGAGTCCGACACCTACCCCGCGGCCTTCGCGAACGGCAAGACCCACTACGATCTCTGGTTCTTCTTCGACGCGAAACCGCCTGCGCGATGGCAGCTGAAAGCGCCGGCCTGGTACCGGGAGCTCGCTTGGCAGGATCCGAGGGCGTTGCCTCCGTCCGCGTACGCGCGGTCCCACGAGGATGTCGTGGCCCGGTGGCTGCAGACGCGGTCCGGCCGGTAGGCTGGCGCGGTCTCAGAGTCGCTTCGCCAGCGCGACGAACTGGGCCGAGGCACCGCCCGTGATGGGCTTCCCGTGACCGAAGACCGCGTTCTCGAAGTGGAACCCCGTGAGCTTCTTGATTGAGTCGCGGTGCGCGCGGGGATCGATGTTGTATTGGTCGTCCATGGGGCCGAGCCCTTTCTCGTTGTTCGCCGCGTCCCCCGCGATTAGGAGGGACCGGGACTCGTCCAAGAGGGAGATGCTCCCGCGCGTGTGCCCGGGAGTGAAGATGGTCCTCAGGCCGTCTTGGATCTGCCCATCCTCCAGGACGATGGCCACGGGTGTCCCGGGATGGCGCTGGTACTGCGCGCCCGGCGGCCCGTCGTACGTCCTGCGCTTGGAGATGAAATCGGCCTCGATCCTGGAGGCCGCCACCTTCGCGGACGTGGCGTCCTGCACGACCCGCGCGAGGCCACTCACATGGTCCGGATGGGTGTGGGTGATGAAGATCGTCCCGATGTCTTTAGGTTTGATCCTCGCCTTGCTCAGGTAGTTGAGGATCCCCTTGGCATCCGCCTCGGAGCTCGTATCGATCAGCACGAGCCGGTCATCCACGAGCACGTATGTGTTGGCGTAGGTGTCGATCAGGTGCACGCCCTTGAGGACTTCCATACCTCCCACCTTCGACCCGCGCGATACCGGTCTGCGGTCTTATTCCTTTCGAGACTGCAGTGGGCTCACGCCGCATTCGGACGTCCTAGCCCCGTGCCTCCGTCATCACGAGGCGAATGACGAGGACCAGGACGACGGCAAGGGCGGTCAGCGCAGCCGCGAGGAGGAAGCCCGCTCCCAGGCCGAAGGCGGAGAAGACCAGGCTGCCTCCCGCGAACGCGAGGATCGCACCGATCCATCCTGTGGCGCCGAAGTAGGCCATTCCCCTTCCCAGCGAGGGACGGTCAATGAGGTCCACGACGAGCGCCGAACCGACCCCGGTGGACACGTAGGAAATGAACGCGACGAAGGATGCCGCGATCCAGAACTGCTCGAGCGAGGTGGCGACCGAGTAGACGAGGAGACCAGCGACTCCCGCGCCGTAGGAGAGGGCCATGAACGGAACGCGACCGCGGCGATCTGACATCCACCCCACGAGGATCGTGAACGGGAGGGCCACGATGCCGCTCACTGCCACCGTGCTCGTGATCGCCTCGTTGCTGAACGTGGCCTGCATCGCGAAGGAGCGGCCGAGGCCCCCGATGAATGAGCCGCAGGCGCTGAGCACGCCGCACACGATCAGGAGGAAGAACGGCGCGGTCCATCGGAGCGGCTGCGATGGCGCGGCTTTCCGTTCCGCCCGCGACCGGACCGCCTCCTCGCGCATGGAGGCTGCGATCGCGGGGGCGGTGAGCGCGATGACTCCTAGGACGAGCCACATCGTGGTGTAGCCTGCGGCATCCGCGAGGGCCCCAACCCCGAACCCACCGAGGATTGAGCCGAGGGGTGTCGCGAGGGCCAGGAAGCCCAGGACGCGTCCCCGTTCCGTGGGGCCGGCCGAAAGCCCCGCTTGGATCGTCACCACGACGACCCCCATCCCCGCGAGACACCAGGCGGACGCCGTCAGGACGGCGAGCTCCCAGAGGACCGTGGCCTGGGACACGAGGGCGATGAGGACGGCCTCGCCGAGTCCTGCGACGATCATGAGCGCCCTGCGATGGCCGACGCGATCGGAGAGGTATCCCGCAACGAGCGTCCCCAGTGCCAGCGCGACGTACGAGACGGCTAGGTAGACGCCCACCAGGAACCGGTCGGCGCCGAGCCCCTGCGCGATGGACGGGAGGATCGGCAGCAGGCCGTTCCCGAGGGACCAGTTCACGAGGCTGTACCCGAAGAACAGGACGAGCTGTCCCCACGAAGCGCGGCGCCCTCCGTCCCCAGTCGGCGCCCCCGCCCGTACGTCGGTCCCCTCCGGGTGCGTGGGGACGGGCGGGCCTTCCGCGGACAAGCCGGTCGGGATGGTCGCCCCTCCTCTTAACGGATGGCCCGGCGGCCCTCCAGGTTCGCGCGCGCGTCGGGTTCTTATGGCACGACGACTTCCCGCGGGCTGGTGTCCCCTCCATGTCCCTGACCGACGTCTTGGCCCAGGTCGAGAAGGATTCGGGTAAGGCCCTCGAGATTCTGAAGGAGTACTGCCGCTTTCCGACGATCTCGGCGCACAAGAAGGCCCAGCCCGAGACCGCCGCGTTCGTCGAGCACCTTCTGGCGGAGAACGGGTTCGAGGCCCGCCAGTATCCGACGGAGGGCGGCCCGAACGTCGTGTTCGGCCAGATGATCGTGGACGAGCGGAAGCCCACGCTCCTCATGTACGAGCACTACGACGTCCAGCCGACGGACCCGCTGAACGAGTGGAAGCGGGACCCGTTCGACCCGGTCGTCGAGGACGGGAAGTTCTGGGCCCGCGGATGCGGGGACACGAAGGGCAACCTGATCGCGCAGATCCTCGCCGTCCAGGCGTGGCGCGCGGTCAGCGGCGCGCCGCCGATCAACCTGAAGTTCGTCGTGGAGGGCGAGGAGGAGGTCGGCAGCGCCCACTTCCGGTCCTTCGTCGACGCGAACAAGGAGATCCTGAAGGCGGACGGCGCGACGATTGAGGGCGGGGACCATGTCCATGACGGCACGCCGAAGATCGAGCTCGGGTGCAAGGGCACCCTCTACGTCGAGCTCATCTCCCGCACCGCGAAGGTCGACCAGCACTCCATGTACGCCCCGATCGCCCCCAACCCGGGATGGCGGCTCATCCACGCCCTGAACACGCTCCGCGACCCGCGCGGCCGCGTCACGATCCCCAGGTGGCTCGAGGACGCGCGCCGGCCCACGCCTCGGGAGCTACGGTACCTGAAGGCAAGCGGGTTCAAGGCGCAGGCCCTGAAGGAGTTCTGGGGCGCAGAGCGGCTCCTCGGCGGGGACAACGACTACGACCTGTTGCGGCGACTCGTGTACTGGCCCACGTGCACGATCTGCGGATTCGAGAGCGGCTACACGGGGGAAGGGACGAAGACGGTGAACCCCGCGGTCGCGAAGGCCAAGGTGGACTTCCGCATCCTGCCGAACATGAAATCGGACAAGCAGCTCGTCAAGCTCCGGGACCACCTGAAGGCGAAGGGATTCGGGGACATCGAGGTTGTCTACAAGGACCACATCGATCCGAGTGCCATCTCGATGAGCGCCCGCGTGGTCAAGGCGTGCCGCAAGGGGTCCGTCGATGTCTACGGTCGCGAGCCGGACATCTGGCCCTGGTCTGCGGGCGCCTCCGCGAACGGCTTCTTCAACGAGGTCGTCGGCGTGCCGTCCATCTCCGGGCCCGGCGTGTCGTACGACGGCTCGAACTACCACGCGCCGAACGAGAATATCCGCCTCGACGACTTCCTCGGTGGGGCGAAGCACATGGCCGCCATGATTGGGCGGTTCTGAGCGCGGGCGACGGGGTCGCGCCCCGGCCGGGCATCTCCGCCGGACAAGACGGCTTTCGACCTCCCCCCGCAGGGCCAGCGTGCGGGACTCCCCGGGCAACCTATATCCGGGCGAAGGCGTTTGGGCGTCCAGGAGTGGAGTGGGGCATGGCGGACGACACGGTCCTCATCTTGGCATCGGTGCTTGTGGCGTTGATCATCCTGATATTCATCGCGGCCGCGATCAAGGTCGTCCGCGAGTACGAACGTCTCGTCGTCTTCCGCTGGGGGCGTCTCCTTCCGAAGCCGAAGGGACCGGGCCTGACGGTCATCGTCCCGATCATCGACAAGCGGTTGCTCGTGGACCTCCGCGTCGTGACGGCCCAGGTGCCCCGCCAGCACATCGTCACCCGGGACAACGTTTCGGTGGATGTGGACGCCGTCGTGTATTACAAGGTCTACAACCCGGTGAAGGCGATCACGGAGGTCCAGAACTACATCCAGGCCACGGACCTCCTGGGCCAGACCATGCTGCGGGACGTCCTGGGCCAGGTCGAGCTTGACGAGCTCCTCTCGAAGCGGGACGAGCTCAGCAAGCGCATCCAGATTCTCCTGGACACGGCGACGGAACCCTGGGGGATCAAGATTTCCTCAGTGACCCTGCGGGACGTCGCCCTGCCGGACACGATGGTCCGGGCGATCGCGAAGCAGGCCGAGGCCGAACGGGAGCGGCGTTCTCGGGTCATCATCGCCCAGGGCGAGTTCGAGGCGAGCGCCAAGATGACCGAGGCCGCGAAGCTATACGAGCAGGTCCCCGCAGCCATGCGCCTCCGGGAGTTGCAGACCTTCACCGAAATCGCGCGAGAGAAGAACATGGTCATCGTGACGCCGACAGCGGCTGGCATGACCGGAGACGTGGTGGCCATGAGCGCAGCGATGCAGCGAAAGCAGGGAGCGCAGCAGAGTTGATACGCGGTCCGACCCGCCGGGACCGCTTGGTCCTGGCGTCCGTCCTCCTGATGCTCGGCGTCTCGATCCTATCGCCGCTCACGGCGCGGGCCCAGGGGACCCAGGTCCTTCTCGCCGAGATCACCGGCGCGATCGACAGCAACACGGTCGAGTACATGTCGGACGCGATCGCCCTGGCAACCTCGGGCGGATACGCCGCCTTGGTCATCCGATTCGACACGCCGGGCGGGGACCTCGCCAGCACCCTCCAGATCGACGAGATGATGGCCGGCGCCGGAAATCTTCCGATCCTGGGATGGGTCGGGCCGCCTGGGGCGAGTGCCGCGAGCGCGGGGACGATCCTCCTCGAGTGGACGGACATCGCTGCGATGGCTCCCGGGACCTCGATCGGATCCGTCCAGCCGGTCGAGCTCGGGATCACCGGGACGATCCCGATCACGGACCCCAAGATCGTGAACTACGTGGTCGGCATCCTGTCCAGTGGCATGGAGATCCACGACCGGAACTGGAATCTGTCCGCGCAGTTCGTGGAGCAGAACCTGAATCTGGACGCGTCCTCCGCGCTCTCCGAGGGGGCGATCGACTACACGGCGGGGAGCATCCCGGCCCTCTTGGATGCCGCGAACGGTCGCCACATCGTCGTGCATGAGAACTCCACGATCGTGAAGGACCTCGTCCTGAACACCGCGGGCGCCGAGGTGGTGGCCTTCTCCCCGTCACTCCGGGTTCAGTTCCTAAACTTCCTCACCGACCCGCTCATCGCCGTCCTGCTCCTGATCGTCGGCATCTATCTCGTGATCTTCGGCCTCCACGCGCCCGGCCATGGCGCGGAGGTCGGGGGCATCATCATCGTGCTCTTGGCCCTCATTGGACTCGGCTTCAGCGTGGACCCCATCGCCCTCCTCTTGATTATCGCGGGAGTCGTGCTCCTCATCCTAGAGGCCAAGCATCCCGGCTTCGGCGCGTTCGGGATCGGGGGCATCATCGCGATTGCGCTCGGAGCGCTGTTCCTGGCCCCGCTCGCCCCGCCCAGCCAGCCCGGGGGGCCGGGCCAGCTCGTGACCTCGGGCTACCAGCTGGGCTTCGTCATCACCCTGCTCCTGCCCACCCTCGCGTTCGGGGTCTTCATCCTGTTCGCGATGTACAAAGTCAGCGAGGTCCGGCGGCTCAAGCCCACCGTCGGAGAGTTCGTCGGCGAGCCCGCGAAGACCGAGGAGCCCCTGCACAAGGACGTCAAAGGCTACGTCCGGTTCAAGGGGGAACTCTGGCAGGCCATCGCCGAAGAGGATGTGCCCGCGGGCACGAGTGTCTTCGTTGCCCGCGCAGACGGCCTCCTGCTGCATGTCACCACGAGGGCCCCGCCCGCGCCGCCCAAACCTTCCATCGAGAACCGGATCGTGCGGCTGTTCCGCCGCAAGCCCGCGTGAGCCAAAACCCTTAAGGCCGCCCGGAGGTTGCGCGGGCCGATGCCCACGGATGTCGTGCTCTGCAAGATCGCGGAACTCCCCGACGGGACGATCCGACACTTCGAGATCATGGGCTACGACATCGCCGTGGCGAACGTGAGCGGCACGTTCTACGGGCTCGACGCGGCGTGCACGTATCAATGGGCCAACCTCGCGGACGGCTCCGTGGACAAGGATCGGATGATCCTGATCTGCCCGTCCTGCAAGGGCGCGTGGGACCTGAAGACCGGGCAGCCGGTCGATCCGCCCGCGAAGTTCCCCCTCACGGTCTACGAGGTCACGACGGCGGGTGACGACCTCATCCTCACGTTCACCTACTGAGGTCCCCCGAGGGCGTCCCGCGCATACGAATCGCATGAAAACCCTTATGAAGCACGTCCCGCTCGCTTGGGCCGTCCTCATGTCCAAGTGAACCACGGTCGGCCCGCACCGGACGCGAACCGTGTTCTCGTGAGCGTTGAGGCGGTGACGACCATGGTCGACGAGAAGGACGCCCAATTCACCCGGATGTGGAACGAGGAGAACGACGCGAAACGCGTGAAGTTCCGCAACTACATGAAGTCCAAGCTGGACGTGCTCCACGTCGAGTTCACCGAGGAGAATGCGCGGGCGTACTACAACGGCCGACTCACGGTCTGGCAGCCAGAACGGGTGTATCAGGCTCCGGAGCGAGAGGATCGCCGCGACCGGCGTCCGCCCCGGCGCCGGTGATCCAGCCCGACCTCGTACGCTTTCGTCAGGTTGCCTGTGTGTTGCAGCGGAGCGATTCGTGCTGCAGTCCGGACTCGTCTTGGTGGGAATTCAGAAAAAACGGACGGCCGGTCCTTGGGGGGACCGGACGTCGTAGGAAAGGGAAAGGAGTCTGTTCAGAATCGGCGTCGGCCGCGGTCCCGGTGCTCCCGGTTCCCGCCACGGTTGCCGCCGCCCGTGCCGAACTCGAACTGCCGCGAGCCGCCCTCGCGCTGGCCGCCGCCATATCCGCCGCTGCGGTACCGGGGCTCGCGCTCGTACTCGACCGCGCTCACATCGAGGGCCGAATTCACGGCGTCGAGCGGGGTCTCGGCCTTCGCGAAGCTGCCGTACTTCCCGACGTTGAGGCGGATGTGGCCTCGCACAAGGCTCACGTAGCCGTTGTCGATCAGGACGGTCTCGTCCTTCGTCACCTGGGCGATCTGGTCGTTCCAGAGCGTCAGGAAGACCGTTCCTGTCTCGTCGCCGACGGTTGCCTCGACCAACTTGCGCGCCTCGCCAAAGCGGGAGGTGATTTCTCTCTCTTCACTCAAGCTGACCACCTTGGCAAGCACGTTAACCTGCTTGGATTCCGGGGTCAGGTCCTTGATTTTAGTCAATACCTTGTCCATGTTCTCACTTCTGCCGACACAACAGCCTTGAGTCGCAAGGCGTAGGGAAAAAATCCTTCCGCGCGAATTCAGACGATGTGGGCTGGTTTTCATCTACGGTCTGCTGCTATAAGAATCTTCGGTAAGAGGGAATGAGATTGCCTTAGGGACCACAGGTATTTCGCGCGCGGCGCCGTTGTCCATGATGTACCATCGATGTCGGAGACGGGGGTTCCCCAGGAGATTATCGTCGATTGCCCGTATTGCAGCCACGCCTGGAAGGCGGACCCCCGATGGATATCGAGCCCGTGTCCGAACTGCGGCCGAATGGTCTATCGCTACATGGACCCGCAGCACGACTGAATCCAATCACGGCAAGGTTGAAATGCCCCGGGGGCGTACCTAAGTCCATCTGAGGTACCTACGTGCCCCGCACCGATCTCACGACGGCCATCCTCCGCTCGATCCAGCAGGGGGCCACGTACGGGTACCAGATCCACCGCGCGCTCGCTGACTCGGGCCAGGAGATCCGCCTCAACCACCTCTATCCCGTCCTCAAGCGCATGGAGACTGAGGGACTCGTAGTCGCGAATGAGACACCCGGAGAACGGGGCCCGAGGCGTCACGAGTATGCAATCACCGCGAAGGGGCGGGACTATCTCGACGACGTCCTGTTCGACGCAATCGCGATGGTCCGACTTGCGTACCTAGAGTACCTGGCGTCGGACCGCACGACAATGCAGCGGGCTCTCGACATCCTCGCCAAGTTCATTCCGCACGCGAAGCTGCACGGGCGCACCGCGCTCGTCGTCCCGCCAGGCTACCTGAGCGAGATTAACTTCCGGTGGTTCCTTTCTCAGCTCTTCGAGGTCGTCCAGGGGGACATCTTCCTCGTGCGTCCGCAGGGCACCTTCGACATCGAGGAACCGCGCCTCACGCTCTTGGACGGGGGCGAGTCCTACGTCCCGCTCCGGGAGAACTACGTGGACCAGTCCGTCCTCGTCTGGGTGCCGCGGCCCCGGCAGTGGACCCGTCCGATTGAGGAGGCCACGCGGATCATTCGTTCGCCCGGGCTCCTGGCCATCATCCTCCCGGACGCGCTGCTCGCCCGCGACCCGACGCGGCCGTTCGAGGTCGGCGCGTTCATCGAAGGGGTCCGCGTCCGGAGGAGCGGCGGACGGGTCACGGAGGTGCCGCTCGAGAAGGTCACCGCCGTGCTCGGCGAGAGGTTCCATCACGTCGAGGTCGAGTCGGTCCCGGAGCTGTCGTTCCACCTCCTCGTGGCGTGGGGCAAGAAGCGGCAGGCGGAGACCTGACCCCCCGCGGGACGGATGCGCAGAAGGGTTCCCCGAACCCTAAAATAGCCGGGAGATGTGCGGCCTTCGATGGCGACGTCCACGCGCACCGTGGAGGATGTTCTGCGGGAGGCTGGCTTCACGCCGTTCCACCGGCGGGTCGTCCTCCTGACGGGCTTCGCG
Source organism: uncultured Thermoplasmata archaeon (assembly GCA_963768855.1). GTDB lineage: Archaea > Thermoplasmatota > Thermoplasmata > RBG-16-68-12 > RBG-16-68-12 > RBG-16-68-12. Next base: position 44,293 of record CAVYJM010000011.1, read on the forward strand.
TGGACGTTCGTCGCATTCGAGATCATCAACATCAGCTTCGTGCTAGGCAACGTGTTCACAACCTTCGGGATTGCATCGGGCTCGCTGCTCTACTTCCTGATCACCTCGGGGACGTTAATCGGCTCCTTCCTGGGAAGCCTGTTCCTGGGACGCCTCTCGGACACTCGCGGCCGCCGGACAATCTTCCTCGGAAGCATCCTCTGGTACTCCGCGTTCACCGCCTTGACCGCGCTCTCATGGGATCCATGGAGCATGTTCTCGTTCCGCGTCCTCGCGGGGATCGGCCTCGGCGGCATGCTCGTCGTGGACCCCTCGATCCTCTCCGAGTTCCTGCCGCCCCAGTCGCGCGGGCGGTTCATGGTCCTCCTGGATTTCTTCTGGCCCATCGGTTTCCTGCTGGCCATCCTATTCTGGTGGGTCTTCATCGTTCTGGGAGTCACGGTCGGCGACATCGAGAGTTGGCGGATCCTATTCGTCGTGGCGGCCTTCCCCGCCTTCATCGCGTTCCTGGCCCGGCTCACAATCCCCGAGTCTCCGTTCTACTACGCCCGCCACGGGAAGCTGCGTGAGGCAGCCGCCGTGTTGGAGCGGATCACCGGGACCCCCGTGGATCCCGTGTCCCTGTCTCGGGAGCAGGCAGTCCCGCGGGCGCCGATCGGCGCGCTGTTCAAGGGCCGCCTTGCGCGCAGGTCGGTCGTGACGCTCGTCGTCTGGACGGCTCTCAACTTCAGCTACTACGGGCTCTTCCTGGACCTCCCGTTCGCCCTGAGCACGTTCAAGAACCAAGTCGCCACGGACGTGGGCCTCACCGCGCTCTTCTTCATCACGTCCGCGCTCGCGCAGTTCCCAGGCTACCTCGCGTCGATGATCCTCGTGGAGCGGTGGGGCCGCAAGCGCACCCTCGCTCTGTTCCTGATCCTCGGAGGCGTGAGTGGCTTCGCCTTCGCGACCGCGAGCGGCGTCCCTCTGCTGTTCGCCAGTCTCGCGCTCGTGAGCTTCTTCAACCTCGGAGCCTGGGGCGCGGTCTACGCGTACACGCCCGAGTTGTTCCCGACCCAGTATCGCGCGACGGGCTTCGGCATGGGCGAGACCGTGGGCAAGCTGACGTCGATCTTCGGCCCGATCCTGTTCGGTGCGATGTACGCGAGCACAGGCGGCGTGTTCGCCCCGCTTGCGGCAATCGCCTGCGTCATGGCCGCCGGCGGGCTGTTCCTGGCCGGCGTGGGCCCAGAGACGAAGGGACAGACGTTCGAATGACCCCTCCGTACGAGCCTACCCTGAAGAGGCCGTGCAGGTACGTACATTCCTCCCCTGTCGAAAGCCTATAATCCCCCTCGCCTTTCTCCATACGAGGGCGGCCCTCTTGGGCCGTACCCGAGCTACGATACCATGGCGAAGCGCTCTGCGAAGAAATCTGCGAGGAAGGTTGCCGCGAGGAGGGGACTGAACGGACCCCGGATCGTCGTCGCGCCGCCGGGCCCGAAGTCGAAAGCCGCGCTGGAACGCAAGGAGAAGTTCGTGACCAAGGGCCTGCGCGTCGGCCTGCCCCTCGAGCTGACGAGAGCCGAGGGTCCCTTCGTGCAGGACGCGGACGGCAACGTCTACGTCGACCTGGGCGTCGGCATCGGCGTGCACAACGCGGGCCACCGGCCCCCGGAGGTCATCCGGGCCGCCAAGGCGCAGCTCGACAAGCTCACTCACATCTGCTACATGGTCTCCACGTACAAGCCGTACACGGACCTCGCCGAGGTCATGGCGGAGATCTGCCCGCCCGGGATGACGCAGAGCATCTTCCTGAACTCCGGGTCCGAAGCGGTCGAGAACGCGGTCAAGATCGCCCGCGCGTACACGAAGAAGCCCTGGATCGTCTCCTTCCGCACCGCGTTCCACGGCCGCACGCTGCTCGACATCAGCCTCACGGGCAAGGAGAAGCCCTACCGCGAGGGGTTCGGCCCCCTCGTGCACGAGGTCCTCATCACGGACTACGCTTACCCGTACCGCGACCCGGAGGGCCGCTCGCCCGCGGAGTGCGCCAAGGCGCGGGTCGAGGAGATCGAGGCGGCGATCACGAAGCCCGAAGTCGTCGGCCAAGTGGGCATGATCGTGGCGGAGCCCGTGCAGGGCGAGGGCGGCATCATCGTGCCGCCGAAGGAGTTCTTCCCCCTTCTCCGGAAGCTGTGCGACGACCACGGCCTCCTGCTCGTGGACGACGAGGTCCAGGCGGGGATGGGCCGCACCGGCCTCCTCTGGGCGATCGACCACTGGAACACGGTCCCCGACCTGCTCGTGAGCGGCAAGGCACTCGGCGGTGGGCTCCCGCTCGGCGGAGTGACGGGTCCGCAGAAGATCATGGAGGCGCCCGGTCCCGCGAGCCTCGGCGGCACGTTCGGCGGCAATCCGGTCGTGTGCGCGGCGGCTCTCGAGGCCGTGAAGGGCATCCAGAAGATCCTCCCGAAGGTGCCCCGCCTCGAGGCGCTCATGCACACGCGGCTCGATCAGCTCTACGAGCGGTTCGAGCGGATCGGCGAGGTGCGCGGCATCGGCGCGATGTGGGGCATCGAGTTCGTGAAGGACCGGCGGACGAAGGAGCCGGACACGGAGCTTGCGCGCGCCGTCCAGCTGAACGGTTTGAAGAACGGCCTCATGCTCCTGACCGCGGGGTACCACAACAACTGCGTGCGGTTGCTACCCCCGCTGAACATCCCGCTCCCGCTCATGGGCCGGGCGTTCGACCGGCTCGAGGATACGATCGCCCAGGCCCTGGCGGGCAAGGCGTGAGGAGGTGCTGTGCATGGCCCCGCAGGCGGTGACCCTGCTCCCCGAAGTCCAGAAGAACTACGGAGACCTGAAGAACTTCATTGGAGGGAAGTGGGTCGAGTCCCACGCCACGGAGTGGCTGGACGACACGAACCCCGCAACGGGACAGCGGATCGCGCGCGTGCCCCTGTCCCCGAAGGAGGAGGTGGACGCCGCCGTGCAGGCCGCGCTCGCGGCGTGGGAGGAGTGGCGCGAGACGCCACCGATCTCCCGCGCCCGCTACTTCTTCAACCTCCACGACCTCATGGAGCAACACTTCGAGGAGCTTGCGCGGATCATCTCGCAGGACCACGGGAAGATCATCGACGAGGCGCGCGGCGAGGTGCGCCGCGCGATCGAGAACGTCGAGGTGGCCTCCGGGATTTCGAGCCTCATGATGGGCTACAACCTGGAGGACGGCGCGGCGGCAGGGATCGACGAGGAGGTCCTGTACCAGCCCCTCGGCGTTTTCGCGGGGATTAGCCCGTTCAACTTCCCCGCGATGGTCCAGTACTGGTTCTGGCCTTACGCGGTGGCCACGGGGAACTGCTGGGTCGCGAAGCCTTCGGAGCAGGACCCGCTGGTCCAGGTCTACATGGCCGATCTGGTCGAGAAGGCCGGCTTCCCTCCGGGTGTGTTCAACCTCGTGAACGGTGCGAAGGAGAGCGTGGAGGCGATCTGCGACCACCCGGACATACGGGGCGTGTCGTTCGTCGGCTCGACAGCGATTGCGAAGCTCGTGTACGCGCGCTCCGCGTCCCACGGCAAGCGCGTCCAGTGCGGGGGCGGCGCGAAGAACCTCCTGGTCGTCCTTCCCGACGCGAAGCTGGACAAGATCGTGCCGAACATGATCTCCTCCGTGTACGGCACCGCGGGCGAGCGGTGCCTCGCGGGCTCCGTGATCGTCGGGCTCGACGAGGCGCACGATGCGGTCCGCAAGAAGTTCTCGGACGCCGCATCGAAGCTCAAGGTCGGGTACGGGCTTGACGAGACGGTCCAGATGGGCCCCGTGATCACGAAGAAGCACCAGGAACGCGTGCTCGGGTACATCGACAAGGGCGAGGCGGAAGGTGCGAAGGTCGCCCTGGACGGCCGCAAGGTGAAGGTCTCCGGCTACGACGGCTATTTCGTCGGACCGACGGTCCTCGACGCGGTGACCCCCGACATGACCGTGGCCAAGGAGGAGATCTTCGGGCCCGTCGCGAGCTTCTTCACGATGGAGAACCTCGACGAAGCCATCGAATGGATCAACCGCAGCCCATATGGGAACGCGGCGTCCATCTACACATCGAGCGGAAAGGCGGCGCGCGACTTTCGTTACCGCGTCCGCGCGGGGAGCATCGGAATCAACCTCGGCATCGCCGCGGCGATGGCCTACTTCCCGTTCGGAGGGATGAAGAACTCCTTCTTCGGGGATCTCCACCCCCAGGGCCGGGACGCGGTCCGGTTCTTCACGGAGAGCAAGGTCGTCATCACGCGCTGGGTCTGACGCGATGGATCCTCCGGAGCTAACCAACTTCGGTTCGCTGATCCGGTTCGCCCTTGGGCTCGAGACCGCGAGCGCCGTGTTCTACCAGGCCGCGGCCGGTCTCCTGGGCCCGGGACTGAAGGCCGACCTCGCCCGCGAACTCGCGGCGCAGCACGAGGACCGTCGGAGGTTGCTCGAGCGAACCCGGCAGCGGAGCTTGAACGAGATGGTGCTCGAGCCGATTAGCGGGCTGCAGGGGGCGCGATACGTCGTGGACCCGACTGCGGCAACAGCCCACGAGGTGCCTGCCAAGGCGGCCGCGATCGAGGAGGTCAGCTCCCTCTTCTACCGCGAGTCATCGGTGGTCGCGAAGTCCCTACTCACGGAGGCGGCTCGGACATTTCTGAAACTGGCCGAGGAAAACGGGCGGAATCTGGCACGCATTCATGAGATCCTCGCACACTGACCGCGTCGCAAATTAGGGCGGTTAGGCGTACCTAAATGTGCATTCGACGGACGAAGTCCCAGCCATCGTGTTGCCTGACAGCACGTCGCAGGGTGGTCGGGTTTCCTCCATGAGACGAACGAATTTCGGCATTCCTAAGAGGTTGTTCGATGGCTGTACTAGGTTCGGACTTGAAACTTGGTATGTAAAGGAGACTATAAATACCCGGGCCTCCTGAGGTAACTCCGGGAGCAGCGGAACATGGCAAAGAACCAAATCCCCTGTGAAGGACCCGGGTGTGCCGGGCTGGTGGCCATCGGGCTTATCGGCTCCGAGCTCAAGCTCAGCGTCCTCCACGGGTTGATGAGCGGCCCGAAGCGCTTCAACGAGCTTCGCGCCTCCACGGGAATCTGCCAGAGTTCCCTCGCCAAGACCCTCAAGGAACTCGAGGAATCGGGCATCATGGAGCGCCGGGTCATCCTGGATCGTCCCGTGTCGGTGGAATACCACCTCACGCCGATGGGGGAGGACCTTTCGGACGCGCTTCGTGGCCTGGAGCGTTGGGCCAATCGATGGGTCGTGGCGGAGCATTCCCGAAAGGTGATCGCATGAGCAACTTCCGATCGATGGACATGAAGAACGACGCCGTGAGCCGGAGCCCGAAGCCCCGAGAGGAGCGACAGGTCCGCGATACGGCGCGCTGCCCGAACTGTGGCAGCCTTGCAATCTACGTCGACCCGATCCGCGGCGAGCGGGTCTGTGACAACTGTGGCCTCGTGATCGACCAGGGCATGGTCGACCAGGGCCCCGATTGGACCACGTTCGAGGGCGACGACCGGATCCGAGCGGGTCCGCCGCCGTCCGTCATGGCGCCGGACAAGGGCCTCGGCAGCATGGTGGGCAATGGCCTGCGCGACGCGAAAGGGAACCCGATCGACGCCCGGTCCGTCGCGGCGCTGAACCGCCTGCGCCGCGTGAGCCAGTGGACGCGGTACGACCGCACGGAGCGCGCGCTGGCCCCTGGCCTCGCGCAGCTCTCGAGCCTGTCCAGCCGCCTCGGTCTCGCCCCGGTCTTCCGGGAGCGGGCTGCAATCCTCTTGCGCCAGACGATCGAGGCGGGCCTGTCCCGCGGTCGGTCGATGGACGCGATCGTCGCCTCCGTCGTCTACTTGGCGTCCAAGCAGCTCGGTGCGCCCCGCGGGCTCCACGAGCTGGCCCAGGCGACGGGCGTGACGGTCCACCGGATCAGCCTGACCGCGAAGGTCGTGAGCCGGGAGCTCGGCGTGTTCGCCCGCGCGAGCCGCGCGGAGGACTTCGTCCCGAGGTTCGCATCCCAGCTCGAGCTCGCACCGCACGTCGGCGAGCGGGCCCTGTCCCTTGTCGGGCAGGTCAAGGACGCGAAGCTCCTCGAGGCCAACTCTCCCGTGGGCATCGCGGCCGGGGCGCTCTACCTCGCGTCCGAGGAGCTGGATGTCCCCGTGACCCAGGCCCAGATCGCCCGCCTGACGGGCGTCTCCGAGGTCACGATCCGCAAGCACTACCGTCTGCTCAAGGAAACCTTGACGCAATCCGGGGGGTACAACGAACCGTCCCATGAAGCCACGTGATTCGTCGATTCGAATGATTAAAGAGGCGGACGGGGGTTCTACCCCACCGCCGGAGGCAGCTTGATCGCCGGGATCTGCGCAACCTGCGGACTCCCTAAGGAACTGTGCGTCTGCGAGGACCTGGGTCGCGAGACGACCCTTCTCCAAGTCGACCTCGACACCCGCCGCTATGGCAAGGCCGTGACGGTCGTGCGGGGTCTCGAATCTCGTCCGGACGAAGCCGCGAAGCTGGCACGCGAGCTCAAGAGGGGACTCGCGACCGGCGGCTCCGGGAAGGACGGTCTCATCGTTCTGCAGGGAGATCGCCGCAAAGACGTCGTCCGTCTACTGCAACAGAAAGGCTACACGGTCCGCTGAGTCTCTCGGGGGCGCGCCTTAATTAGGCGCCGGGACGTTCGCTCCCCGCCCAGGGTGAACCATGAAGGCCGTCGTCCTGCCGCGCTATGGAGGGCCCGAGGTCCTGGAGTATGTCGAGGACCGCCCCGAACCCGTCCCGGGACCGGACGAGGTCCTCCTGCACGTGCACGCGGCGTCCATCAACCATCTCGACCTTGCCGTCCGCGCGGGGATCCCGACGCTGAAGCTCGTGCTCCCGCACGTGCTCGGCGCGGATGTCGCCGGCGAGGTCGCGCAGCTCGGCTCCGACGTCACGGGCTTCGAGCCCGGCGACCGCGTCGTCGCGAACCCGGGCCTCACCTGCGGCCACTGCGAGTTCTGCATCGCAGGCCAGGATTCCCTCTGTCGGGACTATCGCATCCTGGGGGAGCACGTTCCCGGCACGTACGCGGAGTACGTCGCGGTCCGTGCGAAGAGCCTCCTCTCGATCCCGGTCGACATGGACTGGGCCACCGCCGCGGCGGCTCCCCTGGTGTTCATGACGGCGTGGCGGTTGCTCGTGACCCGCGCGGCGATCCGGCCCGGGGAGGACGTCCTGATTCTCGGGGCGGGGTCCGGCGTGTCTACGGCGGCGATTCAGATCGCCAAGCTGGCCGGTTGCACCGTCTACACGACGAGCTCGAGCGACGCGAAGCTCAAGCGCGCGAAGGAGATCGGCGCGGACGTCGTGATCAACTACAAGGAGATGCCCTGGAGCAAGGCGGTCTGGGAGCTCACGGGGAAGCGCGGCGTGGACGTCGTCCTGGACCACGTGGGCGAGGCCACGTTCAAGGACAGCGTCCGCTCCCTGCGGATGGGCGGGCGTCTCGTCGTCCCGGGCGCGACCACGGGAGCCCTGCCGCAGCTCGACCTCCGCTATCTGTTCTGGCGGCAGCTCTCGATCCTGGGTTCCACGATGGCGAATCAGCGGGAGTTCGAGGAGGTCATGAAGCTCGTGTTCATGGGCCGCCTCAAGCCGGTCGTGGATCGGGTGTTCCCCCTCAGGGAGGCCCGGGAGGCCCATGCCTACCTCGAGCGCGGTGAGCAGTTCGGGAAGGTCGTCCTGAGCGTCCCGTGACGGGTTCGCGTCACGCCTTCTTCCGGCGTCTCCGTGCCGCAGGGATCTTGGCCCGGATCTTGTCAAGAAGCTCCTGGGTCTCAGGGAAGTGCTCGGCCTGGTCCAGGGAGAAGAGGAGTTCGCCATCCAGGGCCACGTCGTAGACGCCGTGGTCCCCGGGCACGAGGCGCAGCCCCGAGAGCTTCGGGCCGAAGGCCTTCAGGATGGCGTCCGCGTCCTGCATCGCCTTGAACTGGTAGCGGCAAGGCAGGCAGTACGTGATGGTGACTTCGGGCATCCGAGGAAAAAGGAGACAGGCCTCCGATAAGAACCTGTCTCAGCCAGGAGACGATTCCTCGGAGGAACGGTTGCGGGGCGAGCCCTTGCAGGCCACGGACCGGCGGGCCGGTCGGGCCCGGCCGATCCGGAACCTCGCCGCGAACGAAGGACGGGCCAGCTTGCGGCGTGGCGCCTTCGCGGCGGCGAGGATCCAGGCGATTTCGTCGCGCCCGTATTCTGTGCGGGCATACTCACGCAGGGCGGAGTTCGTTCCCAGTCGCGGATCCACATCCAGTCGGATTGCGTACATGTCTTGTACCTCGAACGGAGGAAAGACGCCCAAGACGAACCGATTTGACCCGCCAATGACGGCCGTCATATGACGGCACCATTGATATAGCCCCGGAGGCCCTTGGACCATGCATGGGCCTCTGGGAAGTGTCCTTCCGCACGCAGTATGACTATCCGTTCATCGAGATGTCCGGACGGCACCCGGGCATCCCCATCTCGATGTGGTGCATCTGGGGCCGCGAGCTCCTCCAGGTCTCCACGCAGGACGAGCACGAGCTCGCGGCGATCGAGAAGGAGATCAACAAGGCGGGGCGCGTCATCGACAAATGGATCGAGGGGCAGGAGGCTCGCATCTTCATGCTCCGATGCACCTGCGACGCGCTCCGGAACAGCCCCTGGAACGTTTGGGAGCCGCACGAGATGTTTGACGCGCCGCCCGCCGTGTTTCAGGACGGCTGGGGGTACTTCCGCGTCCTGAGCTTCGAGGAGGACCGCACGCGGGACCTCTTCCGCGACCTGAACAAGCTCGGGCCGACGGAGCTCATTCGGAAGCGCGAGATCCCCCTCAGCTTCCTGCCGACGAGCGTCTGGGTCAACAGCCTCTTCGGAGACCTCACGGGAAAGCAGATGGACGCGATCCTGAAGGCCCACCGCTACGGGTACTATAACAGTCCGCGCGAAGTCACCACGGAGAGCGTCGCGCGCAGCCTCGGCGTGAGCCGCTCGACGTACGAGGAGCACCTCCGGAAGGCGGAGAACCGGATCATGGCCTCCATTATCCCTTACCTCCAGCTGTACGCCGCGGCGGAGAAGCGTCCAGAGCCGATCCTTGAGAAGGGACCGCCGGCGCCCGGCCACGCGCAGGCCGCCTAGGCGAGGCCGGCCCTACCCGGACGGCGGAGCGGAAGGGGGCGCCGCCGGCGGCTTCGCCCCGACTCCCGCGGTCGCGGGCGGCACGGGGGGCAGCGGCACGGGGCTCGTCTCCCCGACGACCTTCCCGCGCACGACGGCGCCCTTGTCCACGTAGACGCGGCCGCCCTCGTTCACGACGTCCCCTTGGACCAGCCCGTAGACCTCGACGTCCCCGCCCGTGGCCTTGCACGCTTTCGTGACGAGCCCTTTGAGGACCGCCTTGCCCGTGCGCTCCGCGAGCAAGTTTCCGGAGACCATTCCGGTGACTTCGCAAACGCTGTTGTCACGCACGAACAGGTCCCCGCGAACGAGGCCGGTCATTTGCGTCGGCCGCGGGCCGATCACGACGACGGATCCTTCGAAGCGCTCGTCGAGGACGCCCCCGCGGAAGATGCGCACCATGAAGTCTGCCTCGACCTCGGCCAAGGGGCGGAATTTACTTCAAGATTTCGTCGCGGCGGGTGCCTCCGGACCCATCCAGGGGCTTACCGAAGCCTTTTGGGGGTCTTGTCCATCGGGAGCCGCGACGATGCCCGAGGCTCCGCGCACGATCCAAGATGACGTGCAGCTCATCGAGGCGATCCTCGGCGAGGTCGTGGAGAGCGAGTCGGGGCCCGAGATGGCCCGCCTGGCCCGGGGCTTCCGCGGGCAGTGTGCGGAGACCCGCCGTCGCGGGGACCCCGCCCTCGCGCAGAGCGTCCGCCGGCTCGCGGAGTCCCTGACCCTGGAACAGGCCGGATGCCTGTCCCGCGCCTTCTCGTTCCATTTCCTCCTCCTCAACTTGGCCGAGGACATTGACCGCGTACGTCGCCTCCGGGAGGCCGAGGCGACCGGAGTGCCCGTTCCCCAGTCGCTCGAGGACACCTTCCGGCGGCTGAAAGCTCAGGGAATCGACCGCGCGGAGGCGATGCGCCTCCTCGAGGCGATCGACGTCCATGCCGTGTTCACCGCCCATCCCACGGAACCGAAGCGGCGGACCCTCCTGGAGCGGCTGCGGCGGATCCAGGCGCTCCTTGACCGCATCGACCGGGAACGGCTACTCCCCGCGGAGGTCGATGCGGTGAGGCTCGAGCTCAAGCGGGAGGCCATGGGGCTCTGGCACAGCGACGAGCTGCGGTTCCGGCAACCGCGGGTCATCGACGAGATCCGGATGGGACTCTTCTACTTCGATCATGTCGTGCTGGACATGATCCCGGACTTCTACCGGCGCCTCGCCCGGGCGATCGACCGCGTCTACGGCCCGGCGCGCGGGCGCATCCCTGCGTTCCTCTTCTTCGGTTCCTGGCGGGGGTCCGACATGGACGGGAACCCGCACGTCACGCCCGCCTCGATGCGGGAGGCCGCCCGCACCCAGCGGTCCTTCCTGTTGAATCGCTACATCGCGAGGTGCCGCGGGCTCATCGACGTCCTCACGGAGAGCGCCCGCTACGTCCCCCCGTCGCCCGCCCTCATGGCGTCCCTCCTCCAGGACCGAAAGGCCCATCCGCGGACCTGGCGTGAGATTCACCAGGTGAACCGCGAAGAGCACCACCGCGCCAAGATCACCTTCATCGGTCACAAGATCTCGTCCGTCCTGAACCGGCCGCGGGACGGATACCGTTCCGCGGACGAACTCCTGGAAGATCTCCGGTTGCTCCAGTCGTCCTTGCGGATGAACGGGGCCCCGGACGAGGCGGAGGGCCCGCTCGAGGACTTCGTCCGCCAGGTCGAGACCTTCGGATTCCATCTCGCCTCCCTTGATCTCCGTCTCAACTCGAAGGACGTGGCCTCGGCGGTCAGCCAGATTCTCGCCGCTTCAGGGGAGGCGCGCGCGTACACGCGGCTGCCCGAGGAGAAGAAGGCCCAGCTGCTCACGCGTCTCCTGCAGGCGCGCTACCGGCCGCGGACGCTGAGGGTCACCGGGGACGGGGCGCGCGTGGTCGAAGCCCTCCGAGCCCTCGGAGAGGTGCAGCGCGACTACGGCGAGCCGATGATGCACACGATCGTCCTGAGCATGGCCCACGACCCGAGCGACGTGCTCGGGCTCCTGCTCCTCGCGAAGATCCTCCGGCTGGTCGACCTCAAGGAAGGCTACAGCCGGGTCGACATCTCGCCGCTTTTCGAGATGATCGAGGCCCTCGAGCGAAGCGGACACACGATGGGCGCGCTGTACGAGAACCCCGCCTACAAGGCCCATCTCGGGGCCCGCGGCCTCCGGCAGGAGGTCATGGTGGGGTACAGCGACAGCATGAAGGACGGCGGGATCTTCGCCTCCCGCTGGCGCCTCTTCCGCGCCCAGCGCGAGCTTGCGTCGGGCAGCGAATCCGCGGGCGTCTCCCTGACGATTTTCCACGGCCGGGGCGGATCGATCAGCCGCGGCGGCGTGCCTGCATTCGAGGCGATGCACGCACTGCCGTCCGAGGTCGCCACGGGCCGCATGCGGATCACGGAGCAGGGCGAGGTCCTCAGCTCCAAGTACTTCCATTTCCCCGTCGCCCTCCGCGAGACGGAGCAGTTGATCGGCGGCCTCCTGGTGGCGATGGCCTCGAAACACGAGGTGCCTGACCCCACATGGATGGACGCGATGGACCGCATGGCGGACGTGGGACAGGCGGCGTACCGCGGACTTGTCTACGGGGACCCGGGCCTCGCGGCGTACTTCGAGCACGCGACGCCGATCCACGAGATCGCCGAGCTCAACATCAGTTCGCGGCCCTCGAGCCGGAAGGGCACGCTGCGGATCGAGGATTTGCGCGCGATCCCCTGGGTCTTCGCCTGGATGCAGAACCGACACATCCTGCCCGGGTGGTACTCGATCGGTTCCGCGCTCGCGTCCGTGGAGGACGTGGGCTTGCTGGCGCGCATGCACCGCGAATGGCCCTTCTTCGCGGGGATGCTCGACGCCGGGCAGATGGTCCTCGGGAAGGCCGACATGACCCTTGCGAGCCGGTACGCGGACCTCGTGCCCGATCCGGCCGTTCGAACGCGCATCTTCGGAAAGATCCTCCAGGAGCACGGGCTCAGCTTGCAGAAGATCATGGAGATTGCGAAGGTGCGCGAGGTCCTTGAGGCGGATCCGGTCCTCAAGGCCGCGGTCGCGCGGCGCGACCCCTATCTCGACCCGCTCAACTACATCCAGGCGGAGCTGCTCGACCGGAAGCGGCGCGAGGGCCGAAAGGATCCGGAACTCCTGCGTGCGATCCTGCTCACGGTGAACGGGATCTCCCACGGGCTGCGGAACACCGGGTGACCGTCACTCGTGGGCTTGGAGCCATCTCTCGACGTCGAGGGCGGCCATGCATCCGAAGCCCGCGGCCGTCACGGCCTGGCGGTAGCGATGATCGTGCACGTCGCCTGCGGCGAACACACCGTCCACGTTCGTGGCGGTCTGGAAGCCCTCGCGGGGCTGCAGGACGATGTAGCCCTTCTCCAGCTGAAGCTGCTCCCTGAAGACCTCGGTGGCGGGCGCATGGCCGATCGCGAGGAACAGTCCCTGGGCCTTGAGGTCCGTCGTGGCACCCGTCTTCACGTTCTTGACCCGAACACCTTCGACCTTCGTCTCGCCGAGGACGTCGACGACCTCGGAATCCCAGTCCACCTTGACGTTCGGCGTCTTGAGCAGCCGCTCCTGCATGATCTTGCTCGCGCGGAACTCGTGCCGGCGATGGACCACGGTCACGGTCTTGCAGAGCTTGGAAAGGTAGAGCGCTTCTTCCATGGCGGTGTCCCCGCCTCCCACGACGACCACGTCGAGCTGCTTGAAGAAGAAGCCATCACACGTCGCACACGCGGACACGCCGCGTCCCTTGAGGCGCTCTTCGTTCGGGAGGTTCAGGTACTTGGCGTTCGCACCCGTGGAGATGATGATCGCTTTCCCCTCATATTCCTGGTCCGCGACCCAGACACGGAACGGCTGCGACCGGAAGTCCACCTTCGTGACGTTGTCATCGACGAAGTCCGCCTTGAAGCGTTCCGCCTGTTTCCGCCAGAGGTCCATGAGCTCGGGGCCGAGCACGCCGTTCGGGAAGCCGGGGTAGTTCTCGACCTCGGAGGTGAGCATGAGCTGCCCCCCCGCCACCTGGCCCGCGATGACGAGCGTCTTCAGGTTCGCGCGGGTGGCATAGATGGCCGCGGTGAGTCCGGAAGGGCCCGAGCCGATGATGATCACGTCGTAGGGTGACATTCGTTCAAACGAAGGGGTCGGTGCAGTATAAGCGTTTCTCGAGGGGCTGGCAACGCGGGGCCGCATCGCGCTCTACCTTCATATCGGGGTTCCGACATCGTGGGTCCCTTGGCGTCGGACGATCTCGATCGGCTGCTCGCATTGCTGCCCACGGTGGACCATAAGCATGCGGTCCCACTCTTCGACCAGGTCATCAAGGACCTGGGGGCGGCAGGCCCGATCCTCCAGGGGCTCGTCTATGCCGCCTCGAACCACGATGATCCGCAGCTCCACACGCCCCACGGTCTCCTGACCATGGTGGCCGGACGCGAGCTCCTCCGGTTGACCCGTCCTCCCGGCGGCCTGGGCCTGCTGCGTTTCCTCGTCCTCTACAACTTCACGCTCCAGAGACGCGCCTTCGACGGGGCCGTTGGTCAGGCGATGATTCGCACCGTACCCGCCGCGGAACTCGATGAGCTCGGGGCGGCGTATCGGAAGGCGGTTCGCGGAGGCCTGGGCGACCAGGCAGCGAGCCTCCTCGGCCGGATTGCCACGGACTACGGCCTGGAATCGGCGGGCCATCTCGCGATCCGGTGTGCCCTTGGCGACGTGGGCCGCCTGGGGCACAACCTCGTCATCGCGTCGGCGTATGTGCAGGCCGCCGAGATCGTGGGCGGGACGAGGGGACTGGTCCCCTTGATGAACCTCGGCCGGCTGCAAGCCTTCGCCCTGCAAGGAAGTCTTGGGCCCTTGATCCCAGAGCGGAGCGAATCGGACGCCCCTGCGGACGTCGAGGCCCTGGGAAAACTCGTCGAGGATGGCGCCTTCGATCAAGTCGAGGACGTGCTGGGAGCCCTCGCCTTCGCCGGGCAGGCGGATGAGGCGTACCGTCCGCTCTTGATCGCCGCGAGCGCCGATCCCGGGTTCCTCGGCCACTCCCTGAGTCTCGCGAACGCGGCTCGCGTGTCCTCTCGGTACCTCACCCCGTCCGAGAACGCCTGGCTCTCCTGGAAGCTCTATCGCACGCTCACGACGCGGTTCGGATACCCGGAGTTCCTCGCCCTCGGGAAGGGGGAATCCCTGGACCGCGAAGCGCTCCTTCCTGCCCTCGAGTCGAGCCTGCGATACCGGTCCCCTCCCGCCGAGCGCACGCTCCGTCAGGCGCTCGAGAACGACGTGCCGCTCGACGAGCTGCTCGCCACCGTCGTGAACTTCTACGGGAACTGGACGGTCGGCGAGAAGGAGCACACGATCAGCTACCTGAACGCCGCGCTGCAGACCGCGAAGTTCCTCGGGCGGGAGCAGGCGCTCCTGCCGCTGACGATCGCGCTCGGCAAGTTGCCGTTCTGACCGCGGACCTTCAGCGCCGCTTCGCGAGCTCCTCCGTTTTCGCCTTCTCGTGGAACTGCTCCGTCTCCGTCGAGCCTTCCATGGCGAGAGTCGAGGCGGTCCCGCCGCTCAGGACCGTGGCAATCTCGTCGAAGTAGCCGGTGCCCACGAAGGCCTGGTGCTCGACCGCCGCATAGCCTTCCTCCTTCGCGGCGAACTCCTCCTGCTGGAGCTCCGTGTAGGCGGTCATCCCCGTCTCGCGGTAGTCCCGCGCCAGGCGGAACATGGAGAGGTTCATGGAGTGGAACCCGGCCAACGTGACGAACTGGAACCGGTAGCCCATGTCCGCGAGCTCTTCCTGGAACCGCGCGATCTGCACGCCATCGAGTTTCTTCCTCCAGTTGAACGACGCGGAGCAGTTGTACGCCAGCATCTTGTCGGGGAACTTCGCGTGGAGCGCGTCCGCGAAGGTCCGAGCCTCATCGAGGTCCGGGCTGGCGGTCTCGCACCAGACGAGGTCCGCGTAGGGGGCGTAGCTCAGACCACGGGCGATCGCGGCGTCCAACCCCCCGTTCAACGTATGGAAGCCCTCGGAGGTCCGCTCGCTCCCGATGAACTCCCGGTCTCGCGGATCGACGTCGCTTGTGATCAGCTTGGCGCTGTTCGCGTCGGTCCGTGCGATCAGGATGGACGGGACGCCCTCGATGTCCGCCGCCAGTCGCGCGGCAACGAGTTTCTGGACGAACTCCCGCGTCGGGACCAGGACCTTGCCACCCAGGTGGCCGCACTTCTTCGCGCTCGCGAGCTGATCCTCGAAGTGCGCGGCTGCGGCCCCCGCGTCGATGAGGGCTTTCATGAGCTCGAAGGCGTTGAGCGGCCCTCCGAAACCCGCCTCGGCGTCCGCGATGATCGGGGCGAACCAGTCCACGTCCCGGCGGCGCGCCATATGTTGCTTTTGGTCCTCGCGACGGAAGGCGTTGTTCAGCCTTCGTACGACGTTCGGGACGGAATCCGCCGGGTAGAGGCTCTGGTCCGGGTACGTCTGGCCGGCGTCGTTCGCGTCCGCTGCGACCTGCCAGCCGCTGAGGTAGATGGCCTTGAGGCCGGCCTGGACCTGTTGGACCGCCTGGCCTCCCGTCATCGCGCCGAGTGCCGCGACGAACGGCTCGTTACGGAGGAGGTGCCAGAGGCGTTCGGATCCGTGATGCGCGAGCGTGTGGGCGACCGGGAGCGATCCGCGAAGGCGGAGAACGTCCTCTGCCCGGTACGGCCGCAGGATGCCGGCCCAGCGTTCGTTGGTTTTCCAGCTCTGTTCCAACTCGCGTGCGTCAGTCATCTACGTCTCCTCCTTCTCGTATCGTCTCTCCCACGGAGACCTCCGGTTCGCCGACGTCGTCCCGAACCGAACGACCCGACCGGCGAGAGTTCTCCATGTTCACACCTATCGACCCGCCCCCCGGAAAACGCGAGGGGAGGGTCATCCGGCAAGCACCACCGAGGCCCCGTTGCACGACGCAGAAACGAGTCCCGCCACTGCGGGAGGGTTGGACCTCGGCATGTTGTCGCGGATTGGATAGTTTCGGCTTACTTAAACATTGGTGGAAATGTGTAGCACGGTAAACGGTAGACGTGCCTGGTTGGGTTCTTGGCGAAACGTCGGAGGCTTCATGTCTCGCGGGCGCTTGGGGCTAGCACAATGCGAAGCGAGGCGCCGTACACGCTGCTCTTTGACGGCGAGTGTCGTATCTGTGCGGCCTTCGCACGCATGGTGCGTCTTGTCGACCTCCGCCGAGGCCTGCAGGTCTGCTCGATCCAAGATTCGGGAAGACTCCTCGCCGCGGTACCTGCGGAAAAGAGGCTCGGCGCAGCCCACGCGGTGGGGCCGGATGGGCACGTGACCTCGGGCGCGGAGGCGATGCCCGCCATCGTGGCCGCGCTTACGGCGGGCCCCCGCTTCGAAGCTCGCCTGCGCTCCTCCCGGACCTCGATGGTCGCGCTGGACCACATCTACCGTCTCATGACCGAGATGAGGGGCCGGCTGAGCTGCGCGAGCGGCGTCGCGCCTTCGGCGGAACGTATCCCTCGATGAGCGAGCGGAGCATCCTCAGGTTGCGGCGATATCCGGCGTCATCCCCAGGATATTCCAGGCACCCGGGTAGCTGCGCGAATCGCGGATCGTTGACCAGGGGGCGGAAGCCTTCGAGGCCGATCTTTCCTCGCCCGATGTTCTCGTGGCGGTCCGCGTGCGAGTTGAGGTCGCCCTTGGAGTCGTTCAGGTGGAATGCCCGGACCCGGGATAGCCCCACGGTTCCGTCGAGGGACCGGATTAGGTCCGCATAGCCCTCCGGAGTGCGGAAGTCGTAGCCCGCGGCGAACGCGTGGCAGGTGTCCACGCACGCGCCGAGGCGGTCCCCACGGGACGCCGTCTGGATGATGTCCGCGATCTGCTCGAACCTCGCGCCCACGGTGCTCCCGCCCCCGGCCGTGTTCTCCAGGACTGCGAAAACATCCGGCGCCGCGGCATGGTCAAGGCACCAATCGAGGCTTTCCGCGATGGTCTTGATGCCAAACGCCTCGCCTTTGCCCAGGTGAGCCCCTGGATGGAAGATCACATCCCGCACGCCGAGCTGCTGGGCTCGGTCCAGCTCCTCGACGAACGCCGCGCGAGAGAGCTTGACCATGGACTTCTTCGGGGAGCCGAGGTTGATCAGGTAGTTCGCGTGGATCACGGCGCGTGCGATGCGGTGAGCGGCCAAGTTCTCCTTGAACGCCGCGGTCTCCTCCACCGCGAGCGGTTTCGTATTGCGGAGCATCCTCGGGCTTCGGGAGAAGATCTGGATCGCCTCGCAGCCCACGGCTTCGCCGCGCTCCGGCGCGAGGGCGATGCTCTCTGCGATGGATATGTGAGCCCCGAGGTACATCCGCTGCCGTCCGTCGCGGGGTAGCTCCTGGGACCCCATGAGCTTTGCCGATTGGGGTCCGATTGGGGCCAACCGTATTCAAGACCGGCCGCGCTCCTTCGATGCGAGGGTCGCAGGATGGCCGGAGACGGCGAGGTCGAATCGCGTTTTACGGGAATGATCTTCCTCCTTCGACGGGTTTTCCCCGAAGCCCCGGATGGCCGCCTGCGATCCCCACCCCGCCCGGACATGGGCTACATGCAGCGACGCCCCCGGAGGGCGTGAGCAAGGCGACGGGCGTCACTCGATACGCGCGCGCTCGTGGGCCAGGCGCCGCGCCTTGACGACCAGGTACGACTGGGTCAGGTGCTTCTCGCCGCGGGTGAAGGAATCGGACAATTCCTCCCAGCGCCCGTCCTCCACCCACTTCCGGACGGTTTCGTCGCGGAGGAAGAGTTCGACCTCCCGCAGCTGCTCGAACTCGGCGATGATCGTGTCCACGCCCACGAACTCGATCTCGAGCTGATTCTCCTCGAGGAGGTCCTCCATCGTGTCTTCGTAGAACGCCCAGCGCGACCCGCGGCGCGTTTCCTTCCAGTGGTCCCCGTGGTGACAGCAGAAGATGAACTTCCCCCCTGGGCGGAGGCTGTGCGCCGAATGCCACACGATGCCGGGGGACATGCATAGGTTGCTGATCACGAAGTCGAAGGGCTCAGAGGAGAACTCGTGGTAGGCGGTCTTCTCCACGTCGCCCCAGACGAAGTCGACATGGCGGATGTCCTTGACGCCGGCGTAGGCGCGGCCCTGCTGGAGCTTCATCCGGTCCAGGTCGACGCCGATCACGTGACCGCCGACCGCCGCCGCGACGAAGGCCAGGCGTCCCTCTCCCGTTCCCACGTCGAGGACGGAGCGTCCGCGGAAGTCCTCGTGCCGGAACTGGTCCAGGAGCATCGGACGGAGCTCGAAGGCATGCCGTGCGGCATCCCGCCAGAGCAGGTGGCGTGTCTGGCGGATCACGTCGACCATCCGGACTTCTCCATCGGTCCGGATGCGGGCATCGGGATAAGAGGCCATCGGTGCGGCCCCGGAACGCCACACGCTTATAGAGAGCCGCCACCTTGGCGAGCCGGGATTCACGATGGAACCGCAGGAGATCCGGCTCTTCATCGGTGGCAAATCCGTGCCTGCGTCCTCCGGCGGGAGTATGGACGTCATCGATCCCGCGACGAACCGCGTGGTCGCGCGGGCGGCCTCGGGCACGAAGGAGGATGTCGCGATCGCCGTGGAGTCCGCGAGCGCCGCCTTCGAGTCGCCGGACTGGAGAGACCTCGACCCGAGCAAGCGGGGCCGGCTCCTCTTCCTCCTGGGTCAGCAGGTCCGGGACCATTTCGAGGACCTCGCGCGCCTCGAATCGCTGAACGTCGGGAAGCCGCTCAAGGAGGCCCGCGGGGACATCGCGTACGTGTACAAGCTCTTCGAATATTATGCAGGCCTGGCAGATAAAATTCAGGGGGACACGATCCCCGTGCCCGGCGCTCGCCTCGACTACACCTTGCGTGAACCCCTCGGGGTCACTGCGCACATCGCTCCGTGGAACTATCCGCTGCTTCTTGCCTGCCGGGGGATCGCGCCCGCCTTGGCCGCGGGCAACACCGTCGTCCTGAAGCCCGCTTCCCTGACCCCCTGGACCGCCGTCCAGATCGCGCAGTACGCGTCGGCCGCCGGCTTCCCCCCGGGCGTCTTCAATGTCGTGACCGGACCGGGGCGCGAGGTTGGCGGCGCCCTCGCAGGCCATCCGGAGGTCGCGAGCGTGACCCTGACGGGTTCGACTGAAACCGGGAAGCAGCTCCTCCATGCGGTCGCAGACCGGATCGTGCCCACGACTCTCGAGCTCGGCGGGAAGAACCCGCAGATCGTCCTGCCCGATGCGAAGCTGGACCGGGCGCTCGCCGGCGTGCACTTCGGCGCGTTCCAGAACGCGGGACAGATGTGCTGGGCCGGGTCGAAGGTGCTCGTCCACGAAGAGATCGCTGCGTCCCTCCTTGGCAGGCTGAAGGAGCGCATCGCGAAGACCCGTCTCGGCCCCGGACTCGAGGACGGGGTCCAGATGGGCCCCGTCGTCTCGCGGCAGCAGGAGGCCGGCATCTTGGCGGCGATTGAGGACACCACGCGCACCGGTGCCCGACCGAGTGTCGGCGGCGGGAAGGCCGACGAGCCTGCTCTGCGCGACGGGAACTTCGTCCGGCCCACCCTCTTCGAGAATCCTCCGGAGGAGAGCCGCGTCGCGCGGGAGGAGGTTTTCGGCCCCGTCCTCGCCGCGTTCACGTTCACGGACCTGGACGATGCCGTGGCCAGGGCAAACGACACGCCGTATGGGCTGAGCGCGGGCGTCTGGACGCAGGACCTCGGCAAGGCGCACACGATCGCGCGGCGGCTCAAGGCAGGGATGGTCTCGATCAACGAGTACCCGATCACGTTCCCGCAGACGCCCTTCCTCGGCTGGAAGCAATCGGGGCTAGGCCAGGAGCAGGGCGTGGATGCCGTCCTCTTCTACACCCACGCGAAGAACGTCCTCGTGAACCTGGAATGATCCGCCGTCGTCCGGGTCAGAGGTCGCGGAGCTCTTCCTGGACCACGAGTCCCTTCTCCCTCAATCGCTCGAGGTACGCCTCGGAATCCAGCTGCTCCGGGATGACGATGCCTCGATCCGGGACGCGTCCCTCGAGAAGCATCTCCGCGGCGACCGCGCCGCCCGTGCCCACGAGGTACGCCGTTGCGTTCGTGCGGTGGAGCCGGTAGGCGTCCTCATAGGAGAGGCCCGTCCACATCCTCACGCACGCGGCCTTGCCTTGCCTCAATCCGGTCACCTCCACGACGAACGACGCATGTCCCCGGATCCGGCTCGCAAGGAGGACGGGGCTGGGCAGCGCCGCCGCGATCACGTCCAGGGGCCGCACGCGGACGCCCCGAACGTCAATCGGCTCGCCCCGCAGCAGACCGAGCCTCCGGAGGGTGTCCGCGGCCCGTACCCAGGAGTCATCGATGAAAATGTTGAACGAGGCGCGCTCGAGGCTCTTGATCCCGATCGGCAGGAAGTACGTCTCGTCGTGGTTCGTCTTGAAGACCCGGAGCGGCCCGACCGGCGGCGGGAACAGGAACGTCTGGCTCGAGCTCATCGGAGGGAGGAACCGGATCGCACCTCCCTCATACACCGCCGCCGGGACGCTCATCTCGTCCAGGAGGTCCACGGGGGACCAGGTGGAGAACAGCTCGACGCCGTCCACGCTCGCCGTGTCGCCGTCGTACACGTGCGCCTCGTCCGCGCGGTCCAGCCTGCGTGCAGCGTGCATCGCGAACACGTCGGAGATCCCGGGCTCCATGCCCATGCCGACCAGGGCGGCGATCCCCGCCTCCCTGCACATTCTGGATGCCTCATCGAATTCTGGGCCCGTGCCGTCGAACGGCATCCCGAAGTCTAGGTAGTCCGTCTTGGTCTGGGCCGCGACATCCATGACGATCTTGTTGAGCCGCCACGGCATGGAGGCGATGACGAGGTCAGCGTCCTCGAGGAGCCGCTTCAAGGCCGCCGGGTCGGTGCCGTCGATGTCCAGGACCGAGACCCGATTCGGCGGGAGGCGTGGCAGGAGAGCTTGGGCCGCCTCGGTCTTCCGGTCCGCGAGGACGAGATGGTCGACGCGGGGGTGCTTCGCGAGGTGCTCCGCACACACGAGCCCGCAGACGCCACATCCAAGCTGGACGACCCGCATCGTATCGCCGCATCGGGCGGACCCCGGTCCTCCCGCGACGTCCGGGGGATTCCGGGAAGCGGCTTAAGCGTTTCAGGAGACGGGGTACGCACCCGGTCTCACCACCAGGCCTTCCGAAACGGTTGAAAGGCCGCAGGGTGGTCCCGGTGCCGAGGGAATCATGCGCCACGATCCACGGAGGGTCCATCCGTACATCCCGAACTCGGCGCCGGCCGCCAAGGAAGCCATGCTGCGCGAGGTCGGTGCCGAGAGCGAAGACGATTTCTACGAGGACATCCCCGAGGGGCTCCGGTTCCGCGGGCGGCTGGACTTGCCGGAACCCTTGACGTCCGAACACCTGCTCCGGAGGCACGTGGAAGGGCTCCTCGCCAGGAACCGCAGTTGCAAGGAGGTCCTGAACTTCCTCGGCGCAGGCTGCTACGAGCACGCCGTGCCTGCGGTATGCGACGAGATCAATTCCCGCGGAGAGTTCCTGACGGCCTACGCGGGGGAGCCGTACGACGACCACGGCCGGTTCCAGGCCCTGTTCGAGTACGCGAGCCTCATGGGGGAGCTTCTGGCCATGGACGTGGTGAACGTGCCCACCTACGACGGCTTCCAGGCCACCGCCACCGGCCTGCGCATGGCGGCGCGGATCACGGGCCGGAACGAGGTCCTCGTCTCCCGCGCGATCGCCGCTGACAAGCTCTCCAAGATCCGCGACTACCTGAAACCCCGTCATTCCGTGAGGTTGTTCGACTTCGACGCATCGACGGGAGGGCCCGACCTCGGCTCGCTCGAGGCCCTGATCGGGAAGGAGACCGCCGCAGTCTATTTCGAGAATCCCTCTTACTTGGGCGTGATCGCCACGCAGGGAGGGCGCGTCTCGGAGATGGCCCACGGCGCTGGCGCGCTGTCCGTCGTCGGTGCGGACCCGAGCACCCTGGGCATCCTCGCACCCCCCGCAGACTACGGCGCCGACATCGTCGTGGGGGACCTCCAGCCGCTCGGGATGCACATGCAGTTCGGTGGGGGGCATGCGGGGTTCATCGCCACCCGGGACGAGCCGAAGTATGTGGCGGAGTATCCCTCCCGGCTTTTCGGGATCACCTCCACCTCCGTGGACGGTGAGTACGGCTTTGGCGACGTCGCCTACGACCGCACGTCCTTCGCGAAGCGGGAGGCAGGCAAGGAGTGGGTCGGCACGGCTGCGGCCCTCTGGGGGATCACCGCCGGCGCCTACCTCGCCCTCATGGGACCCGAGGGGATGCGAGAGCTGGGCGAGTCCATGCTAGCGAAGTCGCACTACGCGGCGCGCCGCCTGTCGCGGATCCCCGGCGTCCGCGCACCGTATTTCCGGGGTCCGTTCTTCCACGAGTTCGTCGTGGACATCCGCCGCACCGGGAAGAACGTGGCCCAGGTCAACCGCGCGCTCCTGCGCCGCGGGATCTTCGGTGGCAAGGATCTCTCTCAGGAGTTCCCGGAACTCCGGGGGCGCGCCCTGTACTGCGTGACCGAGGTGGCCACCCAGGACGACTTGGACAGGCTCGCCGAAGCGGTCCGGGAGGTCGTCGCATGAAGGACATCCCCGCCCTCCGGAATGCCGAGGGCACACCGCGCCTCCGGAGGTTCCACCAGGCCCGGTGGGACGAGCCCATCCTCTTCGAGCTGAGTGCCAAGGGGGAACGCGGCGTCCGGGTGCCCGAGGCGGAGCCCGGGATCCGGAAAGCCGTCGGAGACGTCGTCGGATCGCTGCCGAGATCGGTCCTGCGCAGGAGTCCGCCCGCGCTCCCCGAGATCTCACAGAACCGCGTCCTGCGCCACTACCTGCGGCTGTCCCAGGAGAACCTCGGCGCGGACCTCAACATCGACGTGGGCCAGGGAACGTGCACGATGAAGTACAGCCCGAAGGTGAACGACCAGCTCGCGCGTCTGCCTCAGATGGCAGAGCTCCACCCGCTCCAGCCCGAGGAGACCGTCCAAGGGATCCTGGAAATCCTGTACCGCTTCGAGAGCTTCCTGAAGGCGCTCTCTGGCATGGACGCCTTCTCCCTTCAGCCCGGGGCAGGGTCCGCAGCGATCTACGCGAATGCATCGATCATCCGAGCGTACCATGAGTCCCGCGGAGAAGCGGCCCAGCGGCGGGAGATCATCACGACGATCTTCTCGCATCCCTCCAACGCGGCCTGCGCGAAGACCGCGGGCTTCGACGTGGTGACCCTGTATCCGGACGCGGACGGTTACCCAGACCTGAAGGCATTGAAGGCGGCCGTCTCCGAACGCACCGCGGGTCTCATGATCACGAACCCGGAGGACACGGGGATCTTCAACCCGAGGATCCGGGAGTTCGTCGACGCGGTGCACGAGGTGGGAGGGCTGTGCGCCTACGACCAGGCGAACGCGAACGGCATCCTGGGCATCACGCGCGCACGGGAGGCGGGGTTCGACATGTGCCACTTCAACCTCCACAAGACCTTCTCCACGCCCCACGGCTGCGGAGGACCCGCGGGCGCGGCGATCGGCGTGCGGAGGGAGCTCGCACGGTTCCTGCCGACCCCCGTGGTCGCCTTCGACGGGAAGCGGTACCGTCTGGACTACGACCGTCCCGACAGCATCGGGAAGATCCGGCCGTGGTACGGAGTCGCGCCGGTCATCCTGAGAGCCTACGCGTGGGTCATGAGCCTCGGCGCCGAGGGCCTGCGGGAGGTGGCTAGGGTCGCCGTCCTGAACAACAACTACCTGCTCAAGCGGATGCTCGAGATTCGGGGCATCCAAGCACCCTACGCGAAGGGGAAGCGCCGCATCGAGCAGGTGCGGTACAGCTGGGAGGAGCTCGCCCGCGAGACGGGCGTCCACACCGAAGACCTCGGCCTACGGGCCGCAGACTTTGGCGTGCACTATTGGATGAGCCATCATCCTTGGATCGTGGGGGAGCCCTGCACGCTCGAGCCGACCGAATCGTACTCAAAGGCGGATCTCGACGAATACGCCGCGATCCTGCGCCATGTCGCGCAGGAGGCGAGGACGGATCCCGAGCGGGTCAAGACGGCGCCCCACAACAGCACGGTCCATCGCATCGACCCATCCCCCCTCGATGACCCAAGAGAGTGGGCGATGACTTGGAGAGGGTATCGGAAGAAGCTTAAACGCGGTCTCGAGTCCCGGGGAGGGAAGACGCCATGAAGGCACGGACGAGTGGCGGCAGTGGCAGGTTGGCCGGGAAAGTGGCGTTGGTGACCGGTGGGGCCTCGGGGATCGGGAAGGCCACGGCAATCCTGTTCGGCAAGGAAGGCGCCGCCGTTGTGGTCCACGATGTCAAGGAGGAGGGGCTGGCCACGGCCGAGGAGATCGTCGCCGCAGGCGGGCGAGCGTCGTTCATCCACGGGGACGTGACCCGGGCTGCAGACTGCCAGGCGGCCGTGCAGAAGGCCGTCACGGAGTTCGGCAGCATCGATGTGCTCGTCAACAACGCAGGGATCATCCGGCGCGCGTCCGTCGTCGACACGACCGAGGAGGAGTGGGACCGCGTCATGGCCGTGAACGTCAAGTCCGTCTTCCTCCTTTCGAAAGCTGCAATCCCGATCATGGCTCGGAGCGGCGGTGGCGTCATCGTGAACACGGCTTCCGGGTGGGGACTGGACGGCGGCCGGGACGCCGCGTCGTACTGCGCGTCGAAGGCGGCGGTCGTGAACCTGACCCGGGCCATGGCCATCGATCATGCGGATCAGAACATCCGCGTGAACTGCGTCTGCCCCGGAGACACCGACACGGCGATGCTCCGGGAGGAGGCCCGTCAGCTCGGCCAGGATGTGTCGCAGTTCCTGGCGAGGTCTGCGCAAAGGCCGCTGGGCCGGATGGGTCGACCCGAGGAGATCGCCCAAGCCATCTTGTTCCTCGCGAGCGATGCGTCCTCCTACGTCACAGGGACCGCCCTCGTCGTCGACGGAGGCGGACATGCAGGGTCGGCTTGACCCCGGTTGGTTTTCCGCGTCCCGAATGGGTGGTCGAAAGGCTTGAGAGGGAGCGCGCCTTGGCGGCGGCGATGATCTACATCGCGGCGACCGCGACCTTGGTGGGGGACGTGTCCCTCGCAGAGGGATCGAGCATCTGGCACGGGGCCGTCCTGCGCGGCGACTTCGACGCGGTGAGTGTGGGCCAGGACTCCAACGTCCAGGACAACGCGGTCCTCCATGTGGATCGGCGGATGCCCTGTGAGGTCGGCGACCGCGTCACCGTGGGCCACGCCGCGGTTGTCCACGGTTCCAAGGTGGGTGGCGAGTGCCTCATCGGAATGAACGCGACGATCAATAGCGGCACGGTCATCGGGCGCGGGTGCCTCGTCGCGGCGGGTGCCGTCACCCGGGAGAACGCCATCTTCCCTGAGGAGAGCGTCGTCGCTGGTGTCCCCGCGAAGGTCCTTCGGAAGGTGGACGAGACTCTCTGGAAGCGGATCGAGCTGTCCTGGAAGATCTACCGCGACCTCGCCAAGGCGAGCTTGCCGGCGAGGCCCGAGATCGCTGCGGACCGGAGCAAGCAGGTCCACTTTGAAATGTCCGAGGAGTTCACGCGGCTCGTCCGCAAGGGTTGAGGACACCCAAACGTTTTTCGAGGTCCGCCGCTTCGGCGTCGGGGATGGCGCGCTTCACAACGGAGATGCAGATGCGGTTCCGGGACCTCGACGCCATGGGCCACGTCAACAACGCGGTCTACCTGTCCTACTGCGAACTCGCGCGCACCCAGTTCTACCTGAAACATGCGTTCAAGCGCTCCTTGCACGACATCGACTTCATCCTCGCCCATGTCGACATCGACTACGTCTCAGCGGCGGAGTGGGGCGACCAGGTCGAGGTGTCCGTCTGGCCTTCGAAGATCGGAGAGTCATCCTTCACGCTGAGCTACGAGCTCCGGGACAAGAAGTCGAACCGGCTCCTCGCGAAGTCCTCGAGTGTCCTGGTTTCCTACGACTACGACAAGAAGCAGACGAAACCGATCCCGTCCGAGTTCCGCAAGATGCTCGAGGAAAACCTGGAAGCCTAATGAGTCCCACGCAGGAGTGCGCGTAGCCGCTCCGGATCCGCGGTCGGCGGCGAGCACGCGGTCCCCTGGCACACGAAGGCCACCGGCCCCGCCCTCGCTTCCGCCGTCTTGCGCATGTGGTCCACCGCATCCGGCACATACGAGTCGTCCTTTTCCGCGAGCAGGAGACTTTTCCCCGGGGCGTAGGTCTCCCGGGCCGAGGACAGCAGCGAACGGGTCCGCGGGTCCTCCGACGCCCCGAGGATGACGATCTCGGCCCGAGGATGCAGCCACAGTTCCGCCGCCAGGAAGTAGGTGCCGCAGAAGATGGGACCGTAGCGAGCCGCCTCGCCCGCGGATGCCAGGATGACTTGGTCGTGGTGCAGGCGGTAGTCGTCGTTCCCGGTGAGCGCGTGCAGGCGCTGCAGGCAGAGCGCCGCCACGGGGTTGGCCCCAGCGTAGGGGGAATCCTCGAGCGGGCGGCGTCGGATCTCCGTGAGGCTGAGTTCATTCCCCTCGTGGAGTTCTTTCGCCAGGTCAACGAAGCCCTTGCGCTCCTGATCCCAGAAATGCTTCAGGGTGAACGCCATGACCTCGTCGGCCCGCCGCAACCAAGTCGGGTCTCCGGTTGCCGTGTGCGCGGTGAGGAAGGCGTCGACCATGAACACGTGGTCCTCGAGAAGCCCTCGGATCTTGCGCTTGTCATCTGCAAGCGCGTGCCACATGCCATAGTCCGATGTCCAGAGCTGCTTCCAGAGGCGGTTCAGGGTCTTCAGAGCGAATGCCGTCACCGCGCCGCGGTCGAAGGCCATCCCGGCCTCGAGGGCGGCGGCCGCCATCATCCCGTTCCACGACGCATAGATCGTCCGGTCGACGGCGGGGGCCTCCCGTTGGATTCGCGCCGCCTTGAGATGCGCGAGGCCGTTCGCAAGGAGGATCTTCACCCGGTCCAACGGCAAGGAGAGCTTCTCGGAGATCTCCTCCAGCGTCGCGGCGACATACAGGACGTTCTTCTTCGGGTTGTGATGCATCTCTCCCTTCTCGCCTATGTCGAATCGGAGCGCGAGGACGCGCGTCTCATCGGCCGCGAGCGCGGCCTTCAGTTCCTCGAGGGTCCACGTGAAGTAGTCTCCGTCATCGTCCAGCCCGACGTCCGCATCCTGGCTCGTGTAGTATCCGCCACGCTTTCGGTCGGAGAGGACTTCCTCGAGCCATGACAGGATGCCCTCCGCGGTCTCCCGGAAGAGCGGGACCCGTGTCAGCTGCCAGGCGTGGACGTAGTTCGTGAGCAGGCCGGCGTTGTCGTATAGCATCTTCTCGAAGTGCGGCACGATCCACTGGCCGTCCGTCGAGTAGCGGTGGAACCCGCCGGCTACCTGATCATACACACCGCCCTGGGCCATGGCCGTGAGGGTGCGGACCGCAATGTCCTTGAGCCCCGTCGATCCCGTGCGATGGACGTCCGCCAGGAGGAACTCGATGGCCCCCGCATGGGGGAACTTCGGCGCGGATCCGAAGCCGCCGTTCACGGGGTCGTGCTCCCCCCGCAGCGCGTCGACGCCCTCCTTGAGGAAGGCGTCGTTGACGACGGCCTCGTCCATCACGGACGCGCGTCGCTCCGCGAGCGCCTGGTGCAGGGACTCCGCGTCCCGCATCGCCTCGCCCTTGTTCTCGTGGTAGTGCTTCGCGACGGCCTTGAGTACGTGCTCGAAGCTCGGGCGGTTGTATGCGTCCTTCGGCGGGAAGTAGGTGCCTCCGTAGAAGACCTTGCCCTCAGGAGTGAGGAAGGCGGTGAGCGGCCAGCCGCCCGATCCCGTGAGCGAGCCGACGGCCTGCTGGTATCTCGCGTCGACGTCGGGCCGCTCGTCCCGGTCCACCTTGACCGCGATGAATTCCTCGTTGATGATCTGGGCGAGCCTCGGGTCCTCGTAGGACTCGCGGTCGATGACGTGGCACCAGTGGCACCACGACGCCCCGATGTCGAGGAGGACCGGGCGGTCGAGTTCCTTCGCCTTGTGGAACGCTTCCTCGCCCCAGGGGTGCCAGTCCACGGGCTGATGCGCCGCGCTCCGGAGGTACGTGGACGTCTCCTTCGCGAGACGATTCGCCTTTTCCGGCATGGATGTGGGAGCCTAACGGGGTTGCAGGTTAAGGCGTTTCGCCGAGAGTCGCGCCCAGCTTCGCCATGTCCACCTCGTACGTGTGGAGTTCGGGAGGAAGTCTCTCCACGATGGGGGCCATGGGTTCCAGACCCTTTCGGAATCGCGGGTCCTTCCCGTTGGCTTCCATCGCCTCGCGGCTCTCGAAGATCACGAAACTCAGGCTGGCGTCAGGGTCCTCGACCGAGTCGAGCCAGATCGCGCCGACGACCCCCGGGAAGGAGAACATGTCCCCCGTCTCATCCCGCAGTCTCTTGCCTTTCTCTCGCTGTCCCGGCTTGAACTTCGAATATGCCACGCGCGCGACCGCCATCGCATTCCCGACCCCGGGGACTTTTTCCGGGTTTCTTAAGGCTTCGCCCCCACCGAAGCCCTGATAGCCGGGAAGCGGTTGGCGCACCGGCCATGGAAGGAGTCGTTGCGTTCGCGGCGGCTTTGGGCCTCGTCGCTCTCCTCGAACTCGGAGACAAGACGCAGCTCGTGACGATCTCGCTGGCGACGCGCCATCCGTGGGCGGAGGTCCTCGCGGGCGCGATCGTGGGCCTCGTGGCCGCCACCGCCGTCGGTGCGGTCGTTGGGGGTCTCCTGGCGACAGCGCTCGGGTCGTGGCTCACGTACATCAAGATTGCGGGCGGCGCCCTCTTCATCGTCATCGGTGCGTGGACGATTCTGCAGGCCGTGCGCCGTCCCGTTCACGAGGAGCCGCAGGAAGCCGTGAAGGAGCGGCGGAGCGCATTCATGACCGCAGCGAGCTTCAGCTTCCTCGCCGAGTTCGGGGACAAGACCCAGCTGGCCGTCATCATCCTAGCCGCGACCTATGATGCGCCGATCTCCGTATTCCTCGGAGGGAGCGCCGGATTGAGCCTGATCGCCGTATCCAGCATCGTCATCGGGGCAGGGCTCTCCCGCATCCTGTCGGAGAAGTGGCTCCGGCTCATTTCGTCCGCGCTGTTCATCATCGCCGGCGTCCTCCTGATCATCGAGGCCGTCCTCGAGCTCTGAGCGTCTACGGGAAGACCTTCCTCGCGTTCACGACGAAGTACTTCTCCTTGAATGCGTTGGAGAGGGGCAGGCCCCGCATGCCCTCCACCTCCTCCCGGATGCCCGGGATTCCGGGTCCGGGCCAGTCGGAGCCGAACAGCACGCGGTCCGCGATCTTTTCAATCTGGGGGAACCACTCACGCAGGCGCGGCGGCGGGATCGAGGAGGTGTCGAGGTAGATGTTCGGGTGCGCGCGGACCAGGTAGTACGCGGCGTCGCACCAGAAGGGCCGGCCCCCATGCGCCATGAGAATCGTCAGGTCGGGGAAGTCCGTGGCCACGTCGTCGAGCGCCATAGGGTCCCCGAACTTAGAGCGAGAGCCGGGGAATACTGAGGTGCCCGTGTGGATCATCACAGGCAGGTGGATCCGCTCCGCGGCGCGGTAGATCTTCCAGAGGTTGGGCATGCGCCCGTCGACGTACGCGTTCGACGCAAAGAGCTGGTGGGGCGGATGGATCTTCAAGCCGCGGATCTCGAGCTTGGACGCGAGGCGCTCCACTTCACCCTCGGGGTCCTTCGTGAATCGAGGGTGGACGCCGCCGAAGGCGAGCAGGCGCTTCGGGTCTTCGGAGGCGTACTTCGACACGAAGGCGTTCACGTCGAGACCGAGTCCCATCACTTCCGGGGCGGCGTAGTTGATGAGGCATGCGCGTTCGACGCCGACCTCGTCGAGATGCTGGAGGAGGTTGCGCGGGTCCTCCATCCGCTTCGCCGTGGCATCGAAGTTCGGCATCGTCTTCCGCATCGTGTCGAAGACGGTGGGCTTCAGGTTCTTGTACGGCTCCAGGTGGACATGGACGTCGGTGATGCCGGGCAACAGCCGGTGGAACCCGAGACCGCGGAAATCCTTTTCGACGGAAGTACATGCATCCTTTGGGGAGCATTTATCCTCCGGCGCGGGAATTCGCCCTGCGACCGACAGCGTGCCGGCGTCGGA
Organism: uncultured Thermoplasmata archaeon; assembly: GCA_963768855.1. Lineage (GTDB taxonomy): Archaea > Thermoplasmatota > Thermoplasmata > RBG-16-68-12 > RBG-16-68-12 > RBG-16-68-12. Next base: position 74,792 of record CAVYJM010000011.1, read on the forward strand.
GGGACGCAGATCCCATGGCCACCGAACCGGCCACAATCCATGCTGGGCTATCCAAGTCCGCGGTGTCGCTCGCGCCGGTGCACATGAGTGCGGCAGGCGTTCTCGCTACGGCGTACGGAGTCCTCTTGGCGCTTGTTACCCAGGCCCAGTGGGCCGGGCTCACCCCGCCGGGGACCGTCATCGGCCCGGAGAGCTTCGTGCAGAGTCTCGTGCTCCGCATTGACCAGGGAATCTACCTCTGCATCCTCGGCTCTGTTCTCGCCCTTGGCGGTTGGCTTCTCTTTCGCCGCGAGAGCCGAAGTATGAACCGCGGTCCGACTCCCTTCTCGCCGCCTCGATGGCGGGCGCCGCTCCTCGCCGTCCCCGTGCTTCTGGTCCTCGTGGTCTTTGTCATCGGCATCCTCCCGATCCCGTACCGGACCCTGTCGCTCCCCCCTGCGGATTTCGCCCTGGCCCCTGCGGGGGTCACCGGTTCAGGGGAGACCCTCGTCGTCTCGAATCCGTTCCCGGCAGACGCCGGAGAGTATTTCGACTCCATCAGCACGGTCGTCTTCCGGAACAGACTCTCTGGCGCGACGGTGTTCATGGACAACATGTCCTTCAGGTATGTCAAGGGCGTGTCGGACCCATACGGACTTCCCCAGTTCGGCTCGGGGCATGTGGCTGCCAGCGCGGGCTCTTATGTGCTCGTCGTCCGCCCCTTCGATTGCGAATACTTCACGTCGCAGGCATGCGCCAACTACACGGTCGACGCGACGGGGACGGTCTGGATTCACTCCCCTACTGTCTATCTTCCCACGCAGTACGCCCTAGGGGCCGCGGCGTGCGCGGTCGTTGTCGGCGTCGTCGTTCAATCCGGGCTCGGCAGCCGCCGGATGACCTCGTGATAGTCGCGGTAGGGGGTCTGGCAGGGCGCGCCGTCGGCGTACAGGAGGACGTTCTCCCCCGGGTCCGCGTTGCTGAGCGCCAAGATCGTCGAGGACACGGTACCGCCTCCCATCGCGTGGTTGCACAGGCTCACGCCCCCGCCGGACGCATGCGTGCGCAGGGTGGCCTGGAGCGTGCGGACGGCATCCTTGACGGCGCGGGTCGGCGCCTTCGAGAGCAGGTCCTGCACGGCCTCGGACTTGGGGTCTCCGACGGGATTGCCGCCCTCGTTCGTCAGGAGGTTCAGGCCTTCGTGGCCGCGCGTCACGGAGAGCTGCCCGTCGTACCGGAAGAACCGCAGGTCGCGGCGGGTGGCCGCCAGGGTGGTGAAGAAGTTGTACTCGTGGGCCTGCACTTCTCGCTGCAGCAGGACGTCGAGGGCGGGGATCGTCGGCGACTTCAGGGCGTCAAGGAGGAGGAGTCCGCGGGACCTCGCACTCGTCGACGTCCTCCCGCGGCGATTCGAGAGGGCCATGAGCAGGCCGTTCCCGCTGGCGCCGATCCACGTGCCTCCCGCCTGGCGGTCGCGCGGGGCCACGATTGCCGGGTCTCCCTCGAGGAACGCGGGCGGCTCCGATGGCCGCAGGGCCGACTCGTCGCGGTTCATGCCCACGACCAGGTCGTATCCGTCCACGGCTCGCCACAGCAGGATGAGCGTGCACATCGGAAATCCCTCACGAGGACTGTTCGAGATCGTACGCCCGCATCTGCGCCACCCGCGCAACATCGGGCCGTCCTGCTTTCGAGGCGGAGTCCATGGCGCGCTTGTACGCCTGAATTGTCGCGGCTCTCAGGCTCGCGTCGTTCGCCTCCGCCGCCTGCTCGCTCATCGCCTCCGCGGTGTCGAAGAAGTACTTCGAGGCGGTCAGGTGGTCTCCCCGGGCCTGGAAGAACGCCCCGGCGAAGAGGCCCTCATGGGTGAGGCCTTCAGCGCCCCCGGAGAAGTTCTCCTTGAGAACCGCGGCGTACTCCTTCGCGACCTCTGTGAGCGAGGGGTCGCCCTGGAGGTTCTGGACCGCGTTGCGGTACTCGACGAGGGAGAGATACGCGCGCTCGTCCCGGGCCATCTCATCGTCCTTCAGTGTGAGATAGGCCGCGCCCGCCTTCCGTCGCCACCCGCCCCCCTCGCGGAGCCGTCCAAGCTTCTCGTTGCACCGGGCGAGCGCCTGGCAAATGCCGATGCGGTCGATGCTCGATCCGGATTCCGTGAGCTTCACGTAGTGCTCCAGGGCTTTCGCGAAGTCGCCGCGGGCCTCCGCGTCGATGGCCTCGACGAGGTCGGACATAGATGGAACACAACCGTGGCATCCTTATCAAAATGTGGTCCGCGGTGAACGTCAGGCCGCGTCCGCGTCCCAGACCTGATCCTTCTCCATCGCCCACGCCGGGTACTCCTCGTTCCCGATGAAGTGTCTTGCGTAGAGCTCGGCGATGCGCTCGTAGCGCGGATTGCCGACCTTGGCAACTTGATGGAGCAGGGCCACGGTGGCCGCGTCCGCGATCCGAGTCATGGCGTGCTTTGCATTCCAAGTGATTTCCTGCGTCGATCCGGTCAGCAGCATGCCGATCGCATCCTCCGCAGCCTTCCTCGCCATCCGCCCGGTCTCTCCGCCGACGGCATCCAGCTGCGGGAGCACGTCCTCGAGGAACGGCTCGTGCGCCTTCCACTTCTGGATACTCTCCAGGAAGTCGAGGGCCTGGATGTTGCTCGGTCCCTCCCAGATGGGCGTGATGAGGGCCTCGCGGTGCCACCTCGCGACCGCGTACTCCTCGAGGAACCCGAGGCCGCCGAAGAGCTCCATGGCCAGGGAGGTCATCGCGGCCGCATGTTCCGCGGTGCGGTTCTTCGCGAGGTGGATCAGGAAACGGGCGTAGTGGTACGCGCGTGAGTACGGCCTCCGTTCCTTCCACACGCGGTCGAATTGGTCCACCGCACGGAAGGCCAGAGCGAGTCCGCCGGCCGAGCGTACGGCCAGATCCGTTAGGTCGCGGCGGATCAGGGGATGCTCCTGCAGACGCTTCCCGAAGGCCTCCCGGCGCCGGACGCGCTCGAGGACCTCCAGGTGGGCCTTCTTCGCGGTGGCCATGGCGCCGATGGCGTTCGCGAGGCGCGACACGTTCAGGATTTCGAGGCTCAGGTACACCCCGTCCTCCTCGCGCTCCATGAGGTGAGCCTCGCTCCCGTTCAGGTCGACCTCGCCCGTGGGGACCGCCCGGGTGGCGCTCTTGTCCTTCAGGCGGCGGACCGTGAAGTTCAGCTTCCGGGACCGGTCGAGGCGGGGGACGAGGAAGAGGGCGAGGCCCTTGGCCCCCGCTCTCGCGCCCTCGGGCCGCGCGGTCACCAAGGCGTAGTCCGCCAGGCCTGCGCCGCTCGCGAAGTACTTCTCCCCGGTGAGCCGCCAGACGTCGCCGTCCTTCCGGGCGACCGTGATGTTCGCCCCGAGATCGCTGCCGCCCTGGACCTCGGTCATCCAGGTGGCGCCGAACGCGTCGCCGGCCAGCATATCCTCTTTCCAGGCGGCGAAGGAGGGGGCGTACTTGTGGATGCCGTACACGGTCTGGTTTGTAATGGTCAGGACGCAATAGAGACCTGGGTCGCCCAGCAGATAGCCCAGGGCGAAGTGGTGATGCCAGCTCCCGCCCTCGTAGGCAGGGCGGTTGATGTGCGCCGCGGCCTTGAGGACGACGCGCTCCGCGGGACTCAGCCGAGCGCGGTCCACGCGCTGTCCGTCCAGGTCGTGCGTGACGAGGACCGGCGCCGCGTCATGGTCGACGTGGTAGACGACCTCGTAGACGTCCTCGCCCGCGAAGGCGCCGAAACGGTGCAGCTCGTCGCGGTGCGCGGGGAAGTCCCGCCAGAAGGTCCCGAGGACCGCCGCGAGGTCCGGATCGCGGTCGAAGTGGTTCGTCCCGTACGCGTAGGAGAGCTCCCGAAAGGCGTCCCGGTCCCCCGCCATGCGGCCCGCATGGGGGGCGGGCGAGATATGCGTTGCGGGCTGCCGCTCCCGTCAGAGCTCGGCCCACTTCCCGTAGCCCTCCCAGACGCGCACGTGGGCCGGGAACTTGAGCGCCTCCCCGAGGCGTTTTGATATGAGCTCCGCGATGTTCTCGACGGTCGGGTACTCGAGGAAGGTGTTCCAGTCCTTGTGGTCGTACTCCGATAGAACGGAGCGCGTGACCTTCTTCAGCTCGGCGAAGTCGAGGAGCATGCCTCCCTTGTGCTCCCCCTCGATGAACACGTCGACTTGGTACGTGTGCCCATGGAAGGAGCCGCAGCGTTCATGCCCGGGGAGGTGGTGCGCGCAGTCGATGTACTCCGTGATGCCGAGCTTCATGGGCGCGCCCAAGGGGTCGACGGCCATAAAGGTTGGCGGGGGGCTCCTCCCGCTGACCGCATGCCGCGGACCCGGACGACGGGTGCCCTAGACGGGCGTCACGGTCAGGAACTTGAGGGCGTCCGCGCCGTGCTGGACGAACTGGTGCTCCTCGTCGTCCTCGACCAGCAAGACCACGCCGGGCCGGAGCGGAATCTTCTTCCCGTCCACGATCGCGAGGCCGCGGCCCGCCGTGACGACGAGCTCGTGTTCCCACTTGTGGCGGTGCGCCACGGAATACCCGCCCTTCCCGAAGACGAGCTCGTGCACGGAGGTGTGCCGGGCGCCGTCTTCGCGGCCGACGAGCTGCCGCATCCGGACGTTGTGGCTGCCCTCTTCCAAGAAGCGGACCGGGGCGACCGACCGAACGGTGGTCGTATACATTGGGGGGAGAGGGGAGGCGGGAGACCGCATTAAGCTTTCGAGCGCCACGGCGCAATCGGCCCGCGCTCACTTCTCGTAGGGGACGGGATCCTCGAGCCCGAGGGCCGCAAACGCCTCCCGGCGCTCTCGGCAGGAGACGCAGGTGCCGCAGTGAACGTCCCGGTCCCAGTAGCAGGACCACGTGAGGCCGAACGGCACGCCGAGGTCCCGCCCCATCCGGAGGACGTCCGCCTTGGACTTGCTGCTCAGCGGGACGACGACCTGCACGGGCGACCGGTCGAACGACCAGAGGCTCAGATGGAACATGCTGTTCAGGAACTCGAAGAATTTCGGGCTCGCGTCCGGGAAGGATTCTGGGTCGATGCCGTTGTGGCCCCCGACGAGGTACCGCGTGCCGTCCAGCTCCGCGTAGTACGCCGCGAGGCTGTAGAAGATCAGGTTCCGGGCCGGGATGTAGCCCTCCGGAGAATCCTCCAGGACGGGGTTCGCAAGTCCGCTCGACCGCAGGTCGTCGACCTCCTTGAGGAAGGGCAGCCCGACGGTCCGGACCGGCCGCACGCCCGCCTCCTTCACGAGGCCCTCGATCGCCGTGTGCTCGCGGCGGGGACGCCCGAAGTAGTCGAACGTGAGCGGCTGGACGTCCCAGCCCTGCTTCTTCGTCCACCAGAGGGTGACGGCGGAATCGACGCCGCCGGAGAGAAGGACGATGGCGCGGTCCATCCGGGTTCGCGAACTCACCGGCCCGGCCCTATAAGGAGTTTGTCCACATGGGGGCGGCACCTCAGTCCGCCGGAGGCGGCGGGAGGAAGAACGGGTGCCACAGGACCTCGATTTCGTCCTCGACGCCGTCGAGCGGCTCGCCGTCCCAGTTGTCGAGCTTGTCCGCGTACCGGTCGATGAGGCATGCGAGGAGATGGCGGAGGCGCGGCACGATGTCCTCCGTCGCGCCCCGCGTCACGAGGACCGCGACGACGATGCCGCGATCGTTGCACAAGATGAAGCGATGGTCGCCGAGCGTCACTTCCTGTACGTCGTTCCCGTCCCGCTCGGAGAACGTCTCGCGCACGAAGTTGGATAGGACGCTGATCATCCCGCCGACGACGTCCCGGTCCTTGTCGGACATGAGCGTGCGGGACATGTGCTTGACCAGGAGACCGTTGGCCCCGATCACGAAGACTTCCTCGATCGCGGGCTCGAGATGGGCTGGCGCCGGAGGCTCGGGAGGCGGGGGAGGGACGGGCTCCGCGCGGCGCGGTGTGACGCCGGTGCTCCCGGCGGGCTTCCGGGCGGGCCGCAGGGACCACACCTCCGAGGCCCCGAAGGCCAGCAGGATGCAGAGGCCCAGGAGAAGGTACCACGCCGGGCCGGGGCCCCAGGTGAGGAGTGTGCTCGAGTTCCCGGAGACGATCTGCCCCTCGAACCCGGGGAGCGGATTCCCGTTGAGCTGGGGCAGATCCTCCGCGGCGACGGTGACTTGGAGGACCAGTTCGACCGGGACCAGGAGGGCGAGGAGGCAGCCGGACACCAGGGCGAGGCCGGGGAACACGCCGCGGAGCTTGCGGCGCTGAGTGGCGAGGCTCAGGGCCATGGCGGCCACGATCGAGGCGAGGAGCCCCAGGAACTCGTATTGCATTTGCTCGAACAGGGAGGATATGTGGGCTTGGCCCGGTAGGTCTGGATACGTGAAGCTCGCGGTGGTCGCGTTCCCGAGGGTCTTGTTCTGAATCGTGTGGGTCACGTCGAAGAGGCCGTAGGACCACGTCTCGATCTGGGTGCTGTCGGAGAGTCTCCATTCCCAGACGGGCTCCCCGACCGCGACGATGACGACCGCGAGGGCGATCGCTGCGACGGCAATCCCGGACCACGCCGACATAGTCCGGAAAGGTCGTCTCCGGGCCAGCTTAAGAGGCCTTTTGCGTCATTATCGCGCGGAGAAGGCAGCCGGGCTCCCAGGCGTGAGAATCAGCTGTCCGTCCACCGCGGCTCGCGCTTCTCGAGGAAGGCCTGCACCCCCTCCTCCTTGTCCTTCGACGTGATCACGAGAGTGAACAGGGTCTGTTCATACCGGAGGCCCTGGTCCATCGGCAACCGGGTCGAAGCTTTCACGGCAGCCTTGGCGAGCCGCACCGCGACCATGCTCTTCGAGGCGATCTTCCCCGCGATCTCCTCGACGCGCTTGTCCAGGAGGGGATGCGCGACGACCTCGTCGACGAGCCCGATGCGCAGCGCTTCCTTGGCGTCGATCCGTTCGCCGCTCAGGGTGAGCTTGAGGGCCGTGCCCAGGCCGACGAGGCGCGGGAGCCGCTGGCTCCCGCCGCCCCCTGGCATGATTCCGATGTTGACCTCCGCCTGGCTGAAGAGGGCCCGCTCGGAGGCGATCCGGACGTCGCAGGCCAAGGCGACCTCGAGGCCCCCGCCGAAGCAGTAGCCATCGATGCGCGCGAGGATTGGCTTCGCCATCCGGTCCACCGCCTCGTAGACGCTGCCCCGCCGCTCCAGGTCCGCCTGCTCGACGAGCCCCCGTCCCTGGAACTCCTGGATGTCCGCACCCGCGATGAACGACCGGTCTCCCGCGCCCGTCAGCACGACGACGCGGACCGTGGGATCCGCGTCGAGCCCGTCGAGGACGCGGATGAGCTCGCCCTTCATCTCGAGGGACATCGCGTTGTGCTTCTCCGGCCGGTTGAGCGTCACGACCGCGATCGGCCCGCGGCGCTCCACGAGGACGAGGGACGAGGCCATGAGATCGGCTGCGGGGAGGACGGCCGCGGATTTTAGGCCTTCCGAACAAATCAACCTTGTTTAAGGTTGACTGGTCCTAGGCGCGGCGGTCCGCGGGTGGCGCCCTTTCAGAGGAGCTTGTCCATGGTCAGGACGGTCGTCTGGAACCCGAGCTTCTTCCAGAACTCGACGCTCATGGCGTTCTTCGTGTCCGTGGCGACGCGCACCCGACTCACGCGCTTCTCCCCGAACCATCCGAGGGCGGCGGCCACCATCGAGCGGCCCACTCCCTTGCCGCGGTAGGGTTCCTGGACGTAGACCGCGGAGATGTGGCCGTACTTCCGCTCCATGAAGATTCCGGGCGGCTGCTCAAGGGAGGCGAGTAGGAATCCGGCCGGCTTCCCGCCGACCTCGGCGATCTGTGCCACGCGGTTCCGCGTACCGAGGAAAGAACGCAGGTGCCTCTCCCACTGCTCGGGCGCCCCCGTCGCGAGCCGGAAGTCCTGTCCCCCTAGGCTCTCGTCGAATCCGATCAGCTCGCGCCAGAGGCGGATGAGCTGCGGGAGGTCGTCCGCTTTCGCCGGATGAACCCGGAGGTCGAGGGCCATGTTCCCGCGCTACGCCCGTCCGGGGGCTAAAAGCCTCGGTCTATTCCGTTCCGGGCGGCGCGACTCACTTGCCCTGGAACTGCGGCTTGCGCTTCTCGAGGAAGGCCTTGAAGCCCTCCTTCGCGTCTGCCATGGAGAACAGCCTGTTCTGGAGTTCGCGCTCGAGCGCGAGGCCCTCGTGGAGCGGGACCTCGATCCCTTCGGCGACGGATCGCTTGATCAGGCCGACGGCTCGCGCGGCATGGTTCGGGTACGCCAGGCCCTGGGCGAATGCCATCGTCTCCTCCCAGAACTTCTCCCTCGGGAAGACGCGGTTCAGGATGCCCCACTCGAGGGCCTCCTTCGGGGAAAGGGTGCGGCCCGTCGTCATCAGGTCAATCGCGCGGCTCTTGCCGATGAGCCGCGGGAGGCGCTGGGTTCCGCCGGTCCCTGGGAGTACGCCCAGGGTCACCTCAGGCAACCCGATCTTCCAAGCCCCGTCCGAAGCGAAGCGGAGGTCCGCGGCGAGGGCGATCTCCAGGCCGCCTCCGACGCAGTGCCCGTCGATTGCTGCGATGAAGAGCTTCGGGGTGGACTCCATCTTGTTGAGGACCTCCTGGCAGTTCAGGCAGAACATCGCCTTGTACTCCGGCGTGGAGGTCGCGAGGAGGTTGATGTCTGCGCCCGAGGACCAGATCCCGTCGAGCTTCGAGGCGAACACGCAGAGGTCGATCGAGTCGTCGAAGCGCACCTCGTCGATCACGTTGCTGATGTCCCGCATGAGATCCGTGTCGTACGTGTTCATCTTCGGCTTGTTGAACCATGCGACGGCCACGCGGTCCTTCTTCTCCAAGGACATGTAGGTGAGGTCCATCAGCTGCCCCTCGTCGCGTCCTATGATTGCGGCTTGTAATAAAGGATGGCCTATCCATGCGACGGCGGAGCGAATTCAGGGGGCCGGCCGATGCACAGGCTCCGGCTCTCCCCACTTGTCGTTGAACAGGAACTCGTCCTTCACGAACTGCCAGTGGCGGCTCGTCATGTATCGTTCCGGCAGGACGGTCTTGAGGTAGTCTGCGTAGTCCTGCCGCTCGATCGGCTTCCCGTCGTGGGTGAGCAGACTCCCGCGGACGTCGTACGGGAGGTACACGTAGCCCACGCCAGGCGAGTCGCTGCCCACGTTGCGGAAGTCTCCGTATTCCTGCAGGCCGCGGATCCGGAAGAACCGCCGATCCGGCAGGAGCACGAGGTCGTCCTTGGTCATGCCGTGGAGCGTCTCGCCCGCCTCGAGCCGTGCCAGGACGCGCTTCGCCTCCTCCCGCGTGCAGCGGGCCTTCGAGGCGATCATTGCGAGGTTCACGTCCTCGACTTTGCCCTGCACCTCGGCGATGTAGATCGCCTGCGCTTCGCCGTTCGTCAGGGTCTTGAAGACTCCCTTGACGAGGCCTCCGCCGAGCTCGGAGCCGAACATCTCGAGGCCGCGGGGGTACCACATGTTGATCGTCCGCTGGAGATCCTCCACGCCGAAGTTGCCCCCGTCGTGAATGGCGGCCGCCCCGATCGCCTTCATGAGCGTCTCGCCGGCGGCGAGGTGGTACGACTCCTCCTTCCACCGCATCCACGGCATGGAGACGGCCATGGGGCCGTACAGGAAGTGGTGCTGCATCTCGAGCTGGAACTTCCCGACGCGGTCGATCAGGCTCATGAACGTGGCGGAGTCCATGATGCTCTTGAACTCGATGTTGAAGGCGTCGAGCACGTGCTCGCCCGGCTTCATCGCGAAGAGCTCCTCCAGCGTCTCCGTGGCCCAGTGGTGTCCCCACCGCGCGCGGTCGAAGCTCGCGTCGAGGGTGAGGACGCCGGCCATCTGCATGTGGTGCCGCAGCTCCTCGACGCACACACGCTTCTTCGAGAAGGAGATCGCGTCGAGGCGGTGTCCGGTCGGGTCCGTGCGGTGCATGCCTTCCACGATCTCCCGGTCCAGGCCGTTCAGGGATCCGGAGTCGAGCTGCTCGTAGACCATGCGGTGCTGCTGGATGGACGCCAGTTCCGTGGACGCCTGGGCGCGGATGATCTTGAGCGCGGTCATGTACTGGCTGTCGGGCATGTCGTCGGCCTTCCAGACCCGCGTGGAGAGGTCGGCCGTTGCGTCCGTGGCCCCGACGACCTTGCGTGCGAAGTCCGCGAAGCCGTCGGGCTTTGCGAGGACGCAGGTCAGGAGCGGCATCGGCGTCGCCGGATAGTAGCGGGACCAGTTCGCCTCGTCGAGGACGACGGGCATCTCGGGGAAATACGATTCCTGCCAGGCCCGCCCCTCCTCCTGCCACTTCTTCGGCAGGGGCTCCATCCGGAACTGGTCGAGGAGGGCCATCGACCCGAACAATAGAGGTCCCGACGGATGAATCTTTCCGGGTCGCTCCGAGAATTCGGTTTGCCGAAATGGGCACCCGGCCGCAATCTAGCGGGGCGCGAGGACCGCGATGTAGTCCCCGGGCGCGTACCCGCCTCCCCAGATGACCCGCGCGAGTTCCCAACCGCTCTGGTGGGCGATCCTCGCGAGGTCCTCGGGGGACTGGAGCAGCAGGTCGAACCAGTCGCCCACATGGCCTTTGTACCGGACCCGCAGGGTGAGGAGCCCAGGCGGTCGGCCGCGCGCAATGTTCCGCTTCACATACGGGAGATGGTCCACGGACCAGGTGCCGGGGAGCTGGCTGTGGCCGACGAGCCGGCCTCCGCGACGAATCGCCGGGGCCAGGCGGCGGAAGAAGTCGCGCATGTGGGGCACGTCGCCCGCGAGTCCGAGGTTGTTGCCGAGCAGGAGGACCGTGTCGAACGTCCCGAGGCCCGCCGGGATCCGGCGGACGTTGCCGAGGTACACCTCCTGCACGCCCCGGATTCGCGCGAGGGCGACCTGCGTCGGCGACGCGTCGAGCCCGACGACGGCGTGGCCTTTGGACTGCAGGTAGAGCGCGTGGCGGCCCGGACCGCACCCGAGGTCCAGGACGCGTCCGCGGACCTCCTTCATCGCCTCCCGCTCCATCCGCGGCCACTGGTTCGCCGTGCCGAAGTACGAGTGGAGCGCGGACAGGCTCCGGTACCCGTCCTCCCGCTCGAACTCCACGCGGACGCGCTTGCCCATCCAGAAGTCCAGCATCGCCTGGGCGTAGAGCTCGAAGGACGATCCGGGTGGCGCCTTACTCCCGCGGCGGGGCATGGAAGCCGCGCGGGGATGGGCACCCCGGCTACATGACCTTTCTGCCCCGGCGGACGCGGCGCAGCTACAAGATAACCGCATGCGGCAAACTTTATCCGGGCGACGGGCGTGAGGTCGCGGGGGAGCCGCCATGGCCCGCACGCGCCGGGAATCGAAGTTCGAGGTGTTCGGGGAGGAGATGCTCGAGAAGGTGGTCGCCAAGAGCGGCAGCTCGGGGCGCGTCTACCTCCCGCCCGACTGGATCGGGAAGCGGGTCAAGGTCATCCGGGTCGATTGAGGGGACGATGGCCGGCTCGAGGTGGGGACCGAGAGGGATCGCGGGCTGCGCGCGGTGCGGGAGCCGCCGCGTCCACCCCAAGCTCCTCGTCATGGGACCGGTCCCCGGGATCGACAGCGACGCGTATTCCTACATCTGCGAGGACTGCCACTACGAGGGCATGCCGGTCATCTTCGACACGGACGAGCAGCGCGCCCAGTTCGAGAAGGAGATTCGCGAGCGGGGACACGCGCCGCCCGAGAAGCCCCTGAAGACCGCCCCGAGCATCCCGATCCTGCCCGTCTACACGAAGCCCCTCCTGGACGTCCCCCTCCTGGACCAGCTGCCCATCCACGCCGCAGCGGTCGTCGGCGTCCGCTGGGACGGGACGCGTCTTCAGCCAAACGGATACCGGACGTCCTTCCCGGAGTACTGGAACGTGATTGGCGGCTCGCGCTACAACGCGTCCCTCCTGTACATGCTGGACCTGAGCGGGATCGAACGGGGGAACCCGAACTTCGACGTGATGCGGCATCTCGTGAAGCGGTGCGACGTCTGGCTCGACCTCGGCGCCCGGGACTCCGACGACATCATGGACGGTTACATGCTCGATGTCGAGCGCGTCGTCGCGGGGACCAAGACCCTGCCCTCCCTCGACGCGTTCGTCGAGGCATACGCGCTCTCCCCGGCGGTCCTGCCCTGCCTCGACTGGGACGGCCAGATCGTGTGGGGCGACCCGCGCGAGCGGCGCAGAGATCTGTCGGAGGTCCTGGGATCTCTCCGGGCCATCGGGTTCGAGGCGGTGTGCGTGATGGACCTCCGGCGCCTTGGAACGGAGCAGGGACCGGACCCCGCGCTCGTCTCGCTTCTGCAGGGATCCGATCTGTCCGTGTACCTCGGCGGCGGCGTGCAGGAGACGGACATCACCGGGCTCAAGGAGAAGGGGTTCGCTGGAGGGCTCGTCGACCCGTACACCCCGGTCATCCGGAACCTGCTCCTGCCCCCCAAGCCCGAAGGGCCGGCGCCCGCGTCGACGCCGGAGACGGTCGCCCGCCCCGCGCCCTCCTCGCGCGCCGTGCCGGACGCAGGCTGAGACGATGTGCGCCCTCGAGGTCGAGGAGGCGCACGCCACGACGTCCGAGGGCGTGCGGATCCTCTATCGGGTGAGCGGCAAGGGCCCCTTCGCGATGGTCATGCCGGTGCCCTGGGGCCTGGACTCCTTCATCCAGACCCGCGGGTTCTCCTCCCTTGCCTTCTACCTCGCCCTCGTGACGTTCGATCCGCGGGGCGTCGGCGGGTCCGACCCGGTCCGCTCGGACACCGAGTTCTCGCGCGACACGACGGCGCGGGATGCGGCGACCGTTGCGGACGCGCTCGGCCTGTCTCGCGGCGTCGTCATCGGCCACTCCGGAGGCGGGGCCGTCGCCCTCACGTACGCGCTGGCGTTCCCGGAGCGGGTCTCCCATCTCATCCTCGTCTCGACGGCCGCGTGGTGGTCCGATCCGAGCCCGTTGCGCACGGACCAAGGGTTCCCGGTGACGGAGGCCGAGATGCGGGAACGGATGCGGGAGGATCTTGACCGGTCCGTGCGCCATCCGGCCGTGTTCGCGAAGGCGATGGACGAGCTGCTCCCGAGGATGCGGTTCTCGCCGGCTCGCCTGAAATGGGTGGTCACGCAGGACGCGAAGTCGTACGATGTGCGCGGCCGACTCGGAGAGATTCGCGTGCCCACGCTCATTGTCCACGGCCGGCAGGACGAGCGCGTTTCTCTGGACCGAGCGAGGGAGCTGCAGGCAGAGATTGCCGGGTCCCACTTGGTTGTCGTGGAGGATTGCGGCCACTGGCCGCACATAGAGAAGCGCACTGAGTTTCTCGACGCAGTCCGGAGCTTCCTGGGGCTCGTGGACCGGGTCCCGAGGTCGTTCTGACCGCGAGCCTCAGACCCGTTCCACGTCGACGCCGACGCTCCGCAGGATGTCGAGGCCCTCGTCGGAGCGGTACGTCGCGCGGTAGTACACCTTCGACACGCCGGAGTTGACGATGGCCTTCGCGCATGTGATGCAGGGCTGGGCGGTGACGAAGACCACTTTCTTCGGATCGTTCACCCGCACTTTGATCAAGGCGTTCACCTCACTATGAACGCAGCCACACCCGCCTGGTTGGTCCACCTTGCAGTCTTCGTGCGAGAGACCCCTCGCGGTCCCGTTGTATCCGAATCCGTAGATCTGAGTCATGTCCTGCGACGTGAGCACGCACCCGACCTGGAACCGCTTGCACGTTGCCCTGCGGGTGAGCGCCATCGCGAAATCCATGATCAGGCTCTCCAGGCTCGGCCGCTCGATCGTGCCCATCTCCGCTCCCCTGAGGACTTCTGCGGACAAGTCCGCCCGGCGTCATAAGGCTTCGGGAGCCAAGCCCGTTTGCCGGGACCCCCGCGAATCTTTTTCTATGCGAGCAAGTTCGGATGGCCCGATGGCTCCCAGGGACCGCGCCGAGGCCGCCGTGCCGGTCACATGGCCTCAGGTCCACGCATTCCGCATGGCGCGGCACCACCTGGATCGTCCCGCACCCAGGACCCAGCTCATACGGGCCGTCGCGGACTCCTGCGGCGTCCAGGCTCAGGTCATGGCGGCCGCCCAGCTCGCCGTTCGCGTCCGGGTTGGCAGACTCACGCTCGAGGACATCGAGCGCGCCCTCTGGCAGGAACGCTCCCTCGCCAGGGTGTGGTGCATGCGCGGGACCGTCCACCTCGTCCCCGCCGACGAGCTCGCGGTCTTCGTGCGGGGGTCCAGCACCCGGCAGGAGGGCCGTGTCGCATCTTGGCTAGACCGCACCGGAGCCTCGAGGGCGTCGGCCGATCGACTGATCCAGGCGGCGAGCGCGGCCATGGACCGGCCGCGGACTCGGGAGGACATCGCGGTGCGGATCCGTGACTCCCTCGGTCTGCCCATCGAGAAGAAGGGCTCGCGCGGGTGGGGCGGTCCCGCGGACGTGGCAGGTTTCAGGCTCGGACGCGCCGTGGTCACGGTCCCCGACATCGCGTTCATCGCATCCTACCGCGGGCTCGCTTGCTTCGGGCCGGACGAGGGGCAGGGAACGACCTTCGTGCGGCCGGACGCCTGGCTACGCGAATGGCACGATCTCTCCGTGACGGATGCGGAAGAGGCTCTTCTCCGCCGGTATCTCCACGCGTTCGCCCCCGCAACCGCGTCCGACTTTGCGGCCTGGAGCGTCCTGACCGTGGGACGTGCCCGGCAGATATGGTCCCGCATCGAGGACGATCTGTGCCCCGTGACCGTGGACGGGCACGGGGTGTGGGTCCTGCGCCGCGACCTTTCCTCCCTTGAGCGAGCGAAGCTCGATCGTCCGACGGTCCGCCTGCTGCCATATTTCGATTCGTTCCTCATGGGGCACAAGGAGCGGCGCCACCTCGTGGACGGGGCCCACCACAAGCGGATCTATCGTCCGGCGGGTTGGGTGTACCCGGCCGTCCTCGTGGATGGGCAGGTCGCGGGCGAGTGGTCCTACGAGCGCAAGGCAGGACGTCTCCAGGTGCGGGTCCGACCGTACGCGCCTCTCGACGAGGAGGCGAAGGACCTTGTCCGGGCCGAAGCGGAGGACGTGGCGCGGTTCCTGGAAGCTTCGGAGGCGCACGTCAGCTTTGCGAGGGCTCGATGACCGCTCACCCTACGCGGACTTGGAAGAGGCCTTCGCGGCGGCGACCTCCCGCTCCCGAAGCTCCCGCCGCAGGACCTTGCCCACCATCGTCTTCGGAAGCTCCTTCTCGAAGGCCACCTGTTTCGGAACCCTGAACGGCGCGAGCTTCCCCTTGCAGAAGGCGATGATCTCCTCGGCGGTCGCGGTCCCCCCCGGCTTGAGCACCACGTACGCCTTCACGCTCTCGCCGCGGTACGGGTCCGGGATGCCGATCACCGCGGCCTCCTGGACCGCAGGGTGCATGTAGAGGACCTCCTCGACCTCGCGGGGGTACACGTTGTAGCCCGAGCAGAGGATCATGTCCTTCTTGCGGTCCACGATGAAGAAGTAGCCGTCCTCGTCCATCTTCGCGATGTCGCCGGTGAGGAGCCAACCGTCGTGGAGGACATTCGCGGTCTCCTCGGGCTTGTTCCAGTACCCTTTCATCACCTGCGGCCCGCGAATCGCGAGCTCGCCGACGCCACCCTGGGGCACATCCTTCGACGCGTCGTCCACGTCCACGATCTTCGAATCCGTGTCGGGCCACGGGATGCCGATCCCCTCCTTGATGAGGCCCTCCAGGGGGTTCGCATGGGTTACGGGGGATGCCTCGGTGAGGCCGAAACCCTCCACCAGCTTCCCGCCCGTCACCCGCTCGAACTCGTGGCGCACCTCGTTCGGAAGGGGAGCCGAACCGGACACACAGGCCTTGATCGACCTCAGGTCGTACTTCGAGAGCTTGGGATGGCGGAGGATCGCGATGTACATCGTCGGAACGCCGGGGAAAAGCGTCGGGCGGCGCTTGTTGATCAGTTTGAGGATCACGTTGATCTCCCGCGGGTTCGGGTGGAGGATGACCTCCGCGCCATCCGCCACGGCCGCCGTCATCACCGTCGTCAGGCCGTAGACGTGGAACAGCGGGATCACCCCTAGGATGCGCTCCTGCTCCGTTCGCCTCCAGGGCAGCCACGCGTTGTCTTGGAGGGCGTTCGCGACCAGGTTCCTGTGGGTCAGCATGGCGCCCTTCGGGACGCCCGTCGTACCGCCTGTGTACTGGAGGACGGCCACGTCCTCCGACGGTCGCACGGGGGGCTCGGAGCCCGGCCGGGGGGTGGCGCGGACGAAGTCGCGGTAGCGATGGACCCAGGAGGCCTGGGGGATCTCGAGGGGCCAGTGGCCCTCCTTCTTCAAGTCCCCCCGCTTCCGGATGGGATAGAGCTGGCGCAGGGGGAATGGCAGGAAATCACCCACGTCGCACAGGATGACGTTCGACACCCGGGTCTTCGGCTTGGCCTTCGCCAGGTTGGGCCAAAAGATGTCCAGCGCCACGACGGTCTCCACGCCCGCGTCGTTGTAGAGGTACTCGAGCTCCCGCGGCGTGTAGAGGAAGTTGGTCTGTACGACGACGCCGCCGGCGCGGAGCGTCCCGAAGAACGCGACAAAGAAGTGGGGCGTGTTGGGGAGCATCAGGGACACGCGGTCCCCGGGCTTCACCCCGAGCCCCCGCAGTCCGGCGGCGAAGCGGTCCGCGAGCTCGTCGAGCTCCCCGTAGGTGGTTCGCTTTCCGAAGAACACCATCGCGGTCCAGTCCGGATGCTCCTTGGCGGTCCGCCGCAACAGCTCATGCACCGCGATCTCGGGATACTCGATGTGCTTCGGCACGCCCTCAGGCCAGTGCTTGTGCCAGGGCTTCGGCAGAATGGCCTCTGCTTGCATGTCCTCCCCTTCTCGGTGCGGAATCGTCTCCTGAGGCATTAAACATCGTCCCGCCTGTCCAAGGCGATTGCCGTCGGTCGACGCGAAACGATTATGCGGTGCAGCTCCCTCGGAGACGGCGGCGCACCCATGCCGGAAGACGCACGAATCGAAGTGGCTCGCGAGGGCCCCGTCGCGGTCCTATTCCTCCATCACCCGCCGAAGAACCGGCTCACGCAGGCGATGATTCAGCAGCTCTCCGGCCATGTCGGGGCCATCGAGAAGGACGGCAGCGCAGCTGGCCGTCGTCGTTGCAGGAGCGGGAGGGCACACGTTCTGCGAGGGCCTCGATGCCACGGAGTGGTCGGCCCTTTCCCCGAAGGACGCGCAGTCGGCCCTCCAGCGCGGGTTCGAGGCACTGTGGGCCCTCGAGCACCTGACGAAGCCCACGATTGCAGCCATCGAGGGCGGTTGCCGGAGCATCGGAGCGGAACTGGCCCTGGCCTGCGACCTCCGGTTCGCCTCGGAGACCGCGACGTTCGCGTTCCCGGAGATCGACCAGGCCTGGATGCCGAGCCATGGGGGGACCGCGCGGCTGCCGCGGATGATTGGTCGGTCCCGGACCCTGGAGCTCTTCCTAACGGCGGCCAACGTCGACGCTCGAGAGGCCGCCAAGCTTGGCTTCGTGGAACACGTCACGAAACCCGGGGAGGCGATGACAAAGGCGCTCGCCCTGGCCAGTGCCTTCGCCGAGGAACCCCGCACGGCGGTCCATGCGATCAAGCGCGCGCTGACCGAGGCCGAGGAGAAACCGTACCGCAATCGGTTCCTCCTCGAAGCGCAGCACTCCGTGCAGCTCCTGTGGACGGACGCGTACCGCGAGGCCCAGGAGAAGGCGCGCCGCAAAAGCCCCTAGGCGGCGCAAACTCCTTCCCCCGCCCCGGCATGGTGGCTCCGGGGAACCGATGGGGGCCGAGGCGCGGCGCGGCAAGGATGTGGACCGGCTCCTGACGGGGCTCGACCCGCCGCAGCGGGACGTCGCGATCGCCCTGCGGGAGTTTCTCCTCCAGGCGGGACCGGAGCTCCACGAGGCCGTGAAGTGGGGCGCTCCGTGCTATCTCGTGGAAAGGCTCGTGTGTTCGATCGCGGCGCACTCGGACCACACGAACCTCGAGTTCTACCACGGCACCTCGCTGCGGGACCCGAAGCGGCTCCTCGAGGGCAGCGGCAAATCCCTGCGGCACGTGAAGTTCCACAAAGCTGCGGACATCAAGCCCGCGCTCCTGAAGCCGCTGCTCCGCGAGGCGATCGAGCTCGACGCCTCGTGAGACGTGTCGTCACTGCTTGTACGCTTTCGCGATCGCCCACACGGTGAGCGGGTAGCCCTTTGGGTCCACGTTGTCGATGATCTCGTGCAGGACCTCGCGTGCCTTCGGCTTCGGCAGGCTTCCGAGGAATGTGCGCTTCTTGTGCGTCTTCATCCACTCACGGAACTCGTCCTGCTTCGTGACATACAGCGAGCGGACCGTCTTGTCGACGAACTGGACGCCGGACTTCGTGCCGATCTGGTCCGCATCGTAGTCGCGCTGGAGGAACTCGAAGAAGAACCACTCGTCGTCGAGGAGCTCCCGCGAGAAGCATTGGAGCAGCGGCCCGAAGGAGTCCTTGTCCTGGTAGATCGGTGTGAGGAACTCCGCGCCCTTCTTCTCCAGGTACGCCCGGAACTTCACGATGTCCGTCGTGCGGAGGGCGAGGTGTTGGATGTACGTCTTGGCCTCCCCTGCCGGCTTCCCATCGAACCCGAACTTGAACGGCGCCTGGCCCTGCGAGACTTCGTCGGGGGCGTCGATCCCGAAGACCATCGCGATCCGCTCGTTCGTGTAGGGGTGGTGGAAGGCGGAGGTCGCCATCCCCGTCTTCTCCTCGCCGACCCGCGGCGTCTCGTAGACGACGCGGTAGCCGTCGCTGACGAGGAAGTCCCGCAGGTTGTTGAACACGGTCATGTCGCGCACGAGCACGGTCTTGTGGTCCGGCTTCAGCTTCATGAATTCCGGGACGGCCAATTGGATCCCCAGGCCGCGCATTGTCGGGCGATGTCCATAACCCTTGCGTGGTTGGATTTCGCATGACCGAAAATCGCACGGCGATTCACGAGGTTCGCGCGATCGGGTTCGTGAGGATGCCGACTCCCTCGACCTCGAGCTCGACGATGTCCCCCGGGACGAGGTACGCCGCGGCATCGCCCTTTTCGAACTCGCACCCGCCGGGAATCGTCCCGCTCCCCCAGACCTCCCCCGCATGGACGGCCTGGCTCGCCGCGAGGAACGTGCCGAGTTCCTCGAACGACCAGGCGGCTCGCTGGCCCGCTTCGATCAGCGGGTTGCGGGTCACGAGGGTGCGGAGCCGGCCTGCGAGGCGCTGCACGCCGTTCACGCGGACTGCGACGCGCTGGTCGCGGAGGGCGCCGAACTCATCGCGCGTGACGACGCACGGGCCCAGGGCGTTCGCCCAGTCCTTCCCCACGGCGGGGCCCATCCCGACCCGCCCCGCGAGGGACTGCAGGTCGCGCATCGAGAAGTCGTTGAAGATCGTCACCCCGAACAGGGACGGAGGGCCGCGGGTCCGGTCCGCGGTCGGGCCGACCACGTACCCGATCTCCAGCTCGTAGTCGAGCTTCTGCGACGCGGTCTGGCTCCAGGTGCCGCCCTCGAAGGTCGCGAAGGTGGGGAACGGGACCGGTTCCCCGGGGCCCAGGAGGTTGAGCGCGTCCCCGTTGTAGTAGGCCGGGACGCGGTCCCACTCGGGGGGCACGCGGTCGCCGCGGGCGGCCCGGGTCCGCGCAATGTGCCCCCGGAAGGCGATGAAATCCCGCAGCAGCCGGGGCCACAGGGGTGCATGCAGGCGCACGCGGGCGGGATCGTGCGCGTAGGCGGGCCGGGACCGCGCGACGGCTCGCTCCGCCCGCCGCACGGCCGCCGTGGCCCGCCGCCATGCGCCTCCGGACAGGGTTCCGGCTGAATCGAGGAACGTGAGCATGTCGGAGGGCAGACGACGGTCCAATGCGTGCAGGTCCACGATCGTCTCCCATGCGTCCCAGGGGCCGAGGGCGGCACCCAGGCGCTCCGCCTCGCGCCCTCGCGAAAAGGTGAGGAGTCTCATGGGCCCCCACTCCCTAGGAGGCTCGTCCACGGCACCGGCGCTCCCTGCGACCGGCAGAGCGGACAACCCGCGGGCGCGAAGACCGGGATCTCCGCGCGGAGGGCGCTGTAGAAGCGGCCACCGAGGGTCGCCTCGGTCTCCGCAACCTTGGGCGCGGTCCCCTTGACGAAGACGGCGGCCGCCACGCGGGTCCCGCCGAGGCGCTCCACGAATTCGGGGAGGCGCTCGCCGACGCACCGCCCGGTGTGGCTCACCCCGTTGAGGACGAGCGCCCGGGCCCCGCGTTCGAGGCGTCCCTCCACGAGGCGGTCCCCGAATCGGCCGCTCGGGAGGTACTCCCAGTAGGCCGCGGGTCGCCCGACCGAACTGGCCACGGCGTCCGCGAGGACCCGGACCGCCGGCTGCGCGGGGGCGAACAGGACGTCGAACTCGATGTGCTCGCGGTCGATCCAAGCGACCAGATCCTCCCGGATCCAGTCGACGAAGCGCGGGTCCGCGGTCACCGGTTCCAGGAGGAAGAACCCCTGGAGATGGTTCCCCCGCTCGTCCGCGGGGTACCGATAATGCCCGTCCGGGTGGAACGGCCTCGCCGTGCGGAGGACTCTCTCGAGGTGTTCGCGCGGGAACGTCGCGGAGGTCGCGGTCAGCCGCTCGCCCAGGGAGTCCATCGTCCCGCCCCGGTCACGCGCTCGGGGATTCCCATCCCGGGCCCGCGGCCTGCTCGGGTGCCCGGGCGTCGGACCAGCTCAGGACATACTCCGGGTCGCGGAACGCCCAGCCGTCCGTCGTGATGCGCATGCTCTCGAAGTACGTGTCGAGCATGACCGCAAGGCGGGGCGAGACCGTGCCCCGGTCCGCGAGGGACCTCGCCGCGGCCTGGCCCTGCGGGCTGTGGGGCGTGGCCCCGGGGTGGAACGTGAACGAGCCCTCTTCGATCACTCCCTTGCGGGCCTCGTAGGCCATGTTGCAGAAGAACATGAGTTCGTCGCTGTCGACGTTGAAGTGCGCGTAGGGCGCGGGCACCTCCTTGGGATTCCAGCCCTGCATGACGGGCACGAAGGAGCACAGGGAGAAGCCGTTGCTCGGCACGTTCCCGGACTGGAACGTCTGGTGCATCGGCGGCGCGGTGTGGATCTCCCGCGCGATCCCGTGGTGGCGGTGGATGTCGAAGAGGAACGGGTAGAGGGCGCCCTCCCATCCGACGAGGTCGAACGGATGGTGGCCCAGGGTGATCCGCGTGATCTTCCCCCCGCCGAACTTCGCGTCCACCGGGAACTCCCCGCGCTCGTCCCGGTACGGCGGCAACTCGGGCAGCTCGACCTCCGTCTCCACGACGGGGGACATGAGCGTCGCCTGGCCCCCCTTGTTGAAGTACTGCGGGGCGAACTGGATCGGATACACCGATTCCACGAGGAGGAACCACGCCTTGTCCGTGTCGAGCTCGACGCGGTACGTCGTGCCCTTCGGGACCGAGACGTACACGTCCTTGCGGAACCGGAGGTCCCCGTACTCCGTGCGAAACCGCCCCTCGCCCTCCTGGACGAAGTAGATTTCGTGTCGCTCCCCATTGCGGAAGAACGTGTCCTCAGGCATGTCCTCCTTCGGCTTCGAGACGCCGAGCGACGTCCGGGGCCCCGCGACGATTGTCCTCCGGCCGCGGACCGCGTCCTTGTCGAAGGGCATTCGGCCCGTGCGGATGTGGTGAGGCTGGAGGAGGTCCGCCTCGGGCGGGAACGCGGGCGCGAGATCGAAGTCTCCGCGCCGGGGTGCCTTCACCTGATCCGTCGGGTACGCGCGGACGTGGACCTTGCGGGACCAGGGTCCGCTGAAGCCATAGCTGCCGTGGATCTCCTCGAGGGCGAGGACGTCCGGGATCGCGTAGAACTCGGTGTGCGGTGTCGGCGGGACGGTACCCCGCTTCGCAATGAGGACCATCGCGTGCTCCCCTAGCGCGACGTATGCCCCGGCCGGTCTTAAACTCGCGCCGCGGCGGCCGAGAGGTTCAAGTCCCACGGCGTCCTTGATGAGCGGGGGAAGCCAGGCCGCCATGGGCGACGAGGCCCTCATCCACAACTACATCGTCGAGCGGAAACTGGGCGGCGGCCTTCCTGGGAAGATCACCCTCTGGGACGAGACCCTCCGCGACGGCGAGCAGACGCCGGGCGTCGCCTTCACCCCGGAGGAGAAGGTCACGATCGCGACTCTCCTCGATGAGATGGGCGTCCCCCTGATGGACGTGGGCATCCCGGTCGTGTCCTCCGAGGAGGCGCGCGGCGTCAAGGCGATCGCGAACGCGGGCCTCGACGCGTCGATCATGGCCGCCGCCCGCGCGGTCCGCAGGGACGTCGAGGCGTGCGTCGACGCCGGCGTCGACGAAATCGCGCTGTTCATCGCCTGCTCCGACCTGCACATGAAGTACAAGCTCAACATGACGCGCGAACAGGTCCAGGAGGCCGCGGTCCGCGAGGTGACGTATGCGAAGGACCACGGGCTCAGGGTCTCCTTCGTGACGGAGGACACGTTCCGCGCGGACCTCGACTACGTGGTCGAGCTGTACAACGCGTGCATCGAGGCGGGAGCGACCCGCTGCGTGATCTGCGACACGGTCGGCGTCATGACGCCGGTCGGCATCCGGTGGTTCGTGGAGCAGGTCAAGCCCCGCCTCCGGCCGACCCAGCTCTCCTTCCACGGCCACAACGACTTCGGGCTCGCGACTGCGAACAGCCTCGCGGCGGTCGAGGCGGGCGTCGAGGTGCCTCACACCTGCGTGAACGGGCTCGGAGAGCGTTCGGGGAACGCGAGCTTCGAGGAGCTCGTCATGGCCCTCGAGGCGCTCTACGGCTACAAGACCGGCATCGACGTCTCGCGGATGTACGAGGTCTCGCGCCTCGTCGAGAAGCTGAGCGGCGTCCCGGTCGGGGTGAACAAGCCCGTGGTCGGCTACAACGCCTTCAGCCACGAATCCGGCATCCATGCCGACGGCGTGATCAAGCACACGGCGACCTACGAGCCGATCCAGCCCGAGCGGATCGGGCGCACGCGGCAGTTCATCTACGGGAAGCACACGGGTTCCGCCTCGGTCGTTGAGAAGCTCCGGACGAACCAGGTCGAGGCGAGTCCAGACCAGGTCCAGGCGCTCGTGGTGCTCATCAAGGAGTACGCCGAGAGCAAGTCCAAGGTGGACCCGCAGGCGTTCATCGAGCTCTTCCGCGAGCGGGAGGACCGCCGCCGCGGCATCACGGAGGAGGAGTTCTGGCTCCTCGCGAAGCGGGCCGGTCTCGCGGTGCCTCCGGACCGCGAGCCGAAGTTCCCACGGTACAGCCTCGAGCCCCCGAAGGAGTCCGGGACGGCCCTCCGGTAGACCATGTTTATGACCTCCTCCCGCTTCCCATAGGGGGCGACCGAGATGACCGCGCAGACGATGACCGAGAAGATCCTCGCGCGCGCGAGCCACCGTCCCGCCGTGCGGCCGGGCCAGATCGTGGACGGCTTCGTGGACCTCCTCTACATGCACGAGATGCTTGCCCTCGCCCTCAAGCCGTTCGACGAGATCGGCGTGAAGCGGATCTGGGATCCCGCCAAATGCGTCGTCACGATTGACCACTGGGTTCCGCCGCCGACCCCCGAGGTCGCGAAGATGCACCAGGCGATCCGCGAGTTCTGCTGGGCCCAGGGCATCGCCCGGTTCCACGATGTCGGCGATCACGGGATCATCCATCAGCTCGTCGTCGAGCGCGGCTACGTCCACCCGGGCGAGCTCGTGATCGGGTGCGATTCCCACACGAACATGGCGGGGGCCATGGGAGCCTTCGCCGCGGGGATCGGCGCGACGGAGACCGCCGCGGTCATGGCGACGGGCAAGCTCTGGCTCAAGGTGCCCGAGACGATCGACGTCCGCGTGGAGGGGAAGCTCGCGAAGCGCACGGGGGCGAAGGACGTCATCCTGAAGGTCATCCAGACCACCGGGGACGATGGGGCGGCGTACAAGGCCGTGGAGTTCCACGGCGGCACGGTCCGTGCGTTCCCGATGAACGAGCGGTTCACCCTCTCCAACATGACCACGGAGATGGGCGCGAAGGCCGGGATCGTCCCCTCCGATGAAACGACGGAGCGCTACCTCGAGGCCGTCGGGGCGAAGACCTCGTACCGCGCGCTGGACGGGGATCCGGGAGCGACCTACCTGAACGTGTACGACCTCGACGTGAACGGGATGGGGCCGCAGGTCGCCTGCCCAAACAATCCCGCGAACGTGAAGCCGATCGAGGAGGTGGCGGGCACGAAGATCGACATGGCCTTCCTCGGCTCGTGCACGAACGCGCGGATCGAGGACCTCCGGGCCGCGGCGGAGATTCTGAGCGGCGAGAAGGTCGCCCCGCATGTCCGGATGATCGTGACGCCCGCGTCGCAGGCGATCTACCGACAGGCGCTCAAGGAGGGCCTGGCGGAGGTCTTCCTCGAGGCCGGGGCCACGTTTACCTCGTCCACGTGCGGACCGTGCTTCGGGGGCCACATGGGCGTCCTGGGGCCGAAGGAGGTCTGCATCTCGTCGACGAACCGCAATTACCCCGGGCGCATGGGGAGTCCGGAAGCCCTGGTGTACCTCGGTTCGCCCTACACCGTGGCCGCCTCGGCGATGTACGGGGTCCTGACGGACCCGCGGGAGGCGTGACCGTGCAGACCACGTTCGAGGGGCGCGTCTGGAAGTTCGGTGACGATATCTCGACGGACCACATCATCGCGGGACGCTACCTCACCTCGGTCGACCCGAAGGTCCTCTCCGAGCACGTCATGGAGAACGTGGACCCCTCGTTCGTGAAGGGGGTCCGGCCCGGGGACATCGTCGTGGGCGCCACGAACTTCGGGTGCGGCTCGAGCCGCGAGCAGGCGCCGATCGCCCTGAAGGCGGCCGGCATCTCCTGCGTCGCAGCCAACACCTTCGCCCGTATCTTCTACCGGAACGCAATCAACATCGGCTTCCCGGTCATCGAGTGCCCCGGGCTCCACGAGATGGTGAAGGAGGGCGACGTGATCACGGTCGACCTCGCGGCGGGTCATGTCATGCTGCCCTCCGGGGAGACCGTGCGGTTTCAGCCCTTCCCGCCGAACATCCTCGAGATCCTGAACGCAGGTGGTCTCGTCCCGAAGCTCCGCGCGGAGCTCGCGTCGCGGTCCGCATGAAGTGGATCCGACGGGCCGTGCGACAAGGCGCCGTGGGGAGTTGAAGTCAACCTTAAACAAGGTTGATCTCCGCTGACCCGCGGCGTCGTGGATCGCGGTCCCGCGCGAATCCTTATGTGGCGTTTCCGCTTCCGCGCCTGCCGATGGCGTACAAGCTCGCACTCCTGGGAGGTGACGGCACGGGTCCTGAGGTCCTGCGGGAGGGCGTCAAGGTCCTCGAGGCCGTGCAGGACGCCTACGGCGTCGCGTTCGACATGGTCCCGTATGCCGCGGGGGGCCAGCATTTCCTCGACACCGGGGAGGAGTGGCCCGACGGCACGTTCGAGTCGTGTAAGGCCGCGGATGCAATCCTCCTCGGGGCAGTCGGCCTGCCCAACGCGATCCTGCCGAATGGGGAGCTCGCGGGGATCGGGGTCCTCTTCGGCCTTCGCTTCGGCCTCGACCTCTACGCGAACGTGCGGCCGACGAAGCTCTACCCGAACGTCCGTCACAAGGTCCACGACGGGTTCAAGCAGGTCTGGGATCCGGGGAAGGTCGACTTCGTCATCATCCGGGAGAACACGGAAGGACTGTACACGCCGACGCGCGGCTACCTGGACCGGGGCGGAATGAAGGAGCTCGCGATCGACAGCCGGGTGATCACCCGCAAGGGCGCCGAGCGCGTGATCCGATTCGCCTTCGAGCTGGCGAAGACGCGCCGCGGTGCACCCGCGGACGGGAAGCACCGCGTCACCTGCGTGGACAAGTCCAACGTCACCGCCGGGTGCAAGCTGTTCCGCGCGATCTACGACGAAGTGGCCGCCGACTATCCGGCGATCGGGAAGGACTACGCCTACATCGACGCTTTCCTCCAGTGGCTCGTGCGCTCCCCCGAGGCGTACGACGTCGCGGTCACGTCGAACATGTTCGGCGACATCGCGACGGACCTCGCGGCGGTCCTCCAGGGAGGCATGGGCATGGCCGCGGGTGGGAACGTCGGCGACGAACATGCCCTCTTCGAGCCGATCCACGGCAGCGCGCCGAAGTACGCCGGCAAGGACGTCGTCAATCCGACGGCGATGATCCTCGCGGTCCAGATGATGCTGGAGTGGCTCGGGCGGCGCAAGAAGGACCGCGCCCTGCAGGAGTCCGCCGTCGTCGTGGAGAAGGCGGTCGAGGCCGTCCTCCGCGAGGGGAAGACGCTCACCTACGACCTGGGCGGGGCCGGAAGGTGCAGCGAGATGGGTTCCGCAATCGCGGAGTCGACCCGGAGACTCGCGAAGAAGCCCCAGTGATTCGTGGGCTCAGTACTGGACGAACAGGCGCCGGCATCCGGTGCACCGGTACGCGTCCATGTAGACGTTGCCCCACCCGTCCGGCTTGATGAGGACTTCGCCGCCCCGTGCGAGGCGGCTCTTCTCCGTCATCCACTTGGCCCCTTCGACGAAGCTCTCGGCCACGAGGTAGCCCTTCTGCATCGGCTTGCCGCACGAGCCGCAGATATCCGGCCCCATCGCCGTGGGAACACGGGGTCCCCGCCATAACCCTTCCCCTTGGATAATCAATATCGAGAGCCGGAGGCCGGGCTGGCTCGGCTCAGAGGGGGAACTTGTCGAGGATCTCCGGCCGACGGCGCTCCCCGCTCTTCATGTACTCTTCGAGCTGCTCCCGCAGGACCGGCGTCAGCTCCGCGAAGACATCTGTGAACAGGGTCTCCAGGTCCGGGGGCGGGGCGCGCTCGACCTCCCGGATCGTCTCCGTGATTAGCTCGTCGAGCTCCTTCCGCAGCGCGGCGTCCTGGTCCGCGTTCCACAGGCCCTTGAGCTCGAGGTACTTGCGCATCCGTTCAATCGGGTCCTGGCGCTGCCACCCCGCGACCTCCTCCTTCGAGCGGTATCTCGTCGGATCGTCGCTCGAGGAGTGTGGCCCCATCCGGTACGTGACCGCCTCGATCATCGTCGGCCCGCCCCCGCCACGCGCCTTGTCGACAGCGGCTTTCGTGGCGCGGTACACCGCCAGCACGTCGTTCCCGTCCACCCGGACGCCCTCCATGCCGTAGGCGAGGGCCTTCTGCGCGAGCGTGTGGGCGGCCGTCTGGTGGGCTAGGGGGACGGAGATCGCGTACTGGTTGTTCTTGCAGAAGAGCACGGTCGGGGTCTTGAACACCCCTGCGAAGTTCATCCCCACGTGGAAGTCGCTCCCGCTCGTGGCCCCGTCGCCGAAATACACGAGGGTCACGACCGGGTCACCGCGGACCTTCGCCGCCCACGCCGCGCCGACGGCCTGGGGGATCTGGGTGCCAACCGGGCTTGATGCGGACACGTAGTTGATCTGCTTCCAGCCGAAGTGGTTCGGCATCTGGCGGCCCTTGTTCGCGTCGAGGCTGTTCGCGAACTCCTGAGCAATCATCAGCTTGAGGTCGAGCCCCCGTGTGAGCGCGCACCCGGGTTCGCGGTAGGCGGGGAAGACCCAGTCCACCTTGTCGAGGGCGAGTGCGCTGCCGACCTGGCACGCCTCTTCGCCCGTGCTCGGCACGTAGAAGCCGATCCGGCCCTGTCGCTGGAGCGACAGCATGCGGGAGTCGAGGATGCGGACGAGGACCAGGTCGCGATACGCCTTCTTCAGCGCGTCCGCGGAGAGCTTCGGCTCGACCTTCGAGTCGTACGTCCCGTCGAGATCGATGATCCGGAGCAGCTCTTCCTTCGTCATGCCCTCAGAGGCCTCCCGGGCGTCGCCGCTCGCGGAGCGCGTTCTCCAGGAAGAACTCGCCGGCCCGGTAGGAGGACCGCACGAGCGGGCCCGCGGCCACATAGGCGAAACCCAGGTCCTCGCCCTCCTCGCGCAGCTCGTCGAACGTCTCCGGCGTCACGTACTCCTGAACGGGCAGGTGCCACGCGCTCGGCCTCAGGTACTGGCCGAAGGTCAAGAGGTCCACGTCGTTCGCGCGGAGATCCCGCATCGCCTCCCGGATCTCCTCCCGTGTCTCGCCGAGGCCGAGCATGAGCGAGGACTTCGTGAACAGGCCGCGACGCATCCCCTTCGCGCCCCGCAGGACGGAGAGGCTCTGCTGGTAGTTCGCCCGCGGATCCCGGGCAACGCCCTGGAGGCGTCGCACGGTCTCTAGGTTGTGATCCAGGACGTCCGGGCCCGCCTCCACGACGGTCCGCACCGCGTCCAGGTCCCCCTGGAAGTCCGGGATGAGGGCCTCGACGAGGATCTCCGGGTCGCGGGCCTTGATCTCCCGGATCGTCTCGGCGAAATGGGAGGCACCGCCGTCCGGGAGGTCGTCCCGGTCGACCGACGTGAGAACGACGTATGTCAGGCCGAGATCCGCAATCGCGGCGGCGACCTTTCGTGGCTCGTCCGCGTCCACGAGGCCGTGGGGATGTCCCGACTTCACCGCGCAGAAGCGGCAGCCGCGGGTGCACAGGTCGCCTAGGAGCATGATAGTGGCGGTCCCGCCCCCCCAGCATTCAGACATGTTCGGGCAGTGGGCCTCCTCGCACACCGTGTGAAGGTTGAGGTCCCGCAGGAGGGATTTGAGGTGGCCGTAGTTGTCTCCCGAGGGCGGGCGAACCCGCAGCCACTCCGGTTTCCTCTCGGCCAGCATCAGATTCACGCAAGCACCCGGACCTTAAAAGCTCTAAGGGTTCCGCGGCCTTCGGTCATCCGAACCGGAAGCCGACGCCGTACGAGCCGCGGGGATAGGACCACCGGATCGCTCCCTTCCCGATGTGCGCGCAGACCACCGCGCAGGCGCCGAGCTCGATACACCCCTCCGTGTTGTACACGAGCTCCCCCTTCTCGAGCCGGTATACCTTCGTCGGGCAGACGTAGAGGCACGGCTTCGCCTCGCAGGTCCGGCAGATCTGGGTGTCCACCGTGATGAACGCCTCCTCGTCGAACTCGAACTTGTCCAGGCCGACGCGGTCGTCCGCGGTCAGGACCTTCGAGGCGTCCGGCTTCGGGGTCTCGGGCATCGGGTCGGTCGGCGGAAGAGGAGGAACGGTACAAAAGGGTTGGCCACTTCCCTGCCGGGGAGCTGCTTTCCGACGCGAGGAGCAACGGGCGCCCGCGGTCGAGCCTGACGGCGGTACCCTAAAGGCTTTTACTCGCTCCGCTTTTCCGCTCCGGGTCAAGGTACGATGACAGAGCGTTTTGATGCAATCGTCGTGGGCGCCGGCCCGGCCGGCTCCGCGGCGGCCCTGACCCTCGCGCGGAAGAAGTTCTCCGTCCTGCTCGTGGAGCGCGGCCGCGCTCCGGGACAGAAGAACATGTTCGGCGGCCGCATCTACGCGTGGCCGCTCTTCGATCTCGTTCCCGACTGGCAGAAGGACTGCCCCGTCGAGCGCCTCGTCACGAAGGAGAGCCTCGCCTTCCTCACGGAGGACGCCTCGCTCGGCCTCGCATTCGACTCTCCGAAGCTCGCCGAGGGGAAGGCGGCCAGCTTCACCGCACTGCGCGCCAAGTTCGACGCGTGGCTCGCGAAGAAGGCCGAGGACGCGGGGGCTATGCTCATCACCGGCATCCGCGTGGATGACCTATGGCGGGAGGACGGCCGCGTGAAGGGCGTCTACGTCGCCCCGAACGACCGCGTGGCCGCGGACCTCGTAGTCATCGCGGAGGGTGCGACCTCGACCCTTGTCCGGAAGGCGGGTCTGAAGGCGGACCTCGAGCCCCGCGAGGTCAGCGTCGGCGTCAAGGAGACGATCGAGCTCCCGCCCGAGACGATTCAGGAGCGCTTCTCGCTCGGGGAGAAGGAGGGGGCCGCGACCGTCTACGCGGGCTATGCATCCCTCGGTCTCCGGGGCGGCGGTTTCCTCTACACGAACAAGGCGTCGATCTCCCTGGGCCTCGTCATCTCCTCCGAGGACCTGGCCCGGAAGAAGCTTGAGGTGCAGGACGTCCAGACGAAGTTCCGGATGCATCCCGCAATCCAGAAGCTGCTCAAGGGCGGCAAGCTGACCGAGTACAGCGCTCACCTCGTCCCCGAACTCGGGCGGCGGATGATGCCCCAGCTCGCCGGGGACGGCGTCCTCGTGGCAGGGGATAGTGCGGGGTTCCTGATCAACAACGGGTACACGTTCCGCGGTGTGGACCTGGCCATGGCCTCCGGCATGGCGGCGGGCGAGGCCGCGGACGCGGCCAGGTCGGCGGGCGGGATGACCGCGGCGAACCTCGCGGCGTACGAGCGGTCGCTCCGCGCCCACAACGTGCTCACAGACCTCGAGGCGTTCGCACGCGCGCCGCTGTACCTGAAGAACGAGCGCCTCTTCGACGTCTATCCTCGGCTCCTGATCGACCTCGCGGAACGTGTGTACCGCGTGGACGGGACGGCCCGGGAACGCCTCGTCGACACGGTCCTGAAGGAGGCGAACGCCTCGGGCGTCTCCAAGCTCGCGTTGCTCATGGACCTGCTGAGAGGAGCGCGATCGATGTGATGGAATCCGCGGGCAAGAAAGGCATTCGGATCGTCGTCTGCATCAAGCAGGTGCCGAAGGCCCAAGAGCTCCAGGTCGACCCGGTGACGAAGACGCTGAAGCGGGTCGGCGTGCCGAGCGAGATCAACCCGCCGGACCAGAACGCGCTCGAGATGGCCCTCGCCCTCCGGGAGAAGCACGGCGGCGAGATCGTCGTGATCTCCATGGGCCCGACGTCGTTCGACGAGAGCCTCGAGCGGGCGATCGCGATGGGCGCGGACCGCGGGTTCCTCGTGACGGACCGCAACCTCGGCGGCTCGGACACGGTCCCGACCGCGTTGACGCTCGAGCGGGCCATCGAGAAGGTCGGCCAGGTGGACCTCGTGCTCTGCGGCGAGGAGACCACGGACGCGTCCACGGGCCACGTCGGTCCAGGGATCGCGGGCCACATGGACATCCCGCAGATCACGTACTGCTCGGCGGTGGATCTCGTGGGCGGCCGGGTGCGCGGCGTGCGGATGATCGAGGACGGCGCGGAGACCTGGGAGGTCCCGATGCCCTGCGTCGTCACGGTGGACTTTGGCTGCAACAACCCCCGGCAGCCCACCCTGACCGGCAAGATCCGGGTGAAGCGGGGCGGCCTGATCACGCACTGGAGCGCGGCCGACCTCGGGCTGAAGCCCTCCCAGATCGGTCTGAAAGGCTCTCCCACGATCGTGGCCAAGGTGGACACCGTCCAGCTGCCGAGCCGACAGGGGAAGATCTTCGAGGAGGAGCCGGCGATCGCCGTCTCCCTTCTGCTTGAATCCCTCCGCAAGGACAAGGTGATCCCGTGAGCCACGACCATCCCACTCCCCCGCCCATGGCGGCCCACAAGGGAATCTGGGTGTTCCTGGAGGCCCGCAACGGGTCGCTTCGCGATGTGAGTGTGCAGCTCATCGGCGAGGCGCGGCGGATCGCGGACAAGCGAGGGACCGAGCTCACGGGCATCCTGCCCGGATGGAAGGTCGAGTCGCTCGCTCGGATCGCGATCGAATGCGGCTGCGACCAGGTCTTCCTGGTTGAGGACCCGCGCCTCGAGTTCTACACCTCGCGTCCCTTCACGAAGGTCATGGCGGCCCTGCGGTGGAAGTACCATCCGGAGGTCATCCTCTTCGGCGCATCCAAGAACGGACGAGACCTCGGCGGCCGCCTCCATGCGGCCATTGACACGGGCCTCGCCGCGGACTGCGTGCGGTTCGACGTGACCGAGGAGGGATTCCTTGACATGATCCGTCCCGCCTTCGGCGGGAAGAGCCTCGCACACATCCACTGCGAGGAACACCGGCCCCAGATGGCCTCGGCCCGGTGGAACGTCTTCCCGATGCCGAAGCGCGACCCGACCCGCACCGGGGAGGTCGTGCGGGAGACCGTCGCCTTCGAGGACTCGGACTTCGACACGCGGATCGTGGACTTCCGGGCGACCGAGAGCCACGAGACCCGCAAGATCGACGACGCGAAGATCCTCGTCTCCGGGGGGTTCGGCCTCGGGGACCCGAAGAACTTCGCCCTCCTCGAGGAGTTCGCCTCCCTGCTCGGCGGCGCCGTGGCCTCCTCGCGGAAGCCCGTCGACCTGGGCTGGGTCCCGAAGGCGCTCCAGGTCGGCCAGACCGGGAAGACCGTCCGCCCCGACCTCTACATCGCGGTCGGGATCAGCGGCGCCGTCCAGCACCTCGCGGGCATGCAGGAGGCCGCCAAGATCGTCGCGATCAACAACGACCCGAAGGCGGCCATCTTCGAGATCGCGGACTACGGGATCGTCGGGGACCTCTTCCAGGTCCTCCCCGAGGCAATCCGGCAGCTCAAGGCCTTCAAGGCGCAGGCAGGGGCGGCGCTCCCTCGGGAAGCAGCTCCGGAAGGCCGGCCCTCCGGAGCGTGACGCCGAAGACGCTCTGGAAGTGCACGATCACGGACGCTTGGACGTCCTCCATGGCGAGGGACCGCCCGAGCTCCTTCGCCATCGACGTCATGATGGTCCCCGTGTGTCCGCACGGCCGAATCCTGAGGAAGTCGGAGAGGTCCGTGGTCACGTTGTGCGCGAACCCGTGGAACGTGACGTTCTTCTGGACTGCCAGCCCGATTGAGGCGATTTTCCTTGACTTCACCCAGACGCCCCGCTCGGGGCCCTCGTGGACCGCCTCGATCCCGAAGTCCGCACACGTTCGGATCAGCACGTCCTCGAGGTCCGTGACGAGCCGCTTCACCTCGAGGCGGTCGGGGAGCTTCAGGATCGGATAGCCGACGAGCTGGCCGGGGCCGTGGAACGTCGCCTCGCCTCCGCGCTCGACGCGGAAGACCGGGAGGCTCTTGTCGAGCACGTCCTCGTCCGTTCCGCGCCGGCCAAGGGTGACGACGGGCTCGTGCTCCACGAGGATGAGGCCATCCGGGATGCGGTCCGCCGCGCGACGCGCCGCGAGCGCCTTCTGGATCGCCCACGTGGCCCCGTACTCCATCCGCCCGAGGTCCAAGAGCCACGCGTCGCGGAACACGACGCGTTCCGGGGCCGCGGTTTCCGTCGTCTCGAGCATCGCCCTGCGGTCCCCGTCAGCGGTTGAGGACGTTGATCGCCTGGCCCAGGGCGGCGGCCGCTGTCTCCATGATGGTCTCCGGCAGCGTGGGGTGCGGATGGACCGTGAGGGCCAGGTCCTCGATCGTCGCGCCCATTTCGATCGCCAGGGCGAGCTCGCTGATCAGGTTGCTCGCGTCGGGTCCGACGATCGCGGCCCCGAGGAGGACCTTTGACTCCGGGTCCGAGACGAGCTTCACGAAGCCGTCGCTCTCGCCCTCCGTCAGGGCGCGCCCGATCGCGCCGAAGGGCACCTTGGCGACCTTCACCACGCGACCCTCCGCCGCGGCCTGGGGCTCCAGGAGGCCGACCGTCGCGATCTCCGGATCCGTGAAGACGGCCGAAGGCATCGCGCGGTAGTCGACCTCGACGGGCTCGCCGCTCACGACCTCCGCTGCGGTGAGGCCCTCCATGGTGGCCTTGTGCGCGAGGAAGGGCTGGCCCACGACGTCGCCGATCGCGAAGACGTGTTTGTTCGACGTGCGCAGCTGCTTGTCGACGAGGACGTAGCCTTTCGGGTTCATCTTGACGCCGGCCTTGTCCGCCGCGAGGCCGTCGGTGTTCGGGTGGCGGCCGACGGTCACGAGGATCGCGTCGGCGCGGACGGTGAGCGGCCCGTCGGGCGTCTCGGCCTCGATGACGGCCTGCCCCGCCTCCTCGCGCCAAGCCTTCGCCTGGGACTTCGTGTGATACTCGACGCCCATTTTGCGCAGGTGCCGCTCGACCACCCGGACGACCTCAGGGTCCATCCCGGGGAGGAGCTGCTCCAACAGCTCGATGACCACGACCTTCGTCCCGAGCTTTGCGTAGAACGTTCCGATTTCGAGACCGGAGATGCCGCCGCCGATGACCAGGAGCGCGTTGGGCACGGCGGGCAGTTCGAGCGCCTCCTTCGTGCTGATGACCCGCTTCCCGTCGAACTTGAACGCAGGGAGGTCCGTCGGGCGGCCTCCCGTCGCGATGATCGCGTCCCCGAACTCGACGTCCTCCGTGCGGCCCTCCGGGGAGCGCGTCCGGACCGTCTTCGCGTCGACGAAGGAGGCTTCCGCGAAGGCGACCTCGACTCCGTTCCCCTTGCACAGCTGGGCGACCCCGCCGACGAGTTTGTCGACCACGGATTGCTTCCAAGCCTGCAGGCGCGCGATGTCGACCTTCACGGGTCCGACATCGATGCCCCAGGCCGGGGCGCGCTCGATCATCTTCACAACGTTCGACGCGTGGATGAGGGCCTTGCTCGGGATGCACCCGTAGTTCAGGCACTCCCCGCCGAGCCTGTGTCGCTCCACGAGCAGGACCTTCTTCCCCAGCTGCGCCGCCCGGATGGCGGCCGGATAGCCTCCGGGCCCGCCCCCGATGACCACGAGGTCGACCTTCCGCGCCACGTGCGGTCGAAGGTCCAACCTTCCCTTATGCCTTTGGGCGCGGCGGGGTCCGCTCCCGGACGGGATCCCGGACTCGGCCTACGGGGGCGGAGGCGGGGGAGTCTGCGCCTGTCCGGCGGCCGGGGACGCCCTCGCGGGGCGTCGGCGACGGCGCATGACGAGCAACGCGACGATCGCAACGACCGCCACGACCAGGATCAGGAGGCCCCAGTAGGGCGCCTGCAGGAAGAAGTCCGCGATCGCGTTCCCCTGCGCGGGCGGGACGACGCTGTAGTCCGTCTTCGTCTTCTGGATGTTCCCCCTTGCCGTCGACGACGGCACGTTCGGCATCTCGAAGATGGGGATCTGGGACGGTCCCGGGCAGAGGAGCGCGGAGAAGCCTACGATCATGCCCTCGTTCGGCGCGGGGTACGTCGGGCTGTACAGCGCGGCGATCGTCGCTCCACACACGCCCGGCGCCATGGCCGGGTAGATCTCGAACACTTCATGGAACTGGTTGTCCGAGAGGAACTGGGACACCTGGCTCGCCTGCAGCTCGAGGTTGACCGGGAGCGGATTCGTTTCGTGGATCTGACCGTGGTTGAACACGTTGACGCCGCCGTACACGATGGCGACCTGGGAGAGGTCGATCGGGAAGTGGTCCAGGCCGGTCACGGAGAGCAGCGGGATTCCGCCCAGGACCTGGCTCACGTTCTCGAAGAACGCCTGCTCGTCCTGGGCGCTCAGCCCGGTCACGTCGATCGTCCCCGTCTCGGTCCCCGCGAACGTCGCGGTCGAGTTGGCCCACCACGTCTCATTGTCCGTGATCGGGAAGTTGAAGACGTCCAGGGCCGGGGAGAAGAGCGTCGAGAGCCCGTTCTGTGTGTCCACGGTGAGACCGAGGTCCCGGCTCGGGTAGGTCACGGTCACGGCGCACGTCGTATTGTCGAAGCCGAAGGACGGGACGTTGACGAGGCTCGCGCTCGCCCTCAGCTGGGTCGTCGAGTTCGTCGTGTCGTTCTGGATTGCAAGGGTCGAGATCGCGTAGGACGTCCGCCCGTCCGAGGTCGTCAGGCCGGTCAGGTCGAGGGTCACGTTCGAGGCGTCGGTCTTCGTGGGGAACACGGGCAGGGTGCAGTTCTCCCCGATCCGGATTCCCGCGTACGTTCCGGCCTGCGGGAGATTGTTGAACGTCGCGTTCAAGACGAGATGGAGCTTGATCCCGGAGGCGGACACCGTATGGAGGATGTACGCGCTGTCCGTCTTCATCGTGACCTGCTGGTCGACCCACGAGTCGAGGGATCCGGTCGCATTGACGTAGTTGAGATGGGTGATATTGACGAGGCTCAGGTAGCTTGAGCTCCCCGTGAGGAGCGTGGTCAGCTCTTGGCCGAGGGGGACGGTGAGGCCGTACCCGACCTCCTGCCCGACCTGCCACGTAGGGACCGTCGCGGGTTGCGCGGCTGCGGGAACCGCGAAGGCGGTCAAGGCGAGGAGGAGGGCGAGTGCCGCAGGGAGCCAGGCGCGTGCAGGGATCATGGGATCTCTCCGTGTCACGGTGCCAACTCAGCCCGCTTTCTTATAAGTTCCTGAGTGTGCAATTATCACCGCACTGTGTGGATTCCGGCACCCAGGCCCCCTTCCGCGCACTCGCGGACCCGCGACGCGGGTCCGGGCTTTGAGCTTGGTCACACTTCCACGAACAGCATCGCGGGATGCTCGAGATAGCCCTTCACGGACTGGACGAAGGCCGCGCCGACATGGCCGTCGATGACGCGGTGGTCGAAGGAGCACGACACGTACATCATCTCGCGGGCCACGATGTGGTCATCCCGGACGACGGGGCGCTTCTCGATCTTGTGGACGCCGAGGATGGCGACCTCGGGCCAGTTGATGATCGGGGTCGCGAGGATGCCGCCCTCCTTGCCGAGGGACGTGATCGTGAACGTGGACCCCTGGACCTCCTGGAGGGTGAGCTTCTTCTCCCGGGCCGCGGTCGCGAGGTGCTCAATCTCCTTCGCGAGGGCCCAGAGGTCCATCCGGTCCGCGTCATGGAGCACGGTGACCGTGAGCCCCTCGTCTGTGGCGGTCGCGATGCCCAGGTTGTAGTACCGCTTGACCACGATCTCCTGGCGCTCGTCGTCCACGGAGGCGTTGAGGGTCGGATGCTCGCGGAGCGCCGCGACGCACGCCTTGACGATGAACGGCAGGAAGGTGAGCTTGACGCCCTTCTTCACGCCCACCTCGTTCAGCCGTTCCCGGAGCTGCACGAGGTGGCTCATGTCGACCTCCTCGACGTACGTGAAGTGCGCCGCGGTCGTGTTCGACTTCGCCATCTTGTCGTAGATGCGCTTCCGCAGGCCGTGGATCGGGATGCGCTCCTCGGCGCCGGCACTCGGGACGGGGACCGCGGGTTTCGGTGCTAGGCTCGGAGTCGCGGCGGGCATCGGGCCGCGGGCCGCGCCGCGCACGTCCGCTTCCGTGATTCGCCCGGCGGGGCCCGTGCCCCGGATCGAGGACAGGTCGATGCCGAGCTCGCGAGCGAGGCGACGGACCGCGGGCGCCGCGAGCGCCTCGCCCCCGCGGGCCGGCGAGGCGGCCGGGGTCGAGGAGGGGGGCGGAGGAGGAACGGATGGGGCCGGGGCGGCTGGCGCTGCCGGGAGCCGCGCGGACTCGCCCGCGTCCCCGAAGACGACGATCGTGCTTCCGACCTTCACGATCTCACCTTCCTTCCCGCGGCGTTCGAGGATCTTTCCCGTGACCGGGGAGGGGATCTGGACCGTCACCTTGTCCGTCATGACCTCGACGAGGGGCTCGTTCTCCTTGACGCCGTCCCCCTCCTTGACGAACCACTTCGTGATCTCGCCCTCGTGGACGCCTTCGCCAATGTCGGGGAGCTTGAATTCGCGGGTCATCGCGGTCGCCGTCCCTGTGCGGTGGGCGTCGAAGCTCCCCGTGTGTAATAATCCTTCGCTCACGAGCGCAGCAGGAGTCGCCCGCGACGATGCATT
The DNA here is from genome assembly GCA_963768855.1 of uncultured Thermoplasmata archaeon. GTDB lineage: Archaea > Thermoplasmatota > Thermoplasmata > RBG-16-68-12 > RBG-16-68-12 > RBG-16-68-12. The sequence goes on from CAVYJM010000011.1 coordinate 112,359, forward strand.
AAAGCGGGAACCCAGTCCTCTTCTTCGGGACATGACGCGGCCGTCTCGCCACCTCGTTTGCCGGGGGAAGATGGAGGCTCCGTTCCGGTACGTCCGGTACGTCGGCGTACCGTCCCTCGTGTTCGGGGTCGGGGTTGTCGGGTATGTGCTGTACCGTTCGACGGGATCTCTCCGCGCGGATCTTCTCGATCCAGTCTCCATCCTCGCCATCGCTGTGGCCCTGTCGAGCCTCGCCCTCGGCATCCTCTTACTCCTTTTGCTCCTCCGAGTTGGGCCCAACGCCGTGTACGAGGAGGGCATCGACATGGGGAACGTGCCGCGCTATTGGGAAGTCCTCGCAGGTCGCACCTTTCACTCTTGGGATGAGTTCTCTCGATATCGTATCGAACTCATCGGCCCGCCGGCGCACCGGCTGAAGCGGATCACCCTCTACTGGCGGAAAGGTCGTGGCCGCATCGTCTTCACCAACGCCTACCTGAGCGCCGAGTTTGTGGACGCTCTCGGACAATTCCTCGCGACCTCCAAGGTGCTCCCGCTCGAGCAGGAAGCGGCCGAGACGCCGGCGGCGTAGGGAACGGTTTTATGACTCCGGCCCGATACCCGGTCGGGGAGGAGCTGGGTCGTGGAGGAGTGGCACAGACCGGTGGGCGTGATTTGTGCCGGCCGGCTCGGCGCCATCGACCTCCGGGAACTCGCTCGCCTCGGACCTCGGGTCCGGACGGCGGAGGACTCCCGTTGAGGGGCAAGGGCCGTCCGAGGAATCCCGACCTGCTCCTCCTTTCCCAAGGGGGACCACGAACGAGAGGGGGGCCGTGATCGAGGCATGCTTTCTCCCCGCCGCGTGGCCCTCGTGGTGCTCGCCCTCCTGACCGCTGGCTCCCTCCTGGCCGCGGGACTGCTCGGGGTCTTCGCGGATCGATTGGGCCTCGTGGCCCATTCGGGACTCTCCGCAGGAGCCCTCTCGTCCGGCGGCGTGGTGTTCCTCGTCCTCGGGATCCTGCTCCTTCTCACGAGTCCCTTCCTCCTGCGACGGCGCCCCACGGCCTGGCGGGTCGCCATCTTCGTGTCTCTGCTCGCCGTGCTCTGGTCCTTCTATTCGATTGCCCGGACGATCGAGGTGTTACACCTCGAATGGGAGATCGCCGCGGTCATGGCGGCGGTCCTTGCCGGATACCTCCCGTCCGTCCGTCGGTTCTTCCGGCCGATCGACGTGGGTTGAATCGGGCGTCCCTCGGGTGCGCTGGGCCAGACGATTCGCGAATCCGAGAATCAGAGGGGAAGGGTTATCCACCGCCCGCGGGAGTTCGCCCTCTCCATGCCGCATCCTCCTCCGCGCCTCCATCTCGAGGGCCGGCCCGGCGAACTGCTGGAGTCGGGGATGAGGATGTGTCTCATCGACGTCGAGACCTCGTTTCACGGCCTGCGGAAGTCCGTCGAGGGCGTGGTCGGGGACGCTGCGGCGATCCTCTTCTACGAATCGGGGCTTCGAGGCGGCACCCACTACGCGGACGCCATCCTCCGGAACGGCGTCATGACCCCGGACGAGCCCGGCTACCGGCGTGCCATCGAAGAGTACTCCGTCGGCGGCTTCGGTGCCTTCGAGATCCGCGAGCTGGACTTCGCGCGCGGCAAAGCGGTGATCGTTTGCCGGGAGCCCATGGCCTTCGAGGCCCATGCGGCGCTCGCAAACGGCGAGCGTCGCCCGCAGCCCGTGTGCGACTTCTCCCGCGGCGTCCTCGCGGGGCTTCTCTCCGGATTCACGCACCGGACGGACCTGGGATGTTTCGAGGAAACGTGCCGTGCCGTCGGGAGCGATGAGTGTCTCTTCCGGATCGGCGGGGACGAGGCGATGCGCCGGGCCGCCGTGGCTCGCAGCCTCTCCCGGCCGCCCGCCAAACCCCGCGCGTGATTCGCGGCGGCGGCTAGAAGGCCATGACCTTGTCGATGCCCGCGAGCACACGGTCCGGGTTCGGCATGTACACGTCCTCGAGGGCATAGGGGAACGGCGTGTCGAAGCCCGCCACGCGGACGATTGGCCCGCGGAGGTACTCGATCGCCTTCTCCGCGAGGAGGGCGCTGATCTCGCCGCCATATCCGCCCGTCCGCGGGGCCTCGTAGACGACGACGGCCCGGCCCGTCTTCTTCACGGAATCGAGGACGGCGTCCACGTCGAGGGGCACGAGGCTCCGGAGGTCGACGACCTCTGCCTCGACGCCCTTCCCCGCGGCCTTCTCCGCCGCCTCGAGGCACACCTGGGCCATGTAGCCCCACGCGAACAGGGAGACGTCTTTCCCGGCGCGACGCACCAGGGCCTTCCCGATCGGGACGGTGAGCTCCCCCTCAGGCACTTCCTCGCGGAATGCGCGGTACAGCTTCTTGGGCTCGAGGAAGAGCACCGGATCCGGATCCCGGATCGACGACGTCAGGAGACCCTTCGCATCCGAGGGGGTCGACGGCACGACGACCTTGATCCCCGGGGTGTGGCAGAAGTATGCCTCGCTCGACTGGGAGTGGTAGTGCCCCCCGCGGATCCCGCCTCCGTACGGGGTGCGGATCGTCATCGGGACCGTGTACTGCCCGCCGCTGCGGTACCGCATCTTGGCGGCCTCCGAGACGATCTGGTCGAAAGCGGGGTAGATGAAGTCCATGAACTGGATCTCGGGCACCGGGCGGAGGCCGTAGAGCGCCATGCCGATTGCGCTCCCGATGATCCCGCTCTCGGCGAGGGGCGTGTCGAACACGCGGTCGGGGAACTCGTCGATGAGGCCCTCCGTGCACCGGAAGACGCCGCCGTTCTTGCCCACGTCCTCGCCCAAGACCACGACGCGGTCGTCCCGTCGCATCTCCTCCCGGAGAGCGTTATTGATCGCCTGCACCATTGTCATCTGCGGCATCCGCGTTCACGACTCCGTCGCGTAGTACTCCGCGTAGGGATCCTCGCTCGGCCCCTGCCCGGGCAGGCGTTCCTGCAGGTCCGGGTCGTCCTTGAGGGGACGGAGGTCCGGGTCTTCGTCGAGACGGTCGAGGTAGTCCGCCTGGAGTTCCACGGCCTTCACGAAGTGTTCGATCGCCTTAGGTTTGTTTCTCATTCTCGCGGCGATCCGCGCGACATTGTAGTGCGCGCTCGCGCGCCCGGGCTCGAGCTCGAGCGCATGTGCATACGCCCCAAGCGCCCCCTCGAGGTCTCCCGCATTCAGCAGATCGAACCCGAGGCTGTTCCATCCCTGCGGGTTGGACGGGTTCGCGTCGCAGAGCATCTGGTCGATCCGGGCGGCCTCGAGATGCTTGCCCTCGGACCCCAGGCAGGCCGCAGCGAGGGCGGCGGCCTCCGGGTCGACGGTGTCCTTCCTCTGGATGAGCGGACGCACCAGGGCCAGCGCCTCTGAGGTGCGTCCCTGCTTGAACAGTTCGTGGGCCCGGGCGACGGCGGTCCCGCCGGGTGGCGACGCGACGGCTGCGGCGCTCCCCTTCTTGCCGATCCTCTCACCCCCTCGGGAACGCCTTCGCCTCGGCGAGCTGCTCGCGGAGGTTCCACGGGACATCCTCGGTGACCTCAGTGAAGAACGTATCGACGGGAACCGGGGGCATCGCCTCGGCCTCGGATATCGCCTGCGTGATCTCGTCCCCGAGCCCCTTCTCCAGGGACGCCTCGCGAGGCTCGTCCCACCATCCTTGACGCTCGAGGTAGGCGCGGAAGCGGACGAGCGGGTCGCGCGCCCGCCAGGTCGCGGCCTCCTTCTCGTCCCGGTACCTCGACGGGTCGTCGCTGGACGAGTGCGGCCCGAACCGGTAGCTGAGCGCCTCGATCAGGGTCGGCCCCCGTCCGGCGCGCGCCTCCGCCGCAGCGTGACGAACCGCGCCGTACACCGCGAGCGCGTCCATGCCGTCCACGCGCAGCCCCGGAAGGCCGTAGGCCTGTGCCTTCTCCGCGAGCGTCGCGGAGGCGGTCTGCCTCGAGACCGGGAGGGAGATGGCCCACTGGTTGTTGTTGCAGAAGAAGACGCACGGGACGCCGAAGACGCCCGCGAAGTTCATCGACACGTGGAAGTCCGGGGTGCTCGTCGCCCCGTCGCCGAAGTACACGAGGACGGCGTCGCGGGCCTTGCGGAGCTTCATCCCCCAGGCGATCCCCATCGCGTGCGGGATCTGCGTTCCCACGGGCGAGGAGATGGAGAGGTAGTTCCCCTTGCGGTACACGTAGTGGCAGGGCATCTGGCGCCCCTTCGCGGGGTCGCCGCTGTTCGTCATGAACTGGCAGATGAGCTCCGTGAGGGGCATGCCGCGGGCCAGCGCGGCCCCGGGCTCCCGGTACTGCGGGACGATCCAGTCTCCCGCCTCCATGGCCATCGCCGCTCCGACGATCGCGGCTTCTTGGCCGATGGAGGGCCCGTAGAACCCGATCCGCCCCTGTCGCTGGAGCGCGAGCATACGGTTGTCGAGGACGCGCTCGAGCATCATTGCGCGGTAGAGCCGTTCCGCGTCGGTCCGCGAGAGCCCGGGGTCGGCAGCGGGCTCGACGGACCCGTCTTCCCGGAGCACGCGCACGGTTTCTCCCAGGGAATTCCTCCTCGACAGGAGTCGGTGTGAAAGCATCGGTCAACGCGGACTTAAGCGTATCGCAGGACGGCATCTCTTTATCGCCCCGGCGCTTTCGGCTCCGGGTGTCCGCCCGTGCCGACGCACGTGTCGTCGGCTACCTTGCGGTTTCCGTCGCAGCGGTCTTGTACGGCCTCTGGGCGAACCTCTCGAAGCTCGTCGAGAACAGCGTGCCTCCCCTGACCATCGCGCTCTACACGCAGTTCCTCCCGGGACTCCTGTACCTTCCGGCCCTGGCGCGTCACGGCTTCCCCCGGAAGGACGTGCCTCTCCTGCTGGTCATCAGCGGGGCCGGAGCCGTCGCCGCCCCTGTCGTCTACTACTACGGCCTCGTCGGGACGACCGCGTCGAACGCCGCCCTCCTCTCCAACTCCGAAGCCGTGTTCACGGTCGTGATCGCGTTCGCGTTCCTCGGCGAGCGGCTCACCCGCAGAGGATACGTCGCCCTCGCGGGGGTCGTGGTCGGGGCGTTCATCGTGACGACGGAGCTGCGCCTGACGGACCTCGCCTCGGTACAGTACCTCGCCGGGAACCTCCTGCTCATCCTGGGAACCTTCTTCTGGGCCGTCGACAACAATGGGAGCACGGTCCTGAGCAAGCGTTCCCGGATCCTCCCGATGATCTCCGTGAAGCTGCTCCTGGGATCCGCCCTGCTCCTTCCCATCCTGCTCGTGGCCGGAGCGCCCCTCGTCCCGTCCGGTCCCGACGCGTGGCTTCTGCTCGTGATCGCCTTCGCCGGAGTGGCGAGCTTCACGATCCTTTTCTACTTCGCCCTTCGCCGGATCGGAGCGATGCGCGCGGGGTCCATCCTCTCCACGTCATCTCTGTGGGGCGTGCTCATCTCGCTCATCCTGTTCCCCGGAGAGACCCTGAGCCCGACGCAGATCGCGGGGGGCGCGCTGATGGTCCTCGCGACGATCGCCCTCTACGTGTTCGGCGGCACAGAGTCCGCCACGTCCGCCCCCGCCGGCGAAACCTTGAAACCCGCGGGCTCAGATGGTCCGAGGCTGCCTTGACGCCGCCGACCACTCAGACTCCGTTTGCCTCCCTCGCCCACCTGGTGCGGAGCCTCGAAGGCACCTCGAAACGCCTCGAGAAGCGCAGCCTGCTCGCGGACTTCCTCCGTTCTCTCCGGTCCGACGAGGTCGCCCCGGCGGTCCACCTCGTCGTGGGGCGCATCTTCGCGGAGTCGGACGACCGCGCCTTGAACGTCGGGTGGGCGACGCTGCGCCGCGCCCTGGAGGGCCAGAGGCAGACGTCGCTTGTGGCCGAGCCCCTCACCATCCTGGAGGTCTCCCGCGGCTTCGCCGAAATCGCCGCCGCGCACGGCCCGGACTCCGTACGGGAACGCCGCCGTCGGTTCGAGTCCCTCCTGGGAAGGGCGGCCCCGGGGGATCGCGACATCCTGCTGCGCATCGTCTTCGGCGAGATGCGGATCGGGGTCAACGAGGGCGTCATGCTCGAGGGGATTGCGGACGCCGCCGGCGTCGATCTCGATTCGGCCCGGAGCGCCCACATGTTCTTGGGGGACCTCGGTCGCGTGGCGGAGATCGCGCTCCATGACGGTGTTCGCGGACTGCGGTCCGCGGGCCTTCGTCTCCTGTCCCCGATGAAGCCGATGCTCGCGGAGATGGCGGAGGACCTCGATGCGGTCCTAGCGGAGCACGGTGGCGAGACCGCGATCGAGTTCAAGCTCGACGGCGCGCGCATCCAGATCCACCGGGTCGAGGACCGGGTCCGGATCTTCAGCCGCCGCCTCACGGACGTCACGGCGAGCCTCCCGGAGATCGTCGCCTTCGCGCGCTCGTTGCCCGCGACCCGGTTCCTGCTCGAGGGCGAGGTCGTGGCGGTCGATCGCGCCGGGAAGCCGCTCCCCTTTCAGGACCTGATGCGGCGATTCCGGCGCGTCCACGACATCGCGAAGACCTCGCAGGAGGTGCCGCTCCGGCTCTACGTCTTCGACGTCCTGAGCCTGGAGGGTCAGGATCTGATCGACACCGCATACCGCGACCGGTGGGCCCGCCTCGAGGCCCTCGTCCCCGCCGAGGTCCGCACGCCGCGCAAGGTCGTGCACACGCGCGAGGAGATTGAGGCCTTCCTGAGGGAATCCCTCGATGCGGGGCACGAGGGGCTGATGGCGAAGTCCCTGGCCTCGACGTACTCCGTGGGGAAGCGAGGCAAGAAGTGGTTCAAGATCAAGCCGGCGGACCATCTCGATCTCGCGGTCGTTGCGGCGGAGTGGGGTTCGGGCCGGCGGCACGGATGGCTGTCGAACTACTGGCTCGCGGTGCGTGAGGAGGCCACCGGGAACTTCCAGATGATCGGGAAGACGTTCAAGGGCCTCACGGACCGTGAGTTCGAGCTCATGACGGAGCGGATGAAGGCCCTCGCCGTCTCCGAGGAGCGGTGGGGTTTCCACGTCCGTCCCGACGTCGTCGTCGAGGTTGCGTACAACGAGATCCAGAGGAGCCCGCACTACTCGAGCGGCTTCGCCCTGAGGTTCGCGCGGATCGTGCGCATCCGGGAGGACAAGGGCCCGGAGGACGTCGACACGTACTCGCGGCTCCAAGAGCTGTACGCCAAGCAGTTCGAGCGCAAGGGTCGCGGCCCGGCCGATTTGTGAACCGTGGACGGCCGCACCGAGGCACACGCCGCTCCGTCGGCATACCTCTACTTAGAGGTGCGCGGTCGCCCGCACCGGCTCGAAGACGGTCGGTCTCGTTCATTCCACGTCGCGCGACGCCAGGATGGCCCGGGACTGGCTGCCCTGGCCGTACACGGTGAGGTAGATCCCCAGGAGCGCAAGGAGGGCCCCGGCGGCAACGCCGATGCTGGGCACCTGGCTCAGGATGGCCCAGGCCAGGAGGCTCGAACCGATAGGCTCTCCGACGAGGCTGAGACTGACCACGGGCGCCGTGACCCACCGGAGGGACCAGTTGTAGAGGGTGTGCCCGCCGATCTGCGGGATGACCGCGAGCGCGAGGAACAGGAGCAGCTCCGTATTCACGTTGCCCACGGGTGTGAGGCTCTCCCCGAGGGCGACCGCATACAGGAACAGGACGGCGGTCGAGCAGGCGTACACGACCAGGGCGTAGTCGAGGAGGGCGATCCGTTGCCGCAGCTTCCGGCCGGCCAGGAAGTACAGGCCCGCCATGATGCCTCCGACGAACGCGAGGAGGTCGGCGTACAGGAGGCTCCCGCCGGGTCCGTAGTCCGCGAAGGCGATGACCACGACCCCGCTGAATCCAACGACGATCCCCACCGCCATCCACCGGTTGAGGCGCTCCTTGAGGACGAAGTGGGAGAGCAGGCCCACCATCAACGGATGGGAGGTCACGAGGACGACGGAGGAGGCGATGCTCTCCTGCGGCACCTTCAGGGATGAGATCCAAAGGGTGAAGTGCGTCGCGAGGATTGCGCCGATGCCCGCCATGATCAGGAGGTCGCGGCGGGGCAGCCCCTTCAGCGGCCGCGTCCCTGCCAGGAGGTACCGCACGAGGAGGACGCCCGCTAGGATGAGCGTCGCGAACCCGAGACGGTAGAGCGCGATCGTGATCGCGGGGGACGTGGACCACGTGATGAAGATGGAGGCCCATGAGACGGAAACCACGGCCAGGGCGATGCCGGCGTAGGGGCCGCGGTCCACGGACGCGGCACGGGTCCGGGGCTATGTAACGCCTCCGGCGCAGGGGAAGAACACGTTTTTATGGCCTCCACCGGATGCAGGCAGGACTCGGCCGGCGGCCGAGGCTCGGAGGGTGTCGAATGAAAAGCAAAGTCGGCGTCGTCATCGGAGTGATTGCAGTCGTGCTCGCGATCGTCGCGGTCATCGGCCCCTGGTGGACCCTACAAGCGCAGGCGACCCTCGGTCCGATTTCAATGAACGGGAACGACCAGTTCGGCCTGTTCGGAGGCTCTGCGTTCTTCCAGATGGGCTCGACGTCCAACTCGAACACGACGAACTACAACGACATGCCCCACATCGGATCCGTGTTTACGGTCGCGACGATTCTCTTGGTGCTCGGGCTCATCCTCGGGATTGGGATGATCGTCGTAGGTGCAATGTCCGCGTCCCGGCCGTCGTTCCAAAGGCTCGGAGGGGGCCTTGGCATCCTCGCGTTCCTCTTCGTCCTGTTCGGGGCTCTGTACGTCATGTCCTCCCTGCCCGACGCGGTGAACCAAGACAGCGGGGCTGCCACCTCCGGCACCACCGTGTCCGGGTTCTGGGGAACGAAGACGAGCGCCATCGGCTCCTTCGCCCAAGCCACCGTCACCTGGAACGCGGGCTGGGGCTGGTACGTCGCCGTGGTCGCGGCGATCGTCCTCCTCGCTGCCGGCGTGGCGCTCTTCGCGGCGAAGAGGCCCGCGATGGCCACGCCCCTGCAGGCCCCGTCCCCGTAGACGGAATCCGTAGCAGACATTCGCGTTCGTCCCCAGGAACGGTCCTCGCTGCGCGGCTGGGCCCTCTCCGCCCCGTCCCTACTGCGCAGCTCGCGCCCCGTGGACGCGGCTCCGCCCGCCGAGACGCCGGCCCGCCTAGGGCACCGTGTCGTTCGGGCTTATATCGGGAGAGCGCCATGCACGCCGAGCGACGGTGAACGTCAATGCCGGTGGACCAGATACGGAAGATCGCCGTGATGGGCGCGGGGACGATGGGGGCGGGCATCGCCCAGACGTGCGCGGCCGCGGGATTCCAGGTGACGATGCGGGACATCGACCAGAAGTTCGTGGACGGTGGCTTCCGCCGCATCCGAGACCCGCTGATGAAGCGCGTCGAGAAGGGCAAGATGACCCCTTCGGACGTCGAGTCCATCGTTTCGAGGATCCACGGGACCGTGGATCTGAAGGAGGCCCTGAGCGGAGCGCAGGTCGTCATCGAGGCCGTCTTCGAGAAGATGGAAGTCAAGCGTGAGATCTACGCGGAGATGGACCGGATCGCGGCGCCGGAGGTCGTCTTCGCCTCCAACACCTCCTCCCTGAGCATCACGGAGATGGCGAACGTCACGAAGCGCCCCGACCGCGTCGTCGGCATGCACTTCTTCAACCCGGCGCCGGTGATGAAGCTCGTCGAGGTCATCCGCGGGTCCGAGACCAGCGACGCGACGGTGGGCCTCGCGAAGGACCTTTGCGTCAAGCTAGGCAAAGAGGCCGTCGAGGTGAAGGAGAGTCCAGGCTTCGTCGTGAACCGCCTCCTCGTGCCGATGATGAACGAGGCGTTCAACCTGCTCCAGGAGGGCGTCGCGAGCGCGGAGGACATCGACAAGGCGATGCGGCTCGGGACGAACATGCCCATGGGCCCGTTCGAGCTCGCAGACTACACGGGCATCGACGTCGGCCTGGACGTGATGGAGGTCCTCTTCCGGGAGACCGGTGATCCGAAGTTCCGGCCGTCGCCGCTCCTGCGAAAGTACGTGCGCGCGGGCCGACTCGGGAAGAAGTCGGGCCGCGGCGTGTACGACTACACGAAGGGATAGCTTCCGCCGCCGTGAGCCGCAAAGCCTCCTCGGCCCGAAGCTTCATCGCGGCTCGCGCCATACCGGGCTCCGGTTCCCATGCCTGATTTCATCCGCGTGGACGTCCAGGACCGCCTCGCGATCGTCACGATCAACCGGCCGGAGGTCCGGAACGCGCTCAACTCCGACGTCGTGCGGGAGCTCACCGCAGCCTTCGAGCGCCTCGCGCGCGACCCGCAGGTCGGCGCAATCATCCTGACCGGGGCCGGGGACAAGGCCTTCGTCGCGGGGGCGGACATCAAGGAGATGGTCGGCAAGAGCGGGCTCGAGATGCAGGCCTTCTCGGAGCTGGGCCGCCGCCTCGGGGACGCGATGGAGCGGTGCCCGAAACCCATCCTCGCCGCGATCAACGGCTACGCCCTCGGCGGCGGATGCGAGATCGCGATGGCCTGCGACCTCCGCCTCGCCTCCGAGAATGCGAAGATCGGTCAGGCGGAGATTAACATCGGGATCATCCCGGGGTTCGGCGGGAGCCAGCGCCTGCCCCGGCTCGTCGGGAGCGGCTGGGCCGCCCAGATGGTCTTCACGGGCGAGGCGGTCGATGCGGCCACCGCGGAGCGAATCGGCCTCGTGAACCGGGTCGTCCCCGCAGACCGCCTCCTCGAAGAAGCGCGGTCGCTCGCACGCAAGATGCTCGAGAAAAGCCCGGTCGCTCTCTCCCTGGCGAAGGCGTGCCTCAGGGTGGCCCAGGAAATGCCGCTGCCTCAGGGGCTCTCGTACGAGGCCGCCGCATTCGGCGTGGTCGGTGCCACGCAGGACAAGGTCGAAGGGATGACGGCCTTCCTTGAAAAGCGGAAGGCGGTCTGGAAAGGCGCCTGATCAGTACGACTCGAACTCTTCCTGGAGGTCGATGACGACCTGCTCCAGGACCTCTTCGAAGGATGAGCTCCGGTATTCGCGCATGCCGCCCAGCTCGCTCTGGATCCGGGCGATGAAGTTGTTCGAGCTCTTGAGGAACTCCACGTTGACGAGGGACTCTTCCATCGGTACCGGATCTCCCGGGGCGGCGCTCTGACGCGTTCCCGCGAAAGCGTATTGGAGGTCCCTATTTAATGCTTGGCAAATGTCGTCGCGAGCTCGGGCCTTCGTCGCCGTCTCCCGTTCTCCCTCAGGAATGTTTATCTACGTCCCTCCCTTTGGCGCACGCCCACCGACCTGGATAACGGAGTGAGACGCCTTTGGGAAACATCCGGCCGACCTACATCAAGCGTGTCGCGATCGAGCTCGTCAAGCAGTACGCGAACGAGTTCACGGGGGACTTCGAGCACAACAAGGCGAAGGTCTCCGAGCTCTGCGACGTCAGCAGCATCTTGATGCGGAACCGGATTGCAGGCTACATCACCCGCTACCGCCAGCGTGAGACAGTCTGAGACGCGCGCCGGCCACCCGGGCCTGCGAGGCGACCCCTTCAGGAGCGGAGCGGCATGAGCTACGCGGTCGAGACACGAGACCTGACCCGAGTCTTCGCCGGGAAGCGGCATCTGCTCCGCCGGCGCAAGAAAGACCCGGCGGACGGGGAAGAACCCGAGGGCCCCGTCACCGCGCTCGATGGCGTCACGATGCAGATTAAGGAGGGCGAGCTGTTCGGCCTCCTCGGACCGAACGGCGCGGGCAAGACCACCCTCATCAAGATCCTCTGCACCCTCCTCCTCCCCACATCGGGGCAGGCGTACGTGGCCGGATTCGACGTCGCGAAGGACGTGTTCCCGATCCGCCAGCGGATCTCCATGGTCTCCGGGGGCGAGACGACGGGATACGGCCTGCTGACGACGCGCGAGAACATCTGGATGTTTTCCCAGTTCTATGGGGTCACCTCGAAGGACGCGAACGTGCGCATCGACGAGCTCATGGACGTCTTCGGCCTGCGGGACAGGAGGGACGCGAAGGTCCGCACGCTCTCCACGGGCCAGCGGCAGAAGATGAACATGATCCGGGGCTTCGTGACCGACCCGGACATCCTCTTCCTAGACGAGCCGACCCTTGGACTCGACGTGAACGCAGCCCGTATCATTCGGGACTACGTGTCGAAGTGGGTGCAGGAGCAGAAGGGCAAGACCGTCTTGCTGACGACGCATTACATGGCCGAGGCGGACGAGATGTGTGACCGCATCGCGATCATCGACAACGGCCGTATCCTCGCCTGCGACACGCCTGAGAACCTCAAGAAGATGGTCCGCCTCGATACGACCTTCCGTCTCGAGATCGACCCGATCCGCGACACGGCCGGTTTCGGGAAGATTCCGGGCGTGAAGAACTACTCCGTGAAGGACGATGCCTCGAAGAACACGTCGTACCTCACGTTCATCCTGGATGGTGAGGGACCCGTCGCCGATATCCTGAGCCACATCATGGCCCAGGGCTCCCGCGTCCGTTCTCTCCAGAAGTCGGACCCTACGCTCGAGGACGTGTTCGTGAGCATGGTCGGGAAGGGGTTCGAATGAGCGGCGAGGCTGTCCAGAAGCCCGCGACCGAGCGCCGCTCCGACCTTCGGTTCAAGTTTGGGCTGAACCTGCGGTCCGTCCTCGGGCGGGCGTATCCTCGCGTGATCGGCGCGAACCGCGAGCCATCCTGGGTCTTCTTCGAGGTCTTCCTCCCCCTGCTCGGCATCGCGGCGTATGTGTTCATCTACCAGTCCTTCTACGGCGCCCAGGTCGCCGCCATCCGGGCGGGGCAGTGCGGGACCGTCTCCTGCGACGTCGCCCTTGCGAACGCCGCCAAGAACCTCAACGCGCTCGTGGCGACCGTGGTCCTCGGCGGGACGATGGTCGCGTTCTGGCTCAACGTGCTCTGGTCGATGGCGAGCCAGCTGTACTGGGAGAAGGAGATCGGGAACCTCCAGATCTACATGATGGCGCCGATGAGCCGCATGGCCCTCCTTGGCGGCATGGCGATCGGCGGGATGTTCATGACGTCGGTCCGCGCGCTCTCGACCCTTGTCGCGGGGATCGTCGTGTTCGGCGTGATTTTCCAGATCGCCGACCCGTTCATGCTGCTCGCGGTCTTCTTCGTGACCCTGATTGGGCTCTATGGGATGGGTATGATGTTTGCGTCCCTCTATCTCCTCTGGGGTCGGGAGGCGTGGAATATGTCCGCGCTCCTGGAGGAACCGATCTTCTTCTCGAGCGGGATGTACTTCCCCGCGGGCGGTTTCCTCATGGTGCAGCCATGGGGGCCTGCGGTGGCCGTTGCAGGGAGCATCGTGCCGGCGATGCTGGGCCTGGACGCTCTAAGGCAACTCACTGTGCCTAACAGCGGACTACCGATCATCCTCACGCCGGTCTCGGAGCTCGAACTCTTGCTCGTGCTCGCCGTCGTGTTCCTGATTCTCGCGAGGTACGCCCTCGCGCACCTAGAGACGCTCGCGAAGCGAGAGGGGAAGCTGACGTCACGGCATCAGTGAACACGTACTGGAGGACCTTCAAGGTCGCCGCATGGCTCGGCTGGGAGATGGATTCCAATTGGACCGAGCCGTGGCTCTTCATCATCTACTCGATCATTAAGCCGATCGCAGCGACGTTCATCCTCATCCTCATGTACGTCGTGTTCGCGGCGATTGGCCGGTTCAACGCGGGTCCTCTTTTCGACTTCATGTATGTCGGGAACGCGTTCTTCATCTTCGTGGGCGCGACCCTCTTCGGCACGTTCCAGGTGATCCAGTCGGACCGCGAGTGGTACCAGACCATCCGGTACATCTACATCTCTCCGATCTCGTTCTACCTGTATGTGATGGGACGGGCCACCTCGAAGATCTTGGTCTCCACCTTCGCGGTCGTCATCACGCTCGCCTTCGGCGCGTTCGTCCTCAACCCGCCGGTTCAGATTTCTCTCCCGTTGTCCTCGATTCCGGTGTTCGTCGCGGGCCTTCTCCTCGGCCTCTTCTGCCTCCTCGCGATCGGCATAACGCTTGGAGGCGTGACGTTCCTCATGGCCCGGCACACCCAGACGCTGTCGGAGGCCGTCCCCGGGATCTTCTACGTCTTCTGCGGGGTCCTCTTTCCTTTGACCGTCCTACCCAGCTGGCTGCAGGGCGTCGGGAAGGCGATCCCGCTCACGTACTGGTTCGACCTCTCCCGTCGCCTCCTGCTCTCGCCTTCCGACCAGGCGGCCCTGACCCCGCTGACGGGCCTCGGCGGCTTCTCGGACCTCACAATCTTGGCGTTCCTCGCCCTCTCCAGCATCGTGTTCTTCGCTCTGAGCCTGGGCGTATTCAAGCTGGGAGAATACCTGGCCCGCAAGGCGGGCAAGATCGACATGACGACGTCCTACTGAGGCGCCTTGCGCGCAGCCCGCGCGGCCTTCTGTTCCGCGCGATAGGGAAATCGTTGGATCGCGCCGCAGGCCGTGCACGCAACGACGACGTGGCCGCGGCCGACCCGAACCCGGGCGTTCACCCCAGGGACGAGGTAGGTGAGGCACGCTTTGCAGAACCGCCGCTTGAACTCCGCGGGGATCCGCACGTTGTAGCGCATCCCGATCCGCCGCGCCAGGTCGACGTACCGTCGCGCGCGGGCCCACCGTGCGTGGAGCGCCTCCTGCTCGGCCTCGTGGAAGAGGATCTCCATGCGCTCGAGGGCGATCCGCCGTTCCATCCCTCGGTGGCGCCGCTTCGGCACGGGAGGGCGACGGGGTCGACGCCATAAAACCCTTCGCGGACGGCGCGCGACCAACCTTTAACTACGGACCCGGGCTTTCCTCGCGCGATCGGCATGCGGCTGCGCATCAAACGGATCTTCCGGAACGCCGGCGACCATCTGGACCAGATCGTGCTCATGAACTCCGTGGAACCCCACATCGACATGTCCTTCTTCTATGCGACGGGGATCACGGACGGACTGTTCGAGGGGTGCGCTGCCTTCCTTCAGCCGGACGGGAGCGCTGAGATCATGACGACCGCGCTGGAGGAGGAGGCCGCGAAGAAGAGCGGGCTGCCTCTCCACGTGTTCCGCCATCGCGAGGAGCCCGCGAGGCTCATCCGGAAGATGCTTGCGGGCCGCCGGCGGATCGGGATCAACGCCGACGAGCTCACCCACACTGCGTTCCAGCGCCTGCGCAAGGCCGCCCCCAAGACCGCGAAGTTCGTGGACGTCTCGGAGGCCGTCACGGACGCGCGCCTGGTCAAGGATGCGCAGGAGATCGAGTACATCCAGAAGGCGTGCGACATCGCGTCCAAGTCCTTCGAGCAGACCCTCTCCTTCATCCGTCCGGGAGTGCGGGAGTCCGAGATCGCCTCGGAGCTCGTATACCACATGCAGCGGAACGGGGCCACGGGTCCCTCGTTCCGCACGATCGTCGGGTCCGGCCCGAACAGCGCGGAGCCCCACTACACGGCCGGTCCTCGCAAGATCCGGAAGGGCGACCTCATCGTGATCGACTTCGGGTCGTTGTACCACATGTACTGCTCCGACGTGACCCGCACGGTCGTCGTGGGCAAGGCGAGCGACGAGCAGCGGCGGATGTTCGACACGGTCGCCCGCGCGCAAAGGGCGGCGCTGCCCAAGCTCCGCCCGGGGACGAAGGGCAAGGCAGTCGACGCGGCGGCGCGCACCCTGATCGACTCGACAAAGTACAAGGGCCGGTTCATCCACGGCCTCGGGCATTCCGTCGGCCTTGCGGTCCACGATGGCGGCGGGCTGTTCACCACGAGCGAGCTCGTGCTCAAGTCGAACATGGTCATGACGGACGAGCCGGGCGTCTACATCCCCGGATTCGGGGGCGTCCGGATCGAGGACACGGTCCTCGTGACGCCCAAGGGGGGCCGATACATGAGCACGGCGCCGCGGCAGCTCCTCGAACTGTGACCCGGCCTCACGTCTCCCGGCGGACCGCCGTCTCGCGGAACTCGCGCGCGAGGATGCTCATCCGGACCACGTTCTGGAACCGGCCATCCTTGTAGACGTCCTCCCGGTGCACGCCCTCGCGGACGAACCCGCACTTCTCGTACGAACGGATCGCCCGGACGTTGTCCTCGAGCACGTCGAGAGAGATCTTGTTCAGGCTGAGGTGCTCGAAGCCGTAGCCCAGCGCTGTACGGAGGGCGTCCGTGCCGTAGCCGCGCGACCAGTAGGCAGTCTCCCCGATGACGATTCCGAGGTCCGCCTTCCGGTGCACCCGGTCCACCTTGTGCAGACCGAGGTTGCCGACGTGCTTGCCCTCGATCTCGATCGCGAAGATCTGCTCGTCAGCGCGGCGAGAATAGTCCCGGAACCATCGCTCTTCCTCTGCGAGCGTGACCGCCGCGTTCCGCCCAAGGAACTGGGTCACCTGCGGGTCGCTGAACCACTTGACGCAGCGCCGCAGGTCCCCGGTCGCCAGCGGACGCAGCGTCACCCGGATCCCGCGGAGAATGCGGTGGTCCTCGATCATCCCCGAGGCGCCACGGACCGAGCGCTTGATAACCTTTCCGGGCTCAGCCGGTCTGTACCGTGAGGGTGGCTGTGGTGGTCGCGCCGTCCTCGTCCGTCACGGTCAGGGTGACCGTGAAGGTGCCACCCGCGGGGAACGTGTGCGTGACGGTCGCCATCACGTCCATGGGCGCCGCGCCCCCGACGACGGCCTCGGGCGCGTCGTTCGCGGGGCCGTTCGGGTACACCTGGGTTGCGCTCGTCCCATCGCCGAAGTCCCAGTGGGCCGTCAAGCCGTCGGCCCCCGGATCGAACAGGTGCGCGTGAAGCACCACGCCCTCCGGGAGGACGGAGCCGCGGAGATCTCCCAGGCTCCAGTTCCACGACGCCTTGTGCTGGACGTTGAAGTCGTGGAACAGCCGCACGGACGTCCCGTTCTCCATGGTGATCACAAGCCACGCGGGGCTGTCGCCGTTCGGCTGCCCGTTTACAGGGTCGTCCAAGGGCGTGTACAGCGCGGTCACGAGCACGGGTTTCGTGAGGTCCAGGATCCGCATGCCGGTGTCCGCGGACTGCTTCATCGGATCTCCCGGATGGCGCACGACCCGGAGGCTCGCAAGCGTCGTGCCGTTCGCGACGAGGTGGAACGCGACGTCGTGGAACTTCTCGCCCGCGACGATGAGCCGGAAGTCGGCCCCGCCTGATGCGGAGGCCGTCAGGCTCTGGATGGCCGGTGGCACATTCGCGATCGTGACCGAAGCCGATACGTTGGCGACGGCCTGGCCGTCCGAGACCTCGACGCGTGCCTCCCCGCTGAACTCATCCGTGTAGCGCACCGCGACGGTCGGGCTCGCAGACCATGCGGTGTCCCAGGTCCCGTTGTCCGTGAACGACCACCGGTACTGGAGCGCATCTCCGTCCGGATCGGAGGACTTGGACGCGTTCAGGACGACCGTGTCGCCCTCCTTCCCCACGTACGGTCCACCGGCATCTGCCACGGGGGGCTTGTTCGCCGCCACGGAGAGGAACACGGGGGCCGAATGCGCGTCCGCGGTGCCCGTCCCTCCCATGTCGGACCTCGCTTGCGGCAGGGTCAGCGAACCCGCGGCGAGAGCGGGTGACACGAGGGTGTAGAACCTGGTGACGTTCGTGTACGGCGTCGGGAGCTCCGGATTTCCCTGCTGGCTCACCTGCGCGGCCGGCAGGGCCTCATACCACTCCAGGGTCTTCGACCCGTCCGGGTGGTTCACGATGAGATCCGGCGGGACAGAAAAACTCCCCCCCTCCACGCTCCATCCCGCAGGCACATCGTCCTCGATGATTCCCCTCGTCACGTTCACGTTCCCGGTGAACGCGTCGTCCGTCGACCAGACCGCCAGGTTCGTGGCATCGAGCCGCACGCGGATGGTCTGTCCCGCGGTCCCCTTGATCGTCGCCCACAAAGGCTGCTTGCCCACGACGACCGTCGGGTATGACCGCAAGTAGGCCCACAGGGCTATCTGCGTGTTGTCCCCCGCTCCGTTGTAGAACGGATGCTCGATGAGCGAGCGCAGGGCGAACGGGAGGGTCTCCCCCCCAATCTGGAACACCACTCCCGCTTTCGAAAACTGCATTTCCTCCATGTCCCACCAGGCAGGACCGCTCAGGTAGCCCGCGAGCACGTACGCCCCGAACGAGTACCGGAGGCTGCCCATCGCCGGCACCGTGCCGTTCGTCAGGACGGCGTCCGCTGTCGTTTGGAGCGGGCTCGGCGGCGGCGATTGGGACGGATGCGGGCTCATGAGCACCGCCTCCTCCGGGATGAGCACCGGCACGGCCGCGTTGTTCGTCACGAGGATCCCCGCGGGCTGCGTGACCTCGTGCCCGTCCACGGTGAATGTCTCGTTGACCATGACCGCGCTCACGAGTCCTTGACCCGCCGCTTCCCAGAAATCGAGCGGGGCCGAGTCGGGGGTCCGCACCGGCGGGCTCGCAAGGGCCAAGGTCGCCACCACGGCCGCTCCTGCGACTAGCAGGACGAATGAACGCGTGGCGAAGAACCCCTTCATCAACGCCCTTCTGAACCCGGCGACCTCTCCTTATCCCCGAGGACTTGCTTAAGCGTGACGCCTTGATTCTCAGTAGTTTTCACCGGTGATTTTTATTCCTGATAGCATGTCCCTTTCCTCCGAGAGCACGCTCCACCGGCCGGCTGCGGCCCTGCGATGCCTTGATGTGTCCGGAGCGGTTGCGGAGCGGGCGTGCTCTTCTACGACCCGCGTTTCCTGGAGCACGTATCGTCCCCGATGCACGTGGAGCGTCCGGAGCGCCTCGAGGCGATCGTGGGCCGCCTTCGCGAAGAGAAGCTCTTCGTGGACGTCCGCTCCCCGGCCGCGGCCACCATGCCGGAGCTACGGCGGGTCCACCGCGCCACCTTCCTGGATTTCTTCCACGACCTGACGGAAGGGTTCCTCGACCCGGAGACGGCGGTCCACCCAGAGACCTGGGACATCGCGACCTTGGCCGCGGGCGCGGTCGTAGAGGCCACCCGAGGAGCGGTCGCCGAGGGCACGTGGGCCGTCGCCCTCGTCCGCCCACCCGGGCACCATGCGGGTCCGGACTACGGCGGGGGATTCTGTTATCTGAACAACGTGGCGGCGGCCGCCGCAGACCAGGTCGCGCACGGCCGGCGCGTCGCGATCCTCGACTACGACGCCCACCATGGGAACGGCACGAGCGAAATCTTCACCGACGAGGCGGCGGTCCTCTACATTTCGACCCACCAGTACGGAATCTACCCCGGCACGGGCGCCGCCGAGGATGTAGGCAAGGGTGAAGGCCGCGGGTTCAACGTGAACATCCCCTTCACCGCGGGCTGCGGGGACGAGTCGTTCCGAATCGCGTTCGATCAAGTCGTTGCGCCGGTCGTGCGGGAGTACAAGCCCGACGTGATCCTCGTCAGCCTGGGGATCGACGCCCATTACCGCGACCCGCTCACAGGTCTCTCCCTCTCGTCCCCGGGCTACGTCGATCTCACCACCCGGAGCGCGGAACTGGCAAAGGAGCTTTGCGGGAACCGGTTCGTCGTGGCCCTCGAGGGGGGATACCATCTCCAGGCGCTGTCCGAGGTCTACGCAGGCGTCGTCGCGCGGCTCCAGCACCGCCGGGTCGACCTCGAGCTCACGCAGCTCCTGGACGCCAAGGGGAAAGGCCGACCCGCAGTCGAGGCGACGAAACGGGCTCACAAGGAGTTCTGGAACCTACGTTGAGCGGCCGAGCTTGCGCTCGGTGATCATCCGTTCCTTGTCCTTCACGATCCGCTTGTACAGGGTCTCGAGGAGGTCCTTGATCGCGAGATGGAGATCCCAGTCGAAGTGGTTCGCGTAGTACATCTGATGGGCCGTCTGGAACCGGCATCGGATCGAGTACTTCCAGCGGTCGCCGTCCGGCTTGTACTTCTGGACATGGAGGGAGAGCGTCTTCGGCGTCACGAGCTGGCCGATGCGCCGCATCTCCTTCTCGACGGTCGCATAGATCGTGTCGTAGGTCTCCGAGGGTTCCTCTTCGAGCCCGCTGATCGAAACGAAGAGCTGTTCCCGCTCCCGGAGTCCTGCGAGGAAGTGCATCAGATCGAGCTTCGTGACGATCCCGACCGGTTCGTCCTTGTCCGTGATGATGACGCTCGAGACGTCGCTCTTCAACATGAGTTCGGCGGCGCGGGCGAGGTCCCCGTCCGGTCCCATCGTGACGGGCGGGTAGTGCATCACGCCTTTGACCTCGAGCTCGATTTTCGTCTCGGCGCCGGCGCGTTCCCCCTGGTGCTCCCGGTTCTTCGGTCTCGAGAAGAGGTCCGTCACGTCCTTCATCCCGATTGCGCCCTTCAGATGCCGGTTCTTGTCCACGACAGGGAGGGAGCGCTCCCCGAGGGACTGCATCACGTGGACCGCGCGCTCGATCGTGTCGCTCTCCGACACGGCTTGGGGGTTCGGCGTCATGAAATCGCGGACCTTGAGCGCCTCCAGGGTTCCGGAGTCGACCAGCGCGCGCACGAGGTCCGTCCGGGAGATGATCCCGAGGAGCTTCTTGCGCTGGACGACGGGGAGCGCTCGGAACCCGGTGGTGATGAGCTCCTCCGCAGCGTCCGGGAGGACCGCGTCGGGGCTGACCTCGGGCGCCTTCACGACCACCTTGGAGATCTTCGTGTTCGGCGGCAGATTGTGGCGCTTCATGAGTTCGCGGAGCGTCACGACTCCGTCGAGCTTCCCCTTGCGGCCGACCGGCAGCTCGTGGACGTCGTGCTTCTTCATCCTCCCGAGCACCTCCCCGACTTCGTCGTCCGGGGCGGCCCACACGACCTCCGTGGTCAGGTACTCGGATACCGTGAGGTCCTGCACGTTCTTTCGCGCCATCGCAAAATCCCTCGCGGGAAGTTTCCGTAGCAGGTCGGTCTATAATAACCTTATTTGACGCGAGGCCGTTTGAGGCTCGATGCGGGTCCGCGCGACGGTCCTTTTCCACGGCAGGGTGCAAGGGGTCTACTTCCGGGCCCACTGCGAGGAGAAAGCTCGCTCCCTCGGGCTCGACGGATACGTCCGCAACGTCCCGGGCGGTGGCGTCGAGGCGATCTTCGAGGGCGAGCGCTCGCTCATCGAGGAGTGCATCGAGTGGAACCAGACCTCGCAACCTGCCGCGCGCGTTGCGTCCGTGGACGTTGCGTGGGGCGTCGCGACCGATGAGTTCACCGGGTTCGAGATCCGCCGCTGACGGGCGCTCGGAACGCAGCTCGCGAGGCGCACGGTTCCTCCCGCGTGGCGTCCCCGATCGCAGGCGGGGAGTTCTGGGGCGGGCTGGCGGGCTGTCTCGGCGGGATGGGTGCGGTTCTCCTCGGCATCGCCCTGGAACGCGCGGAGCCTTCGTCCTGAATCCCGGGCGCCGGTGGCGCCATCGCCTTCGCCGCGTTTGGGATCGCCGTTGGGGGCGGCGTGGGAGGAGCCTTCGGCGTCTACGAGATGGAGCGGGCCCCTCGGAGGCTCCGCGCCTCGTCGCGCTCCTCATTCGAGCTGGATGTGGTAGGTCCGCTCGGGCATCTCCTTGTGGATGACCCATGCCTGGTCCTCGGACATCACGCCCTTCTCGATCCACGCGAGCGTCTTCTTCGGGACCGTCGCGGGCCCCAGGACCGCGCCGGGCCGCCGCGGGTCGTCGATGTAGTCCGTTTCGAGGAGGAACTGGGGTCCCCCCTTCAACGCCTCGGACACAAGGGCCTCCTTGGCCAGGATCGACGGTACCAGGCCGTGGGTGTCCTCGGGTCTCGTGAAGGGGGGCGAATGATGTTTGACCACGCGGTTCCGGTCGAGTCCCGCCTTACTGGCGATCGCCGCGAACTCGGCGAAGGTCTCGGGCGTCGGGTCCTCCGTATGCAGGACGACCGCGCAGCCGAGGCGTTTCGCGGCCTCCATCGCGTACAGCATGACTTCGTTGCAGACCCGGATGATCTCCGGCCCGACGGGGAAGTGCGGACGGCCGATTTCCCCGATGGCCACCGCCTTCCCCTGGGCGATGTAGCGCGCCGCGAGGTCGAGCCCCTGCCGCATCGCGGCGACCGCGGCCTCGAGCCCCTGCACCTCCTTCAGATGGAGGCACTCTACCGGATAGGGGCCGAGTGCGACGAAGACCTGGAGATGGGTCGCCGCGCGAATCGCGTCGGCCATCGCGAGGGTCTTGCGGTACGCGCGGTCGTAGTCGAGGCCGTGGTTGATCGGCACGTCCTCGTAGGGGGAGTGGGTCAGGAGGAGCGCGGTGCCGCCGGCCTTCTCAAAGAGCTTCGCCCCTTCGACCCCGAGGAACTCGGGACGGAAGTGGATGTGGTTGTCGAAGATCGGCAGGCGGCTGGCCATCCGGGCTTTCCCTCTCGTCCGTCGAAGCCGGCGAGGGCGATAAAGCGTTCGCACTTACCCTGAAGGTTCGCTCGGAAGAACCGCTACCGCGGACCGTCTCCGGCTCTCAGCGCAACAGGCCCGCAGCCTTGAGTTCGACCGTGATCTTCTCGACGGCCTGCTCGACGTCCGAGGGCTTGCGGGCACCCGTGCAGACGAGCTTGCCGCTGCCGAAGAGGAGGACGACGACCTTGGGCTCGTCGATGCGGTAGACGAGTCCGGGGAACTGCTCCGGCTCGTACTCGACCTTCTCAAGGCCCAGCGAGATCGCGATTGCGTTCAGGTTGATTTCGGTCCCGAGGTCCGAGGACGCGACGATATTCTGGACCTCGATCACCGGGTCCTTCTTGATAGGGATGCCCGCGGCCTCGATTTGCTTCGCGACGAGGTCGATCGCCGTCTTCACGTGCTCGAGGCTCTTCGCGCCCGTGCAGACCACCTTGCCGCTGCGGAACAGGAGCGTCGCCGTCTTGGGTTCCTTGAGGCGGTAGATCAGACCCGGGAACTGCTCCGGCTCGTACTCCGCGCCTCCGAGGGCGAGGGCGATTGCCTGGAGGTCCAGCTCCTCCCCGAGGGAGGTCGAAGCGACGACGTTCTCGATCTTGATCTTCGCCAAGGGAATGCCTCCGAGTGCACGAGGAGGCGGCCTCCTCGCGCGTTTGGCCTCTGGGGATTTATATAGTCCTTTATAAAGCTTCAGCCCGTCCGTTCCGAATTCCCTCCCGAAAAGGCTCCTTTCGAGCGGCTCAACCCGGGCGGGCGTCGCCCGATTCGCGCGCGCGGACGAGCGCGTACAATGCGCGGTTGAGCGGGACTTCCAGCCGATGGCGGGCGGCGGCGCGGAGGATCGCGCCGGTGATCGCGTCGACCTCGGTGCGTCGATGGCGGTCCAAGTCCTGGAGCATGCTCGCCCGATTCGCCGCGGTCCGGCGCGCGATGAGGCGCGTCCGCCTCAGGACGTCCTCTGAGTCCAGGTGAGCTCCGTCGGCGAGCGCAACGGCAAGGGCCTCGCGGCCCACCGCGTCCATGAGGACGGCCAAGTCTCGGTCTTGGACGAGACGGCCGTTCGGCACTCCCGCGAGGGCTGCGATGGGATTGATCGACGCATTCACGACGACCTTGGCCCAAAGTTCCGAGGCGATGTCGTCCGCGACCTGCGTCCGGATGCCCGCTTCGTCGAGCAGGTCCCGGGCCCGGATCACGTCGCTTCTGTCCACGCCCTCCCACGCTCCAATCGTCGTGTCTCCGATCCCGGCGTGTCGTATCTCACCTGGGGCGAGGAACGTGACGCCGTGCGCAGTGGTCCCCGCAATCACGCGTCGCGCCGTCCGCGCGATGATCACAGGGTTGTCGAGGCCATTCTGCAGTGTGAGGAAAACGGCCGAGTCCGTGAAGGGCTTGAGCCGAGTCATCGCCGCGGCGGTGTCGTACGCCTTCGTCGCGACAATGACCAGGTCCGGATGCGCTCCCGCGGGAACGCGGGTTGCCGCGCGGGGATGCACGAGCCGTGTGGTCTTCCCCGTAATCCGGAGACCATGCGCCTCAATCGCTCGGACATTCTCCTTGCGACCCACCAGGAGGACCGGCTCACGGATCGAGAGGAGTCCGCCGATCAGACTCCCCATCGCTCCTGCGCCGAACACCAGGATTTCCACGCTTCTCGAGATGGGAGAACGGGACGAAAATGGTTTCGGCGTCGTCGAAATATCGTCAATTATATAATTGATGCGCGATACAACATCGAATCGTGGCTCTCACTAAGTTTAAGTTCCGTCGCTCCATACGGTATCATAGGAGGAAGTTCTTGGCCAAGAAGGGCAAAAAGGGCAAGAAAGGAAAGAAGCGCTAGATGCCCTGAAGGCCTTGGGCAGGGGTCCGCCTCGCGGCGGGCATCCCTGACGCATTCCTTTCCTCGTTTTTCTTCCTCTTTCCCTCTTTTGATATTCGATCTGCTACGCGAAGCGGCTCGGGATACCGATCCCTTGTGGCGCCCTGTGCGATTCGCAGCGCGGTGTCGAGTGTGATGCGATTCCCGACGGGCACGTAGAAGGCCCGGGACGCGCGCGCTGGGATCCATGCGTATCCTTGCACGTCCCCTCCAATCTCGATGGGGACCGCCTCGTTCTCCAGGCGGTGCGGCCCGACCGGCTTTCCCACTAGCGGATGTTTCGCGATGCCGATGGTCGGGCTGTCCAGCGTCACGCCCGCGTAGCAGGCGAACCCGAATCGGATGGGATGAAGGCGGCCGTGTCCGTCGATCAACAGCACATCGGGCCTGTCCTTGAGTCCGTTGACCACCGCCTCGATCGCGGGCATCTCACGAAACGCCAGATAGGACGGGATATACGGGAAGTCGACTTCGAGTTCTCGTTCGGCCACATCGAGGACTTCCAAACTCGCCGCATCGAGGGTGACCGCAGCCGCGAACGCCCGGTTCCCGATGTAAGCCACATCGGCGCCACCGAGCGTCCGCACATGATGGAAATCGTCCGCCTCCTGCACACGCCTCGCGAGGCGTTCCTGCTCCGAGCGCAGTTCGGTCAGAAGGGGAATGCCCTCAAGGTGATCCACGAGACGGTCCGGGCGCACTCGGCCGACAGAGCGGCCTCCAGCGGGGCTCCCGTCCGCGCGGACGACCTTCCCCTCGGGGTCGAGGTCGGGGTGATCGACGAGCCAGGCGGCCACGGCTCGCGCAGCGCGGACGTCGCCGAGGGCCCGCGCCACCGTGCCATACGTCGCCGCTCTTCCAGGTGGGATTTCCCGGACGCAAGCCACGAGCGCTTCCGTGAATCGGTGCGCCACGCCTCCCCGAAGGGGTCGGTCCCCACAAAACCTTTCTAGGCTTCCCCCCATCGGCCGCAATGCGATGTCCCTCCTCCTGAAAGGCGGGCTTGTGGTCACCCAAGACCCAGACCGGCGTGTTGTGCGCGAAGACCTCTTCGTGGACGGAGGACGGATTGCCGCGATCGGGAATGCGCCCGAGCAGGCCGATGAAGTTCTCGACTGCCGCGGGTGCGCCGTGCTTCCCGGTCTCATCAATCTCCACCAGCATGCGGCGAACACCCTGCTGAGGGGCATCGCCGACGACGTCCCCCTGGAGGAAATGCTCACGAAGTCCTTCGCGGTGGACGCGAAGTTCACCCGCCGGGACGTGCAGATCGGCGCGCTCCTCGGCTGTCTCGAGATGATCCGGTCCGGAACGACGAGCTTTCAGGACCTCTTCTACTGGGAGGACGAGGTGGCGCGCGCGGTGCGGGAATCCGGGATGCGCGGATTCCTCTCCTGGGTCACGCTCGACGAGGCCTTCACGACGCAGCACGGCAATCCGGTGAAGAACGCGGAAGCGTTCGTCGCGAAGCATCGCGGCGATCCGCTCATCACGCCGTCCGTGGGCGTGCAGGGTGTCTATGTGGCCTCCGAGGAAACCTTCCTCCGGGCCAAGGAAGCCGCCGTCCGCCTCGATGCCCGTCTCCACGCTCACCTTTCCGAGACGCGCAAGGAGGTCTACGATCACGTTGCGAAGACGGGTCAGCGGCCGACGGAGTGGCTGGACCGGATCGGCTTCCTCGATGCGCGCCTCAACGTCGCCCACGGAGTCTGGCTCACCCTGAACGAGGTGCGCATCCTCGCCCGCCGAGGCGTGAGCGTGGCCCACTGCCCCGTCTCCAACATGAAGCTCGCGTCAGGCGGAGTCGCACCGGTCCCCGAGATGCTGCGGGAGGGCGTGTGCGTCGGCCTCGGGACCGACTCGGCGCTCTCGAACAACTCCGCGGACCTCTTCTCCGAGATGAAGACTGCATGCCTCCTCCACAAGGCGACGCGGTGGGACGCCCGCGAGATGCCCGCGCGGCTAGCGCTCGACATGGTGACGATCGAGGCGGCGAGGGCCTTGGGCGTCGGGGAGCGGATCGGTTCCCTGGAGGTCGGCAAGCGCGCCGACATCGCCGTGGTCTCGCTCCACCGACCGCACACCACGCCTTTTTATCCAGCCAACGTCATCAGTCATCTCGTCTACAGCAGCCGAGGGAGCGATGTCCAGACGACGATCGTGGACGGCCAGGTCCTCATGGCCGGGGGCGTGGTGCGGACGGTCGACGAGGACGCCATCCTGGAACGCGCCCAGGAGACCGCGCGAGAGCTCCTCGAGGCGTGATCCTTGATCTGTGGTGTGGACGAAGCGGGCCGGGGGCCGGTCCTCGGTCCCCTGGTTGTCGCGGGCGTGATGGTCGAGTCCGACGTTCCGCTTCGGCATCTCAACGTGCGTGACTCGAAGAAGCTGTCTCCGGAGCGGCGCGAGCTCCTCGCCCCAGAGATTGAGAAGGTCGCGAAGTGCGAGGTCGTCGTCGTTCCCGCGACGGACATCGACGTGATGCGGGCCCAGATGTCCCTCAACGAATTCGAGGCCCAGCTGTTCGCACGAATCGTCGAGCGGCTCCACCCGGAAACCGCCTACGTCGACGCGGTCGACGTCGACGAGATCGAGTTCAAGCGCGACATCCTGAAGCTCGTGCCGTTCGAAGTGGAGATCGTGTCGCAGCACGAGGCGGACGATCTCTTCCCCGTCGTGAGCGCCGCCTCGATCGTCGCGAAGGTCCGCCGGGACTCCGAGATACGCCGCATCGAGGCGGAGATCGGGGAGCCCATCGGTTCCGGATACCCATCCGACCCGGTGACCATCGCGTTCCTGGAAAAGTGGATTAACGAGAAGGGGTCTCCGCCGCCCCACACCCGGTTGACTTGGGACACGACGCGGCGCCTTCTTGCCGAGTCCAAGAACCGGAAGCTGGACGAGTACGTGCGGGGCAAGCAATGAAGGATCTCCTCGAGGCCCTGATCGCGAAGTTCAACGCGAAAGTCGATGCCGATTCGGCCCTGAGTGCCGAGATCGGCGACCTGCAGAGGACCGTGCTGATCGAGCTCTCGAACGGGACGAAGTGGCACTTCACCCTCAAGGACCGCCACGTCGCCGGCCTCTTGGACGGCGGCGTCGAGCGGCCCGACCTCGCGCTGCTCACGGACGAGGAGACCCTGCGGGGCCTCCTTCTCCGGGAGATCGGCCCGTTCAAGGCCTACGCGACCGGGAAGCTGAAGTTCAAGGGGAGCCTCGACGACCTCCTCCGGTTCCGCAAGTTCTTCTGAGAGCCGTCCGCGATAGGTTTAAACCCGAGGGGCCAATCCTCTCGAGCCGCGATAGCGGGGTGGGGTAGCCAGGATATCCCGTCGGGCTCATACCCCGGGACTCCCGGGTCCCCGGTGAGACACCCGGAGATCGATGGTTCAAACGGTTCCGAGGACCTCCCTCGGTCCCTGAGATTCCATCCCCCGCTATGCCTCTTTTTGTGACCCGAAATCGCCTCGCGCCGTGCGAGGACCATCGCTACCATTGATTCTCAGGTCGCAACGTTTATCGTGGCACCCCTCGTCGGGCGGCCTATCTCTAGGCCGGAGCTTATGGAACGGGTCAAGACAGGCGTCGACGGCCTCGACGCAATGCTCAGCGGCGGGTTGCTTCCCGCGCGGCCCTATGTCATCTCGGGGCCGACGGGGAGCGGCAAGACGATCCTCGCAACACAGTTCCTGCTGGAC
Source organism: uncultured Thermoplasmata archaeon (assembly GCA_963768855.1). Taxonomy (GTDB): domain Archaea; phylum Thermoplasmatota; class Thermoplasmata; order RBG-16-68-12; family RBG-16-68-12; genus RBG-16-68-12. Next base: position 140,310 of record CAVYJM010000011.1, read on the forward strand.
GGGCTCAGGCGGAACGAGCCCTGCCTCCTCGTGACCCTCGACGAGCCGCCGATCGAGGTCAAGTCCAACATGGGGGTGTTCGGCTGGAATCTCGACCGGCTCAAGATCCTCGACGCTACGCCCGACGTGCGCGCGCACAAGCGTCAGCGCTCCGTGATCGACGTCGGGACGGCGCTCGACGTCCGGGACATGGAGGACGTCAGCGACATCCGCCAGTCCTCCCAGATCCGGGCCCTCGAGGTGACCGTGCACAGCGTCCAGAAGATGATCAAGCAGGAGTTCTTCGGCCGACTGGAGAAGACGAAGGAGCGCTACAAGCGCATCGTCATCGACTCGATGACCGCCCTGAAGATGTTCTCGATGAAAGGCGAAGACAGCCGTATCCTCATCCAATCCTTCATGCGCTTCCTCGCCGAGCTCGAGTCCACGACCCTGATCGTATCGGAGCACCTCGATCGCAAAGCGATCGAGACCGAGTTCTTCCTCAGCCGGGGCGAGGTCCGCCTCCACAAGTGGATCGACGGAGCGACCGTCCGGCGGGCCATCTCGATCGAGAAGTTCCGCGGCAGCCGGTTCGACGACCACATCCGGCCCCTCGCGATCACCTCGGGCGGGCTCGTCGTGTACCCGGACCAGCAGGTCGCGATGGTGAACGGCACGAGCGCGAAGGGGTCCGAGACCCTCCTCGAGATGCGGATCATCGACGACGTGGCCAACGTGCTCGAGGCCGCCTTGCGCAAGGTCGACGAGGCCCAGCGGCGCCAAATTCCCATCAAGGACATTGAGGTCTCTCTCTCCCGCGCGATGCTCCACTTCCAGCGCAAGAACTACCAGAAGGCGCTGAAGCAGGCCCTGGCCTGCAACTCCGAGCTCGAGCAGCGCCTCGGGATCGTCCCGCCCCCGCCCGTGACTTCCGTTCCGCCGCCGCCGAAGGAGGTTGCGCCGTGAGCAGCGTCCCCAAGATCCGCACCGGCGTCCCGGGCCTCGACAAGATGCTCCACGGCGGCCTCGTGCCCGGACGTCCCTACATCCTCTCCGGACCGCCCGGGGCGGGGAAGACGATCACGAGCGTCCAGTTCCTCCGCGAGGGGCTCGAGGGCGGCGAGCGCTGCCTGTTCGTCGCGCTGGAGGAGCCGCCGAACGAGCTCAAGCTCAACATGCGTCCGTTCCGCTGGAACCTGGATGACCTGGAGGTCCTCGACGCAAACTCGGACATCCGACGGTTTGAGCCCACGCCTATCTTGGAGATCTCGACCGAAGAGGAGCCCGCGCGCCTGCGTGACCTGGACGACCGGATCCGCAAGACGCCGGACTTCGAAAGCCGCGAGGTCACCGTGCACTCGCTCCAGCAGCTCTTGAAGAACATCTTCCTGAAGCGACAGTACCAGCGCGTCGTGATCGACTCGATCACCGCCCTGAAATACTTCTGTATGCGCGAATTCGAGGAGACCCTCACGACGCAGTCCTTCATGCGTTTCCTGGCGGAGTCCAAGGTCACCTCCCTCCTGACCCTCGAGCTCCCGGAGGAAGGCGAGGTCCCCCCCGAGGCGTTCTTGGCCCGCGGGGAAATCCGGCTCCACAAGTTCCGTGACGACACCGGGATCAAGCGCTTCATCTCGATTGAGAAGTACAAGGGCTCGAGCCATGACGACGTCGTCTACCCGTTCGACATCACGAGCGGCGGAGTCGTGGTCCAGAGCGGCCCCTCGAAAGGCGTCGCCGCGGCCCTCTGAACGGGCCCGCGCGCACCCCCGCCATTGTCCCTTTGTCAACAGGTGTTGTCTGACAAATGTATGACTACTTTTAAATACCCTCACCCCGATGCGCCGGCAGTTACAGTCCGTCGGGATGGGATGGTTCAATGAAGTCGCTTCTCAACGAAGCCCTCGCTCGGCACCAAGAGGCACAAGAACAGGAAGAGAAGGAGAAGGCTGCGGCGGCCGCGAAGCCGGAGACGGCGAAGAGCGCGGACGACTCGGACATCGAGAAAATTGTCGAGTCGATCAACGTCTCGATCAAGATCGTCGGTTGCGGCGGCGGCGGTTCGAACACGATTGATCGGTGCAGCGAGGCCGGAATTTCGGGAGCCCAGCTGTGTGCGATCAACACGGACGCGAAGCACCTCCTATCCGTCCACGCTCCGAAGAAGATCCTCATCGGCAAGCGCCTCACGAAGGGGCTCGGTGCCGGGGCCCTTCCCGAGGTCGGCGAGCAGGCCGCCCACGAGAACGAGGAGGAGATCCGGGACTTCATCCGGGGCGCCCATGTCGTCTTCATCACGGCCGGGATGGGTGGCGGGACCGGGACGGGGTCCGCCCAGTACGTGGCCCACGTCGCCAAGGAAGAAGGTGCGCTCACGATGGGCGTCGTCACGATGCCGTTCAAGTCCGAGGGCCGCATCCGCATGGAGAACGCGGAGGCCGGCCTGGACAAGCTCCGCAAGTTCTGCGACACGACCATCGTCATCTACAACGACAAGCTCCTCGAGCTCGTCCCCCGGCTTCCAATCAACGCGGCCTTCAAGGTCGCGGATGAGATCCTCATGCAGTCCATCAAGGGCATGACGGAGATCATCACGAAGCCCGGGCTCGTGAACCTGGACTACGCCGACCTCATGACGATCATGAAGGGCGGCGGGGTCGCGATGATCGGGATTGGCGAGAGCGACGAGGAGCGGGACCGGATCGAGTACGCGATCAACGAGGCGCTTGAGTCCCCGCTGCTCGGCGAGGTCGACCTGACCCACGCCCGCGGCGTGCTCGTGCGCGTCGTTGGCGGGCCCGACCTGACCGTGTCTGAGGCCGAGAAGGCCGCGGAGGTCGTCGGACAGAAGGTCAACCCGCAGGCCCGGATCATCTGGGGATGTTCCGTCGAACCGGACCTCCAGAACACGGTCCAGGTGCTGCTCGTGATCACGGGCGTCAAGTCCAAGTCTTTGCTCGGCAAGGAAGTGAACACCGGGGCGGTCCGCCTCGGCTCCTCCTCCGAGGTTGACGAAGTACGCTGACCTCCTCCACCTTTTTCCCCAACCTTTTTCCTTTTCCCTTTCCTCTCGGATCAGCATGAGCACGCGTCGGCCGAGGTACCGCTACATCGCGTTCCGCGTCGAAGGGCCGCGCCCCTTCACCCGGGACGAGGTCCTCGCGGCCCTGCATGGCCTCCCGGAGAGGCTCTGGCTGGTCGGATTCGAGGACCCCCGCGGCCTCGCGCGCTGTACCCATCTCCGGAAGGACGCGACGATCGACTCTTTGAGCGGTCTCCGCGCGATTGCCGGTCTCGGGGTGCGGGTCACGACCCTCGGCACGTCCGGGACGATCCGTCGCGCCACAGAGAAGTATCTCTCCTGACCTGCGGGCTCCCCGGGCCCGGTTCGAAAGAAGGCTTATAAGTGACCGGACCATAAGCGGCCCTGCAAGAGGGACGTTATGCAACCGGGCCAGATGGCATACGACAGGGCGATTACGGTCTTCAGCCCCGACGGGCGCCTGTTCCAGGTCGAGTACGCTCGCGTGGCGGTTACCCGAGGCAACACGACCGCCGGGCTGAAGTTCAAGAACGGCATCGTCCTCATGGCGGACAAGAAAATCGGCTCCCGTCTGGTCGAGACGTCCTCCATCGAGAAGATCTTCCAGATCGACGAGCACGTCGGCGCCGCGACGTCCGGCCTCGTGGCCGACGCCCGGGTCCTCATCGACTATGCCCGGTTGGCAGCCCAGATCAACAAGGTCACCTACAGCGAGAAGATTGGCATCGATCTGCTCGTGAAGAAGATCTGCGACTACAAACAGAACTACACGCAGTACGGCGGCGTGCGCCCGTTCGGGACCGCCCTCCTCGTGGCCGGGGTGGACGACCTCGGGACGCACCTGTTCGAGACGGACCCCAGCGGCGCCCTCGTGTCCTACAAGGCCGGATCGATCGGCGCGGGCCGGAACGCCGTCATGGAGCTCTTCGAGGAGAAGTACAAGGAGGGCATGACCCAGGATGAGGCTGTCCTCCTCGGTCTCGAGGCGCTCCAGAAGGCCTCCGAGGGAGAGAAGCTCGACGGCAAGACGATCGAGGTCGGCTTGGTCGCCGAGGGTCAGAAGTTCCGCCGGCTGAGCGAGCAGGAAGTCTCCGCGTACCTTGCGAAGCTGCCGGCCGCGGCCTAGGCGAGGCCATGCCCAAGGAGCTCCGCTCGGACCGCCGGGATGACATCTTCAAGGAGTACGTCATTGCCCGCATCGAGAAGGCGGGCGAGAAGTTCGAGGTCCTCGTCAAGCCCGACGCCGTCCAGCGGCTCCGGGACGGCAAGGAAATCGATTTGATGGCGGAGCTTGCGATCGACCAGATCTTCAAGGACGCGCACAAGGGCTCGAAGGCGTCCGAGGAGAAGACCCAGGAGTTCTTCGGGACGACGGAGCCTCTGGCGGTGGCCAAGCAGATCATCCGCCACGGTGAGATCCAGCTGACGACCGAGCAGCGCCGCCAGATGCTCGAGCAGAAGCGCAAGCAGATCGTCCAGTACATCGCGCAGAACGCGATCAATCCCCAGACGGGCGCGCCCCACCCGCCGCAGCGCATCGAGATCGCGATGGAAGAGGCGAAGGTGCACGTCGACCCGTTCAAGGGGATCGAGGAACAGGTCAAGGACGTCATGGACGCCCTGCGCCCGCTCATCCCAATCCGGTTCGAGAAGGTCCGGATTGCGGTTCGCCTAACCGCGGAGGACAGCGCGAAGTCCTACGGCGACCTCAAGTCGTTCGGGACGATCCTGAGAGAGGAATGGTCCCCGACCGGTGCCTGGATCGGCGTCGTGGAGATGCCCGCAGGCATGCAGACTGACTTCTTCGACCGCATCAATGCGAAGACGAAGGGCAATGCGGAAATCAAAATCCTGAAAGCCGACCAGAAGATCTAGCGCCCGGGTCGAACACCCAAAACCTCAAGTAGCCGCCTCCGTTTCGACGGGCCTGCGTGAGAGAGAGAAACCAATGGAAGAGCGCGGGGCGGTGCTTCGCCAGATCGTCATTCCGGGCGAAGCCGTCGGCGGGCCTGGCTTGAAACCGGGTCCCGGGACGTTCAAGTCGGGCGACCAGATCCTGGCGGCCCAGTTGGGGGTGCGCACGGAGCACGAAGGTCGCGTCAGCATCATCCCGCTGAACGGCCGGTACATCCCGCAACGCGGCGACGCGGTCGTCGGCGAGGTCACCGACCTCGGACCGTCGCACTGGCTCGTGGATATCAACGCTCCGTATCCTGCCCCTCTCCACGCGACGGAGTCGCCTTGGCGGGTCGAATTCGGGGACACGGGCCGCTACCTCAAGGTCGGCGACGCGATCCTTGCGTTCGTCCTCAGCGTCGACGAGATCAAGCGTATCCAGCTCACGATGCAGGACCGTGATGCGCGGAAGCTCAATGGCGGCATGCTCATGGAGATTGCGCCCACGAAGGTGCCGCGGTTGATTGGGAAGCAGGGCAGCATGATCACGATGGTCAAGGAGCTGACCCAAACCCGCATCTACGTCGGGCAGAATGGACGCATCTGGATCGACGGCCCGGAGCAAGGCGCGGCGGCCGCCGTCCGGGCGATCCACTTCATCGAGGAGCGGGCGCAGGCCATCGGCCTCACTGAGGCGGTGCGCGACCTGCTGGAGAAGGAAACCCGAGGGACGGGTGTATCCTCCTGAGGGAGGCGTGAAATGGAAGACATCGAGCACATCGAGAAGGAAATGAAGTTGATCGACGAGAACGGCGTCCGCTTGGACGGCCGGAAGTTCGACCAGTTGAGGCCGATCCGAATTGAGGCGGGCGTCCTGAAGCGCGCGGACGGCTCCGCGTACATCGAGTGGGGCGGGAACAAGGTCCTCGCCGCGGTCTACGGCCCGCGCGAGGCGCACCCGAGGCACATCCAGGATCCCGCGCGGGCCCTGGTCCAGTGCCGCTACAACATGGCTCCCTTCAGCGTGTCGGATCGGAAGCGCCCCGGGCCGGACCGGCGCTCCGTCGAGATCTCCAAGGTCATCTCCGAGGCGTTCTCTTCCGTCGTGTTCAAGGAGCAGTTCCCGCGCACGTCGGTGGACATCTTCATCGAGGTCCTCCAAGCGGACGCGGGCACCCGGTGCGCCGGCCTCACGGCCGCGTCCGTGGCCCTAGCGGACGCCGGCGTGCCGATGCGGGATCTCGTCGCCTCGTGCGCCTCCGGCAAGATCGGCGGCGTCGTCTGCCTCGACCTGAACAAGGAAGAGGACAATTTCGGCGACGCAGACTGTCCGATGGCGGTCGTGCACGGCACCGGCGAAATCGTGCTCCTCCAGATGGACGGCCATCTGACCTTCGACGAATTCCAGAAGGCGATGGAACTCTCCCTCGGCGCCGCGGACCGGCTCTTCGAGCTGCAGCGGGACGCCCTGAGGCGTCGGTACAGCGTGACCCTCGAGGAGATTCTCCGGGAGAGCCCGCCGCCTGTCGCGCCGCCCCCGGAGCCCGAGGATCGCGACTTCGCGCCGGTGGAGGAACCCGGTCCCCCGGACGAGGCGCCGCCCCGCGACGAGGACTTCGGGCCGGAGGGGATCTGATGAGCGAGGAAATCGTGTCGGACCTCATGCGGGCCCACATCTACCGCCTCGCCCAGCGCGGGGAGCGCGTCGACGGACGCGGCCTCGATGAGCCCCGGAAGCTCACGGTCGAGCGCAGGTACGTCGGAACGGCCGAGGGCAGCGCTCGCGCGAAGCTCGGGAACACGGACGTCCTCGTCGGGATCAAGATGTCGACGGGCGAGCCGTACCCGGACACCCCGGACACGGGCGTCCTCTCGACGAGCCTCGAGCTCGTCCCCATGGCGAGCCCGACGTTCGAGGCGGGACCGCCGCGGCCGGAAGCCATCGAGATCGCCCGCGTCGTGGACCGGGGCATCCGCGAGTCCAAGATGGTCAACGTCGAGAAGCTCTGCATCAAACCGAAGGAGAAGGTCTGGATCCTCTTCATCGACATCCATGTCCTCGACTACGACGGGAACCTGTTCGACGTCGGGTCGTATGGGGCCACCGCTGCGCTCGCATCCACCATCGTGCCTGCGAAGGCCCAGGGCCTCGGCGAGGACTTCCCGCTCCCCGTGGAGCACTGGCCCGTGAGCGTGACGTTCGCGAAGATCAAGGACCTCATCCTCCTCGATCCGGACCTGGACGAGGAGCGGATGGCCGACGCCCGCCTGACCGTGACGACGGACGAGAACGGCGACATCCGGGCCATGCAAAAAGGCTTAAGTGGAAGTTTCTCCTTCGACGAAGTCAAGCGGTGCATCGGGACGTCCCAGAAGGTGGGACGTCAGATTCGCCCGATCTTGCAGGGATCCTGAGGTCTCTCATGGCGCGTCGCACACGGCAGGTTGGCGTCGTCGGCCGCTTCGGCCCGCGCTATGGCGTGCGGATCCGCCGCCGCGTCCAGGAGATCGAGGAGGGCCGGCGCGCCCGCCATGTCTGCCCGAAGTGTCAGGCGCCCGCGGTCCGCCGGCGGTCCTCCGGCGTGTGGCAATGCCGCCATTGCGGCCACGTCTTCGCGGGCGGCGCGTACCGCCCGGTCGTCACGACGTCGTTCAAGCGGGAGCTCGAGGCGGCCCCGGCTCCGGAGGAATCGAAGGAGCCGGAGGACCCGAAGACCGCAAAGGACGGCAAGGCCCGGGCCGAGGGGGCGTGACGATGTACAAGTGCGCCAAGTGCCTCGAGCCCATCCGGACGAACATCAACACGGTCGGCATCCAGTGCGAGCGATGCGGCTCGAAGATCTTCTACAAGGAGCGGCCCAACGTCAAGAAGATCGTCAAGGCTCGGTGACCATGCCGCGGGCCGCGATCACGCTCGAGGGAGCCGAGGCCGCCGTGGTCCGCAAAGCCCTCTCCCCGGAGGCGGGACGCGACGTGCCCAAGGCGCGCGTCTCCGTATCGGGCGCGGGTCGCAAGGTCCTGATCACGATTCACGCGGAGGACACGGGCGCGTTGCGCGCCGCGGTGAACTCGTACCTGCGTTGGTCGGACGTCGCCGCCCGCGTGCGGCGAGAGGTGACGGCATGAGCATGAAGGAACTATCGCCCCAGTTGCAGAACCAGATCGCCCAGTACCAGCAGCTCCAGCAGCAGCTCCAGCTCCTCGCGCAACAGCGCATGCAGCTCGAGGCGAAGCTTCGGGAGATCGACGGGACGCTGGAGGAGCTCAACAAGCTAAGCAGCGAGACGCAGATCTACAAGAGCATCGGGATGCTCCTCGTCCGCCAGGACGACCGCGAGAGCCTGAAGAAGGAGCTCGAGGACCACAAGGAGACGCTCACCATCCGGGTCAAGTCGATCCAGAAGCAGGAGAAGTCCCTGTCCGAGCGCTACGAGCAGCTTGGCGAGAAGATCCAGGCCGCCCTCGGAGGGGCGACGCCGTCCCCGAAGGACGAGACCTGAGCCGCCCTCGGATCGGCCCGCAAACCCTTATATCGCCACGTCCCTTGGCGAACTCGTGGCGGACGACGAGGAGGCCGAGGAGTCCCCGGAGGAGACCTCCGACGAGGCTGCCGACGAGCCTGCCGAGACCCCCGTCGCGGAGTCCCGACCCGTCCTCACGGCCCGCAAGAAGCCGGTCAAGTCGACAAAGGGCAGCTTCACGCGGTTCCTCATGATTTTCTTCATCCTCCTGGCCGTTGTGGCGATCTTCGATCCGACGATGAGCCAGGGTTTCGGCGCGGTGGCGGGGTTCATCCTCTTCCCCGTGATCGGCTTCGGCGGTCGGTACCCCGTCCTCACCCTGATGATCGCAGGGATGATGACGACCGGCATCTCCTCGATCCTCCGGGACCACTACACGGACTGGCTCAAGATGGTCCGGATGCAGAAGACCCAGGCCGCGTGGCAGAAGGCCCAGCGCGAGGCGATGCGGAAGGGCAACAAGGCCGAGATGCAGAAGCTCACCAAGATCCGCGAGGGGTTCATGCGGGATCAGATGGACGTCCAGGTCAACTCGATGAAGCCGCTTGCCTGGACGTTCTTCCTCTTCATCGTTCTGTTTGCCTGGCTGAATGTCTTCGTGAACGCGGAGCTCGCCGTCACGGGGGGCCAGTTCTTCGCCGTCCCGTGGGCGCCTAACGTCTACGTGAATTACGTGCCCTTCCTCCTGCCCTCCTGGGTGCTCATGTACTCCCTCCTCGCGCTGCCCATCGGTCAGATCCTGACGCGCGTGCTGAAGTACCTCCGGTTCCGCAAGAAGCTCGAGGCGATGGGGTTGCCGATCGAGCCGGAGCCGGTGGACGCCGCATGAGGCCGCGAGGATGATTGTCGCGGTCGGGGGTCCCCCGGGGAGCGGCAAGACGACCGTCGCGGAGCGGTTCGCCCAGGCGCACGCGTACGCCCTCGTGTCCGCGGGGTTCAAGTTCCGCCAGATGGCGAAGGCCCGCGGCATGGACCTCGAGGCCTTTGGCAAGATCGCCGAGACGGACCCCGAGATCGACCGCTCCCTGGACCACGCGGTCCTCGAGGAGATCCTCCGGCAGGACTCCCTGGGACGCGACGTCATCGTGGACGGGCGCATCCAGGCCCATCTCCTTGCCGCCCGTCGCGTGCCCTGCCTGAAGGTGCTCATCAACGCACCCCTGTCGGTGCGGGCGGCCCGCGTCGCCGGACGGGAGAAGAAGGACACGAAGGCCGCGGAGCGCGAGATCTCCGCGCGGGAGCGGTCCGAGCGGATCCGCTACAAGGCGCTCTACGCGATCGACCTCGCCGACGCCTCCGTGTTCGATCTCGTCATCGATTCCTCCAACAAGACGCCGGACCAGATCGTCGAGCTCGTGTGGTCCCGGGTGGAGGGATGAGCGACCTCCTCGTCCTCCATGAGACCCCGGAGTCGAAGCACGGCACGAGGCCCGAGGACCGTACGATCGAGGAGCGCATCCGGCTCGGCGTCGTCATCGTGGACAAGCCCCAGGGACCGACTTCTCACCAGGTGAGCGCCTGGGTCCGCGACATGTTTGGCGTGACGAAGGCGGGCCACTCGGGAACCCTCGATCCGCACGTGACCGGCGTGCTACCTGTCGCGCTTGCCGATGCGACCCGCGCCGTCGACGCCGTCTTGGAGGGCGACAAGGAGTACGTCGGCGTGATGCAGCTCCATCAGGACGTCGAGGAGGAGCGCGTCCGTTCCATGATGGCGCGCTTCGTCGGGGACATCTACCAGTTCCCCCCCGTCCGCTCCGCCGTGCGGCGGGAGCAGAGGGTGCGCCACGTCGAGGAGCTCGAGCCCCTCGAGGTCTCCGGCCGGAACATCCTGTTCCGCGTCCGCTGCGAATCGGGCACCTACATCCGCACCCTCTGCGCGGACCTCGGCGAGGCGCTCGGCGTGGGTGCGAACATGGTCGACCTACGCCGGACCCGCACCGCCTCGTTCTCGGAGTCGCAGGCCCGTCCTCTCAACGCTTTCCGGGACGCCTTGACCTATTGGCGGGAGGAGCATGACGAGGGCTCGCTCCGGGAGGTCCTGCTCCCCGTGGAATCGCTCCTGGACCCCTTGCCCCGGGTCGTTGTCAAGGACACCGCGGTCGACGCGATCTGCCATGGCGCCAACTTGCACGTTCCCGGTGTCGCGAAGCTTTCGCAACACATCAAGCGCGGACAGCTCGTCGGCATCTTCACCGGCAAGGAGGAGGCGGTCGCGCTGGCGAAGGCGATGATGACCTCCGACGAGATCGTCGTTGCGAAGTCGGGTGTCGCGGCGGACATCTCTCGGGTCCTCATGAATCCGGGGACCTACCCGAAGCTGTGGAAGTGATCGGAATCGGCACAGACCCCTGGGGTTTCGATGAGGAACGCCAAGCCCTCGCGCGGCGGCTGCAGCGCCGACGGCGGCGCCTCTCCTGGGTCCGAACCGGAGTCCTCGTCGCCTACCTGATCGCTCTTCTCGCGGGGCTCTCGTCGGCCGTCCGCGACTGGGCTCTGTCTCTCCATCTGCCGGGCTGGGCCGCCTCCAGCGTGTACCTCCTCGTGCTCGTCGCGATCGGGTGGGCCATCGGATGGCCCTTCGCGTACCTGGGCGGTTTCCGCCTCGAACGCTCCTCAGGCATGTCGGCCCAGTCCTTGCGCTCTTGGTTCCTCGATGAGCTCAAGTCATTCGCGCTCGGACTCGGCGCGGTCGTCGTCGCGGGCGACGTCCTCCTGGCGTTGCTCGAGAGCGAGCCGGTGGGGTGGTGGCTCCTCGCCTGGGCCCTCGGGCTCGTCGTGACCCTGGTCCTCGGATTCCTGGCCCCGGTCGTCCTCGCTCCCTTGTTCTACCGCTTCCGGCCCCTGAAGGACCCGGACCTCCGCTCCCGGTTCGAGGCGCTCGCGTCCCGGGCTGGCGTGCCCGTCCTCGGGGTCTACGAGATGGGCGCGTCCAGGAAGACCCGCCGGTCGAACGCCGCGGTCATGGGCTTCAGCCGCACCCGGCGGATCGTGATCACGGACACCATGCTCGGGGCGTACACCGTCGAGGAGATCGAGTCCGTCCTCGCGCATGAGCTTGGCCATCAGCGTTTCCTCGATCCGCTCAAGGGCGTGGTGGTCGGCGCGCTGCTGTCCTTCGTCATGTGGTCGGTCGCCGCGGGTGCGTACGCGGCGACCTGGTCCGCGTTCGGGTTCCGATCCCTTGCGGACATGGCTGGCTTGCCGCTGCTCCTACTGTACAGCGGCCTCGTCTCGTCCGCCCTCGGACCGGCCGAGCTGTGGTGGTCCCGTCGGCGTGAGGCGCGGGCGGACCGGTTCTCCTTGGAGCTTACACGGAATCCGGCCTCGTTCGCGTCTGCGATGGTCCGTCTCAACGACCAGAATCTGGGTGTCGCCCATCCCCATGCCTGGGAGAAGTGGCTCCTCTACAGCCACCCGCCAGGAAGCGAGCGGGTCGACATGGCGAGGGCCTTCGGGGATCGCCACGGTCCAGCGGCTTGAGCCTCTTCACCGCCTCGGAGAAGGCGGGGACGAGGACGGCCCGGAATCCCCCCAGCAGTGGGTCCGGCACCACGATTGGTACAGAGGGTGAACGCCGCGCGCTCCGCGGCGGGGGCCCCGCATAAGGGTGCCTCGGGCTCGTGCGTGACCCGACGCCGCCATGGAGCTCCGAACGTGACGGCGACCCGGCGGCCAAGCTTTATTACCGCGGAGCCAATCGTGCGCGCGCGGAATGCCGAGGCCGCCCCATCGGGTGACCATGTTCGATGGTCCCCTCGTGGTCGCCTCCCGGCACGTGCTCGGGTCGCCTAGCTCGGTAGGGCGCGGCGCTGGAGTCGGCGGGGGTTCCCCGCCGCTAGCAACGCCGTGGGCGCAAGCCCTCGGGAGTTCAAATCTCCCCCCGAGCGTCTCCCGAGGACTCCCCGCAGTAGGCTCCGGGCGTTCATGCCTTCTCGTGGGGCACCCGCTTGAGGCGGTTCTTCAGCTCAGTGATAGGCTCCATGGGGGAGGGGTCGACGCGCCGGAGGGTGGCCTGGTATAGGCTGACGAAATCCCCCAGGAAGAGCGTGCCGAGCATCCGGCCGAGCAACTGGTCGTCCTCGTCGCGGACCTGCTCGACGTGCGCCCGGCGTCCGAACATCACGGCGGTCGCGTCGAGGCGGCGATGCATCTCGGGCGTCTCCTCGCGGTCCCGGAGGAGGATCGCGCTGAAGCGTCGCGCGCTCGCGTCCAGCGTCCATCCCATGATCTCGTTGTGGTCCGCCTCGGGAAGGGATGAGGAGAAGGCCAGCATCTTCGCATTCTCGTTGAGCTGCGTCTGCCAGCGCTTCGCGATTGCGTCGAACGGAGGCGCGCCATAGACCACGGGCGTGGTGCCTTTGAGACGAGCGGCGAGCGTCTTCGCGCGGTTGCGTTTGAGCGAGACCTCGGGGCGCAGGTGGTCCCGGAGGTCGCGCAGATGCACCGTGGCCCGCTCCAGTTCCCCCCGGAGATCCCCGTAGACCCATTCGGCGCCGATCGATGGCAGGATCCCGAACAGGTGCCCGAAGGCCCCTCTCGGGGGGAGGCCCGCGGGGACCTCGATCAGCGTCGCGCGGGCATCCTGTGCCAGCTTGGCGAGCGCGCCCCCCGAGGTGATGACGACGAGCCGGCAGCCGAGCTTGATCCCCTCCGCCGTCGCGGCCAGCGTCTCCTCCGTGTTGCCGGAATAGGAGACCGCGACCAGAAGGTCGCCGGGCTTCGCGTACGAGGGCAGCCGGTAGTCGTGGATTGGGTGGATCGGGATGCGGGCGCGGTCGGCGACCCAGGCGGCGAAGACCTCGCCCGCAATCCCCGAACCCCCCATGCCGGCCACGAAGACGCGGGTGGTGTTCCCGAGGTCCGCGGCAAGGCCGAGGCCGCGGCGCATCCCCTCCCCCAGCTGCTCGGGGAAGGAGGCGATGATGTCCCGCATGCCACCCTTGTCGACCTTCGCGACCGCATCCGCCTCGAGCATCGGCGGGTCGATGCCCTGAGCCGAAATAAGTCCTCCGTCTCCCGTCGATGCACCAGGAACCTGGTTCTTACAACAACGTTGATATATCGCGGGACCTACGTTGGTCCTCGTGGACGATCTGAGCCAGGCGCTCGAGGCACTCCGGGAAGGGCGCTTCATCCTCGTCTACGACGGCGACGGCCGCGAGGAGGAGACGGACCTCACGATCGCGAGCCAGTTCGTGACGCCCAGCGCGATTCGCACGCTCCGGAAGGAGGCGGGCGGGCTCATCTGCGTCACCCTCTCGAGCGACGTCCACCGCAAGATCGGCCTGCCCCTCATGGCCGACGTCCTGCGCGACGCCGGGCGCACGTACCCCATCCTCGAGGCGGTCTCCGCGGAGAACCTGAAGTACGACCGCCACAGCACCTTCTCCCTCACGGTCAACCACAAGGACACGTTCACGGGGATCACGGACACGGACCGCGCCCTCACGATTTCCCGCCTCGCCACGGTCGCAGGGGAGGCGGTGAAGCGCGAGAACGGGTGGGCGGCGCATGTCTTCGCGGACGAGTTCCGCTCCCCCGGTCACGTTCCCGTCCTCAACGCCGCGGAGCCGCTGCTCGTGGCCCGAAAGGGCCACACCGAGCTCACGACGGCCCTCATGCTCATGGCCGGCCTCACGCCCAGCGCCACCATCTGCGAGATGATGGCGGATGACGACCGCGCCCGCACCAGGAATGATGCAAAGGCATATGCACGAGACCACAATCTCGTGCTCCTGGAAGGGCAGGACATCGTCCGGGCGTGGCAGTCATGGTCCGCGTGATGGCAACGGGGGTCTTCGATCTCCTCCATACCGGTCACATCCATTTTCTCGCCGAGGCGCGGGGCCTCGGGGACGAGCTCGTCGTCGTCGTCGCCCGCGACAGCACGGCGCGCCGGTTCAAGCACGAACCCATCATGGGCGAGGCCTCCCGGGTGCAGCTCGTCGCGGCCCTCAAGCCGGTCGATCGCGCAATCCTCGGGCACGAGGGCGGGAGCATCTACGACATCCTGGACGAGATCCGGCCCGATATCATCGTCATCGGGTTCGACCAGATTCACAACGAGGACAAGATCCTCGAAGAGTGCCGCAAGCGCGGGTTGCAGACGAAGGTCGTCCGCCTCCCGAAGTTCGAAGGGGACCTCGACGGTACGCGGAAGATCGTGAGGAAGGTGGCCGAGTGGCTCGCTCTCCAAGAAAAGCTGCAGGCGGTCGAAGGCGGTCGACGGCCGCCGGCCTGAAGCGGATCGGCATCGTCGACACGTCGTTCAGTCGCTTCGACATGGCCACGTCCGCGATCGACGAGCTGAAGAAGCGAGGCGGCGGCTTCGAGATCCTCCGCTACACGGTCCCCGGGATCAAGGACCTCGCCGCCGGGGCGAAGATTCTCTTCGACCGGGGCGCCGACCTCGTCATGACGCTGGGGATGGTCGGGAAGCAGACGGTGGACAAGGATTGCGCCCTCGCGGCGGACTTCGGTCTCCAGATGGTCCAGGCGACGACGGGGCGGCACATCATCGGCGTCATGGTCCACGAAGAAGAGGCAGCGGACGAGACGAAGCTGGCATGGCTTTTCGACCGCCGCACCCGCGAGCACGCGGTCAACGCGTACGACCTGTTGTTCCACCCCGCGGCGATCCAAGCCCGCGCGGGCACCGGGCAGCGCGAAGGCTACGAGGACGCGGGGCCCATCCGGCTGGCGAGGCCATGAGGCTGGCGGTCGTCGCATCCCTCTTCAACCACGAGATCGTGGACTCGATGGTCGAGCGCGCGCTCGAGCGCGCGAAGGAGCTCGGCTTGAACGTCACGACCGTGCTGCGCGTCCCGGGGACCTTTGAGATCCCCCTGGCCGTCCAGCGCCTCCTTGAGCGGAAGGACGTGGACGGCGCGGTCGCGCTGGGCGCGGTCATCCGGGGTGAGACGAAGCACGACGAGGTGATCCTGCACGCCACGGCGGAGGCTCTGATGGACCTCGGCCTCCGGACGAACAAGCCGGTGGGACTCGGGATCACCGGACCCGGCATGACGTACAAACAGGCGAAAGCCCGCATCGACGCCGCGGCCCGCGCGGTCGATGCAGCGAAGTCGATGCATGACCTGCTCCATGGCCTGTAGACGTTTTCCTCGGCGAATCTAAGGGCACAAAGGTTTTATTGACCCTCGTTTCAATCACCGTCACTTCTGGGACACCGGTCCGAGGAGCCGTACCATGGCCGACACCGCCGCAATCGAGACCATCCTTCACGAGATCGAGACGTCCGAAGGCGTCCAAGATGCCATCCTGGTGTCCCGGAACGGCACGTACATCGCGGGGACCGTCCCGAAGGCCGTCCACGTCGAGACGTTCGCGGCTATGTTCGCGATTCTCCTCGGCGCGGCGGAGAACTCGACCTCCGAGCTGAAGGAGGTCTTGGACAACGTCGTGATCAACCTCGAGACCAGCAAGATGGTCATCGTCCACTGCGGCCCGAAGGCTCTCATCGTCCTCCGAATGCCCAAGGCCACGGACTCCCAGGGCATCAAACGCACCGTCGAGAAGTACATCGGGCGGATTGAGGACAACCTCTGACGCCTCAGATGCGCTTCATCCCGCGGGCGATCCATTCTCCCACGGCTTTCGGGACGTAGCGGAGCGTGCCGCTCGCGTCCCGGTCGAACCCCTGGGAGCGCGTCTTCCCCTTCCCGAGCACCTGCAGGACGTCGTCCGCCGAAGTGAGGCCGCCCTCGACCGCGGTCACGGCGCGCGCGACCTCGTCGAGGAAGTGGCTGTCGCTGCCGCCCGTCTCTCCCACGTGGGCTGCCCGCGCGCGTTGCCTCGCTCTCTCGTTCCCGCGCCTCAGCGTCCGGGCGTTCGACGTCTCGTAGGCGGGGAACCTAGCCTCGCCGAGCGCTTCGCCTCCGAGCCCGGACCAGTAGCGGAACGGATGGGCCGCCACGGCGACGCCCCCCAGGGCCGTGATGCGCTCGACGGTCTCCGCGACGGACCGGTCCCGCGGGACGACCTCCCGAACGCCGTAGGCGAGGACATGTCCTGCGGAGGTGGACACCTCGACGCCGGGGAGGACGAGGAAGTCCTTCCCCGCGGCGCCCTCCGCTTCCGCGATCCCCGCCACGGCGTTGTGGTCCGTGATCGCGAGCCCCTGGAGTCCGATCCGCTTCGCCACGGCGACGAGCTCCGCGGGGGACACGCGGGAATCGGGAGAGAAGCGCGTGTGATTGTGGAGGTCGAGGAGCATGGGCGGCCGCAGAAAGGGTTGAGGTCCTAAAACCTTGCGGGGCGTTCGCAGGGGTCCATCATGCCCTCACCGTCGCCATCAAGTCTCAGGAGACACGGCCGGGAGTCTCCGATGAGGCGAACGCGACGCGAGCGTCCCCTCGCGCCCTGCGAAGGACGATCGCTGTGACGAGGAAGAGGCCTGCGGCTGTCAAGGACAGGTACCAAGCCCATCCCGCACCCCAATAGCGATACCCTCCCCTGTCTCATGCGTGAAGAAGGGCATGCTCCCCCAGAAGGTCGTCATCCAGTCGAGGCCATTCATGTCGGATGCCTGCGCCGCTGGGAAGAACGCCATGACCGCAAGAGGCGCGGCGAGGTCCAACGTGCACGCGGCAAGCGCGATCCACGCTGCCCAGGGGCCGAGATGGGGCCGAGAGCGCATGCCCAGACAGAGGGCCAGCATTCCGACTCCCAGAATCAGCCCGGAACCCTCCAAGGCAGTGGCGGCGAGGAAGATGGACGCAGTCCGAGGCTGCAGGCTGTAGTTGTACACGACCGTCACCGTCTGACCCTTGGGTGTCGCAACCGTAGGCCCCGTCCAGGAGGAAGTGAACAACCCGTACTCCCAGTTCATCTGGAGGACATTGTCTGTGCCTCGGACGTCGACCGAGAACCACGGGCCGGCCAAGCTCAGGGCGCAGAGCGCGATCGCCGCGATCCCGAGGATGACGACGATGCGTAGTCTCACAAGATGCCTCATCCTGACGATGGGAGTGCGGCGATAAAGCCGTTCCGCCAAGCTCACTCGCGGTGCGGAGATCCAGCCGGACGAAGAGGTTCCGCGCCTTCCTCCGATGGGCATTCCCAACCCGCTTTTATGCGGGCGGGAGTCCGTTTAGGAGCCGTGACCGTCGAAGCGCGGATCGGGATCCTGAGGGACCGCCTCGTCGTGGAGGGGGTGGAGTACCCGATTCGGCACGAGGGCGGCGGATGGGTATCCGTCGCCTCATACGGTTCGCGCAATCGGAGCCGGGTTCGGTACGATGCGCTCCGGGACCGCATCCGAATCGAGACGTCGGGAGGGGCGCTCGCCATCCCGTTTCATTGGCGGCACACGACATTCGAATTCGCCGGACACCGGTACCGGGTCGGCCCGATGGCATGGGGGCACGTCATGGTCTCGAGGGATGACCGCCCCGTGGTCACCGGCCACGTGACGTTGAGCGGTGTCCGCCTCGGGTACGTGGCCCCGGAGCTCCAGCCCATTGCCAGTGAGCTCGCGGTGGGGCTCGCTTACCGGGCCATCGCGATCTGGCTGGCCTTTGGCGCCCGCTGATATATGGAATCATTTCCGACCTACCAAGCCTCCCTGGTCCATTGGGCCTTCGTGCCCGTCGAAGTGAGGCATCGCATCTGGCGCGACGGTCGCATCCGAGTGGATGGCGTCCGCTCGAAGGTGCTCCGGGACACAGGCGGCTGGTACGTGGTCGAAGGGCCGCACGCCGGGGAGACGGCGCGGGTACTGTATCGAGACCTGCAGGACCTCGTTGTGATTTGCTGGGCCGAAGCTACCCTCCGCGTCCCCTTCCACGCCGGGGAAGGCCGCTTCGAATTGGAGGGACGCCCGTATCACATCGCGAACATGATCGAGGGCGAGATCCGCATCGACCAAGAAGGCCGCTCCGTGGCCCGAGGCCATGTCACGGCCGCGGGCGTGCACCTCGAGTCCGTCAGTGTCGAGCTCCTTCCGATCATCCGCCCACTCGCCTGGGCGCTCGCTCTCCGGAGCGAGATCGTCGGTCGCGAGAACCGGTTCGCCTCCGTCGCGACTGCCGGCTGATCAATGAACCCAGGTCCCTTCCTTGAGTCCCTTGTCAACCTTGAGGTACGCGTCTCCGCTCTTCAGAGGGATGCGGACCTCGTCCTTCTGGCCAAGGAAGTACACGTGGCCCTCCTCGCCGACCCGCAACTTGTACTTCTGGAACTCGGAGAACGGTAGCTCCGGCGCGTCGGGGACGCCGAGGATCTGCGTGCCGACCGCCGCATCGTCGGGCGGCAGCACCAGGCCGACGACATGCTCGTCCTCTCCCGCGAGGAGCATCCCGCGGCTCTCCACGCCGCGGAGCTTGGCGGGTTGCAGATTCAGTAGGTACGCGATCTTGCGACCGCGAAGCTGCTCCGGCGTGTAGTCATTCTTGATCCCGGAGACGATCTCCCTCGTCCCGGTGCCGTAGTCGACCGTAAGGATGTAGAGCTTGTCCGCGTTCGGGTGGTCCTTCGCCTCGAGGATCTTCGCGACCCGTACATCGAACCGGGCATCCGGAGCCTCGGGCCCCTCCGCCTCCAGTTCGATCTTCGCGAAGAGCGGTCTGCCGACGCGGAGTCTTTGCGCTGTGCGCACGTCCTCGAGCGCCTCTTCCCACTTCTGACCGTGGACGTCGGAATCGTAGCCCAAGGCATGCCACAACCGCTGCGCGCTGAAGGGGAGGAACGGTGCGGTCAGGAGGGCTAGGGAGCGCGCGACTCGGAGCGACACGTGGAGCGCCGTGCCGCATGCGGCCCGGTCCTTGCGGACGAGGTCCCACGGCGCTTTCTGGTCGAAGTACTGGTTCGCGAGCCGCGCGAGCTGGATCGCTTCCTTGAGGGCATCCTTGAGGTGCACGTATTCGAGGTTCTGTCCGACTTTCTTCCATTGATCCTCGATGGCTCGGACCATGGCTTTGTCCGTGGCGTCCAGGAACCCCGCGGGCGGGATCGCGTGGTCGAAGTTCTTGTCCGCGAACGTGAGCGCGCGGTGGACGAAGTTGCCGTAGACCGCGAGTAGCTCGCTGTTGTTGCGCTGCGCGAAGTCCTCCCACTCAAAGTCCGTGTCCTTCGACTCGGGCATCGTGGCGATTCCGTAGTACCGCAGCTGGTCCGGGTCGAACCGTTCGAGCAGATCGGACAGCCAGACGCCCTTCCCCCGCCCCGCACTCATCTTCTCGCCGGAAATGTTCAGGAACTGGGTCGCTGGGACATCGAAGGGCAGGCCGAGCTTTGGATCGTAGGCCATGAGGATGGCGGGCCAGATGATCGAGTGGAAGACGATGTTGTCCTTCCCGATGAAATAGTACTGCTTGGCGGCGGGATCGTACCAGAAGTCCTTCCAGCCCTCCGGGTTCCCGTGGAGCTTGAACCACTCCTTCGTCGCGGTGAGATAGCCCATGACCGCTTCGAACCACACGTAGATGCGCTTCGTCTCGTAGCCGGGGACGGGGACCTCGATGCCCCATTCCAGATCGCGCGTCACGGGGCGGTCCCGGAGCCCCTCCTGGAGCCAGCTCCGGGTGAAGCTCAGGACGTGGGTGCGCCAGTGGTCCTTTCCCGTGGAGGTCCAGCGCTTCAGCGGCTCCTCGAACGCGCTCAGGCGGAAGAAGAAGTGTCTCGTCTCCTTCTTCACCGGGGTCGTGCCGTGGATCCGGCAGTGGGGATTGGTCAACTCGAAGGGATCCCAGAGCCTGCCGCAGCGATCGCACTGGTCGCCGCGGGCGCGCTCGAAGCCGCAGTTCGGGCATGTCCCTTCGACGTACCGGTCCGGCAGGAAGTGGTTCCCCGTGGGGCAGTACGGGGAGGTCATCGTGGCCTCGTAGATGTGCCCCTTCTCCTTCAGCCGGAGGAAGATCTCCTGGACCCACGCCTTGTGGTCCTCCGCTGCGGTGTTCCAGTACAGGTCATACTTGACCCCGAGTTGCTCGATGTTCTTCGTGTGGAGGGCATGGAACCGTTCCGCGACCTCGCGGGCCGTGACCCCCTCCTCGTCGGCCCGGACCATCGTGGGCGTGCCGTGCATGTCGCTTCCGCCCACCATGAGGACCTCGTCGCCCTTCATGCGGTGGTACCGGGCGACCACGTCGGCGGGGATGAATGTGGAGATGGCGTGTCCAAGGTGCCGGGGCCCCGACGCATAAGGCCAGGCGACGCAGACGAGGATCTTGGCCATGGCGGTCCGGCCCACCGCGGACATGTCATTTAAGGATTCTCTGGACCGACGGTCCTCCCGGTGGCCTCGTGCGTAATCATTACCGATTATCATATCGTGCGAGCCACGGGCCGCCCATTATCACTAGGGACGTCAATGTCTGCACACTTCCTGAAGGGGCGATTCCATGGAAATCCACCGACTGAGCCCTGAGGACACGAGCGGAATCCGTGAGGCGATGCCCGCCGACGGGCGGACTCCGCGGATCCTATGTTGGCACTGCAAGAAGCTCACCCCATTCCACGAGGAGCGGTGCGAGTTCTGCGGGGCGCGGTTCGCTGGGAGTACGGGGGGAGTGTACGCGAACTCCCGGATCTCCGTCGCCTCGGTCCCTTCAATTCCGGAGGATGACGAGGAGCTTGTCGAGGCCCGGCGAAGCCTGCTCCAGCTGTTCGAAGACCTCCAGCGGGTCCACGACGTGTCCTCGGCTCACCATTACGACCCGGTCCGCGAGGAGGAGACGATCACCCTGTTCCAGTGCCCCTCCTGCGGCCGCTTCGTGGCGGAGGATGCGGCCGACTGCGTTTGTGGTGTCCGCTTCTCCGCGGAGGCCGTGAACTCGGTGTGCCCGCGATGCGGCTCCCAGGTCTCGGCACCCGGCGCGGCCTGTGGGATCTGTCACGGACGCCCCGATGAGGAGGCGTCTGATCTCCTGTACGCCTGCCCGCTCTGCGGTGCCGAGGTTTCCGCGGACGCCGTGCTCTGCGCGTGCGGGGCCCGGTTCGAGGCTTGAAATCTGCCCGCGGATCTCTGCGTCCTTGTGGACTGCGTCGTACGTCTCCTGGCCAGGACGCGGGGTCTTGTTTCTCAAACCGGATAGGCGGGAAGAAACTCATATACCGGACGACGTCGCAGGATGCCTTGCGTCTCATGTCGACGAGCCTCGTCTCGGTGAGTGATTGTCCGATTTGCGGCGCCCGCGTCCCTCCGGATGCCCAGGAGTGCTTTCGCTGCGGTGAGAGTCTCGTGGCACCGCCGGTCGAGGCCACCGACACGGAAGCCGGGCCGAAGGCGGTCGCCGGATTCCGCGAGAAGTTCCTGTACTACGCGGGCATCGCGTTCATCCTCCTAGGTGGTCCGGGGATCGCGCTGGGGTCGTGGCTCCACGATGCCCTTCGTATCTCCTACCTGAACTACACCTCGTTCGACGTGTTCGGACCCGTGAACCGGCTGGTCCTGGGTCTGGGCCTCATCGTGATGATCGTCGGCGTGGTGTTCTTGATCCTTTCGTTACGACTCTCTCGCCCCGCGGATATCGAGGATGCTGCCTGAGCCGGCCCCGACGAGATTTTAGGAAAACCTCATTTATAAATACCGTGCACGCCGTTCGGACGGCCGGCCGCGACTACGGCCGGCAAGAGGAGGGTGTATGTCGTTTAGTGGTGCGGGTTTCAAGCCTCCTTCCCTCCCCGTCGAGGAGGGGAAGGTCTACGACGCGAAGATTGAGGACATCGGCCGCGAAGGAGACGGTCTCGCGCGGATCCAGAACTTCGTCGTGTTCGTCCCCGGGACGAAGATCGGGGATGCAGTGAAGGTCCGCATCACCAAGGTGCATCGCCGCATGGCGTTCGGGGAAGTCGTCAAGGAGTGATTCGGGGCCTCATCCGGCACCCCTCGGCGGGGTGTCGACCCGGCTTCCGAATAGACCGGGGGCGAAGACCTTCGTGAAGTGTCCCATAATCTCTTTATATACTCGCCTCAATCGAATTCCCGAGGTCGGACCGATGGCCCTCCGCCGGCGTTCCACCATCGCCCTTGCCATTTCCCTTGCCGCCGCATTGGCCCTGAGCGGGGCTGAGTTGCTCAGCGATGCAGCGCACGCCTCGACTGTATCGCCCGAGAGTTCGAGCGTCGCTTCCCAGGTCCGGCGGAACGTGACCTTCGTCCTCCCGCCGAAGGCGCCCCGCACGCTCTTCATTGACAGCCGGTCGGTCGACGCGCCGTCGCCCGATGAATTCCAGATCACGTACGCGGACGGGAACTTCACCCTCAGCTACCGGCGCACCCAGGGCGGTCCGATCACGAGCCAGTACACGCTGACGGTCCGGGGCCTGGTCGAGTGGAACGACACGCACGGGGACGGGCGGATGGAGGACGGGTCGATTGTCGCCTACACGCCCATGGGGCCCGGAGCGTTCGGGCGCTATGCGATCCAGCACAACCAGAGGACGACCGGGGACGGCATCGCCGTCAACTCCTTCGTGATCGTGAGCAACCGCGGCGACCTCACCCTGAACCTCACCATCACCGACGGCTTCCTCACGCTTCCTTCGGGCCAGAACCTCACTCCGATGGAGGCGAAGGTGACCCTGGCCATCCTCCACAACATGACGAGGCCCGACACGCACCTGTCCCTCCAGCTGGGCCTGAGCACAGACCAGAGGATTAGCCTCGAGAACCGAAGCTGGGACGACCTGAATGATTTCAGCAGCGATGACCGCGCCCTCAACGTATCGAACGAGGTCGGCTCCGCCTCCTCGGCGGCGTTCTTCGCCTGGTCCAACTCGGCTTCCGTCAACGGCCAGCCCGGCCCGGTGACGACCTCCGGACCCGATGTCAACGGCACCTCCGGAGACTACGACTTCTACCTCTCCTACGCGCGCCCGACCACGGACCTGCAGCTCCGCGTGGTCCACGATCCTGCGATGGGCGTGGTCAGCGCTGCCTACCTGAGCACGCTCCACCCGGGCCCGGGTCCGGCCCTCCCGTTCGTGGGGGACGCCCTCTTGTACGGGGTCTCCCTGGCGGGGATTGCGGCCCTCCTCGGAGCAACCGCCATCTTGGTGAACCGGCGGCGGCGCAAGGACCTGTGACGAAGCCTTAACCTACGAGGCCTCTATCAGTCACGGTCCTTCCATGGTCGCCGTCGTGAACATCCTGCTGGCCGCCGTCACCGTGGTCGCCTTCGCCCTCTGCGCGATCTCGCTCTTCGCGTGGCGGCGTGCGCGGGATACCCACTTGATTCTGCTTGGGACCGCCTTTGCCATCTTTTTCGCGAAGGGCCTGTTCCTGACCATCGCCCTGTTCGCGGGATGGTCGGATCTGGCCCAGCTCCTCGTCCTCTCCTCGGTCTTCGATCTGGTGATCCTCGCCCTGTTCTACGGCTTCACGTTGAGGCGATGACCGTCTTGGGGATTCGATGGACGAGGATGTCCTAGCCGTCAAGACGCGCCGCGACCTGTACCAGTACGTCCGTTCGAACCCCGGGTTTCACCTGCGGGAGATCGCCCGCGTGTTAAACCTCTCCATCACCCTCGCCGACTACCACCTGCGGTTCCTCGAGAAGAACGAGCTGGTCTCGTGGACCATGGACGGTGAGTACAAGCGGTACTATCCGCGCTCCCTGCCCGGCGACACGGGGGGACGGCCCGCCCTCTCCGACGACGCGAAGCGCGTGCTCGCGTACCTCCGCCAGCCTGTCCCCTTCCGCATCCTCGCCTTCCTCATGGAGCGGGAGGCCGCCACGCACAAGGACATCCTGGAGCATGTCCCCGTGTCCCCCTCGACCCTGTCGCACCACCTGAAGAAGATGCAAAGCGCCGGGATCCTCACCCGGGCAGTGGACCGCAGCGGATACCGCGTTGCGAACCCTCACTCCGTCGCGCGCATCATGTCGACCTACGACCTTGCGACCCCGGACCAGGTCGGCACGTGGGTCCGCGTGTGGGGCGAGTTCCGCCTCTGAGCACCGTTATGCCGAGGCGTTCGATCGACGGTGCGGGAGTCGCTTCAGGCTCAGGTTGAGTGGAGTCCACTAGTTCCCCCTCCGTCTTTTGACGGGTGATAATGCAACCTATGTCACAGCGTTTTGGGTCGATGCTCGAATTCTTGGGACCGCCTCGTTCGGATAACCGAAAATCGTCATCTTTCGACGTATTCTACGGGACAATCGTGGACGGTCCGAATCACAGGATTCCGGCGAGTTCTTCCGCGGCCCAGGCGAGGAACTCTCGGTCTCTCGGCGCGAACGCGTCGAGCTGGTCGGAATCGATATCGATCTCAGCCACCGGGGTCCCGCCCTTCAGGACAGGGACCACGATCTCGGAACGGGTGTTGATGAAGCATTGAAGGTAGCGGGAATCCGCGTTCACGTCGGGGACGACGATGGTTTCCTTCGCCGCGACGGCGGCCCCGCAGATGCCTTCGCCGACCGGGATCCGCGTGTGCAGGGTCGCAGTCGGGCCCGACCAAGAAGCGAGGACCAGGTCGGTTCCCTGTATCTCGTAGATGCCCACCCATGTGTAGTGCGGGATCTTGCGGAGCTCGCGGCAGAGGAAGTCGGTGATCGCTTTCTTCTGGCTCCCAGAATGGATGATCTTCCCGAGGCGTTCCGCGAGCGCGTCATAGCTGACCTTTCCCTTCTCGCCCGCCATGACTTCGCCGAACTTCCCCACGCCCTTCACGTGCCACGCCCGGCGCTTCAAGTCGGCGATTCGCCATAAGGCTTGCGCCTCCGTCCCCCAGCCGGTTAGGTGCCACAGGATCCCGCGCGGGCGCCCCCGTGCGAGCCAATGTGCGTCACGCCACGGGGCCGCAAGCCCCATGTGGAACGGTACGTTCAACTCTGGACTAAACATTGATATATCTCCGGAAACGTAGCAACCATCACAAGCATCCCTCCACAACGAGGCCGTTCCCTGTTTTTCTACTGTGGCAACGGCCTTACCCTTTTTTCTCCTGCGTTTGCGTTGGGCCGGACCGCTCTTCGCCCGCTTCGTGAGATGCCCTTAGGCCGAGGGCGGGATGTCGATCCCCCTCGCATCGATCCGCACCCGATGGCCTTCGACCTTCAGCCGCCCCTCCGCGAACAGGCGAACCGCGAGCGGCAGCAGACGATGCTCCCATTCTAGGATCCGCGTCTCGAGGCTGTCCTCCGTGTCGTCCTCCATCACGGGGACGGCCTTCTGGAGGATGAACGGGCCGCCGTCGACGGACGCGTCGACGAAGTGGATCGTGCACCCAGAAACCTTCGCGCCGGCCGCGAGGACGTCGCGGTGAGCGTGCGCCCCGGGGAAGGCAGGGAGGAGCGACGGATGGATGTTCATGATCCGGTCCGGGAACTCGCTCACGAGGTATCGTGTCACGATCCGCATGAACCCTGCGAAGACGACCAGGTCCACGCGGTGCTCACGGAGGACCTTCACGACGGCCCGCTCGAACCCCTCGCGGTCCTTGCCGAAGGGCCGATGGTCAACGACGGCCGCCGGGACGCCGGCCTTCTTCGCGCGTTCGAGGACGAGCGCGCCGGGGACGTTGCAGACGAGGACCGCGAGATCGACGTCCAGCTCGCCCCGGTCCCTCGCATCGACGAGGCTCTGGAAGTCCGTGCCCCGCCCGGAGGCCAGGACGCCGACCCGGGTTCGTGCCATCGGATCCCTCAGTGACGGAAGAGCCGCATCCCGGTGAAGATCATTGCGATCCCGTGTTCGTTGCAGGCGTCGATCGCTTCCTGGTCGCGGATCGATCCGCCCGGCTGGGCGATCACGGACACCTTCCCCTTGGCGGCCTCGTCGATCCCGTCCCGGAACGGGAAGAAGGCGTCGCTCACGAGGACGGACCCTGCCGCCCTGGGTCCCGCCTTCAGGCAGGCCAGGACCACGCTGTCCACCCGGCTCATCTGTCCAGCGCCCATGCCGACGGTGACCCGGTCCTTCACGAGGACGATGCTATTCGACTTCACGTATTTCGATACCTGCATGCCGAAGACGATGTCTTGCAGGTCCGCCGGGGTCGCGGTCTTCGTCGTGACGGTCTTGAACGACTCCGGACGGATGTCCGGGTACTGGGAGGTCTGAACGAGCATTCCGCCCGAGACCTTGACCATCTCGTATTCCGGGGAGGGCCGGAGCGGGAGGTTCGTCCGGACGAGGCGGATGTTCTTCCGCTTCCGCAACCTCTCGAGCGCGTCCTCGTGGTAGTCGGGCGCGATGATCGCCTCGACGAAGTGCCCCTTCATGCCCTTCGCCGTCTCGAGGTCGACGGGCCGATTGAGACCGACGACGCAGCCGTACGCGGACCGCTCGTCCGCGTCATGGGCCTCCGCGTACGCGCGCGCCAGTTCCGGACGCACCGAGACTCCGGAGGGGTTGCCGTGCTTGATCACGACCGCGGCGGTCTCCACGAACTCGGACGCAATCCGGAGGGCCGCCTCGAGGTCCGCGATGTTGTTGTAGCTCAGATCCCGACCATGGAGCTGCTCGAGGCTCGCGACGTTCGGCTTGGGCGCATAGGGGTCGCGGTAGAAGGCGGCCTTCTGGTACGGGTTCTCGCCGTACCTCATGTCGGATGCCTTCTCGAAGGCGATGCGGAGGCTCGGTGGGAGGGCGCGTCCCTGGTGCCGCCACAGGAAGTTGTAGATCGCGACGTCGTACCGGGAGGTGTACTCGAACGCGTCGAGCGCGAGATCCTCCCGGAGCTTCGCGGGGAGACCACCTTCCTTCCGATACGCGTCCAGGATCTCTGGATACCGCGACGGTCGGACGACGACGCCCACCCGCGAGGCGTTCTTGGCGGCGGCCCGGATCAGGGCGACGCCCCCGATGTCGATGTTCTCGATCGCCTCGGCGAGGTCCACGCCTGGTTTGGCGACGACGGACTCGAACGGGTAGAGGTTCGCGACGACCAGATCGAGCGGCACGGCGCCCCATGCCTTCAGTTCCGGCTCGTCGCCGCGGGGTGCGAGGATGCCGGCGAAGATCCGGGGATGCAGGGTCTTGACGCGTCCCCCCAATCCCTCCGGCTGGCCCGTGTACTCCGACACGGTCTTCACGGCGAGGCCCGCGGCCTTCAGGGCCTTCGCGGTGCCTTCCGATGCGAAGAACTCGAACCCGAGCTCGCTCAGCCCGTGTGCGAAATCCAACAAGCCCTCCTTGTCTGAGAGGCTGAGGAGGGCATGGCGAACAGAAACCATCCCTATTACCGCCTCGGAATGGTGGGCTCGCGCTTAAACCTTGAGAGCAGCTCGGGAAGCGAACCGCGCGCTCCTCACGGGTGGCCCGCAGGGGGCAAGGGGCGGCGGCCAAGCCCGGACTCCCGGACGAGTCGGGGCACGGCCTCTTCCCAGTTGACGGCCATGATGTGCACGCCGTGCACGCCCTCGATGGACCGGAGCGCCTTGATCGTTCGCAGGGCGATGCTCAGGCCCTCCGCGCGCGGATCCGGAGCGGCGTTCATCCGGTGGAGGATGTCTTTGGGGACGGCGACGCCGGGGACCTTCTCGGCCATGAACCGGGCCATCTTGGCGGAGCGCAGCGGGATGACGCCTGCGAGGATGTGGACGTGCTCGTGCAGCCACTCCTTCCGCACGAGCCGCATCCACTCCTCGAACCGGTCCACATCGTAGATGGCCTGGGTTTGGATGAAGTCCGCACCGGCGGTCACCTTGCCGCGGAGGTTCTCGAACGACTCCTCGAGGGAACCTGCGAAGGG
This sequence comes from uncultured Thermoplasmata archaeon, assembly GCA_963768855.1. Classification (GTDB taxonomy): domain Archaea; phylum Thermoplasmatota; class Thermoplasmata; order RBG-16-68-12; family RBG-16-68-12; genus RBG-16-68-12. The sequence continues at coordinate 168,418 of CAVYJM010000011.1, forward strand.
ATTCGCTGTCGCGCCGAGGAACAGCTTCGGCGGCGCGTCGACCCGGTCGCCCCCGCGGAGGAGCCCCTGGTCCCGCAGGTCGCGGGCGGCGCTGAGGAATTCCTCCGTGCTGAGGTCGTACACCCCCGCCGCATCCCGCTCGTTCCCGATGTGCGGCGGGTCACCCCGCATGCAGAGCACGTTCCGGACGCCGAGGGCCGCCCCTCCGAGGAGATCGGCCTGAAGCGCGATCCGGTTCCGGTCGCGGAGTACGATCTGGAGGACCGGCTCGACGTCTTCCTGGAGCGTGAGCGCGGCCGCGGCCATCGCGGACATCCGGACCATGGCCCGTTGGCAGTCCGTGACGTTGCAGGCGTCCGTGGAATCCCGGAGGAGGGCCGCAATCCGGCGGACTTCCGTAGGATCCGCGGACCCGGGCGGGGCGATCTCGGCGGTCACCGCAAAACCGCCTTCGGCGAGGACCCGCTCGAGGCGACCGCCCGAGCGCACTTGCCGCGTGACCGCCTTCGCGACCATTTCCCCGGAACATGCGTGCCCGATGCTTGAGTCTGTCGACCGGAAAGGAGGAGGATTATTCGGATGGGAATGGGGCCGTGCCCGTCCCGCGACTACCATCCGTAGTGCTCGCAGAGCTCGAGGGCCCGCACCATGCCGAGGAACTCCCGGGCGTGGAGCAGGAGCCACGGCCTGCGACGAACCGTACGGGCCGCGAACCGGAGGGACACGGCCCGCCAGTCGAGACCGTCCAGCTCCGCGCCCACATCGTCCATGAGTCGGTCGGACCAACCCCGCACCCGCTCGATCATCCACCAGAGGATCGGGTCGAGGAAGGGCGAGTTCCTCAGGATCCGATCGTACCCGGACATCGCTGCCGGGTCCTCCTTCTCCAGCGCAGCCACGGCAAACTCGCCCGCGAGCCGCCCGCTGAACAGGCCCGGGTGGATGCCCGCCCCGTTCATGGGATTCGTGACGCCCGCGGCGTCGCCCACCACGGCGAAGCCCGGGATTGCGTAGCTGGTCAGGTCGTAGCGGTACGGGATCGTGCCTGCGATCGATCTGGCGGAGCGCGCGGGGTCCAGATGGTGGTCCCGGCAGAACGCCACGGTCGCCGCGTGCGCGTCGATGTGGCCCCCCGCGCCGACGTTGACGGCGTCGCCCTTCGGGAAGATCCAGGCGTATCCGCCGTCGTACCGTTCCCCGATGTAGAGGCGGAACCGGTCCGGGTCGGGGAGCTCGACCGCCTCCCGGGGGAAGCGATACTCGTACGCGAGGATTTGCTCCTGGCGCTGGACGAGGCCGAGGGTCTTCGCCACGAAGCTCGTGGGTCCGTCCGCGCCGATGAGGATCTTCGATTCGAAGGTCTGGCCGCCCGCGGTCACACGCCATCCGCCGTCGCGACGCTCCACGCCGGTGACCCTTGAGGAGGTCTGCAGCTCTGCGCCACGATCCACGGCGCCGCCGACGACCCACTGGTCGAACGCCACCCGATTGATGGCATAGCCCGGGAGACGCGTGATGAAGAAGCTCTTCCCGCTCGGGACGATGCAGCAGGCGCCTTTGATCTCCTGCTCGACCCATGCGCCGTCGGCCCGGAGGCCATTCGACTCGAGGCCGAATCGGCTGACGCCTTCAGCGCACTGCACCGGCTCCCCGACGACTCGCTTCTTCTCCAGGACCAGGGTGGAGAAGCCTGCCGCCGCGAGGGGCCTCGCCGCCATCCCGCCTGCCGGTCCCGCCCCGACCACGATCGCGTCGTACACGTCTTCGGGTCGTCCAAGGGGGCCGCGCGATAAGTGCCTTGCGGCCCCCGCTCAGACGCGGCGGGAGACGACGTCCGCGCCGTGGGGCGTGAGCCGGTACACGTAGGGTGGTACACCGCGCCGGAGCGCGGGCCCGCGCTGCTTCGCGATGAGCGCGATGGCGCTGAGGACCCGGAGACCGTTGACGGTCGTGTAGTCCGAGAGCTCGAGTTCCTCGGAGATCTCATTCGCGGTCGCCTCCGGGTGGTCGCGGAGGAACCCGAGGATCCGCACCTTCTGGGAATCGAGGGCCTCGGAGGTCTGGCGTTCCATCCGGGGTTCGAACTGGAGCCGCTCGTAGATCCGCTTGCCCTGCTCGGACGGCGTGACCATGACCAGGAGGAGCGCGTTGCGCTCGATCTCCAGGAGGTGCTTCGCCACCGCGGCAGGCGCGATTCCCATCTGGGCCGCCAGCTCGGGGATCCGGGAATCACGGTTGCGGTAGACCTTGTTCTCCACAACGATTGTTAGGACCTCGCGCTGACGCTCTGTCAGCTCACGCGTCCAATCGTTCGAGTGCATCCGAAGGGGTAGACATTTCGGGAGAGGACTTAACTGTTTTCGTGCCTGATAACCAATTGACGCGCGTCTGACACCAAAACCGTACGTTTTTCCGCGCTGAGACTAACATACGCGCACGCGCGCGCACCCGCGTGGTAACGAGAACCGTTTCTGAAAGTCCTTAACGCCCTCCGGGATAACCGCCGCGGTGGCCTCCATGACGGGCGAAATCATCGACGGCAAGCGCGTGGCGGACGACATCCGGGGCGAGCTCCGCGACCGCTTGGATCGCCTGCGTTCGCATGGAGTGAACCCCGGGCTCACCGCGATCCTCGTCGGCGACAACCCCGGCTCCCAGCTGTACGTGAAGATGAAGGGCAAGGCGTGCGAGGAGATGGGCATGGCCCATCAGACCGTTGAGATGCCGAAGGACACGACCGAGGCGGCCCTCCTCCAGGTCGTCCACCGACTCAACCTCGACCCTACGGTGCACGGGATCTTGGTTCAGCAGCCGTTGCCTCCCCAAATCTCCGTCGATGCAGCCGTCCGGGCCGTCGACCCGAGCAAGGACGTGGACTGCTTCCATCCCGAGAATGTCGGCCTCGTGCTCATCGGCAGCCCGCGGTTCGCCCCCGCGACGCCTGCCGGCGTCGTCGAACTCCTCGTGCGCAGTGGCAACGATCCCGCCGGGAAGGACGTCGTCATCGCGGGTCGGAGCAACATCGTGGGGAAGCCGCTCGCGGCGCTCCTGATGCAGAAGGCCCCGAAGGCGAACGCCACGGTGACCGTGGTCCATAGCGCGACCCGGAACCTAGCCGCTCACACGCGCCGCGCCGAGATTCTCGTGGCCGCGATGGGGGCTCCGGGGACGATCCGGGCGGACATGGTCCAAGACGGCGTGGTCGTCATCGATGTCGCGACGAACCGGATCCCGGACGCGAGCAAGAAGAGCGGCTACCGTACGGTGGGCGACGTCGACTTCCCGGCGGTGAAGGAGAAGGCGAAAGCCATCACGCCCGTTCCGGGAGGCGTCGGACCCATGACGATCGCGATGCTTCTCGTCAATACCGTCCGCGCGGCCGAGCTCGCCGCCAGGTGAAAATCTGAACAAAGAGGGAAGGGGCGGCCACGCAGCTCCGAGACGGGGAGCCGCGGACCGCTTCGCGATTTTCGAGGATTCCTACGCCGGATAGAACACCGCGACCAGGTTCGCGTACCAGAACTGGTCGGCCGCGCTCGCTCCCGCGGCCATCCGGCCGTTTACATAGAACGTGTACGTACCAGAGGCGCTCACCGTGTAGTTGTTCATCACGGCAATGCTGTTCCAGTAGGTGTCCGTCGGGAGGCCGGATTGCACGACCATGATGCCCAGGTACGGGTCGTCGGGACAAGCACTCGTGTTGTTCTGCACGACGACATAGGCCACGTCCCTCGTCCCGGTCGTGTGCTGGATGTCAAGCATCACGTTGGCGTTGATGACGACTTGTCCGGCACGGGGCACGGTGATCGAGATCTCCGCTCCGGTGTACTGGGTGCACGTGGCCGCGAGGACGACAGCGTTCGCGGTGCTGTTCGTGGTCATGAGGGTTCCTGCGCCGGCGGGCCCCTGGGGGCCTTGAGCACCGGTGGCTCCCGTGGCCCCGTTCGCGCCGTTCGCGCCCGCGGGACCCGTGGGCCCGGGGATCGCGAAGCCAACGACCAAGGCGACGACCGCGAGCGCCAGAGCGGCAATTCCCAGTATCGAGCTCATTCCGGTTCGGGGAGGGCGGGCCGGCGCGGGGCTCGGTGTGGGCGCGGGCGCGCTCTCTCCGTGATTGGGCTCTATTGGCGGGCGGTCCGCAGCTGTAGTCGAATAACCTCTCGGTTCGAAACTCAATCCTGGGAATGGTCCTCTCATCCTCCGAGGAAACCCTTTTGGCCTCTCACCCGTTGCAGAGGGCCGTGCGAGTCCTCGTGGTGGGCGGGGGAGGCCGCGAGCACGCGATCGTGGAGGCGTTGCGACGCGGTGGGGCCGAGATCCTCGCTGCCATGGCCAACCAGAACCCCGGCATCCGCCGCGTCGCGAGAGAAACCCTCATCGGTGACGTGAACGCGGTGGACCGCATCGTCGCCTGGGCACAGGACCAGCACGCGGACTTGGCGGTCATCGGCCCCGAGGCCCCGCTCGAGAGAGGAATCGTCGACGCCTTGGAGGCCCGGGGCGTCCCCACGGCCGGGCCGACGAAGGCGGCCGCCCAGCTCGAGACGAACAAGGAGTTCACTCGGGACCTGATGAAGACCTACGGGATCCCCGGCCTCCCCTCTTACTGGGCCTTCGACTCGTACGCACCGTTCTCCGAGTTCGTGCTGGACAGCGACTTCGAGTTCGTGATCAAGCCGCTGGGCCTCACGGGTGGCAAGGGCGTGCAGGTCTGGGGGGACCACTTCTCCTCGAAGGAGGGCGCCCTCGCGTACGGCCGGGAGATCCTCGAGAAGAAGATCGGCGGCCAGGCCCGCTTCCTCGTCGAGGAGAAACTCGTTGGGGAGGAGTTCTCGCTCCAGGCCCTATCTGACGGCAAGCGCCTCGTGCCCTCCCCTCTTGCGCAGGACCACAAACGGGCGTATGAGGGGGACCGGGGACCGAACACGGGCGGGATGGGCTCCTACAGCGACGCGGATCATCTCCTGCCCTTCGTCTCGCGCCTGGAATACGACCAGGCGATCGAGACGATGCGGCGCACGGTCGAGGCGATGACAGACCGCGGGACCCCGTTCAAGGGTGTGCTCTACGGCGGCTTCATGGCCACGAAGGACGGGCCGAAACTGCTCGAGTACAATGTCCGCTTCGCGGACCCGGAGTCCATGAACATCCTCCCGATCCTGGAGGACAACTTCGTCGATCTCTGTGAAAGCGTCGCGCGCGGCGGGCTGCCGCTTCGCGCCCACTTCGCCCGCAAGGCCACGGTCTGCAAATACGTCGTGCCGCCGGGCTACGGCACGCACCCGAAGGCGGGAGAGCAGCTCAAGGTGGACGAGGACAGCATCCGCCGGACGGGCGCCCGCCTCTACTACGCCGCCGTGGACGAGCGGAACGGCCACATCTACACGACGACCTCCCGGTCCCTCGCCGTGGTCGGCATCGCGGACGACCTCGGGACGGCCGAAGCGATCTCGGAGGAAGCGCTCGCCTTCATCGGCGGGAGTTACTACGCGCGGCGGGACATCGGGAAGCCCGACGTCGTGGGTCGCAAGGTCGAGAAGATGCGCAAGATCCGCGGTGCCGCCTGATTGACCGAAGGGGCGACCCCTCATCGGACGCCGTCAAGGAAATCGCGTACAATCTCGATGTACAGAGGCCGCTGCTCCCAGAACGCGAGGTGCGAACTCTCGTCGAACAGGACGAGCTTTGAGCCCTGGATCCCGTTCTGTATGGCCCGCGCCACGCGGGGCGTGACCTCGTCGTACCGACCGACCGTGACGAGGGCCGGGAGTCGGATCTCCGGGAGCCGATCCGTCACATCCCAGTCGCGAATCCGACCGGTGATCGTGAACTCGTTCGGGCCGTTCATGATCCGGTACACGAGCCCCGTGTTGTCCATCGTCTGGACCACTTCGTGGGGCCAGACCCGGAGGCGGCACAGGTGCCTCCGGTAGAACACGTCGACCGCCTTCAGGTACTCGGGATTCCGGAAGTCGCCTCGTGCGTTGTGCCTCCGGATCGTGGCCCGCACGCGGGGCGGGAGTCGGTTCACGAGCCGCCACATCTCCCGGACCGTGAGCGGCGTGCTCGCGAGGCCGCTCGACACGACGAGACTCCGGAGCGCCTTCGGATACGTCAGGGCGGTCGCGAGGACGAGCGCCCCGCCGTAGCTCGAGCCCATGAGGTGCACGCGCCCGAGGTGCAGGGCCCGCCGGATCCCTTCGACCTCCTCCACATGATGGTCGATCGTGTAGAGGGCCGTCCCTCTCGGTCGCTGCGACCGGCCACAGCCGAGCTGGTCGAAGAGCACGACGCGGTACCCGAACTGGGCCAGGTCGGCCAGGGGAAGCAGATAATCGTGCGAGGCGCCGGGGCCCCCGTGGAGGCAGAGGACGGTCCCCTTTGTCGCCCTCCCGAACGAGCGGTAGAACAGCCGATATCCCAGGACCCTCGCAAACCCCTCCGCCTCGTCCATCGTCGACCCGACCCGCCGAGTGCGTCGGTGTCCAAGAGGCTTTCGCTCGCACCGATCCGCGTGGCGTGCGTCTCCGGTCCCGTGGTGCGCCGTTGGCCCCAACCCTCAAATAACGGGAGGGCTCATGGCCGCGGCGTGAAGAACCTCGACGAGGTCATCTCCGACATCGAGGGGCGGCTCGACGAGAAGGACGAGGTCCGGGAGCTCGCGATCAAGTCGTCCCGGACGATCGCCCGCCTGGCGGGGACCGCGATCCAGGGGTTGCATCGCGGCGAGGACATGCAGGCCCCCCTGCAGGAGACGCGCGAGGAGGTGCTGAAACTCCGGAGCCTTCTCGACGGCCATCCGGATCTCTTCCACGCGGGCTTCGTGGAGAACGCCATGCAGGAGGCGTGCGAGGCCTTTATTTTCCATTCGATCTTGGAGGCGGCGATCCTGCCGACCCCGAAGGAGTGCGGTGTGACGGACACCGCATACCTGCTCGGCCTCGGGGACGTCGTGGGCGAGCTGCGGCGATGTGCGCTCACCGCCCTGCGGAACGGCAACGTCGCGGACGCGTCGCACTTCCTGGAGAGGATGGAGCGGATTCTCGACGCGCTGATGCGGTTCGACTATCCGACGGCGTTGGTCGCCCTGAAGCGCAAGCAGGACATCGCGCGGAGTCTGATCGAGAAGACCCGCGGCGAGGTCGCGGTCGCCGCCCAGGGTCATGAGCTCTCGAAGAAGCTCGACGCGATCCGCGGCAAGCTCTGACGCCTCGGAGGCCGCGCCTCGTTCTCAAGGGCGATTTCCAGGGCCAAGCGCTTTTTAAAAGGCCCCCTCATCGGTCGTGCCACCTTGAGCAGTCCCACCGCCCGCCCCTCACCCGGGTATGCGGGGGACCGGGGGGAGTCACATGACGGACAAGGAGAAAGTGCACAGCGGGATTCCCGGCCTCGACGACCTCATCGAAGGCGGTTTCTACCCGAAGTCGACCGTCGTCCTCCTGGGGTCCAGCGGCACCGGCAAGTCGACGTTCGCAGTCCAGTTCCTCATGGAGGGCATCGAGCAGGGAGAGCAGGCCCTCTACGTGACCCTCGAAGAGGCGCCGGAACAGATCATGCGCGAGGCGGCCCTCATGGGGTTCGACATGCGCAAGTACTATGAGAAGAGCCTCTTCTTCATCCACCTCAAGGGGAAGAACTTCAAGAAGATGATCGAGGAGCAGCTTCCCCAGCTCGTCAAGGCGCGCGCCGACTACAACATCCCCACGCGCGTCGTCATCGACCCGATGACGCCTGTGATCTGGGCGACCGGGGACAAGCTCGAGCAGCGCGAGCTCATCGGGAAGCTCTTCTACACCCTGAAGGAACTGGGCGTCGTGCTCTGCACGGTCGAGGAACACTCGCGGCCGGGCGAGACGATTGGGGAGGACGTCCTCCTGCCCATCTACCTCTCGGACGGAGCCATCCAGCTCGAGTACTATCCGATCGGAGGCGCGTTCAACCGGACGCTCAAGATCCTCAAGATGCGAGGCGTTCACCACGGCGAAGGCGTCTATCCCTACCTGTTCGCCCGCGGGATCGGGATCGTCGTCCGCACCAGCCCCGTCCAGATGGCCGAGGAGACCGCGCGGTCCCACACGAAGACCTTCGATGAGGCCCTGAAGACCGCGGAATCCCTGAAGGCACCCGCGCGCGTCCTCGAGCGGATCCGGGCGATGCAGAAGAACTGGGACTACGACTACTCGCCGGAAGAAGCCCTCCAGATCCTCTTCAACTCCTACGGGTTGAGACGGGGAGCCTAGATGCCCTACGCGGGAAAGGTCGACAAGACGATGGGGGCCGAGACGGTCGGCCACCTCAAGCTCCTCCTGGAGACGGAGCTCCGGCGTTGCCGCGAGGACAACGCCCTGGACATCGCCATGTTCCTGGGCGTCGATGGCCGGATCTTCGCGTCCTCCATCCCCAACGAGCTCAATCCGCGCGAGTACCGCCTCCTGAATCTGCTCAAGGGGAACCTGGCCCACATCTGCAACCAGCTCAGCGGCCAGAACATGATGATGTCTGTCGAGCAGTTCGAAGCCGGGACCGTCATCATCGGCGGGGTCGGGGATCGAGCCTTCCTGGTCTTCCTGACGACCAAGACGGTCGAGATCACGAAGATGCAGGGCGTCCTCGCGAACGTCGTGAAGACCGCCATCGTGGTCCGCCATCTCTTCGAGGAGAAGCCGATCACCCCTGAAGTCCTCGCCAGCTACGACGAGTCGGTCGCCACGGAGCTCAAGCGCCTCACGAGGTTCCTCTTCGTCCAGAAGTTCGAGGAGACGAAGGAGTTCAAGAAGAACAAGGAGATCGACACGTACTTCCGCCAGCGGCTCGGCGCGCTCGTCGGGCCGGGGCCCCTCGAGGAGACCCTCACGCTCGCCTATAACGAGGTGGGTACGTCGCAGGCGTACATGAGCCGAGACCACTGGAATCGGTTCCTGGTGCTGATCCTCGCGAAGCTCCGCGAGATCCGCGGCGAGGACGTCGCCGACCGCGCGGAGAAGGAGTGGAAGTCCTACCTGAACGGGGTCCTGTCCTCGTTTGTGTGATCCCATGAACGGAGCCGTGTGACGATGTTGGATGTCGCCCTCGCATCGCTGATCGAGGACATGATTGAGAAGGCCGGAGCGGACGGGGTCGTCGAGTTCTGGCAACGGGTCGGGGACGCGCTCGCCTCCCGCATGGGGAAGGAGGCGTACCTGGGCTGGACCTCGTTCAACGTCGCGGTGCGCGAGGGCCGGACCGCCTTCAGCATCGAGGGTGACGTGACTCCGCTCACGGACATGGCCATCACGGACGTCGACGGAGACGTCGTCGGATACCTGTACGCCATGAAGCAGTGCTGCTACGTCCCGACGATCTTCCGAACCCGCTACGCGACCGGCCGGATGAGCCCCGCGGACCAGACCGTGATGGATGAGTACAACCAAAACGTCCACAACATCGCGGTCTGCAACTTCTGCGTCTTCCACGAGAGGTTCCGCGAGGAGATCGCGAAGAACGTGACCGTCTCGGGGAATCCCTTGCTGTCCTACCTCCTCGCGACCCGGGGCTGGAGCGGCGAGACGAAGATCTCCTCGAAGAACGTCGCGATGATCAACATCAACGAGGAGCACGTCCGGGCGCTCCTCCGCAACTACGAATGCGTGTACGCGCTCGTGATGCGCGGCGCGCGTCTGAAGGGGGGGCGTTGATGCCCTCCGAGTCACGCATGACGGAGTGCAACCCCTTCGTCGAGATTGCGACGGCCCTGTTCCTCGAAGACCTCGCGACCAAGGTTGGCGTCGCGGGGCTCAACAACTACCTCGTCAGCCTGGCGAAGAACCTTGCGAACACGATGCCGCGCGAGGAGTATGCGTCGTGGCCGGAGCTCATGGGGGCCCTCGTGTCGGGCCAGTCGATCCTCGCGACCTTCGAGGACGTCCAGCCCGTCACGGAGCGCTGCATGACGACGGTCCGCTCCCCCTTCGATCGCGGATGGCGGGAGTACGCGAAGCGGGTCGGGTCCTTCGCCCCGGTGCACAAGGAGGTCGCCGAATATTACAACGCGAAGGTGCGGCCGACGGCCGTGACGTCGGTGCACATCGTCCTCCACACCTTCCGCGAGACCGCCGCGGCCCGGATCCGGGTGGCGGGGAAAGGCTTGCGGTACGAGACGCTCGCGACAGCCTGGGTCGATGGCCAGGTGATCCTGCCCCCCGCGGAACGCCTCGATGGGCTCCTCTCCCGCGCGGGCATCTCCAAGACGAAGCTCGGAATGCTGCTCCGCAACCACGCCGACGTGTGGATCCTCGAGCCCGAGTGATCAGCGCTCCCCGCGGCGTCGCCACGCGACGACGCCCAGGAAGACCGGGATGAAGATGCCGATGCCGAGGAGGATCGCCCAGCCTGCCGCCGGCTGCTGGACCTGGTTGTAGAAGATGGTCGAGGTCACGACTTCTCCCCGCGACGCCTGGATCACGCCGTCGTGGTCGAGGTCGGCGGACACCATCAGCGTGTGCTCGCCCGCGGTGAGCCCGAGGGGGAGGTACGTGAAGGTGACCGTGGCGTCCGAGTCTGCCGCGACCTGATTGACTAGGCTCGTGCCAACGAGCGACCCGTCGACGTACCAGCGCACCGTGACGTTGAGCGCGGCCGTCGACCCGCCGTTGTGGAGGGTCGCGCTCAGCGTGAACGGCTTGATGACCTCGATGACGAACGTGGCGACCGTGTTCTCGGTCACCCCGACTTCGGGGGCCGCCGCGACGCTGATGGAGAGCGTGATAGTCTGCTCGAGCGTCGGAGCGGTGACGTTTACCTGGTAGTTGGTCCGGTTCCCGCTCGTCTGCCCCGGGGAGGAGCTCAGCGGGTTGCCGCCCGTGGTGTTCGTCCCGGAGATCGAGTAGGTCAGGGAGTAGGTCACGTTGCCGGCGGGTCCGCCGCTGATCGTGACGTTGTACTGCGCCGTCTGGCCGGGGGCCAGCGCGGGTGGCCCACCGACCGTCGCGAGGAGGGGGCCGCTTGCCGACGCGAGGGCCGTCGGGATGAGCCCCGCGGCGACGAGCAGGAAAACCACCAGGACCCAGGCCCGCACGATCATCGCCTCCGGCGGGTGAGGATGAACGCGGCTGCCACGGCGGAGACCGCACCCGCGATGGCGGCGATCAGGAGCTCGTTCGGAGGCAGCTGGAGCGCGGCTCCCGGACCGGAGACTCCGACCCCCGAGGGCACCGTGAGGGCGGGCAGCGTCGCCGTGTACGTGGTCTGGGCCGCGACGGAGGGGGTTCCTTCAGCGGCAACCTGCAGCGCGACGGTCGTGCCTCCGTTCGCGCCAGCCAGGCGGAGGACGAGCTTCACGCCCGCCGTCGCGTTCGCATCGACGCTCACGTTCGCGAGGGTGAGTCCCGCGGCCTGCGTCGCGCCCACCCGGGCCAGCGCGGGCGACCAGCCGCCCGCCGCGATGTCGCTGGGATTCTGGATGCTCAGGTCCACGACCTCGGGAGCGTTCCCCGTGTTGTGCACGTTGAGCGTGTAGTTGAGGTACCGGCCGTCGAAGGTCCCGGAGGTCGGATCGACCTGGAGGGTCAGCCCGCGGGTCCGGACGATTCCGACGGTCACCGCGAGGTTGCCCCTCGCATTCGTGTCCGCCGTCGAGGTCGCCGTGATCGTCACGGTCCCGTGGTTCACGAGGGCATCGGACGGCGTCTGGATCGTGACCGTGACGGCGCTCCGGTTCGTCGCGGTGCCGTAGTTCAGGTTCACGGTGGACGGGAAGAAGCTGAAACTCCAGCCGGAGGCGGCGCTCCCCGAGAGGGAGAACGTGTCCTGGAGGTTGCCCGTGTTCTCCACGACGAACGTGTAGGTCACGGAACTGCCGCCGCGGACCGTCCGGTTCTGGGACGCATCCCAGGTCACCGCGACCGAGTGCGTATCCACGCGGCCGAGCTGCAGGTTCACGACCGTGTCGGACTGGAGGGTGATCGTCGCGGTCCCCTGGTAGTGCACGAGGAGGCCCTGCTCCGTCTGGGACCGGTCCGCCGTGATCGCGTAGGTGCCGAGCGGGAGCAAGGACTGGTAGTTCCCGCTCAGGTCCGTGGAGAGCGTCAGCGGGGCCGCACCGGCCACGTTCAGCGTCGCATTGACCCGCACCCCGGATGGGTCGGTCGTCACACCCGACACGAGGAAGGCCGGGAGCAGCGGGACCGTATACGCGAACGTGGCGGCGTGGGGCACGCTCAGGGTGCCCAGGAAACCGCTCGGGCCGATGACCCGCGTGGCGTACACGACGTACGTGCCCGGCGCGAGTGGCGCGGAGTACGTGCCGTCGGACTGGGCGACGGCTTGCGAACCGATCGCGCCGCCCGACTGAGCGATGAAGGATAGGCTCGCGTCGGCCCCGGTCGCGCCGAGCAGGACCCGCCCGGCGACGGTCGTGTTGTCATACGTCCGGTTCGCGGCGATGTCGTACGTGAGGCTCGTCGTCCCGGGTGCCACGGTCAGGGTGCCCGTGAACGAGTAACGGTAGTAGCGGGTGATGCCAGAGGCCTGGACGCTCCCCGTCGCGTCGAGCGAGACTGTGTAGTTGCCGGTCACGAGGCTCGCGCTGTACGTGCCGCCCGCGACGGTGGATGCCGGGAAGGACCCGCCCTCGATGCGGGCGAAGGTAAGGGGGAACGCGGTGCTGACTCCGATCCCGTTGACCGCCACCCGGCCGGAGACCTGGGTCGTGAGCTGAAGCGCGAGGGTCAGATTGCCTGCGGGGGGCAGGGTCGCGTTCGTGAGGACCTCGTATGCGGTCCCGCCGACCGTGCGGTTCGCGAGGACCGAGTAGGTGCCCGCCTGCAGGTAGAGCGAGTACCCGGCCGCGGTCGTCGTGACGGTCCGGTCATCCGGTCCCTGGAACGAGACCGTGGCAGGACCCGCGGTGCCCGCGAGGGTGACGTTGCCCTTGACGAGGGCCCGCGCGACGATCGTGGGGGAGTACGAGACCTGTCCCTCGCCTACGGAGAGGACGACGGTGTCCGTCCCGAGGTTCTGATACCGCCACGCGCTCGAGGTGGACGAAACATTCTCGTCGACGGAGAGCTCGTACGTGCCCGGGGTCAGGGAGAGGGAGAACGTGCCATCGGTGAAGGTCGTCCCGTTCACGGACTCTGCTCCGCCTCCGCGCGCGATCGCCTGAAGCTGCAAGGCGCGGTTCAGGATCGGGGTGCCGTTCAGGATTACGGTCCCGGTCAGGGAGACCGGGAGGGGCGTGAGGGTCCAGCGGACTCCCGAGCCGATCTCCGAGGGCGACGAGCTGGAGATCGTGTAGGGCGCGAAGCCGTCGGCGGTCACCGTGCCGGCGTACGTGCGGTTGTCAAACAGGGTGAGGTTGAATCCGCCCGTCGGGTCCGCGATTGCGACGGTCCGCTGGCCGGCGCTGTCTGTGAGGGAGACCCGTGCGCCCGAGATCCCCTCGCCCGAGTTGACCAGGCCGTTCCCGTTCACGTCCCAGTAGACCGTGCCGGAGAGGGTCGTGGCGGGCCAGAGGGACAGGTCGAGGCTCGTGGCGGCGGCGCTGAGGCTCGCGGTTCCCTCCCAGCCCACGCCCGGCGCGTTCGTGACGACCGAGTACGAACCGAGGGGCAGGTACGCCAGATACGTGTTCCCGAGGGCGGAGCGGACCCACCACTCGCCGGTCGATCCGAGGAACCCGATGTGGGCCCGGAGGTCCGTGGTCTGGTCCGCGACCGAGACGGAGCCGCTCACCCGCGAACCGTCGACGAAGTTGGGGTCGAACGTGGACGTCGCGGCCTGCCGGACCGTGACCGCCCCGAGCGTGGCGAAGAGGGACGTCCCCTGGTACATGCGCCCGTTGACGTTCCAGTCCCCGGCGGGGAGCGCGAGGCTGTAGTGGCCGTTCGCGTCGGAGGTGGCCGTCGCGATGAGGTAGTCGGTCGCCCTCGCCTGGAAGTTGACCGTGGCGTAGGGAAGCGCGACGCCGAACAGCTCGGTCGTGCCGGTGACGCGTCCCGAGGGCGCCAAGGTCAGGTTCTGGCTGACCCCGGTGTTCTCCACATGGAAGCTGAACGGGATGGACGACAGGGAGCCCGCGACGGCGCCCAACGTGTAGTTGCCCGGCAGGACGAACGGGAAGTTGTAGACCCCGGTCCCGTTGGACGCGGTCTGCCACGAGGTGTGGTTCGTGGCGTCCGTCAGGGTGACGTTGATTCCTGACATCGGCGCGCCCGTCGCGTCGACCGTGCTGCCGCCCACGCTCGTGAACGACAAGGAGATGTCCCGGCTGCTGCTCGTTGCGGTCCCGATCTGGATGTCCGCGGCGGAGAACGTCCTGCCCTGGTAGCTGACCCGGACATGGTACACCCCGACCGGAAGGTTCGCGAGGGAGTAGGCGCCCGTCGGCCCCGCGGTGGCCGTCGCGACGCGGCCGAAGTCCGTCGCGGACAGCGTGAGGGTCGCGCCCGCGGCGACGAGGTCGCCGGAGCCGTAGAATGTGTCGTGGTTGATGTCGAAGTAGAGGGTCCCGTGGAGGGACTGGGGCGTGACTTGGAAGTCGTGGGCGATGAGCCAGTCCGGGACGCCGTCCTGGTTCAGGTCCTGGTTGACCCGCATCGCCTGGTCCACGGTGACGGGGATCGTCGTCGTGCCGAGGATGTTCGGGCCGACGAGGGTCCGGTTGTCGGCCGTGCCGGTGCTCGCGGTGAGCGTGATGTTCCCGAACGGGACGATCGCGCTGTAATGCCCGTTCGCATCCGTCGTGGTCTCGTAGTGCGGGGTCCCGAGCTCGTCCGTGACCGTGATCTGGACGTTCGACAGGGGGACGCCGCCTGCGCTGACCGTCCCGTTGACGTACGCACCGTCGTAGTAGCGGAGGATGATGGCCCCGTTCTGGACGGTCGACAGGGTGCTCATGTCGACGACGCCGGTCGCCTTCCCTGCGGAGATCTGGCTCTGGAGGGCGAGGGCCTGGTCATAGTTCATCGCCCGCCAGGCGCCCGTGTGGTTGGACGGGTCCGTGTAGGGGTTGTAGTACGCGGTCCGGTACACGACCCGGAAGTGACTGAGGTTCCATGCGGGCTGAGGTGTGTAGGCCGCCAGCGCCTGGTCGAGCCCCGGGATCCCCTTGTCGGTGGACCCGACCACGGACGGCGAGTACCCGATGTAGGCACGGTAGAACATCGAGTTGTAGAACATGGGCTGGAACTGGATCGTCGTCGAGCTGATCTGGTCTGTCGGGGACACGATTTGGATGGGGAGGTTGTTCCCGCGGTTCGTGTTGGCGAAGAGCTGGAAGAAGTCGAAGGGCATGACCTGGCCGTTCGCGAGGTTGATGACCCGGTGGTCCGAGAGCTTCGCGGGCGCGTAGAAGATGCCCGTGTTCGTGGCGCTCACCGGGAAGAGTCTCGAGTCGACCATGAAGTACCCGACGGAGGTGCCCGTGGCCGTGCACATCGCCTGGTAGAGGCCCACGAGGCGGTCTTCGCTGAGCTTCGCGAGGAGCACCTGGCCGAGGTAGATGTACGGCGTGTTCACGTTCTGGAGGTTCGCGTCCCAGGGACCGTACAGGTTCGGGCTCGTCAGGATCGTCGAGATGAGCGCACTCGGGTTCTTGAAGGCGAAAGCGACCTGGGCGGGGTTGATGCCGAAGCTCGTCAGGATCTGGGAAGCCTCGGGGCTCAGGCTCCCGCCGTGCGCGCGGAAGTCGCCCTCGATCACACGCAGGGTCATCAGCGCGATCGCGGAGCTCTCGTTCTGAGAGAGGATGAACTGTCCCGAGATGGCGTACCCGTTCTGGAACGGATCGGCCACGACGGGATGGCCGCCGCGCTCCGTGATCTCGAACCCGTAGTCCCACCAGGCCACGACGGACGGCCGGTCGACGAGGGGGACGTTCGTGTCCTGGGTCGATAACCACTGGTACGCCGCCGGGAAGTATTGGGTCTCGTTCGGCAGGGAGTACCCGAAGGCCCCGAGGTAGTAGGTGTTCCCGGTCCCCGCGGAGCTGTATCCCGGGGCCTGCAAGAAGGAGGGGAGGAGGGCCTGGATCTGCCGGTCGTAGGCCGCCTTCTGCTCGTACGGGATGCCGGCGTCCACCGCGAACCAGACGTTGGGCAGGAGGACGAGCATGGCGATGAGGACCGCGACGATCACGTGGCGGGGCTTGACGCTCTTCCGCATCGCGTTCCGCCATGAGCCTTCGGCGAGGGAGCGGTAGGTGCGGCGCATCTCCTCGAACCCGAAGCGCGTGAGCACCAGGTCGAGCGCGTACCCCGTGGCGATGGCCATGACCGGCGCGGCGTCGAAGATGAACCGCGCGGCAGCGAGGGACATGAACAGGGCGCCCGCCGTCCACAGGACGAGCATCGTGTAGGCGGCATTGTTGCGCCGCGGGATCTGCCAGATCATGTACGCGATCGCGCCGAGGCCGAGGTAGAAGGTGAACCAGCCAAAGTTCAGGATGAGCTCCGACATCCCGGGTTCTTGCGCCTCGGCGATCGTCTGGTACACCTTGTTCTTGACGAAGTACCCGGCGCCGCTGTAGAAGGCGAACAGGAGGGACGGGTTCACCGTGAAGCCGATCAGGAGGCCCACGCCGCCGGCCGCGAACGTGGCGGGGATGACGATCGTCCAGGGGTAGTCGCGGGTGACCGTGAAGACGAGCCCGAGCGCCGTCGCCACGAGGAACAGGTAGAACGGCACGTCCCACCAGACGTGGATCAGATTCCGCACGGAGTACCACGGGAAGGAGATGAGGAGCGGGGTCGCCAGGATGATCATGAAGAGGATCGTGACCCCCATCGCGTCCTGGTTGCGGATCCGGTCGAGGAGGATCTCGACGACGAAGATGAGCACCAGGATGACGGGGACGTACGCCCAGCCCTGCCAGGACAGCGCGGTGACCGCGATGCAGAGGCCCGCCAAGAACGCGTACAGGACGCTCTTGCGGTTCTCTTGCAGGAACGCCCGGAGCCCCGTCGCGATGGCCTTGCGCTGGAACCAGTTCTCGACCCATCGCCGGCGGTTCAGGGTCTTCAGGGCCCGGAGGTAGAAGAAGAACGTGCAGATGACGAAGAACAGGGTCCACGAGTCGTGGACCGCGATCGTGGCGTGGCTGCGCTGGAGGGAGGCCGCGCTGAACGCGAGCAGGAACGCCGCCAGGATGCCGGCCCGGCGGTTGAACGCCTCCTTCCCGATGAGGTAGGTCGGGATGACCGCGAGGACGCCGAAGATCGCGGCGTTCATGTTCAGCATCCAGACCATCGCGTTCCAGGCCCCGCCTGGGAACGCCGGGGAGATCACGTAGCCCCCGAGCAGGTTGAACCAGTCGAAGAGCGGGGGACGGACGTCGGGGAACCCGACGGGGTAGTTCATCGCGTAGTCCCAGCTGATCTCTTTCCCCGTCTGGAACGAGTAGAGGAGGGCGCGTTCCCAGTAGAAGGGGTCGGACCCGCCGGAGTAGTCGCCTCCGCCGGTCCAGAACCCCGCAGGAGCGAACTCGCCGTAGACGAAGTAGACGCGCAGGAACAGGGCGAGGCCCAGGATCAGCGCGAGGATGAGCCCGATGCGCCAGTTCTCGCGGAGCCAGCTCTTACGGTCTTCCACTGGGTACACGACTCCGAAGAGGGTGCTCGATAAGGGACGTCCTATTTATGACTTGTCGGAAGTGCATGGAGGGCGCTCGTCTCGGACCGCACCGGACCAGCATCCGCGGTCGGCCAAGAGGTTTTTGGCACGCAGGTCGAACCCTTCGCGCCCCACAGGCCTTAAGCCGTCCGGCGGGATGCCGGAGGCCATGAAGCGAGACCTCATGGACATCCTGTGCTGCCCGGTCTGCAAGGGGGACCTGGAGCTGAAGGTGGACCTCGAGAAGGACGAGATCCTCGAGGGCTCGCTGTTCTGCAAGGCGTGCAACCACCGCTACGAGATCCGGGACGGCATCCCGGACCTGCTGCCGCCCGATTTCAAATGAACTCGGCCTGCGCCGCCACGATCCCGGTGCTATCCTCCGCCCGGCGGTAGGCGTCCAGCGGCTCCCGGTTGAGCAGGAAGAACTGCTCTCCCCACGCGAACTTCGACAGGACATCGCGGCTTTGGCCCTCCTCCCCGAGGATCGCGAGGGCGGCGGCGAGGGCTTCCGCGCTGGAGAGGATGAACGGCTTGCCGTAATTGACGGGGTTCGCGGCGAGCAGGTACGGCAGAGCGCGTCCGACGGCCTTCGGGACGGCGGGGAACCGCCCGACCTTCTCCGTGATCTTCCAGCTCAGGTCGAGGACGGAGAGGCCGTGCAGGCGCGCCCGCGGGGCGTCCGCACGCGACAGGGCCCGTTCGGCGCCCGGAGTCAGGAGGAGCGTGCCGCCGGGCAGGGACGAGGCGCGTGGCACGAAGGTGAGCAAGCCGTGCCGCTGCAGCTTGCGGGAGGTGCATTTCTTGGGGTCGCACTGCCCCGCGTGGTATGCGTACAGGCGGATGCCCGTCACGGGCGGGCCATCCCGAGCGGAGGCCATAAGCGTGGCGCATGGTCGCAAAGCTCATGGTCAAGGGGCGCCTTGCGCCGCCCGCCACTGTGATGATGCAACCGACGCTGACTCGTGATGAATGATGGGCGATCTGAGTGGCCGGCTTTTGTCAACACGCCGCCCGGCGCCTGGATGAACTTATTTATACCGAAAAGGGCGATGGAATCGTCGGGATGCACCCATGGTGACGGGGTTCGACCTTCTCGGCCACAATCGGACGTTTCAGACGCACTGGGCGAAGCGGGTCGTGGCCTTCGTCATCGACCTCCTCTTCGTCTTCGCGCCCCTCTGGACCCTCCTGTTCTTTGACGGCGAGCGCGCCCCCTGGGTCTTCGGGGTCCTGGGCGGCGTCGCCCTGTACGTCTACTCGGTGACCGCGGAGGCGATCTTCCGGACGACCTGCGGCAAGTACATCGCAGGCCTCGAGGTGCGCCCCATCCGCGGGCCCATGACGTTCGCCAAGGCGGCCGTCCGCAACATCCCGAAGCTCTTCTGGTTCCTCTTCCCCTTCCTCGACACGATCGCGGGGATGCTCGTGGACGGGGATCCGCGGCAGCGCTGGTCGGATCACGTCCTGGGGACCACGGTCGCGCAGTCCAACCTCATCCGCGTCAAGGTGCACCGCGCCGCGCCGTCCCGCAGCGGGTCGCGATAGGCGACGGGGCACGATTATATAGCGAGGGCCGGATGCCTTCGCCGCGTGAGCCCATGCTCTTCGTTGCGCAGCTGAAAGTGATGCCCGGGCAGCTCGAGGAGGCGACCCGACTCTTCAGACACCCCCGCCTGCCGAACAACGTGATGGTGCACGAATTCCTCGCCCTCCTGGGCAAGCCGGATGCGATGGTCATCTTCGAGGCCCAGGACGCCGTGACGGCCGCGGACTTCGTGACGCAGTTCGCCCACGTCGCGGAGACGATCACGTCCCTCGCCCTCCGTGTCGAAGAGCTGAAGTGGACCTCGTAGCGTAGAGTTGTTGTCCGGGTTTCCGCAGTCTCAGCGTTGGCCGCCGTCTCGACTCAATTCCTAGAGCCAGGTCCGAGCTGAGTTTTCGAGCTCCGATGGCAGCCGCATGAACAAGGAAACGAAATAGGAAAAGTGGAAGGGGAGGGCCCTGGGGCCCTCGTTCTAGGCGCCTAGGCCTGCCAGGCGACCGACTGGATCTGGGATCCGTCGGAGTAGAGCAGGTAGAAGGTCAACGCGGTGCCGGACGCCGGTGCCGACGGGAACGCGATCGTGAACCGGCCGCCCGCGGTCAACGTGCCCGCGCTGCCCAGGTCGGTCCACTTGACACCGACCGAGGACGGAGTGGCTCCGGTGACGGTCACCGTCGTGTTGACTCCCGTGGCTCCCATGGGAACCGCGGTCCCCGTGAACGTCGCAATCCCGAAGTTCACCTTATAGTTGGCCGGGCCGATAGCGGGAGACGCCGACGCGACCGTGAACAACCAGGTCACCGCATTCACCTTCGTCGTCGAGCTGAACGTCACGAACGGCTTCTGTGTGCTCGGCCCCGAGATGAGGCCGGACACCATGACGTACAGCACGGCGGCGAGCACCACCGTAATCGCGACCATCAAGATCGTCGCGATGACGGGAGACACCGCCTGCTCATCCTTGCGGATGATGTTCTTCATGTGACTTCCTCCTGGAAGACCTAGGCCTGCCAGGCGACCGACTGGATCTGGGATCCGTCGGAGTAGAGCAGGTAGAAGGTCAACGCAGTTCCGGACGCCGGTGCCGACGGGAACGCGATCGTGAACCGGCCGCCCGCGGTCAACGTGCCCGCGCTGCCCAGGTCGGTCCAGGTAATGCCGACCGCCGAGGGCGTGGCTCCGGTGACGGTCACCGTCGTGTTGACTCCCGTGGCTCCCATGGGAACCGCGGTCCCCGTGAACGTCGCAATCCCGAAGTTCACCTTATAGTTGGCCGGGCCGATAGCGGGAGACGCCGATGCGACCGTGAACAACCAGGTCACCGCATTCACCTTCGTCGTCGAGCTGAACGTCACGAACGGCTTCTGTGTGCTCGGCCCCGAGATGAGGCCGGACACCATGACGTACAGCACGGCGGCGAGCACCACCGTAATCGCGACCATCAAGATCGTCGCGATGACGGGAGACACCGCCTGCTCATCCTTGCGGATGATAGATTTCATGTTGTGTCCTCCTGCGGTGGGTTACCACCGCATGGAACCTAATGGGGCGGGCGCGCGCCTTTAAACGTTTCGCGATGAATGTGCATGATTGAGAACACCCGTTTTTCGTGCGATTTCCGACGAAACGGCCGGAGGCCGTCTTTGGAAGGATGGAGGGGTGAATTCCCGCGGTCCCAGCTTAAATAGTATCGACCTCCCGTGTGGCCGGGAATCAGGGGCCTCCGCTTCGAGGGATGTCCTAGGCCCCGGAGACCTCGAGGGACTCATCGCTGACGAGCACGAGCATGTTCCGGATCTCCTCCGTCTCGTACTCCTGCATCGAGAAGATGACCGTGTAGGCCCCGCGCGCTCGGAGGTTGTTGACAAGGATGTGGAGAAACTCGCTCAGGATCTTCATGTTGTTGTGGATCGCGAGCGAATTGATCGAGTCCAGGACGACGAGGACGTTACGCCCCTCGTTCTTCCGCATCAGGAACTCGACCTTGAGCATGATGTTCTCGAGCATCGTCGGGCTCTCGACCTGGATTGCGTGGGAATGTCGCTTCTCCGTGGACATCATGATCTGGCTGATGCAGTCCACGAACCAGATATGGTCCAGCGGGATTTCGAGGACCTCCAGGGCGCTGATGATGCTCTGCGCGGGGACCGTCGTCGTGACGTAGATGACGTCGAGATCCTTCTTCGTCGCGAAGAGGTCCACGATCCCCTGGATCGCGTCGAAGTACTGTTCCGCCTTGAGACGCAGCGTGACGGCGGAGGCCTCGGGCTGCTTCAGGAGCTGGTCGCTGACCTCGGAGGGGACGCTCATCTCACATCCCTCCGGGGACGCTGCCGCCCTTCAGGAGGGGCACAAGGAGCACCCCGCTCGTCGTCAGGTCGAGCACGTACTTCGCCCGGCTGTGCTGCGTCCCGCGCATCTTGACGACCTGGAGGGTGCGGAGGAGATCGCCGCGGCGCTCGAGGTTGGACGTGACGATGACGCCGTCCGCGATGGCCTCCTCGACCCCGAAGCGCGAGTAGCCTTCGGTCTGCGCGGTGATTTCCGCGACGAGGAGGGAGGTGCACATCTTCGCGCTTAGGGACTGTCCCAGGCGCAGGAGGAAGTCGCGGATCCGCTCCTGTTCCTTGAGGCGGTAGGCCACGGAGGTCGCCGAGTCGAGCACGAGCCGCCGGATGCGGTTCTCCTCGACGAGGCCGAGGATCGTGTCCACGAGCAGCCGCGACTCCTCGAGGTTGAGCTCGTCCTTGTCGATCCCGAGCTTCTCGTAGACCCGCGGCAGATCGAGGAACTGGAGCTTCCCCTGCTTCACGAGCTTGTCGTCCCAGAAGTCGAACGGGATCACGTTGCGGAGGAGCTTGTCCGTGGGCTCCGTGACACTCAGATAGAGCGAGTTCTCCCCGTACAGCGCGCCCCGCACGAGGAACTCGATGCAGATCGAGGTCTTTCCCGTGCCGACGCTCCCGGAGACGAGCACCGTGTTCCCGCGGGGGACGCCTCCGTTCAGGATGTGGTCGATGCCTTCGATTCCCGTGACGCACCGCTCGCGTTCGCTACCCGCGTCGCGCTGATTCGAGGGCATCGGAAACCAAGCGTGCGACCTGGAAGCGGCTATTTGAGGAGCCCGCGCTGAATATCGGAAGTGAGAACGCCCCCCTCCGCAGCTCTCGATGCCCCGCTCGATATGTTCTTATCGCGTGGGTCGCTTACTTCAGGCGATACCGTGGAACCCGTCCTGCATGTGGCCCTCGACTTCATGCACCTCAAGCGTGCGGTGCAGGCCGCGAAAGAAGCCGTGGAAGGCGGAGCGGACTGGATCGAGGCGGGAACCCCGTTGATCAAGTCGGAGGGGATGGCCGCGGTCCGCGAACTCAAGAAGGCCTTCCCGGACCACATGATCGTCGCGGACCTCAAGACGATGGACACGGGCGCCTTGGAGGTCGAGATCGCCGCGAAGGCCGGTGCGGACGTCATCACGATCATGGGCGTGACGGACGACGCCACGATCCTCGAGTCCGTGAAGGCGGCCCGCCGCTACGGCGCGAAGATCATGATCGACCTGATGCGTGTCGAGGACAAGCCCAAACGCGCGGTCGAGCTCGAGAAGCTCGGCGTGGACTACCTCAACATGCACGTGTCGATCGACGAGCAGATGATCGCGCACACGCCGCTCGAGGAGCTGAAGGCCGTCGTGAAGGCGTCGAACCTCCCGGTCGCCGTGGCGGGCGGACTCAACTCGGAGACGGTCGGACAGGCCGTCAAGGCGGGCGCCTCAATCATCATTGTGGGCGGCGCGATCATGAAGGCCGAGGATGTCACGAAGGCGACACGGACGATTAAGAAGGCGATGCGGGAGCGCAAGGCCATCCCTACCGGACTCTACAAGAAGTACACGGAGGCGGATGTCGTGGACGCCTTCCGCAAGGTCTCGACCCCGAACATCGCGGACGCGATGCAGAAGAGGGGCGTGATGCATGGCATCGTCCCCCGCATCAAGCACGGCCAGAAGCTCGTGGGCCGCGCCCTGACGGTCAAGACCGCAGACGGGGACTGGGCGAAGCCCGTCGAGGCGATCGACCGCGCGAAGGAGGGCGACGTGATCGTGGTCGACGTCGGCGGCGGCCCGACCGCGGTATGGGGTGAGCTCGCCTCGAACTCGTGCCTCGTCAAGGGCGTGGCCGGCGTCGTCATCGACGGCGGCGCGCGGGACATCGATGCGATCCTCGACCTCAACTTCCTCCTCTTCAGCCGCCACACCTCCCCCCACGCCGGGGAGCCGAAGGGCCAGGGCTCCATCGGCGGGGAGATCGAGTGCGGCGGCCAGGTCGTCCGGACGGGCGACTGGATTGTCGGGGACGAGTCCGGCGTGATCGTCGTGCCGAAGGAGCTCGGCGTCGAGATGGCGAACCGCGCGCTCGACGTGCTCGAGCGGGAGAACCGGATCCGCGAAGAGATTAAGCGGGGCGGCACGCTGAGTTCCGTGCTTGAGCTCGAGAAGTGGGAGCAGGTCCGCTGAGGTGGGCATGGATCGCAAGGCAGTCGAAGCCCTCCTGCGCGACCTGAAGGACGGCAAGGTCACTGTCAAGGAGGCCATGAGCGCACTCCGCGCCCTGCCCTACGAAGACCTCGGGTTCGCGAAGATCGACTCCCACCGCGACCTGAGGCGGGGCATCCCCGAGGCGGTCTACTGCCCCGGCAAGACGACGGACCAGATCGTCGCGATCGTGACGCGAATGGTGGCGTCCCGCTCCCTCGCACTCGCGACGCGGGCGACCCCGGAGATCCACGCGCGGATCCAGGAGAGCCTCGTCGGGACGCCCGTCACCTACCACGAGAAAGCGCGCATGGTCGTGGCGGGGAAGCCGCCTGCCGCGCGGCGCGGGCGGGTCCTCGTGGTCACCGCGGGGACGAGTGACATCCCCGTCGCCGAGGAAGCGGCGGTGACCGCCGAGGTGCTGGGCAACCGCGTGACCCGCCTCTACGACGTCGGCGTGGCGGGGATTCACCGCGTGCTCGACCACCGGGACCTCCTCCAGGGGGCGAAGGTCGTCGTCGTCGTGGCGGGGATGGAAGGCGCACTCCCGAGCGTCGTCGCGGGCCTCGTGGACGTCCCCGTGATTGCCGTGCCCACCTCCGTCGGGTACGGCGCGAGCTTCGACGGCCTCGCCGCCTTGCTCGGAATGATGAACGCGTGCTCGCCCGGGGTTGCGGTCGTCAACATCGACAACGGGTTCGGCGCAGGCTACCTCGCCAGCGTGATGAACCGCTGAAGGCGCTCAGATGAAGAGGTAACCGAGGTACGCTCCTGTCCCCAGGATTCCGAGCGTTACGGCGAGGATTCCGACCCACACGCCCTTGTTCCAGTGCCACACCTTCGCTCCGTCTAGGGGCATCACGGGAATCATGTTGAATCCAGCAAGGATGAGGTTCACGGACGCAGCGTACTGGAAGAGGAAATACACGAGGAACGCGAGGTACACGGTCTCGGCGAGGGGAGCGATGAGCACGACCGCGGCAAAGAACCCGAGGCCGAGCACGATATTGGTGACGGGACCGGCCGCGCTGATCCGGCCGTTCTGCTCGGGCGTGACCATCCCCGAGATGTACGTCGCTCCGGGAGCCCCGAAGATGAACCCGAGGAAGGCGAAGACGAACGCCATCATGAGGCCCTGCAGGGAGTAGCGGAATTCGGCCCAGTGGCCGTAGCGCTGCGCGGTGATCTTGTGCATGATCTCGTGCAGGCCGACCCCGGATCCGACGGAGACGAGCGCCGCAAGGAAGAAGTAGCCGATGCCCACGGCGGGGCTGGAGAACAGGTCCAAGTATGCCATCCCTCCGTAGAACGGGTTGAGGATGACCACCGTGAAGGCCGCGCTCAGGGCCAGGATGGCGACCCCGAGCTGGACGAGCTCCGTCCGGCTGAACCGGACGCCAGGAGTCGGCGGCTGCGGGACCACATAGATCGGAGGCGCCGCGTACTCGGAATAGGGAGGGCGCATGCGAGGACCCCACGCCCCATCCGTATATAGGATTGTGCTCCGCCTTAGACGAACTTCGCGCCGCAGTTCTCGCACTGCTCCGCCGCAGGCGGCAGGCGAACGTCGCAGAGAGGGCAGCGGAACTGGCCCCGTTCCGCCTTCTTCAGGATCTGCGCGCGGATCAGGCGCACGCTCCGCTCGCGGAACGCATCGAGGTCCGTCGCCAGGAGCGCCTCGAGCGGGGCGACATCGAACCCTTTCTCCCGCCAGGCGTCGATCTGTCGGCGGTACTCATCCCGGACCACGTCCTCGGGGCTCAGGCCGCCGAAGGCGTCGAGCAGCTCGAGACGCACGTCCTCGGGCATCTCCCGGAAGTCCTCGTCCTCGGCGAGGCCCACGAGCTCTCCCGCGACCTCCTGGAGCTTCTGCTCGACCGTCTCGACGGGAAGGTGGGCGGAGGCCGACCCGCATGTGGCGCACTGATCGGCGCCTGCGGGCCAGGCTGAGCCGCACACCGCGCACCGGTCGCTCGAGGCGGGGCGGTCGATCTTCGGGGCGAGGTCGGCCAGGAGCGCCCGCCGCGCGATCGCATGGTGCAGCCCCTTCTGGACGTCGCTCTCGGGGAGGGCGAGTCGCACGATGTCGGAGAAGTCCCGGTACCCGCGGGCCACGAGGGCCCGGGCGCGCTCGGGCGAGATGCCCGGGACGGACGCGAGAAGCCGAACGGCCTCCTCGTCCGCAGGGCCCTGCGGCTCGGGACCTAGGTTCGCCCCGCAGGCGTCGCAGAGTGCGATCCACCCCGAGAAGAGCTTGCCGCACTTCGGGCAGATCGCCTGGCCTCGGAGGAGGATCGTGTTGCAGCGCGGGCAGACCGCATTGTCCGACTTGAACCCGCAGACGGCACACCGGCGGGCCACGGGGGCGGACTCCGGTGGGCGTTACTTAAGGCGTCGCCTCCGATTATCCGCTGCGAGCCGCGTCCCGGAGAGAGGCCGGGCATCACGGGTCGACGTATCGTTCCGGCAGCAGGTCCGCGGCCCTCCGCCGGACCACGGTCCCTTTGGGACCCGCCAGGAGGACCGTGAGCTTCGGCGCGTAATCGTTGAACATCTCGCGGCACACACCGCAAGGCGGGACGATGCGGCCCCGTGGGCTCCTCGCGCCCCGTCGCCCCCGCTGCACGGCCACGATCGTTTCGAGCCCCTTCTCGCCCGCGGCGATCGCCATGCCGAGCGCGATGGCCTCCGCGCACACGTCGACCCGGCCGACGTATTTCGCGTTCAGGTTGACCGCGGTGTAGATCCTCCCCGACCGACCGCGGAGCGCGGCCCCGACCGAGTGGATCCCAGGTCGGAACCGCCGTGCGAGCACGGAGCGGGCCGCGTCCAGGAGGCGCCGGTCGTCGACGGAGGTCTCCGCCGCCTTCCGACTGCGCATCGCCATGCACGTAGCGGCACGGGTTCGTGGGGCATGAACCTGAGCCTCGTCGTCCCATCCGAGGCATTTGGGCTCGGACCTTTCACAGTTGTTCCACAGACCTCATATGTCCGTCTGCGGTAGAATCGGCCGGGAAGCGAACCGGATGGTCGATGCACCTGCATGGGATCTGCGCCTCCTCGTGTCCGGTCTTGCGATTGGCTTCATCGCGATGGCTGTCGGCGTCGCCACGGCGAACCTGCCGGGCTTCCAGACGACGGTCGTGTCCCAGGGCCGCAGCGCGGTCGTCGTCACGCCCCCGGGTCTGATGGCGCTCGACGTACTCGTCGTCGGTTCGTTCTTCCTGAGCGTGGCGGGGATCGGGCTTGCGGGTCGGTCGACGCGCAGCGAGGTCCCAGGCCGTGCGCCCGCCGCCGTCCCGACCCGGAGACAACGTGAGCGTGCGTCGAAGCCCTGGCTCACCGGCCGCCGGCACCCACGGCGGACGGCGTGAGGGTTCGTCACTTTCGCTCCCCTCTCCTCCACAACGCTTCATATCCCCTGGCCCGTCGCTGGGCCTTGCGGCCCGAAGGTAGTTGATGGAGCAGCTTGCGGTCCCAGAGGCGTCCCCCTCGGGGGCGGAGCGCGTGCCGTGGCCCTTCGACCGCGTGCGCCCGGGCCAGGCCGAGTTCCTCGCGGATGCCCGACGGGCGATCGCGGAAGGCCGGCATCTCCTGGCCCACGCCCCCACGGGGATCGGGAAGACCGCCGTGGCGCTCGTCGCCTCCCTCGGGTACGCCCTCGAGACGGGGAAGACGGTCCTCTTCCTGACCGCGCGGCAGAGCCAGCACCGGATCGCCATCGAGACCCTCCGGCGCCTGGAGGCGAAGGGCGCCCGCGTGCCCGCGGTGGACGTGATCGCGAAGCAGGACATGTGCCTCCAGTCGGACCGGCCCGAGTTCGGACGCGCCTTCCACGAGTTCTGCGAGCTGAAGGTCCGGACCCATGCCTGCACGTTCTTCAACCGCGATGACGGGGTCGTCGTGACGGCGGTCCTCCAGCGTGCCCTCCACGTGCAGGAGCTCGTCCAGGCGAGCTCCGCGTGCCACGTGTGCCCGCACAAGGTCGCGATGGACGCGGCGGAGCGCGCGAGCCTGATCGTGTGCGACTACAACTACGTCTTCAGCGACATCCTGAGCTGGACCCTCGAACGCCTCGGGAAGGGGCTCGAGGACCTCGTGCTCATCGTCGACGAGGCGCACAACCTCCCGGACCGCATCCGTGCGCACCTGGGCGGGGACCTCTCCCTCACGGACGTCCTGCGCGCGGTGCGGGAGTCCCGCGACCTCGACGCGGAGACCTCCCACCAGCTCCTCGGGGTCGCGAAGGCCCTCGAGCGGTTCCTCCTCGGCCTCCCGGCCGAGCGGATCGCGAAGAAAGAGGAGTTCATCGAGGCCGTCGAGGCGGGGCTCCGCCATGGCCTCGGCCGTCGCGTGAACTATACGGACCTCGTCGAGCTCGTCTCCCACGCCGCGGAGGAGGGCGTCCGCCGCGGACGGTCCACCTCGCTCCCCCAGCTCGAGGAGTTCCTGCGCCGGTGGCGGGACCAGGACGAGGGTATCCTGCGCCTCGTCGTCCCGGGGAACGAGGGCAAGTTCGCGTTCCGCCTCATGGACCCGAGCGTCCTGAGCCAGCCCGTGTTCGACCGCGTCCACGCCAGCGTGCTCATGTCGGGCACCCTGTACCCGGCCGAGATGTACGCGGACCTGCTGGGAATCAGAGACGGGCGGCGGTGGATCCGCACCTATCCGTCGCCCTTCCCCCCGGAGAACCGTCTCCTCCTCGTGCACCCGATCGCTACCACGCTCTACGCGAAGCGGTCCAAAGGGATGCACGACCTGATCGCCCGGGAGGTCGTCGCCGTCGCGGCGGGCACCCCGGGGAACGTCGCGGTGTTCTTCCCGTCGTACGAGCTCCTGAAGGAGGCGGAGGGCCGCATCCGCCCGGCGGGATTGAAGAAGAAGCTGCTCGTCGAGCATCCGACGTGGAACAAGGCGAAGCGCGACGGGGCGCTCGAGGCGCTTCGTCTCGCGCGCGGCCAGGGCGGGGGCATCCTCCTCGGAGTGCAGGGTGGCTCTCTGAGCGAGGGCGTGGACTATGAGGGCAACCTCCTCCAGGCGGTGGTCGTCGTCGGGCTGCCGATGAGCCCGCCGAACCTCGAGGTCGAGTCCCTGAAGGACTACTACATCCGGAAGTTCGGGCCGTCGAAGGGCTACGACTACGCGTACGTCTTCCCGGCGGTGAACAAGGTCCTCCAGGCCGCGGGGCGCCCGATCCGGAGCGAGCGGGACCGGGCCGCGGTCGTCCTCCTGGAGGGCCGCCTCCTGGCGCCGCGGTACCAGAGGTGCCTCCCTCCCGAGTTCGCGCCCCACTCGAGCTCGACTCCCTCCCACGAGGTCCGCCGGTTCCTCACGGTCCCGGCGGCATGAGCCGGCGGCCGCCGGGGAAGGTTTTTCCCGCAGCACGGGTTCGCGCGGGACGTGTGGCTGAAACGGGGAGCCGAGGCCGAGCTGCGGAAGACGGAGTTCCTCGGTCGCGCTGCGGTCGAGAAGTTCCGGGTGCCGAAGGCCTACCGCCTGGCCGCGCTAGACGAGGAGCTCCGGCGCACGCGCATCCGCATGGAGGCGCGCCTCATGTCGGAGGCCCGCGCGGCAGGGGTGGCCGTCCCGATCCTGTATGACGTCAACCTGGTCGACAACAAGATCGTCATGGAGTTCATCGACGGACCGACCGTGAAGGAGGTTCTGGACCGCGGCGGCCCCGCGGCCCGTGAGGCGGCGAGGGAGGTCGGCCGGATTGCGGGGCGGCTGCACAAGGCAGGGATCATCCACGGCGACCTGACGACGTCGAACATGATCCTGCGCGACGGGCGGATCGTCATGATCGACTTCAGCCTCGGAGGGAAGGGGGGCACCGCGGAGGAACGTGGGGTGGACCTGCACCTCCTGCGGGAGGCTCTCACGAGCGCGCACAAGAACGCGGCAGGCTACTACCGCGAGGTGCTCGCGGGGTATCGCGAGGTCCTGGGCGACGCCGCGAGCGAGACGATCGCGAAGGTCAAGGAGATCGAGGGGCGGGGGCGGTACACGTGACGATCCAGTTCATCACGACGAACGCGGGGAAGTTCGCGGAGGTCTCCGGGAAGCTCGACGAGGTGAACGTCAAGCTCGTCCATCTGGACCGCGGCTACCCGGAGATCCAGACGGACCGCCTCGAGAAGGTCCTGAAGTCCGCGGCCACCGGCCTCGACGACGAGGTGAAGGGCGACTACCTGATCGACGACTCGGGGCTCTTCATCGAGGCCCTCGGGGGCTTCCCCGGCGTGTACTCGGCGTACGCGCAGAAACGCCTCGGGAACCGGGGGATCCTCAAGCTCATGGCCGGGGAGACGTACCGCGCCGCGACGTTCCAGACGGTCTTCCTCCTGCGGCAGGGCGACGAGCACGGGGTCTTCCACGGGGACTGCCCCGGGACGATCACGGAGGCGGAGCGGGGGAAGAACGGTTTCGGGTACGATCCGATCTTCATGCCGAAAGGCGAGACGCGGACGTTCGGCGAGATGACCCTGAAGGAGAAGAACGCGATCTCCCACCGGGCCCGCGCCGTCGAAGCCCTCGTGGCGCACCTGACCCGAACGAAGGAACCTTGAAGTCGCGGGCCCCCATCCCTCGCACATGGCGCAGGAGCGCGTCGTCATCACCGGCGGAGCCGGCTTCATCGGGAGTCACCTGGCCGACGCGCTCGTCCCCGATGCGGACGTGAAGCTCGTCGACAGCTTCACGGCCGGCACCCGAGCGAACGTCGCGGACGCCGTGCGCGCGGGCGCGACCGTCGTGCGCAGGGACTTGCTCCGCGGCGACCTGGCCCCGGTCCTGCGCCGCGCGGACGTCGTCTACCACTTCGCCGCCAACCCGGACGTGCGCTTGAGTCGGGAGGGCCCGAAGGCCCATATCGAGCAGAACGTCCTCATGACGTACCGCGTCCTGGAGGCATGCCGCGCGAACCACGTTCCGCGGATCGTCTTCGCGTCCACCTCGACCGTGTACGGCGAAGCGAAGACGGTCCCGACCCCGGAGGATTACGGTCCCTGTGAGCCGATCTCCCTGTACGGCGCCTCGAAGCTCGCCTGCGAATCCCTCCTGTCCGCGTACGCGCACACGTACGGCCTCCAGGCGGTCGTCTTCCGCATGGCGAACGTCGTGGGCGGCCGGAGCGGCCACGGCGTGGTCCACGACCTCGTCGAGAAGCTCGTGCGGAATCCGAGGCGCCTCGAGATCATCGGCGCGGACCCGGGAACCTCGAAGTCGTACGTGCACATCGAGGACACCCTCGCGGGCTACCGCGCGGGACTCGCCGCCGCCCGCGCGCCGTTCACGGTCTACAACCTCGGCAGCTCGGACGCGATTAGTGTGCGCGCCCTGGCAGACGCGATTTGCCGCGAACTCGAGCTGGCGGACGTTGAGTACGCCTGGACAGGCGGTTCCGGATTGGGGCGAGGCTGGGTCGGCGACGTGCGGACGATGGCCCTTTCGATCGACCGACTCAAGGCGACCGGGTGGCGTCCCTCCCTGATGAGCGAGAAGGCAGTGGCGCGGGCCGCGCGCGAGGCGTACGACCGCATGGCGCGAAAGCCCGCCCGCCGGCAGGCGCGGTGAGAACTTATTTAGCGCCGCAGCCGATGGCGCGCGCGACCGTGGGGCTGTGGGGTAGCTTGGTCCATCCTTCGGGCTTTGGGAGCCTGCGACGGCAGTTCAAATCTGCCCAGCCCCACCACCTCGTCCGAGCGATCCCGGAGGGTAGTCCACGCCACCGTCACGACGACTGACGGAGCGCGAGTGGCACCGCAAGATGGCGGCTAGGGAGTTCAACCTCGTCTGGTCCCTCCTCGAGAAGAGGCACCGCAGCGCGGACGAGGAAGACCGGATGATCCATGCGGCCCACTCCTCGCGGTACCACTGGGGAATCGTGGGCAAGCCGATCCACCGGGCGATCGGCGAGTGGCAGATCTCCCACGTGTACGCGGTCCTCAAACGCCCGGAGCCGTCGCGGTACCATGCGCAACGGTGCTTGGAGATATGTCGAAGGAATCGGATCGGGGACTTCCCGCTCGCCTTTGCCTACGAGGCCCTCGCCCGCGCCTCGGCAGTCGAGGGGAACTCCGCCGCGCGGGACCGTTACGTCCTCCGGGCGCTGAAGGCCGGGGAGCGGATCCGCGACCGCGAGGACCGCGTGCAGTTCTTCGCGGACCTGAAGACAATCCCCCGCACCCGGCGCCGGTGAGTCAGGCTACCGGCAACGGCGGCTTCTCCTCGAGGTGGGCCTCCTTCACGCTCCAGCTTCCGGCGGCACCCTCCCACAACGCCTCGGCTCGATCGACGACGATCCGCTTTCGGAAGAACGGCGCGTCGAGGACAAGGGTCTCGAACTCCCCCCCTTCCCCGCACGGGTGCACGCCCCGCGTTTCCGCGAGCCGGAGGAGGTCCGCGACCGCGGCGGCGTCCCAGGCGCGTCCGAGCCAGGTGCGGTCGAACCCATCCGCGGAGACGCTCGAGAAGACGATCCGCAAGCCGGCGTCGAGATAGTCGTGGACGAGCTGCCGCGGGTCCTGCCGCCAGAGCGGAGCGAAAATCCGCAGTCCGAGTTCATGGGCGACGCGGTTCACGCGGCTGTGTTGGTAGTCGGAGGCGATGGCGCCGACCACGATGCCGTCCGCATCGGCCTGCCGGAAGGCGCGCCGCAAAGCGTCGAGCTCGCCGGCCTCCCCCGGCTCGGCTGCGACCTCGATCCGAGGGAGCCCCATCGCTTCTGCCTGCTGCTCGGTCAGGGAGAGATTCGGCACGTGGAACATCATCGATTCCGGATCTGCGGGGCGGATCGTGAGCAGGGAGGCGATCTCCCAGCCGCGCTGCATCGCGACGTAGGCCGCGTAGGTCGAATCCTTCCCGCCGGAGAAGAGGCAGGCGACGCGCACGGGCCCGAGACCGCCGGGCAGCGGTAAAGGGCTTTCGAGTCATCCGGGGTGGGGCCGCCGCGGTCGACTCCCTGCATTGGGAAAGTCAACCTTAAACAAGGTTGACTTGACCACCGCGTGCGCGCGAACGGTTTATGGCCGCCCCCGCGCTTCCCGCGGCGTGCGCCTCGACGAGTGGACCTCGGAGGAGTTCGCGAAGAATGTGGGAGCCGACACGGTCATCATCCTCCCGGTGGGCTCCGTCGAGAAGCACGGGAGCCATCTTCCCCTCGGCTCGGACCTAATCCAGCCCCTCCATGTCCTGGAGGCGGTCTGCCGGAAGACCGGGGCGGTCCTCGCCCCGCCGATCCCCTATGGCGTGATCACGACGACGCGGCATTATCCGGGCGGCATCGGCATCTCGTACGACTCCCTGCGCGCATTCACGAGGGACGTGCTGCGCGACCTCGTCCGGAACGGCGCGCATCGCGTGATGATCGTCAGCGGCCACGCGGCCCACGACCACATGGCCGCCCTGCGGGCCGCGGCCCAGGACGTCGTCGACGAGGGCACGCTCAAGGCCACGGTCCTCTCCGACTACGACATCATCTACGCGCAGAAGGACCTCCCGCCCAAGGAGGGCCATGCGGGCATGATCGAGACCTCCCGCCTCCTCGTCCACCGCCCCGACCTCGTGAAGGGTCGCAGCCCGCCCGGAGCGAACCGCCTCCCTCCCTACGCGGTCGTGAAAGACGCGAAGCCGTATTGGGACGGGGCCACGGGCGATTCCTCGAAGGCGACGGCGGCCTACGGGGAGGCGCTCGACCGGGTCGTCGTGGAGGAGCTCGTGAAGCTCGTCGAGGAACTTCGGGGGCGGGCGTGACATGGCCACGGACGACCTGAAGCGGGCTGCCGCGGACGCCTCCCTGAAGTACGTGAACGACGGGATGATCCTCGGGCTCGGGACCGGATCGACGGCTCGGTACGTTCTGGAGGGCCTGGCGCGCCGGATCGCGGAGGAAGGTCTCCTCGTGAGCGGCGTGCCGACCTCCCTGGCGACCGCGGAGGCGGCGAAGATGCTCGGAATCCCACTCACTTCCCTGGAGGAGCACCCCGTGCTCGACCTGGCGATCGACGGCGCGGACGAGGTCGACCCGAGGATGGACCTCATCAAGGGGCTGGGAGGCGCGCTCTTCCGCGAGAAGATCGTCGCCGCATCCGCGAAGAAGTTCGTCGTCGTCGTGGAGGAGTCGAAGCTCGTGCCCCGCCTGGGGACGAAGGCGCCCGTGCCCGTCGAGGTCCATCCGTTCGGGCTGCGGTCCACCCAGACGCGGATCGAGGCGCTCGGTGCGAGGGCCCCGCTCCGGATGCGGGGCTCCGAAGTGTTCCGGACGGACAACGGGAACCACATCCTCGACGCCCGGTTCGGGCCGATCAAGAAGCCGGACAGGCTCGCGGAGAGCCTCGAGGCGGTTCCCGGGGTCGTGGGCCACGG
Organism: uncultured Thermoplasmata archaeon; assembly: GCA_963768855.1. Classification (GTDB taxonomy): domain Archaea; phylum Thermoplasmatota; class Thermoplasmata; order RBG-16-68-12; family RBG-16-68-12; genus RBG-16-68-12. The sequence continues at coordinate 202,449 of CAVYJM010000011.1, forward strand.
CCTCTTCCTCGGGATGACCGATCTCGTGCTCGCCTCCTCGACGGAGGGCGTGCGGATCCTGCGTTCTAGGCGAAGGACTTGAGCTTCTTGCGGTTCGCCTCGATCCGCTCGAGCCGGTTCTGCTGATCGCGGTCGAGCTGGGCCAGGATGTCGTCCCAGCGGGTGCTCAGGCGGTAGGCGTGCACGGGACGGCCCTTGCCCTCCTTCTTGATGTCGCGCTTCTCGACCCAGCGCCGCCGTCGGAGTTCCTGCATCGCGATGCTGACCTCGGGCTGCCGCAGTCCCGTGGCCTTCTCGATCTCCACGGAGGTCGTCTCGTCGCGCTTCGAGAGGAACACGAGGGTTTTCGCGACGTTCTTGGAGAGGCCGGTCTCGATCAGCAGGTCCACCAGGGTCTCGTCTCGGCGGCTGAGGCGGACGTCCCGGCCCATTGTATCTCCCCAGCAATTATTAATTTCGCCATATATATTTCTTGTCCTCATCTTCCGCGGCGCGAGACGAGCCGCGTCGTCCGCTCGTTCGAACGCGTCGCGCGACGCGTGGCGGACGAGTCGGCCGCGCGCACCTCGTAACCCTTTAATAGCAGTTCCTCTGTCTAACGCTGCCTGGTTCGTCTCCATGAAGGTGCCCCAGATAATCCGCGGCTACTGCCCCTTCTGCAACAAGCATGTGGACCTGGAAGTCGAGCGTGTGAAGAACCGCCCGAGGTCCGAGCTTCGCGCAGGTCAGCGGCGATTCCGCCGCGTCACGGCCGGGTACGGCGGATTCCCGAGGCCGAAGCCTGAGGGACGCGAGAAGCCGACCAAGAAGATCCATCTCCGCTACCGATGCAAGGTGTGCAAGAAGGCGTACCAGCGGGTGGGAATCCGCGCCAAGAAGTTCGAGATCATCGAGGTGCACAAGTGATTCCCAAGCCGGAGAGCCAGTTCCTCAGGGTCAAGTGCGAGGATTGCGGGAACCAGCAGATCGTCTTCGACCGGGCCGCGAGCGTGGTCCTCTGCCAAGTGTGCGGGGCGACTCTCGCCAAGCCGACGGGGGGGAAGGCCGCGATCCGAGGCGAGGTCCTGGGGGTCCTCGAGTAGATGGCCAACCGCGGGTACGACTGGCCCGAGGAGGGCGAACTCGTCGTCTGCTCCGTGGCCAACGTCAAGAACTTCGGGGCCTTCGTCACCCTCGACGAGTACGAGGCCAAGGAGGGCTTCATCCACATCGCCGAGGTCTCCTCCGGATGGATCAAGTACATCCGGGACTACGTGCGGGAGGGGCAGAAGGTCGTCTGCAAGGTCCTCCGCGTGGACCAGGACAAGGGTCACATCGACCTCTCTCTGAAGGCCGTCAACGAGCACCAGCGCCGCGACAAGATCCAGGAATGGAAGAACGAGCAGAAGGCGGAGAACCTCCTGGGGATCGTCGCGAAGCGCCTCGACAAGACGCCGGAGGCGTGCTGGGACGAGTTCGGGTACGACCTCCTGGACGCCTTCGGCACGCTCTACCGCGCCTTCGAGGAGTGCGTGATGGACGATCACGCCCTCGAGGAGGAGGGCTTCAAGGGTGCGTGGATCAAGGCGTTCGTCGAGGTCGCGCGGGAGAACATCGTCCCGCCCTACGTCACGATCGACGGGTACCTCGAGGCCACGGACTACGCGCCCGACGGCGCGAACCACCTGAAGGACGCGCTCACGAAGGCCGCCCGCGAGGACGGCACGGTCACGGTCAAGGTCCAGTACATCGGCGCCCCCCGCTACCGCCTCGTCGTCCGCGCCCCGGACTACAAGACCGCAGAGGACGAAATCGAGAAGGCCGCGGCGCGCGTCTCGAAGGCCCTCGAGGCGACGGGCGGCGAGGCCAAATTCCACCGCAAGGATTGAGGCGGTCCCATGCGTTCCCTCATGCACAAGTGCCGCGCGTGCGGGCGGTACACCCTGCAGGACGTCTGCCCGGCGTGCGGCGCGGCCGCGGGGAACCCGATGCCGCCGCGCTATTCCCCCGAAGACCGCTACGGGGTCTACCGCCGACGGCTGAAGCGGGAAGGTGAATCGCCATGGAAAACATCGTGATCCGGTACCTGGAGAAGCCCAAGCTCGAAGACCCCATCTTCGTCGAGGGCCTCCCCGGGATCGGCAACGTGGGGAAGCTCGCGGCCGAACACTTGAAGGACGAGCTGAAGGCGGTCAAGTTCGCGGAGATCTTCTCGAAGTACTTCCCGCCCCAGGTCCTCGTCCAGGACGACGGCCAGATCAAGCTCGTGAACAACGAGATGCACTACGTGAAGCGGGGGAACGGCAAGGACATCATCTTCCTCACGGGCGACTACCAGGGCCTGACGCCGGAGGGGCAGTACGAGCTCAGCGATTTCATCCTGAAGGAGCTCAAGACCCTCGGCGTGCGGCGGATCTTCACCCTGGGCGGCTACGGCCTCGGACGGATGATCACGAAGCCGCGGGTCCTGGGCGCCGCGACGGACGCCGCCCTGGTCAAGGAGATGGAGAAGGTGGGCGTCGTGTTCTCCCGCGGCGAACCGGGCGCGGGCATCGTCGGCGCGAGCGGCCTGATGCTCGGCCTCGGGCGGCTCTACGACATGCAGGCCGTGTGCCTGATGGGCGAGACGTCCGGATACTTCGTCGACCCGAAGAGCGCGCAGGCGGTCCTCGAGATCCTGACGAAGGTCCTCGACGTGACGATCTCCTTCACCGAGCTCGAGAGCAAGGCGAAGCAGATCGACCAGATCACCTCGAAGCTCCGCGACATCGAGAGGGCGATCGTCAGGACGACGCCGATGAGGGGGACGGACATCCCCTCCCCGTTCAGGAAGAGGGCCAGGAAGCTGTAGTACACATTGATCAGGGCGTAGAAGACGACGACGAGGTAGATGGTCCGGAGGAACCGCGGATCCCGCAGGTGTCCCGCGAGGGTCGCCACCTGGGCCCGGAAGGGCGCGGCCAACGGCTTCGGGACCTCCTTGAGAGACAGCGTCACCACGGCCAGGGCCGCGAGGCTCGTGCCGCTGAGGACGTAGAAGGGCAGGACGAACGACACGAGGGAGATGAGGCCCCCGACCAGAGGGGACAGGGCGGATGCCAGGTCGTTCATGTCCGAGAAGAACCCGACCTCCTTGCCGGTCACCTTCGCGTCCGCGTAGCTGAGGACGTAGGCCCAGGACGTGAGCCAGAGGAACGACGAAGCGATCCCCCGCGCGACGGACAGCAGGAGGAGGGGCAGGAGGGCGTTGGCCTGGGGATAGAGGAGCGCAGGACGCCCAGCCCGAGACGCCAGAGAAGCGCGAGGACCTGGGATACATCGGATAGTCTTGCCGGAAAACCTCTATACCCCGGCCCGGGGATACCGTCCCTGCAAGGGATGGGCGAAGACGAGTTGCGCAAGGCCTTCCTGAAGGGCTATGAGGAAGGCCTGAAGGCCGCATGGCGCGAGATCGGGCTGCTGACCACCCGCGGGTACTCCTCCACGGAGCTCAGCGTCATGTCGAAGTCCAAGATGGCTGTCCTCTACCGGGACGTTGAATCGATGGCCGCGCGGCTCGCGGAGGAGGAGCCGGCGACGATCGGACCGAGCGTCCCCCAGCGGGACCTCGGAGGCCGCGGGTCCTACCTCGTGCGCGAGCCGAAAGCAGAGCGCATCTTCGACCTGTTCGCCGACCTCCTCGGCGCGGGCGCCCGCGGGCTCTGCATCACCCGCACCCACCCGGATGACCTGCGCTCCCGGTACCGGCTCGAGGAATCGGGCTTCATCTGGCTGTCGAGCACGCCGGGGAAGAAGAGCAAGGGCATGGCGGTCGTCTCGCCGACGGGGCTCGTGGACATCGCCTCCGCGATCTCCGAGTTCGCCGCCCAGGGAGGCAACGCGGCCGTCCTCCTCGAGGGCGTGGAGTACATGATCGGCCAGAACGGCTTCTCGTCCTTCCTGCGGTTCCTCCAGAAGGTCAACGAGAAGATCGTCCTGAACAACTCGTACCTCCTGATCTCGGCGAACCCCGCGGCGCTCAAGGAGCAGGAGTACAAGCTCCTCGCGCGGGAGATGGTCGGGGAGATCTGAGGCGGCTCAACGCCCCGCGACGGAGAGGGCGGCACGCTTGAAGCTCGCCCAGTTCAGCGTGTGGTCATCCCGCATCAGCGAGACGAGCATGACGACCGTGAGTCCCTCCACGAGCTTCGAAACGATCCACAGGTCGTAGACGTTCTCGACCTCGGATAGGGGCCAGATCGGCACGACGAGGGAGATCCCGGCGAGGACGATGAGGAACACGGGCCATCCGAGGAGGTAGGGGTCGTACTTCGCCGGGAGCCGCGTGATCAGGATCCCGCAGGCGATCTGGACGGGGCCGATGATCGCGAAGAAGACCGCCTCGATGAGGGACTCGTTGATGTGGTCGTTGAAGGCGAACAGGTGCAGCGCGCCATCGAGGATGAACAGCGCCTGGATGAGGTACCGCTTCGAGTACACCGGGTCGTTCAGGAACCGGTTGTGGTTCTCATACACCGCGCCTCCGGCGGCGAAGAAGAGCCCGAACAGGGTGAAGAACAGGCGGTTGATCAGGCTGCCCGCGCTGTGCCCGCCCGTCGCCACCTCCTGGAGCACGATCAGGCCGATGTAGTCCGAGGCCCAGCCCAGCAGGATGATCAGCAGGCCGGAAATGAGGAAGACGTTCTCCGTGGTGAAACGGATCTTCCACTGCATCGGCCCGCCCATGCGCAGGTCCGCCAAGAAGTTTCGCGCGGGCGAGAGCTCGCAAAAGCCTTTATGGGCCTCCGAGCTAACCGGCCTCCCGCGCTCCCGTAGTCTAGTCCGGTCAAGGATCGGGGCCTTTCGAGCCTCAGACGCGGGTTCGAATCCCGCCGGGAGCATGATATTTTTTAGCACGGTGATGCACCGGTAGCATCATGTGTTGGTCAGTGACGAGCTATCTACTGGGGGATAGCGCGATCTTCACTGCGCCGTCGCTCCGCCGAGCGGCCCGAAGGGCTATGCCGAGATGGCAAGTCGGGAAGCTTCGCGAATGGCCAAGGTCCTTCTAAGGGTCCGCCTTGGGCGGGAGCAGGCGCATCCAGCATGGTCTCCGTGGTGATCGATTCCCGGTTCCAGGGGCTCAAGGACATCGCCCTCGGCGGCTACGTCGGCGGCGTCCTGGCGGGCGGACGGGCCGCGGAGGTCCGCTTCCTGCGACCCGCGCCGGTCGGACGCCCGTTGCAGGTCGGGGACCGCGCGGACGGAACTACGGCTCTCTTGGACGGGAAGAATCTCTTGGCCCTCGCACAGCCTGCGGACGTGGATCTAGACGTGCCCGCGCCGGTCACGGCGGAGGAGGCTGCGGCGGCCACCCAAAGCTACCCCGGGCTCGATCGCCACCTCATCCCGGCCTGTTTCGTCTGCGGCCCCGGACGGCGTGAAGGCGACGGCCTGCGAATCTTCCCTGGCCCCGTGCCGGAGCGTGACCTTGTCGCCGCGCTGTGGACGCCGGATGTCTCCCTGGGCGGCCCAGATGGATGCGTCGCTCCCGAGTTCGTCTGGTCCGCCGTGGACTGCCCGAGCATCTGGGCTCTGGTTCACCGAGCGCCGCCCGACTCCAAGGAGCGGGTCGTGACCGCTCGCCTCGCCCTCCGGCCCGTGGCGCCGCTCCGCGTGGGCGAGTCCTGCGTGGTGACGGGATGGGCCGTCGGCGGAGACGCCCGGTTCCAGGTAGCCGGCGCGGCCGTGCGTTCAGCGGAAGGTCGTCTCCTCGCCGTGGCGCGGCACACCCTCGCGTCGACGGACTGGGGCGTGCCGCTCGGCCTTGACAAGTGGGGGACCGATTCGCGCCAACCCGCGTGAGAGTGCCTCCGCTTCCACGCTGTATGCCGCCCTGCTCCTCGTCGCCTCCCGGAGAAGAGCGCGAGTTGCTCGAGCGGGAGTCCAGCTATTCCTTCTGGATGCGCTGCGCGTCACCTCAAATGCTTCTGCAGGAACTCACGCTGCCGCTGGCTCGCCCGGTCAAAGACCGGACTTGGATGGTGGAGAAGGCCGAAATGACCTCCCTCCACCTCCACGAGTTCCTTGGGTCCCGAGGCCCGGTCGAAGGTCATCCGGGAGATGACGTCGCTTGCCCCGGGCATCTCGTCCCCCGGGGCGACCATCACGAGGAGGGGGACCTCGAGATGAGGGGTGCAGAGGGCGGGGTGCAGCGGGACCGACACAGCGGGGCCGCCGACAGTCGCCCAGTTTTCCCATCGGGTGCCGAAGCGGCCTCCGTACTCGATGAACCATCGGAACGCCGTCAGCGGGGTGAGGAGCGAGGGAGCCCTGTGCTGGTCCGCGGAGACTACAGGCAGTGGGCCGGTCGTGGTCTCGGGCATGGTACGCAGGTCCCCGTGGAGGAGGGTCCCCTTAAGAGCTGCGAACAGCGAGCCGTTCGCGTCGGCGGGAGGCGGACCATCCCCGCAGGCGGGCACCTGCGCAACCACCGCCTTCACACGAGCGTCGAAAGCCCCGACGACAAGAACCTCCGCGCCGCTCATGCTGTCGCCCCAGAGGGCGACCCGGTGGATGTCCACATCCTGTCTCTTGGCCAGGAAGTCGAGGGCATCGCGGTAGCCGCGAGCCTGCACCCACTTGTTGAGCTCCTGCCGTGGCTCGCCGCCGCTGATTCCGAGGTTGCGGTGGTCGTAGAGCAAAACCGCGAAGCCTGCCCGGTGGAAGACATCCGCGTAGGCATCGGCGACCATGCCCTGGATCGTTGCGGAGAAGCCGTGGGCCATGATGACCGCGGGCGCGGACTCAGTCGCTCCCGCAGGGACATACAGCCTACCTCGCAGGGTCGCGCCTTGCGAGGGGAACTCGACTGCCTGGAACGCTGATTCCTGCGTCGGTCCTGGCGTCGGAGTCGTCCGATTTGGATGTGTCTCTCGCGGCGTCCTGCCTTTCATTCCAGCGCGCCTTCCCGGAGCTCCCAGAGGGCGTTGACGATCAACCACCGCCTCTCCCCGAACTTGGCAAGATGAAGGTAGTCCACATACTGAGGCGAGACGCATCGGGCCGTGGCGACGTGGCGGAAGACATGGAGAACATCAATCTGGTAGCCTCGCTGGGACGCGGGGACCTCGGTGCCGCCTCCCTGCCGAGTCGCCTCGACCATACCGTCGAAGGTGCTGGGACGCCTCAACTGCCAGGTCCCAGGCTCAGCGCCCGGGACGATTGTTCGCTTCACGAGATCCGGATGGAGGCAGCGGCGCATGCGTTCAGGGTCACCGTCGTACCACCCTCCGACGTAGTCCCGGATGGACTCAACGATGGAATCGTAGTCTTCCTGGGCCGGGAGCCAGTTTCCGCTCTCGGTGGACTTCTTCAGGTCATCGCCCCCCCGTTGAGAGGGCGGCATATTGTTCGGCCTTAACTCTTTTCCTCTTTAGCGTGGAAGGGGAAAGTGCCCGCACTTGCGGGTGGCTACCGGCACTGGCCGCATCGCGAGCAGTGCCACCGGCCGTTTTGCGGAATCTGGGCGAGGGATTGACCGCAAAGACTACAGCACGGCGGCCCGGTCCAAGGACCCTCAACCGTAGGACCGATTCCCACCGGATGATCAGCGGGGATCGCTCGATACACGCGTGAGGCCACCTTTCGGTCCCGAGGAAGGTGTCCTGCCTCCGTCGCCCCCTCGCGGCCGGAAGGGCTTTGCCCGATGAGGTTCGAAGCCACATGACTTCGAACCACTGTGGAAATGAAGGCCCGACGGAGAGCCATCGGACCTCTTGGGCCAGGTTACGTGCGTGCAGGCACTGGGATAGCTGGTTGGATTCCCGCGAGCATTCTGTCAACGACTTCCTGGAAGTCACGCAGGGAGCGTAGCTCGCCGGCTTCCATGGCGCGACGGCCATAGGCCTCCATGAGCTCCGTGTCACGCCCCACGAGGATTGCTTCGGCCTCCGGAAGGAGTTCCTCCTCGAGCTTGATGTGCTCGCGCTGCATCGTCAGGTACGTGTGCGCGGCCTCGAGGAAGGCTCTGCCCGCGGATGGGTCCGTTGACCCGAGCCCGAGTCCGTCGCCCACCTTGGGCGTGTCTCCCTCGCTCCCTGCCCTTGGACGGTCTGTGGGAGCCCGCGGTGCGCCCCAGCCGAGCGTCTCGCATGACCCTCCCTTGAGGTTCTCCGAAAATTGCAACCCGGGTTTCGAAACCTTCTTAAACGCCGCGCGTCGCTACCACTCGGAAGGCCGATGTCATTCGAAACGGAGGACTGTCAGCACCTCGTCGCGGACGCGGGAGCCATCCTGGATCGGGACGGCGTGACGGAGGCGAGCTTGAGGGCCGTCGGCTCGCGGATGCAGCGTATCGCGGGCGCCTTCGAACCTCGCACGGTCGCGGGCCTCAAAGCCCTTCACGGGACGGGGTCCTCGTCCACGGTCCTCCACAGCGAATCCGTGGACGGGCTCACCCTCGCTCTATCCCGATTCCCCCCAGAGGCCGCGACCCCGGTCCACAACCACGGGACGTGGGGCGTCGCCCTCGTGATCGAAGGCAGGGACCACCACATCCACTGGCGCCGGATGGATGACGGCTTGACCCCCGGGCGCGCCAGGCTCGAGATCGATGCCGACGAGATCGTCCCGGGGGGCGAGTTCGTCTCCTGGCTCGGGCCGCCGGGAGACATCCACAGTCAGCAGGGCGTCTCGGGGCCGGTGTACGAGCTCGTCCTCTTTGGCCGTAACGTGATGGTCCATCCCCGCCTGTATTTCGACCCCGCCGCGGGGACGGTCCGCGAGCGCTTGCCCCAATGACGGGGGGCCCCGCCCCCTCGCTCCCGAGCGGCCGGAAGGTTCGTATCCCCTGCGGATGATACTATGTCGGAGCGGGTGCGTGTGAGAACCCCCCAGAAGGTGGGTGTGCTCGGCATCGTGCTGATTGTCGTAGGGGCATCCTTCACGGTTCTCCTTCCGTGGAGCGGGACGACGCTCAGCGGTGCCTCGTACCCCGTAGGAGTCGCCTTCTTCGCGCTCGGCGGAGCCCTGTTCTTCGTCGGTGTTATCTGGGCATGGGTGGTCGGGTTTGCGAACGCCACACGGGCATGGGATACGGTTCGACGGCCGCTGTTTTGCCCCGCGTGCGGCCAGCGGTATCCGGAGGAGCAGGGACACACCTGCCCGAAGGATGGCTCGGAACTGAGACCCGTGGCGTAGGTGACTCCGAGTCGGCCGGAAGAGCTACGCATTGCAACCCTTTGGGCATCGCCAAGACCCGTCGCCACCATCGTGCTCGTCGAGGGACTCGATGTCCGGGAGCCACGCCTGACCGCATTTTCGACATTGGACGATGATGCGCTGGGAACCAACGATGTCCACGACTTCGAAGAAGGCGGAAGCAGGCGGCCTCACGCCTGAACGAAGAAAGAACCGCGGATAAGGTCTTGCAGCCGGGGGGGCGGATATGAGGAAAGGGCCGAGGTCCGCAATGGACCCCGGCGTGCAGGGGAACAGGGCGTCGGCTAACGAAGCACGAGGAGCGTCTCGATAGCATTCTGCTAAATTGCCCGGCTCAGGCCTATCATCCCGAGCATAGTGTCAAAGTTCAATCCTCGCTGATTGAAGTCCCTGGCACATCGTTTTCTCTCCATATGGAAGGCAACTCGCTATGGGTCCGGACGGACCTGTTCTCTCCATTAAGTCAGTCTAAGGGGAAAGTGAGGCGACCGGGGGTGCCCAATCGCCTCATGCGGGGACAGTAGACCAGACGACGAATCTCGCCTCCACGCGCTGATTGATTCCGGTTTGAAGGATTGACCACGAATCCGCACGACGGCGCTCCACCCATACGCCCGGTGCAGATTTGGCCTGTACCTGTCGTCAAGGTACCGACTAGACTCCCGTGGCACCTTTCCCCTTCATGCTGCGCCCTCGCGGGCGCGGCCCCTTCCGGGGCAAACAACGACTAAGTGCCGGGAGCTGCATCTCGCCAGCATGGCTCTCAAGATGAGCGCGACGGGGATCATTGAGGTGTTCGTCTTTCTTGGCGTGGCAACCGTCGCCCTACTGCTGGTTGGGGTCGCGTCGAGCATGGAACAAGTCTTTCTTCTCGGCATTGGAGTTCTAATCCTAACTGGCATCATGGCCGGGGTTGTGGTCCTCTACAGGGCGCTCTCCAGCCCGGAGTAGGCGGTCTCGAGCACGGGCATGCTCGTGTTCGCCGCGATGTCGGGCTCGAGACCTCGGCTGCGGCGGTGGGGAGCCCTCCTCGGCCTCTTGGCCTTCGTCCTCGCACTCGTTGCGCTCCTCTACGTCCTGGTGCTGCTCCCAGGAGCCGCGACTCAAGACATCGGGGCTCCCGCCATTCTGTACTCGGGCTTCTGGGGTTCCGGAGACTACTCATTCATGCATGGAGGTGCAACCGTCACCTGGGGAGCAGGATGGGCCTGGTACGCGCTCATGGCCGCGGCCGTCCTGTCTCTGATTGGCGTCATCGTCCTGTTCCGCGCGCGGGCACCATCCTCCATGCAGGCCGCTCCGCAGGCAACACAGCAGCCGTAGTCCAGAGGAGAGTGCCCCCGCCCCGTCGTCCCCCGAGCGGCCGGAAGGGCTATGCCTCGAAGAGGTTCGAAGTCACATGGATTCGAACCCGCCGGGTCACGGTCCCCTCTAGGCTGGGGGAGGACCCTCGGGCCTGCCTCCGCTACAGTTAAGCGGGGACATCCCTTGGGCCGGCCCTGGTGACGCCCATGGTTCCGAGGACCGCGGGGGATGCCTCTCAGCTCTGGACCGCCTTCCGCCACCAGTCTCTCTTCTACTTGCGGACGAACCGGTTCCTCGGGCTCCTCGCTGTGACTGTCGCCTTGGCCGCCGTTTTCCTTGCTTTTGAGCTGTATGCCGGGACCGCCTCGGTTTTGGCGACGAACCCGACAGCTTCCTCCTATCTCGCAGGGTCCCTTGGAAGCGTGGGGTTCAGCGTGGCCCTCACCGCCGCGTTCTTCGGAGGCGATGCGATCGCGAGGGACTTCGGGAGCGCCACGGGGTACTATGTCCTCGTCCTTCCCGTGCGTCGGAGGGTCCTGCTCCTGGGACGGTACCTCGCAGCCTCCCTGGTCTCGTTCGGGGTCTTGCTCTCCTACTACGCCATCGCGGCGGCGGGCACCTGGTACTTCTACGGGGGCCTCCCCATGACCCTGGCGGCCTCCCTCGGACTCGGGGCGCTTCTCACCCTCGCGACCGTGGCCTTCGCGTTCTTCCTGAGCTCCCTCTTTCGGAACCCGTCCGTGAGCATGATCGTGACCGTCCTCCTCCTCTGGATCGCCCTGCCTACCATTACCAGCGCTGTTGGCGAATTCGGCGGCATCGAGCCTTGGCCGTCTTTGTCCTACGGCAGTAATGTCGTCACCTTGGTCTTCGCAGGGAGCTACGCTCACGACTCCCTCATGACGATTGGCCCCCTAACGTTCCATGTCTTCCAGCCCTACATCTGGGAGGGGATCGCCATCATGATCGCGTACCTCGTGATTTTCCTCGCAATCGCGGGCCTCCTGTACCGTTACAAGGAGGTCCGCGGATGACGTCGGGACCGAGCCTCGAAGCGGCCGACCTCAGCAAGGCCTACGCCCGCGTACTCGCGCTCGACGGCGTGTCGTTCCGGTACGAGGGGCCGGGGGCGATTGGCTACCTCGGGCCCAACGGCGCGGGCAAGACGACGACCCTCAAGCTGTTCACGAGCCTCCTCCGGCCGACTCGCGGGCGGGCGTTCGTTGACGGCATCGACGTTGCGAAGAATCCGAAGGCGGCCCTCGCGGATGTGGGCGCATTGATTGAAACCCCCGAGCCCTACCCACGTCAGAGCGTGGAGGAGGCCCTGCGGATGGTGGGGGAGTTCCGGGGCATACCAGCTGAGGAACTCCGGGAGCAGATTGGGAAGTACGTCGAGGCTTTGGATCTTCCGCCCCTCGACGCTCGGATTGGCAGCCTCTCGAAAGGCCAGAAGCAGAGGGTCGTCTTCGCGGCGACGCTCCTCGGGGACCCACGACTGCTCCTCCTCGACGAGCCGACGAACGGCCTCGACCCGGCGGAACGGGTCCGGGTACGCGAGGTGCTGCGGGACCTCAAGAAGGACCGCCTCATCTTCATGAGCTCCCATCTGCTCCAAGAGGTCACGGAGGTCTGCGACCGCGTGATGTTCCTGAACCGGGGCAAGGTCCTCCTCGAGGACTCTGTCGCTCACTTGGCGGATCGGTTCAAGGCGACGCGGGTTGATGTGGAATTCAGTGCTCCGGTCGCCATGAATCGCCTCAGCCCGCTGCAAGGCCTAGCCCTAGGGGTCATGGCCCTCTCGGACCGCCGGCTGCGGATCGAGTTCGACGGATCCACGGAAACCCGCACGAAAATCCTCGTCGCGTGCCAGGCCGTCGGCGCCGTCGTCTCCTTCAGCAGCGCCGGCCTCGCGCTTGAGGATGCGTACCTCCAGCTGCTTCAGGGTTCAGCCAACGGCGGCCGTTAGCCCCAGCAGGCAACCCACCGGGCGGGCCGCTCCAAACGCAACCCAGCAGCTGTAGCCAAGAGGGAAGGTGCCCTCGCCCCGTTCGCCCCCGAGCGGCCGGAAGGGCATTATCCCCGGTGAAGTGCGAAATCACATGGAATCGAACCCACGAGTTCGCTACTGATGTGTCAAGGGCGTCTTCGATGGCCGCCCACGCTACTCCGACCTGAATCGGATGGCTCACGAGGTGCTAGCCGAACCTCGTGACGACGACCGCGACGGCAATCCAGAGGACGGCCGCTTTGTCAGGTTCTGTCGTTGTGTTCCAAAGTTATGACCACATTTCCTTTTTTGCGTCCTGTTTCGACATACCTGTGGGCCTCGGCGGTCTGCTCCAACGGATAGCGTCTGTCGATGACCGACCTGATCTTTCCCGCCTCAATGAGCTCTTTGAGGGCGGTCAGATTCTCGGTGCTGAGGGGCGCTGCCCCACCGACTATTCTCTTGCCGCCTGTAACCGAAGTCCATCGCCCTCGAATTCTTGTTGACAGCGAAGGGTTACCCAAGAGTAAGATTCCTTCTTCCTTCAGTGATCCTACGCAACCCGAAAACGAACCCTTGCCTATCACGTCAAAAATGACATCATAGGTCTTGCCGCTTTTGGTGAAGTCTTCTTGAGTGTAATCAATGACATGGTCTGCACCAATGGAGCGCAGCATGTCCAATTTCCCCGCGCTGTCCACGCCCGTCACCTCAGCCTCGAATGACTTGGCAAGCTGCACCGCAATGGTGCCTATGCTTCCACCCGCACCATTAATCAGAACCTTCTGTCCGCTCTGGATCCTTCCCTTTCGAAGAAAATGCAAGGCATTGAGTCCTCCGAGAGGAACGGCGGCAGCTTCCTCATAGGTCATGTTGGCTGGCTTCAGTGACACGCTTTCTTCAGGCAGACATGCGTACTCAGCATAGGCGCCAAAATGAAAACCGGTAGCAGCAAAGACCTGGTCACCTTTCCTAAAGCGCCTTACCTCTTTGCCTACTGATTCGATCTCCCCGGCTAGCTCCTGCCCCAGGATGGTTACTCTCTTTGGTCTTCTGAGACCCGTATACATTCGCATGAGGAGCCGGAACAAGATGGCGAGTCTGAGACTTCGCATCTCACAGTCCCCTGCTGTCACCGTTGTCGCGTGCACTCTTATCAGTGCTTCATTGTCCTTGGGATTCGGTCTTTCGACCTCTTGGAGCTCAAGACCATCCGGTGGTCCGTATTTTGTCCACACGATCGCTTTCATGGGTCCCCTCCAAGAGGGCCTTGATCCGACCATCTTTCCATGTAGTTCTAAAATCTATCCCACGAGTTTGCCGGACCTAACCACCCAAGTTCTGTTGGGGCGGGGTCTCGCCCGCAGCCCCGGGTGGAAACCCCGAAGGAGCCGCCGAACGCCGTGAATCCTGCGGAGGGCGGGAACTCCGGCACCGGGAATTGCCTGCGCTCCCGAGGAACTCCGGAGGTCTCGGGTGGGGAACACAGTCTCGGATTCGCTATCGGGAATCCGGCGAGAGGCGCTAAGAGTGCGATTCCCACATACTCCGAGCGTCCGGTGGGAAACCGGCACACACGACAGAAGAGAAGGGAGGGAAGACAATGGAGTACCGTGCGAGTGGTTCGAACGAGCATATGATTGGAGAGACGAAGCTTTGGCGTTCCTCGGAGGCGCGCCTGCTTGAACCGCCAGCCAGCGAACTCCAGTTCGCCTTGGCGCGTGGGGCCGGGGAGCTGAGAGACCTCGAACGACGGATTCAGCGCATCCAAGCCTCGACGGAGCGCGTCCTCGCCTCGAGCCGCGGGCTTCTGCCCGCCTACAGTCCGCTCGCCGCCGAGATCGCGGAGGCGGCACAGGAAGCTGAGCAGGCCCAGCGGCAGATTGGATCGACCCGGGCGTTCTTGGAGAACTCGACGGGACCCGTGGGCGCGGCCGGCGCATTCGCGGCGCTGGGCGCGGTCGCAGGTCCGGCCTCGAGCATCCAGGGCTCGCGAGGGAGCGAGTTCCCGAGCTCCCACGTCCGGCTACCTTTCGTGGAGATCCGGGACAACGGCAAGGAGTTCCTCGTGCGAGCGGAACTCCCGGGCATGTCCAAGGAAGACATCGAGGTCGAGGCTACGGAAGGCTCCCTCCGCGTCCTTGCGGAGCAGGAGGACAAGGCGACGGAGGCGGGGCAGCTCATATCCGGCGAGCGCCTTGCGAAGCAGTTCGAGCGGACCGTGGCATTGCCCGAGTACGTGGTGCCGAGCAAGGCCATGGCCGCGTTCCGTGACGGCATCCTCGAAGTGACGCTGCCGAAGAAGCACCCGGGAGAGCCCGCGCAGAGGTTGATCCTCAAGTGATCCACGAGGATCGGTACATAGTTCGCCGGGGTTGAGAGGCCTCTGCCTGCAGGGACAGGACATCGGTAGGCGTCGGCCTTGAGTCCTGGCAACTACCCGTCCATTGACTCGGATTTCAGAGGTATAGAGCAAATCCGCACGACGGCAAACCTTGAGAACATGCAGAAAAGGCCGGGGCTTCGCTGCCACCCGTCGGAGACCATGTGCACAGAGGCTCTCCGCCGGGAGCACTCTCACACGAGGTCCTTTTTCCGGTAGCAGATGGGAAGGCCAACGGTAGCAACCTAACACTAGGTCGATCTTCCGGTAGCAGATGGGCCGGGGCTTATCCCGCTTCCACCCCATTTCCGCTCGCCGGAGCGGCCGGAAGGGCTATGGCGTGACCGGTCGATGCGGCTGCAGGGGGTGGAGTGATGCAACCGAATACGACAGAAAGCGGTCCGTCCGAGACACCATGCCGCGCTTGCGGCTCATCTGCGCGGTTGGTGGGGACCGAGCAATTTCGTGTAGGAGGCACGTCCGGTGGCTGGAAGCTGCTGTTCGGTGAATGGGCCGAGCTGGGCGAGGAGATGATGCCCCTTGAGATGTGGGTGTGCCCTTCCTGCCGTCGAGTAGAATTCCGAGTCCCCGTGGGCTACAAGCGACCGGATGAGGTCGCGCGGGGACTGCGATACGCATGTCCAGGATGTGGCGGCGATGTTTATCACGGTCAGACCGCGTGTCCCGAGTGCGGCTACGTGTTGAAGGATTCCCCCACGTCAGAGGGGTAAGGTCCCCCGCCCCGTCGCGCCCGCAAGCGGCCGGAAGGGCAATGCCGGGACGGGCGAAGGGAGGATGGCGCGTCGCCGAACAACGACGAAGAAGGAGGAGGGAGGCTTACGCATGTTTAAGGTCTAGGGCGACGTCCACTCGGTTTATGGCTAGACAAAAGCACTCTGAACCCGCCCACGTTAGTGTACTTCGTGATGTACCTCCGGAGAATGCGTTCTACTTCTACGAAGGGATCGGTCAACCGACCGGTGTGGCTTCCAAGAACCTGGCTGAGTTCCGCGACCAGACGAAGGGCGCCAGTCCCACGTCCATCGAGTTTCACCTCGAGCGAGGCGATTTCGAGAACTGGTTCCGAATGTTGGGCGACGAGTCGCTCTCGCATCAGGTGGCCAATCTGAGGAAGCGAAGGCCCGCGGCCGACCAACTGCCCAGTCGTCTCTCGAGCCTTGTCGACTCGCGAATCCGCCAGCTGCGGAGATCAGGGTAGCCAGGAGCATTCGTCCTCCCGCAGGCAATGCAGCGTTTTCTCGGACTTCCTCCTGCGGCAGAGAATGCGCACCGACGCGAAACGTCAACCGAGCCTGCAGCCCACGCTCGGTCAAGCGGGTCACCCTGCAAGATCCTGGCACACGATGCGAGCCGCTCTGGATCAATCCTCGGGTCCGACTCCTGGCCAACTCTCCTCCGTGCGGGTGAGCGCGCCAAGGACGAGGCGTTCCCGCGAGGCACCCCGGGGCGGCTCATTCCCGGGAGTCTGGCCCTTCGTGTCGCGCGGAGGGACGTCACGGCACAACCCTAAAATACGGAGGCCTTCATCGACGGGCGTCCCCTGCAGGCGTCCCCATGCCCGAACTCCGGAAGGACTACGTGACGGACACCTGGGTGGTGTTCTCCCCGGCCCGCTCGAAGCGGCCCACGGACTTTCACACCCAGACGCGGCCCACCGACAAGGCGAAATGCCCCTTCTGCCCGGGCCACGAGGCCATGACGCCGCCGGAGATCCTCGCGTACCGGAAGGATGGCTCTCCGAACTCCCCCGGATGGTGGATCCGCTGCATCCCGAACGCCTACCCTGCCCTCGAAATCGAGGGCGAGCTCCACCGACACGTCACCCAGCTGTTCCACAGCATGAGCGGCATCGGCGCCCACGAGGTCATCGTCGAGACGCCGGAGCACGCGGCCAACCTCTCCGCCCTGAGCGACTTCCAGATGCAGGAGGTGATCACCGCCTACAAGCAGCGGTACGTCGACCTCACGCGGGACAAGCGGTTCAAGTACATCCTCATCTTCAAGAACCACGGAGAGCGCGCCGGTGCGTCGATCTCGCATCCGCACTCGCAGCTGATCGCGACCCCCATCCTCCCGCGCCATCTCCTCGAGGAGGTGAACGCGCTCCACCGGTTCTACGAGGCCACGGGCGGCTCGTGCATCTACTGCGAGATCGTGGAGACCGAACTGGAGGAGAAGCGGCGGATTGTCTCCGAGAACCGATCGTTCGTCGCGATCTCGCCCTACGCCGCCCGTTTCCCCTTCGAGACGTGGATCCTCCCGAAGTCCCACGAGAACGCCTTCGAGGACATCACCGACGAGGAGCGTGCCCCACTCGCCTCGATGATGAAGGACGTGCTCGGTCGCCTGTACCACGTCCTGGACGATCCCCCCTTCAACTTCTACATCCACACCTCGCCCTGCGACCGCAAGGAGGTCAAGTTCCACTGGCACGTGGAGATCACGCCGCGGCTCACGGAGACGGCAGGCTTCGAGCGCGGAACCGGGTTCTACATCAACCCGGTGATGCCCGAGGACGCGGCCTCGATCCTGCGCGGCTAGACGGCCACGGCGGACGGCCCGCCCGAGACGATCGTCTTCAACCTCGAGCCCCACGCGCCCCGGGACCGCTCGTACCAACGGACGTACTGCGCCGCGGAGCTCTTCCAGGACAAGTCGGAGGCCATCGCCCTCTGTTGCAACGCCTTCCAGCCACGCCGCCCGCGGTAGAACTCCACGGCCCGTCGGGTCGTGTCCAGGAGGGCCTCTGGTGCGTAGTCCGAGAACACGAAGCCGTTCCCCTTCTTCGGGTCCCGGGCCACGTCTGTGACGGTGTCCACGAGTCCGCCCGTCGCGCGCACGATGGGCACGGTCCCGTACCGCAGGCTGATCATCTGCCCAAGTCCGCAGGGCTCGAACTTCGAGGGCATGAGGAAGAAATCCGAACCGGCGTAGATCCGGTGCGCGAGGGCCTCATCGTACTTGAGGTAGGCCACGAGGTTGTTCGCGTCCTTCGCGAGCTCCGCGAGGGGGTCCTCGTACTTCTTCTCCCCCGTGCCCAGGATGACCACCTGGGCGCCCAGCTCCAGGATGCGAGGGAGCGCGGGAAGGAGGATGTCGAGCCCCTTTTGTTCCGTGATCCGCGTGACCATGCCCAGCAGCGGGGCCTTCGGGTCCGTCGGGATTCCCGCCTCCTTCTGCAGCGCGTGCTTGTCCTCCGCCTTCCGGTCGATCGTCGATCTCGTGTACGTGCGGGGAATCTGGGCGTCCTGGGCCGGGTTCCACACGTCGTAGTCGATGCCGTTGAGGATGCCCGAGAGCTTCAAGCCGCGAGAGCGCAGGAGATCCTCGAGGCCGTACCCATACTCCTTGGTCTGGATCTCCTTCGCATACGTGGGGCTGACCGCATTGACGAGGTCCGCGTAGACGATGCCCGCCTTCATGAAGTTCAGCTTTCCGTAGAACTCGACGCCCTCGGGCCCCCACGACTCCGTCGGGAAGCCCATCCATTCGAACAGATCCCGGCCGAACAGTCCCTGGTGCTGGAGGTTATGGATCGTGAAGGCCGTGCGGATGCCGCGGTAGCGCTCGTCGCCCGCATACAAGGTCCGGAGGAACGCCGGGGTCATGGCAGAATGCCAGTCGTTGCAGTGAATCACATCGGGCCAGAAGTTTGCGGCAGGCAAGAGGTCGAGGAGCGCCTTGCAAAAGAAGCCGAAGCGCTCGCCGTCATCTTCGTATTCATAGACCTTCGGTCGGTCATACAGCTCCGGCTTGTCCACGAGGTACACTGGGACGCCATCAATGCTGGAGGTGAGCAAGTGCGCCTCGTCGGTCCTGCCTCCGATGCGTACCGGAAAGGCACCCAGGTTCTCCTGCGTGCCACGGATCATTCCGTAGCGGGGCAGCGCGAGCCGGACATCGTGGCCGAGGGACCGGAGGGCCTTGGGCAGGCTCCCCGCAACGTCGCCGAGGCCGCCGACCTTCGCAAGGGGGTAGGCCTCCGCTGCTGCGAACAGGACTTTCATGGAATCCGGCAGTCAGAAGAAGGGTCGCGTATTCAAATGTGTGTAGCGGCTTTCCCGCCAGGCCCGCACAGTCTCGGGAGACTAGCGGCGCGAGCGTTCCTTGGGTGACAAGATGGCCGACAAGCCGATGGGATCCGTCGTCTTCGTGCTCCACACTCATCTTCCCTGGGTCCTGGGCCATGGTCGGTGGCCCCACGGGGAATCGTGGCTCTACGAGGCCGCCGCGGAATGCTACGTGCCGCTCCTGCGGATGCTCGACCGTCTTTCGAACGAGACACCCGACGTCCGCCTGACGTTCGGCATCACGCCCGTGCTCACGGAGAGCCTGGCCTCCCCGAGGTTCCGAGACGGCTTCCTGGCGTACCTCGAGGAACGGCAGGGCCAGGCCGAGAGGGACCGCGAGGACTTCCGAGCGCAAGGGGACGCGCCCGCGGGACGCCAGGCCGTCGCGTGGTCCGCGTTCTATCGGACGATCCGGACCCATTTCGAGGGACCGCTCGGGAGCGATCTCCTTGGGGGATTCCGCCGCCTTCAGGATTCGGGCCTCATCGAGATCATCACCTCCGCCGCGACCCATGGATACCTGCCGCTCTTGGGCCGCGACGAATCCGTGGCCGCGCAGATTCAATGCGGCATCTCCTCCTACCGCCGGCATTTCGGGCGTGACCCGCGGGGGGTGTGGCTCCCCGAATGCGCGTACCGGCCTCGCGGTCCCTGGTCGAGGCCGGTCGGACCAGCGCGGTCTTGGACTCGGCCCGGCCTGGAAGACGTGCTCGCCCGTCACCACTTGCGGTACTTCTTCGTGGACACGCATCTCGTGGCCGGCGGCGTCCCTCTCGGCACGTACGACGATCGCTTCGAGGAGAGGCGCCTCGACGCGACGGCTCCCGCCCGAGGGTCCTCGCCCAACGAGGCGCACGCCCTCCTGGCGGACGGCGGCCGTCAGCGCGTCGCCGTCCTCGCCCGCGACCCAGGCACCAGCGTCCAGGTCTGGAGCGCGGACTACGGCTACCCGGGCGACGGGGCGTATCTCGAGTTCCACCGGAAGAAGAGACCCGGTGGGCTGCGCTACTGGCGGATCACGGATCGGCGCCTGCCGCTCGAGGCAAAGCTTCCTTACGAGCCCGAGGATGCGGAGGCTCGGGTGCGGGCCCACGCGGAACATTTCACGGGGCTCGTGCGGCAGACCCTGGCGGACCACCGGGAGCGCACGGGACGCTCGGGGGTCGTCGTCGCGCCCTTCGACACGGAGCTCTTCGGGCACTGGTGGTTCGAGGGCCCCGCGTGGCTCGAGGCCGTCCTCCGTGACTTGCGAGGCGACCTCGACACCCGGACCGCCTCCGAGTATCTCGAGCACCATCCCCCGAGGTCCGTCGTCAGCCTCCCAGAGGGTTCCTGGGGACAGGGGGGCCACCACTGGGTATGGTTGAACGATGGGACCCGCTGGGTGTGGGAGCTGATCTACCGTGCGGAGGATGCGTTCGCGGAGGCTCTGGGTTCTGGCGGCGACGCGCCCGATGCCTTGAGCGAGCGGATCCTGAGGCAGCTCGCTCGGGAGCTGCTCCTCCTCGAGTCCTCGGATTGGCCCTTCCTCATCACCACGGTGGCAGCCCACGATTACGCCGAGGCGCGAGCGCGGCTTCACTTCGAGACGTTCGAATGGCTCCTGCGCATGTCGAGACGCACCGCAGAGGGTCCGATCTCCTCCGAGGACCTCGCTCGGCTTTCGCAGCTCGAGGAGCGAGACTCCCTCTTCCCCGAGATCGACCTGCGGTGGTGGGCGGGGGAGCCCGCGAGCCCATGACGACAATCTCGTTTCACTTCCATGGCTACCAGCCTGGGGACATCGTCCGATGGCGGGAGCCCGATCCCCTGAGGCCCCAATCCTGGGAGGAGCGCGTTTCGCCGGTGTCCCATGCAGTGGGAGCCGACCGCTTCTCCGGACGCAACTGGACGGATGCGGTGCTCCAGACGTACGGCCGGCTCCAGACGGTCCTGGACCGGGCCGCGGGAGCGGCGTCGGTCGACATCGAGCCACAGACCCTCGTGTGGCTCCTCCAGCGCGACCCGGACGCCTTCCACCGGGTCCGCGCCTCCTTCGAGCGCGGGTCGGCGTCCTTGGCGCTCACGCCTCCGTTCCACCCCATCCTCCCGCACCTCCATCGGTTCGAGCGAGAGGTCTTGTTCGACCTGATGATTGATTTCCATGCGCCGCTCCTCCGTAGGCGCCCCGAGGCCCCCACGGGCCTCTGGCTGCCGGAGGCCGCGTTCTCGCGTGAAACGATCGAGGACTACCTACGTGTGGCGCGGGCAGCCTCCATCGGACAGGAAGGCCTCTCGGACTTGTTGCACGCGGTGCACCTCCTCTTGGACGCGCGGCAGTTCTCCGACCCGGGCAAGGCCGCCAGCGCCTGGGCGGCGGTGGACGGCACGCCGGGGATCGCTGCAGTGGGGCGGGACCATCCCCTCAGCTCAGAATTCGCTTTCGGCCCAACGGGGGCCCCTGACTTCTGTCGTGCGGCTCTGGCCCGAGGGAACGGGCACGTCTTCATCGCGAGCGATCTGGAGTCCCTCCTCGCGAATCCGGCCCAGGCGGAGCGTTTCGAGACCATCGTGCAGGCGCTGCGTGCGCAGGGAGCGGAGGTCCGTGCACCCCGGCCCCCTTCGGGGCTGGAAGTCGTCCGTGTGGTCGAGTTCTCAAGCTGGTCCGACTACGACGAGTACCTGCAGGCGGGGCACACCTCGGACACCCGCTGGACTGGGTTGCTTCGCCAGGGCGGACTCGTCGTCCCGCGGATGCACCGCGGCCGGCGGATGTCCCAGCTGTGGAAGCACGCCTTCACCCTCGCCTCGGAGCGCATCGAGACCGTCGTGCGGCGCGCCGGGCAGAAGGTCCTCACGGAGAAGGGCGTCGCGAAGCCGCGGGAGACGCTGCGTCATCTGTCGGTGGCCTACGGCCGGCACCTCTTCCGACCGTATTATCTGGCCTGTGGGACGTCCGGTGCGGAACTTGACGTGGAGGCGGCGATGAGCGCGATCCTCGGAGGCCGGGTGGATCTCGAGCTCGCGGGCTACGTGGCACGCGGCTACCTCTTCATGCTCATGGGCCTCCGCTCAGACCCTCGCTTCTGGGACAATCCCGACACGCGGGTGACCTTCCAGAACGTCGCGTGCCTCGCACACTCCCTCGTGGACATGGCCGAGGCGTGCCGCCGTGCAGGGGATGATGCGACCGCCACGCGCCTCCTCCGGCTCCTGCGGGCGGCCCTGATTGAGTTCGCCGAGGGGTTCGCGCGGTGGGGCTTTGGGGACCTGCAAGGCCTCGAAGGCTGGGAGACCACGGAGGAAGCGTGGTTCGAGTCTCTCCAGTCCGAGGTCCCGGACCGTTCGGGCTACGACGTAGTGAAGCGTGCAACGCTCTTCGCCGTCGGAGAGCGCCTTCCCCGGAGCATCGACATTCCCACGCCCCGTGCGGAGGCGGTGGTCGCGGACACAGGACATATCGCGGGGGAGGCCCACGGCCAGTGGGAGAACCCTGCGTGGTGCGAGCATCGGTCGTCCTGAAGGAGGGGGTGAGACCGCGAACCTGGCGCACCGGAATCTTCATCGGCGCTCAGCCGGCTTACGTCCTGGGATGAAGGCCACCGTCCTCACCTGGGAATACCCGCCCAACATCTACGGCGGGGCCGGCGTCCATGCGAAATACATCACGGCTTCCCTGGCGAAGCTCATCGACGTAGAGGTACGGACGATCGAGGAGGGGCCGCCGCCAAACATCCCCGGCGTGCGCGTGCGACGCTACCGCCCGACCCTCCGTGGACTGGGGTCCCCCGACCCGCGGATTGCGAAGGCCCTCGAGATCTTCTCCCTCAACGCGAACATGGTGGCGGACCCGATTGATGCCGATGTGGTCCACACCCACACCTGGTATACGAACTTCGCGGGTGCCCTCGCCAAGCGCATCTACGGCTGCCGACTCGTGGCCACCGTCCATTCCCTCGAGCCCTTGCGGCCCTGGAAGCGAGAGCAGCTCGGGGCGGGCTACGAACTGAGCTCGTGGATGGAGAAGGAAGGTCTCGAGGCGTGTGACGCCGTCGTGGCCGTGTCCCGGGAGATGAAACGGGACATCCTGAAGTGCTACGACATCCCCGCCTCTCGAGTCGCCGTGATTCACAACGGCGTCGATCCGCAGAAATACCACCCGCAGGATGGGAGCAGGACCGTCTCGAATTTCGGGATCCGGACGCCCTTCGTCTTGTTCGTCGGCAGGCTCTCCCGGCAGAAGGGGGTGTTCGACCTCCTGGAAGCCATGCACAGCGTGCCCGAGGATACGACCCTGGTCCTCGTGACCGGGAAGCCCGACACCCCCGCGATCGAGGAGGAGGTCCGGCGCGCCCTCTCGGGCGTGGGGCACGTGACCTGGATTCCGGAAATGCTCCAGGATCC
Organism: uncultured Thermoplasmata archaeon; assembly: GCA_963768855.1. GTDB lineage: Archaea > Thermoplasmatota > Thermoplasmata > RBG-16-68-12 > RBG-16-68-12 > RBG-16-68-12. Next base: position 225,781 of record CAVYJM010000011.1, read on the forward strand.
CGATCTCGTGGGTCTTTACAACGAGGCCGCCGTTTTCGTCTGTCCCTCGATCTACGAGCCGTTCGGTATCATCAATCTCGAGGCCATGGCGTGCGAGACGCCCGTGGTCGCGACGCGGGTGGGCGGCATCAAGGAGGTCGTCGTCGACAAGGAGACGGGGTTCCTCGTCCCTCCTGGAGACCCCGTGAAGCTCGGACGCGCGATCACGAGGTTGCTCGAAGACCCCCCGCTCGCCGCCCGAATGGGGAAGGAAGGCCGACGCCGCGTCCTGGAACACTTCACCTGGGACCGGATTGCGGCGAAGACCCTCGAGCTGTACCGGTCGCTGACGTGATGCCGCCTCGGTTCGAGGACGCGGTGGGTATCCTCGAAGACGCCGTGCGGCGCTCGGCCGCCTTCCGTGTGTGGCTCCGTTCCCGCCGGTGGTGTGGCGAGACCGTCGGGATGCGCTCGGAACTGGTCGTGCGGGACTCCGCCCTGCTCGCTGCGTCGGGCACCGAGATGTTGGTGCTCATCCTCGTTCTCGCGAGGGAAGGCCCGTCCTCGGTCCTGCTCCATCTCCCGCTCTCGGTGGCTACCGCGCGGCTCGATCCCGAGGCCTTCGAGCTGTCGAGCGGAGCCGAGCGGTGGTACGTTGTGGAGGCGGAGCGGCGAGAGAGCTATGCGCGGTTCCTCACGGAGGGCCTGCGAAGGGGACTCCGGCTCCCCACGCGCGCGGGGGACAGCCTCCACTTTCGAGGGGAATCCGTCGGCGCCTTCCAATCCTTCGAGCCCGGGACCGAACGCGACAGCTCGAACCTCCTCGTCCATGTGGCCACCGCGGGCCTGGAGGTCGTGTTCAAGAGTTACAAGATCCTCGACCCCCAGAACCGGGAGCCTCGGATCCTGGAGCGTCTTCGCCGGCGAGGCTTCGCCCAAACGCCGCGTTTCCTCGGCGAGGTCTCTCTGGGGCAAGGGGAGGCGCGCCTCGTCCTCGGGGTGGCGACGCAGAAGGTCGAGGCGGAGGATTTGTTCGCCTATCTCGCCGGACGCTGGCGGGAGGAACTGGGACGGTCATCCCCGGTGCCAACCGACCTCGACCAGGTCACGCTGAGCCTTGCGGACGGGCTAGGCGAGGCGACCGCGGCCCTCCACGACATCTTGGTTGATCGCAAGCCGGGCCCCTTCCAGGCGGAGCCCTTCACGCGGGAAGACGCCCAGGCGGCGTATCGCATCGCGGCACGGAATCTCACGGATTCAGCCCGGCTCCTCGCGCGCCGGCACCAGGAGGGACGCGGGCTCCCGTCGGATCTGGCCTCCGAGTGCCGGGAGCTCCTCCTCGACCATCGGAAGGAGATCGAAGGGGTGCTTGGCTCTCTGGAAGCCTCTGTCGGCACGGTGAAGACCGTGACCCACGCGGACCTCCACCTCGGTCAGGTGCTTCGCTCGCGACAGGACGGATCCCTTTTCTACATCGACTTCGAAGGCGAGCCGGAGCGGTTGCCTGGCCAGCGCTCCGTGAGACTGCCGCCGCTCCGGGATGTAGCCACGATGGCCCGTTCCTTCGCGTACGTGAAACACGGCGCATGGCGCGACTGCCTGGGGGGAGACCCTCGCGCCGCGTTGAAGGCCATGCGCCCGCACGATCTCTCCCCCGGACTGCGGGAGGTGCTGGGGCGACTGCAAGCATGGGAAGACGCCGCGGTCCGGCGTTTCTCGGGGCGATACCTCGCCCGCACCAGCCTGTATCCCGAGATCGACCAGGCCATGGCCCAGCGCATCATTTGGGGCTGGACGATGGAGAAAGCCCTCTACGAGCTCCGTTACGAGCTGAAGCACCGGCCCGCGAACTTCCTCATCCCGGTCGAAGGGATTCTGTCTCTCGCAGCCCCGCAGGTTCAATCACACTGAGCTGGCGGGCGGTTCGAGTGGTCTTCCTTCCGACCCGGCGGCTCGCCCGTGCGTGCATCGAGGACGAGGTCGTTCGCCTGCGCAAGAGTATCACCGAACCCATCCGCCCGCTCATGATTGAGCAGGTCCGGGAGGGGATGGAAGGGGTTCGCATTCGTCGATTCCCGTCCCTGATGCGCGCCCGAAGTGCGGCTTCAAGTCTCAGGATGAGGCCATGCAACCTGCACACATTTTGGAGAGCCAATCGGGATTGGGTCTTGGAGTGCCCACTCACCGCCGGGAGCACTCTCACACGAGGTCCTTTTTCCGGTAGCAGATAGGAAGGACCGCGGTAGCAGCCTCACACTAGATCGATTGTCCGGCAGCAGAGGGGCCCGGGGGCTATCCCGCCTCCACCCCGTTCCCCCTCGCTCTGAGCGGTCGGCAGGGCTTTGCCGGGACGGGTTCCGAGCGGCATGTGCGAAATCTTTGAATCCCCGCAGGTCGATGTCAGTCCGAGGTGGAGAGATGCGGAAGGATGTCCTCGGAATCGTCCTGATGCTTCTCGGCGCGGGCTACCTCATCGGAGCTGCGCTCAGCGTGGTTGGAAACACAGCTTTGGGCAATCCTATCCAAGACGGGTTCCTCTTCGAGTTGCTGGCGTGGGGGTTGGGCGGAGCCGCGGTGTTGGTTGTGGGACTCGTCGTGCTCCTTCGGAGTCTCCGGCGTCCCGTATCCCCGCAACCTCAACCGATGCCGAGGATGGTCGGTCCGCCGTCGATGAACGAGTACAGGACTCCGTGGTCGGCGATTGCGTTCCTCCTCGTGCTCTTGCTCCTTGCCGCCCTGTATCTGGTGTTGGTTTTCGTGTCCGCCGGGATAGCTGGGGTGTTGCTCCAGTTTGTCTTCTTCCTCCCCATCATCGCCGTCCTCCTCGTCCTTGCCCGCTGGTGGTCGAGGTTGGCGAGTCCCTGGAACGAACCTCCGACCTCCCTCCGGTGAGGTGCGCATGGAACCAAGGATTCCGTCTTGGCTTGCCCAAATTGTCAGCTTGGTCCTCATGCTCGTGGGATTCGGTCCCATGGCCGCCGGGGTCCTGTACCAAGTGATTTCCGGGGGTCCTCCCAACTTCGCCTTCTACCTGCCCTATGCTTCTGCCTTCGTCGCTGGGCTGGTCGTCTTGTTCTGGGACCGTCAGAGGCAACCGTCGGAACCGCATTCGACCGGGACGGCGTCAAGGGTCCTCTACTCCCGGATGACACTGGCCTTTCTCGGTCTTCTCGTCGTCGCTCTCGCCGTCGCTGTCGTATGGTCAACTGAACTTCAGGGGAGCATCGTATGGTACTTGCTCTCGGTGTTCGTAACCGCCGGGTTGTGGGGCTCCCTGTTCAGCGGGTGGGGCTGCTACAAGGCCGGCGGCCGTCTCCGCGCGTAGAGGTTCTTGGCCCCGCCTCGTTCTCGTGCCCAAGGGTCGGCCAGAAGGACTTGCCGCCGGCGAGTCGCCCAAGTTGCCTCTAGAATGCTCGCCAAGTCGCCTAGAAAGCCCTAGAATCGGTCCGGACCGAAAAGCCATACCCAGGGGTGGATTTGTATTTCTTCAGCACACCCTTGGGAGCAGAGCCTACCGCTAGTTGGCACCCCGCCGGGAGCACTCCTTTCGGGTTCTGGATCTGTGGGTTCCGGACCCACCCTGCGTCTCATCGACCCGGAGCCAGGTCCGTCGTCGTCCCGATCGCGAGCGGTCCGCGGAAGGCGACCGAGGGCGCTTCGGTGCAGCCGGCTTCCGCGTGAGGCCCGCAAAGACGCAAAGGACAAACCCCTCGCCGTACCTCTGGTGGCTGATCATGCTGCACCTCGCGGACCGGGACGGAAACGCATTCTGCGGAGCGACGGACGGCGCTCGCACGTTCGAGTACGAGCGAATCGACTGCCCGGATTGCATCCGGATGATCCGGCAGGCCGAGCTGCAGGACCGTCGAGACGGAAGCGGTGGAGGATAGACCGAAACCCGTCGCATCCCACCCTGTTCGGGTCAATGGGGAGGGAGCGGGTACCCGCACAACGCGGTGGCCCATCTTGTTCGCGACCTTCTCTGGCCGCCCCTGGTTCCGAAACCTTTCAATCCTGACGACGTGGTGCAACCCTCGGCGGCAAGGATGGTATCCTACAAGGTGGAGGTCGTGACGCCCACGGGATGGACATCGGCCCAGGTGATCACCAAACAGGTCCAGGCGAGGCTGGATGCGTTCGTGGCCGGAGGATGGCGTCTGTCGGGAATGGCAGGCCTCGCGGGGACCGGCGGATTTCTCGGAGGTGCGATGAACCCGTACCTGGTCCTGGTCTTCGAACACGAATGACGGCCCGATGCGGGGGGAGGAGACCTCCTCCCTCTTCTCGACCCGAGGGCGACCGAGCCTCTACGATGAGGTCGTCCTGGCCGGGCGCGAGGAAGGTTCGCAGCGGCTCCAGCGACGGGTGCCGCGATCAGCCCAGGCGTTGCGCGACGGCCATGGGGAGCGGGTCGTCCCGCCGCAGCGAGTGAAGTCCCGATCCCTCGTCCGTGCTGTACGCCCCGACGAGGACCATCCCGGCGCGGGCGAGGAGCCTCCGGAGGACGGGCACGGAGAGGACGCGCGTGGAATACGTGTTCACGAACGTCCGCCGGACGCGATCCCCGTCGAGCGCGAAGAAGCGGTTCTGGGCGGTGAGGAGGTGCCGCCGCGGGTCGAAGGCGAGATCGTAGAGCCAGATGATCCGCATGGGGGCGTCGTGGTAGATCCAACCCGGGCCCTCCGTCTCCCGCTCCAGGGCCTGCGCGAATTCGAAGACGTACGCCCCACCCGGGCTCAGGTGCCGGCGGACCGTGCGGAGGTGTCCGAGCAGGTCTCGCTCCGTGAGGAGGTGCGTGAACGCCCCGTCCATGCAGACGGCTGCGTCGAACGTCCGTCCGAGATCGAAGCGTCGCATGTCCGCGCGAACGAACGTGAGGCTCGGGCGTCCGCGCGCTTTCGCCCGCGCGACTCGGAGCATGCCCGCGGAAGAATCGATTCCCGTGACTCGGTATCCGCGCGTCGCGAGGATGAGGGCGTGGTTTCCGGTGCCGCATCCGAGATCGAGTAGGGAAGCGGGTTGGCGAGGGAGGAATCTCGAGAAGACCGTCTGTAAGAGGGAGCACTCCGCAGGATAGTCGACGTCATCGTGGAGGACGTCGTAGTACTCCGCGATCCGATCGAAGAGGTTCCCCGTCATGGCCGCTCGTCCGCCTGGCACGCCTTTCGCCGCGGACGGTCTCCCGGGCGGAGGCATGGCTCAGCAGGTTTTCAGGGTATCTTCGGGGGGAATCCTGATCGGAGCGTTCGTGATGCTGCTCCTCAAGCGCCGCAAGAGCGAGCCGGGGAGCGGGAACCCGCCCAAGGGGCGAGTCCCCCTGAGGGATCTGCCTCCCGGACTCAGGGCGAGGGTTCTTGCCCCGAGTGCCCTTTTCCTTCCCCGATGCTCGCGCACGACGCGTTCGGACGGGAGGGCTCGCCCGCGGTTGCCCTCCTGCACGGCTGGCCCCTGGATCGGACGATGTGGTCCGAGGTCGCACCCCGCCTTGCGGATGCGGGCTTCCGCGTCCTGTGTCCCGATCTCTCCGCCTTCGGCCAGAGCCCCGCGCTCCCCGAGGATCGATGGACCGTCGAAGCTTACGCCGAGGAGGTCGCCGCCTTCCTGCACGGCGTCGGCGCAGGGCGAGTCGCGGTGGCCGCGCACAGCTTCGGGGGGTACGTGGCCCTCGCCCTCGCGCATGCGGATCGGGACCTCATCGCAGGGCTCGGCCTCGTCTCCTCGCGGACCACGGCGGACACGGAGGCGGGCCGCGCCGGACGACTCGCGACGATCGAGAGAGTCCGAGCGCAGGGATCCCAGGCGCTCCTCCCGGACCTCGCGGGGAAGCTCCTGGCTCCCGCCGCCCCGGACGAGCTCCGGGTCCGGGCGACCCAGATGATTCAGGCCGCCCCCCCGCGGGCGGTCATCGCCGGACTCGCCGCGATGGCGGCGCGCCGGGACCGCACGGTCGTCCTGGAGTCCCTCCCGCGGCCCCTGCTCGTCCTGCACGGCGCCGCGGACCAGCTCATCCCGGTCGCGGAGGCCCCCAAGCCCTCGCGCCAGGCCGGCCCGCTTGACCGTATCATCCTCCCGGGGATCGGCCACATGCCGATGTGGGAGGCGCCTGCCAAGACGGCGGAGGCTCTGCAGGCCTGGGCCCGCTCCGCCCACGGTGTGTGAGGCCGGCCGTCTCCCGGAACGGCGCGTTCGCCGTCGCTGCCTTCCGGATGCGGTCAATGGGCACGAAAGAGCTAAGCCCCCGCAGACCCCCTGCGTCGTTGGATGCGCATCGCGATCCTCGGCGTCGGGGGACTCGGTCGCACCCTCGCTTCCGAGCTCCGGACCGATCCTCGGGTCAGCGGCCTGCTCCTCGCCGACCAGAGGGGTGAGCGCGCGCGGATTCTGACCGCGATCCGCGGACGCGTTCCGATCGAGGCGCGCCAGATCAACATCGAGGACACCGAGGCCGTCGTGCGCGCGGTCCGCGGCTACGACGCGATCGTCAACACGGCCCTGCCGAAGTACAACCTGTCCCTCATGGAGGCGGCCCTCCAGGTGGGGACGGACTACCTGGACGTTTCCGCGGCGGGGCCGCGCGTGCGGGGTGGCAAGCCCGGGATCTTGGAGCAGCTCGACCTCGACGACCGGTTCAAGGCGGCGGGACGGACTGCGCTCCTGTCGATGGGCGTCGATCCCGGCATATCGAACGTCCTGGCGCGGGACGCGGCGGACCACTTCGATACGATCGACAGCATCCGCGTCCGCACCGCGAGCCTCAACAAGGAGGGACGCGTCCAGCCGTTCCCCGTCTACTCCCGGGAGGCCTTCCTGGCCGACATCCTGATCCCACCGACCGTGTGGCTCGACGGGAGCCTGCAGGAGCGGGAGCCCCTGAGCGAGGAGGAGGAGTTCCCCTTCCCGCCGCCGGTCGGGCGCCAACGGGTCTTCATGGTGTCCCACGAGGAGACGAAGTCGCTCCCGCGGTTCCTCCGCAAGCCGGTCCGCCGAGTCGACTACAAGGTCGCCCTCGAACCGAACCTCGTCCGCGCCCTGATCGCGCTGGACCACCTCGGCCTCCTCGAGGACTCCCGCATGATCCGCGTGGGGGAGCAGATGGTCCCCTTCCGCCGCACGCTCCTCGCCGCCTTCCCGGAGACCTCGGCCCTCCTCCTCCCGCTCGATGGCCTCGAGGCCCTCGCCGTCGAGGTCGAGGGCACGCGCGGCAGCGATCGCCTCGTGCGGCGCGGGGACATCGTCTTCTCGCATCAGGAGGCGAACCGTCGGCGTAGCACGACGGCGGTGTACTACCTCACCGCCGTGGGCGCGGCGATCGGCCTCGAGCTCCTCGGCGAGAAGGCCGCGGGAGGACCCGGCGTCGTCACCCCGGAGGCGCTGGACCCGGCCCGCGTCTGGAAGGAGTGGTCGGCGAGGCAGCTGCCGCTCGTCTGGTCGGAGAGACCCGCGGCCTAGCCGAGGGCGGACGCATCCTCGAGGGGCTCAGCTCGGATCGCCGAACGTGATGTAGTGCCACGGCTTGCGGACCGCGTCGTTCAGGTCCACGTACACGTGCTTGACCTGAGTGTACTCCTCGAGGCTGTAGATCGAAAGGTCCTTGCCGAACCCGGACTGCTTGTACCCGCCGTGGGGCATCTCGCTCACGAGGGGCAAGTGCTCGTTGATCTCCGCCGCGCCGAAGCGCAGGGCGTTCGCGACGCGGAACGCGCGCTGCACGTCCTTCGTCCAGACGCTCGAGTACAGGCCGAAGACCACGCCGTTCGCGATCTCGAGGGCGTCGGCCTCCGTCTTGAAGGACATCGCGGTCACGAGAGGCCCGAAGACCTCCTCGCAGGAGATGCGCATGTCCGCGGTCGCCCCGCTGAACAGGGTGGGCTCATAGTACCAGCCCTTCTCGAACTGCTTCCCGGCCGGCCGCTTCCCGCCCGTCTCGAGGCGGCAGCCTTCCTCCTTCGCGAGGCCGGCGTACTTCTCCACTTTCTCCCGCTGCCGGTCACTCACGAGGGGCCCGAGGTCCGTGGACCGCTCGAGCGGGTCGCCCGGGCGGACGTCCTTGAGCCGCTTCGCGAACTTCTGAATGAACTTCGGGTACGTCTTCTCCTGGATGACGAAGCGGCACGCCTGGGTGCAGTCCTGCCCGCCGTTGACCATCGATGCGGCGACCGCGCCCTCGACGGCGGCGTCCAGGTTCGCGTCGTCGAAGACGATGAACGGGGCCTTGCCTCCGAGCTCGAGGTGCAGCCGCTTCACGTTGTTCGCGCCCGCGCGCATGATCTCCTTCCCCGTGGCCGTGTCGCCCGTGAGGGAGACCATGTCGACCTTCTCGGACGAGGACAGCGCCTCGCCGAGGACCGCGCCGGGTCCCGTAATCACGTTCACGACGCCCTTCGGCAGCCCGGCCTTCTCGACGAGCTTCCCGAGCTCGATGGACGTGAGCGGTGTCAGGGATGCGGGCTTGAGGACCGCGCAGTTCCCGGCCGCCAGGGCGGGGGCCAGCTTCCAGATCGCCATCATGAACGGGTAGTTCCACGGGGTGATCGACCCGATGACGCCGACGGGCTCCCGGCGGATGATGCTCGTCGCGCCGTAGGCGTATTCCATCGACGCGGAGCCCGTGAGGGTGCGCGCGGCTCCCGCCATGAAGCGCAGGTTGTCCACGCTGAACGGCAGGTCCCCGTCCCGGGCCTGCTTGATCGTCTTCCCCTGGTTCTTCGATTCCAGGATCGCGAGGCGGTCCATGTCCGCTTCGATGAGGGCGGCGAGCTTGAGCAGGGCGGCCGCGCGGTCGCTCGGCGTCATCTGGGGCCACTTGCCCTTGTCGAACGCCTCGCGCGCCGCGTCGATCGCGGCCTTCGCGTCCGGCTCGCCGCCTTTCGGGACGTCCGCGAGCTTCGATCCGTCCGCGGGGTTGATGACCTTGTAGGTCTCGCCCTTCTCTGCCCCGACCCACTCCCCGTTGATGTAGTTCAGGTACTCCAGCTTGGCCAACGTATCCTCCCCAGGAGGTTGGCTAAGGAACGCGGGAGGGCGTAAGTAGGTTTCGCGGGGTCCCCGGAGGCCGCGTGCCGGGGCCGGCGCAAGCGTCCTGCATCAACCTTAAACAAGGTTAACCGGCGCCCGATGCGCGCAGGTCGTCGGGTGGGGCCGACTCCGGCTCACGCGCGGAGCGCGCCCATGACCTCGGGGAACGCGGTCGCGAAGCGCTTCGCGTCTTTTTCCGGCACGGTGAACGAGACGCGGAAGAACTTGCTCCCGTTGAGCTTGGAGAGGTAGGAGCCTGCGCGGCCGTGGACGAGGTGGTCGTGGAGCAGCTTCTCCTCGAGGGCCTCGGGGTTCACGCCCGTCGCGCTCACGTCGATCACGAACATGTTCGCCTTGGAGGGGAACACGGGCAGGGACGCTCCGTCGACCTTGTCCACCGCTCCCTTGATCGTCCTCTGGTTTGTCTCGCAGGTCTTGCGGATTCCAGGCAGCCACTCCTTCTTCGTCTGCAATGCGGCGAGCGCGGCATGCTGCGCGAGGACGTTCACGCCGAGCGGGTTCGTGTCGAACTTCTTGATCTGCCTCATGAGCTCCATCGGCCCTAGGATCGCGCCGACCCGCATCCCCGCGAGGCCGGGCGCCTTGCTGAAGCTGTACGACAGGAGGGTCTTCTCCGGGTAGAACTCGGAGGCGAGCACGTGGTCCGGGTTGAAGTCGCGGTAGGTGATGTCGTCGATCAGGACGAGGTCGTGGTCCCTCGCGACCTCCGCGACCCCCTTCACCTGGGACCGCGTGTAGCCGGAGCCCATCGGGTTGTCCGGGTCGATGAGGAACACCGCCTTCGTCGCCGGCCCGACGGCCTCGTTCGCCCACTCCGGCGTCAGGACGTATGGCTTGCGGTAGATGTCGACGGCCTTCGGCCGGGCGCCGCACATCTCGATCTGCGCGTGGATCGGGAGGAAGGCGGGGTCCGTCGAGACGACCTCGTCGCCCGGCTTCAGGAGCGCGCGGGTCGCGAAGTACTCGCCCTCGATGCCGCCGTTCGTCAGCACGAGATCGTAGCCCTCGAGCCCGAGGTCCTCGAGGATCGCCTCGGGCAGGCCGAAGATCCCGCGCTTGAACGGGTAATTGTTGAACTCCCGTTGCTCGAAGCTCGTCCGGATCGCGTCGAGGATCGCGGGATGCATCGGGAGCGTGTTCGTGTTCTGGGACATCCAAGCGACTTCGCTGCGGTGCTGGTGGGCGTACTCGAAGTTGTCAATCGAGGCCATGGGACCCCTCCGGTGGGTGCGACCACGGCGACCTTCCTCATATCGGTTGCGGTCGATTCCATTCGGGCACCGTCGCGGAATGATATGTTCGGCACCTTCTTCGGGAGCCGCGGTCCGTGGCTCGTGGGGTGTCCCGTTGACGTGCTGCGAGGATCTGCACAAGGCGTTCGATGCGAAGGCGAACCGCGATATTCAGGTCGGCGAACTCCCGACCGGCCTGCATGTGAACGGCCGGGTCGCATGGTACGTGTACCAGGGTTCCTACGCGGACCTGTCCGTCAAGGGCTGGGACGTGTTCTGGAAGAAGTTCGCGACGTCGGGCCTGAAGATGGAGGGCGCTCCCGGGGACGTGTACGCCTGCAGCCCCGGCTGCCACACGGAGGACCACCAGGCCAAGATGCTCACGATCATGTGGGCGCCCGTGGCCTGACCTCGGAAAGACTTAAACGGAATCAGTCCTTAGGCGGCGGGGCCGGGCTCGTGGTCTAGTGGTTATGACGTCACCCTGACATGGTGAAGGTCACCGGTTCGAATCCGGTCGAGCCCACTTACCTTCCGGTTCGAAATCTATATCCCCTGGCGCGTGAATCCCGTTCTCGTGGTTCGAGTCCCAGGGAGAGGCGGGCGCGGGGCGAAGTACGTCAGCCTCCTGGCCGATCCCTCCATGGAGCGATGGCATCGGAACGTGGCCCGCGGATCCCAGATCACCGCGGACGTGTACCTTCGGCGACTGGGTCATGTGTGCGCGACCCGCGGTACCTCGCCTGCCGCCCTTCTGACAATGAGTTCGAAGGAGCGGCGCGACTTCGCCGCGGACCTCGTCTCGGATATGGAAGAGGCGGGCCGCGCGGGGAGCTACGTCCTCTCCACCCTGCGTGCGATCAAATCGTGGCTCGCGTTCAACGGAGCCGCCCTGGAGCATCCGATCAAGGTCCGGGGTGCGCAGGCGACACCCACACTGGAGAAGGAACGCGTGCCCACGCAGGACGAGCTTCGGCGGATTCTCCTCGCCGCTTCGCCTCGGGAGCGATGCGCGGCCGCCCTGCTGGCCCACGCGGGTCTGCGGCCGGAGACCCTGGGGAACTACCGTGGAACGGACGGGCTTCGCCTTGGCGACCTCCCGGACATACGGATCAAGGGCAAGATCGTGGCCTTCAACAAGCTGCCCGCCCAGGTCGTCGTCCGTCCGGAGCTCTCCAAGTCCGGCCGGAGGTACTTCTCGTTCCTCGGCCCCGAGGCCGCCGACTACCTGAAGGCGTACCTCGAGGAACGGATGCGGGACGGGGAACGCTTGAACGAGGAGAGCGACGTGATCGCCCCGGCGTGGTCCACGAAGGCCTTCCTGACGTCCATCAACGTGAGCGACGCGGTGCGGAAGGCGATCCGCGTGGCCGGCTTCCGCTCCCGGCCCTACGTCCTCAGGGCGTACTTCGACACCCAGCTCCTGCTCGCGGAGAGCAAGGGGAAGATGACCCACGCCTACCGGCAGTTCTTCATGGGCCACGTCGGGGACATCGAGGCTCGCTACACGACGAACAAGGGCCGCCTACCGCCCGACCTCGTCGAGGACATGCGCGACGCGTACCGGCGGAGCTTGTCGTTCCTTGAGACGACGAAGCCGACGGACCGCGAGGGGGAGCTCAAGGCGTCCTTCCGGCGGCAGATGCTCCTCGTCGTGGGCCTCGAGGAGAAGGAGATCGGGAAGATGGACCTCGACGGGATGAGCGACGCGGACCTCCAACGGATCGTCCGGGAGCGGCTCGTGGGCGCTTCCGGTGGCGCCGGCAACGGTTCCGTGAATGGGCCCCCGAATGGCTCACGCCAGACGATCGTCGCCCTGTCCGCCGTGGAGACTTACCTCGAGCGCGGCTGGGAATGGGTCGCGCAGCTGCCCGACGATCGCGCGGTGCTCAGGCACGTCGGTTGAGCAGGATCGTCCAGACCTCCATCTTCGCGAGGAACTCCGGGGGTGTCAGGACATCACGCTCGGCGAGGATCACCGAGCGGAGGGGATGATCGTCGGGGAGATGGGCGAGGACGAAGTCCTTCAGCCTGTGGATGGACACGGCGGAGATCCCGTGGAGGGCCGGCGGTGCCTCGACGGAAACGGATCGAGGTCTACGAGGTCCGCGGGGCATCCTTCCGCATCGCCTCCTTCCTCGTGCTGCGTGATTTGCTCAATGAACAGCCCACGAGGCATAGGCGGCGCGCGGTCGTCCGTCCGACGCCCAGGGTCCGGGCCACCTGAGCCCAGGAACGTCCGCTCCGGCGCAGCTCAAGCGCCCTGGCGGGCAGACCGGGGTCCCGGGCCAGAGCGGAGACCCGGGCGCGTCCCCAGAGGAACGGCTTTCCGCGTCTCGCGGCCTCGGCACGGCGGGCCGCGATCCCCGCTGCGACGCGCTCGCCGATCGCTCGGCTCTCGAACTCGGCGGCCCACGCCAGCACGGCGAGGATGAGTTCCGCCGTAGGTGCGTCGGGATCCCACCACGTCTCGCAGACGGAGTAGACCCGAACCCCGGCACCTTGCAGCGTCTTGAGGACACGGAACATCTCCGCGATGCCTCCGCGCGTGAACCGGTCCAGGCGGAAGACGATCAGGATTTGGAAGCGGTGCATCGCCGCGTCGTGGAGGAGCTTGCGGAGGACGGGACGATCCCGTCGTCGTCCCGAACCCTCCTCCTCGTAGACCGTGACGCCGCGGAGGGAGAACCCGAGCCGCTCCACCAGCTCCCGGCACGCGTGGACCTGGGTCTCGAGACCGTGACCTTGGAGCTCTCGTCCCGTCGAGATGCGCGCGTAGATGGACGCGGAGCGCGCAGGTCGGTCGACCATCAGCCCTCCCCGTGCCGCGAATCCGCGGGGTGTACAACCCCCGCGGGGGCCTGGGGGTCGCCCTCCCTGCCCGCCGGGGGCTCTGCGGGGTGTGAAACCCCCGCCCGGCGCATCTCGAGGCATTCCTGGAGGTATGCGCCCAGGGCCTTGGACAGGGTCGCGTACCCGCGGTCGATCATGAAGCGGGCGAGTTCGTGGAAGACCTCCTCGCTCACCACGCCCGCGATCCGGACGAATCCCTTCCTTAGACGACCCGTGGGCATCAGCACCGCCTTCGCTCAGAGAGGCGTGGCGTCCACGCGACGGGAACGGCGGGTGCTGATGTCGTGGTACTCATTCCCGGGCCGGGACGCCGTGGTGAACCTTTAGGGTAGCGAAAACGCTACCTGGGTAGCGGTGCTGATGTCATGGAGCCCAAGAATGGAACCCGTCCGGATGCACGGCGAGATCGCGGCCTCGCGATGAGGCGTAGGATCCTGGGATGGCTGCCCGTGGATGGCCCACCCCTGCGAAGCAACGACCTCTTCCGCCGTGCGGAGCGAGAGCGGATCGCGAAGACGACGGTCTTGCGACACCTGCGCGAGGCAGAGAGGGAGGGAATCGTCCTCTCCCATCGGGCCGTTGCGAAAGGGAGGTCTGTCGTTGCTTACCGCCTGGATTTGGACTCCATGTTCCCCTACGGCAATCTCCGGAAGAAGCTTCTAGCGTTCGGACGGGACACACCGGGCGATCGCCGCGGGCTGTTCATCCCCACGCGGCGGGAGGACTTCGTCAAGTTCGTGCGGTTGCATACGGACCTCCTCGTCCTTCACCTGAACCGCCTCCTGGTCGATGCGACGGAGATGCCGACGGAACGGGGAGCCGAGGCGCGGGCCCAGCTCTTCGTGGACCACACCCTCCATCTCTGGCTTTCCTGGCTAGCGGTGGCTGCGTGGCGACGGCGGGATTTCGGCGAGGAGGCCATCGATGAGGGGATGCGCGACATCCTCAAGGCGGTGGCCGGGGACGCGGACCGGCGCACGAAGGCGAAACCGAAGCCACCCGAGCGCGCGGGCGGCTCACCGTGACGAGCACCGGCGACGGGATGTCCTGGGGTTCCTAAGGATTCATTCGATCCGCAGAGCTCATTGGCGAAGGGCGACGCCCGCGACCGCGCTGTACGAACGGCAAGGCGGATTCGAAGCAACGAGGCAACGGTCGCGGTCGCGCTCGAGCGGGCTCGTGCGGCCTCGGGTATCCTACGTGGCACTTGGCGGAGGCGGTCTGTGCGCTGGCTTTGTGAAGAGTAAAACGACCTCCTATGCCAAAAAATCTGGGCCGTCGCACTCCGGTCCGACGCGAACCCGTCTCTTTAGGTTCCTCCGCGCGCCCGACCTAGGCCAAGCGCGTTGATCATCGACTGCGCGCAAGAGGGTTTGAGGAACATACGTTCCTGTTCGGGTCAGGTGGCATCGGAGCGGTCGGAACGAACCGTACCCGTTTTCCTGTTCAGTATTTGATCGTTTAGCAAGTGGATGTCCCGATCGTGCGCTCCGTTTTGGCCTCGGGTAGCTCGATACCGGAGGTATCGAGCGTATCTAGAGATTTACCTAACATACGAGGCTGGAGCCTGAAAAAAAGAAACAAGAGGGTCTCTCGCACGGTGGGTTCGAGCACGCGGCCCTCTATATGGAGAGAACGGGCTCCTGACGAGATCCGGATGAGCGCTCGGATGTGTCACGTACAGCCCGTTGCTATTTGAATCGTGATGCCGCGAATGCTGTGATCGCGTCGCTAATGCGCGGGCACCCGTGGAAGACCATCTCGGAGGGGTGTAACACCCTCCCGGGCTCTCTTCGCCGTGAGGGATCCGGCGGTCACCAACGCATGTAGTGAGCTACTAACGCCCCGCCACCACAGGCACCCTCGAAGTCACCACGATGACTTCAGGTCGGAACGAGAGCTTCTTTGCTTGCTCCGTCGCCCCGAGCGGCAGAAGGGCCCGAAGTCGCAGCCCTAGCAGGCCAAGGTTCTCTTGGTTCGCCGTCGACCGGATTCGAACCACGGAATGGCTCGATTACGCTACCAAGGCAGAGGCCCCGGTTGAGAGCCTTGAGCTGAGGTTCGAAGGCTCCCTGGCTCCTCAGCGCGGGGCAGTAGCCCCGCATGGCGAGCCAATAGCCTCCCAGCATAATGTGTGGTGAGATGCTCGGCAGGCAACTCCTACCGCGCAGGGAAAGGCTTAACCTTCTTTGCGTTCATTGAACCGCGCGATAGCCTTGCGTGCGCACGGGCAAATGGCTTCTGCACTGCTCCTGGTCTGCGCGCTCACGGTGGCCGTCACGTGGATCGTACCGGCCGGCGCGGACGTGGCCCTGCAAGCTTGGAGCGCTGGCGACTTCTGGGTGTACACGACCTTCGGACTCGGAAACTCGTTCAACATTCCCGACGGGACCAAGCTGAACTACAGCGTCGCAGGGCTCGATTCGATTGATTTTCGGGGAGTCTCGTACCCAACCTTCCACGTGACGATCTCGTTCCCTTCCCTTCAAAATGCGACATCGGGATCGACTTCCTTCAGGCGACTTGAGGGCGATGCGTGGTACAACGAGTCGGATCTGTCGCTCCTGCGGATGACGTACCGTGTCTGGCAGAACGGTGCGGGGGGTTGTTTGTCATGCTGGGCGAACGCCTCCGAGACTTGGACGGCGGGCCCGCCCTTGGCGCCCCGATTCCCGCTGAGGACCGGCTTTGGATGGTTCGCCTCGACCACCGTGAACATTAGGACCTTGGACCTCGACACGGGGGCGCTGGTCGCGGAGACGAACCAAAGCGCGTTCGGCACATTCACGGTTGGGTCCAACCTCAGCGTCGGGGTGCCGGCGGGCACCTTCACGACCACACCGATGACCGAGAACCTGACGAAGAACGGGCAGTGGGCTGGAATCGGAGCCAACCCGCTCCTCCCGCTAACCTTCGCGGCGAAGACGGTGGCCTTCTATTCGCCTCTCGTCGGTAATGCCGTCTGCGTGGCCGACGTCGGGTGGGGACAAGGGTGCGGTGGCGTCAGCGCGACCGACGGCTTTGAACTCGTGTCCTATGGCCATAGTGTTCCCGCAAGTGCGGGTAAGGTGTTCGGAATGTCGTACCTGGAATGGGGGATCATCGCTCTCGCCGTCGTTGCCGCTTTTGTCGCGGTGACACGGTTGGTCCGTCGGAGACCGCCGCGTGTCACCGAAGAACCCACGCAGGCGACATCCCCCTCCGAGACAACCACGGAATCCCACTTGGGACCCAAGGAATGAGTCATCAGCAAGCTCCACCGGAGCATGCCTGGGCCCGTTTTCAGTGTGGTGCTGAGGGTCCCGGCTTCCGAAAGCGTCTGCGGCCGGGCAGCGCGTTTCCCAGGAGAGACGATGAGTGTGAGAAGGCATGCCGATTACCTCAGCGCAAAGAAATCGGCTCTTGCATGGAGGAAGGGTTTCGAGTAATGGGCTCGTCCGAATAGAGGCCCAATCGGCACGCTTCACGACCCGTCATCCGGGAAACCGCAATTCCGTTGACTTCACGTGATAGTCGCGTCATGCGGGAGGCGCGGGGAGACCCTCGCTCGAGGAGGTTTACGCTCCAGCACTTCCAGAAGTCACTACCGAGGTTGGCCGCAGCTTCGCTGCCAGGAGATCAATTGCGTCATCCAGGGACATTGGAAGGTCTTCAACTGGATGGCCAAGCTGGCGAAGCAACCGATACACGCGGCCGATGGTCGGCACCTCCAGCTTCGCCTTCGCCATCAGATCGTCCCTCGTCATCACCTCGCGCGGGTCACCTTCGGCGACCTTCGTCACGTCAAGCACCACGAGTCGATCCACGAATCCAACCAAGTCCTCCACGTGGTGGGTCGTGATCAGCATCGTCGTCGACATTCCAGAAATCTTCTTGAGGAGTTCGCATCGGGTGGGATAGTCCAGCCCCGTCGTGGGCTCGTCGAGGAGGAGGATCTCCGGACTCATCGCCAGAACACCGGCCACGGCCACGCGCTTCTTCTGGCCATAGCTCAGCCGGTGCGGCGCCCTGTCCTCGAGATCCTTGATGCGTAGTTCGAGCAGAGATCGGTCGACGGCCTCACGGACTTGGTCAGGAGACCACCGAAGGTTTTTGGGTCCGAAGGCGACGTCGTCCCAGACGCGCGGCATGAAGACTTGGTCATCCGGGTCTTGGAAGACGAGGCCAAGATGCTTCCGAATCGTCCGCGCGGTCTCCTTGGTAAGGGCTTGTCCGAGGACTTCTACCTGTCCGCGGAACGGAAAGCGGAATCCCGCGATCAGCTCGAGGAGCGTTGATTTTCCCGCGCCATTGGCACCCACCAGGGCCACCTTTTCGCCCTGTTCCACTCTCAGATCGAGCGCTTCCAAGGCGGTGACTCCGTCGGGATAGCTGTACGTCAGCCCGCGGGTCTCTAGGGCAATCGCGGCACCACCCCCAACGTGGCAGCGAGGAGCCACCCCGACACGACGAAGACGGGCACGAAGAATGCGACGTCGCGGGCCCCGACGTGATGACTGCCCTCCACGGGGAGATCCCCCGAGTACTGGCGGCTGAGCATCGCGCGGAACAGCGCCTGCGATCGGGCGTGGGCCCGCACGAGGAGCATGCCCGCGTTGTACGAGTACATGCGGAGAACCTCGCGAGGGAAGAAGCTTCTCTTGGGTTCGAATCCGCGGGCCGCCCTCGCACGCTCCATGGTCTCCGCCTCGTCCCGGAACAGGAAGAAGTAGCGATAGGTCAGGAGGAGGGTGTTCGTGAGCAGCTTCGGCAGGCCCAATCGGCGCAATGCATAGGCGAGTTCCGTGGAGGTCGACGTGAGCGCCATCGCCAGGAAGAACGTCGTCGCGGTCAAGATTCGGAGGAACAGGATGAGGGCTGCGGGCGGACCGCGGAACACACCAACGGAAAGGGAGGCGAAGGCGGCGAGGAGGACGACGGATGCGACGGGCCTCCGGATGTGGGACCAGCGGAGGCCACTGACGAGCATCGCGACGACGGCGACGCCGAGGGCAACGAGGACCATCACGAGATCGGTGAGGAAGGAAACCGCGATGGCGAAGGTAATCGCCGCGAGGATCTTCAGAGTCGGGTTGAGCGTGTGGCACCGGCAACCCGCGGCGACCTCGTCCGGGTCGCTCACCTGGAGGTTATGGCCCACGAGGAGCGTGAGGAGAAGGGGATCCATGCTTGTTCCGCCGAACGCGAACGACGCGCAGAAGGCCGTACACCAAGAGGAGAATCAATCCGAATCCGATGAGTCCGAAGAGGAACGTCTCGAAGGGGTTCGTTCCATAGGACAGGGGTGGCGTCCAGATGGGGTTGGGTGTGGGGTTCCCCCCGCCCTGGGACACGGACTGCTGCAGGCCGTCGTTCTTGCCGTAGGAAAAGTAGTAGAAGGCGGGGATGGCCACGGCGAAGGCTACGACGAGCACGACAAGGGCCTTGACGTACCGCCGTTTCATTCCGGCGCCCCCACGAAACGGATCTTCTTCGTCGCAATCACGTCCGGCGCGACCCGGTGCAGGTACGTGAGGATGCCCACAGTGATAACGGCCTCGCCGACTCCAATGAACGCGTGGTACAGCGCCATCGACGAGATCGCGACGATCGGAGGGATGCCATACGTGCCGTCGCTCAGTACGTAGCTCGCCCCGAGTTCCACGCCCGCCAGGACGGCCCCGAGGAAGACCGAGGCCCACGAAGCGAGGAGGA
The DNA here is from genome assembly GCA_963768855.1 of uncultured Thermoplasmata archaeon. GTDB lineage: Archaea > Thermoplasmatota > Thermoplasmata > RBG-16-68-12 > RBG-16-68-12 > RBG-16-68-12. Next base: position 244,575 of record CAVYJM010000011.1, read on the forward strand.
CCGCCCAGGTCTCGTTCCGGCGCCTCAGTCCGCGGTAGGTGATCCATGCCACGAGGGATGCGACGACGCCCATGTTCAGGATGTTCAGGCCGAGCGCGAGGACGCCGCCGTCCCCGAACAGGAATGCCTCGATGATTAGGATCACGGTGAAGATGACGACGGAGGTTGCCGGTCCGAGCAGGATCACCGCCAGGGCCGCCCCTACGAGGTGGCCCGTGGTGCCTCCGATGATCGGGAAGTTGAGCATCTGGGACACGAAGATGCCCGCGGCGAGGAGCGCGATGAGAGGCATCTGCTCCTCCTCGACGAAACGGCCCACCTTGCGGACCGCGAGTCCGACGGCGACGAGGGCGACGGCCCAGCCCGCAGCGAGGACCACCGGAGTCATCATTCCGTCCGGGATGTGCATGAGAAGTGCCTCCCTAGGCGTAGTGTTACGCCTGGAACTGGAGTGTCACCCATGACCCCCAGCATATATAACGATTTGTCCGCGGTCGAGGCCTTTCTCGAGTCGGACTCCGCACCCGGTGCGAGGCCGATCACCGTGGATGAAGCGGGGTCCCCAGGAAAGTACGATCATCCATGACTACCGGAGTCCCGGCGAAGTCATCACGGTCTCACAGAACAGCACGCCCTTCACCGTCCGGATCCGGTCGCCCAGCGCAGCGATCTCATCGGAACGACCGTCCACGAGTAACACCTCGAGGCAGCTCTCCTCGCCCAAGTGGATGTGGGCGGTCCCGCGGATGACATCCAGGAAGTCGTGCTGCCGGTGGAGGATCCGGTGGGTCACCATGCCGACGTCGTGCCGGTACAGAATCGTCACGGTGCCGACGGCCTTCCCCCCGGCTTGCACACGGCGGTGGGCGAGGGATCTGCGGATTAACTCCCGGAGAGCTTCGGAACGGCTCGCGAAGCCTTCTTCCTTGCGCAGTCGGTCGAACTCAGCCAGGAGAGGCCCTTCCAACGAAACACCAATGCGCGCGACGGGCATGCTAAGCTCCCAACACGGGTAGGCGATCTGGGAGACTTAAGGGGAACGGCGCCCCACACGCCACGCTTTGCGAACTATGCTTGAAGCGGCGGGCAACAGAGGCCCGTTGGCCCAACGCTTGTCCTCTCAACAATTCCAGTTCGAACTCGGCAGGATACGAATCCCTGGTATTCCTCCGCTGCGAATAACAGCCCTCTATTTGGACCAAGCTCGGTCTCGAATGTTCCCCTCCTTGCAGATGCTGGTTCTCGGTGCTAGGATAATCGGCACAGTCCCCATTGGTCAGTGGATCCCGGATGTCCACCGTTTCGGTTCCGGTCTTAGAGTGTCATCCATCCTGAATTCCTCACGGCCGAACGCCCCCGGGAGCGGATCCTCACGGGCGCGAATCTAGCCGAGCCTACATCCGTCAACCCTCTATGGGCCGACTGGCATGGGAAGGGTCCTCCCATGGGGGCCAAGGACAAAAGGCCCGCGAAAAGACGCTCTCCCCGGATGTCCAAGGTGGGTTAGTCACCCGAACATGACGTCCCGTCTAGTTGGGCCATAGATGTGTCAGGGGTCGGCCAGCCGGGGCGGCAATTAGCCACCCGAGCCGCCAGCGAGTTCTGGCGCACACACGCCATTGTTCCTCGGGAGCCTTCGCAGGACCACTAGAAATGGGATTCCAGCGCGGTCAGGCCTTGCGGGCGCCTATCCCGCAGTCGGGTCCCGGAACGCCTAGGAACCCAACCGCTGCGTGGCTACGGGCCAACGCCGGTGTCATGCCCAGGTTAGGTCAGGGCTTCGGTCTTCACAAGGCGGTCGTACCTACGCCGTTAGTCCCGGCTCATTATGGCTCGCAGCGATTCAATCCTGGCCGCGAGGCGATCACAGAGCTCACCAACCCGAAGCTCCTCGGCGGAGGAGCCGATCGCCTTCGCCACGACAGTATCGATTGCTGTCCGACCTTCAAAGTGGTTCTTGAGTTGTTCAAGGAGCGGAGGGAACGGAACCGACTTCCAGCGGTTATAGACGGTGAGGAGCTCGCGCTTCGCATCGTCGGACAAGGCTTTCGGGTTGAGCACCTGGAGCCCGACCAGGGTGTCCCGGAGCCACCCCATCCAAGATCCACGTACCTCCGTCCGGTTGTCCATGAGTTGTGCAAGGTGCAGGGTCGAATTCCACCAGAGTGCGAGGAGTCGCGCATCTTCAATCGAGCCCGTCTTTATCGACCAGAAACTCCAAGTCGGCGGTATTGGCACTGGAGATACGACCCCGAGGAAGTGGGTGCCTGGAGCTGCTAGGTCCACGTTGTTACGGCCTGCAGCAACGAGGTAGGCCTCCCGGCTCTCTAGGTGCGGCAGGCGTTTTTCAAGGATTGCGTCCGGTTTCGGATCATCCCAGAATGGTTCGTCTCCGTCAAAACGACCAATCACGATGTAATCCGGCGGGTCAAGGATTTCAAGTGTCTCCATCCCGGCAGCGGAGCGGATGGAGGGGCGGAGCACTGCCTTCGGAATCATGACCCTCGCTCCCGAACTGAGGCTGACCGCTTCGAACTTGTCGCCCAAGTCGTTCTCGATGCGCCAGTTCATTATTACGTCAGCTGTGCGCGGCCTAGAGACTACGGTGTTCTTTACATCCACCCGGTCACTGTGTTTGTGGAATCGTATCCCCTGAACCACGCGAACGGCTACCTCCGCAAGAGGTGCAAGCGCGGGGGACGAGGGGAGTGTGTAGCTTCCAGAAACTCGCTCCGGGAGGAGTCTATGCCAGTCTCTTGAAATGCGGAGAGCTTCCTGAGTTGTGGTTGACACGCGCAGCTTCATCTGCTCGGCGCTATCCCGGAACGACTTCGATACCTGGCCGGCATGAGTAATGGCCTTGAGCAGGTTCGCAAGCGCATCAGCGTTTGCGTCCGTAATCATCTCCTGCACCGTTGCGATAACACACGGTTGATCGGCTGTGCCGGGCCTCTTCTTCGAGGCGACGAGTAGTATTTCCCTGAAGGATGTACTCTCACTGAACGCGGAACGATAACCAGATTCAATGACATATTCCACGTTGTATCGCTCGGAGAGCAGACGCCTCACGCCTTCAGAACTCAGTTGCTGCAGAACGGTGGAAGGCAATACCATCGCCATCCGTCCGCCATCGTTCAGAAATCTGTCCGCCAAGAAGACAAAGTAGCCGAAGAAGTTCTGTTCCCTGCTCGTATATCCGGCGTAGTCCTCAAATTCAGCCGTCAGTATCTTGCGGAACTCCTTCTTGACATGCTGCTTCCGTGTAAATGGCGGGTTCATGATGACAACGTCGACGGGTCGTGCATCGAATCCCTTCCCTGCGCCAGCACCCGACACCGCACCAGCACGTATCTTGCGGTTCTCCGATTCACCCTCTGTAAAGTCTCGAATGGATGCCTGTCCTCGTGGCATCTCCCGCTGCAGTGATCGAATCGCGGTGCCTGGTTTGAGGTTGGTCGAGTCGTACACGGCGACCCGGACCTTGTCGGTGAGATAGCCTGGGTTCCTCAGTGCGAGTTGAACCACCGCAAGGTGAGCCGCGAACGGCATGATGTCGATACCGGTTAGGTCTTCCTCCAAGAATCGCCGGTGAGTCTCCTCGTCCATCGGTTTGCCCAGGAGTTCCGCCTTGCGCTCGTAGGCTGCCATGAGCAAAGTGCCGGAGCCACAGGCGAAGTCAGCCACGCTGTCGGCGGAGGATTCGATTGCCAGCTTCGCAAGCAGGCGTCCGGCCATAGGATTTGTGTAGTATGCCGCGACGGGCTTCCGAACCTCCAGGGGAATCAGGGAGTGGAACATATTCCCGAGCAGATCACGGGTGAACTGCTCCGGCTGGAGTTCGGAGATGATTCGGACCATGTCCCGGATGTACTCAATTGCCTCCTGAGGAAAGAGGGACGCCACATCAAAGTCGAAGACCGCTTGGTAATCGTCCTTCAAAACTAGGTCGAAGTAGCTCTCCTTCAGGTCCGCAGGCCGCTGTAACGTCTCAGGCTTGATGGTGGGATACCCACGTTGTTCGAGGATCCGATAGAAGACCATCTGATTGACCACCAGGTACGCTGCTGCACGGCGGGCGGTCTCCAATTCCCCTTTGTCTCGGGGCATTGTGGCGATGATGTGCTCAAATAGCGTTGGGAATTCGCCGTGGGCAGGAAGGAGGTCTGTGAGGTCACGGAAACTCATGTCACGCATCAACTGTACGAACTCGTTAGGGTCGGGCGGTTTCGGCTTTTCCATGGCCTCTTTGAGCCACTGAGGCAATTGCTCAAGCTGACCCCGAAAGAGGCTGGTGGGCCTCCCCTTGATCTTCAGCATCCCCCGGTACTCAACGCCGCGCAGGAGGACCGCAGGGGACACTCGGTCGATTCGTCCTTGCCGTATCCGCGCTCTCAACGACTCAGGGTATCCGATCAGGAAGTAGCCTGAAGCACCCGAGATGTCGCCGAACCCAATCGCCTGGTTGTACCCGTCCACGTACTTCGAGTCCCACTCCCCTTCGCCGTAGAGGATCGCTCCGTTTCTCAACTCGAAGTCGGGCTTGGTGCGTCTGTGCCCACGCAAACTTGATCGCGCACTGACTTGCGTGGTGATGCTCAGTTGCTGGTCCCGGAGGAACGAGGCCATGAGGTCGTTGACTGTGTCCTCTGTGACCTCGGGCACGGCGCTGGAAGAGGTTTCGGTACTTAAGAACAACTCGCTTCCAATCGACTGGAAGAACACCTGGATTCGGGCGTTCATGAGAGGTTCATTGAGGAGGTGTCGGTGGACTATTCCGAATACAATTAGGCTACAAGCAATTCATCCTGGGCCATAATCGGCACTTGCCAGAGCCTCGCGGTCACGGCGGTGCTGCCGTGGGGCACAACATCGGCTTGTGCCGATGTCCCACTGCTCCGGACACCAAGTTGCCCTTGGAATCGAGAGTCGCATCGAACGCTTCCACGCAGCGCTGGCACTCCTCGATAAGGAATTCACCCATGGTCATCATGTTCACCTCGTTGTAGCGATAGTTGACCGTTGCCAGCCATTGATTTCGCTTCGCGTTCGAAAGGTCGTGGGTCAAGAATAGCATGCAGTCGTGTTGTGACTCGTACAGCTCAACAGACTGGTTAACGATTTCCTCAGGGGTCTTGCCGCACTTGATGTGTCTATAGGCCGGCGTCGCGTGGAACATGTTGTTCCGAACATCTTGGATCATCCGCAGCACGTGGACCGCCTGATGCCCGCGATGGCATGGAACTATGAAGTCAGGAGTGGCCGTGACCACTGTCTGCATGGACGCCGTGTGAAGAACCTTCGCCGTGTACCTCTCAAGGGCCGCCTTCACCAAGCCTATCGAGCTTACCGTGACAGCCCTCAGCGCCGCGCTTCGAAGGTCTTTCATGTCGGCGAACGGTGAGGCCTTTCCCGACGCTTTCGCACCTGCAAGGGAAGCGGTGAGTTCCTGGTCATGATCCTTGAGATACGCAATAGCGAAGTCCACGATGTTAGCTTCAATGACTTCCCTCTTCAACTCATCGAGTGCCACTGTCACAGGCATCACCATGCGCCTGCTCTTCAGCTCTAAGGCCGAGAAGGAGCCGGGCGAGGGACGCCACGATGCTTTCGGAGGAGCCGCCCCGGCGGTATGTTGGATGAACCACGGTGACAATCGTAGTGACCCCTTCGGAGCCACGGCTCCGATACAAGGCGGCAAACTTGTCTTCCGACTCCGCCATCTTCTCCGGGCTGGCGAGGGGCAGGTGCTCCAGGCCACTTTTCCCAAGCAGCAGCAGCCACTTGGGCTTGAGTATTCCCAGCTCGTGTTTCAAATATCGCTGCGGACACAAGTGTTGCATGTTGTTTGTCGGCTCGGATTCGGGCCAATCCGGCGAGCACTTGACCATTTCCAGGAACGCCACCGACTCAAGAGTTTGTGCGAGGGTATCGGGGCTATCGAGCAGCCTTTGGCCCCCAACGAATACTTCATCGTCACGAAGCTCCCAATCATCCCGAACGACCAGCGCTGCGTAACACGCAAATCGGTGCCAGAAGACCGAGCCACTGTAGTCCTGGGGGTCATTTCCGAAGCGCGTTTTCTTCGCACCCGAAGCCAAGATGTATTGTGCGTGGAGAGTGAGTTCGAGGATTGCGGACAAGCCTCCGTCATGATTCAGGTTCAGACCCAAGGCGACCAGGCGCCTTGCGCTTGATTCGTAATCAGGTCCGATGTATGGGATTTGGATTTTGTTCCAATCCGCTTTTCCATCGCTCCTTCCGTTCCAACATTGGAACCTGTCGGGGCAGGACTCGTGGAGAAGCAGCTCGTCCAGCTTCTGACCCGAATCGTCGAGGACACCGTTCCGCTTGTACAGTCTTAGGAGCTCGGTGAACCTAGCCTCAGTCGGCAACGATTCTGACAGTGATCGCTCGCCCGATAAGGGTTCCGGGACCGGGTTGAACGGCTAACGATGCGTGGGGTTCTGTGGTGGAGGCGGGCCGGAGAGAGCCGCCGGCGCGTGTCGGGGGCAAAACGGAACAAGCAGCTATAATCCTTTAAGTACACAAATGGCCAATGTGGAGCAGCCGAGCTGTGGGCGGCGGAGGGATTGCGGTAGCCTGCGCGTCGCCGACTAGATAGGGTCAGTTGATAGACATGGGTTCGAGAAGTGGAGGGGACTTCGGGAAGTTCGCGGGGGCGCATGAGTCGAGCGCCGTTAGCACCGCGATTCAAGAAGTCGAAACCACTCTATCCGACAACAAGTCTGCAAGGATTATCGTTGGTACCGCAATCGATGTCTTGGCGCTGTCCAACCCCGCGATTGGAACTCTTGTGGCCACCTACAAAGTGTCGAAAGTGATCTACCAGATTGCATCCAAGGCCAGCGACGCGTACAGTGAAACTCGCGACGCGAACACGGCAATCAAGGCCGCGGCTGGCGAGGTGCTCCACATAGGTGTTGGAGCGACGAGGGACCAGGCCGTCGGCGGCCTGGTCGACGTCGGGTGGACAGTCATGAAAGCGTCAGCAGGCATCTCCACGAACGAGATGGAGGACAGAATACTCACGAGCGCTGCGAAGAACACATTGTCGGAGGTGTTGCCAAAGTGAGCGAGGAGGAAATCGAGCGCATAATGGCGGCAAACTATGCCAACGTCTTTAGAGAGATGCTCCTCGCGAGTTTCAAGACCAACCCGGAAGTGAGTCCGGACTACCTTGCTCAGTCGATCAAGAAACAACGGGAGGTCGAGAAAGAGATATCGCGGCTCTCCAGTGAGATGGCCAAGGCACTTGTACTGAAACTCAAGACTGAGGGCTACCTCACCAAAGAACCACCGGAACCGAAGCTGACATCGCTGATCAAGGAAACGCTCGCTGAATTCAGGGTGGAACAATGACTGGAGTCCGTATCGTTGGCGGTCACGCAGCGAAGGGAGTGGCCGACTTCTTCATTAGAACGGAGGTGGAGGGGATTCGCAATGAATCGAGGATGAAAGTCGATTTTGGAGATCTGACTCGTTACCTATCTGCACGAGACATGGACTTGGCCAGCATTGCCGCAGGGTTGTTCGAATGTGAGGGGTTGTTGAGGAACGAGCTAGTCAGTCTCGATGACGGCTTGGAGATTGTCCTATGCCAAGGGGGCCTAAGGAACGAGGAATTGTGTCGAACCCTCACCGATCTTCTCTCATTCACCCTGCGTCAACGACCCCACCTCGAACTTCTTCCGGCCAAGAAGGCCTGCGCTGCCGGATCGGGCACAGCCGAAACATCCTTGCGGAGTGTGTGCCTCTTTTCAGGCGGAATAGACAGTTTAGCAGGGATCCTGAGGGTTCAACGGGATCTCGCCCCCACGGCGGGGATCTTCGTCTCGCACAGCAACAGCATGCTCGGCTGCGTGAACAATCTCCAGAGGGACTTTCTCAATGCAAAAGAATTTCCAATTCACAGAGTGAGTATTCAGGACGGCCGTCTTGGTCTTCAGCAGATGAGGGGGTTTACGTACCTAGCAATCGCAGCCGTCGTGGCCAAGATGCACGGAACAAACAACATCGTGGTTTCCGAGACAGGTCAAACCATGTTCCTGCCGCCCTTCGCAGCGCTCGACGAGATAACCATGACAACGCATCCGACGCTGATTGGAATCACCAAGTCCGTGCTGCACGAATGCCTTGGAATCGACTTCAGTGTCTTCGAGCCATTTTCGAATCTGACCAAGGCAGAGGTTGTCTCCCTTTGTGAGATGAAGGAAGCTATCCCCGCGACAAACTCGTGCAGGACGAGCCGCTGGGCCAGACAACGGTACTCACACTGCGGCACCTGCTATGGTTGTCTCGTTAGAAGGGTCGGATGTCTCGTTGCTGGGGTGAAGGATGCCCACTACGCAAGGGATGTTCTCGTCGAGGGCGTAGGACGGAAGGCGCTGGGGCGGCGGCCGGGCGAAACCATCCAACCGCATAACCTCGCTGATCTCCAGGCATTGCTGAGGTTCGCGAGAGACGTGTTGGAGGATGAGCTCGATGAGACAACGCGTTTCAAGATTGAAGCGTTCAAGAAGGAAGACCTCTACAAGCGAGCCGCGCTCGACGTGCTGGTCGGAACATACCTGTTGTACGATGAGACCAAGCAAGGTCACAATCCCCTGGTTCGGAAGTTCTACGAGGAATGCAAAAACGACGGGTTGGTTAGCTCGGACACCGCCAACAATCGAATTGCGGAAGTCCGCGACCAAAGACGTCAGCCTGACTTTGACACGAAGCTTTGAGGGTATTGGACTGCAATCTTGCGAAGGGGAGGATGCCGAGGCTTCGGTGAGCGCCATTCGCGATTCGCACAGCCCGGAGGCGAAGGTCGTCCTTTTCAACGAGGGCGATCGGTATCGTCGGTTCAACCACGAGAGGTTCCGGGACCTCGTGGAGCGACTGAGAATGCGAGGAGTGCTTTGGTGAGGTATGGAAGAGGGACGAGCTGCTTCGTAACACGTTCCATTGCTGTCCGGATTCAGGCTTTCCACTCGTTTCATTCCCACGACAAGTCGTTATAGGGGGTTCGGACATTCGGAGGCAGAAATGAGCGCGTCCTCGACGATAGAGTGGACGAACGCGACATGGAATCCGATAACTGGCTGCACCAAGGTTAGCCAGGGCTGTAAGCATTGCTACGCGGAGCGGTTTGCCGAGCGCTTCCGAGGCGTTCCAGGTCACCCCTATGAGCAGGGTTTCGACCTGCGCATGTGGCCTGACCGGTTGACTTTGCCTCTGCAATGGCCGGAGCCTAGGCGCATATTCGTGAACTCAATGAGCGATTTGTATCACGAGCGGGTCCCACTCGGTTTCATCACCGCTGTGTTTGACACTATGGTCCAAGCCCGGTGGCACACGTTTCAGATTCTCACGAAGAGGGCAACTCGTCTCGCGCAACTCGGTCCCACGCTGCCGTGGCAGTCCAACATATGGCAGGGGGTAAGCATCGAAAACATGGATGTGGCCTGGAGGGCAGACGAACTCCGGAAGGTTCCAGCCGAAGTACGATTCCTGTCGCTCGAACCGCTGTTGGGACCCCTTGACTACCTGGACCTGACCGGAATCCAATGGGTGATCGTAGGCGGGGAAAGCGGGCCGGGCGCGAGACCGATGAAGAAGCAGTGGATCAGGTCACTTCGCGACCGGTGTCGTCGAGAGGCAGTACCTTTCTTCTTTAAGCAGTGGGGCGGGCCGATCAAGAGTCGGACCGGTCGGATACTAGATGGAAAGACGTGGGACGAGATGCCTTCCGTGAATGCCTTCTGACCTATCTGAGGACCTGCCGGTCGACAAAGTCGCAATTCACACTCGTCAGAAACATGCCCTGCTGGAGGCATACCTCAGGGTTTGGACTCAGAATGTTGCGACCAACTGGGGACCGGATTCACCGAGCCTAGACATCTACGACCTGTTCGCGGGTACCGGGCAGTGTGTTGAGCGTGAGTATCGAAAGGACCGCTGGCCGGGGACTGCCATTGTGTCGGCTGAGCAACTCAAGGTCTACCCAAGCAGGAGGAAATGCGTCCTGTTCCTGAATTCGTGGGCGGAGGACCCGATTGAGTGTTCGCGTAATCTCGATGCGCTCGTGCAACGGGTCCAGGCAACTGGCCTGGAGCGGCCCAATCGAAAAGTCAGACTGATCTCTGAGGAACTGGCTGCCGCTTTGCCAATCGCCCTAGAGGTCCAGTCTCCAAGGAGGAACTATCCGAGCCTGTGGATATTGGACCCTTATGCAGCATCTGACTTGCCCTGGGAAGCTGTAGAGCTGATTGCGAACCAAGTCGGGACATACACGACCAAAGCCGGTGACTCAGTGAGTCGTCGCCCGGAACTCTTCATCAACTTCATGACCAGCTCACTACAACGAAACATCCACAACCTGCCCATGGTGACCCGTGCGCTCGGCTGTTCCGCGCCGGAATGGGAGGATCATCTCCGCGAGGTGGAATCGTCAGGCGGGACATCCCTCGATGCTCTCACGACGTTCTATTTCTCCCAGCTGCAGGAACTCTATAGCCGGGACCCGGAGGCCACGACGATCACGGGGAAAGACGGAAACCCTGTCTCGGTGGTGTTCCTCGCCGTCGAGCGGCCGGCTGCCTGGTACTCAATTAGGAGGGAATCCATCCCTCGCTTCGAAGACTGGCGGGAGCACAAGTACGAACCTCGGAAGGAATGGGTCCGCAGGAGGCACAAGATTGACCGCAACATGCCGAAGGGGCAGAAACAAACCGAACTCGAAGACTCGTATACATAGGTCACGCCTCGCGCAGCTGATGCTGCAAGGACACTGCTTGTGAATAGGGTCGGGGTCAGTCGTCGCTGCTGAATGCCCCGGCGACGGCGCTAACTACTGCACCGACTAGCGCCCCAATTGGCCCGCCGATGAAGAAGCCAATCGTCAGGCCGGGCACAGCGAAGAGCACCACTTTGTAGGCCATGTGAGCAGGATTTCCTAGTCACTTTAACTGGTGTTTCCATGGGTGAGTGAAAGTACTCGCCTGCTGAGCTATTGCTGGTGACCCTGACGGCGGGGTGTCGGACCTTGCTGCCCCCACAGCGAGTCTCCGCTGTACTCCTTACAATCGGTACGTGGATTTCATCGCCCCGCAAGTGTTGCCTGACCGTGGGTTGAGGAAGGATGCCTAGAATCTTCGGACCGATTGGTATCTCTCGAAGGGGAAAACTCTATTTCTCCTTTGGCTCGCTCTTCAGGAGCGCCTTCAAACCACCGCGTAAGTCGAAGCCTTATCGAGCGCGGTGCGCGGCTTTCACCAAGAATGGCAACCCTTGCAGGAACTATGCCTCGATTGGAGCTTTTTGCCGTATTCATGCAAGTAACTTCGCTTCGGGTTTTCGCGAGCGATAGCCTCCTTCGGAGGCCGCCCGAGCAGCACCACAGGAGAACGGTGCCCGCTCTTGCGGGCGGGCGTGAAGGGGACCGACTCACCGGGATTCCTGCGCTACCCTTTTACCTACCCGCGAAGGTACAGCGTCCAGGGCGTGCTACCCTGAGTGCAAAAGGTTGGCCGTTTCATCCGAAGAACTTTGCTATCATCATGGCGATTGTGTTCTTCGGGCTCCTCGTCGTCACAAGCTACATCGAGTCGGGTCTGCCGGCACAACCAGCATGGTATCTGACAGTGACCGCGATACTCGGCGTTCTCGGCGGTTCTTGCTTCACTGCATGGCTGAGCATGAGCATCTACGAGTTCATCAGCAACCAAGGGCAGGAACGCGGATACAAGCGCGAGTTCGATGTTGACCTCACGAAGAACCTGTACGGTCCGCTCTACGATGAGCTGATGATCGCCCGCATCGGAATCACGTACAATTTCGAATTGCGAGAGCTACCTCAACTAGACTCGCTCAAATGGAAGTACCTGAGGCTGCTGGTGCCAGAGAGCCTGCTGGATAAGCGCGAGAGGTTGACCAGCCTGGCGGCTTCGTACAGGCAAAGTTTCGGCAGAACTGGCTACGCCCTTGATGTTAGGGGCGCCCAGCTCGCCACGGCCTTCGTTGAGCGCCTGGGAGGTAGCATGAACGTTGAGTCCTTTTCAGGGCAGAAGGACAGGTTGCAGGGCGGAGAGTGGCGGGCAGCTCTTGGTTCCGAGAGCCTTGAGGCAAACCTTGACAGGTTATGTGGCGCGGTTGGTTCGGCAACAAAGCCTGCATCACAGAACGAGGCGAGCCAACTGGCGGGTGAATTCAAGCGGGATTTCACAGACGCGATAAAGAGCGACCCAGCTGCCGTCGCGCTGATCGGACTCCGTGGGGAGCTGGACGCCCTAGCTTCGGAAGTGATAACCCAATTGAAGCCGCTAATCCAGACCCCCTACCTCGGAGAGCAAGCGAGCTAGTCGCGACCGTTGGGAAACAGGGAAGTGCCCGCCCCGAAGGGCGGGCATGAACCGGGCGTCCGATCAGGCTTTGAGAAGCCGGGCGGTCTGCTGGAGCTCCTTGGCGTCTACCTTCCAGGCCTCAGAAGCCATCGGGAAGCCCGAGCCTTCAGCCGGGCCTGCTTGGCCTCCTCGCGAAGCTGCTTGGCCATCTTGCGGCTCGCGTGGCCGTTGTTCCCTGGCGCTTGCTGACGCTGGTTGGTTTGTTTTGGCATGTCTTCACCACGCTAGGCCATCAGAGCCTAGCCTGGGAGGTACGAGGGAAACCCCACATGTGGCGAGCGACCACGGACTAACAAGCGGGGAGCCCATCCTGGCTGGGGTGTCCTACCGATTATATCGTCGGCTAACCCGATGGTGTAAAGCCTTACTCCTCGGGTGAACGAAGGGCCAACATCCCCACCCGCGCGGGTGGGCGTGAGGGGAGCAAGACCGGGACTGGACGAAGCCCCACCAAGGGGTCAAGACGACCGGTTCCGCTTCGTGAGGCGCTGCTGTTAAGATTCGAACCGGTTCCGGTTCGAATCCGGTCGAGCCCATCCGTCCCTTTTTCGAGCGGCCCTCGCGCCCGCTCAGTCCCCCCCGCGGGGGCGCTCCCGCACGAGGGAGACCAGGAGCGCGCTCGCGAGGAGGATTCCCGCGTTGAGAGCGAGGGCGAGGGTCCACGTGCCCGTCGTCTGGCGGAGGACGCCTCCGACGACCGGGGAGAGAACGGCGCCGATCTCGGCAACCAGGTTCCACGCCCCGAACGCCTGGGCCTGGAGCGCGAGCGGGGCGAGGTCCGAGGTCATTGCCATGTGGACGGTCTGCATCGCCGCGAAGGGCAGCCCGATCGCGAACAGGAGCCCTCCCAGCACGAAGAGGTTGGAGGAGCCCATGTGGACGTACGCCGCGAGGGCGGCCACGAGCAGGGCGGTCGCGCCGCCAAGGATCACGCACAGGCGGCGCCGCCCGAGGCCCCGCATGAACGACCGGTCGGCGATCCAGCCGCCGAGAGGATAGCCGATGCCGTTCGCGATCCCGAACGCCCCGGCGAACGCCCACCCGATCACCGGCGCGGTGTTCGCGGTCTCGCTGAGGATCTGTCCTGACCAGAAGCCGAACAGCCACAGGGTCCAGAGGATCGCGATTGCCGAGACGTACATCAGGAGGAGGTTGCGGTCCTTCAGGACCGGAGCGGATTCCCGTCCGAGCCGGACATAGATTAGCGCGATCAGGGCGAAGGCGACCGCGATCACGGCCACGGCCTGGAGGACGCGCGCGAACCCGAGTCCGGCGTCCCCGGCCAGGACGAGCGGCTCCGTGAGGACGTACGTTCCCAGGAGGATCGCGAGGAAGACGGCCGAGATCCCCGCGAGGCGCGCAGCCGCTGCAAACAGGCGCGTGCGCTCCCGGAGGGCCGCGTCGGTCGGATTCGTGACGTCGTCCACGCGCACGATCCGGAGGAAGAGGAGCCCGACGGCCGCCGTGGGCACGGCAAAGAGCAGGAACACCGCGCGCCACGCGGCATCCGCTCCCCACAGGGAGGCGGCCCAATCGAGTATCGGAACCGTCCAGATCGTCGCAAGCGTCAGTCCCGTGGCGAGGCCAACGAAGACGATGCCCATGCCGAGCGCCCTCTTCGCCTCCGGGGTCACGAGGCGCACGAGGGCGCGATCGTTCGAGTAGTAGGCCCCCTCTCCGAGCCCCGTGGCCACCCGGAGCCCGACGAAGCTCAGGACGGAGCCCGCCGCCGCCGAGGCCGCGGTCGCGAGTGCGGACCAGAGGGTCGAGATCACGATCATCACCTTGCGTCCGTAGCGGTCACCCAGGTATCCCGCGGGGAATTGGGTGAGCATGTAACCCGCGAAGAACATGGAGCCGATGATGCCCCCCAGCGCGTAGGGGTAGCCCGTCGCCAGGAAGCCCACCCGGTTCGCGATCATCCAGCTGACGATGGGCCCGGTGATCGTCCGGTCCGCGTAGGCCACGGTCCACGCGAGGAACAGGAGGATCCACACGCGCCGGTATGGCGTCGGAGCGCGGTGGTTTCTAGGACTCGACTCGGTAGCGGTCAAGAGCGTCGCCTCTCAACCGCTTCCTGGATTGGCGGGCTGGAAGCAGGCGAACAATGCCCGAGGAGCGCAGCTCCCTGAGGCGGGAGGACGCGGCCGTCGTTTTAGCTTTGCGGTCCAACCGTCATGCGAGGTGCGTTTCGAACCAGCGCAGGTAGGCTTTGAGCCGCGCGATTCGGTGTTTCGGCTTCCCCGCACGGGAGAGGTCGTGGTTCTCCTTAGGGAACAGGACCATCTCCGCCTCCTTGCCGTAGTACTTCAGGGCGGTGAAGAACTGGACCGCCTCGACGTGCCAGCAGCGGTAGTCCTCGAAGGAATGCACGAGGAGGACGGGCGTCGTCACGTTCTTGACATACCGCAGCGGGGACTTCGCGTTCGTCGCCGCCTCGTCGTCCCACGGGTCGGTGCCGATCTGGTCGCGGGTGAAGTGGGGGCCGATGTCGCTCGTGCCCCAGAACGTCCACCAGCTCGAGATGGACCGATCCGTGACGGCGGCTCGGAAGCGGTCCGTCTGCGTCACGACCCAGTTCGTCATGAACCCGCCGTACGAGCCGCCCGCGACCGCGAGCCTCGACCCGTCCACGAAGGGATAGTGCGCGATCGCATGGTCGACTGCCTCCATGAGGTCCTGGTAGTCCCGCTCCCCGTAGCGCTTGCGAATGTCCGCGAACCCTTCCGTGTATCCGTCGCTGCCGCGGGGGTTCGTGTAGAGGACCGCGTACCCCTTGGCCGCGAACACCTGGAACTCGTGGAGGTACGTGTACCCGAAGGCGGTTTTGGGCCCGCCGTGGACGTACAGGATCGTCGGGAGCTTGCCTTCCTTCCGCGGCTTGAGGATCCATCCCTCGACGGTCACCCCGTCGCTCGCCTGGAACGTGAATCGCTCGGGCGCCAGGAGCTCGAGATCCGTCCCGGCCTTCTCGTTGAACGCGGTGAGCGTCCTCACCTTTCCGTCGAACGCATACAGCTCCGGGAGCCGCACGCGCTCCATCGCGGTGAAGACCACCGTCCCGCCGTGGACCTGGAAGGACTCCACGCTCCGCTCTCCTCCGAGGACGACCTCTGAATGGCGGTCCGAGGGGCGGATCGCCTGCAGGTGGACCGCGCCGCCCTCGGCCACCGCGAAGTAGATGCGGTCGCCGACCCACTTCGGCTCCGTGTTCATGCCGCCCATGCGAACGTCGCAGTTCAGCCCGTTGCTCACGTTCCGGTCCAGCTGGTCGAGACGCTCGGGGGTCCCGCCGGCCGCGTCGATCCACCACACGTGCTCGTGGGACGCGAATCCATGCGGGAGGTCGTCGCCCGTGAAGGCGAGCTTCCGGTCGTCGGGCGACCAAGCGACGCCGCCGATCTCCATCGTGTGCTTCGTGAGCTGCTTCGCGACGCCCGTGGCCACGTCGAAGACGAACAGGTCTTGGAGGTAGGGGCGCAGGTTCTCCGTCGAGGCCGTGTAGGCGATCCGCCCACCGTCGCGGGACCAGTAGGCATGGATCACGTCGAACTCGCCCTGGGTCAGCTGCTTCATCTCGTTCGTCGCGAGGTCGAGGACGAAGACGTGCTTCCGCAGGTTGTAGATGAAGCCCTTGTCGTTGAACCAGAAGTTGATCCGGCGGATCGTCCGGACGTCCTCGTCGTCCGTCCCGACGTTCGACAGGAATAGGACACGCCTCCCGTCGGGGGACCAGGCGGGCGCCTCGATCCCCTCCTTGCGGCGGAGGAGGAGCTTCGCCTCGCCGCCGTCGACCGGGATCGCGTAGAGCCCGTTCCCCTTGTCGTCCTTCCCCATCTCCCGCCGCGAAGTGAACAGGATCCGCTTCCCGTCGGGCGAGAACCGGGGTCCCGAGTCCTTGCCCGCGGTCGTGAGCTGCCGCGGCGAGCCGCCCTTCAGGGGGACGAGCCAGAGGTTGCCTTCGTACTCGTCCTTCTCCAGGAGGGCGTGGTGCACCGAGATCGCGGCGAGCGTGCCGTCCGGGGAGAGGCTGGGCTCGGAGAGCATCGCGTACGCGGTGAGGTCTTCGGGTTCGATGGGGCGGGGCATGGGTCCCGTCAGCGCTGGACCGGGTTTAAACCTCGCGCGGTCCGAGGCCCACCTTTCGGGCGAGCGCAGAGTTCAAGCCCCTGACGGATTGCGGGGCTGCATGGTCGTCGTATTCGGCATCGACATCTCGGAGGACATCCTCCTGAAGGTCGCGAGGATCACCGTCATCGGCGTCGGATCCATCCTGATCGCGACCTTCCTCCGGAGGCTGTTCAACCGCCTCCTGGGCAAGGCCCCAGAGCGGGCGGTCCGGGGCGTGAGCCGGGTGCTCCAGCTGATCGTCTACGTCATCGGCGCCCTCGCGATCCTCGCGACGCTGGACGTCGACGTGTCGTCCGTGGTCATCAGCCTCGGGGCCGCGAGCATCGCGGTATCGTTCGCCCTCAGCACCCTCATCAACAATCTGGTGGCAGGATTCCTGATCCAGGCGGACGGAACAGTTCGGGTGGGCGACAACGTCTCGTTCGGGGGCATCGAAGGACGCGTCGTCCGGATGCGGACGCGGGCGATGATGGTCGTCATGAAGGACGGCGGGATCGTGTTCGTCCCGAACGCGTACTTCATGTCGAACCCCGTCGTCAACCGGGGGCGCGACACGCAGCACTAGCCCAGATCGGGGGACGCGATCCGCCGCACGACCGCGAGGGCCATCTTCCCGAACACGGGGTTCACGTTGTCGCCCGTCTTGGCGGACGCCCAGACAGCGAAGCCATGGCTCCGCTCCGCCCGTTCCTGCGGCTCGTTCTCGTCGTAGAGGCACATGATCTCGCCCTTGAGGTCCGTCTTGTTGACCACGAGGGCGAGGGGCACCTCCCCGGCCACCTTGAACGCCGCGGAGATCCATTCGTCGAGCGCCTCGAAGGTCGAGTAGCGCGTGACGTCGCAGACGGCGATGATGCCCTGCGCGCCTTTCAGGTACTCCTGGTGGAGCGTGTCGAGGTAGGACCGCTCGCCGATGAGGTCCCAGATCGAGAGCTGGACCTCGATGTTCCGCGGCGGGTCGCTCCGCGAGGTGAGCCAGATCTTCTTGAGGCTCACCTTGCTGCCGAGGGTCGAGATGTAGCGATCGTCGAAGGAGTCCTCCACGTAGCGACGGATCAAGGAGGTCTTCCCGACGGCAGCTTCGCCGATGAGGCAGATCTTTGCCTTCAGTATCCCGTTGAGTTCCAAGCGGTCGCGAGTCGGCCGCGGGCGGTATCAACGCTCCGTCCTCGTTATCAGGCGTGAGATGCGGTTGCCGGCCCTCATCCGTGCCGGAGGACCCGTCCGGAGCGGCTGCCCGTCGGCGCTCCTTCCCGGACCGCGACCTCGCCGTTCACGAGGACCCAGTCGATGCCTTCCGGGAAGTCGTGCGGGTAGTTCTCGAAGGGATAGGGGTGGGGCCATAGGTTCGTCGCGCGGTCCCGCACCCGGGGCAGGTCGAAGACCACGAGGTCGGCCCAGGACCCCGGACGGACGAGCCCGCGGTCCGTGAGGCCGAGCTTCGCGGCGGGCATGCCCGTGCTCTTCCAGATCGCCTCCTCGAGCCGCAGGACCGGCTCCTTCACGACGAAGCGCTCGAGGGCGCCGGGGTACTCGCCGAAGGTGCATGGAAGGTAGGGTGCGAGCGGCGCGGTCCGCTGCCCCCGCGGCAGGATCCAGCCGTCCGAGCAGATCATGACGAGCGGGTGGCGCAAGGTGGCCTTGACCTCCTCGATGTCGATGTAGTCGAACAGCCCGACCGCCTCGTCGCGCTCCTCGATGATGGCGTCGAAGTACGCGGTCCAGGGGTCGACGCCGCGCTTCTCGGCGAGTGCCGCCACGGTCAGCCCTTCCTTCGTCTGGTCGTGCGGGCAACGCAGGAAGAAGATCCGGTCGAAGCGCTCGTGGACCAGCAGGCCGACGTACCCCGCGGCGGGCTTCTTGTCCTCTTGGATCTCGCGCTTCAGCTCCTCCCGCTTCGCGGGATCCCGCAGCATCGCCAGGAGCTCGTCCGTCGGCAGCTTCTGCGTCCACTGCGGCAGGCCGTGGCTCAGGCTCGGCCCGAAGTCCGTGTGCATGTCGTTGTCAACGGTCACCTCGACGCCTCGCGCGCGGGCCTCCTCCCAGAGCCTCTGCACCTCCCTCGCGTGGACCGTCGCCCCGTACTTGGGCGCGTTGTGGCTGATCTGGACGGGGCAGCCGGCGCGCTCGCCGATCACGATGCACTCCGCGACCGCCTCGAGAATCGTCTCTCGCTCCCCGCGGATGTGGGACGCGTAGAACCCTTCGTGCCGGGCGACGACCTTCGCGAGCTCGACGATCTCCTCCGTCGCGGCAAAGCACCCGGGCGGGTAGACGAGGCCCGTGCTCAGGCCGAAGGCGCCCGCGCGCATCGCCTCGTCCACGCTGCCCTTCATCTCCCGCAGCTCCGCCCTCGTCGGCGCGCGCTCGTCGAAGCCCATCGCCGCGAGCCGCACGGATCCGTGGCCGACGAGTCCGGCGACGTTGATCCCCACGCCCCCCTTCTCCAGGAACTCGAGGTACTCGCCGTACGTCGACCAGGTCCACTCTGACGCCTCGGCGTAGTACGTGAAACGCCGCACGGCGAGCTCGCGATACCGGTCGCTGATCGGCGCAGGAGAGTCTCCGCAATTCCCGATGACCTGGGTCGTGACGCCCTGCCGGACGGCGGCCTCGGCGGTCCGCTCGACCAGGAGGCCCACGTCGCTGTGCGTGTGGATGTCGATGAAGCCCGGGGCCACGTACTTCCCCGAGGCGTCGATCTCCAGGGCGGCTTTCCCGCGGCCCAGGTCGCCGACGCGGGCGATCTTCCCCTTCCGGATGCCCACGTCGCGCAGGGACCACGGCATCCCGGTTCCGTCGAGTAGCCGGCCGTTCCGGATGACCACGTCGAAGGGCATGCGAGCGGCAACCCACGCAGGAGGTTAAACCCGCCGCCGGGGCATCCAGGGGCGAGGCCGTCGCCACGCGTCCGCGTCGATTCGCAAATCAACCTTGTTTAAGGTTGAATCCGCGCCGCCTCCGGAGCCGGTCCGACGGTCTCCCCGGATTTCGTCTCCCGCTCCGCGGCCAAAACCTCTTAGAGGCTGATGGATTCGGGCTCCTATGATTCTCGCGCGGGCGCGGTCCGTGTTGCGGGAGATCCTCGTCGTGGGGGTGCTCCTCGTCGCCGGAACGGCCCTCTACTGGATCCTTTCCGGACTGGGGATCATCCCGATCTCCTTCCTCATCGGGGCCCAGGTCCTCGCGGCTCTCGTCCTCGGCTACCTCGCGATCGAGGTCGGGGCGCGAGGGCTCCGCGGGATGACCGCGAGGGGGATCGGAGTGCGCCACGGCAGCGAGGTGGCGGTGGCCTTCCGATTCTTCGGCTACATCGCCCTCGCCTTCATCGTGCTCGCCCTCCTCGGTGTCACGGGGACGACCCTGCTCGCCGGCGGCACGTTCGCCGGGCTCGTCCTCGGCCTCGCCGGCACGACGGTCCTGTCGAACATCATCGGGGGCATCCTCCTCCTCATCGCTCACCCCTACGAGATCGGCGACCGCGTGACGGTTTCGACCTGGCAGTATGGGATGGTCGTGCCCGCGTACCCGGGGAAGTACTTCTCCGACGACCGCTTCATTGTCGGCTACACCGGGGTCGTGCAGGACCTCACCCTCACGTACACCTCCCTCGCGCTCGACGAAGGGCCGCTCATGAAGATCCCGAACAACGTCATGGTCCAGGCGGCGATCCTCCGCCACTCGACGCCCCGCTGGGTCCGGACGCGGTATGAGGTCCCCGGCCACCCGGACCCCGAGCGCCTCATCGAGGCGGTCGAGGGCGCGGTGCGCCACAACGCTTGGATCGTGGATCCCTATCGCGTGCAGGTCATGCTTCAGGCCGTCACCCCGACGTCGACGGTCCTCGCGATCGACGCGCTCTGCAAGAGCGCCTTCGAAGACCCGCCGCGCAGCTCGATCCTCGTCGACGTCTCCCGCGCCGTCTCCACGGTCACGTCCTCGGAATCCTAGCCGCTCCTTTCCCGGGTATATGCTCCCCCCGGCCCGTCTGCGCGAACGTTGTTATACCTTGCCGCCGTTCGTAGGATTATCCGATACCATGCAAACGGTGGAAGAAGAACTCGAGGCGTTCCGTGTGCGCACGAAGAAGTCTGCGAAAGCCTTCGAGACGGCGAAGGAGCACATCCCGTTCGGGGTGAACAGCAACTACCGCCTGCTCGACCCCTACCCGCTCTACGTGCATCGGGCCAAGGGGAGCCGAATCTGGGACGTCGATGGCAACGAGTACATCGACTTCAACATGGCTTTCGGCGCGCTCGTCGCGGGCCATAGCCACCCCGTCCTGACGAAGGCGATGAAGGAACGCGTGGCCAACGGCACGATCTTCGGGTTCGAGGGCGACGAGGCCGCGCCGCTCGCGGAGCACATGTGCAAGCGTTTCGCGATCGACCGGATCAAGTTCTCGAACACCGGGCTCGACGCGACCCTGTTCTCGATCCGCCTCGCCCGCGGCGTGACCGGCCGCTCGAAGATCCTGAAGTTCGAGGGCTGCTACCACGGCAGCCACGACTCCCTCATGGTCTCCATCAAGCCCACGCCGGAGCGGCAGGGCGATCCGCGCCGCCCCACGCCCGTCCCGTCGTCCCGGGGCCTCCTGCCCGAGCTCACGAAGAACACGGTCATCGCGCCGTTCAACGACCTCGACGCCACCGCGGCGCTGATCCGCGAGAACGCGGACGAACTGGCGGGGATCATCCTCGAGCCCGTGCCGATGAACATGGGGTTCATCCTGCCCAAGCCGGGCTTCCTCGCCGGCCTGCGCGAGCTCGCGGACGAGACGGGCGCCGTCCTCATCTACGACGAGGTCAAGACCTGCGGGAAGTGGTACGGCGGCGCCGAGGAGGCGTTCGGCGTGGCGCCCGACGTCAAGGTCTTCGGCAAGGCGATCGGGGGCGGCTTCCCGCTCAGCGCGGTCGGCGGCAAGGCGGAGATCATGGACCAGGTCGTGCCCGGCCAGATCGCCCACGCCGGCACGTTCAACGCGAACCCGGTGAGCATGACGGCCGGTCTCGTGACCCTCACGAAGATCCTGACGCCCGCAGGAATGAAGCACGCACAGGCGGTCGGGACGGGCCTCGCGAAGGGCTACATCGACACGATCAGCGATCACCACCTCTTCATGAAGGTACAGTACGCCGGGATCAGCGGCACCGTGCACTTCACGCACAAGCCCGTCGTGGACTGGCGTTCCTTCCAGGGCGTCGACGTGGGCCGGTGGTGGGGCTACAACACCGCAATGCTGAACCGCGGGATCATCCCCATGGCGACCGGGCCCGACGAGCAATGGACCTGTTCCGTGGCGCACACGAAGGCGGACGTCGAGGCGCACCTCGCGGCCTTCGAGGAGGTCGCGGAGATGATCAAGCCCCACCAGGCCGAGATGTCCCTCGTCGAGGCGATCTGAGACGGCGATGCAGGCGACCCCAGAGGCGGAAGCGCGGCAACACCTGAAACGCAGCTCGAAGGTTTTTCTTGCCGCGGCTGCCGCGGTCGTCTTCGGGATCCTCCTCGTCTACGTCACGATTGGATCGGTCTCCGGAGAATCCTCCCTCCTTTCAAACGGCGCGCTGTGGATGGTCTTGCTCTGCTGGTTCGTCATCGCCTTGGTCGCGACCCAGGTGTGGTCCAGGCCCGTTCCTCAGCGGGTTGACTGAGGGAAATGAGAACATGCCGCGCCGGAAGTACGGACGGATGATCAAGCCTCTCCCCGTGCAACAGAAGCCGGAGAAGTGCCGCTTCTGCAAGGCGGGGCGGCCTTGCCCCGTTCACAACAAGGACGGGACTACACCTTCGTCCCGATGACGAGGCACGCGGCCCAGTTCAGCCGTTCGTACGACGCAAGGCGGAGCCCTGCCCGCGCGAAGAATCCCTCGTAGTCGTCGCGGGAGTAGATCGGGACGAAAGGCGCGAGGGCCCACGTGGCGGGTGAGAGGATCACGACGGTCCCTCCGGGCCGCAGAACGCGGCTCGCCATGTCCGCCCCATCCTGCGGATCGGGGAGATAGTAGAAGGATCCCGCGAGGACGACCGTGTCGAACGAGGCATCGCGGAACGGGGGCCACATGAAGTTCGCGCGCACCAAGTGACCGCGGTACCTTGCGCGAGCCAGCATCCGCATCGAGAGGTCGACGCCGACCGCATCCGCCAGGGGACCCGTCGTGTACCCCGTGCCCACGCCGACATCGAGGACCCGACCGTGGAACGCGGCCCGCACCCTCTCGAGCCACTCCGGCCTGAAGATGCGCGCGTTGATCCAGTCGTACAGGGGCGCGAGCCGATCGAAGAACCACCGCGCCCGGCGAGAGCCCGAGAGGAGCGGCACGAACGTCCCCGATGGGCGGCTTCCACTTGAAGGCGCGCCCTCAGGCTTCCTGGTAGATGCGCAGCATCACGCGGGGGAAGAAGCCGAAGCCCCTCGGCGCGACGCACTTCTCGTGCATAAAATACGTGCACGTGTGGCAGCAGTCGCGGAAGCCCGCGGGATCGTGGTTCGGCGGACAGGTGTACTCGCAGGACATCGCCCTTGAAATGGGGGATGAGCTGGTGTAGATGTTTCGTACTTACAGTTGAGTGAACACTTGTAGGGGGGATTACCACTTTCGCTCTACTCCCTTCGCATCATTCAAGGCTTTGAGAGCTCAGAGGACATCTGTGGCCACGAAATGCATGGTCCGTAGCATTTCCTTCCCGGCCGGGTCGTTGCCGCCATCCCTCCTCCACCTCCTCGCCGAGTTCCGCCTCATCGTCAACAAGTCCATTCGCATCGCGCTGCGCGAGGACATCCGCTCTCGATTTCGGCTCGCCCGTTCGGCCTATGCGGCTCTGGCCGCCGAGCATGATGTGTACAAGCAGTACATCCCGAGCGCCTTCGGGGTAGCCCTCGGACTCCTGAAGGCGTACCGGAGGCGGGTGCGGAAAGGCAAGAAGGCGAACGTCCCGTATGTCCGCCGTCTGATGCTTAGTGCCGAGAACCAATCCTATCGGCTCGATCGGACAACCGGGAAGCTGCGTATCCCCATCCGTCGTGGAGAACACGTCTACCTAGACTTGCCAGTCTGCGATTGGCATCTCACCTTCCTATCAGATCCCAGCTGGAGTCTCGGCTCCCTGACGGTCACCCCCGAGCGAATCATCGTGTTCGTCCGAAGGCACCCTCTCAAACCCTACGAGCCAACTTCCGCCCTCGCGTTCGACACGAACGAGGACTCCCTCGACGGCGTGCTGGTCGCGGGATCTGTAGCTCAACTCGTCAGTCTCCCTTTGGGCGGCGTTCGACAAGTGCAGACGACGCACTTCCGTCGACGCCGACGCCTGGCAAAGAAGAAGGCTTGCGATCGACGAGTGAAGCGGCAGTTGCTCGGCCGTGAAGGGAAGCGGGAACGGAACCGTGTGAAGCAGCGACTCCACCGGATCAGCAAGGTTCTCGTGGCTAGAGCCAAGCAATGCAAAGCCGCCGTTGTCCTTGAGGATCTCACCCTTTCGGGTGCACGCGGCCGTTCCCGCCGCATGAACCGCCGCCTGTCGTCCTGGCCCCGCGGCGAACTCCATCGTCAGATCGAGTACAAGGCCGCCCTCGCGGGCGTGCCGATCATCAAGGTCAACCCCGCATGGACCAGCAAGACCTGCCCAGTGTGTGGCGCCCGGCGCCGAGATAGGGTGGGCCCGGATTTCGTGTGCGAGATGTGCGACTGGGAGATGGACCGGCAGCACAACGCAGGCCTGAACATCCTGAAATCCGCCTTGGCCTCGAACGAGGCCTTGGCACGGGCTGTACGGTTCCAGCCCGGTGCCCTCCGCGATGATGTGGTGAGTCCCCTCTACGACCTGCCAGCGTTGCTGGCAGGTGCACGGGAGGAGCCGAGCGGAGTGGAGTGCGTTGCAGAGGTGGGGCCGTGAAGCCATCGTCCTCGCTACTCGCAGAACCGGTACTTACAACCCGCATTGTGGAGTAAGGAGGGAAAGAGGACAAGGGTTATATCGGCCACCCGGGCATCGACGCGCGGCCAGCGTACCGTGCGCGAGCGGGAGGACTCCCCTCCCTTCGTGCCAGCCGTTGACCGAGTCAGGATGGCGTTCGGATGAGGAAGGTCGCGATCGTCGGGGCGGGCCAGAGCCGCTATGGCGAGTTCCCGGACAAGAGCATCAAGGAGCTGTTCCACGAGGCCTACGGAGACATGGCGAAAAGCGTGGACCGGAACTTCGAACCGAAGCGGATCGGCGCAGCCTACATCGGCAACCTCGGCTGCGGCGGCTTCCAGCTTGGCAACATGTCCGCCCTCGTCTCCGAGTACGTCGGGCTGCCGTACATCCACGCGATGCGCATCGAGAACGCCTGCGCCTCGGGCGGGTACGCTCTTGTGACCGCCGCGATGGACGTCATGGCAGGCGTCCACGACGTCGTCCTTGCGGGCGGCGTCGAGAAGATGACGGATGTCTCTGGCTTGAAGACGAAGTACTGGCTCGGCGTGTCAGGCGACACGGAGTACGAGCGCCTCGCCGGCACGACGTTCAGCGGGCTCTACGCTCTGATCGCCCAACGGCACATGCACGAGTTCGGCACGACGCGCGAGCACCTCTCCATGGTCGCGGTCAAGAACCACAAGAACGGCGCGCAGAACCCGAAGGCCCAGTTCCAGCGCGAGACGACGCTCGAGAAGGCGATGAAGGCCCCCATGGTCGCCGCGCCGCTGAACTTGTTCGACTGCTGCTCGACCACGGACGGAGCGTCCGCGGTCCTCGTCACCTCGGCGGAAAGGGCGAAGGAGTTCACGGACACGCCCATCTACATCGAAGGGTTCGGCACCGCGAGCGACTACCTGGCCATCCACGACCGTGCGTCGACGACGACGCTC
The DNA here is from genome assembly GCA_963768855.1 of uncultured Thermoplasmata archaeon. Lineage (GTDB taxonomy): Archaea > Thermoplasmatota > Thermoplasmata > RBG-16-68-12 > RBG-16-68-12 > RBG-16-68-12. The sequence goes on from CAVYJM010000011.1 coordinate 269,965, forward strand.
GAGGGGACCCGGCGGGCCGCGACGCAGGCGTACCAGATGGCGGGGGTCGGACCCAAGGACATCCAGATCGCGGAGGTCCATGACTGCTTCACGATCGCCGAGCTCTTGGCGTACGAGGACCTCGGATTCTGCGAGAAGGGCCAGGCCGGTCCGTACCTCGCAGAAGGACACACGGAGATCACGGGCGACAAGCCGGTCAACGCTTCGGGAGGCCTCAAGTCGAAGGGCCATCCCATCGGGGCCACGGGCACGGGCCAGGCCTACGAGATGTTCCACCAGCTGCGGGGGAGCGTGCAGAAGCCGACGCGCCAGGTGAAGGGCGTGGAGCGGGGGTTGCTCCACAACGTCGGCGGATCGGGCGGGACCGTCGTCGTGACGGTCCTCGCGAGGTGACCTCATGACCCTCGGTATCTCTGGGTACGGGGTCGCGATCCCGCGGCTTCGGATCAAGCGCGAGGACTACGCCAAGGCGTGGGGCACCTTCTCGGCCGCCGGGGTGAACGAGAAGGCGGTGGCGGGCTTCGACGAGGACATGCTCACCCTCGCGACCAAGGTGTCCCAGCGCGCGCTCGAGTCCGTGCCGCTGACCCCGGACAGGATCACCCGGTTCGCCTTCGCCTCGACGACGCCCCCCTACACAGAGAAGCTCCTCTCCGGGACGATCCTCGCGGGACTGGGCGCCCCGAGCGAGACGTACGCCACGGACCACATCTCCTCCACGCGCGCGGGGACCGAGGCGCTCCTCGCGGGCTTCGAGCACCTCGCCGGGAATCCGGGCGGGCACGCCCTCGTGGCCGCCGCGGACGCGCCGCAGGCGAGCATGTGGGACTCGATCGAGCACGGCATGGGGGCGGGCGCCGCCGCCTACGTCCTCTCCGGGTTCGCGCTCCTGGCGGAACTCGAAGGCGCCGCGAGCAGCGTGAGCGAGCACTTCGGCGAGCGCTTCCGGCCGCGGGAGGAGCTGCAAACCCGCGACCTGAATGTCAAGAAGTTCTCCGAAAGCTCCTTCGTCACAAACACGACGAAGGCGGCTTCGGCCCTGATGAAGAAGCTCGGCCGCAAGCCCGAGGACTATGTCCACGTGGTCATCCAGCAGCCCGATGCCCGCGCGCCGGCCTCCGTGGCGGCGAAGCTTGGCTTCCAGGAGGCGCAGCTCGCGGCCGGCCTGGTCTCCGTGAACCTCGGCGACCTCGGCGCGGCGTCCACGCCGATGGGCCTCGCTGCGGCCCTCGAGGCGTCGAAGCCGGGGGACCGCATCCTCGTCATTTCCTACGGCAGCGGCGCGGGCTCCGACGCGCTCAGCTTCAAGGTGCTCTCCGACCGCAAGCCGCCCTTCACGGTCTCCAAGGAGGCGGCGCGCAAGGAGTACATTGACTACGTCCAGTATCTCAAGCTCAAGGGAGCGATCCGGTGAGGTGACCCCGATGGCCCATGTTTCCGTCCCGATGTACTGGCGGACGATTCCCCAGCGATACCGTCTCGTCGGCCTGAAGTGCAAGAAGTGCGGCAAGGTGAACTTCCCGCCGAAGGGCGTCTGCAAGCACTGCAACGACTCCTCCGAGTTCTCGGAGGTCCGTCTCTCCGGCCGCGGGAAGGTCCACACCTTCACCCTGATCGGCGCCGGCGGGGCCCCACCGGAGTTCGCGGACCAGGAGAAGGCGGGCGGCGTCTACCCCGTGACAATCGTCGAGCTCGACGAGGGCCCGAAGGTGATCGGCCAGATGGCCGACGTGAACCCGAAGGACGTGAAGATCGGCATGCCCGTCCGCGCGGAGCTCCGGCGGATCTACGAGGAAGAGGGCGTCGTGCGGTACGGCTTCAAGTTCGTCCCTCTCGAAGAGGGAGCGTGAGTCTATGGACAGCCACAAGGTCATGTCGATGAAGGAGGCGATCGCGAAGTTCGTGCACGACGGCGACACCGCGTACCTGGCGGGCTTCACCCACCTGATTCCCTTCGCCGCGGGGCACGAGATCATCCGACAGGGGAAGAAGGACCTGACCCTCGCCCGCGCCACGCCGGATATCATCTACGACCAGATGATTGCGGCGGGCTGCGCGAAGAAGATCATCTTTTCCTACGCAGGCAACCCGGGCGTCGGCTCCTTGCGCTGCTTCCGTCGCGCGACGGAGAAGGGCATCCCCAAACCGCTGGAGATCGAGGAGTACACCCACTTCGACCTGTCCGGGCGGCTCTTCGCCGGCGCCACGAACATGCCCTTCCTCCCGGTGCGGACGAACCTCGGCTCCGACCTGCCCGCGAACAATCCGAGCATCAAGCTCGTCGTCGACCCGTACACGGGCCACCCGATCTCCGTGGTCCCGCCGCTCAAGCCCGATGTGGCGGTCGTCCACGTCCAGCGCTGCGACGCCGCGGGGAACGCGCACATCTGGGGCATCGTCGGAGAGCAGAAGGACGCGGCCTTCGCCGCGAAGAAGGTCATCCTGACCGCAGAGGAGATCGTCGACGAGGCGACGATTCGCTCCGACCCGAACCGCACCCTCATCCCCGACTTCATCGTCCATGCGGTCGTGCACGAGCCCTGGGCCGCCCATCCGTCCTACACGCAGGGCTACTACGACCGCGACAACGAGTTCTACGTGGCCTGGGACGAGATTACGAAGGAGCACGACACGACGATGAAGTACCTCCAGGAATGGGTGTTCGGCGTCGAGGACCGCGCGGCCTACGTGAAGAAGCTCGGCCAGGCGAAACTCGAGAAACTCCGGCCCAAGCCGCTCATGAGCGTGCCCGTGAACTACGGGAGCGTGTGACCATGGAAACGTTGCAGCAGGTGAGTCCGAGCGAGCTCATGGTGGCGATCGCGGCGCGCGAGCTGAAGGACGGGGAGAGCGTCCTCGTGGGTGTGGGCATCCCGAACTTGGCCGCGAACCTTGCGAAGCGGATGCACGCCCCGAACCTGATCATGATTTACGAGTCCGGGACGATCGGTTCGAACCCGAGCCGCATGCCCCTGTCGATCGGCGACCCGTGCCTCGTCACCGGGGCGAAGTCCGTGTGCTCCATGTACGAGCAGTTCGCGTACTACATCCAGGGAGGCCGCATCGATGTGGGCTTCCTCGGCGGCGCGCAGATCGACAAGTTCGGGAACATCAACTCCACGGTCATCGGCTCGTACAAGCAGCCCAAGGTCCGCCTCCCGGGCAGCGGCGGCGCGTGCGAGACCGCGTCGAACGTGAAGAAGATCATCGTGATCACGCCCCACGAGAAGCGCCGCTTCATCGAGAAGGTCGACTTCGTCACGAGCCCCGGCTTCCTGGACGGCAAGCCGAGGTGGGAGGCACTCCATCTCCAGGGGGGCGGCCCCTACGCCGTCATCACGAACCTCTGCACGATGAAGTTCGACCCCGTGACCGGCGAGATGACGCTCACCGCCCTGAACCCCGGGGTCACTCTGCAGCAGGTCCAGGAGAACACGCCGTGGAAGCTCAAGGTCGCGGACCACCTGGAGCAGAACCCCGCGCCGACGGACCAAGAGTTGAAGGTCCTGCGCTCCTTGGACCCGGAGCGAATCTACCTCGGGTGAGTCCTCATGGGAAGCTTCGACCCGATCGCCGAGTACAAGGCGCGCACGAAGAAGAGCGCGGCGTGGCACGCGGAAGCGAGCCAGCATCTGCCCGGCGGGGTCACGGGGAACGTGAAGTTCTACGCGCCCTACCCGGTCTATGCGAAGCGGGCGAAGGGCGGCCATCTCTGGGACCTCGATGGGAACGACTACGTGGACTACATGCTCTGCTTCGGCCCGATGATCCTGGGACACGGCCACCCGAAGGTCCTCGAGGCGATCCGGAAGCAGATCGACCGGGACGGCACGGTGATCTTCGGCCCGCCCCACGAGCTCGAGGTGCGGATGGCGGAGCGCCTCAAGCGCATCTTCCCGTTCGCGGACCTCGTCCGCTTTACGAACAGCGGGCTCGAGGCGACCCTCCATGCGCTGCGCATCGCGCGAGGGGTGAAGCACCGCGTCAAGATCGCGAAGTTCGAGGGCGCGTACCATGGCAGCTATGATGAGGTCCTCGTCAGCCTGACCCCCGCGGTGCCCGACGCCGGGCCTGCGGACGCGCCCAAGGCGATGTCCGGCTCCCTCAGCACGACCCCGGCCGAACTGCAGAACACGATCGTCCTGCCGCTGAACGACCTCGACGCGTGCGTCCGCATCTTGAAGGCGCACAAGGACGAGATCGCGGCCCTCATCCTGGAGCCCGTCCAGCGCGGCTTCCTCGTCGCCGACGCGGACTTCCTCAGGGGACTGCGGGAGGCCACGAAGGCGCTCGACATCCTCCTCATCTTCGACGAGATCATGTCCGGGTTCCGCATGGAGAAGCTCGGGGCCGTGCAGACGGTCGTGGGCGTGGAACCCGACCTCTTGACCCTGGGGAAGATCATCGGCGGCGGTTTCCCCTGCGGCGCCTTCCTGGGGACGCGGGAGACGATGGATGCCGTGAACCCGGTGACCCGCCCCGCGAACGAGCGCGTCTTCCATGGAGGCACGTTCAACGGCCACCCGACCGTGCTCGCCGCGGGCCTCGCGACCCTGGACGTCCTCGAGGAACCGGGGACCTACCCGTACCTGAACCGCGTGAGCGACCAGTTGCGGGACGGACTGAACGGCCTGTTCACGGACCTCCGCTTCGATGCGCAGGCGATCGGCCCCGGCTCGACGTTCAACATCGTGTTCGCGAAGGGGCCGATGCGGAACTACCGCGACGCGGCGAAGGCGGACAAGAAGCTCCGCCAGCTCTTCGACTTCGGGATGCTGGCTCGAGGAATCCATTTCCACCCGGACAAGCCGTGGTATACCTGCACCGCGCACACCGCCGAGGACGTGGACCGCACGCTCTCCGCGGCGGAAGGCGTTCTCAAGCAGATGCGGTGATCACGCCAGGCGGCCATAGCGGTCCAGGATCTCGACCACGTCCGGCACGGGCAGCTCCGCGGACGTGTTCCCGTCCCGTCCGACGACCGTCGTCGCGGTGAAGAGGGAATCCACGATCGCCTCCTCCGTCGCCTCGACGGCCGCGAGCAAGACCGGGTTGAGCGTCGCGTCGTGGACCCGTTTCTCCTGGAGCACGTCCGGCGGCGCCTCGTAGGGCACGCGGTTCGACGTCGAGAAGGCGATCGCGATGTCCCCGCTCCCGTTCGAACTGAAGGAGCCGAGGCGAGCGAGGCCCATGAACGCCCTCCTCGCCACGCGTCCGAGCTGCCTGGAGGAGAGCGGCGCGTCCGTCGCGAGGACCGTAACGATCGATCCGCCGCCCCCGCGCGGCATAGCGGCGGCCGCCTCCTTCGCGATGAGCTCGCGGCCGACCGGCACGCCTGCGATCGTGAGGTGCTCCCGCCACCCGAAGTTCGAGAGGACGAGGGCGCCGACCGTCCACCCGCCGTCCTCTGCCTTGAGGCGGCGGCTCGCGGATCCGATGCCTCCCTTGTACTGGCAGCACGTCATGCCGGTCCCCGCTCCCACGGCCCCCATCCGGACGTCCTCCGCCGCGACCGTGAGAGCGTCCCGGACGTGGGAGGGCTTCACATGGAGCCCGCGCGCGTCGTTCAGGAACGAGTCGTCGCACTCCGAGACGGTCGGGGCGACCGCGTCCTCCTCCTTCGCGGCCTCCGGATTCGACGCCAGCGTGGCCTCGAGGAGCCCGGTGAACACGTTGCCCACGCACATCGTGTTCGTGAGCCCGATCGGCGTCTCGAGCAGGCCGAACTCCCGCATGCTGACCGCGGAGGTGAGCTCCCCGCAGCCGTTGATCGTGTCCCACATGGCCTTGGGGCGGTCCCGCCACACGTTGCCCCGGTGCGGCACGATGATCGTGACGCCCGTGCGGACCGGCCCCTTCCCGTGGACCAGTGAGCCTTCCCCCGAGACGAGGGTCACATGGCCCACGCGCACCTCCCCCACGTCCGCGATCGTGTTCCTCGGCCCGGGTTCGAGGATCCCGAGGCGCACTCCATACTCCCGGCATCGCGCCCGCATGTGTCTCCCTCTCGCCGTTCCGCGAGGCGCGGAGGAGGCTTAACCTCTTTTCGGGGCGCCCGCCCTGCACGTAGAGTTCCGATTCTCACGACGCAACGCACGAATAGAAGTTCGAAATTCCCGCGCTCGTCGCGAGGGCGAGACGCTGTCCACGATCTCCGGCCGGGTCTACCGGTTCTATCTGTACCAGGCGTGCTCCTCCTTTGCGATCTGGATCCCTTTCTGGGCGCTCTGGATGCGCGAACACGTCGCCTCCGACTTCGAGTTCACCCTCGCCGACGTCGCGTTCTGGGTCGGCCTCCTGATCTTCCAGCTCCCCGTCGGCGTCTTGGCGGACCGCCTCGGGCGCAAGTGGACGATCGTACTCGCTGAGTGCTTCCGTACCGCGGGCATCCTCGGCTACGGGCTCGGGATCAACTTGCTGGGCTACGTCGCCGCGAACATCATCTGGTCCATCGGCGGCGCCTTCTCCATCGGGACGTCCGCGTATCTCTACGAGACCCTGATGGAGGGCCGGCTCGAGGTCGAGTTTCCCCGCTACATCGGCTGGAACACGGGGATCCAGCTCCTCTCGAACGCGGCCGCCGCCTTCGTGGGCGGCGTCCTCGTCTCGATGACGGGGAGCTTCCAGCAGACCCTCGTGTGGGGCGCGTTGATCAACGTGGTCGCGGTCGGAGTGGCCCTCACCTTCATCAACCCCGCCGTGGAGCGGCACGTCGAGCCCACGGCCCTGCGCCAGCTCGGGCAGGGACTCCGCATCGTGCGGCGACGGGAAGGCGTGTCGCTCCTCATCGGCCTCCAGGTGTTCATGGGCGTGACCCTGTACCTGATGACGGCCTTCCGCCCGCTGTACTTCCAGTTCCTCGGCCTCAGCGCGGCGGACATCGGGTTCGCAATCTTCCTCCTCCTGCTCCTCGCGGCGCTCGTCTCCGCCTTCACGGGCGCGATCTCGGACCGCCTCGGGGAGTTCGGCACCCTGTCCATGCTGACCGCCCTCGCCGCCATCCCCTTCTTCGGGATGTGGCTCGCGGGGCGTGCGGTGTGGGCCGTGTATCTCCAGGCCTCGATCTACGTCGTTTGGAGCCTGCAGCCCGCGATTCTCTCCGCCTACCTGAACCGGCGTCTCGAGCCGGGGCAGCGGGCCACGGTCCTGTCGATGGGTTCCTTCGCCTACACCCTCGGGCTTGTGATCGCGGAGCCCCTGGCCGGGTTGACGACGGCCACGACGAACGTTCTGTTCCTCGGATTGTACCTCGGCCTGCTCACCGCGATCCCGTGTGCCTACATCTTGGTCCGGTGGCGGGCGACCGTGGCGCCCTGGCCCGCGATCCATCCGGTCCCGTCGCGCCTCGTTCCCGGCGGCGCGGTGGTCTCCCGCTTCTCGCGGGTCTTCGAGCGGCTCGGTCGCCTATGGCCCTGACGGGGCGCCTCACGCGGTCGCGACCTCGGGGGCTTCGGCGGGCCGGGGGTTGACGAGGAAGCACGCCACGTAGTTCTCCGGCGCGACCTCAACGAGGTCGGGCTCGGCGGCGAGGTGCATCGTCACGACGACGTCCGTTCCGGCCGCGGTGATGTCCCGGATGCCCCGGAGGGCGAGGACCTCCGCCTTCCGCTCTGCCACGAGGGTTCGGAGGCTCTCCGCGAGCGCGTCGGCGCTGCCTCCGGCCGCGGGGATCCGCAAGGTGCGCAGATCCTGGAGGACGGGCGTGCCCGTGCGTCCGGGCAACACGCTCGGCAGGAGCGGCTCGAGCGCCTCCTTGACCTCGTCCGCGTTCCAGCCGCATGACTCGAACGCCATGGGGCAGCGGGGATGGAAGCGACACCCCGTCGGGATGTCGACGGGGTCGGGCCGTTCGCCCTTGAGGATCGTGCGGGTGGCCTTGTGGCGCGGGTCGGGACTCGGGACGACGGAAATGAGGGCCTGGGTGTACGGGTGCTTCGGGTGGGCCACGACCTGCTCCGCGGTCCCTTGTTCGACGATCTTTCCGAGATACATGACGGCAATCCGGTCCGCGAGGATCCATGCCAGGCTCAGGTCGTGGGTGATGAAGAGGTAAGTGAGGCTGCGCTTCGTCCGGAGGTCCATCATGAGCTGGATGATCTCCGTGCGGATCGACACGTCGAGCATGGAGACGGGCTCGTCGGCCACGATGAAATCCGGCTGGAGTACGAGGCCCGCCGCGATCGAGACGCGCTGGCGCTGCCCGCCGCTGAGCTCGTGGGGGAACCGGAACATGAATTCCTCAGGCGGCCGGAGGCCCGTGTCGGTCAGCGCGCCCGCCACGATGGCCGCGGTCTCCTCGGGGCTCTTTGTCAATTTGTTCACCCGGAGCGGCTCGGCGACGATCTCATACACGGACTGCTTCGGGTTCAGGGACTCATATGGGTCCTGGAAGATCAACTGGAGCCGCTTGCGCAGCCCGCGAATCTGGATTCCGGAGTACTCCCCGGACTTCATGCGGAACGAGACCAATCCCTGCGCCACGGAGCCGGCCAGGATGGGGACCATGATGCCCGCGAGGATGAAGAAGAAGAAGTTGGTCCCCCAGGCCCTCCCGATGGCATCTGCCGCGCTCAGCGTAGCTCCCTGGAAGTAGAAGGCGGGGATCGGAGCCAGGAACCACGCCACGAAGGCGACAACGGCGAGCGCGAGGGAGGTGCGCCGGGATGGGCGGCTCGGTGGTAGCGTCCCAATGATCCCGACCGCGACGGCGAGGCCGAGGCTGAACGCGTAGACTTGGCCGATGTCGGCGAAGGGATCCGTGAAGAACCCGATGACCGCGCTCAGGGCGAGGAGGCTAACCGCCGCTGAGACGATAACCATGAGACAGGACAACAGGTACTGATTGGCCGTCCAGGGGCGATGCTCCTTCCACGTGAGGGAGTACTTGCGCCGAAGCTCCCGCGCCGCCTCTTCCGCGCGGGCATCCTCTGCAGGGGCCCGGGTTAGCTCGCGGTACCTCTCATACTCCGCGTCGGGCATCTCCAAGAAGATGTCGCCCTCGGTCACTTCAACAAGGTGGAGGATGGCCTTGCCGGTCGTCGTCTTGCCGCACCCCGATTCGCCCACCAGGCAGAAGACCTCGCCCCGCCGCACGTCCAGGTCGATGCCGTCGACGGCTCGAACCCATCTGCTCGCGCGGGACATCATCTCCTTGAGGAGACCGCCCCTCTGGCTGAACCAGACCTTGAGGTTCCGGGCGCGAATGATCACTTCGGCGGGGGCGCTCGGGCTGTCCGCGGGACCACCTCCTGGACCTCCGGATAGAGGAAGCAAGCGACTTGGCGTGTCGGGGTGAGGTTAGCCAGCCCGGGTTCCGAGACGGTGCATCGGTCGAACGCGTGCTTGCACCTCGGATGGAACACGCAGCCGGAGGGCGGCGAGATCAGGCTCGGGACATTGCCGGGGATGGCCTCGGGCATGAAGCGCTGACCACGGATGTCGGGGAATGCGGCGACGAGTCCCTGCGTATACGGATGCTTCGGATCGGTGAAGACTTCCGACGTGGCGCCCGCCTCGGCGATCTTGCCACCGTACATGATTACGACCTGCTCACAAGTATCCGCGATCACGGAGAGGTCATGGGAGATCAGGATCATGGAGAGGTTGAGCTCCTTCCGAAGCCGCTCCAGGAGTTCGAGGATCTGCGCCTGGATCATCACGTCCAGCGCAGTCACGGGCTCGTCCGCGATGACGAGCTTTGGGTTGCACGCGAGGGACATCGCAATCATCACGCGCTGCCGCATGCCGCCGGAGAACTCGTGTGGGTACTCGCTCAACCGTTTGCGCGGGATCCCGACCAGCTCGAGCAAGTCGCCCACCCGTTTCATCGCTTTCTCCTCGTCGACGTCCTCGTGGAGCAAGATGGGCTCCGCAATCTGCTTCCCGACCCGCTGGACCGGATTGAGCGAGTTCATCGCACCCTGGAACACGATTGAAATGTCCTTCCACCGGATCTTCCGCATCATCGTCTCCGAGGATTTCACAAGGTCCCGTCCGCGGAACTTGATGGAACCCGCGACAATCTTCCCGTTGTACGGGAGCAGCCGCATGAGCGAGAGCGCGGTCGTCGTCTTCCCGCAGCCGCTCTCCCCCGCGAGCCCAAGGGCCTTGCCCTCCTCCAAGGAGAAGCTGACGCCTTCCACCGCACGAACCGTTCCAGCTTGGGTGCTGAACTCGATCCGGAGGTCCTCGACCTCGAGGAGGGCCACGGTCAGCGCCTCCGGAGTCGCGGATTCAGGATATCGTCCAAGGCGTATCCGAACAGATAGAACCCGAGAACGAGGACGACGATGCACATCCCCGGCACGATCATCCACCACGGGTTCCCGATAATCATCGCGTTCTGACTGTTCGCTTCCTCGATGATCTTGCCCCAGCTCATGTAGCTCAAGCCAGAGAGGCCGAGGAACGCGAGAACGGCCTCGGACAGGATCGAGACCGCCACGGTCAAGATCGTGTTCGCGAAGATGAGCGGGAACGCGTTCGGGAAGATGTGGCGGGCCATGATGTGGAAGTTCGAGGATCCGATCATCCGTGCCCGCTCGACGAACATACGTTCCTTCACGGACAGCACTTGAGCCCGGATCACCCGTGCGGTAATCGACCATCCCGTCAGCCCGATGATGAGCGTCATGCCCCAGAGCTCGATATTCCCGATGATTGCAGCGACCACGATCATCAGGACGAGCCAAGGGATCGAGAGGACGATGTCGTTGAACCGCATGATGACTTCGTCGACCCAGCCCCCGATGTATCCGGAGACAAGGCCCACGGCCGTCCCGACGACGCTCGCGATAATGGCCGAAAGGACGCCAACGATGAAAGAGACCCGGGTTCCCCAAATCACTTGGGAGTAGATGTCGTCCCCATAGTAGCTAACTCCCAGGGGATGCGCCGCATTCGGGGGAGTCAAAGAGCAATCCAGTCCCGCAGTGCAGGTCGTACCCAGCGGGACCACCCGCTGGAGGGGTCCGTAGGCGGTCAGGACCGGTGCCAGGATCGCGATGCTCATGAAGAAGATGAGGATACCGAGGCCCGCCAGAGCCATCTTGCTCCGCCGAACTTGCGTCCAGACTTCCGTGAACCGGCGGTACGCCACCTTCAGAGACGCCCTGAACGGTGAGACGACCTGAGATGTGACGACCGGCGTAGCTCCCAAGGTCCTCCCCTCAAGCAATCTTGATTCGCGGATCCAGGTAAAGCAAGATGAAGTCAGAGACGAAATTGGCTAGAACGATGGCCACGCCCCCGATCACGATGATGAACTGGAGCAGCGGGAAGTCGAGATCGGTGATGGCCTGGATCGTCTCCCAGCCGATCCCTTTGTACCCGAACACCACCTCGACTTGGTATGCCCCCCCGATGATGAATGCTAGGTCCAGGGCGATGAGGGAGACCATCGGCGGCAAACCGTTTGGAAAGATGTGCCGCCGGAGGATCTGCCGGTCGCTGAGCCCTTTGGCCTTCGCCGTCGTGACGAAGTCCTCCGTCATCACATCAATCAGCGAGCTGCGCATGACGAGGGAGACCCCCGCGAGGGTCCCGAGGGTCAAGGTGAGGGTCGGCAGGATCAGATGCACGGCCGTGCTGGAGATGTGGCTCCAGTCCCACGCCCACGGTCCTAACCTGTCGTCGAAATATCCGTTTCCCGGGAGGACGGGCCACCACGAGAACGTTGAGCGGATGAAGGAGTTCGGGGCGAAGCTCCAGAGGAGCATGAACCCGAGCCAGAAGGTCGGCATCCCGTAGAGGAAGATCCCGAACCCGGTGGTGACCAGGTCGAACGGCTTCCCGCGTCTCACCGCCGCGTAGGAGCCGATCAGCATCCCCAGGATGATCGTGAGGACAGTCGAGGTCCCTACGAGGAGCAGGGTCCAGCCCAGGTCCCGCATCAGGATGTCGAAGACGGGCTGTTTGTAGTAGAAAGAGAGGCCCCAATTCAGCGTGAACGTGTTCTGGAGGTAGATTAGGAACTGCATGTAGACGGGCTTGTCGAACCCGAACAGCTGCTGGTTATACGCGGCGAGGCCCGCGTACTTCGGGTCATGGGGCGTGAGGCTGATGACCGGGTTCCCCGGCATCAGCCGGACGAGTATGTAGTTTAAACAAACAATCCCGAAGATCGTGATCACGGCGTTGATAGACCGCCGTGTCACGATCCTCAGGATTCTCCTCATCGACTCTCACTCCCATCCGTGTGGGGTTCTCCAGGCATCCTTAGGGTGGCGGTTGTGCCGGAGGGCTTTGCTTTGGCTCCTCCGTGATTTCCGCCTCCTCCTTCTTGGACTGTTTCCTGCGTCTCCACACGACCGCGGCGACCGCGATGACGATTATGGCCACGATTGCGATCGGGATGCCGTAGTCGATCAGCGGGTTGGACTGGGGCGTCGTGCCACCGCCGGGTTTGCTCGGCGGCTTGATGACCTGCACGGTCGCGTTGACGCTTGGACTGTGGTTCAGGTTCAACGCGGTCTTGTTATCCGAGACCGTCGCAACCGCTTTGTACGTCCCGATCGCGCTATACGCATGGGTTTCCGACACGGTCACCCCGTCGTGGGTTCCCGAGGCAGAGTAGCTCGTGACCGTCGCGCTGCCGTCACCGAAGCTCCAGGTGGCGTACAGCGGGTCGCCCTCGTAGTCCTTCGCGCTCAGGTTGAACCACAGGTTCTGGTCCGGGTACGCCGTCACGACATTCGGCCCGAACGTCAGGATCTGCGGCGGCAGGTTGATCGACCCCGCCGGCACGATCGTCGCGGTCGTGCTCCCGCACGCAGGGAACTCCGAGTTCGACACTCGGACCTTGATCGTATAGTTCCCGACGGATGCGTACGTGTGCGCCACCTGCGAGGAGGTCGTGTTGGCGAGCGGGCTGCCGTCCCCGAAGTCGAACGAGTAGTTCAAGGTCGACGCGTACGGATCGTTCACGGTGACCGAGATCGTCGCATCGTTCCCGTTGACCCATTGGACGGCAGGGAAGTTCACGATGACCGGCGCCGGATTGTCGGCCGGGTCCACCTGAGCCCACAGGTTCATCAGGTCACTGTCCGGGGTGAGCCCGTTGTACTTGCCCCAGTCACCCCAGTTCATCCACCCCTGCGTCCCGGGCGTGGCCGATGCCGCTGCGTACAGGTCGTCCTTGTAGAACCCGATGATGTACGAGCTGTAGTTGTACACCATCATCTGCATCTCGTTCAGGATTACGCGGCGGGCAGCCGGGTCGATCGTCGTGACGGACTGGTTGTAGAGCGCATCGAAGGTCGCGTTCGAGTAGAAGTTGTCGCTCGTGGGTCCGATCGCCTGAGTCGTCTCGACCTCCAGGATGTCCGTGGAGGGATCCGAGGCCGGGGTGAAGACCCAGTCCCACAGCCACATGTCGTAGTCGCCACTGAGCCAGTAGCCGCTCATCTGGTTGATGCTGTACGCGCCGAATCCGGGATTGCTGTGAACATCCGTGGTCTCGATTCCTGCTTGGTTGAGCCACGTCACCATGTCGCCGGCCGCTTTCTTCCACCAATCTTCCGTGTTCAGCGTGTAGAAGCGGAAGATGAGCCCGTTCGTTCCACCGGCTTGGTAGAGTGGGGTCGCGCCAGGGTTGAGTGTGCCGCTGGAGTCGTACTTCCAGCCGGCTGCATTCAGCATCGCCCGTGCCGCGGCCGTGTCGAAGTGGTAGGTGTACTGAGCCGGCGGGGTGAAGTGCCACGGGTTCGTGTCCGGGACCAAGGAGTCCGCGACATTGCCCAACCCGAGCAGGGCATCTTCGATGATTCCGCTCTTGTTGATACTCATGGCGACGGCCCGACGGACTGTCCAGTTCGTCGCGAGGATCTGGTTGTTCGAGCCGGTCCTGAATTGAGTCAGCCCGCTCGCGACGTACTGAGCACGCTGCGCCGTGGTCATTACGTTGATCGAGGGTGCCTCACCCACGAAGCCCTGGTCGACCGCCCACTTCGGGGACCAGTCCTTCAGCGTCGTCGTGTAGGTCGTCGGGTCGATGCCAATGATTGCGCTCAACCCGTTCGCCGCGTTCTGGAAGTCGGAGACCATCTGGGTCGGGTTCGTGTAGGAGATGTACCGGATCTCGTCCGGCTTCATGACCTCGCAGTAGTAGGTGTCCCAATAGTAGTTCAGACTCCTCCGGAAGACGGCCAGGCTCGCGGACGAGTTCGCGTTGTCGTAGTAGTATCCCCCCGATCCGATTGGATACTTGGGGTTGTACTTGACCGGGTTCGGGACGCCGGCCCAGACGTACTGAGGCAGGATCGGGATGTTCACCGCGGTCGAGTACATCGTCGCCACGGGGCGCTTCGTGACGATCTGGACCGTGTAGGTGTCCATCGCCGTGATCGACTTGATATCGCTCGTGTAGGTGTTCAGGATACTTGCGTTGTTATTCATCTGCAGTTGGTACGAGAACACGACATCTGCGGACGTCACCGGGTGCGCCTGGCTAGAGGGGTTGGCCGGATCCGTGAAGAAGGCGTCGTGGACGATGTTGAACGTCCAGGTGACATTGTCAGGCGCGAGGTTCCACGAGTACGCCAGCTCGCCGCGGATCGCATATGCCTTGTCGTGGGTAAGCAACGTGCTGTACACGGTGTAGACCACGATGTATTCGTCGACCAACGTAATGGCCATCGGATTGAAGGTGGTCACCGTCCACGCTTGCGTCCCAATCCTCAACGATCGGAACTGCGGGGTTCCGACCGCCGCGGCCGAACGCGATCCGAGCGTGACCACGCCCACGAACGCGCCGATGACAAGCACCGCGACCAGGGTCGCGGCTACGACAGACTTCACCCACGCTAGCCGAATCGGATTGTCTCCTCCCGTCACGTGATTCAACCCCTGCCCCCCACGCGTCCCGCACGTCAGAAGAGGTAGATAACAGAACGCTTCGTGGGCAGTCTGATACCGTAGAAATTCTTGACATTCTATATAATGCTTCTCGAAGTACTCGGCACGGCCTAGGTCGTCCTAACGATTTGTTTTCTGAGAGCGAAACAACGACCTGACGTCCATTTATGCGCTAGACCCGCCGGTCTTCATCCCCCTGCGGGTTGGCGCCTGGTCAACCGCGCCCGAGGGATGCGTGCGGCCTGGGCGGACAGGCCTACGCCTCGTACAGGGAGTGGCTTTGCTCGTGCATGAACTGCGGGAGGTAGAAGTATCCGCCCGCGGCCTTGCCCGAGATCCCGGACATCTTCCAGCCACCGAAGGGCTGGACCCCGACCACTGCGCCCGTCGTCGATCCGGCGGCGCGGTTCGCGTACATGACGCCGGCCGCGCACTCCCGGAAGAAGCGGTCGACCTCCGCGGGGTTCTTGGAGAAGATCCCTGCGGTCAGCCCGTAGTCCGTCGAGTTCGCGAGGTCCATCGCATCGTCCAGGCCGCTGACCTCGATGATGGACAGGATCGGGACGAACAGCTCCTCGTTGTTCACGCGGTGCTTCCTCGGGAGGCCGTCCACGATCGTGGGCTTGACGAAGAGGCCGTCTCCCTTCAGGACCTCGCCGCCGGTCAGGATCTTTCCCCGCCCCTTCTTCACATCGGCGATCGCCTTCGCGTAGGTCTTCACCGCCGCCTCGTTGATCACGGGACCGAGGTACACGTCCCGCTGGGTGGGGTCTCCCATCTTGATCTTCTCCGTCTCCGCGACGAGCTTCTCGACGAAGGCCTTCTTGACGCGCTTGTCGACGAGCACGCGCGAGCAGGCGGAGCACTTCTGTCCGCCGAAGCCGAACGCGGCGCGCATGGCGCCCAGGGCCGCCTTCTCGAGGTCCGCGTTCTCCGTGACGATCGTCGGGTTCTTCCCGCCCAGCTCCGTGATGATCGGCTTGGGGAACGTCTCGCTGAACGTGCGGTACGCGCCGAGCCCGACGTCGCGGGATCCCGTGAAGACGAACCCGGCGACATCCGTGTTGTCGACGAGCTCCTGGCCGACCGTCGACCCGGGGCCCGTGACGTAGTTGAAGACTCCCTTGGGCACGCCGGCCTCGCGGAAGATCAGGCAGAGCTCCCACCCCATGTAGGGCGTGTCGCTCGCCGGCTTGAACACGGCCGTGTTGCCCGTGATCATCGCGCCCGCGGACATGCCGCCCGCGATCGCGAACGGGAAGTTGAACGGGGCGACGACCGCCCAGACGCCGTAGGGCTTGAGCAGGTCCCGCGTCTTCTCCCCGGGCACGTACTGCCCCATGGCGAAGTCGTAGCCGTGGTTCCGCTCCATCTCCTCCGCATACCAGCGGATCAGGTCCGCCGTCTCGTCCACGTCGGCCATGGACTCGTAGCGGTTCTTCCCGTTCTCGAAGGACATCAGGGCGGCGTAGTAGAATTTCTTCGCGCTGACGAGGTCCGCGGCGCGGCGGAAGATCCGGACGCGCTCCTCCCAGCCCGTGGCGGACCATGCGGGGAACGCCTTCTTCGCGGCTTCGACGGCCCGCTTCGCGTGGGCCTTCGTCCCCTTTTGGAACGTGCCGAGCACGAGCTTGCGGTTTGAGGGCGAGGTGTCCGTGAAGCTCTCCCGAGTCCAGATCTCCTTGCCGTCGATGAACAGCGGGTGCTTCGCACCCAGGTCCATCCGGACCTGCTCGACCGCGGCCTCGTAGGCCTGATGGAACTCGTCCGTCTTCCCTGCCTCGACCGCATTCTGCCACGTGCGCTCGTTCTTGAAAACCATGGATCCTCACCCGCTGGCCGACGGATGTCCCAGCCCGGAAAATAAGGTTTCGGAATGTACGGTTCTGTCCGAAGTCGGATGACGAACCGCTTCCCGCGCTCAGCTCCAGGGATTTTCACTTTCACCCCACTCCCATGAGAACTTCCAGCCTATGGACGCCATTCGAGTTCCCGATGGGCGTCTCACGCGTCGTCCGCAGCCTCTCGTTCACTGTCGACGAGTTGCCCGCACCCCTCCGCTGGCTGCTCAGCGAGTTCCGGCTCGTCGTCAACAAATCCATCCGCATCGCGCTCCGCGACGATCTTCGCTCCCGCTTCCGGCTGTCGAAGGCGGCGTACGCAGGCTTGTCGGCGGAGCACGACTTGTACAAGCAGTACATCTCGAGTGCCTTCGAGGTCGCCCTCGGCGTCCTGAAGAACCACCGGAGACGAATGAGACAGAAGAGGAAATCCAACATACCATACCTCCGCCGGCTCTTGCTCAAGGCGGAGAACCAGTCGTACCGGCTCGACCGGACGACGGGAAAACTTCGCATTCCAATCCGGCGCGGTGAGCACGTCGAGATCGACCTGCCAATCTCCCGCTGGCACCGCTCAATCCTGTCGGACCCCGCCTGGGGCCTCGGCTCGCTCACCGTGATTCCAGGGAAAATCATCGTCGTCGTTCGGAAACAGGCACCCAAAGCCTACGAGCCGGTCTCTGCCGTCGCTCTTGACACGAATGAGGACTCTCTTGACGGCGTGATGGCCGCGCGTGGCGTCGCACAGCTGGTCACCATCCCCCTCGGTGGCGTCCGCCAGGTGCAGGCGACCCACTTCCGCCGCCGGAGGTACCTCGCGTCGAAGAAGACCCATGACCGGCGGGTCGCCCGTCGTCTCCTCGGCCGCGAGGGCCGCAGGGAGCGGAATCGGGTGCGCCAGCGACTCCACCGGGTTTCGAAGACCCTAATCGCCTCGGCGAAGGGCCAGAAGGCCGCCCTCGTCCTCGAGGACCTCACCCTGCATGGTGCAGGCAGCCGTTCATGTCGAACGAACCGCCGCCTGTCGTCCTGGCCCCGCGGCGAGCTCCACCGTCAGATCGAGTACAAGGCCGCCCTCGCGGGCGTGCCGATCATCAAGGTCAATCCTGCCTGGACGAGCAAGACCTGCCCAGTGTGTGGCGCCCGGCGCCGAGATAGGGTGGGCCCGGACTTCGTCTGCGAGATGTGCGACTGGGAAATGGACCGGCAGCACAACGCAGGGCTGAACATCCTGAAATCCGCCTTGACCTCGAACGAGGCCTTGGCAAGGGCTGTACGGTTCCAGCCCGGTGCCCTCCGCCATGATGTGGTGAGTCCCCTCTGCAATCTGCCAGCGTTGCTGGCAGGTGCACGGGAGGAGCCGAGCGGAGCCGAGTCCCGATGGGCGGCAATCACCCGATGATGGGACAGAACCGGAATGTACCGCTCAGGCGATGTAGGAATCCGTCGTCCCCTCATAGCTGTCGTACTGGACGAGGACGCCGATGTGGGCCAGGAGCTCGCGGGCCCACTCCCGTGAATACGAGTTCGGAGGCAGGTCGGACGTCGTCCCGAGCCACTCGAAGATCTCCTTGAACGCGTCCTTCTGCTCGTCCCGCGTCAGCCTCTCTCCGAGGCCGCCCACGGAGGACTCGATCCGGTTCATCGCGAGCACGAACTCCTTCACTTGGGCCAAGAACTTGGCCTTCTCCTCGCGTGTCATGGGGCCGACCTCCCGTCGACGATGCGGCCGTGGCGGGATAAACGTTTGCGAACGAAGGTTCAAGGGGGACCGGGCGGTGGCGGAAACCCATGCCGGAGTCGGTGCGCGTGGCGAGCGCCTCCGAGATCCCTCCTGGGTCGGCCAAGGTCGTCGTCGTCCTGGGTCACCCCGTCGCCGTGTTCAACGTCGACGGCTCGTTCCACGCGGTCTCCAACGTGTGCCTGCATCGCGGCGGACCGATCGGCGAAGGCACCCTCGACGGCCCGATCGTGACCTGCCCGCTCCACGGATGGGAGTACGACGTCCGCACGGGGAAGAACGTCTCGAACCCGATGGCCCGCTTGCGTACGTACGCGGTCCGGATCGAGGGCGACGACATCCTCGTGAGCCCGTGAGGCTCAGCTTTAACCGTGTTCCGGCGGTTCGGCGCCTTCCGTGGACGGGCTCCTGATCGCGCTGACGGCGCTCGGGCTCCTCGCGGTGTTCGCGAACCTCGCGAGCCTGCGTCAAGGGTTCCTCCTCCGGCGCGGCGTGCGCGTCGGGTTGCGGATGGCGTTCGGCGCGTACCTCCCGCGCGTGGCGGTCCTCCTTCCGGTGCGGGGGACCGACGAAGGGTTCGACGCGAACGTCCGTGCGGTCCTGACGCAGGACTATCCGGCGTACCGGGTCCTACTCGTCGCCGACACTCGGGAGGATCCGGCCGCCGGGCGGGTCCTCGAGATTGCCCGCGAGCACCCGCGGGTGCCCGTGGATCTCGTGCTGTCCGATCCCTCCGAGATGGGCGGAAAGGTGAACGCCCTGAGGACCGCGCTGGGGCATCTGTCCAACGAGGACGAGGTGGTCGTCTTCGCCGATGCGGACATCCGGCCCGCGCGAGACTGGCTCCGGCAGCTCGTCCAGCCCCTCGCGGACGTGACCGTCGGCGCATCGACGGGCTTCCGGTGGTACGTGCCGCCGCGGGGGACCTTCTGGTCCCTTGTACGGTCTGAGTGGAACGGGGTCAGCGCGAACGTCCTCTTCGACGGACGGCGGAACTACACCTGGGGCGGCTCCTCGGCGATCCGCCGCGAGACGCTGCCCCGGTTGCAGCTTGAGGAGCGCTGGCGGGAGGTCCTGAGCGACGATCTCGTCGTGACCGAAGCGGTGCGCGCGGCGGGGCTCCGCATCGCCTACGCCCCCGCCTCGCTCGTGCCCACGGTCGAGGAGGCGGGCCGCGGGGCCTGCCTGGAGTGGTGCGCGCGGCAGATGACCATGGCCACGTTGTATCTGCCCATCGTCCGCCGCTACGCGGCGGCCGCCTTCGGCGTGTTCGACGGGAGCGTGATCCTGGGCATCGCATGCCTGCTCCTTGCGCCGCTCGTCTCGTGGGAATATCTCCTCCCCGCGACGCTTTTCCTCTTCACCCTCCCAGCGACCGTGGCGAAGGCGTCCCTGCGTCGCCGCGCGTTCTTCTCCGCAGCCCCGCATGTCGCCGAACAGTGGCGGGTGCCTGCCGCACGGGCCGCGATTGCCGCCCTGGCGGTGCCGTGGGTGATGGTGTGGGGACTCGTCCACACCCGGCATCCGACCGTGCTCCGATGGCGGGGCCGGACCTACGACGTCCGCGACCCGCGGCACGTGCGGCTCATCGGGAGCGAGCCCGCTCCCGAAGGCTCTCCTGGAACTTCGACAGCTCGCTGAGGATCTCGTTCCTCCGTTCGCTCCGTCGGAGCGTCGAGACCATGGAGAACGCCGGCGGCAGGAGCGCAAGAAGGACCGCCGCAAGGGCGAGGGGGGCGGACAACGGAACGCTGATTGCGGTGGCCAGGAGGAACACGACGCCCACGATTGTCGGCGGGAGGAAGAAGGCGAGGAAGACACCCGCGATGGAGACGAGCGGCTCGCGAGCTTGCGACTGCATCTCGAGCACCTGCGCGTCCGTGAAGGTCTTCGCGGTGTGGATCATCGTCTCGCCGTGCCGCGCGAACCGGTCGCGGATCACCTCGAGCGCGTCGAGGAACCCCTGGGACTCCGCGCGGAAAGCGCGGATGGCTCCGGGCGTGAAGCGCACCAGGAACCGCTCGCCCTGCGTCGTTTCGAGTCCGAGCCCCGCGTGGACGAGTGTGCCCGCGCTCGATGCGAAGGGGGACATGAACGAGCCGGAGACCTCGTAGCTTGCGGGGTAGATGTCGCGGATCTGGTCCCAACGGAAATCCTTCTGGGCCCCGAGGAGGCGCCGCCACAGGGGCAAGGAGATTTCGATCCCGTTCTCGTACACGTAGGTGGGGTTGGGCCGAAAGAGGACGATGGCCCCGAGCAGGATGCCGAGGGGGAGGAAGCAGATCCCGTTCAAAGGCCAGAGGCCCTCCGGAGCCGCGGCGATCGGCCCGAGGACGAGGGTGACGACGAGGAGGAGGATCAGGAGGGCGACGGACATCGGATTCGCAGGGATTGGCTTGTACGCGTAGAGGAGGGGTCCCGGGTCCTGCGTCTCCATGACGGTCCCCGCAAGACAGGGTGGCTTATTAGGGCTCCCGCCGTCCGCCTCCCGGAAGCCGCAAATCCTTTTCCCCGACGCCACTTACCGAAGGCGATGCTCGCCCTCGGAATCGAAGGGACTGCCCACACGATCGGCGTCGGCATCGTGGACGAGCACTGCCACGTCCTCGCGAACGTCTATGACATGGTGAAGCCGGAGAAGGGTGGCATCCATCCGCGCGAGGCGGCGAACCACCACGCGGAACTCGCGGCCCCGATGATCCGCAAGGCGATCGACGTGGCAGGAATCGGGTTCGACGACTTGGATGTCGTCACGTTCTCCCAGGGTCCCGGGTTGGGGCCGTGCCTCCGCACGGTCGCGACGGCAGCCCGCGCGCTCTCCCTCTCACTCGACCTCCCCCTGGTCGGCGTGAACCACTGCGTCGCCCACCTGGAGATCGGCCGCGGCCTCACGGGCTGCAAGGACCCTGCGCTCCTGTACGTGAGCGGCGGCAACACGCAGGTCATCGCCTACGCACGCGGACGTTACCGCGTCTTCGGGGAGACGCTCGATATCGGAATCGGTAACATGCTCGACAAGTTCGGCCGAGAGGTCGGGCTGCCATTCCCGGGAGGCCCGCGCCTCGAGGATCTCGCCCTCGGGGGTGGGCACCTGCTCGCCCTCCCGTACAGCGTGAAGGGGATGGACGTCGCCTTCAGCGGCATGCTCACGGCGGCCCTCGCCCTTCGCAAGGGCGGCGCGCGCCTCGAGGACCTCGCATTCACGATCCAGGAGGTCGCGTTCGCGATGCTCACGGAGGTCACGGAGCGCGCGATGGCCCACGTCGGCAAGGACGAGGTCCTCCTGGGCGGGGGCGTCGCGCGGAATCGGCGACTCCAGGCGATGGTGGGCCGGATGGCGGAGGATCGTGGCGCGAGGATGTTCGTGCCTCCGGGCGACCTGTGCATCGACAACGGGGCGATGATCGCGTGGACCGGGCTGCTCATGCACCGCGCGGGGATCCGGATGTCCCTGGAGGACACGCAGGTCGACCAGCGGTTCCGCACGGACGAGGTCGACGTACGCTGGCGATGAGCCGCACCGCCGCTTGGGGGAACGACCCCGTTGTCTCGGGGATTCCGACGGTGGGTTTAAGCCGGCCTAAATATTGGTCTCGGAACTGATAGCAGTCAAGGACGCAACTCTGGTGAGACCCATGCCCACGACCCCCGGTGAGGAACCGGAGCTAGCCCCACGGGACGCCCCCGAAAGCGACCCTCGCGGACCACGCTGGAACGGAGCGTTCGCCGTGGTCCGGACCGTGCTCGACCCCTCTTCGTTGCAGATCCTCCGGGCGACCCATGACCGCGAGTGGAGCGCCCTCGGGCTGAGTCAACATCTCGGCATCCCGATCGTCGCCTGCTATCGTCGACTCAAGGAGCTCGAGGAGCTCGGGATCATCGCGCCCTCCGGATCGATCGCGCGTACGGCGGGCCACCCGATCCGGCTCTTCCGGTCCTGCCTGCGCTCCGCCCGGATCAGTTTCGAGGACGGCCGCCTGACCGCGACGATCGAACTCGCGCGTCCCGGTTCCCAGGCTCCGACTGAGGCCCGGTTCGAGGAAGCGCTCGACCGGAACCCAGTCCGCCGGAAGCGGTCACGCTCGGCGCGCGACCTCGGAGACCGCGGCTCCTCGCTCGAACTTGTGCCCCATGGCGAAGAGGGCGCCCTCGATTCCGGTGAAGCAGGCCGCCAGGTCCGGGAACGAGCAGATCCCCATGTGGCCGATGCGGAAGATCTTGCCCTTTAGCTGGCTCTGACCCCCCGCGAGGATCACTCGATACTGCTCCCGCAGGATCTTCCGGAACTTCGCGTCGTCCACGCCCGGAGGGTATCTCGTGGCCGTGACCGTATTCGAGGCGAAGCGGGCATCCGGGAAGAGATCCACGTCGATGGCCGCGTACGCCACGCGGGCCGCCTCGGCGAGCTTCCGCGTGCGCGCGATCCGGTTCTCCAGACCTTCCTCCTTGAGGAGGCGGAGCGCCTCGCGGAACGCGAGGAACAGCGGGACGGCGGGTGTGTACGGCGTGTCCTGCTTCGCCAGCCCCTCCACGTGGGCCTTCAGGTTCGTGTAGAAGGACGTTTCCGAGTGCAGCGACTCGGTCGCGCGCTTCGAGAGGGCGACAGCCGCGAGCCCCGCGGGCGCGGCCAGGCACTTCTGCGAGCCCATGACGAGCGCGTCGATCCCCCACTCGTCGAAGTGGTTCTCGAGTCCGCCGACGGCGGTGATCCCATCCACGAGCAGGAGCTTGTCGTGCTTCTTCACGACCTTGGCGATTTCCGCGATCGGGTTCGTGAGGCCGGTGGAGGTCTCATTCCAGCAGACGGTCACGGCCTTGTAGGAGCCATCGGCCTCGAGGGCCTCCGCAACGCGCTGCGGGTCGACCGCCTTTCCCCATTCGAACGTGAGCGGGGTGGGCGTGGCGAAGACGGAGCAGAGGTCGTTGAACCGCTCGCTGAACTTCCCGTTGACCAGGTTCAGCACTTTGTCCTGCTTGCGCAGGAGCCCGGAGACCGCAGACTCGAGTCCCGCGGTGCCCGAGCCCGACAGGATCGCGACGTCGCCCTTCGTGCCGAAGAGGTACTGGACGAGGTCACGGAGTTCGGTCAGGATCTCCTTGAATTCGGGTCCCCGGTGGTTCAGCGCGGGAGCGGACATCGCCCGCAGCACCCGCGGATGCATCTTCACCGGACCCGGAAGCATAAACACGGTGTCCTCGGCATCGGACATGATGGCGAGCCAAGTGGCGACGCGACTTAAACGATTCGTCGATTCTGTTCGGGCTCGTTCGAGGCCTGCCTCAAGTGGCAAAAGGGCGCGCGTGGCGCGCGCTCCGCCGCCCGCGGGCCGTCCCGCTTCCACGCGAAACGGAGTTCCTTCGCATGATAAAATTCTAGCAACCATTATATATCAACAGCCCATTGCGCCGGACAAGCGTCGGTCAAACGAGGTCGACTTGACCCACGCAAGCGGACGATCGCCATGAAGGATGACACCGAGAAGATCACGCTTCGCCTGCCTAAGCGGTATCTGAAAGCGCTCGACTTCCTCGTCGAGCTCGATGACTTCCCGACCCGCTCGGAGGCAGTGCGCGCCGCGATCCGAGACCTCGTCTACGCGCGGGTCGAGCTCGTCACGGACAAGCTCAAGAGGATGCAGGAAGCCGAGAAATCGCTCGCGGACATCGAGTCGTTCAAGAAAGAGTTCCTACAGAAGTGAGCAGGGTCAGAAGGGATGGATGCCGCCGGAGGGTGACTTCGCCGCCACGTCTCGACGTCACGATTACCTCCCCCCCAACTGGGTGGCCATCGCGCCACCCACTTTTCTTTTGAAGCTCGGACCTGCATGGTCTTCCGCTTCCTGAGAATCGCTCTCGAAAACCGGACTTGATAGCGGGCTCGCCACGGCTATACCCCCCGCGCCCCCGTGGGCGCCGCGATGGCGACGATCACGGCCACGGAGAGCGTGGCGGAGCTCGCGCTGCCTCCCGTCTCGCTCATCTCCGAGGTCCGGCTGTTCCTCTGGCTCGCGTCCGGGATGTTCAGCGTCTCGGCCCTCGCCCTTGCCTTCCTTGACTACTGGGTCGTCGCGTCCTCGAGTGCGGCGGAGACCCACTTCGTCGCGGCGGTCGTCTCGGCGGCGCTCTTCGGCGTGGCGACCCTCTTGAAGCTCGGGCCCGGCGAGGCCTGAACCGCTCCGCGTCGCGAACCCCGCCGAACGTTTATCTACGCAGGTCCCCATCGCCGCGCATGTGGAGCGGGAGGTCTGGGTCCGAGCCGGGATGTTCGCGGCCATCATCGTCCTCGTGGCCCTCATCCTCGTCACGCCGAGCCTCATGGGCCATCCGTCTCCCCTCGCCCCGCCCCTCCTGATCGTCGGGGTCACGCCGGACCAGGCGAATCTCACGATTTACGTCGCGGCGTCCATCCAGGCCAACCTGTATGAAGACATTACGCTCAATGTGACGCGGCTCAACGCCGCGAACCAGAGCGTCGCCTGGACCAATGTCTCGGAGGCCTTCTCGTACGGCATCGAAATGAAGGTCCCGCTCAACCTCACCTACTGGCGGATCCATGTGTGGCTTCAGGACCAGCAGGGCAACTACTTCGAGTACAACGTGAGCCTGAGGACCTACTTGGACCGGAGCAACAGCTTCCAGCTGACCATGGCCTTCACCTCACCTGACGACAACTCGACGACGGTCGCGACCGCCGTTCCACCGGATGACTTCCGCGTCCCGATTCCACGTCGAGGGACCCTGTCATGAAGCTCTCCCGCTGGACGCTCCTGTGGCTTCTGATCATCGGCGTCCTCGTGGCCATCTGGCTCAGCGTCTTCACCGGCTACCTGACGCCTGGCGACATCGTCGGTTCCTTCCTCGGTCTGGTCTTCGCCATGGTCGTCATCTCGGTCCTGGCAATCATCGGGGCCGTGTTCCTGGGGATGGTCATCAGCCACCGGATCATGTCGGGCCAAGGCTTCACCCCGTTCGAGGAGGAGATGTTGAAGATGCGCCAGGAGGTCCGCGAGCTCCACGACCGGATCGACGCGATCGCCGCGAAGCTGGGAGCGGGGCCGGACCCCAAGGACCGCACGCGCTAGGCGAGCCGCTCGGGGCACACGGAGCGCCTCGAGCAATGCACGCACTTCCCGGGACGGCTATGGTTCCGGTGCGCCTCACCCTGAGCCACGCAGCGCCGCATCTCCCCCACCTTGGTCAGGACGAGCCGCTTCAGGTCCTCGTTGTACTCGATGTCGTGGCTCGCGTCCTCGTACCGGATGACCCCGTGGGGCGGTGCCTTCCCGTACTCCTCCTCGATGAGGAGGCAGTACGCCGCAATCTGCAGGATGTGGGAGAACAGGGGTCCTCGCGGGGTGCGTCCGGTCTTCACCTCGACGGGGATGTGCTGGTCCCCCTCGAGGAGGACGGCGTCCGGACGGCCCGAGAGACCGTACCGTTTTGCGACGAACAGCTTCGGCTTCTCCCGCTCGGAGTCGATGTAGACGAGGTCGCCCTCCGTCATCGCATACTTCTCGCGGGTCTCGGTCGCCTTCGCGGCGGAGCGCATCGAGCGGTAGAGGAAGACGCTGGCCCCGATGAGCCAGGCGAGCGCGAGGGCCATGAACGCCTCGGCGAGGAGGGAGTTCACGAAGCCGGGGATGGAGACTGCGGCGACCGCGAACACCGCGGCGCCCATCGCGAACACGAGGATGACCCGTTCGGAGAGGAACCGTTCCTGCTCCGAGGAGCGGTGCTCCGCCCGGTACAAGAAGTAGACGGCGGACAAGAGCCAAATCAGAGACACGGCCGAGAGGAGGCGCGCGATCTCGATCGCGAAGTCGACCAGGAACGTCACGCCGACGATCGCGATGATCGTGGCGGCGATCGCGAAGTACATGACGCCGGCCTCGGACTCGAGCGCCGTGGTCTCATGGACCCCGATCCCTTTCAGATCCTCCGAGACGGCCGAGTGCCGCCTCTCCCCCTCCACGATCTCCGGCCCCTCCTCCGGGGCCATCCCGCGGCTCAGCCACCAGCTCAGGGGACAGTACCCGAACTTCTCCAGATCGGCGGCGGAGATGAGCTCGGAGGCGGCCACGTCGAATCATCCCAGCCCGGGGCTTTAGACCTTTGTCCGTCCGTCTCATTTTCCGCAGCGAGAGGGCTGACGCCACCGCGACGAACGCGTAGATCGCCGCGACGACCGCGGGGTCGTCGATCGTACGGTCCTCCCCAAGGCCGGGCCGGCGGCCCTCCCAGTCCATGAGGAACGCGTCCTCGAACCGGGCGGCGACCTCGGGGTCCTCGAGCAGGAGCCCGATTTCGCGGTTCTCCGTGGCGGAGCCGTGCGCCCAGTTCAGGCTCGACACGAGCGCTGCGCGACCGTCGACAACGATCCCCTTGTTGTGGACCCGTTCGATCGAGCCGCCCGGGGTCAGGACCCGTGCCTCCAGGTCCACACCCTCCCGCATCGCCCGGTCGTTCAGGCGCGACGCGAGCTCCGCGTTCCCGGTGACCTCCGCCTCGGACGACCAGTTGCTGCCATCGAGGAGGATGCGGACCCTCACGCCGCGGTTCGCTGCGGCGAAGACCGTCTCGAGCAGGACGTTCGGTCGGTCGCCCCAGGGATCGTCCGCGTAGAAGGCTTCGACCCAGACATGGTCCCGGGCGGATGCGATGGCCTGCAGCCAGCCGTCGGTCGAGAGGGCGTCGTCCGGTCCCACGACCAGGCGGAGGGTGCGTGCGCCCGAGAGGACCGCGGGCCGCCAAGGGAGGATCGGCCCCGAGGCGGGAGTCTTTCCCGCGCTCCACCCCCGTCGCAGGGACGGAGTCGGCCCGGCTCGGGTCGAAGTCCTCCTCGAAGACCTCCCAGAGCTGCCCCGCGAGCGCGCGGTCCTCGACGATGACGGACCAGCCGCGGTTGCCCGGTTCGCCGGAGGCCGGGAACCCGGAATCCCCGAAGTTCTCCGAGCTCACGACGATCGCCTCGCCGTCCACGATGGCATACTTCGCGTGCAGGTACCGGTAGCGCTTGACCGCGTCCGCCACGGAGCTGAGGCACCGCACCTGGGCTCCGGCCGCCAGGAGATCCGACACGACGTGTCGCTCGTCCTCGTCGATGCCTCCGACGGGTGCGCCTTCGAGGAGCACTCGGACCCGCACCCCGCTACGGGCGCGGTCCACGAGGACCGCGTCAATCGCCTCGCTCGTGAGCGTGTACACGGCGACCTCGAGCGTCCGGTCCGCCGAGGCGAGGAACGAGAGCAGCGGGCCGCGCCCATCCTCGGGCGACAGGACGACCGCGGGGACCGCCGCGATCTCCAGGGCTGGCGGGTCGAAGGCCGACTGTCCGAGCCGGTACGCCCGGACGCCGTCCCAGTCCCCCGCCGCGTCATGATCGAGCTCCCCGTCCTCTGAGGCGGTCCGCGCGGCTACCTCGCCCTTCCCGGGCGCCGCCGCAGGCGGACCGCTCCACCCCGAGCCCGCGTACGCGGAGGCGCCGTAGACATAGGCGTCCACGGTGGCCCCGGCCGCGTCGGCGAGGAGGACCTCGTCGCCCCCGTCCGCGAGGCGAAGGACCTCGCCCCCCATGCGCGGGGCGTCGCCCTGGTCGTACGTGAAGTCGGCGGGCCGCCGGACATCTTCCGCGTAGCTCGTCGCGTTCCGCGTCGCGACGATCCGGGTCGAGGGCGCGAGGACGGTTCCCGGGGGGAAGGTGGCGGCCGCCTCCCGGTCGGTGAGGGACCAGCCGGAGAGGTCGACCGCGGCGGGGCCAAAGTTCGCCAGCTCGACGAACTCGTCGTCGCGGGCGGCGTTCGGGTAGATGTGGGTCAGGAGCACTCCGGGCCCCAGCTCAGAGGGAAAAAGGGGGGCCGCGGGCGGTGGGGGAGGAGAGCCGGCATCCGCGCCGCGACCCGGGAGGGGGAGGCCGGACGCGAGGAGGATCGCGACGAAGAGGAGGGCCGCCGCGGACCGCGCGTCCGTCACGATGGCGGGACGCGTGGCGCGCGGCATAAGGCGTGGGCGTACACGCACGCTACGTTCCTCCCTGGGAATCGGGGCGTTCCTCCCTGAAAAAAAATCAGGTGGGATAACCGTGACCACTTGGTCTTTTATCCCGGCGAGGAACGGAATGACCCGAGGCGCGTGGGAGTGAACTCGCGAGCATCAGCCGTCGCACTCGTGATCCTGGGGCTCCTGCTCCTGGCCCCGCTCCTCGCCCCGTGGGCCGCGCAATCCCCGGCCCTCCATCCTCGAGCCGGGGTGGCGTCCGGGATTGGACCGTCCGCACTCCCTTCGCCGGGCCCGCAGCCCCTCGCGGCGACCGTGTCCCTCGCGTTGACCACGTCCACGCGGGCCGCAGATCCGAAGGACCCAGCCCGGTTCACGGTCTACTTCAATAACACGGGCGACCAGGCCGCCCCGAGCGTCTGGATCAATTTCACGGCGCCCGGCGGCCTCCTCTTCCAGGGAGACACCGCCGCGGGGAACGCCTCGGGCTATCCCCGCTACCGCTTCGACAACCTCGGGCTGGGCCTCCACGAGTTCCAGATCAGCTTCATCATCGCGATCGGGACAGCGCCGGGAAGCCTCCTGACCCTGTCCGCGACGATGGTGTACTCCGACGGGACGGGCGCCCAGCGGTTCGTCGGACCCGCCACCGCATCGGTCCTCGTTGGGGTCGTGACGAAGCAGCTGTACCTCGGCTGGTCCGCATCCACCCCGGGCGTGCTGAGCCCGGTGCCTCCCACGGGAGGGCTCCTCTCGCAGGGGACCTTCACCCTGACGAAGGGCGGACCCGCGGTGAACTTCGACCTCGTCCCGGCCCTCGCCCGGCCGTTCCGCGCGCTCAACGTGACCGCGGTCCTCTACGTCCAGCCGGTCTCCACGCCCACGAACCTGGACATGAACCTCACCCTGATCGACGTGAACGGGGCCGCCACGAACGCCGTGAAGAGCGTCGAGCAGGTCAACGCTGTCACGGGCTCGGGCTACTGGACTCTCTTCTACACGTTCCCCTCCATGAACTACCTCTTCTCCGCGGGCCACCAGATCCGCCTCCAGGTGCTGAACACCGCGGCCAGCGGGCAGAGCGCGCTCCTCGCGACGAACGCGACGGCGGAGCCCTCCCGGATCAGCGTGCAGACGACGACCTACGTGACGGTCGACTCCCTCGCCCCACCTGTGAGCCCGCCGACGTACCTCTCCCCGAAGTCCTCCCTCGTGGTCACCGCGAACGTCTCCGACCCCTTCGGCAGCCGCGAGATCGTCGACGCGCGCCTGAACCTGACCGGACCGTCCGGCGCGATCGTCACGTGGCTCTCCCTCCTCCCCGCCGCGGCCGTGGACCCCTCGAGCCCGTCCGCCTGGAAGCTGTTCCGGTACACTCGGGCCCCGTCCCTCGCGAACGGCACGTACTCGATCGAGCTCACAGCGATCGAGCGGAACGGCGTGGTCGACGTCGCGGCCGGTTCCGCGACCGTGCGCGCCCCCGCCTTCGCCTTCCAGAAGGTCTCCAGCGTCACGCAGGCGAAGTCCGGAGTCAAGTTCACGTACTCGCTCTGGTACAACAACACGGGCACGGGGCCCGCGGGCACCGTCTGGGTGAACGACACGCTGCCCAGCCA
Organism: uncultured Thermoplasmata archaeon; assembly: GCA_963768855.1. Lineage (GTDB taxonomy): Archaea > Thermoplasmatota > Thermoplasmata > RBG-16-68-12 > RBG-16-68-12 > RBG-16-68-12. The sequence goes on from CAVYJM010000011.1 coordinate 300,009, forward strand.
GGTGAACTTCCTGTCGACTGTGCCGACCTTCACCTCGTCGAGCGGGAGCACGTACCGCTGGGTCCTTCCGTCCGTGGCGATCGGGGCCCACGTGATCCAGATGAATGTCCAGGTCAAGGGTGGCGTCTCGGGGGTGGGCTACATCCGCAACTGGGCCAGCCTCAACTTCTCGGACGAACACGGCTTCCTGTGGCCCGCGCAGATCAGCCACGCGGACGTCGTGCTCAACGGCCCCTTCCTCACGCTCGGCGTGACGAGCGCGCCGGCGGGCTTCGTGCACTCGAACCAGCCGGTCGTGTATACGATCAACCTGACGAACTCGGGGGACGCGGCGAACACGATCTGGCTCAACGTCACCCTCCCCTCCGGGCTCGCCTACGTTGGGGACACTTCCGCTTCGCTCGGTGGCACGCGGACCGTGGTCGGGAACACCATCCGCTTCATCTTCTCGAACATGCCGTCCGGGAGCGGCACTCCCGTGACGTGGGCCTTCACGATGACCGCTAGGGCGGCCGCGGGTCTCCCCTGGGGCACGATGCTGACGAGCCACCTGGCGCTGAACGACACGAGCGCGACGAACTTGCTCATGCCGGAGCAGAGCTTGGACTTCCCGCTGACCGTCGCGTCGCCGTCGATCTCCGCCGGTACGGTGTCCTTCGGCGTGCCGGCGGCGGCCCCGCTCATCCCTCTCTCCGTCTACGTGAACTTCACGAACTCGGGCAACGAGCCCGCGAGTCCGGTCTGGATCAACCTGACCCTGGACCCGTTCCTCCGCTTCTCCAGCTCCCCCTTGCCCTCCTCGGCCACGAACCGGACCGTCCATCTCACGATGTCGAACGCGGCCACGGGTGCAGACAGCGCGTTGCTGTACGTGGTCGCCCTCGTCAACGTCACGGACCGGCAGGTGCTCTCTGTGGGCGGCGGGCTGGCCGGCTCGGACGGGTTCGGCAACCCCGTCGCTCCCGTCTCCCTGACGAGCGGATCCGTGGCCGTGGCTCTGCCGCGACTCAATTTCACCCTCTCGCCCGGAGCGACGACCGCGGAGGCGGGGAGCGTCATCCGGTTCACGATCACGGGAGGCAACACGGGAAGCGGCGCCGCCTCGGCGGTCTGGCTGAACCTCACCCTCCCGTCGACCCTCGACTACCTATCCGACTCCCTCGGCGCGGGGCCCGTGGTCCTGGGCTCGAGCTACTCGTGGCACTGGACTACCTACGCGCCCGGCGTGCACACGTACTTCCTAAACCTCACCGCGGGGGGCTCGGCGCTGGACCGCACGAGCGCCGATCTCACGTTCTCCGTTCAGGCGTTCGACCTCAGCAGGCGGCCGCAACCCGTCGCCACGTTCGGGGGCCGGGTGGGCTTCCTGTCGCCGATGTGGCTCCTGTCCATCACGCCGAATCGCAACACCACCCTTCCGGGCGGGACGTGCAACTACACGGTGCGCGTCGAGAACGTCGGCTCGACCGCCGCCCACTTCCTCTGGTTGACCCTCAATCTCGACGCAAACCTCGTCTTGATCACGCACACCGCGCCCGTCCCGGCCGCGGGCACCACGACGTTGAACTGGACGTTCCAGGACGTGCAACCGGGACAGGTCATCGCGTTCAACGTGCTCGTCAAGGTGGCGGAAGGGACGTCCGCGAACACGCCGATCGCCGAGTTCATCGGCGCGCGCTACACGAACAGCGTGGGCACGGTCCTCGGCTACATGCGCTCCTCCTCGGTCCAGATCCAGGTCGGGGCGGACCTCCTGCCCCTTCTCTTCATCTTGGTCGGCGGATCCCTAGGCGGCGCGGCGGTCGTGGTCGTCGTGTACCGCCGCTACCGCGTGCGCATCGAGGACGTCTTCCTGATTTCCCGCAACGGGATTCTGCTCTCCCACCTTACGCCCACCCCTCCCGCGGGCAAGGACGAGGACGTGCTCAGCGGCATGCTGACCGCCGTCCAGGACTTCGTCCAGGACGCGTTCACGTACGGGGAGCACCGCGAGCTCCACCAGCTCGAGTTCGGCGACTACCATGTGCTGATCGAGCGCGGGAAGTCCGTCTACCTCGCAGTCGTCTACCAGGGGCGCGACTCGGGCCTCATCCGCAAGCGGGTCCGGGCCGTCCTGGACCGGATCGAATCCTCCTACGGGGATGTCTTCACCCGGTGGGAGGGCGACATGCAGCAGGTCGAGGGGACCCGGGAGATGCTCCGGAAGGGCTTCGTCGAGGTCGACCACCCGTGGTCCCTCTTGAAGCCTAAGGCGCCGTGATGCGGTCGTGCCCTTCCGTGCGCGCAGGGTCGTATTGTATGTGGGCATGGCTTATCGGCTGCGGGGTCGCTCCGTCCTGCCGTGTCGATCCTTCGTCCGGAGGAGATCCCGGCGATCGTGTGCAAGGATCTCTCCAAGCGGTTCGGGGAGATCGAGGCACTCCAGGGCCTGACGCTCCTCGTGCCCCGGGGCACGATCTTCGGGCTGCTCGGCCCCAATGGTGCGGGCAAGACGACCACGATCCGCCTCTGGCTCGGCCTCACGGAGCCGAGTGGCGGGACGGCCTTCGTGCTCGGCCGCCGGATTCCGCCCCGGGAGGTCCTCCCGCAGATCGGCTACATGCCGCAGGATGTCGCCGTCTACGGCGACCTGACCGTGGACGAGAACCTGGCCCTCTTCGGCCGGCTCGTCGGGATGACCGCGGAATCGATCGAGGATCGCACGGAGGAGGTCCTCGAGCTCGTGGACATCGCGATGCGGCGCCACCACCTCGTGTCCACGCTTTCCGGCGGCATGCGTCGGCGCACCTCCCTCGCCGTGGCGCTGCTCCATGATCCCGACCTTCTCCTCCTCGACGAGCCCACGGTCGGGGTGGACCCCGAGCTGCGCGCCGCCTTCTGGACGTACTTCCGCGACCTCACCCGGCGCGGCAAGACGGTCGTGATCACGACCCACTACATGGAAGAGGCCGCGCGCTGCGACCGCGTGGCCCTCCTGCATCAAGGGCGCCTCCTCGCGGAGGGCCCGCCATCCGCCATCAAGCAGCGGACCCGCACGGGGAATCTGGACGAGGCCTTCCTCGCCCTGGTCCGCGGAGAGCGGGAGCCGCGGGGATGAACGCGCGCCGTGTCCTTGCGGTCGCCCAGAAGTCCCTTTCCCAGTTCCGCCACGACAAGCGCACCCTGGTTTTCGTCGTGGGGATGCCGCTCCTCATGGTCCTTGCTTTCGGCTACACGTTCGGGGGCCAGGTGCACGATGTCCGGACCCTCGTCGTGAACCAGGACGCGGGCCCGATGGGAGCCCGCCTCGTCCAGAACCTCACCGGGGACACCCTCTCCCTCGCCTCGTACGCGGACGTCGCGTCGGCGCGGGCGGAAGTCGAGGCGGGCCGAGCGTGGGCCGTCCTCTGGTTCCCAGCGAACTTCACCCAGGACCTCCTCGGCCGTCGTGCGGTCCTCCGCCTCCTCCTTGACGGCTCCTCGCCGCCGATTGCGGGCGCGGTCCTGTCGAGTGTCCGCGCGGCCGCGCAGACGGCCTTCGCGGGCACCCGCGGGGCGGCGGTCCTCACGATCGACTCGGCCTACGTCTACGGATCCCCGGACACGCGGTTCATCGACTCGTTCGCCCCCGGCGTGATCGCCCTGGCCGTCCTCATGGTCACGACGATCTTCTCCGTCATCGTCATCGTGCGCGAGAAGACGGGAGGGATGCTCGAGCGCCTGTTCTCGACGCCGCTCGCTTCCCTCGAGCTCGTGCTCGGGCACGCCGCCGCCCTCTCCCTGATCGCGGTGGCCCAGAGCGCCGTCATCCTGGTTGCGACCATCCTCCTCTTCCAGATTCAGATCGTGGGGAACGTGGCCTTGGTGTTCGCCGTCCTCCTCCTGTTCGCGGTGGGCAACCAGGGGCTCGGGATGGTCGCGTCTGCCGCGGCTCGAAACGAGCTGCAGGCCGTCCAGTTCATCCCGCTGGTCCTCTTCCCCTCGCTCCTCCTCGGGGGCGTGTTCTATCCCCTGGAAGCGATACCCGGAGGTCTGCGGCCCCTGGCCTACCTGATTCCGGTGACCTACGCGAATGATGCGATGCGGAGCGTGATGCTGCGGGGCTGGGGGATTGGCGACGTCGCGATTGACATCGTCGTGCTCGCGGCCTACGCGATCGTCGCGTTGCTTGCCGCGGCGGTCTTCATCCGCCGCCAGGCCTGAAGTCCTACCGCAGTCCCTTCACGAGGTCCCGCAATGCCTTCTCTGGGTCCCTCGCCTTGACGACGCCGGATGCCAGCAGCACCCCCACCGTCCCGAGTTCGAGGGCCTTGCGCACGTCTTTGCGGTCCTTTACTCCGGCGCCGCAAAGCACGCTGACTGAGGAGGACACGGCATGAATCCGCTGGACGGCCCCCGCGACGATTTCCGGGCTTGCGGTCGTAACGCTGATCTTGCCGCCGATGAGCTCGGGCGGCTCGATGGCGATGTAGTCCGGTCCGAGTCTCGCGAGTGACTCCGCTTCCTTGAGGTCGTCCGCGCAGGCGATGACCTCCAGTCCAAGCGTCTCGCAGCGGGGGATGAGGACCGCGACGTTCTTGTGCGGGATCTTGCGTTCGCTGTGGTTGAGGAGCGTCCCTGCGGCTCCCGCCTCGAGGAGCGCCTCGGGCGGCAGCCAGCCGGTGTGGGCGCCCGCCTCTGCTGTGTCTGCGTGCTGTCCGAAGACGGGGATGTGGACGAGGCGGGCGATGTGGGCGAGATCGGACAAGGGAGGTGCAATCACGATCGACGCGCCCGTGTCCTCCGCGACTTTCGCGCAGGTCTTCGCGAGTTCCCAGCCGCGCTTTCCGAGGACCTCCGGATAGACCTTGAAGTTCACCACGATGGCGGGGAGACGCACGGACCGCGGGAACGGCACGGTACCGGAAATAGGCTTGGTCCTCTCGCGGTCCGCAACCCATCGCGGCCCAGCTCCCCCTCGGAGCAAACCTCAATATGGTGTCGCACATGTTCCATGCCCGGAGTGGTTGAATGCGGATCTCGATCGGCAAGCTCCGTGGCCTGCAGCAGATCTCGGACGATGCCGGCCGGTTCACGATGATTGCGATGGACCAGCGGGGTAGTCTGCAAAAGATGCTCCATCCGGAGAACCCGAAGGCCGCAAGCTATCCGGAAATGGAGGCGGTCAAGCTCGGGGTGACCCAAGCCCTCGCCCCCTTGGCCAGCGGCTATCTCCTCGACCCCGAGTTCGGCGTGGGCCCTGCGATTAATCGGTTCGTCCTGCCGGGTCGGACGGGCCTCCTCGTGGCCCTCGAGGCCTCCGGCTACGAGAAGCAGGGACAGTGGCGTCTCACGAAGCTCCTGGACGGGTGGGGCGTCGAGAAGGTGAAGCGGCTCGGGGCGAGCGCGGCAAAGCTCCTCGTTTTCTTCAATCCCGATGCACCGCGCGAGGTCGTCGACCACCAGGTCAAGGTCGTCCGGTCCGTCGCGGATGAGTGCAAACGGCTAGACCTGGCGTTTGTCTGCGAACCGATGTCTTACCCCGTCGACGAGGGTGACGAGGAGTTCGCTCACCACAAGGCGGACACGATTACCCGCACCGCGGAGACTCTCTCGCCGCTAGGACTCGACGTGCTCAAGGCAGAGTTCCCCGGGGATGTGAAGTTCACCAAGGATCCGGAGGAACTTCGGAAGAACTGCGAGCGACTCAGCCGCGCGACGAAGGTGCCCTGGGTCGTGCTGAGTGCGGGCGCGGACTTCGACGTCTTCCGTGGCCTCGTCGAAGTGGCATGCCGGGGCGGAGCCTCCGGGTTCCTCGCGGGACGCGCAATCTGGAAGGACGCGTTCAAGGAGAAGACCATCGAGCGGCAGATGGAGTATGTGCGGACCCAGGGAGCGAAGAACTTCAAGGCCCTCGCAGACCTGGCGCACCGCTACGGGCGGCCATGGTGGGATTTCTATGGCGGGAAGGCGAAGTTGGAAGACCACTTCGAGGGATGGTACGTCGCCTACTGAGACGGGACTCCGGCCGGACGTCACGTTGGCCGAGCACGCGCGTACGACGGACCCTGAGTTCGCCCAGCTCCTCTCCCGGATTGCGGGACTCACGGGCCGCATTCGGCGGGAACTGCCGATTCGCCGGGATCCCGTCGCGACCCGGAACGTCTACGGGGAGCAGCAGCTCGATCTCGATGTGTGGATGAACGATCTGTTCGTGGATATGCTGCGCGATTCCCACCTGGTCTCCCAGGTCGCGTCGGAGGAGATGGGGGACGTGAAGAAGCTGGGTCGCGGACGGTTCTCGGTGGTCTTGGACCCCCTTGATGGCTCCTCGAACGTGAAGAGCAACAACATCTTCGGAACCATCTTCGGGGTCTTCGACGGGAAGGATCTTCCGGCCCGCGGCTCCGACCTCTTCGCGGCTGGCTATCTGATCTACGGCCCTGCGACGACTCTGGTCTACGCAACACGGGAGGGCGTCCACGAGTTCGTCCACGGCGGTGGGAGCCGGCCCGACGAGTTCTTCCTCATCGAAGAGGGCTTGCGGCTACCGCCGCGCGGGAAGCTGTACGGCATCGGAGGACATCGGGACAAATGGATCCCTCCGGTGAAGGCCTTCGTGGGCGACCTCGAGAAGGAGTTGTTGAACCTCCGCTACGGGGGCTCGTTCGTCGGCGACTTCAACCAGATCCTCCACTATGGCGGGTTCTTCGCCTATCCTGCGCAGGTCGACAAGCCGGAAGGGAAGTACCGTCTTCACTTCGAATCCAATCCGATTTCCTTCATCGTGGAGGCCGCCGGGGGTGCGGGGACGACCGGTAGGGAACGGATCCTCGACGTCTCCGCAACCGCGATCGAGCAGACCGTGCCGACGTACGTGGGGAACCGGGACCTCGTGGAGCGGTTTCGTTCGCGAGCCTAGTCCCGCCGGGCGCTCATCGTCGGCGGAAGACCGCGATTAACGCCCTCGGCCCTTGCGCAAACGGACCGTGGAAGAGCGCGTCTTCGATCGACAGGACCTCGAAAGAAGCTTGGAATACGCTGCGGAGCTCCGCGGGCGAAAAGTGGTACGGCCCCTCCTGCCTCGGCTCCTTGTCCGAGAAGGCTTTCAGGAAGAGAAAGCCTCGCGGCCGGAGGATGCGGTGGATCGTGCCCACGTATGTCGGTCGTGACCCCGGAGGGAGGGTGTGGAACATGCCGCGGTCGAGGATCGCGTCCACGAGCTCATCGGGGAGCTTTGATGCGAGGATATCGTCGACGCGGAAGTCGACCCGCACCTTTTCGCGGTCCGCGGCATGCTTCGCCTTTCCGATCGCCGAACCGGCGATGTCCGTTCCCGCGACCTCGTATCCGCGTTTGGCGAGCGCAATCGCCTGTGTGGCCGGACCCGTTCCCAGATCGAGGATCCGTGCGGGCGGTTTGAGGTACGTCTCGAGCGCGCGAGCGAAATCCCGATCAAGATCCGGGGTGTACCAGGGGAGCTGGGACACCTCGGAGGTGCGATACAGCTGTTCCCACCAGTTCGGCGCGCCCACCGACATTCCACGCGGCCCCAGGCCTTGTCGTTTTGCCTTCAGCCCTTTTCCGCAGAGATCATCGCGAAGCACGCGCGCGACTCCTCGAAGGGCTTGCCGCGGTACATCCGCGTGGAGTGGTCCGGGCGCGTGAAGCCAAGCTCTTCAGTGATCCGAAGGGACGCGTCGTGGTATCCGCCGACGCACATGCGGAAGGTCTTGCCCCTTGTGCTAGCCAGCGCGGATTGGAGAAGGTCCGCCGCGGCACCCGGGTCGTCTGGATCCGCCACCCACGGCCCGATGGGGTCCCGCCACTCGCCGCGTCGAACGATGATGTAGCCGCGGATCTTCCCGCGTCTCCGGATCAGGAATGCCCGGTCCGGATAGTCGGCGAGGATCGCCTCGAGGGCGCGGCTCCGGTCGAGTCCGGTCATCTCCATGTCGAAAGCGAACAAGGCCGGGTAGTCCATGGCTTTCAGCCTCATCGCCTTCGGCGTGCCTTCGACGCCGTCCGCCAGGAGGCGCCAGGACGGGTACTCCTCGATGAAGCCGAACCGCGCGTAGAACGGCTCGACGCCTCCGACGCTGTCGAGCTTCGTGCAGACGATGCCCCGGCGGTCCACGAAGTCGAGGCAGGCGCGCATCAAGGCCTCCCCGACTCCTCGATGGCGGAGGTCCTTGAGCACGATCATCGAGTGGATCCACGCAAACCCTCCGAAAGTCAAGGCCGCGGCCGTCCCCGCGGGAATCCCGTCGGCCACCGCTTTGAACGCGCCCTCAGGCTCGAGGCGCAGCAGGCGCACCCAGTCCGGAGGCGTGCGGTGCCACCCTTCCGCGTCCGTCAGGAGCATCCCGAAGGGAACGTCCGCCAGGGTCAACGCGCCGACCTCGAGCGCCATGCCTCGCGGTCATCCCGCAAGGCGGACTTGACTCTTTCGCGGGAACTCAGAAGAGGCCCTTGATGATCCCCTTCTCGTCGATGTCCATGTGGACCGCGGCGGGCTCAGCACCCAGGCCGGGCATCCGCATCATGTCGCCGGCGAGGGCCACTAGGTACCCCGCGCCCGAGCTGGCGCGCACGCCGCGAATCTTGAGGTTCCAGCCGTTCGGCGCCCCCAGGACCCTTTCGTCATCCGTGAGGGACATCTGGGTCTTCGCCAGGCACACAGGAAGGTCCGCGAGCCCGGCGTTCTCCATGAACTTCATGTCGTCCCTCGCGGAGTTCACGAAGTCCACGCCCCCGGCCCCGTAGATCCGCGTCGCGATCTTGGCGACCTTCTCCTCGAACGGATCGTCCACCTTGTAGACGAACTTCAGGGAGTGGGCCGAGTGGTTCGCCGCCTCGATCACAAGCTTCCCGAGCTCGAGGCCCCCCTGGCCGCCGTCCATGTAGCCCGTGTGGGGGGCGGACCGGACGCCCTGGTCCTGGCAGTGTTCGACGAGCGCGTCGATCTCCCGCTGCGTGTCCGTAACAAAGCGGTTCACCGCGACCACGGCCGGAACGCCCAGCGCTTTCAGGATGCGGACGTGGGCGTCGAGGTTCGGGAGGCCGGCCTCGAGGGCCTTCAGGTTCTCCTCCTTGATCGCCTTCTCCTTGATCCCGCCATGGTGCTTCATCGCTCGAACCGTTGTCACGAGGACGGCCGCGTCGGGTGCATACCCGCTCTGTCGGCAGACGAGGTCCACGAACTTCTCCGCCCCAAGATCCGAGGCGAAGCCCGCTTCCGTGAACACGATGTCCGCGGAGCCGAGGGCCAGCCGGTCCGAGAGGATCGAGTTGTGCCCGTGAGCGATGTTGCCGAACGGACCGCCATGGACGAAGGCCGGCGTGCCCTCGAGGGTCTGCACGAGGTTCGGCATCAGGGCGTCCTTCAGGAGGATCGCGCAGGCGCCGTCGGACTTGATGTCCTTCGCCCAGACCGGCCCACCCGTGCGGTTGAACGCGACCAGGATTCGCCGCAGCCGGTCCTTGAGATCCTTGACGCCCTCCGTCATGCAGAGGATCGCCATGACCTCGCTCGCCGCGGTAATCACGAACCCGTCCTCACGGGGGACGCCGTTCTTGGGCCCGCCCAGTCCGTCCACGATGGACCGCAGCTGACGGTCGTTCATGTCCATGCAGCGGGCGAAGTTCACGTGGCCCGGGTCCACGTCGAGTTCGTTCCCGTGGAAGACGTGGGCGTCCATCATCGCCGCGATCAGGTTGTTCGCTGCGGTGACCGCGTGGATGTCCCCCGTGAAGTGCAGGTTGATGTCCTCCATGGGGAGGACCTGGGCATGGCCGCCGCCGGCGGCACCGCCCTTGACGCCGAAGACGGGTCCGAGGGAGGGCTCCCTGAGGGTGATCGTGGCCTTGGTGCCAAGGCGGTTCGCGGCTTGGCCCAGGGTGACGGTGGTCAGGGTCTTCCCCTCGCCGTGCTTCGTCGGGGTCGTCGCGGTGACAAGGACCAGTTTCGCCCGCGGATGCTTCTTGGCCCTCTCGACGGCGCCGAGACGGACCTTCGCGATGTGCGGTCCGTGGAGGACGAGGTCCTCCGGACCAATCCCGAGGTCCGCGGCCACGTCCCCAATCGGGCGCAGTTTCGCCGACTGTGCAATCTGTATGTCCGTGGGCATCCGCGGTCCTCCTTTCCTCGACGGTAGGGGGGGTCGCCATAAATCAGTTCTGCATTTACCGGGTAATTTCGCCATGGTGTGCCGGTACAGGAGGTATGACCGCCCGCGGGCGCGAGTCGGGAAGGCGGGGCCGTTCTTCCGACATTACTTCATCAACAGCGCCGCGCGGATTTCCTTCAGTCCCCGCACCCGTCCGAATTCGAGGAGCCCCTCGTGTTCGTCGACGCCGATGACGCGCGCGTCGTCGATGCCCGTCCGGTTGAGGATGGGCGAGAGGTACGGATAGGATGACACGTCCACTCCGAGGGCGAGCGGGCTGAACGCGGGCAGGACGATCAGCCGCTCCGTCACGAGGAAGGCTGGCACGCTGACGACCGCGCCGAGCTCGTCCTTGAGCTTGACCGCCGGATGCTCGTGCCCCATCACGATCGGATGGAGCGTGGAGACCTCTTCGTGGCCGTGGACGATCGTGTAGCCCCCAATGTCCGCCCGGTCGTGGAGGGTGAGGTTGAGATCCCCGAGGATCGTGGCGAGGTAGTTGTCGTGGTTGCCGCGGACCAGGACGGGCGTCACGCGCTCCCGGAGGAACCGCAGGACCTGCTTCACCTCGATCCACTCGTCCGTCAGGTTCCGGGAGAACTCGTGCTTGAAGTCGCCCGCTACAACGACTTTCTCGGCCTTCACGCGGTCGAGCATCTTCCCGAGGCGTTCCAGGATGACGCGACGCTGGAAGCGCGGGATGGAGACGCCCTGCTCCGCGAGCGCCCCTTCGAAACCGAGATGCAGGTCCGAGATGACGAGGGTTCGTTCGTCACGGAGGAACAGGGCGAAGTCGCGGGTGACGTCCACGCCCTTCGCGACCTCGAGACGGTCCACGTCGCACCGAACACGAAGCGCGGAGATAAGGGTTGAGTCGCGATCAGATGCTCGGGCAGGTGGTCCCTCGGAACAGGCTCTCGGTGGGGTTGACGGCCCGGGGTGGCGCGATTGCGATCGTGTCAAGGATGATGATGTGCGTCGTGTTCTCGCTCTCTGGGAGGAACGTCAAGTTGTAGTGACCCGGCCGGGGCGGGTCGTCGAAGGTGCCGGTGCAATAGAAACGCCAAGCGCCGGGAGGCGGGATGATAGGCGGCTCGCCCCAGATGGTCACGAACGGCGCGATGCCGTAGTCCGATCCCCAGGAGCCGATGAGCCGGGAGTTGTTCTCCACCAGCTGGAAGTCCACCTCAAACGGGGGCAGGCCAGGTCCCAACTGGATTCGGGTTCCGTCCGGTACGGGCAGGCCGCAGGTGTAGCCCGGGGCCGTCGTCCCGTAAACGAACAAGAGGACGAGCATTACGGCCGCAAGACTCACGGCGGGGATCGACACGCCGCGGCTCCCTCTCACGGAAGCGGAACGGTGGTCCCAGAGCAAGAATCATTCGGTGTCGTATCCCTCCGCGTCGCTGAAGGGTATGGTGAAATAAAATGTGAGCTCCGCGCCGGCCGCAGCCAGGGGAGCTCGAACTAAGAAGGTTCGTCGCTCGTGTGCCGTTGCGTTTAGAATCGGCGCGGCCGGCGCTTCGCGAAACAGTCTCGGCAGTAGACGGGTCGAGCAGGGTCCGGTTTGAACGGGACCTGCGTGGCCTGCCCACAGTCTGCGCATACGGCGTCGTACATCTGGCGCGGACCGCGGTCGAAGCCGCCTCGTCTGCCGCCTCTCTCTTCGTCCATTTACTTACTACCTATCCGGGATTGGACCCGGATGGCGGTGTGACACCCCTACTGATTGATAAAGGTGCGTATCCGGTTTGAACTACCCGTTTCCTGGTCGCCCGTTTGGAACCGGCGCCTGGTTCAGCGCAGAGCACGGAGGACGACCTCGGCACGCGGGAACTGATCCTCCGTGAGACGCCCGAGGAGCTTTCTCCATCGCGGGTTCATCCTCCACGCGGCACGGGCGTCCGCGAGCGCGCCTTCCTCGTTCCCGAGGCGCATTCGCATCGCCGCCCGCCAGAAGAGCAGCTCATCGTTCCCCGGCGCCATCCGGACGGCCTCGGCGTACCGCCGCTCCGCCTCCCTCGCCCGGCCGTCGAGCACCTCCCGCTCCGCCGCGCCCCTGAGCTCGTACGCACGCTGCAGCTCCACGAGCCGCCGGAGCTCCCGGATGGGCTGCGCGTGGTCCTCGACGCGGAGGTCCGTCTTCCGCTCCGTCCACGGCTTCCCGCGCTCGCCCGGACCGACGACGAGGAGGGCGGCGGATTCCATGCCGCGCGCGTCCCCGCCGGCCCGCTGTCCCGCCTCGATGGCGGCCAGGAGGCGCTCGGCGAGGCGGCCCCGCGTCGACGTGAACGCGCGCCCCATCGCCGGCCAGACCCGGGCTGAGGCGAGCAAGTTCCCCTGGGCCGAATAGTCCCTCCCGATCACGTGTCCGGCGTACTCGATGCATCCTGCGCCCGTCCACGCTGCGGCCCGCCCGCGCGCATCGATCACCCCGACCTGCCGCACCTCCCGTTTCGGGTCCCGGGCCGTGAGCTGACGCAGGACCTTCGAGGGCGGGAGGCGGCGCGCGAGGAGGCGCAGCGAGCGCGGCCCGTACGCCGGCTCGACGAAGGACTGGGTCGCGACCGCTCCGACGCCATAGGCGGCCCAGGGGACCGCGGACCCCACAGAGAAGTAGTGGGACTGGACCGCGATGCCCAGCTCCTTCGCCCGTGGGTCGCGCGCGACGATCGAGAAGGTGGAGGCCAGGCGGTCGGGTCCCCCACGGGTTCGGCGGGAGGTCGTAGGATCTCGCATGGGGGGCCTCAACCGGCGTCCGCGTCATCAGGCTGATGGGCTCGGCGGAGGGTTCCCTGAAATACGCGTCCTACCATGGCGACGCCGATGCGGCTCGCGCTGCTTGCCGACATCCACGCGAACCTCCCCGCGCTCCAGGCCGTGCTGAGGGACGTGGACACCGTCGGGGCGGATCAGATCTGGGTGGCGGGGGACCTCGTTGGGTACAACCCCTGGCCCAACCAGGTCCTCCAGGTCCTGCGGGAGCGGAAGGTCCGCGCGATCCGCGGCAACCACGACCGCGCCTCCCTGAGCGGGGACACCTCCTGGCTCAACGAGCTCGCGGCCGCGGCGGTCCGCTGGACCCGCATCGTGCTCACGCCGGCGAGCGTTGGCTACCTGACATCCCTCGAGGACCGCATGCGGGTCTCCCTGCCGCACGGGATCGTCGCGATGTACCACGGCAGCCCGCGGAACGACGACGAGTACGTGATGCCCTGGGCCGCGGACGAGGCGCTCATGAGGGTCGCCCAGGCCCACTTCGTCGTCCTCGGGCACACGCACGTCCCCATGGCCTTCTCCTCCCGCTACGGGATCCTCGTGAATCCGGGGAGCGTCGGCCAGCCGAGGGACCATGATCCTCGTGCGGCGTGGGCGCTCCTGGAGACGGCGACCGGAGGGGTGCTGGAGCGCCGCGTCCCCTACGACGTCGGAGCGGCGGTCGCGGAGATCCACAAGGCAGGCCTTCCCGCCGAGCTCGGCGACCGCCTGCAGTGGGGCGTCTAGCCGGAGAGATGATATCGCTCCCGCGGTTCCGGGGGGCGTGGTCCCCCTCTGGCTCCTCCTGGCGTCCGTGGACATGATGTCCTGGGGCGTCGGCCAGGTGCTCGTGAAGCGGGCGACGGACCGGCTCGGGGCCGTGACGATGGTCCTGTTCGTGACCCTCGTGGACGGGGTCCTGTACCTGGCCGTGTTCCTGGCGGCGGCCCAGCCGCTCGCGGCCACCCTCGAGACCTATGTGTGCGCGACCCTGACCTCGGTCGTCGGCATCACGGGGTACATCCTGTACTTCGAGGCCCTCCTGCGAGGCAACGTCTCCGTGGTGGCGACGATCACCGCGGGCTCCCCGATCATCACGATCCTGGGGGCGATCGCGTTCCTCCACGAGACCCCGACCGTCGCGGAGGCCGTCGGCATGGCCCTGCTCGTCGCGGTGATCCTGATCCTCTCCTACGAGCCTCTCGGCGGGGAGTGGAAGATCCCCCTGGCGGTCACTCTGTCCGTCGCGATCCTCCTCCTCTGGGGCGTCTGGGGCATCCTGACCAAGGTCGCGGTCGACGCGCCCGGCTTCGGCCCGTGGCAGCTCCTCCTCTTCTATAGCCTCTCGAACTTCTGCGCAGGGATCCCGTACTACCTGTGGCGGCGGAAGCGGTTCCCGCCGCCGAACCCCTCCTGGCGCGCCTACGCGATCGGTGCGGGCGGCTTCCTCCTGATGATGATCGGCATCGTCGCCGCCACGGTCGCCCTGTCCATCGGCGACGCGTCCCTCGTGACCGCGGTTGGCGGCTGCGCCCCCGTCGTGACGTCGCTCGTGGCCTACGCGGTCCTCAAGGAGAAGGCGACCCCCCTCCGCGTCCTCGCGCTCCTCCTGTTCATCCCCGGGATCGTCCTCGTCGCGTTCTAGCGCATCGGGTACCCGGTCCGTGGACGTCCTTCCGAGATTCCCATTGGAATAAAACAGACAACTGCACGCCTCCGTGCTGTGCACACGATTCATTTGTCTAATTCAGAAGGCAAGAGGGCTCGGAACGTACTTATAGCGACGAGCGGATATGATGAATGTAGGAAATCACAGGGCGGATCTCCATGACGACGAACCGAGCACGGGACTGGGCCCGGCGCCACTACGACTACCCTGGCGGAGTCCCGACGTGCCCCAGCTGCGCGCGGCCGCTCGACGAGTGCGCGTGCGTCTGCCCCTTCTGCGGCGAGCGGAACGGCTGCCGATGCTGCATCGGCTACGGGATCGCGACGGGCGGCGACTGAGCGCTCCCCCGCGACCGCCATCGATGCACACTTTCGCGGCCGGAGGCTTCGAGGGTTGTCCAAGAACCTTTATCCCCGCGCGGGCCCACGGGAAGGCTGATACCCATGAAGCATGCGGGCCTTTGGGCCATCGCGATCGCGGCCATCCTGGTCGTCGGTGGCATCGCCGCGTACTTCCTGCTGTACCAGGGAGAAGTGGCGGTCTACGTCAAGGATGCACCCGGCACATGGGCACACGTCTACGTGACCTTCTCGGGCGTGGCGATCCACGAATCCGGGCAGGGCAACGCGTCGTGGACCAACGTCAGCTCGACCAGGCAGACGGTGGATCTCGCCGTGCTCACGAACGTGTCCCAGCTGCTGGGCTCCGTGCGGCTGAACCCCGGCCACTATGAGCAGATCCGGCTCAGCGTGGTCAACGTGACGGGCGTGCTGTCGGGGACCAACCAGACCGTGACCATCAGCGTGCCGCCCGACAATGCCACGCTCAAGATCGTCGGGCAGTTCACGGTGTCGTCGGGTCAGACGACGAGCATCACGGTGGACATCTTCCTCGACCGATCGATCCGGGACGTCAACGGGACGTGGATGTTCACGCCGGTCGTCGGCTCGACCGTCCACTGAGCGCGACCGGAACCCTCCTTTCCCTTTTCTGGACCTGGGGCCTCAGCGCCCCAGGGCCATTTCCTTGAGAGCGATCGCCTGGTTGCGCAACGCGTCCTTGGAGCCGTAGACCAGGGTCACGTCCTCCCCTTTCGCGCGCTCCGCGATGGACCGGAGGTCTTCCCATTTCCCGCTCTTGCGGAGCTCTTCCTCGTAGCGCCGCCTGAACTCGTCCCACTTGCCCGGGTCGTGGCCGTACCACTTCCGCAGGGCGTTGCTCGGGGCGAGGTCCTTCCGCCATTCGTCCACGTGGGCCCTCTCCTTCGTGAAGCCCCGCGGCCAGAGGCGGTCGACGAGGATGCGGTAGCCGTCCTCCGGGGAGGAGGCCTCGTAGATTCGTTTGACTTTCAACAGGGACTCGCCAACCCCCGCACAACCGTCCTTCCTCGAGAAGGTTGCGCGTTCGGGGTCCTGATCCAGACCTCGCGAGCACGCCGTTGGAATCGAGGAGTGGACCGGCTGGGATTTGAACCCAGGACTTCCTGCTTGCAAAGCAGGCGATCTTCCACTGATCTACCGGCCCGACGCGCGCGCAGAGCGTGGCGGCGCACATGAAACTTCGCCTCGCCGAGTGCGCGGACCCCCATTTCCGCTGGACGCGCGGGGGGACGCGGTTCCGCCCCAGCGGTCATTATTATTCATCCTCCCATATGCTGATTCCCTCCATATGTACCACCGACCGGAACCATAATGTAAGGGCGTCCGCTCAGGGTCCGACAAGGGGTTCCAAGTATGCGCGCGCGAAAGGTAGTGCTAACCGTCAGCGGGTTGCTGGCGCTCTTGGTCGCGGTCTACGTCCCGGCCTCCGCCCTGCTCATCCCGGCCGTCTCTCCGGTCACCTCCGTGGGAGGGGACGCGACCCCCGCCTCGAGCCTCGCGTCGCTGCCGGCCTACTCGCCGGCGGACATCTGGGTGAACTACACCTCGAACGGCACGGATGGCCAGAGCGGGGTCTTCTGGACCGAACTGTGGTACGAGAGCGTCCACACGCCCCAGTGGACCCAGTATGCCCCGCCCTGGAATCCGAGCGGCGAATGGACCGGGGTTCCTGCCACGGGGGGCCGCCAGGCGCAGACCGGTTCCATCCTTTTCGACACGCACTTCGCCGGCGGCGAGGACGCCTACAACTTCACGACGGTCTCCGTGGACCGCGGCTACCTTCGCGAGGCCGGGCCTCCAAGCTGCGCCCCGGCGGCCGCTTGCGCACGCAAGGCGCACACGACGGTCGACACGCACGCCCCGGTCCTCTTCGTCGCCCACCCAACCCCGAGCAGCTGGACGAACTCCCAGTCGCTCCAGTGGAGCGCGGTGGATGAGGTCTCCGGGGTGGGGAGCGTCATCGTCTCCGTCGACCAGCGGTCCCCGCAGAGCTTCGCGGACGCAAGTGGCTCCGTGAACATGTCCCTCGGGACGCAGGGCGCGCACACCGTCACGGTCACCGCGGCGGATCGCGCAGGGAACGCGATCACGGTCCCGATCCCCTTCCAGTACGACACCCATGCGCCGAGCCTGCAAATCACATCGCCTGCGGCAGATCGCTGGCTCAACACACCCGAGGTCAATGTCGAGTGGACCCTGTCGGACCCCGCGGGGATCACGAACCTCGAGCTGCGGGTCGATTCAGGCCCCGCGGCCGTCTTGCCGGCCGGGACGACCGCGTACGGGTTGCCGAGCCTCGCGGAAAGGGGTCATGTGGTCAGCCTCCTCGCGGTGGACGCCGCGGGCAACATCGCGACCGAGACGGTCGTCTTCGGGATCGACGCGACCCCGCCCTCCCTTCAGATCGTGAGCCCGGTCACGGACACGTTCTCCAACGCCCACCAGCTCCAGGCCCTGTGGATGGGCTCGGACATCGGCTCGGGGATCGACCATTACGAGGTGTCCCTCGACGGAGGATCGCCGGTATCCCTCTCCAACACGGCGGGCTATGTGTTCCCGAGCATCTCGGAAGGGGAACACGGGGTGGCCGTCACCGCGTTTGACCGTGCGGGCAACCGCGCGGAGGCCAACTCAAGCGTCCAGGTGGACTACACGCCTCCCGGGGTCGTGATCTCGGCCCCGCCCGCCGGGGCCACGGTGTACGGCGCGCCGTTCGTGAACTGGACGGCCACGGACCTCGGATCCGGCATTGCGCGGGTCCTCGTCGTGACGGACGGCGCGAGCCAGACCGCGTCGACCACCCAGGCCACCGCCGCGCTCCCGGCGTCGCTCCGCCTCGGTCCGCATGCGGTCACGGTCCAGGTGTGGGACCAGGCTGGCAACATGAACGAGGCCACGATCGCCTTCACGTACGGCGGGCTCGTGCCTCCCGCACCGAGCGGCTCCGGCCTGCCCGCATTCGACTTCCTCTTCGTCATGGTCGTCATCGTCGCGGTGGCGATCGGTTCCGCCTATTACGCGCTGCGCCGGCGCAGGCGGCTCAAGACCTAGTTCCGGACCCACCCGCCTCCGGGGCGGGTCTTCCCCTGGTTCCCCTTGCGCCAGAATCCTTTTCCGCGGTCGCGCGATGCCGCGGCGATGCGGGAAGGCGTCGCGAAGCTGCTGCGCTGGTTCGTCGGACTCAGCCTGATCCTCGGGACGTTCGCGCTCCTCGCCGGGGCCATCGGTCTCCAAGCCTCGTCCCCATCGAACCCGTGGCTGGACCTGCTCATCGCGATCGCCGTCCTGGCGATGGTCGTCCTCGCCGCCTTGGAGCAGTCGACCGCGTGGCCGCCTTCCTGGCCGTGGTACGTTCCCGCGGCACTCCCGGTCGTGCTGCTGATGATGGGAGTCGTGTGGGCCCACCTCCAGGACCCGCAGGGACACCTCTTCCTGAGCGGTTTCGCCCCGTTCGTGGCCTTCCTTACCGGGCTCGGGTTCCTGAAGCGGCGCCCCTGGTCCTGGCCCGTCGCGTTCGCGTCGGTGACCGGTTTCGGGCCCACGATCCTCCTGTTCGCACCCCTCGCCCTCGAGACCGTGTACGCGGCCCTCGTCCTGTTCGTGATCGATGCCGTATTCCTGCTTGCGCTGGTTCAGTCAAGCTTTGAACCGTCGTCCGCGTAGCTCCGTCCGGACCGAGCGCCCGGCGGTCGTCACGACCGCAGGACGATCTCGATGTTGACGCCGTCGGGGACCTGGATGCGCATGAGCTGCCGCAGGGCGCGCTCGTCCGCGTCGAGGTCGATGAGCCGCTTGTGGATCCGCATCTCCCAGCGGTCCCATGTCTCGGACCCCTCGCCGTCCGGGCTCTTGCGCACCGGGACGACGAGGCGCTTCGTCGGGAGCGGGATCGGCCCGGCCATCGCGACGCCCGTGCGCTCGCTGATGAGCTTGATCTGCTGGCACACGTTGTCGACCTTCTTCGGGTCGGTGCCGCTGAGGGATATCCGGGCCTTCTGTGCCATGTCTTGAATCACCAAAAGGAAGGGGAAAGGAGGAAGGAGGTCACCGCTTCTCGACGTCGATGACCTGTCCGGCCGCGACGGTCTGGCCCATGTCGCGGATGGCGAACCGACCGAGTTGGGGGAACGCCTTCGCGGGTTCGATGACCATGGGCTTCGTCGGGCGGATCTTCACGCGCGCCGCGTCCCCGGTCTTCAGGAACTCCGGCTTCTCGGGCTTCGCCGCGCCCGTCTTCGGATCCAGGGCCGCGATGATCTCCTCGAACGTGCACGCGACCTGGGCCGTGTGGGCGTGGAAGACCGGTGTGTAGCCAACCGTGATGACGGACGGGTGGTTCAGCACGACGATCTGCGCGGTGAACGTCTTGGCGACCGTGGGCGGGTTGTCCACGGGCCCGGCGACGTCGCCCCGGCGCAGGTCCTTCTTGTCGACGCCGCGCACGTTGAACCCGACGTTGTCGCCCGGCTCGGCCTGCGGGATCTGCTCGTGGTGCATCTCGATCGACTTGACCTCGCCGACCTTGTCCGCGGGCATGAAGTGGACCTTCATCCCGGCCTTCAAGATGCCCGTCTCGACCCGGCCGACCGGGACCGTGCCCGCGCCCGTGATGCTGTAGACATCCTGCACGGGGAGGCGGAGCGGCTTGTCCAGCGGCTTCGGCGGCACCGTGAGGTCGTTGAGGGCCGCGACGAGGAACGGTCCCTTGTACCAGGCCATCTTCGTCGAGGCCTTGGCAATGTTCTCTCCCTTGTACGAGCTGATCGGGATGAAGGGAATCCTGTCCACCTTGTACCCGATGCTCTTCAGGAGCGTGGACACCTCGGCCTTGATCTCATTGTAGCGGGCCTCGGAATACTCCGGCTTCGTCGCGTCCATCTTGTTGACCGCGACGACGAGCTGCTCGACGCCGAGCGTCCGCGCGAGGAAGATGTGCTCCCGCGTCTGGGTCTGCGGGCCTTCCGCGGCTCCGACAACCAGCACGGCCGCGTCGGCCTGGGACGTCCCCGTGATCATGTTCTTCACGAAGTCCCGGTGGCCTGGGGCGTCGATGATGGTGAAGTAGTACTTGTCCGTGTCAAAGCGCTTGTGCGCGACGTCGATCGTGAGGCCGCGCTCGCGCTCCTCCTTCACTTGGTCCATGACAAAGGCGAACTCAAAGGTGGCCTTGCCCATCTGTTCGGCGAGCTTCTTCAAATTCTCGAGCTCGTGCGGGTCGATGTTTCCCGTGTCGTACAGGATTCGACCGACGGTCGTCGACTTCCCGTGGTCGACGTGACCGATGAACACGAGGTTCAAGTGTGGCTTGGCGGGCATGTCTTCTACCCCGTAGGTCGCACCTTATCATCCAGTCGTATTTATGCTTTCCTTACGGCGCGAGCGCGTTTCCTCGGAGAGAATCGAGCCGCGTCGGGGCGCCGCTCCTTCAGGCGCCGCGGAGATGGAGTCCCGCGGACTCGAGGATGTCCTCGTGCGAGCGCGCGATGTCCGCCCTCGGAGTGGCCGCGAGGTCGACGAACCGCAGCTCCGTCCATGCCGCGGCCTTCGGGGGCGCCCCGCCGGGCCAGTCGCCCCGGAAGAGGAACTCGAGGTCCCAATGCCGGACGACATCCGGGAAGCGCCGGGGCGTGTAGACCTCGGAGACGACTTTCGGTTCCGAGAACGAGAGGTCCGACCGCTCGAGCTGCTCCTCCGCGATGCGTCGCGCCGCGGCCTCGGGGGACTCGTTCAGGATCAGGTGGGACGAGGGAAGCATCCAGCCCTTGCTGTGCACCGCCGTCCGGGAGGCGTCGAGGGCGCCGATGTGGTCCCAGGGCGCCGCGGGGTTCAGGCGCCCCATCAGCACGCGGTCGGCATGTCCCGCTTCGTGGAGGATCAAGAACGCGGACAGGCATAGCCCGCCTTCGGGCACCTCCGGCATCCCGAACGGCACATCCCCGAGCTTGTTGAACCGGCAAAAGCGGCGGTCTGTTGTCATGCGTCGAACCGTCTCCCCCACACCCGTCCGGCTTATGAACCCGATGCCTGCAGTCGGTGCCCACCGCGAGACGCTTCGGCGGCTCCCGTCCGCGATAAGTACAACTCGTACATCGGTTTGAAGTATATCGCGATATAACGTCATCATATGCAGTCCGGTCCTCTCGTTCGGCCCACGCTCCCATTCCTGGCCAAGGGCGGCTTCCGCATCCTTCTCCTGAGGACCCTCGAGGAGAAGCCGATGTACGGGTACGAGGTCATGAAGGAGCTGGAGAACCGCTTCCAGGGGTTCTACCGTCCAAGCGCCGGTGCGGTCTATCCGGCCCTTCGTTCCCTCCAGCGAGAGGGTCTGGTCGCGGTGAGCGGGTCGGAGCGGCGCAAGACATACCGCGTCACGGCGAAGGGAAAAGCCTCCATTCGAAGCCACCGGGCGGAGATGGAGACGCACTTCCGGTCCCTCCAGGCAGCGGTCGGTCCGGAGCGCGCGGCCCTCCTGCGAGAGCTCCGCGACACGGGGAAGCTCCTCGCCATGAACCTCCGCTCCTTGACGCCGCGGCAGGCCGTCGAACTGCGTTCCGCCGTCGCGGAGATGCGCAAGCGAATCGCGACGATCCTGGGAGAATCAAAAGGGGAGGATTTCCATGAGTGAGAGTATCATCCAGGTGTCGGGACTGACGAAGCGGTTCAACGGGTTCACGGCCGTTGACCACGTGGACTTCGATGTGAAGAAGGGAGAAATCTTCGGCTTCCTCGGTCCGAACGGTGCGGGGAAGTCGACGACGATCCGGATGCTGTGCACCCTGAGTCGCCCGACGGAGGGTTCGGCGACCGTGGCGGGGTTCGATGTCGTCAAGGACGACAGCAAGGTCCGTCAACACATCGGCCTGGTCTCCGAGAAACTGATCATGTACAACGACCTGACCGCTCGGGAGAACCTCTTCCTGTTCGGGCAGCTCTATGACATCCCGAGGGAAACGCTCGACCGGCGAGTCGAGAAGCTCCTCACGTTCGTCCGCATGGAGAAGTGGGCCGACGCCCGAATCGGAACCTTCTCCACGGGGATGAAGCAGCGGATCAACGTCATCCGCGCGTTGGTGAACCAGCCCGAGATCCTTTTCCTCGATGAGCCCACCCTGGGACTCGACCCGCAGTCGACCGCGGAGATCCGCGAGCTCGTGCGACGGATCAACCTCGAACAGGGGACGACGATCATCCTGACGACCCACATGATGGTCGAGGCGGACCTCCTCTGCGACCGGATCGGGATCATCGACCATGGGAAGATCGTCGCGCTCGACACCCCGACGAACCTCAAGGGGAAGGTCTCCGGCACGGATGCGAACACCCTCGAGTTCGAGGTACCCAACCTGACCCCGGCGATCCTGGCGTCCCTCCAGTCCCTGGAATGCGTCGACTCGATCATCCAGGAGGACGACACGCACATCAAGATCCGCGCGCACGGCGACGGGAGCTTCGACGCGATCATCGACGGCCTCCGGCAGACCGGGGCGCGGGTGAAGGGAGTGAAGAACCTCGAACCCTCCCTCGAGGACGTGTTCCTCCGGATCACCGGGCGGGAAGTCCGGGAGCAGGTGGCGGACCGCGTGCCCATGGCGGCGCGCGGCGGACCCCGGCACGGGATGCGCAATACGAACCGGCGGGCGAGGTGAGACGATGACCGTCAAGCAGGTGTTGCGGCACAGCTCGTGGATCTGTTGGAAGGACCTCCTCGAATTCGGGCGCAGCAAGCTGCGGCTTGTGATGCTCGTCGTCATGCCCCTCTTCATGATGGTCATGGTGGGATTCATCTTCCCCTCGGGGGGTACGATCAGCAACCAGCCGGTCGCCCTCTCGAACCTGGATGCGGGCATGACCGTGCAGGTTCCACCCGCCAATACGACGACCCAGATGAACCTCGGGACGCAGTTCGTCGGTCAACTGGAGGTCATCAACAACAAGACCGGGATGATGGACCTGAAGAACTCGAGCGGGTTCGCCGACATCAAGGACCGCATCCAGAGCGGCGAGATCAGCGGCGGCATCCTGATCCCCGCCGACTTCACGCAGCGCCTGATGACGGCCGAGCAGGGGAATATCACGATCGTGACGGACCAGTCCAATCCTCAGATGTCCGCCATGATGCAGACCGTGCTGTCCCAGACCATTGGCGCGATGGGGACGCAATGGGCGTCGTACAACCTGAACCAGACCTGGCACGTGCCGATCAACCTGACCTTCGCAGCGGTCGTGCCATTCAACGTGCAGTTCACGGGGATCGTCCCCGGGAATCCGAACTACTTCGAGTTCATCGCGCCCGGGATCATGTCCATGACGGTGATGATGTCCCTCATGACCGGGCTGCCCCATGCCATTTCCTACGAGAAGGATATGGGCACCCTGGATGGGATGCTCGTCGCTCCGACATCCCGGCTCTCGATCATCCTCGGGAAGGTGATGGCCCAGACCGTCCGAGGACTCGTCCAAGCCGCGATCATCTTCGTCCTCGCCGTCGCCCTGTTCGGCGTGGTGATCTACGGGAGCGTGTTCCTCCTGGTGGGACTCGTGTTCCTGACGGTCTTCAGCTTCGTCGGCCTCGGCATCCTGATCACGTCCTTCACGGACCGGGAGGAGACTGCGACGATGGTGATGATGACCCTCATGTTTCCCATGATGTTCCTGAGCGGGGTCTTCTTCCCGATCCAGCAGATGCCCTGGTTCATGCAGGACATCGCCCAGATCCTGCCGCTGACGTACGCGACGACGGCCATGAGGAAGGTCATGCTCCTTGGCGCGCCGATGTCGGCGGTCTTCTCCGAGATCGTAATCCTGCTGGGCTTCGGAGTCATCATGCTCGCGATCGCGGTCCCGACGTTCAAGCGCGCGATGACGCGGTAGAGCGGTTCGCTCGCGGAGGCTCGAGGGTCGCGAGGACCACGGGGTCTTCCCCCTCGCTCACGCGGAGTAGTAGGCTTCGTCGTAGGGCTCCGGCGGGAGTCCCTTCCGTGTGCGGATCGAGCGCACGACCTCGCCGAGGAGGTCCTTCGGCACGGGTTCGAAGCCGGCGTTCTCGGTCGACCAGAGGGCGCGTCCCTGGGTCGCGCTCCGGATCGCGGATGCGAACCCGAACATCTCCGCCACGGGTGCTTTCGACTGGATGACCGTGACCTCGCCCTCCTGGTTGATATCCTCGATCACGCCCCGGCGGCTTTGGACCTCGCCGAGCGCCGCCCCCATGTAGTCCTGCGGGACGTTGATGAAGACTTTCGTGATCGGCTCCAGGAGGGTGCGCCCTCCCTGGACCATGGAGCCGTAGATTGCGTTGCGGGCCGCAGGGATGACCTGAGCGGGGCCGCGGTGCACGGAATCCTCGTGGAGCTTCGCGTCGACGAGGCTGATCTTGAGGCCCATGCCCTTCTCCTGGGCGAGGGGTCCGCGGTTCATGACCTCGATGAACCCCTCCTTGATCAGTTCCATCGTCTCGTTCAGATACTGGATCCCCTTCGTCGAGTCGATGAGCATGTTCTGGTCCTGGATCCAGACCACGTTCTTCGCGTCGTCGCGGTCCATCCCGAGCTCCTCGAGCTTCTTTGCGAGGACCTTGGAGTCTTTGATCCGCTGGCCCGAGGCGATCTCGCCCGCGCGAATCGCGGCGACGACCTTGGGCTCGAGAGGCTCCGCCTCCATGTAGAATCGGTTGTGCTTGTTCGGGGACTTGCCCTCGAAGGGGCCGCCGTGGCCCGTGACGCACTCCCGGTACACGACGATCGGAGGGCTGGTCGTCACAGGGATTTTGTAATCGTTCTGGACGCGGTAGATCGTGATTTCCAGGTGGAGTTCGCCCATGCCGCTGATTAGGTGCTCCCCCGTCTCCTGGTTGATTTCGACCTGAATGCTCGGGTCCGCCTTCGCGAGGAGGCGCAAGGCTTCGACGAGCTTCGGCAAATCCGACGTGGACTTCGCCTCGACAGCTATCGTGACAACCGGCTCGGAGTAATGGACGATTTTCTCGAACGGCTGCATCTCCTTGTCGTCGCTGACCGTGGAGCCCGCGACGGCATCCCGCAGCCCGACGACGGCGACCACGTTGCCCGCGTCGATCTCCTCGACGGGGATGCGGTCCGGCCCGACGATCATCGCGACGGTCTGCGCGCGCTGGGGCTTCGGCATCCCGATGACCCAGAGCTCCTGGCCCCGGACGATCTTCCCGGAGTACAGGCGGCCCGCGGCGACCTCACCCGCCTGCGGGTCGACGATGATCTTCGTGACCATGAACGCGACGGGCCCGCTCTCCCCGACGTTCATCATGGACTTGCCGACCGGGGATTCCAGGTCGCCCTTCCAGATGACGGGGATGCGCACCTTCTGGGCCTCGAGCGGGTTCGGGAGGTGCTTGATGACCATCTCGAGGACGACGTGGTGGAGGGACGCTTTCTTCGCGAGCTCCTTCATCGTGCCCTCCTGGCAGTGCTTGTAGACGTCCTTGAATCCGACTCCGGTCTTCTTCGTGAACGGGACCGAGACGGCCCACTTGTGGAAGGCGGAGCCGAAGGCCACGTTGCCCGCCTCGACGTTCAGAAGCCACTTCTCCTTCAGGTCGTCGGGCAGCTGCTTCCGGATGCGCTGGTTGACCTCCGTGATGATCTTCACGAAGCGCTGTTGCATCTGCTCTTGGCCGATCTTGAGCTCGTTCACGAGACGGTCGACCTTGTTGATGAACAGGACGGGCCGCACGCGCTCCTTGAGCGCCTGGCGGATGACCGTCTCCGTCTGGGGCATGATGCCCTCGACCGCGTCGACCAGGATGATGACGCCGTCGATCGCGCGCATGGCGCGGGTGACGTCGCCGCCGAAGTCCACGTGGCCCGGCGTGTCGATCAGGTTGATCAGGTACTGCTGGCCATCCTGCTCGTGGACCATGGAGGCGATGGCCGCGTTGATCGTGATGCCTCGCGCCTGCTCCTGCTCGTCGTAGTCCATGAAGAGCTGGGAGCCCGCGAGCTCCTCGGAGATCATCCCGGCGCCCGCGATGAGGCTGTCCGAAAGGGTGGTCTTGCCGTGATCGATGTGGGCCGCGGTCCCGATGTTGCGGATCTGCTCCTTCTTGTGGAGGAGGGCCGAGGCCTTCTTGATGTTGTCTTCCTTGCGTCCCATGCGCGTGTCACCTGACGGGGAGCGTCAACGAGATGCCATCGCAGATGGCGGCCCCTAATTAAACCTTCGGTCAAGCCATGGGAGGACGGCTCAACGCGCCGATCCCGCGATCCGCTCGAGCTCTTCCTTCTTCGCGATCGCGGAGCTCTGCATGTCGCCTTTCGAGGCCAGGAAGATCTCGTCCGCGAGGCACTCCTCGACGGGCTTCTTGTTCTTGAACGTCGCCTGGACCGCGCCGGTCGTGATGTTCCGAAGGGCCATGTCGAGCCGCCGCATCGGCGAGATGTCGACCGCGCGCGGTACGGAGATGCCGCCGAACCGGAGACGGGTAATCTCCTCGCGCGGGGCGGCGTGTTCGAGCGCCTCGACGAGGACCTGCACGGGGTTCTTGTTCGACTTCTTCGCGATGATCTCGAACGACGTGCGCACGACGCGGTAGGCCTTGGACTTCTTGCCCGTGTAGACCTCCGTCCGCATCATGCCGTTGATCAGGCGCTCGACGATGTTCGCCTTCTGCTTCCCGAAGGGCTTGTTCGCCCAGCGCGCGCCCGTGTGAGGGATGACGATCGGGTTGAGGTTGATGTACTTCGCGAGGCCGAGGTCGTGGACCGTGATGTCCGCGAGGTCGTACTTCTCGAAGAGCTTCATCTCGTAGGGAGGCCGCTTCTTCGGCTTCTTGGCCTCCTTCTTGGGCTTCTCTTCGATGGGGGCCTCGCCCTCCGCGGGGACGGGTTCCGCCGGCACGGGTTCCGCGGGCGCCGGGAGCTCCGCAGGAGGCTCCGCAGGCGGGGCCGGCAGCGCGGGCTCCGGGGGCGGCGGGGCCGGACTCTCGGGCGCGGGCGGCTCCGGGTTTTTCTCGGGGTCCTCCACCGACTCACCTCACCGGCTTCTCTTTGCGGCCCCGGACGAGCTCGTCGAGGGAGACGCCGTTGACCTGGATGACCTTGTAGCGCACGCCCGGGATGTCGCCGTAGGAACGGCCCATGCGGCCGCCGATCCCCTCGACGAGGACCTCGTCGTGCTCATCGATGAAGTTGATCGCGCCGTCCCCGACGGCGAACGCGGTGATCTGCCGCCCGTTCTTCACGAGCTGCACCTTCACGCACTTGCGCAACGCGGAGTTCGGCTGCTTCGCCTCGATTGCGACCTTCTCGAGGACGATGCCCTTGCCCTGGGGCGAACCCTCGAGCGGGTCCGACTTCTCCTTCAGGTGCTGCACGCGGCGCTTGTAGTACCGGTCGGACCAGCGGCGGGTCTGCCGCTCGTCCTTGAGCTTCCGTGCCGCGAACAGTCCCCGTGCCAAGCTGGTTCCTCGTAGGGCGGAGTGCGTCCTAATTTGCAGGAGCTATATAAGGATGGCGAGACGCAACGGTCAGCCCGTCCCGGACGCCGCGCTCGCGGGAGTCGGAGGCACTTCGACGGCGACATTGCAGTACGGGCAGAGGAACCGTTCCTCCGGGAACGCCCAGCGGTTCACGACGCCGCCGCAGTGCGGACAGCGCTCGACGAAGACCTGCGCCTTCTCGGTCCCCGCGAGGACGAACTCGTCTGTGGAGCGGTCGATGACGCCGGCCACGTAGCCGAGCTCGATCGCGCGGGAGAGGAGGCGCTCCGCCTCCATCGGGCTCTTGCCGACCTTGACCGCCAGCTCGTCGATGCGAATGCGGCGGTAGGTTTTCAGCAGCGTCGCGAACTCCTTGAGCTGCTTCTCGCGATGATACTCGAGAATGCCGAGGCCGAGGACGATCGCGGCGGGCGCGGCGCCCCCGGGGACGCAGATGTAGGCCAGGACCGGCGTGACGAACAGGGTGGCGCCGATGGCCACGAGGCTGAACACGAGGACGAAGCCGCCGATCGCGAGCATCGTCTCCGCGTCCATCCCGAGCGGGCCGCCACCCTGGGGGTCGGACATCCGGAGATGGTGTCCGTGGACGCCTACTTCAATCCCGCGCCGACGGAATCACGGCGGCGAACGCGGGGGGCATCACGCGGACGGGGCGCCGGTCGAGGCGAGCCCCTTGAGGATCGCGTCTGCGCTCAGGAGCGCGGGCGAGATGATGTGGTCCGCCTTGACCTCCCGCATCTTCTCCAGGTTCTCCTGGGAGGACACGGTCGCGAAGACGGGGACGCGGCTGGCGATCTTCTTCGAGGTGAGGCAGATGAACGCGTTCTCCGAGTCGATCTCGGACGCGGCGATCACCGCGCGGCTCTCGGCGACGCCGGCCTTCCGCAGGACCTCCATGGTCTCGTAGTCCCCCTGGATCGCCGCCGCGCCGCGCTCCGTCAGCTCATCCACGGTCGCCTTGTCCTTGACGAGCACGAGGACCTGGTCCTTCGGGAGGTTGTTCAGGAGCACGCGCGCGGTGTCCGAATATCCGCAGAGCACGATGTGGTTCTTCATGCGACTCGCCTTCCGGACCCGGTGGCCCTCCCAGTATGCGGTCAGGGCGGCCGGGCCGAGGATCTGGGTCATGAACGAGAGGATGACGCCCACCGCAAGGAGGGCGACGACGATGCCGACGATCTCGCCGGCGAACGTGTTCGGGTTCGCGGCGCCGATGAGGGTCATCACCATGACGACGAAGTACAGGCTGTTCGCCAGGGACTGGTTGTCCACGAGGGCGAAGACGATCGTCCCGACGACCACGATGGCCAGGATTGCGACCAGGTGGGAGAGCGTCTTCGAGCGGAGCTCGCTCGGGACGTAGGAGAGGGGGCTGAGCCGCCGCCGGTTCATCGGCGCCCCCGAAGGGCCGGCGCGTACATAGCCTTGACCGGACCGGACGCCCGGTTCACTTGGGAGGGCCTGGGGGATCCGCGGCCGCCGTCGGCGCGGGAGCCGCCACCCCGTTCCGAGCGGGTTCTCGCAGGAACAGGACGGCGGTCGCGGAGATGGCGATGAGGCTCAGGGCGATGATTGCGAAGGCGATCGGACCGTAGGCCACCGTCAGCGCGCCGCCCATGATCGGGCCGACGATCAGCCCACTCCCGAAGATCAAGGAGTAGATGCCGAAGCTCGTGCCCGAGACGCTGCGGTTGATCACGTCTCCGAGGTATGCGAGGGCCGCCGGCGGGAACGTCCCTGCGCCGAACGACAGGACCGCAATCCCGGGCCAGACCCGGTACAGGTAGTTGGGATCCATCCCGCCGCCCGGCTCGGTCGCGAGGGAGAAGAGGATCGCGAGGCCGCCGAAGCAGCCGAGGCCGATGAGCATGAAGGGCCTCCGGAGGCGGGCGACGTCCGACCACCGACCGAAGGCCACGAGGGCGATCGCCAGGGGGATCCCAAAGGACAGGACGATGACCAGGATGGTCATCAGCGGGATCTTCCCTTGGCTCTGGCCCCCGAGGATCTGGTCCGTGAAGGTGAGGACGTACCCGTACAGCGCGACCACGGGGATGTAGACGGGCAGGAGCCGGATGATGTCCTTGTTCCGGAAGACTTCCTTGAGGAGCCCGATCGTCCCCAGCGGGGGCGCGGGGGTGAACTTGGCGTCCTGCACGAAGAACTGGACCAGGATGACGGAGAGGACGACGCCCGCTCCGCCGACGAGGAGGATCGTTTCGGGGCTGAGGTGGAGCAGCGACAGCGCCAGGAACGCGGCGCCGAAGCCCCCGGCGAGCCCGCCGAATGTGACGAGGTCGAACACGGCCATGAGTTGCGCGCGGTTCTTCAGCGAGCTGTGATCGTTGACCATGGCGAGGGTCGAGGCGACCTTGGCGCCCGCACCCAGGCCGAACATCGTGAAGAAGACCGCCGCGAGATACGGCTTGGCCGGGTCCGGGGCGTACGCGCCGATGGTCACGATGAACAGGAGGACCGCGGCCGCCGTGATCACGTGCGCGAAGATGAGGACGCCCTTCCGCCCGCGGGTGTCGCAGCGTGCGCCGAAGTATCCGACCGTCGCGATTTCCGCGACCGGATACACCGCGAACAGGAGGCCGTGCCAGAACGCGTTCGCCTGGCCGGGCAGGATGACCTGCTGCATGACCGCGACGCCCGCGAAGGCCGCGGCGCGCATGATGAACGTCGCGAAGTACAGGGCGGACAGGTTCCGGACATCGGAGCGGTCGAGCCCGAGGAACCGCTTCCAGAATCGGGTCATCCAGTCCGATACGCCGATGGAGTCACCCTCGCGCGCGGCCGCTCAGGGTCGCTGAAGCGGCGCACTTCATCGGGGGGATATAGGCTTATCCGGCTGAAAATCGACGGAGCGTCCCGCGGCCGGCGCCGTGCGCGGACCGTCCCGCATCGAATGTGGGAGCCGCTGCGACAGGATCGCCAGGGGCGGCAAGCGCGGACCACGGCTCCCTGCCGAAGGCAAGTGCATGGCCGTGGGCATCCTCAACCCGATAGTCGCACCGCTGACTTTCACTTCGTTATCCTTAAGTATGGAGGGGATGAGTCAGACGCGGTTCAGGAGGTCTTCCCCTGTTCTGCAACAAGTGTGGCCGACAACTCCCCGACGGGTCCGTGTTCTGCAACTTCTGTGGCTCCCAGCAGGGCGTCATCCCGCAGGCCGCGGGCGCGCCCGTGGCGCCAGGCATGCCCCAGCAGGCTCCAGGCGCCCAGCCGTACAACCCGGCGGCTCCCGTGCAGCAGGTCGCGGCTCCGGCCATGCCGCAGAATCTCAAATGCAACTCGTGTGGCGCTCCCCTGAAGCCCTCCTCGGGCCTCGCCCTCGTGGTGTGCGCGTATTGCGGCGCGGCCACGACGATGGGGGCCGGCGGCGCGGCCCAGGTCATCCAGAAGCACTTCATGCTCGCGAGCACGATCGGCCAGGAGCAGGCCCTGAACGCGGGCGGCCAGTGGCTCAACAAGGGCATCCTGCGCCGCAAGGTCGCGGAGAAGTCCGACCTCGGGAACACGATCCTCAAGTTCGTGCCCTACTGGGTCGTCCCGACGACGATCGTCGCGGACTACCAGGGGACGAAGGGCTCCGGCGTGGCCCAGATGCGGTCCGAGACGACCGGGGGCAAGGTCCTTGGCGGCGCGCTCTTCGCGCTCCAGGCGGCCGCGGCGGCGAACCAGAACCGCAACCGCAACCAGGTCCAGCCCCAGATCGTCCGCGTGCGGGACCGGATTCAGATTTCGAAGAACATCCCCGTCGTGGCGGTCCGCGGCTACAACAAGTACCAGCCCGAGGGCGGCTACGAGTTCAACGAAGCCGCGAAGGTGAACTTCGACAAGAGGGCGAGCGGCGGATCCGAGGTCATGGACGGCGATGTCACGGAGGCCGAGGCGAAGCAGCTCGCAGGCGGGCAGGCGCAGAAGATCGCGGAGCGGGAGGCGAAGAAGCGCGTCGACACCCTGGAATCGATCCAGGTCTACCCGACGATGACGGATGGCGAGCTGCTCCACGTGCCCGTGTTCTTCGTTGAGTATCAGTTCAAGGGAAAGCCCATGTTCATCGCGATCGACGGGAACGCAGGACACGTCATGAACGGGGAGCGACCCGCAGTCGCGCTGTGGTGACCCGTTTGGGACATCCGTTGGAGTTCCACCGGTACCCCTAAATACATAGCTTTCAAGAACGATAGAGCACAAGGCTAGGCGAAGATCATGCCGGACATACGAGAGAAGGTCGAGGACGATCGTGGCCTCATCAAGAAGATTCAGCTGAAGATCCCCGGATACGCAGGTTACCGCCGCCGGGAGGACATCCGCAACGCGGACATCCTCCTGCGGAACCAGGTCGCGGACCAGGTGAAGAAGGTCCGCGCGGACCTCGAAGGGGTCCGCGACGGGCTGGCGGCCGACGGGAAGTACCAGGGGCTTCAGCCCATCGGGAACCTGATCTTCCAGCTCCAGGCGACCGAGGCGAAGGTGCGCCACTCGGAGGGCGGCTACTCCGGGATCAGCGCGAACATCCGAGTCGAGGAACCCGAGCTGGACAAGCTCTATGAGTACGACTACTCCATGCTCGAGAACCTGGACAAGTGCGCCGCGGTGATCCCGATGATCCTGGCCGCGGCGGACCCGGCAAGCTTCAACACCTCGCTCAAGGCGTTCAAGGATGCCCTCGCGGCCTTCGACCTGTCCTTTGACCAGCGGATGATCATGATAACCGGCACGAACGTGAGGTGAACACGATGATTCCAAGTGTCTTCTTCTTCGGCGGCGCGAAGCGAACGGACCAGACGGCAGGCCGCGGCGAAGGCCTGACCTCGAGCATGACGATTGCGTGGGACGACCAGTTCAAGCGGGCCAACATCATGTGGAAGGTCCCGCGCAACATCCGGATGAACGACAACATCGTGGTGCGGGAGGACGAGATCGCGGTGTTCTACCGCGACGGGAAGGCCCTCGCGTACCTCGACAAGCCGGACCGCTATGCCCTGACGTCGCAGAATGTCGCGATCCTGGGCTGGCTCCAGAAGGTCTTCACCGGCGTCGTGCAGCAGGCGGAGGTCTTCTACCTCCAGAAGCGCATCTTCGACGGCAAGTTCGGCACGCAGGAGCCGTTCCTGTTCCAGGACCCGGACTTCGACATGATCCAGCTGCGCGCGTTCGGGGACTTCCGGTACCGCATCGGCGACCCGGAGATCTTCATCAACCAGTTCGTCGGGACCTTCGGCGCCGCCACCTCGGCGGACATCGAGGACCGGATCAAGGACGAGCTCGTGAAGCAGCTCAACGTCACCTTGGGCAAGATGAAGCAGCAGGGCCTCAAGGTCGTGGACTTCGCGGCGAGCCTGAACGACATCGAGCAGGGCACGCTCGCGAACTCGAAGCCCCACTTCGTGAACCTGGGCGTGGAGATCATCCAGGTCAGCGGCATGAACATCCCGCTGCCCGAGACCGTCAAGGCGGCCATCGACAAGATGGGCGCGGCCCGCACCTTGGGCCGCACGAGCGCCGCGGCGTACCAGCAGTTCGCCGTGGCGGACGCCCTCACGACCGCGGCCGCGAATCCGAGCGGCACCGCGGGGGTGGGGGTCGGCCTGGGCGCCGGCATCGGTATGGGCTACGGCATGGGCTCCCAGCTCCCCGGGATGATCGCGCAGCCTCCGCAGGCTCAGCAACAGCAGCAGATGAAGGCGTGTCCGAAGTGCGGTACGATGAACCCCGTGACGATGAAGTTCTGCGGGTCGTGCGGCGCGGACACGACGGTCGCCGCGGGCAGCAAGCCGTGCATCAAGTGCGGCAAGCCCGTCCCGCCCGGCCTGAAGTTCTGCGGCGAGTGCGGCGCGTCCCAGGTCCTCAAGTGCCCGGACGGTCACGACGTCCCCGGCGGCATGAAATTCTGCCCCGAGTGCGGCAAGCCGGTCGCGCAACCCTGAGCCGGAACCTTGCGAATCCGGGTGGGGCCCCGCCCCATCCGGACCTTCCACTTTTCGAGTTTCTCGTGGAGGCCACACCCTCCCGATCCGACCGCGACGCGCCCGGGAGTTCCTACATAACATCTAAGTCCCGATGCGCGAATCGCGGGCCCAACACGGAAGTGGCAACCCA
Source organism: uncultured Thermoplasmata archaeon (assembly GCA_963768855.1). Classification (GTDB taxonomy): domain Archaea; phylum Thermoplasmatota; class Thermoplasmata; order RBG-16-68-12; family RBG-16-68-12; genus RBG-16-68-12. Next base: position 333,525 of record CAVYJM010000011.1, read on the forward strand.
TGCAACCCGCAGCCCCTCCCCCGGCACCCGCTCCTGCGATCGCCGCCCCGAAGCTCTCGTCCCTCGCGCTCTACGCGATCGCCGCGATCGCGGTCATCGCCATCGCCGCGATTTTCGGCTTCATCCTGTTCGCCTCGGGCCTCAGCTTCACCTCCCAGCTCTGGTGGATGGGCCTGTGCGGCCTGATCTTCGCCCTCCTCTTCTACATGGTTTACGCGTCCACCCACAACCGGACGATCACCTTCCCGCTCGCGGGCGCGTTCTTCGTCATTGGAGTCGGCAGCTTCTACGGCTCCATATTCGTGGACGCAAACCAGGGAAACCTGGGGAAGCTCGCGCTCAGCGTAATCCTGTCCATCTTCGTCGTGATCGTCCTGGCCACAATCTTCTACATGTCCCGACAGGGCGAGCGCGACGCGATCCGGAAGAGCCAGCGCAAGGTCACGCCGTAGCCGGTTCGAGGTAGGCCTTCAGGGGCGCCCAGTAGAAGTCGAGCCAGCCCTGACGGAGCTCCTCGGCCAGGCGGTTCGGGACGTTGCTGTGGACGAACATGAGCCGCGTCCCCTTTCCCTTCTTCGAAAAGTGGAACATGATCTTCGAGTCGGGGTCGGACTCCTTGAAGTCCGTCGTCCGCCACGATTGCACGATGACCTTGTCCTTCTCGATCCGCAGGTTCTTGCCCTCGATATACCCGTCGAAGGCAGTGAACTTCCCGCCGACCTTCCGGGAGAGGGACGCCTTGTCTTTCGTGAACGCGCTGTGCTTCTTTGAGTCCAAGATCGCCTCGAACACATCGTGCGGCGGCGCGTCAAGGAGGACGGTCTGGCGGATCGTCGTCGACATCGCATCCAGGAGGGTTCGAAGGTAACCTAAGCCTTGCGCCCGCGAGAAGCTCCCGATGCGCGTCTGGGTTCTCTCCTCTCACCGAAGAATCCGGCGCCGGAGCACAAGGAAGACCGTGGCGAACACGCCCACCGCGAGGAAGACCGCGAGGGCCACGATGGTGGGTGTGACCCAGTCAGTCGGGGTCCCGCCGCATGTGAGGCCGAACCCGTTCGTGAGATGGAGGGTTTGCCATCCTCCGATTGAGTCCGCGGAGGCGCCAAACCCGAGAGGAAGATCCCCTCCGCACCCGTTCCACACCTCGAGCGTGTCGGCAGCGGAAAGGAAACCGTCGCGGTCGTTGTCCTGGTACGTGACCGGTTCGGTCGCGGTTGCAGTCCGGCCGACATGCTGGGATGCCTGCACCCACGTGTCGTTCACGGGCCAGGGTTGCCACCAAACCTGGCTCAACAGGAGGCCCCCGCGCTGCGTCAACGTGACGACGCAGAGGGGCGAGGATTCCGAGACGGTGTAGGAGAGGGGTGGGCACGGTGAGCTGGCGGAAGCTATCCCCGCGACCGCAAGGAGGATTGTGGCCATCAGCATGCCTGCGAGAGCAGTCCAACGCGCGCGGCAGATGCAGGGGTCCGCCAAGCCTGTCCCTCCGCTTCCGTAGCTGCACAGAAGACGTTAATGCTTGTCTCCACGAACTCGATTCACGGTACCGGACCGCCCAGCCCGCGTGCGCGAGACTGGGTGAGGTCGATCTGGCGGCCTCAGACGAACTTGTAGATGTTCGCGGGAGGCTGGCCGCCGCTCTGGCGGATCTCCTCCTCCATCTGCTCGAGCATGAGGATCCGGTCGATCGTCGGCGGGTGCGTGGCGAAGAGCTCGTTCGCGCGGCGCCAGTGGCTCTTCTTCTCCGTCTCGAGGGCCTTCTGGAGCTCGTACTCGTCGATCTGGCCGTCGCGGTTCAGGTCGTACTGCTGCATCCGCTGCCGCAGGTCCTCGTAGTCCTCGCGCGCCTTGACCGGGTCCCCGATGAAGAATGCCCTCAGGCCGGAGGGTTCCGCGTCCGGCCGGGCCAGGCTCAGGCCGTACGTGATCTTCGTGAGCGCCGAGGCCAGGAGGTGCGGGTCCTTCGTCGCCGCCCCGCTGTACGCGTCCGCGTAGGACTCGCGGGTACGGGAGAGGTACAGGACGAGCAGCTGGGTGATCAGATAGACACAGTAGGAGAGGATGGCGACCGCAATCGCGACGGCGATGGCCTGTCCCGCCCCTTTCCCGCGGGCCCGCCCGCTGGCGCGGAGCACCTCGAACCCGCCCCGCGCGATCACGTACGCCAGGAGGGGGACCGCGGAGGCCCAGGTCATGATCGTCACGTCCCGGTGCCGCAGGTGGCCGACCTCGTGCGCCAGGACGGCGCGCACCTCGTCCTGGTTCAGCTGCTCCAGGAGGGGCCGGTTCACGACCATCTCCGCCGAGCCGACCGTGCGGCCGAAGACGAACGCGTTCGGGTCCGACACGTCGCTGACCCAGAGGTGGCGGACCATCGGCACGCCGGCCTGCTGGCAGAGCTCCTGGACCGTGCGGTAGAGCCAGGGGTTCGTCTGAGGCGTGACCTCCTGGCGGGCCTTGGCGGCCCACCGCACGATGGACGGCGAGATGGCCCACTGGAGGATCAGGAAGATCACGGTGAGGAGGACGACCGCGATGAATCCAAGGAGCGGGTCGATCCCGGACACGAAGAAGTCGACGATGCCGAGGACGGCCAGGAGCAGGAGGGTCAGGATCGCGAAGACGAGGAAGATCGTCAGGTCGCTGCCGCGTCGGAGGGCGCCGAGGGAACCCATCGAAACGGCTATAGGTGCGTTCTTCATGAGTCTTACGCTGGCATGCCCGAGCTCGTCGAGTCGATTAACTGCCCGCACTGCGGCGGACCCCTGAACCTGACGACGGGCGAGGTCATCGTGACCTGCCCCTACTGCGGCTCCGCCGTCCGGATCCGGAGCGACAAGCCGTTCCTCCTGGTGCACTCGATGCTCCCCGCCCGGTTCGACCGGGACGGCGCGGCGGCCCAGATCGGGAGCTGGATGGAGGGCGGCATCATGAAGCCGGACGACCTGCGGCGCGCGTCGCGGATCACGTCCCTGGACGGCCTCTACCTCCCGTTCTATGTGTTCGAGGCGGACGCGGACACCGCGTACCAGGGCGTCCTCACCCGGACCGGGACGAATGAGCGCCGGACCGGAGACCTCGTCCGGAACTACTTCTGGAAGATCCTGGGCCGCCGCAGCGGGGAGTACCAGGTCGCGGACTACCACATCCCGCTCTCCCTGAAGGTGCCCTTTGACTCGACGCAGATGCTGAAGGACGCGCGCCTCCTGAACGCGGAGATCGACGAGGACGAGGCGGGGCGGCTCGTCCAGGAGCAGGTCGACGCCCACCAGCGCGAGCTCCTCAAGGACCTCGTGGACGTCTTGGAGAACGCGACCACGAAGGTGACGCTGAAGGACGCCGAGTTCCTCCACGCGCCCCTGTGGTTCGCGACGTACGAGTACCGCGGGAAGACCTACAAGATCGTGGTCGACGCGGCGTCGGGCGACGTCGTCCGCGGCGACATCCCGGTACCCAGCGGCGGCCTCGGGGAGTTCCTCAAGGACTCGACGAAGAGCCTGTTCGGCCGCTGAGTCCCCTCAGTCCTCGGTCGGCTCCTGGTCCTCATAGTCGGCCAGGTAGGCCCCGCAGTTCGGGCACATCTCCGCGTCCGGATCGACCTCCCAGCCGCACTCGGGGCAGTGCTCCATCCCCCGCCTCGGACCCCATACGCCGCTCCCGGGGCTAAAAACTAGCGGGTTTCAGAACTCGTCCAGGGTGGTGGGCCCCTTCTTGCGTGGGACGCGGGTTGCGGCGGTCTCCGCCCGCTGCGCGGCCTCTTCCGCGAGCGCCTCCCGCCGGGCCTCGAGGAGCCTCTCCGGGGCGGCGGTCACGAAGGTCTCGCCGCTCGGCTCGCCGACGAAGATCTTCTGCTTCAGGTCGCGCCGGAGGCGGTCCAGTTCCTGGTGCATTTTCCGCTCCTTGCGCTTCGCGCTGTAGAGGAACGCCTCGTCCCGCGTATCCTTCGTCACGAGCATGATGACCTTGCCCTTCGCGCTGCGCCCCGTGCGGCCGCGCCGCTGGATCGTGCGGATCTCGGAGGGCACGGGTTCGTAGAAGACGACGAGGTCGACCTGCGGGATGTCCAGGCCCTCCTCGCCGATCGACGTGGCGACGATCACGTTGATGTCCCCCTTGCGGAACTTGTCGAGGATATCCACTTGCTCCTTCTGCTTGAGGCCGATGTCCTCCCCCTTCGAGGACTGCCCGACGAACCGCACGGGCCGGATGCCGGGGATCTTCGCGAGCTCGCGGGTGACCGTCTCCGAGGTCTCGCGGTAATGCGTGAAGACGATGATCTTGGAGTCGGGCTTCGCCATGAACTGGTCCCGCACGATCCACGCAGTCTTCTTGAGCTTCGGATGCTCCGCGCTCGTCTCGAGGGCGATCTTGATCGCCTCCTGGACCTTCGCGTGCTTGATGAACTGGGTGTCCGCGCGGTTCTTCGCCCCGGTCTCGAGGCGGTCGAAGTAGGATCGCAGGGAGCCCATCCCCTGCGTCTCCGCGAGGGTGATCGCGTGGTTCGCCTTCATCGCGATCGCCTGGGCGGTCATCGCGCCGAATAGGCGGCCGTCCTTCTCCCCGCCATCCAGGCGCTTGCGGATCTCATCCCCCGCCGCCAGGATGTCCTTCGTCGTGGGCTTCGCCTTTCCCTGGAGGAAGCCGATCTTCTTGAGCCGCTCGGCCTGCTCCTCGTAGACGGTCTCGAGCAGGGTGCGGATCTCCTTCGCCTCGTTGGGTGCGTCGATCGGGATGCGCTGGATCTCCAGCCCCTGGACGTACGGCACGACGTCCGCGTCGAACTCCGTGCGGATCTCGACCGCGGTGATCCCGAGGTTGTCGCAGACCTCGAGGATCTTCTCCGCGCTCGACCCCGGGGAGGCGGTCATCCCGAGGACGAGGTGGTCCTTCACCTCCTTGTAGACCGCGGCGACGTCCACGTAGGCGTAGTCTCCGGCTGCGCGGTGCGCTTCGTCGAAGACGATCAGGCTGACGTCCTCGAGGTCGTAGCGGCCCGCGCGGAGGTCGTTCTTGATCACCTGCGGCGTCGAGACGATGATCTTCGTCTCCCGCCACTGGAGCTCGCGGTCCTCCGGGGCGGCGACCTCCCCTGTGAAGACGGCGATGCGCTCGACGACCAGGATGTCCCGCAGGGAGGCGGCATGCTGCTCGACGAGGGGCTTCGTCGGCGCGAGGAAGAGGATTCTGCCCCCCTTGCGCCGAAGGATCTCCGCGATGACCATCGCCGCCACGACCGTCTTCCCCATCCCGGTGGGGAGGACGACGAGGGTGGAACGGGAGAGACAGGCCTTGGCGATGTTCACCTGGTAGGCGCGCTCCTCCACGGCCCCGCGGCGGAGAAGCTCGTGGGTCACGAAGGGCACGCTCCGCACACGCCGGGGAGCGGGGATAACCCTTTGCATCCGTCCCGCGAAACTGGCCTCAGTCCAGGCTCGCCTTGTCGAACATCCGCGCATCCTCGCCGAGGGGCTTCGTCGCGTCGATCCCGACCTTCGAGGTGAACCCGTCCTTCGCGCTCGGATCGATTGAGGAGCCGCGCACCCCATGGAGGACGACGAGCCCGCGGTCCGCTTGGAACCGCGTGGCCACGGCCCACTCCACGTCCCGGTCGTCGTACACGTCGATGTCCTCGTCGACGACCGTGACCTGCTTCATCGAGGTGTGCGCGCCGAACGCTGCCATGATCGCATTCTTCGCGTCGCCCTGATGCTGCTTCCGGATCGACACGATCCCGTGGAGCCAGGCGCACCCGCCTTCCGTGAGCCGCACGGCCTTCACGTGGGGCACGGCGCGGGAGACGGCCTGGTAGATCGCGGGTTCGCGAGGCATCCCCATGAACAGGAAGTGCTCGTCGAGTCCGCCGACGATGATGTGGAAGATGGGCTGGTCGACGTGGTAGATGCGGTCCACGACGAGGACGGGTTCCTTGCGGACGATGTCATAGGTCCGCACCGCATCGACGAAGGGCCCTTCGTCCGCGGTCTCCTTCGTGAGCCGCCCCTCCAGCACGTACTCCGCGTCCGCCGGGACCGTGAGGCCGCTCTGGATCTGGACCATGTCCACGGGTTTCTTCAGGGATGCCTGCGTCAGGGCGGAGGCGATTCGGCTCTCATCGACGCCGTATTCGACGGACGTTCCGCCGCCGATGAGGAGCGCGGGGTCCAGGCCGACGCAGACCGCGACCTTGAGCTCCTCCCCCGCTTTGATCGCCTCGTTGTACATGTGCCGCAGGTGGCGGGGCACGATCCGGCAGGCGCCCCGTCGCTCGTCCAGGATCTGGATCCGGTGGAAGGAGAGGTTCCGCGCGCCCTGCCATTCCGCGACCCAGACGCCCGCAGTGATGTACCGGCCCGCGTCCTTCGGGTAGAGCTTGGGTACGGGAGAGTCGAGGAGGTCGACGTCCGTGGACGCGTTCTTCTGGAAGGGTGCTCGGTCCACGAGCCGCGTGTCCTTCGGGTGGGACTGCGCCTCGAGGAGCTGGGCGAGCAGGTCTCCCTTCGTGACGCCCAGGGCGGCCGCCACGCGATCGCGGGTCGACCAGATGTTCCCGGCGGCCTCGAAGCCGTCGAGGTCCGTGAAGGCGACGGGGACGTTCGGGTGGGCGAGCAGGTGGCGCGTGACCTCGATCTCGCGGCTCACCTTCTCCTTGATCGTGATCGTCTCGTCGGCGAAGCGCTCGAGCCAGGGGCGCACGGCCATGGGAATCCCGGGCCGCGGTATGCCGGGGACGCGTTAGAAAGCTTTGCGAGCTCCCAGGGCGGAACGACGTGGACGGGCGGGTCGGACGCGTCTGGGTACCAGGTGGGCCGGCGGCTTGTCTGCGGAGGTCCTCAGGGCGGCCAGAGCGGCGGCGGGCTGCGGTCAGGCGGCTCCGCGGACGGAGGCTCCCGCGGGCCCCGGGGCGGGCGTCGCATGAGGAAGTAGCCCGCCCCCGCCATCGCCGCGACGGCCGCGCCGCCCAGGCCGACGGCGAGGGGCCCCACGTCGAAAGCCGATCCCCCGTTTCCGGGACCGGGTTGGGACGATTCCCCCGGTCCGAGGACCGTCATCGTGACGTTCAGTTCGCGGTTCGGAGATCCGGGCTCGACGGGCGTCACGTTGTTCACGGCGATGCGCAAGGTGTGGTTCCCTGCCTGAACGGCCCTGAACGCGGGAAAGGAGACCGTCGCCCCGGCCGAGGCCGGGAGGGGTCCGACCAGCGCCTGATTCCCGAGGAACGAGACGCTGCCATCGGGCCGCACATCATAGGCGAGGATCGAGGCCGTGGCCGCGGATGCGGTCCCCCGGTTCAGGAGGTCGACCGTCAGGTGGACCGAATCGTTGACGTGCGGCTCCGCGGGGGAGACCCCTGCACGGATGGGGAGGACCTCCGGAGCGGGGATCGGGGGTGGCGGCGCGGAGCCGACGTGGATCCCGATAGACGCGGTCGCGGTCAGGTTGCGCGCGTCGGCGACGAGGACGGAGGCCGTTACGTTGGCCGCTTTCGTGAACGCATGAGCCGCAAGGGGCGAACTCTGCCATCCCGTCCCCGCCCCGTCTCCGAAGTCAAATCGGTACGCGACAATCCGCCCTTTGCCCTGATCGTGTCCCAGGCTCGCGGAGGCGTTGAAGTGCACGACCTGGCCGATGGCCGGGTAGGTGTCGTCGACGCGAAGGGCGGCGATGGGCCCCTCCGGGATCGCGCTCGCTACCGCGAGAAGACTGAACGCGACCGCCCACACGGCCAGAGCGATCCCCGCACGTCGGCGGAGGGCTACGTACGTCCTCCGGGAACCCACGTTCCGGGAGGCCCGGTGGCTCGCTTAAAGTTTCCCAGGTTCCGCCAGAAGTCTAAATAGCCGCACCCGGTTCGGACCGCCGTGCCCGCGCAGTCCGCGCGCAAGTACGCGCTCCAGAACGCCGTCCTCCATGGCGGCCAGGCCGAGGCGAAGGCCGTCCTGGGCAAGCTCCTCGCGGAGGACCCGGCCCTGCGCCCCCGGGCGAAAGAGGTGTCCGGCGAGGTCGAGCGCGTCGTGGCCGAGGTCAACGCCCTCTCGGCCGAGGCCCAGAAGGACGCGCTCGCCCAGCTCGCCCCCGAGCTCCTCGAGAAACCGAAGGGCGAGACGGGCCCGAAGGAGCTCCCGGCCCTCCCGGGCGCGGTCGATGGCGCGGTGGTCGGACGCCTCGCGCCCTATCCGAGCGGCCCGCTCCACATCGGCAACGCGCGGGCCTTCGTCCTGAACGACGCCTACGTGAAGCGGTACCACGGGAAGCTCATCCTCGCGTTCGACGACACGATCGGCTCGGAGGAGAAGCCCGTCCTGCCGGAGGCGTACGACCAGGTCAAGGCCGGCCTCGACTGGGCCGGGGTCACGTATCACGAGATCCTGTACAAGAGCGACCGCATCCCGATCCATTACGAATGGGCGCAGAAACTCCTGGAACTGGACGCCGCGTACGCCTGCACGTGCGACGCGGACACCCTCCGGAGGAACCGGGAGGCCGGCCGGGCGTGCGAGCACCGCGGCCAGGACGCGGACGAGACGATTGCGATCTGGAAGGCAATGCTCGACGGGGAGTATGAGGAGGGCCAGGCCGTCCTGCGGCTCAAGACGGACATGCAGGACCCGAACCCCGCGTTCCGCGACCGCGTCCTCTTCCGCGTGTCCCACCGGGAGCATCCCCGCGTGGGCACGCGGTACCACGTCTGGCCCATGCTCGAGTTCTCCTGGGCGGTGGACGACCACCTCCTCGGCGTGACCCACGTGATCCGCGGGAAGGACCTCGTCATCGAGGACCAGATGGAGACGCGGCTCTGGGACCTCCTCGGGATCGAGCGCCGGCCCGCGTTCGTCCACTTCGGCATCCTCCGGTTCAAGGACCTCGAACTCTCGAAGTCCCGCTACCGGCGCGAGATCGCAGAGGGCCGGCTCACCGGAATCGACGACCCGCGGACCTGGTCCCTCCAGTCCCTCGCGCGCCGAGGCATCCGGCCCGCAGCCCTCCGGGAGTTCGTCCTGGACTTCGGCCTGAGCCTATCGGACATCGAGGTCGCCGCGGAGACGCTCTACGCCGCGAACCGGAAGCTCGTGGACGCGGACGCGAACCGCTACTTCTTCGTGCCCGAGCCGGTAGCCGTGGACCTGCACGGCCTGCCGCCGACCGAGACGGTCCACGCGCCGCTCCATCCGGACTTCCCGGGTCGCGGGAAGCGGGCGATCCCCGTCGGACCGAAGGTCCACGTGGCGAAGGAGGACTTCGACCGACTCCGCGGGCAGGAGGTCCGCCTCAAGGACTTCTGCAACGTGGTCCTGGACCACCGCGCGACCTTCGTCTCCATGGAGAACAAGGACATCCCGAAGATCCAGTGGGTCTCCCACGGAGGCGTGCAGACCCACGTCGTCATGCCGACTGGTTTCGAGTCGCGCGGCCTCGCGGAGCCCGCGGTGGCCTCCCTCAAGGTCGAGGACGTGATCCAGTTCGAGCGGGTCGGGTTCGCCCGGATCGACCACGTGAGCCACGCCGAGGTGCGGGCGTACTTCGCCCACCGCTGAACGCCGCCATGCCCAGTTGGGCGTACGGTCCGTCCCGGGACGCCGGGGTCTGCGGTCAACCTTTTCTACGTCATGGTTCTTCTGCCTGTCATGGTCCGCTTCGCGAAGCGCGTTACCTCGATCGAGTCCTCCCCGACCGTCCGACTCGGCAACCTCGTCACGGAGATGAAGGCCCGCGGCGAGAAGGTTCTCTCCCTGTCCGTGGGCGAGCCGGACTTTCCCACGCCGGCGCACATCGTCGAGGCGGGCAAGAAGGCCCTCGACGAGGGATTCACGAAGTACACCTCCTCCGTGGGCATCAAGGAGCTGCGGGAGGCGATCGCGGAGAAGTCCGTCCACGAGAACGGGATCCCCGCGAAGCCCGAGAACGTGCTCGTCGCGCCGACGAAGCACACGCTGTTCATGGCGTGCCTGGCCCTCCTCGAGCCCGGTGACGAGGCAATCATCCCAGACCCGGGCTGGGTCTCGTACGGGCCCATGGTGGTCCTCGCGGGCGCTAAGCCCGTCCCCGTGCGTGCCGCGGACGACGAAGGCTTCGTGCCCACGCCCGAGGCCCTCGCGGAGCGCATCACCCCCCGGACGCGGATGCTCATGCTGAACTCCCCCTCAAACCCCGCCGGATCCGTGTACCCGCGGGCGACCATGAAAGGGATCGCGGACCTCGCGAAGGATCACGACCTCGTCGTCGTGAGCGACGAGATCTACGAGAAGATCCTCTACGAGGGCGAGCACGTGTCGCCCGCCTCGCTCGACGGGATGTTCGACCGCACGGTCACGGTGAACGGCTTCTCCAAGACGTACTCCATGACGGGATGGCGGCTCGGTTGGCTCGTGGCCCCCGCGCCGATTCTCAAGGAGGTCTCGAAAATTCAGGAGCACACGATCACCTGTGCCACCGCGTTCGCGCAGAAAGCGGGGGTCGTGGCGTTGCGAGGCCCGACCGAGCCGCTCCAGAAGATGGTCGCGGAGTTCCGCGCGCGGCGGGATCTCATCTGCGCGGAGCTCGCGAAGATCGACCGAGTCGCCTGCTTCCGCCCCTCCGGGGCGTTCTACGTCTTCCCGAAGTTCGAGGTGCCGATCGACGACGTCGCGCTGGGAGAGAAACTGTTGAAAGAGGCCCAGGTCGCGATCACGCCCGGCAGCTCGTTCGGCGCCGCGGGCGCGGACCACCAGCGTCTCTCCTACGCGGCCTCGCGCGAGACGATCACGCAGGCCGTCGCCCGCATCGCCCAGGTCGTGTCGAAGCTCTAGCGGGCCTCACTTCGCGCCGCGCGACCGAAGCCACTCCGCGGTCTCGGGATGCTTGTACTCGAGCGCGATGGATACCGCGGTCTTCCCCTGTTCCGTCTCCGCGGTCAGGTCGCCCCCGTGCGCGACGAGCATCTCGAGGATCGGGACGGAGCCGCCCATGGCGGCCTCGAGGACCGGCGTCAGGCCTCCCTCGTACCAGTAGTTCGGATCCGCGCCCGCGTCCAGGAGCCGCCGCACGACCTCGCGGTGGCCCGAGGAGACCGCGCCCGTCAGGGCGGTGAACCTCCCGCGGTTCTTCGCCACCTGATTCACGTCCGCGCCCTTCGCGAGCAGGTACTCGACGATCGCGTCGTGCCCCATGTACGTCGCCAGGCCGAGCGGCGGGAAGTCGTCCGCCGAGTAGGCGCCCACGGACGCCGGGTCCGCCTCGACAAGCTGCTTCACCCGCGGCAGGTCGCCCACGGTCGCCGCGGCATGGAGGTCCAGGACCGGCCTCCGGGCCAGGATGGCCTTCGACACGTCGCCGTGGCCGTAGTACAGCGCCAAGACGACCGCATGGACGCCCGCCGGCGTCCGCGCGTCCTTGAGCGCCGGGTCCGCGCTCAGCATGGCTTCAACCCGGCCCGCGTCGCCCGCCTGGACTGCATTCAAGAATTCCTCGGACATGGATCCGGCCGTACTCGGCGCGTCCGCTATAACGGTTTTGGGAAATCCGAAAAGTGGAGAAAGGAAAAGGGAAGGGGTAGGCCCCTTGCGGGGCCTACGTGCTCATTGCACGACCTGGGTCTCGCCGCACGACGGGCACATGACCTCGATCGGCCGCTTGCTCGTCGTGATCTCGATCGACGCGCCGCAGTGCTTGCAGGCGACGGACATCGGTCCGGAGACCTGCTGGCTCGGCCCGCTCGGGGGCGGGGGCGGCGGCGTGCTCGGCTTGCCCGTCTCGGGGCCCGCGGGCGTCCGTCCCATGCCGGTCCTCCGCCAGAGGAGGATGACCACCAGGAGGAGCACCACGAACAGCAGCGTGATCAGAATGTCGAACAGGGGCACGCCACCGATGTCCGCGACGAGCGGGTTGACGGGGCCCACATGCACGATCAAGAGCTCGGCCGCTCCCGTGTTCAGCTCGAAGACCTGCAGGAGGACGTTCCCGGTCGGGGAGTTCGCGGGGATGACCAGGCTCAGGGTCCCCGTCGGGCTCGAGGTCGTCACGAACTGGGTCGCGGTGCCGTACAGGGACACGCTGAACTCGTACTGCGACGGGAGGGCCGAGAGTCCGCGACCCGTGACCGTGTACGAGATCGTCATCGTGTCTCCCGGGACGTAGTTCGACCGGTCCAGGGTGAGGGTCAGGAAGTACCCGGAGGCCTGGTCCGCCGTCACCTGGGCTTGGAGGCGCATCCCACCCTGGCTCGCGACCACGGTGAACGTGTAGTACTGGGCCGCGGGGGTCGGGATCGTGTAGGTCGCGCTCCCGCCCGAGGTGGGGCCGGACTGGACCGTGGTGCCCGTCGAGTCGACGATCTGCAGGAGGTAGGTCGGGCTCGTCATCACGTTCGACGACAGGCTGTAGGTCGCCGTGATCGCGTCGCCGGCGTTGTACTCGAGCTCGTTCAGGTTCAGGCTGAGGTACCCATAGGCGACGTTCGTGTGCGCGTTTCCGAACACGAGCGTCCCGTTGCCGTCGTTGACCTCGACCTGGATGATCAGATAGGCCGGCAAGGCAATCTGGTAGTCCGAGGGGATCGTGTACGCGTAGTCCGCCGTGCCGCCGAACTGGGTCGCGAGGATGAGGCCCGTTCCCGACTCCGAGACGATCCAGGAGTAGGTCAGCGGGAGGCTCTCCGTGGTCACGACGGTCGCCGTGGCATGGATCGTGTCGCCGCTCCGGTATTGGAGCTTGTCCAAGGTGACGGACACGGTCAGGACGGAGGCCGGCGCGACGCTGAATCCCGCCACCTCCGTCGCGGACTGCACGCCGTGGGACGTCCCGGTCGCGGAGAGCTCGTAGTCTGCCGTGGTCGGCGCCGCGGCGAGCACAAAGGAGTACGTCAGGACGCCGGTCCCGTCGGTCGTCAGTCCCGTGGACCCGTACGCGGGCACGAGGTTCCCCGTGCCCAGGTCCGTCACGTTGATCTGGACCGGGACGTTCGGCTCGAGGTAGCCCCCTGGGACGCCGGTGATCCTCGTCTGGATGGTCGCCGTCACGAGGTCCCCTGGGTTGTAAGGGGCCCCGGAGAGCCCGGTCACGGTGATCCCGAGGGTGCCGATCCGGAACGTGGCGAACACGTGGACGGCCCGGAGGGCCGCCGTGTCGTTGAACCAAAACTCGATCGTCCCCGTCTCGGGCACGGCCTGGGCCGTGCCGATCGTGAAGGCGTAGCTGCTCTGAGACGCCGTGATGTTGGCCTCGGCCGCGGACAGCAGGTTGGCCCCCGTGGAGTCATGGACTTGGATCGCCCCGACGCCCGGCGGCGCGGGGGTGTAGTTCTGCTCGTACACGATGACCCAGCTGACCGTCACGGTGTCGCCCGGCAGGTAGGCCCGCCGGTCCGTGTAGAGCGCATAGTTGTACTGTCGGATCGTGAAGCCGACCGGGCCAGCGTTTGTAGCGTCCGTGGTGTCCTGCGCAGTGACCCGGTACGTGGCCGCGTCGGGCCAGACCGTCGGGATCGTCCAGTTGACCTCGCGGATGCCCGAGGCCGGCATGATGATGGCGGTGTTCGCGGTCGGGGTCCCGGAGATGTCCTGGATGGTCAGGGTGACGGAGTCTGTCGCCGTGGCGTAGACCGTGATGCTCATGATCTCGCCGGGGACGAACGTGTGCCCGCCCCAGTATTTGCTGTTCGCTACCGTGAGTCCCGGCGGCGTGAAGGCCGCACGGCCCGTTGGAAAGGCGACGAGGCCGACGGTGGCCACCATCGCGATTGCAAGCGAGACCGCCAGCAGCCGCACGAGGTTCCGGCTCCGCAGAGTTTGTAGTGCCATCTGAACCCATCCCGTGTTAGCGCCGCGGGGGTGCTCCCCGCGGTCGGGCCGCGATGGTGTCTGACATACTTAATGATTTTGTCCGGTCCGCGTCCGACGGAAGGGCCTCCATCCGGGCGGCGCGCTACCCTCCGCGCGCCTGCGCACCGGCCCCCCCGCGCAGGCGGGAGAACAGGGACTGCGCGCGACTGCGCCAGGGCGCCGCCTCGTCGCGGCGTCCCTGCGCTTCGTAGACCTGTGCGATCTCCTCGCACCGGCTCGCGAGGCTGTACGGATTGTCGAGGCGCGCGATCAGGTCCACGGACGCCAGGAGCTCCTGCTCCGCCCGCGGCCACTCGCCTTTCCGGGCCGCCACCATCCCGAGGTTCGCCCGCGCGGTGGACACCGCGACCGGGTCGCGGACCGTCGAGGCCAGGTCGAGGGCGCGGGAGGCGCACGTCGACGCGGCGTCCGTCGCGTCCATCCGCAGGAAGTTGTCCGCGGCGTTCGCCAGTGCGTACGAGGCGAATCGCACTTCGCCGGCGCCCAGGGCGAGTTCCGCGGAGCGCTCGAAGGCCCGCGCGGCGTCCTGGGGCTTGCCCTCCTCGCTCAGGATGATCGCGAGGTTGTTCTCGATCGCCGCGAGCTCCCGGCTTCCCTTCCGGGCCAGGTGCTGGCCTTCTTCAAGCCGCGCGCGGGCGCCACTCAGGTCGCCGCGAGCGATGAGGGCCGCGCCGAGGTCCGTGAGGGCGCGCGTCCGCTCGCGGGAGGCGTCCGCCAGGAGCAGCGTGGCCCGCGTCAGGTAGTCGATCGCGACGCCCAGGTTCCCGAGCCGGCGCTCGACCCCGCCGAGCGCACGGAGCGCCTCGCCCTCCAGCTCCGGCACGCCCATGATACTCGCCTCCCGCACCGCCAGGGAGAGGAGGCGCTGGGCGTCCGCGTATTCCCCCTCGCGGGTCTTAATGCGGCCGAGGTGGACCCGGGCCCGGAGACATTCCTCCGGACTCCCGCGTCGCACGATCGCCTCCAGGGTCGTTCGGGCCTCGTCGAACTTCCCGAGGAAGACCTGGGTCTCCGCGAGCAGGCGCGGCGGGCGGAGGGGCGGGGGAAGGCCTAGGACGCACGCCTCCAGCTCGCCCGCCCGCGCCCCGTCCGCGTAGGCTTCGCCATGCTCCAGGAGGAGGTCCGACGCGGCCTGGAGTTCGCGCGCTTCGAGGAGATGGTTCGCGGCCTCCAGGAAGTCGCCGCGGTCCTCCCAATACGTCGCCGCGCGCGCGTGCGCCTTCCGACGGTCCGTCTCGACCATGCGGCCGAGGTAGAACTCCTTCACGAGGTCGTGGAGGAGATATCCCTCCTCCCGGTGCTGGAGGACCGCCCGCTTCAGGAGTTGCCGCAGCTGCGCGACCGTCGTGCCGAGCGCCTCCGGCGACTTGGCGGGGCGGCGGAGGATCGCGAAGGTCTTGAGCGCTTCCTCGGAAACGTCGTCGAGCCCTTCGAGGACGGTCTCGAGGACGAAGCGCTCGGTCTCGACCGCGCCCGCGTCGAGCCCGCTCGCCGCGAAGAGTTCGAGGGCCAGGGGATGCCCGCGCGTCGCGCGGAGGACGCGGGCTACCGAGCTCGCGTCCAGATCCCTCCGGCGGTGGGTGAGGAGCTCCTCCGCGGCTGCGGCGTCGAGCCCGCCCAGCGGGACTTCGAGGATCCCGCCTTCGTTCAAGTCGCCGCGATCGTAGAAGGCGGGCTGGGTCCGCGTCGCGACGAGCACCTTGAATGGAGGCGCCTTCTCCACGAGGGACGCAAGGACCCCCTCGGCCGCGGGGCACGCGTGAAGGTCATCGAGGGCCAGGATGCATCCGGCCAGATCCTCCCGGAGGACGGCGATCGCCTCGAGCGGGTCGTAGGCCGGCCGGGACAGGACCGTCTTGAGCCGGCGGCGCCCCTCGCGGGCGAGGAAGTCGGCGACCGTGGACAGGATGCCGTGCGCGTCGTCGTATGGGTAGAGGCGCCGCTGCAGGACGGGCATTGACGCATCCTCCAGGGCCTTCGCGACGAGGACGCTCTTCCCGATCCCCGCGACTCCGATGACGACGGCCAGGGGGTGCGCATCGTCGCGCAGCCAGCTGCGGAGCGTCGCGAGCTCCCCCGTCCGACCGTAGAAGGGGCGTTGAGTTGGCGGTGCTGCACGCGGGCTTTCGTGGGGCCTCAGGTCCACGACCCCGCCCGCGAGGATTCGCTGGACGCCGTCCCACTCCCGGATGCCCGCGGCGCGCAAGGCGTCGAGGGCCTCGTCCCCGCGGACCTCGTGCGTGCCGTCCCCGGTGACGAGGAGGACGTCGCGCGTGCGCGCGTGTTCGCGCATGCGACGGGCGAGGTCCTGTCCTGCGGGGGTCAGGACGTACACCTTGCGGCGGGTGCGAGCGGTCGCCACATGGGCCATCCGCTCCTCCACCTTCCCCACTGCGCGAAGACGCTTGAGTTCGAGGGCCACATGAGCCCGACTGATGCCCAACGCTGAACCAATCCCGTCCTGGGTCATCTCCGGAGGGACCTCGTAGGCGTCGATGTGACGCAGGAAGCCGGAGAGGTGGACAACGATTCTCTCCCCGACCGTGGCTCCGGTCACGGTATGAAGCACCCCCAGCTGGAGGACGTAGCCGCGCGATTTCTCTTAAGCGTCTTGTATATGCCGCATGGATTCGAGCAGGCCCCGGTCCTCCCTGGGTCACGTCGTGCGGCGAAGCTCGTCCAGGAGGTCGGGGAGCGGGACGAGGTCCGCGATCTCGTGGTCCGGGCGCGGGTCGGACGCGCCCCGCTCGACCCCGGTCCGGTTGACCCACACGGTCCGCATGCCGAGGCGCGACGCGCCCTCGACGTCCGCCGTCAGGGAGTCACCCACGTGGACAACCTCGGCGGGCTCTGCGCAGAGGAGGTCCAGGGCCACTTCGAAGATTCGTGGCCGCGGCTTGTACGAGCGCACGCTCTCCGACGTGATGATGTGGTCGAAGGACAATCCGTTCTTCCGGAGCAGCCCCTTCAGGAACGCGTCGTCCGCGTTGGAGACGACCGCGCGCGGGAGCCCGTCCACGCGCGCGAGTATCCGCGACGTCTCCGGGAACGCTTTCGCGTTCTGCCACATCCGCTCGAGCATCTCGATGTACGGGCGCGTCTCGCCCTCGATCCCGAAGTCGCCCATCGCCTTCGCCAGGCTGTCCTCCGTCGTGTCCTCGAGGGTCTGGAACTCCTCCTGCTCCGCACCGAAGAAGTAGCGGTCCCAGGTCTCGAGCAGCTTCTCCGGCGGGAGGCCGGGGCGGTGGTCCACGCACACGGCCCGGGCGACATGGATCAGGACGTCCCGACCCGTGTCGATGAGCGTCCCGAACGCGTCGAAGGTGACGGCGCGGATCATCACGTTGCCTGACCGCGCGCGGGGCTCATGACCTTTGTCCTCGTCCGAAGGCGCACATGCGCCGCACGGGGCATGCCTCGCACTGCGGGCGCGGGCGGCAGAACGTCTTCGCATGCCGCACGAGGAGCGCGTGGTACTCTTGGTACGTGCCGAGGTCCCGAGGGAGATGGTCCTCGAAGAACCGCTGGACCTCCTCGTAGTCCTCTCCCTCGAAAAGCCCGATCCTCCTCCCGATCCGGATCGTGTACGCGTCGACGACGAAGATCGGATGGCGGCCCGCGTAGAGCAGGATGGAATCCGCGGTCTCCGGGCCCACGCCGGCCTGCGCGCGGAGGTCCTCGCGGAGGGCCGCGGTCGCACCCTGGAAGAAACGATCCAGGTTCCCATCGGCCCGCTCCACGAGATGACGGCAGAATGCCTTCAGGCGGATGGGCTTCGAGCGATACAGGCCGGCGACCCGGATGTGCCGTCGGATCTCGGGGACGGAGGCGGCGGCCAGCGCGTGGGGGTCCAACAGGCCGGCCTCCCGCAGATTCGCGAGCGCGCGTTCCACGTTCGCCCAGGCGGTCTGCTGCATGAGCAAGGCGCCGACGATGACCTCGAACTCCGTCTTGGCGGGCCACCAGCGCTGCGGCCCGTATTCCTCATGGAGGCGCTCGAAGACCTGCCGGACGCGATCCATCGCCCCGGCGAAGACGGCCCGCGCCAAGAGGCTTGCCGTTGATACTCGCCCCGCCGCCTTTAAGCCCCCTGCCCAGATGCCCGCGCGTGGATCTGTTCGCCCTGGCGTTGACCGGGAGCGCGGTCTGGTATCCCGCATGGGACGAGGCCCTGTTCCGCTCCCTGAACCTGGCCGGGACGAACGCGATCCTGGATCTCGTCATGGTCCTGTTCACGGATCTCGCCCTCCCGTACGTCCTCGCCCTCCTCGCGATCCCGCTCTGGGCGAAGGGCCATCGCGAACAGGCGTTCGACCTCCTCGTCCTCCTCGCCTTGGTCATCGTCGTCACGGAGGTGCTCAAGTACGCCTTCGACCGGGCGCGCCCCTGCGATGTCCTGCCGAACGTGAATCTCCTGAGCCCGGAAGCGTGCGCGGCGGAGGGAGACCCCGCGTTCCCGAGCGGCCACGCCTCCCGGATCTTCGCGGTCGCCGCGTTCCTGGCCGTCTACTTCCGGTGGCCCGTCAAGGCGTCCGCGTTCGCGGTCGCCGTCGTCGTCGGGATCAGCCGCGTGTACCTCGGCGTGCACTGGCCCTCCGACGTGCTCGCGGGCGCGGTCCTCGGGATCGCCCTCGCCCTCCTCTACGTGCTCGTCGCCCGGAAGTGGGACGGCTACCAGCGGCTTCGCACGCGGATCGTCGACGCCCTATCGCGGATCCTGCCGAAGCGGGCGAAGCCCGCCTAGGACGTCTTTGCCAGGAGGGCCCGCGCCCGGGTCGCGGTCTCCTCGACCTGCTTCTCGACGTCCGCGGGATGTCCGTCCGTCAGGGCGACGAAGAACACCTTGGACGTGACCACGCGGATCAGGAGGTTCCCGTTCTCCGTGTGCACGGCGACCTGCTGAGGGGACGGCCCCTTCGTCGTGGAGTAGATGACCTCCAGGGCACCAAGCAGGGTCGCGGCCATCGTCGCGAAGTTGTCCGCGGGCACCTCGTCCGGGAGGACGGAGGCGAGCGGCACCCCGGAGCGCGTCACGACGGCGCACATGCGGCTTCCGGTCTGCCCGTTGAAACCCTTCAGGAGGACGCGTAGTTCGTCGGGGCCGCCAGACAGGGAAGTCCCTCCAAGCCCGCGCCGATGAGTCCCTCGTTATTTATACATTCCTCACGCGGGTCGCTCCTGTGAAATGACTCTCGCGAGCTTGAGGGGAGAAACCTTATCCGCGCCCTTCTGATTCGGCGGGTCGATGGAGGACGGTGCGCGGCTCATTCTCCGAACAAGCGCCGGCCTCCGCGAGAAGGAGAAGGTCCTGATCCTCGTGGACCGGGACACGAGGACCCTGGGCGACGCGTTCCTCGCCGCGGCCCGGAGCCTCGGGACGGACCCCGTCCTCTTCCTCATCGTCCCCCGAGAGCGCGACGGCGAGGAGCCGCCCGAGATCGCCTCGACCGCGATGGAGTCGGCGGACCTCATCGTCCTGGCGACCCGCAGGTCCCTCACGCACACCCACGCGAGACGGCAGGCGAACCGCGCGGGCGCCCGCGTCATCTCGATCCCGGGCATCACGGAGGACATGCTCGCGAAGGGCGGGCTCGCCGCCGACTGGATCGAGGTCCACGAGCTCGTCCGCCGCGTCGCACGCCGCCTGCGCAACGCACGGCAGGTCCACCTGACCTCCTCGGCGGGGACGGACCTGTCCTTCTCGATCGACGGCCGGGAGTGGATCGCGGAGGACACGGGCCTCTGCTCCCGGAGGGGCGCGTTCACGACCCTCCCGGCGGGGGAGCTCTTCATCGCGCCAATCGAGTCGAGCGCGGAGGGCCGCCTCGTCGCGGACGTCTACTTCGACGAGCCCCTTATCGAGCCCGTGACCGCGACCCTGCGGGAGGGGCACGCGACCAAGATCGTCGGCGCCTCGAAGGCGGTCCACGCGATGAACCTCGGAGGCCGGGAGGGGCGCACCCTCGGCCGCTTCGGCTTCGGGCTCAACGCGAAGGCGCGTGCATCGGGTCCCCACTTCGAGGCGGAGAAGTCGCTCGGCTGCGCGAACCTGGGGTTCGGGGACAACGTGGCGATCGGCGGGCGGCTCGCATCCAACGTGCGGGTGGAATGCATCCTCTCCGACGTGACCTTCGAGGTCGACGGCAAGCCCGTGATCGAGAAGGGCCATCTCGTCGGGTGAGCGCGGTCAGCGGTGGTAGAGGACCCCGTAGAAGCGGTTCTCCTTCGAGGTCTTCTCCAGGCGGCCCACGATCGCGACCTTCGTGCCGCACTTCTTGCACTTGTTGTCCTTGTCCAGGTACCAGCCCGTGATGTCGAATCCGTACCGCTTCACGGCCATGGCCCCGCATCCGGGGCAGTACGTGTTCTCGAGGCGGTGGCCCGGGACGTTGCCGATGTACGCGTACGGGAGACCTTCCTCCTTCGCGACCGCGCAGTGCCGCTCGAGGGTCTCGACCGGCGTCCAGGGGAACTCCATCATCTTGTAGTCCGGATGGAAGCGGAGGAAGTGGATCGGCGTGTCGGGGCCGAGGTTGTCGTGGACCCAGCGGGCCAGCTTGCGGGCCGCCTCCAGGCTGTCCCCCACCTGGGGAACGATGAGGTCCGTGATCTCGATGTGGATCTTCTTCGTGTCCCGCATCTCGAGGATCGTCTGGAAGATGGGGTCCGCGTTCGGGATGTTGATGTACTTCCGGACGAACTCGGTCTCGCCGGACCCCTTGAAATCGACCGTCACGCAATCGAGGAACTTCTCCATCTCCGCCACGGTCTCGGGCGTGTCGTAGCCGTTGGACACGAAGATGTTGATGAGGCCCGCCTTCCTGGCGAGGACACCGATGTCCCGGGCGAACTCGATGAAGATCGTGGGCTGGTTGTACGTGTACGCGAGGCCCTGACAACCCTGCTCCACGGTCATGCGGACGACGTCTTCGGGTTGGACCTCGATGCCCTCGACCTTGCGCCGCTGGGAGATGTCAGCGTTCTGGCAGTTCGCGACCGCGAGGCCGTTGGCCGTGTAGCTGTGATCTTCCTCGACCTCGATGTTGTAGACGGGACCGACGTAGGTCTCCTCTGTGATTTCGCGAATCGGAACGAGCAGATACCGTGCAGTCTTGATTGTGCGGACCTTGCTGCTCACCCACTCCACGGAATCGGGGTCCATACGGACTTGGTCTACGAAGAGCCGAAGCATGAAGTCGTTCGCGCGCGACACCTTCCGGCCTTCGATTTCGTACTCGGTGGGATTCTGGGCGACGTACACTCGGGGTGTCTCGCCAAGCATGACGAGCAATTGTGCGACGCCAAAGGTCAGCGCTGGAGAAGTGGACGAACTCCCGAGCACCAGGGAATCGCCTCGGCCCTTGGTTACATAACCGTCCCCGTTGAGATACCCGGAGAGGAATCCGAGGATCACAGGCGGGTCCGTGGACCGGAGGATGAATGAAGGAACCCGCTTGGTTTCGCAGGAGTCGCCGCATGTCTCTTGGACGAGTCGGGTGAAGGGTGCGTTCGGGACGATGACGGCGGCTCGATGTCCCTGGACGGAGACGCGCGTCGGGAGCCCGAGAGTCGTCTCGATCAGCCGACGGACCTCCGCAATCCGGTCCGTTTCCTGGAGCCCCAAGCTGAACCAGACTGAGCCGCTATTGGGCCGCTTTCGATGCCACGACACCGACCCCTCTGCGCAGTAGTAGCCAAGAAGCCTCGCGAATTCCGGGGTCACACGAATGCGGGCCGGGATTCCAGGTCCCTTCTCGGCAGACCAACGGATCCGTCCAGACTGCGTCTTGAGGCTGTACCTGTGCTTGTATTTCGGGGAGCTCGCGGCTCGAACGAACGCATCCATGTCGAGCGGAGGGTTGGCCTCAGGGAAGGGGCGTGGTATCGCCAGGAAGTCTCCAATCTTGAGATCCCGGGCACGGAGCTTCCGTACCGGCCCACCTGCGACCGAAGCGAAGACCGGGTGGTCCGGCGTGCAGCGGAAGCCGGGCAGGTAGAACGGTCTGATTGTCAGGAGAGGGCCCTCGTACAAGTGTCGGAATGCCTGCCGGACCTGCTTCCACCGACCCCGATGTGTCAGGACCTCGTGGTCGCCGACATCCCGGACATCCATGTTCCTCGTTGCCGTTCCGCTCTCGAATAGCGACTCGATCGGGAGGTGTCCGTTTTCAGTCAGCACGAGCGTCCCAGGTGCAAAACAGTATCGACAGTTGTGAACGACCGTCCCATCGGCTACATAGTTGTGGAAGGGAACGCATTCGAAGCTGAAAACCGGTTCGCTGGAGTCCTCTTCGGTGATCGTCCGTACTCGTTTCCACCCAAGCTCCGGCACGGGGGCGTGAAGTGAGTCCAGCGTCGTGAAGAACGCAGACATCTCCCTCGGGTGTGCCACGACTCCATGTGCTGGAAGGTCATGCGGGCATTCCAAGCTTCGGGGTTCCGGCGCAAAGCCCTGTGAGGCGAGTACGTCATCCCCGGGAGAGAGCGAAGAGACCCTCGTCCAGCCTTTCGTTGAGAGAACGGGATGCTCGGCGGTAGCGAGTAGCGGCTTGTGCGGACCCCAGAAGCGGACGCGGAAGGAGGGGGCGCGACGGAACCCTCGTGCAGACACGATGGAGGGCAGGGGGTTCGTGGGCCCGGAGAGTGACCAGAGCACATCCCCCTCGGACACGTCCTCCACGGGCTTCGTGGACCCGTCCGCCAGAAGGACTTGAGTGCCCGCAGGGTGGCAGAGCCAGTTGCACCCCGTCGTCGCGATGCTGAAGATCTTCGACCCCGGTCGATAGTGCTGGACCGGCTTCTTCTCGATCGGATCGACATGGCCGGTGATCACGCGCCCGTACACGTAGAGCCACAGTTTCCCCTGGTGGACCCCTCGGATCCCACAGAGGCCGACCTGGCCCTCGCCGATCTTGCAGTACCGCGCGCAGGCGGTGCACATGATCTTGTTCGTTCCCTCGACGGGCTTCCACAGCTCCGCCACCTTGCCCACCGCCTGTCCGGGCGGCTGGCGCACGTCGAGGACATCCTCGGGAGGAATCATGCTCCCTCCAGATTAGGCCAGAGCGACCATAAACATGTTTCGAGGAGACTACCCCGAATGTGAAACTCGGAAGTGCTCCCATCCGCGGCCCGCGAGCGGCTCCGGTTTCCCCAAAACTACCAGGACGTTGGGTCCGGGCTTGCCCACCTTCCCGATGACCGTGAGCGCGTGATGGGTCCCGCGGTGCGGCTCGTTGAGCCGCGCCGCCAGATCCGCGACGGCCTCCGGCTTGACCGTGGCCACGAGCTCGAAATCCCCGCCGGAGTAGAGCGCGTACTCCCGCTGACGTTCGAGCGGGGCGGATTCGAGCGGTTTGTAGAGCGGGACCTTCTCCCACTCGACGGCGTAGGACAGTCCGCTCATCGCCGCCATCTGCGCGAGGCTCAGCCCGAGGCCATCCGAGATGTCCATGCAGCTCGTCACGACCCCGGAATCGGAGAAGATCTGTCCCTCCGCCACGCGCGGGTACGGATGGAGGAGCTGCTCGAGGCCCTCCGCGCGAGTCGTGGGTGCGGCGATCTGCTCGTACGCCAGCCCCGCGCGCCCGAGGTCGCCCGTGACGACGATCGCGTCCCCCGGGCGGGCTCCCTTCCGGAGCAGGATTCGCTCCTTCCGCACGCGGCCGATCGCGGTGCCCGCGAGGGACATCACGTCGGCCTCCTTCGTGTCCCCCCCGAGCACGGCGACCCCGAACTCGCGCGTGCAGGCCTCCATGCCCTGCGCGAGCCCCTTGAGGAAGTCGACCTCCGTGGTCGGCGGGAGGGACAAGGCCGCCACGAACCCGAGCGGGCGCGCGCCCGCCGCGGCGATGTCGCTCAAGTTCACAGCGACGAAGTACCAGCCGACCGCCTCGGGCCGCGAGCCTTCCGGGATATGGGTCCGCGGGTTCACGACGTCCGTCGTGATGACGAGGTAGTCCTCGCCCCACTCCGCGACGCCGCAGTCGTGCCCCAGGCCGATGGGCTGCCCGCGGTCGAAGATGCGGGTCAGGAGCCGGATCGCCTCGCGCTCGCCGATGTCGGAGAGCTTCGCCATCCCCCCCGGGAAGGCGGGGCCGCTACAGAAGACTGTCGCCCGCCGGCGTCACGGGGTGGTCCAGGACTCGTCCGTGAGGAGGGACGCGTCCGACCAGAGGAGGGAGAAGTCGAAGAAGGTCGTGCTCGGCAGGGACACGCCGTTCCCGGAGACCGTGATCAGGTCGCCCTGGGTGAGCGCGCCTCCGCTGTCGAGGTCCGACCAGGTAACGCGGTACACGGTCCCGTTGACCGTGACCAGCGCGGGGACCTCGCTCGCGGCGAAGTCGGTCCGGGCTCCGAGCGTGTCCCCGACCTGCAGGACGAACCGGTAGTTCGGGATCGTGATGGTCCGCGAGGCGCCTGCGACCGAGAAGGTCGTGTTGTATCCGCCGAGGGTGAAGGGGTGGACGGCCGAGAACGCGACGGTGGGCGGGACGGACGAACCCGTGCTCAGGAGGCCGCTCGCCATGATGTAGAGGACAGCCGCCAGGACGACCGCGATGGCCACCAGGAGGATCTCGGCGACGACGGGCGAGACCGCATGCCGGTCCGGACGAAGGATGGACCTCATCTCTTCTCGGGTCCAGCGCCCCATGGAGGTCAAGTAGCTTCCGGGGCTATTATCCATCTGTGAACTCGGCTGCCCCCGCCGAGGTCGCGGGGAGGGCGCGGGAGGTCCGCGCCGCCAAGGGCTCCCTCTCGTCGGCCGCAACCTTTTCAAACCACCCCGCGTTGGTCCCCCCCGCGCGCCGCTAGTCTAGCCGGTAGGACATAGCCTTGCCAAGGCTATAACTCGGGTTCAAATCCCGAGCGGCGCACTCCTCGGCCCGCCCTCCTTCTGGGCCGCTGCAGGGCCTTTGGGCGAGTCGTTATTATCCTCTCCCCGGGTTCCCGTCCCCGGTCATCGCATGGACGAGGGGTTCGTCGATCGTCCGGAGGTGCGGCTCTACTGGCGGAGCGTGGGCGAGGGCGAGCCTCTGCTGGTCCTCCATGGCGGCCCCGCACTGTCCCACGAGTACCTCTACCTAGGCCTCGCTCCCCTCCAAGACGTCGCCCGCGTGGTCTTCTTCGACCAGCGCGGCTGCGGGCGATCCAAGAAACCCCGCGACGGCCACTACGACATGGCGACCCTTGCGGCCGACGTCGAAGGCGTCCGGACCTCCCTGGGCCTCGGGAAGGTGAACGTCCTCGGGTTCTCGTTCGGCGGGATGCTGGCGCAGGAGTACGCCCTGCGCTACCCCGCGTCCGTCCGCCGGCTGATCCTCGCGGGTGCGGGACCCAGCGGCTCTGACATCAACCGGCGCCTTCGCGAGGTCAAGGCCGCCGTCTCGCCAGAGATCCGCTCCGTGATCGATCGATACGAACGCGCCGCTCCGTTCACGAGGGGATGCGTATCCGTCCGAATACGCCCAGGCGGCCGACGCGGCCTACCGCCCGTTCTCGTTCCACCGCCTGGCAGCGCCTCCACCCGAGGTCGCGGAGATCCTCGGCCACCTCTCGTTCGACGTGTACAAGGTCCTCTGGGGGGACCGCGGCGAGTTCGAGGTGACGGGTGTCCTCCGGGACTGGGACCGGCTCGAAGATCTGCCGCGGATCTCCGTCCCGACGCTGATCCTCCTCGGCCGGTACGACCTGACGACCGTGGAGACCGCGCGGGAGATGGAGCGCCGCATCCCGCACTCGAAGCTCGTGGTCTTCGAGGAGAGCGGGCACTTCATGTATCTCGAGGAACCGGAGACGTTCCTGCGCGAGGTCCGTTCGTTCCTCCGCGGGCCGGGCTGAGCGACCTTCTTGCGAGTCGGATTAGGCTGGCGCCCCGACGAGGTAGGCGATCAGGAACCCGGCCAGCGCCGACACGATGCCGATGATCAGCATCTGCGTGCCGCTGCGGTACGGCCGGCCGACCGTGATCCGCCCCTTGTACCAGCCGATGACGAACAGCACGATCGCCGCGACGATCACGGACCCGATCATCCCCAGGATGACGTCGGAGGAGAACACGAGGAACGGGAGGAGCGGGATGATCGATCCGAAGATGGCCGCGAAGCCGACGAGGAGCGCGCTCTTCCGCGCCTGGTTGTCCTCGAGAGGGGCGAGGCCGAGCTCGTGGGCCATCATGAACTCGAGCCAGGCTTTGGGCTTGGAGATGATGTGCCCGACGGCGGCTTCGAGTTCCTTCCCTTCGAAGCCCCACCGCTGGAAGACCTCGCGGACCTCCTGCCGCTCGACGTCCGGGAGCTCCTCCATCTCGCGCTGCTCGCGCGCCAGTTCGCCGAGATAGTGGTCCCGCCTCGCCAGGGTGGACGTGTAGGCCACCGCGCCCATCGAGATCGACTCGCCGAACGTGGCCGCGAGGCCTCCCGCGAGCACCACCCGGAACACGGCGCTCGAGGGGCCGTACTGCTGCATGGCCCCCGCGGCGACTCCGAGGAGGACCGCGAGGACGTTCACGATGCCGTCTTGGCTCCCGAGGATGAAGTCGGAGAGCATCCCGGGGTGGGTGTGCCGCTCCGCCCCCTCCTCGAGCTCTTCCTTCCGCCAGAACGTGAGTCGCGTGACCACGGTCGCTTCCGGGGGGAGCACCGCGATGGGCCCGATTTAGGGGTTGCGTCCTTACTATTGTCCGGATACGCATTTTCGGTTGGAGGAGCGAAAGCCGAAACCCTTATCAGATGGGCCCTGCGCCGACGAGGTACGCGATCAGGAACCCAGCCACCGCGGACGCGATCCCGATCGCGACCATCTCGAGGCCGCTGCGGGCCGGCCGCCCGACCGTGCTCGTGGCCTTGTACCAGCCGATCAGGAACAGGGCGACCGCGGCGACCAGGACGGACGCGAGCATCCCGGTCAGGATGTCCCCCGGGAAGACCAGAAAGGGGAGGAGGGGGATGACTGATCCGAAGATCGCCGCGAAGCCCACCAGGAACGCGCTGTTCCGCGCCTGGCGCTTTTCCACGGGCGTCAGGCCGAGCTCGTGGGCCATCATGAACTCGAGCCACGCCTTCGGGTTCGAGACGATGTCGTCCGTGACCTGCTCCAGCTTCGCGCCCTGGAACCCCCATTTCTCGAAGACCTCCCGCACCTCCTGCCGCTCGAGGTCGGGGAGCTCCCGCATCTCGCGCTCCTCCCGCTCCCGCTCCTTCAGGTAGTGGTCCCGCCGGGCAAGGGTCGTCGTGTAGGCGACGGCCCCCATGGAGATGGACTCCGCGAACGTCGCGGCGAGCGCGCCCGCGACGACGATCCGGAACGGGTCGGCCAGTTGCTGCGCCAGGGCCTGCTGGTGCGCCGCGATCGCGATCCCGAGGATCACGCCGAGGACGTTCACGAGCCCGTCCTGGCTGCCGAGGATGAAATCGGACAGGAGTCCCGGCCGGGCGTGCTCCTCGCCCGCGGCCTCCTCTTCCTGCTTCCGCCAGAACGCCAACCGTGTCGACACCGGCCCACCGTGGGTCCCGAACCGGTCGGGTCTTTTAGCCATTGCGCTGGCCGCCCTCGGCGGACGGGGCGAAACCGAACCGGGTCGGGAAGGTATTTCAAGGAAACCTGAGATGCCGCGCCGGCCATGCCCGATTCCCCCCAGGCATCCCCGCTGGCCGAG
The DNA here is from genome assembly GCA_963768855.1 of uncultured Thermoplasmata archaeon. Classification (GTDB taxonomy): domain Archaea; phylum Thermoplasmatota; class Thermoplasmata; order RBG-16-68-12; family RBG-16-68-12; genus RBG-16-68-12. The sequence continues at coordinate 360,996 of CAVYJM010000011.1, forward strand.
CTGGAGCTCGCCCTCGCGGCGTCTCGCTCGGACCGGGCCGCGGACGCTGTCCTCGCGGCCCTCCGGGAGCACGTCGGGCCGGTCGAACTCCTGCGGACCGCGGCCCGCGTCGCGGCCTCCCGATACGACGCGGCCTCCCGCCTCGCGCCCCACGCCCTCCCGACCCTCGCGGCCGCGGCCGCCCTGCGGGACGCGATGGATCCGCGTCACGTCCCGCTCGCCCTCCTCCAGGCCGTCGTCCTCGTGGCCGCGGAGAAGAAGCTCCCGGCCCCGCAACGGCCGCCGGCCGTGGTCTCCGGGGAGATCACCCACCTGGGCCGCTCCGCCCTCTTGGCCCTCCGCGCAGGCAACCTGTCCGATGCGGAGCCGATCTTCCTGGGGATCGTCGACGAGGGGTGGGAACGCCGGATGGCGGGGGAGATCCTGTTCCGCGCGGCCGTCGAGGATCCCGGCGAGGGCGGTCACAAGCTCCTCGCGGCCGTCGCGACGTGGCGCCTCGCGCGCGCGCTGGGCTTCCGCGATGCCCGCACCCTCCTGCGCCCGGCGGTCCAGTATCTCGTGAACGGCGAACCTGCGAAAAGGTCCTATGCGGTAACGATGACCCTCCTGGGGAAGGAGCGGGCGGACCTCGACACCCTCGCGTCCGGAGGAAGACCCCTCGACGAGCCCGCGCGCGGACGTCTGGCCACCGCGCTCGCGACCCCCACGGACGAGGCCTGCGCCGCGGCGATCCTGGGGATGCTGCGCGACGGATACGCGGCGTCCTCCCTCGCACTGGGCATCGGAATCGAGGCGTCCAAGCGGCTCCTGGCTTCGGAGGGCTACCACCCCGAGCTCGCGCACGTGCTCCTCTGCGCCCACTCCGCCCGGTTCGCCCTCGAGTTCACCCGTTCGAGCGACCGCGTTTACGCCCTCTTCCGCGCCGCGCTGCGCGTCCGTTCCCCGGCGCCGCACCTCCCCTCCGTCGCCGTCGCCGAGGTCGTGGGCGAGGACGCCGCCCTGAAGCAGGTCGTTGAGGACCTCGCGTCCCGGAGGCCCCGCGAGGCCGCGGCGCACGTGCGCGTCTACCTGGCGCGCGGCCATCCTGCATCGCGCCTCGTCCCGGTCCTAGCCTACCACGCAGCCCTGGATTCCTCCCTCGCGAACCAGGGCCACAACCTGCAGCTCGCGGACGCCTGCGTCTCGGAGCACGCCGCGACGGGGGCCCCCGAGTTCCTCATGGCCCTCGCGAAGAGCGTCGCCGCCTCGCCCAAGGACGTGACCGCCTCGAAGGCGTGGGCCGCGGCCCTCGGCCTCTGACTACTTCTTGATCTCCTGGCCGACGAGGGCGAAGTGCGCGAGCAAGGCCTCGATCTGGATCCGCTCGTTGCTGCCTTCGACGAGCCGGTAGTCCGTCTCGCCGATGCGGTCCAGGAGCCGCACCTTGATTTCGTCGGGCACGTTGAGGTCGAAGACGGACCGGTGCAGCTGGCGCACGACGTCCTCCCCGGAGACGCCGTACTCGATGAGCAGCTTGTCGAGGACCTCGCGCGCCTTCAGGAACTCCCCGGCGAGGGCGCGCTCGACGATCTTCTTGACCTCCTCCGGGCGGATCGTGCTGGCCACCTTGTACAGGGCGTCCGCGTCGATTGTCGAGCTCAGGGAGGCCGCGACCTGCAGCGAGTTCACCGCGCGCCGCATGTCCCCCTCGGAGATGTACACGAGGGCTTCCATGCCATCGTCCGTGATCTTCAGCTTCTCCGCCTTCGCGATTCGCGCCAGGTACGCCCGAATCGCCTCCGGCTTCAGCGGACGGAAGCGGAAGACCGCGCACCGCGACTGGATCGGCTCGATGATCCGCGAGGAGTAATTCGCGGAGAGGATGAACCGCGAAGTCTTCGAGTACGTCTCCATCGTGCGACGCAGGGCCGCCTGGGCGTCCGCGGTCAGGTTGTCCGCCTCATCGAGGAAGAGCAATTTGAAGTCCGTGCCGCCGAGGGGCGCGAGGCGGGCGATCTCCTTGATCTTCGTTCGGACCGTGTCGATCCCGCGTTCATCCGACGCATTGAGCTCGTAGTAGTTCTGCCGCCAGGTCTCGCCGAACAGGTCGCGGGAGAGCGCCATGGCGCTCGTCGTCTTGCCCGTGCCCGCGGGTCCGGCAAACAGGAGGTGCGGCAGGTTCCGGGAATCGCGGTAGGCCTTGAGCCTCTCCACGATTTCGTCCTGACCGACGATATCCTCGAGGGTCTTTGGTCGGTACTTCTCGACCCAGATCTCCTTCATCCTGGCCCCAACGTCCGCGGCATCCGGCGGGAGCGTAATAACCCTTTGCCGGAGGGCCCCGATTGGGACCTTTGGCGTCCCGCCGGTGAGAACCGCTAGGAAGGTTTCAAGACACCTAAATCACATCGACCAGGAGATAGCATAGGCCCGCCGGGTCGTCCGGGAGAAGCCGAGGTGCCCCTCCCGCCGCTCCTGCGGAGAGGGACGCTACGATGAAGATCCTGATCGCGGACGACGATGAGCTGCTGCGGGAGCTCTTGGCGGAGTTCCTTCGGGACCACGGCCACTCGGTCGATCTCGCGAACGATGGGACCGAGGCCCTCGAACGTCTGCGCACAGGCTCGTACGAGGTTGCGTTCCTCGACTACGCCATGCCTGGCATGTCCGGAATGGAGGTCATCCGCGCCGCGCGCGAGGCGGTTCCGCAAACGGCCTGCGTGATGATGACCGGGCACACGAGCGTCACGACGGCCGTGGAGGCGATCAAGTCCGGAGCGAGTGACTTCGTCGCAAAGCCGCTCGAACCAGAGGCGATCGACCGCGTCCTGGAGAGCGTGAAGACGGCCACCCGAGCGCGGGAGGCGGCCGGGGTACGCTCCCGCGCGAGCGGTCTCTCCCGCCAGCCCGAGATTCGCGCCGCCTTCCTCACCGACCACGCAGGCCTCCTCATCGCCTCCCGGGTGGACCCGGAAGAGGGCATGGTGGACGGGGATCTCTTCAGCGCGACGCTCGACGTCATCCAGAACTTCATGCGCACTTCCTTCCCGGTGCTCCGCGGCCGCTCCCTGTCGGCCATCCACCAGGGCGACTGCACCCTCGTGCTCGAGCCCGGCGACCAGGCGCTCCTCACGGTCCTCGTCCAGGGGCGGGAGACCGAGTCCCTACGGCGTCGGATGCGGAAGGTCCTGCGGGACTTCGAGGTCCAGAACGAAGGGCGACTCCAAGCCGGTCTCGTCCACACGGACGCGGTCCGTGGAGCGGAGGAGCTGATGTCGAGGATCATGGTCAGCGGCGATTCGCACTCCGCCCGGCCACCGCGCGCCCCCTAGAGGCGAAGGTGGAGAGCCGCGAGGACCTCTTCGATCGGGTTCAGGATCGTCGTCGTGGCCCCGCCGGCGAAGAGCAGGCCGACGGCCCGGTTGGCGTCGTCGAGGATGAGGGATCCGCTGTCGCCGCCTCGGGACAGGATGTCGCCCACGACCTGGCGCCGGAAGAGGGCGGTCTTCCCGCCGTAGTCGACTTCGACGGAGGCGTCCAGCGCCGTGATCCGACCCCGCGTCAACCCGGTCGTGCGCCCGCTCTTCTTGACCCGCGTGCCGATTTCCGCTTGGGCGGTCCCCGAGACCCGCCCCACTTCGAGGATGTCCGGGGCCACGAGGTCCGTTGCGAGCGGCCGGGCCAAGGCCGCATCGACCACGTTCGTGTTCGCGGATGGCAGGCGGCGCACCCCGAGCCCGATGGGCGCCAGGAGTGGTCCGAGCGCCCGTTCCAGGAGGCGTCCCAGTCCGCCCAGATCCTGCTCGCGAAACTGGATCGGGACGAACTCGACGAGCTCCGCGATCGCATCCTGCGGACGCCCTCCGTCGTACGGACCGGGCTGAAGGATTCGGTCGCCCACCTTGGCCTCGTTGCTGTTTGCGAGCACGTGGTTGTTCGAGAGGATGACCGCCTCGCCCGACGTCCGCCGCGCGAGGACGCCCAGCGTCCCTGCGGTGACCCGCTCATGGGCGATGCTCACGCCGCCCGGCGCGGGCCGGACCTTGGCGGTGTGACTCACCGCGAGCGTCTCGAGGAGGGGCAGGGCCCGGAACCGCCCGGTCTCCACGACGTCCGTCCGGATGCCGTCGAGGGCCTTCGGCACGAGGTCCCTCCGCCGCAGGCGGTCCTCGTCCTCCTTATGGTCCACATAGACGACGACGCACGGCTCGTCGCTCTCGCGACCTCCGGTGACCTTGCGGCCCACCGCCACGCCGACCACGTTCGCGCGGTCGAAGAGCTCCGCCTCGTACGCGGCCTTCGCCTCGCGTGCCCCGTCGAAGGCCATGCGATCACTTCTCGTGGGAGCGGAACGCGCTGATCTCCAGGAGGCCTTCGCCGAGCTTCCCGCCCGCGGTGATCCCCGCGACCCGGACGATCATGTTCGCGACGAAGCCCAGGAAGATGCCGATGCCGTAGTACGCGAGCAGGTCCTTCGCGTACAGCCACGAGATCAGGCTCACGCCGAACCCGATCACGAAGAACGCGGCGAACGCGCCCCACTGGACCTTGTACCTCCGCACCGCGAAGAGGAGGAACCAGCCCAGGACCGAGCCCATGAGCAGGATGCCGACTTGGTTCACATCGATCGAGATCCCTCCGGATGGGGTCGCCGAGTCGACGGACGTTGGATAAACGGACCTCCGCGGTTCTCATGCGCAGTAACCGCGGCGCGTCCGGCTGCCGATATCCGACAACCTCTGGCACCGCGTCTTGAGGCCCTCTCGCAACCCGCGCCGAAGCCGGCGCACTCCCTGCCGGTCAGTAGCGGCGTCCCGAAATCCTGAAGCTTTCTCAACATCCTCCGGGCGTCGGAGGGTTGCCCACGTCTGCATCCCGATTCTGTCCGAACTGCGGCCGGCCCCTGTCTCCCGAACACCGATTCTGCCCGGCGTGCGGAACCGCCACGGGAGGCGCGGCCGCGACGCCGATTGCCGCTCCGCCCGCGGCGCCTCGTCCCGCTTATCCGCTATACCCTGGGTATCCGCCGTATCCCGCCTATCCACCAGGCTACTGGCAGCCGCGCCGGATGGCAGACTTCTCCAACATGTTCTCCGGCGTCTTCAACGTCTGGACGAAGAACTTCCTCGAGTTCTTCGTCGTCTACGTCCTCCTGGCGGCCGTGATCCTGGGCCTCACCGACTTGGGCGGGATTCTCCTCCTGCACACGCCGGTCCTCAGCGGAGCATTCGGTGGGGTCACGACCGTGCCCAGTTTCACGAGCCTCGACCTCGGCGCGTTCGTTGCCTACGAGCTTCTCGTCGCCCTCGTCTCCTGGTTCTTCGGGAGCATCGCGATCGGGTCGATGACGGACTTCTCAGTGCGACGGTACCGGGGCGAGAAGGTCCGGCTCGGTGAGTCCTTCTCCCGCGGGTTTCAGAGGTTACCGAGCGTGCTCGGTGCCAACTTCCTCGTGACCCTCGCGACGACCGGAGCGATTGTTCTCCCGCTCTTCGTCGCGCTCATGGGCGTCCTTTCGTTCGCCACATCGCCGGGCGTCGCGGTCGGCGTCCTGTGCGGCTTCGTCGTCGCGCTACCCTTCCTCCTGGTCCTCATCCTGTACCTGCTGCTCTCCCTCTTCCTGTACGGACCCGCGATTATGGTGGAGGGTGCGGCCGCCGTGGACAGCCTCCAGCGCAGCTGGACCCTCACGAAAGGGTACAAATGGTCCATCTTCGGGACCGCCCTGATTCTGGGCATCCTGTCGGTTCTCTTCTCGGTCGTCGCTTTCGTCGTTGGGCTCGTGGCGGCGAACGGACTGGTCACCCTGGTGGCTTCCATCCTGCTGAGCGGCCTTACGGGAGGCTGGTTCACGATTCTGGCGGCGGTCGTGTACCACCTGATCATCCAGGATCAGAGGGCTGCGCCGTGGCCCTGGCCGTATCCGCCTGCGCCCGTCCCGCCGCGGTGAAGCCTGAAGGGTAAAGAACCCGGGCCGCGCTCTCAGCGACGTGCCCTGCAACCGGTGCGACACGCCCGCGGTCCTCTTCATCCGGTACAGCGGCGCCCACCTGTGCGCCAAGCATTTCCAGGAATACGTGGAGCACCGCGTGAAGCAGGAGATCCGCCGCGAGCTTGACCTGACGGGCGACCCGACGACGATCGCGGTCGGGCTCTCCGGCGGCAAGGACAGCAGCACGACCCTCGTACTCCTCCATGAGTACCTGGGCCGCCGGCCGGACGTGACCCTCGCGGCGATCACGGTCGACGAGGGCATCGCGGGCTACCGGCCTCCGAGCCTGGAGTCGGCGCGCGCCCTCTGCGAAAACCTGGGCGTCCCGCATCACGTGATTGCCTATCGGGAGAGCCAAGGATTCGAGATGGACCGAGTGGTCCGCGTCGATCCAGACGCGATCCCGTGCAGCTACTGCGGCGTCTTCCGTCGGGCCGCGCTGAACGAGAAGGCCAAGGAGATCGGCGCAAACTTCCTCGCGACGGGCCTCAACCTGGACGACACGGCCGAGTCCATCCTGATGAACGTGGCGCGGGGCGACGTGGAGCGCCTCGCCCGCCTCGGCCCGCACGAGCATGTCCAGCCCGGTCTCGTCCCGAGGCTCCAGCCCCTGCGGATGATCCCCGAGCTCGAGGTCTACCTGTACGCGTACCTGCGGAAGATCCCGTTCCACGATGCGGAGTGTCCGTATGCCGCGAGGGCGCAGCGCGGACGGTTCAAGGAGATCGTGCACCGCCTCGAGGCGGAGAGCCCGGGGACACGCCACGCGATCGTGCGCGGCTACGACGAACTGAGGCCGGTTCTCCTGTCCGCGTGGCCTCCCGCGACCCTCCGCACGTGCACGAGTTGCGGCGAGCCGACAGTCCACGAGATGTGCAAGGCGTGCGAGCTCCGGCTGCACCTCGAGTCGCTCGCCGGTGCGTGATCGTCACGCGCCTCAGCGGTGCAGCGCCATCGTCGCGGCGCGTGAGCGACCGACGGACGCGATGTCGACGCGAACCTTGAGCGCCGACTCCAGGTACGCCAGGTAGCGGCGCACCGGGGGCGGGAGCGCCCGCGAGCCCTTCTTCGCGATTCGGATCCAATCATCCTCAGGGAGTTCGGGCCAGCCCTTGAAGTCGCGGTACACGGGTTCGGCCTCCGCGAGGACCTTCGTCGAGGCGGGGAACTCCTTCACGGTCGTCCCGTGGTGGCGGTACGCCGTGCAGACCCGGATCCGGTCGAGACCGCCGAGCACGTCGAGCTTGGTCACCGCGAGACCCGTGAGCCCGTTCACCCGCACGGCCGCGCGGAGCATGACGAGGTCGATCCATCCGACCCGCCGCGGCCGATGCGTCGTCGTCCCGTACTCGCCTCCCCCGGTCTCTCGGAGATGGGTGGCCACGTCATCCTGTTGTTCCGTGGGAAAGGGCCCCGCGCCGACGCGGGAGGTGAACGCCTTCGCGACGCCGAGGATCGTGTCGAGGTATCGGGGGGAGACGCCCGCGCCGGTCGCCGCCGCCCCCGCGGTACAGTTGCTCGAGGTGCCGTACGGGTAGATGCCGTGGTCGATGCAGAGGAGCGTCCCCTGGGCGCCCTCGAAGAGGACCCGCTTGCGCCGCTTCAGCATCCCGTCCAGGAGCACGGAGGTGTCCGTGACGAAGGGCGCGAGCCTCTTGCCGTACAGCGCGTACTCCGTGTAGATCGCCTCGAGGTCGAGGACGTCCGTGCCGCCGTAGGCCTGGATGAGCCGCTGCTTGATCGGGACGACGAGGGAGAGCCTCTCGCGCAGGGCGTCCGGATCCACGAGGTCGCACATCCGCAGGCCCCACTTGCCCACCTTGTCCTCGAACACGGGCGCGATCCCGCGGCGCGTGCTCCCCGCGGCGAGGCTGCCCTTGAGGCCCTCCTCGAGCCCGTCGAGGATCTTGTGGTACGGCATGACGACGTGCGCGCGGTCGGAGATGCGGAGGTTCTTCGCCGGATGCCCGCGCGCCTCGACCTCGTCGATCTCCGCGAGGAGCTGCCCCGGTTCCACGACGACGCCGCCCGCGATCACGTTCAGGGTGCGGGGTCGCAGGATCCCGGACGGCATGAGGTGGAACGCGTAGAGCTCGTCGCCCACCTGGACCGTGTGCCCGGCGTTCGCTCCGCCCTGAAAGCGAACCACGACGTCGGCCCGCTCCCCGAGGAAGTCGATGATCTTCCCCTTGCCTTCGTCCCCGAATTGGCAGCCCAAGACTACCGTGGCGGGCATGGCCGTCCTCGCCGAGAGGATGACCTGGGAGATAAGGAGCTTTCGCCCTCCATCGCCCGGCCGAGCGCCGCGGGTGAAAACGGAACATACTCCGGTCCGCCTACCGAATGTATTTATCCGCAGCAACCGTTCGCCGTCCCACACCGCTCGGGCCGGGGGGTGCGGGTTCCACGTCGGAGTACATACCACTGGACAGTCGAGTGCCCACGCGCGTCGCCGGCCTCGATGACCGGCTCGGTGGCGGCATCCCCCGGGGTCACATCGTCCTCGTCGCCGGCCCGCCCGGATCGCTCAAGTCCACGTTCGCGTACCGGATCCTGTACCAGGAAGCGAAGGAGCACGGCGCCTCCTGCCTCTATCTCTCGATGGAGCAGAGCCGCGCCTCCCTCATCGCGCAGATGACCTCCCTGGGGATGGACCCGGAGCAGGTCAAGGGCGTCCACATCATCGACGTCCGCGCCCTCCGCAAGGAGATCGAGGACCTCCGGGAACAGCCGCGGTGGCTCCTCGGCCTGCGCCGCCAGCTCGGCCGCTACAAGGAGGAGATGGGCTGCGACCTCCTCGCGATCGACAGCCTCGACGCGCTCTACGCGCTCACGCCGATGGAGAACCCGCGCAACGAAGTGTTCCATTTCTTCGAGGAGTTGCGGGAGCTCCAGGCAACGACCTTCCTCGTCTCGGAGATGGGCCGCGACGACGTGCGCCTCTCGCACTACGGCGTCGAGGAGTTCCTCGCGGACACGATCGTCCACCTGCGCCTCCGGGAGATCGACATCGGGATGAGCACCTCCGTCCGCCGATACATCGGCGTGGTGAAGATGCGCGGCGTGGACCACGACCTCGACTACTATCCGTTGCTCATTGAGGACGGCGGCTTCGAGATCGTGTCGGAGTGAGACCACGCGCGGGGTGGGACCGTGAACCTCCTCGGTGCGGCTCTCTCCCTGGCGGCCTTGGGCGTCAGCGCGTTCCTCGCGGTGTACGTCCTCGGGATGCACCCGCGCTCGTTGCCGAGCCGCGCCTTCTTCGCCCTCATGATGACGTTCGTGTGGTGGGACGCCTGCGAGGCGGTCGAGCGGGCGCTGCCCGCCGGGACCACGCCGTCCGCGGCCTTCCCGTGGACTCAGGGCGTGTGGCTCGGGATCAGCGCGGTGCCCGCCGCCCTGATGCAGCTCGCCCTCGTGTACCCGGAGCGGCGACCCTGGTTCCGGCGCGAGTACCTCCCGCTGATCTACGCCCCCGTGGTCGGGTGGGCCTACCTGATCTTCGGGACCCGCCATCTGATCGCCGGTGTGGCGGAGGGGCCCCTCGGTCCCGGCGCAGTCGTCGGGGATAGCTACCTCCCCCTCGCTTCGGTCTACGCGGCCTGGTTCTACCTCAGCGTCGTCCTGTTCGCCGTGAACTGGTGGCGTCTGCGCGGGAGCAACCTCCGCCAGATGCAGGGCGTCGTCGTCCTCGGCCTGCTGGTCGGGTCCGTCCCCGCCGGCGTGACGGAGATCTTCTGGCCCCTGATCGACGGATTCTCGGTCCGCCTGGGGCTGGGGTCCCTCTATACGCTCGTCTGGTCCATCTTCCTCGCGTTCGCCATCGCGCGCTACCGCTACCTGGTCATCGAGCCCGTGACGGAGTCGCTCGGCGCGACGCGTGCCCGCCATCCGCTCTCCCGCGGGTTCAACTACCTCGTTCTGGAGCCGGGCCGGGCCGCGGGGATGGGGGCGTTCCGCGAGATCGTCTCGACGACGCCGGGGTTGTGCGTGACGGGCCTCGCGCCGGCTCGGATCGCCGAGCGGTTCGGGCTCGAGCGGACGCCCGTCCTGTGGATCACGACCGTCTCGGGCGAGGGGCGCACGGTCCGCCCGCAGGGGCTCGACTTCGAGCTCGTGCACACGGTCCTGAAGTTCCAGCGGGAGAACCCGGGGACCGCGATCCTCCTCGACGATCTGGACTACCTGGCCGCGGTGGACGGGTTCGAGGCGGTCGCCCGCTTCCTGAAGCGTGTCGCGAATCAGGCGAGTTCCTCGAGCGGCACGCTCATCGTGACGGCGGGCCACGGTACGTTCACGGCGGAGCAGGTCGCGGTGCTCGGCGGTTGCGTCGACCATGTCCTCGACATCCCCGAGACCTCGAACGGGACGCTCGCCCCTTCGCGGGGTCACGCCCTCCTCTTCGTGCCGCAACAGGACGTCGGGGGCGTCCTCGCCCTCGTCGGCGCCAGCCGCGGCCTGATCGTGACCACGGAGCACCCCGCGAAGGCCCGCCGCCGGCTCGGAGAAGGCTTCGACATCCTCTGGATCACGGAGCATCCGGAGGCAGGGATCCTCTGCGCGCGACCGACGGCGCTCGACACGGAAGCCCGCCGCGCCATCAGCAATCACCTTTCCGCCCATCCGGGATCGGCCGTCGTCCTAGCGGGGCTCGAGCAGCTGTCCCTCTTCGCGGACTTCCCCGCCCTCCTGTCCTTCGTGAAGGACACGGTCGACGCGGCGTCCCTCCGGGGAAGCCAGGTCATCGCCGCGGTCAGTCCGAACGGGCTCCCCGCCCGGGAGGTCGCGATGCTCGCCCGCCGCTTGGATGTTCCCGCGGGCTCTTTTGTCAGGGGTTCTCCGGCTGGAGGGCTGTCCACAGCCGTTCCTGGAAGTCGAACTCCGATTCGAGGACCCGTTTCATGAAGAGGACGATCTGACCCTGCGGGTCGAGGCCGTTCCGGGCGCAGTACTCGCGGAAGCCGTGGAGGACCTCCCCCTCGACGCGGATGTTGTACTGCACCTTGGCTTTCCTCGGCGGGGGCGATCCTCGGGGCGCCACGGCCCTCCGAATCACACCGCCTCTATATCTACATTCTGTAGCATTTGCTATCTTTTTGTTCAAATCGTAGCCATTAAGTAAGTGATAATCACATCTGGGAACGAGTGGGAGAGGAGGAGACCATCGGATGACCGAGGCGACCCCCGCCCGGAACCGGCCGGCGACCCCCGAGGAACCAGGACTGGAACCCCCTGATTCGACGGTATCCGGCTCCACCGACGCCGACTTGCAGGCGGACCTGCTTGAGTCGCTCGTCGAGTCGGCGGACTACGTGGACGTCCGGAAACCACTCCCGGCCCGGAGTGGAGGGGGCCTGCTACTGGCCACCCCCGAGGCGATTCGGGACGCCTTCGTCACCGCATGGGAGGGCCTCTCCCATTCTCTCCATCTGGAGATCAGCGCGGCGCGCGCGCTCGACGGCGTGAGGGACCTCGTGCTCTACGACATCCCGGATGGGACCCGCAGCACGCTCTCCGTGCCCGCGGCGACGGACGTCGAGACGGACGCCGGGCTGTATTGCCTCGCGCTCGTGCACACGCTCGCGTCGCTCGGAGCGGCGAGGACCGTCCTGCTCACGCACACGGTCTACAATCGCGAGCGCGGGCCCGAGGACACGAAGCGCTTCCTCGAGATCATGGCCCACGGCGTCGAACCCTTCCGCGGGTACACCCGGCGGCACAAGATCCGCGTGCACCTCCACGGGATTCACGAGGGCTACGAACTCGGCCCCCTCCTCTCGAAGGCCTTCCCCGTCCCTGCGGCCCCCAAGTTCGATGCCCATTTCCTCCTGGAGTACGAGGAGGAATGGTTCCTGACCCCGCAGGGTCGCGCCCTGCTGGAGATGCTCCCGGACATCGACGTCGTCGTGCGCCACACGAAGCTCCAGGTGAGCGGCGGCTGGATCCCGATGAAGATGCGCAAGTCCGCGTACGTGTACTCCCAGAACGGGAGCCTGAACTCGAACTGGTCCTACGACGAGTACGCCTCGATGGTCGCCGTGGCCTACCTGGCCAAGGTCCTGCACTCCGGCGAGGCCCTGAGCAAGAAGTACGTCTCGATCGACGAGATCAAGGAGCGCTACCAGCAGCGGGAGATGCGGCTCCAGACACGGGTCGTGCGGCTCAGGGAGAAACCGCGGAAGCTCTTCGTCGTCGGCTCCGCGACCGGCCTCATCCAGGTCTACGCCTGAGGCTGGCGCGGTCACGAGGCGGCCAGCAGGGCAGTGAGCAGGTCGTCGACGCCCCGGGCGTCTTTCGCCATGCCCCGCCAGTTGCCCAGCGCCTCCGCGTTCTCCTCTTCGAATTTCTCGACGGCCTCGATGACCAGCCGACGGAGCTGGTCGTTCTCCTCCCCGTCGAGGACGAGGGTGAGGCAGGCATGCCGTCCGCGCTCCATGAGGAGCGTGTAGTTGCCATGGCGGATGGACTTGAGCCACTTCCCTCGCAGGGTCGGGAACGACGTGCGCATGAAGTTCGAGATCACGTCGAGCGTCGCGCTGAACGAGTCCGCGTCGATCATGCGTTCTTCCGGCTGGATTCTTGACCCGATCAGCGTGCCGTCGCTGAAGGTGAGGAAGGCGCCCTTCACATCGTAGGTCGAAGCCTTCTTCCGCCGGAGGGCGTCGTTCAGCCTCCGGCTGGCGGACGGGCTCGTCGCAAAGAAGATCAGGAATCCGGGGACGGCGAGAAAGGTCGAGAACAACGGAGGCTGGCCCGGGGAGTCCTCGAGGCCGAGCACCGCGTTCGAGAACGTGCCCGCCAGGAGGGCGGCGACGAAGCCAACGAGGATCGCCTCGATCCGATGCGCGAGTTTGGGACTCTGGCCGTGGACTTCGAAGACCGTCCGCCCGATTTGGGCCAGAGCGACCAGCCAGCACGCGGCAACAAACAGGAGCCACGGAAGATACCAATCCAGGTTGTACTGGGGGACCCGCGGGACCGGGCCCGGCGGGAGGGGCGGGAATCCGGCGAACATGTGTGTCGGGAACGAGACGATGAAGAACGCGGCGGGGACGAAGACCAGGAGCGACACACGGCGGAACCGGCCGTGGAACGCCATCCCATAGAGGAGCAGGAACACGCTCCCCACGGTGAGGCAGGTCAGGGAGACGCTGGCCTCGAGCGTCAGGTCCGCACCTGGGGGCATGTTGAAGAAGATCGCATCGCCCAGGGCGTACCCTCCCGTCAGCGTGCAGAGGAGGACGAAGAACAACTCGGTCCACGTCCGGTACCGCTCCTGATACGTGAGGTACCCCGCCAGGGAGAACCAGATCCCCGCACTGACCAGGGGGGCCCAGAACAGGAAGTCGTACGCGGACATGCGGGTTCCTCGATTCTTCAGTCCCCGTTGTGTCTTAAGCATTTAGTGTTCGAGTTCGGCCTCATGTCTGCTCGAGGAGGGAGGTGAGCAGCCCGTCCGTCCCGATCGCCTCGGACGGCATGCCTCTCCAGTCCGCGAGGACGGGCTGGTTGTCCCGCTCGTACCCCAGGAGGAGATCGCGCATGTGCCGGCGCAACTGGTCGTTCTCCTCTCCTTGTAGGATCACGGTCAGGTAGGCGTACCGGCCGCGTTCCATGACGAGCGTGTAGTCCCCGTGTTTGATCGCGCTCAGCGAACCGCGCAGGGTCGGGAAGGAGGTGCGCATGAAGTTCTGGATCACGTCGAGCGTCGCGCTGAACAGGTCCTGGTCGATGACCTTCTCCCCGGGTCGGACCTTCGCGCCGATCAGGGTGCCGTCCGTGAAGATCACGAAGGCCGCCTTGATGTTGTAGCGGCTTGCCTTCCACCGCCGCACCGCAACGGAGAACCGCTCCGTGCTCAGAGGCGACAGGGTCACGACCGAGACGATTCCCGGGAGGACGAGCCCGGTGGAGAAGAGCGGGAGGAACTGGTAATTCCCGAGCCCGCGCGTCACGTTCGTCAGCCCTCCGAGGGCCAGGGCGAGGAGGGTCGAGACGAGCAGGCCGAGCATCCGGCGGCGGAGCTTCGTCGTCTGGTCCGCCACCTCCCGATAGGTTCGCAGGAGGAAGTACGCGGCGAGGCCGGCGTAGGCCACCACGCCCACCACCCAAGTGATGAACACGGTCTTGTCCCAGGAGCCGAGCCAGGGCGGCCCGAACAGCGCGCCGGGCGACGAGTCGAGGGGCTGGATCATGCCCAGGTTCGGGACGAGACCCGCCCACACGAGCGCGATGAGGCCGACCGCGGGCACGAACGCGAGCAGGTACCCGGTCCGCATCCTCGTGTAGAAGACGAGGGAGAAGAGGAAGATGAAGCAGACACTGAGGGTGAGGACGCTGAAGCCAAGCAGGGCGGCGGTTCTGGCTTGCATCTGGTCCGGCGAAGTGAAGAAGAGGACATCGGCAAAGGCGTACGCCCCGACGAAAATGCAGCCGGCGAGGAAGAACACCTCGGTCCACGTACGATAGCGGTCGCGATAGACCTGGTAGAGGGCGAGGCCCCACCACACGCCGACCGTGGCGAGGGGCAACCACTGCTGGCCGGGGATGGGGAGGGCCATGGAAACCAAGGGGTAGTTTCCCAACCTTCGCAAGGTATGTTAAAGCCTTCGACGTGATTTTCCGTCGCAAGAAGAGCCCGGGGCGCGCAACGGCTAAGGCGGTGGGTCCGATGCCCCGTCCACGAAGGTCCGGATCGCGGGCGCGGGTCCCGCAGGCCTCAGCGCGGCCTGCGTCCTCGCCGAGGGGGGAGCTGAGGTGGAGGTCTTCGATCGAGGACCCGCCCTCGGGTCGAAAGAGGCCGATTTCTCCGCAGGTCTGCGGAACTACGCCGGCCGGGACGCCCTCGAGGAACTTGCGTCCTACGGCGTGCCGGTCCGTCCGTTCGCCACCGCGCAGAAAACGATCCGGCATTCGCCGCGGTTCGCGAACGTGCTCCATGGCCCCTCCTACTTCATCCTGGCCCGCGGCGCGGGGCCGACCACGGTCGAGCGCCAGCTCTTCGACCGGGCCGTGCGGGCGGGAGCTCGGGTGCGGTTCGGGACGGCGAAGGATCCTCAGGACGTGGACATCGTGGCCGCGGGACGGCCCACCGGTCCGCCGTCCCTCCTCGGCGTGGGGTTCACGTTCTCGCGGGAGGGGAGCCCGATGGACGACACGACGCTCTACGCCCTCCTCGATAACTCGATCGCGCCCGCCGGCTACTTCGCCCTCGCCCCGGGGCCTGAGGCTTGCACGCTCTACGCCGTCTCCTGGACGGATCTGGATCTGGAGAGCATGCGGTCGCGCGTCGAGGCCTCGCTCCAGATTCCCTGGGTGAGGGAGCTCGTCGGATCGAGCCGCCGGCTTCAGCGGATCGAGTGCGGCGCCTACTTCGCGCGGGACCCGATCGCCGATGCGGTGGCCCCGTCGGGCGCGCTCCGGGTCGGAGAGGCCGCCGGCTTCCTCGATGCGATCGGCGGCTATGGCGTCCGGTACGCGTTGATCACGGGAGCCCTCGCGGCGAAGTCGGTCCTCGACCGGTCCGACTATCCTGCCCTCCTGCGGCAGGCGTTCGGCACTGAGTTCGAGGAAGCCTTCGCGTTCAGGCAGCAGTTGAACCGCGCGACGAACGAGGACATGGACCGCCTCGTGGCGTCCATGGGGCCGGAGATGGATCTGGCCGCGTACCAACAGCACCGGTCCTCCCGACTCCTGTGACCCGCGCAAGCTTATTCTGGGGATCCCACCATCGTGCCGCGATGGCCGATTCGGTCCGCGTCGCAGGGGCCGGCCTTGGAGGTCTGACCGCGGCACTCGTGCTCGCGCGAGCGGGGCGGACGGTCGAGGTCTTCGACCCGAAGACGGCGCTGCTCCCCAGCTCGGGCCCGCACACGGAAGGCATCCGGAACTACCGCAAGTTGGACGCTCTCGAGGAACTGCGGTCCGTGGGCTTCGATTTTTCGCCGTTCTCGACCGTCCAGCGGACGATTCGCGCCGCGCCGCACGCCCGAACCGAGCTCCTCGGCCCCGCGCACTACCTGTTCCAGCGGGGCCGTGAACCCGAATCCGTCGATCAGGTCCTCTTCCGTCGGGCCCAGGAGGCCGGGGTCCGGTTCCACTTCGGCGCCTCCCTCGGCGCCGATGATGCAGACATCGTCGCGACCGGTCCTCCGAAGGACGAGACCCAGATCCTCGGCGCGGGCTACACGTTCTCGGCCACGGGTAGCTCCCTGACGCGCGACGTCGCATGCGCCCTCTTCGACAACGAGGTCGCACCAGCCGGATACCTGGCCATCACGCCCGGCATCGACTACCACTCGATCTACAGCGTCTCCTGGTCCGAGTTCGACTACGCGCGGCTCCTCGCTCGCGTCCACAAGGCGTTCGAGGTCCCCTGGGTCAAGGCGATTCTCGGGACGAGCACCTGGGTCGGCAAGATCCACGGCCGCGCACATTTCGTCCGAGATCCGATCGCGGACGCGGAGCGGGGCGGGGTGCTGTATGTCGGCGAGGCCGGAGGCTTCCAGGACGCCGTTGCGGGCTTCGGCTTCCGGTACGCGGCGATGACGGGCGCGCTCGCCGCACGGTCCATCCTGGAGGGCCGGGACTATCGTGGACTCCTGCGCCAGGCCTTCGGCAACGAGTTCGTGGAGTCCTGGGTCTTCCGGGAGAAGCTGAACGCCGCGACGAACGAGGACTATGACCGGATGTTCGCGGCCCTTGGCCCCGAGATCACCCTCGAGGCGTACGTCGCCCAGCGTGGCTCCCGCGGGTTCTGAACTCATGCGCCGCCGGGCTTCACGGCCTTGAGCTGTCCGCGGTACATCTCGAGCAGCTCTTTCTGGGAGGTCGCGTCCTCGGGCTTCTTGTCGTCGCGCCACTTGCCGGTGAACCGGGGGAACCGGACGGCAAGGCCCGCGCCCTTGCGGACCGCATCGCGGGCGCACGTGTGGACCGGGCTGACCGTGATCTCCGCACCCTTGACCTCGAGGACGAACCGCGGCTCGAACCAGACGTCGGGTGTGAGCGCGGAATCCACGCGGGCGTGCCGGTGCGGGACGACCGCGTCCTGGAATCGGTCCTTCAAGCCGAACAGGGTCTCGTCGTCGAAGCCCGTGCCGAGCTTGCAGGTCGTGCGGAACACGTCCGCCTGGTCATCGTAGGCGGCCATGAGCAACGCACCGTACGTGCCGGCGCGCTTCCCCCGCCCCGCGAACGCGCCGACCGCCACGAGATCGATCGTGTCGCTCAGCTCCGTGCTGTATTCCTTCTTGAACTTGATCCACTGAAAGCCGCGGGCGCCCGCGTCGTACGTCGAGGAGAGGGCCTTCGCCATGAGGCCCTCGCACCCCGCCTGGAGGGCCTCGTCGAAGAACGCCTCCGCGGCCTTGACGTCCGCGGTGACCTTGTACGTCGCGCGCCGCACGCGCTCGTTCTCCTTCAGGATCCCGTCCAGGGCCTTCCTCCGCTCGACATACGTACGAATCGTGAGGTCCTCTCCCTCCAGGAAGAGGCAGTCGAAGGTGAACAGGGTCACGGGGAACTCCTGCGACATCCGGTCCACGTCCGTCTTCCGTCCGCGACGGCGGCTGACCTCCTGGAACGGGAGGAACTCGCCCGTGTTTGCGTCGACGGGGACCGCCTCGCCCTCGACGATCGCCTCTTTCGCGCGGATCGCGGTCCGCAGCCCTTCGACAATCTCGGGGAACTGCCCCGTGATGTTTTCGAGCTCCCGCGAGAAGAGCCGGATCTTGTCGTTCGAGATGTGCGCCTGGCACCGCAGGCCGTCGTACTTGTACTCGAGCGCGGGCTCCCCCATCCTCTCCATGATTTCCTGCAACGTGGGCAGCCGCTCCGCGAGCATGGAGCGGATTGGGCGGAAGAGCTGGAGATGGATTGCATCGGCGCCCGCGAGCCCGTTCTCGGCGAGGGCGCGGGCCACCTCGCCCAGGTCGGACGACACGTTGTACGCGCGCTCGACGCGGTCCCGCTCCTCCTTCGTCGCGAAGGTGGCCGCAAGGGCGTCCACGATCGTCATGTCCGCGACCCCGAGGCGCATCTTGCCCACGACGATCCGCACGAGGTAGCGCGCCTCCTTCGGTTCCGCGTCAGTCAGGAGCTCCGCGAGGAGCCGCAGCTTCTTCTCCTGCGAACCGGATCCACCGGTGGTCGCGATCTCCTTCAGGTTCTCGTAGACCTTCGCGATGGTCAGCGGCTCGGAGGTGAGCGAGGTCTGCTTCTTCCCGCGGAGGCGCTCCTCTGCCACGAGCCCGAGATCGCCGGAGGCCTTCCAGGCCTTCTCGATGTCCTCGTCCCGGTCCCCGGTGGCCTGAGCGATTGCGCGGATCGCGAGCTTCTCCGCGACGCCGAGCTCGATCCCTGCGTAGCCCGGATAGACCCGGCCCTGCGTGAGGTAGACGACCGGTTCCAGATCGGGCTTGGGCACCTGCCTGAACAGGCTGACGAGGAGGTCGGTCATCTCGAGGCGCTTCGTCGTGGCCTCGAGCTTCTCGTACGCGTCGACCAGGGTCGCGTACTGCATCGGCCGGGCTAGGCAGGACGACGGCTTAAGCGTGGCGGGAGGGTCACCGGGACTTCGCGACCACGGCGGCGACGATCTCCTCGCTCTTCCCGGTGTAGCGGTCCGGGCGCATGGCCTCGTCGATCTCCTTGTCGGTGAGGTGGGCCTTGATCCGCTTGTCCGCCTTCAGCGCGTCCCGGAGGTGGCGGCCCTCCGCGCGGGCTCTCATCGCGACCTCCCGGACGAGGCGGTGCGCTTCCTGGCGGCCCAGCCCCTTGCGCGTCAAGGCGATCATCACGGACTCCGACATGACCTGCCCCTTCGTCGCCTCGAGGTTCTCCTTCATGCGCTCCGGGTACACGCGCAGGTCTCGGAAGATCTCGATGCTCCGGGCGAGCATCTCGTCAAGCAGGACGCAGGCGTGCGGGATCAGGATGCGTTCGGACGCGCTGTTCGTCAGGTCCCGCTCGTGCCACAGCGCGACGTTCTCGTACGCGGGGATGACGAAGGACCGGACGATTCGCGCGAGGGAGACCACGTTCTCCGCGTTGACCGGGTTCTCTTTCTGGGCCATCGTCGAGCTGCCGACCTGCTTGGTCGACTCGAACGCCTCCGCGGCCTCGCCGATTTCGTTCCGCTGGAGGTTCCGCACTTCGGTCGCGAACTTCTCCAGGGAGGACGCGACGTTCGCGAGGACCGCGATGAACTCTGCGTAGCGGTCGCGCCCGACCACCTGGGTGGACGCCTCGTCCACGCCGACGCCAAGGTCCGCCATGACGGCCGACTGAATCTCGAGGGCCTTCGGGCCGAACGCCGCGCCCGTGCCCACCGCGCCGGACATCTTGCCGACGACCACGCGCTTCGTCATCTCGACGATCCGTTCGCGGTGGCGGTCCACCTCGGCGGTGTACACGGCCATCTTCAGTCCGAAGGTGATCGGGATCGCCGCCTGCCCGTGGGTCCGTCCGAGCATGACTGTGCCCTTGTGCTTCTTCGCGAGGTCCGCGAGGGCCTGCGCCAGGGTTGCGAGATCGTCGTCCACAATCGCGATCGCGTCGCGTAGCTGCAACGCCGTCGCCGTGTCCGAGATGTCGTTGCTCGTCGCCCCGAAGTGGACGAACTTCCCCGCCTCAGGGCCGCTCGCCTCGGTCAGCGCGAGGACGACGGCCATGATGTCGTGGCGGGTCTCCTTCTCGAGCTCGGACACCCGGTCGACGGTCACGTCCTTCGTGGTCGCATGCTTCGTGATGCCCTTCGCCGCGGGGGCTGGGATCAGGCCCGCCTTCGCCTCGGCCCGGGCCAACGCCGCTTCCACGTCGAGGAGCCGCTGGAGTCGGGTCTCTTCCTCGAAGACGGCTTTCATCTTCGGGCGTCCGTAGCGGAAGTCGATCGGGCAGAGGAGCGACATGGCCTTCCCGCACGGGGAACCGCACGGGCCGTTATGGAGCTTTCCTCCCGGCGGCTGCGAGGCCGGGGACCACCGGTCACCGCCCTGCCGGGACGGCGCGGCCCGTCTACGCGCGGCGGACGGGACTGCCATGCCCAGGGAGGAGAACCGGCGCGTCGAGGGTCGTGAGCTTGCGGTACGAATCGAGCGCTGCCTCGCGGTCCTCCACGACGATCGGCGGCTCGGGCTTTCCCTGCCGGCCGTTCACCGCGTCCCCGGCGAACAGGATGCCAGCGGAGCGGGCGTAGAAGGTGCACGATCCGAGCGTGTGCCCGGGCGCATGAATGACCTCGATGGGCCAGCCGAGGACGTCCAGGACCTCGCCGCCTTGGAGGATGCGGTCCGTCTCGAGGGGAGGCCCTCGCATGAACGGAGTGAAGACGCCCATCAGGGCGGCGACGACCATCATCGACGGCCGCGTGCCGTGCGTCCGTCGGCGCTCGCGACGGGCCGCGACCGGGGCGTCGAGCGCATGGAGGTCGACCTGGGCTCGGCTCTCGCGCTTCCACACCGCCGCCGTGCCGATGTGGTCGACGTGGTGGTGGGTGAGCAGGAGCATGGAGACGTCCTGCACCTCCTTGCCGAGCTCCCGGAGCCCGCGGCGGATCGGTTCTTCCGCACGGCGCGTCCCCGTGTCCACGAGGACGACCTTGCCGAGGTCGAGGAGGTAGAGGTTGACGAAGCGGTCCTCGAGACGGTACACCTGGTCCGCGATGCGCTGGAGGACGTCGGCGGCCACGGATCAGGGAGCCGTGCGTCGCGGATAAGCCTCGCGGTCTCGATCAGGGACCCGCGACCTCGGTCGGCAGGAGGAGGGAGAACGAGGCGCCCCGCCCCGGCTCGGACGCCAGTTCGATCCGCCCGCCGTGGGCCTCGGCGACGGCCTTCACGAAGAGCAGTCCGAGCCCGACCCCTTCGCCGTGCGGCTTCGTCGTGAAGAACGGCTGGAAGATCCGGTCCCGGTCCTGCGGCGAGATCCCCTTCCCCGTGTCCCGCACCGTGACGCACGCCCACTCCCCCTCGCGCCGCAGGGACACCGTCACGGTCCCCTTGTCCGTCGCCTGGTACGCGTTCTTGATCAGGTTGCCGACCGCCTGGGAGATCTTCAGCGCGTCGACGGTCATCGGGAGCGGCGCGTCGCCGACGTCGAGGTCAAGCGCCACGGCCGGTTTCCGGTAGGCGGCCACTTGCTCCGCGGCGGCCCGAAGCAGGGTCGCGAGGTCCGCCTCCTGCCGGCGGATCTCCGTGGACCGGGTGAAGGTCATGATTTCCTCGATGATGCGGGCCGCGAGGCGCCGCTGGGCGTCGATCCGGTCGAGGCGCTCCCTCGTCGCATCCTCCTGGGTCTGGCGCCGGATGCTCGCGGTCAGCAGGGAGATGTTCGTCAGGGGCGTATTCAGCTCGTGGGCCACGTACGACGCGGTGCGGCCGATCGACGCGAGGCGCTCCGTCTCGAGGAGGGCCCGTTGAGCCTCCCGAAGGCTCGTGACGTCCACGAGGGTCGTGAGGATCGTCGGCTCGTCGGCGAGGGTCATCGGCTCGACGAACACGAGCGCGGTCCACGTCCGGCCCGACCTCGTCCGGAACCGTTCCTCGACGCCGCGAACGCTCTCGCCCCGTCGCACGGGCTCCAAGATCCGGTCGCGCTGCGCCGCGTCGGACCAGATTTCGAGTTCGGGCGACGGTCGTCCGAGGACCTCGTACGGGGCGTACTCGCAGGCGCGGAGGAAGCTCGCGTTCGCCTCGATCACCCTGCCGTCCGCGAGGCGCGTGACCGCAGCGGGCACCGGGCTGTTGTGGAAAGCCTTCGCGAACCGCTCCTCGGCCTTCCTCCGCTCGCTCTCGAGCCGCTCCGACTCGAGGAACTGTCCCATCCGATCCCCCAGGTCGGCCATGAGCTCGAGGAGTTGGGGATCCGGCTCGCGGGTGCTCCGGCTGAAGAAGACCATCACGCCGAGGACCCGCGGTCCGCGCCCGGTGATCGGGAAGGAGAGTCCCTGCCGCAGGCCGAGGTCCGCGCCGGATTGGCCGCGGGCGAAGTGCGTCCGGGGTGTCAGCTCCTCGAGCCACTCGGGGCGTCCGGTCGCCCAGGTGGTCCCCGGGATCCCGACCCCGCGCGGGACGGCGACGGTCCGGCTCGCGGCCTCGAACTCGGCGGAAGGGAACCCCGGGACGTGCCAGGCCGCCTGCCACCGCAGGCTCGTGCCCTCGGCGGACGCGATCCACAGTTCCCCGTACTCCCAGCTCGCTTCCTCGCAGACCGCCTGGAGGAGGCGCGGGATTGCCTCCCGAGCCGGGGCCGAGTCGTTCAGGACCCGGGTCACCGCGAACTCGGTCCGGAGGCGGCGCTCGAGCCGCAGCCGCTCCGTGATGTCGTGGCACAGCACGAGGCGCGCGCGGTGGTCGTCGAAGTCGATCTCGCTCGCCAGGACCTCGACGTCGATGATGCTCCCGTCGCGCTTGAGATGCCTCCAGATCCCGATCGTCGTGGTGCCGCTGTCGAGCCGCCTGACCTCGTCCATGAGCGCGGGGATGTCCTCGGGCGGCCGGATGTCCTTGATCGTCATCCGGAGGAACTCGTTCCTCGAGTAGCCGTAGTGGGTGACCGCCGCGTCGTTGACGGCGAGGAAGTAGAGGGACTTGACATCGAACACCCACATCGGGAGCGGGTTCTTCTCGAACAGCAGGCGGTACGACTCCCTGATGAAGTGCATCCGACCGTTCCGTGGGCTCTCGGCTTCCCGCCGTTGGCTCGGGAACTCATCGGATGGTATGGGCTCGTTGCCGGGCATTGGAAAGGGTCAGCCGACCGGCCGTGGCCGCATCGCGCCCGGGGATACCATCCCCCGCGCGCGTATTTCCCCTTTGTGCAGTCGGATAAGGCAAGCCTAAAGAGTCGGATGGGCTCGCCCCCCATCCCCGGGCCGGGGGATCATGTCGCGCGGCCCTTGCCAATCGTCTCCTGGCCCCCCATGTAGGGGCGCAAGACCTTGGGCACGGTGACGCTGCCGTCCGCGTTCTGATCGTTCTCCAGGATGGCGACGAGTCCGCGCGAGGTCGCCATGGCCGTCGAGTTCAGGGTGTGCGGGACGAACTTCTCGCCGCCGACCTTCCCCGCGCGGATGTTCAGCCGCCGCGACTGGTAGTCCGTGCAGTTCGAGCAGGAGATGACCTCGCGGTACTTCCCCTGCCGTGGATACCACGCCTCGATGTCGTACTTCTTCGCCGCCACGCTGCCGATGTCCCCCGTGCAGACGTTCACCACGCGGTACGGGATCTCGAGCGCGCGGTAGATTGCCTCCCCGTTCGCGCGGATCTTCTCGTGCCACGACCAGCTCTCCTCGGGTCGGCAGAAGACGAACTGCTCGATTTTGTTGAACTGATGCATCCGGAAGAGTCCCTTCGTGTCGACGCCGTGCGCGCCGATCTCCCGCCGGAAGCACGCGCTGATCCCCGCGAAGGCCAGGGGCAGTTGCGCGTCGTCGATGATCTCGTCCTTGTACAGCGCGCCGATCGGATGTTCCGACGTCGCGATCAGGAAGAGGTCCTCCCCCTCGACCTTGTACATGACCGTCTCGAAGTCGCCGAGGTCCGTGACGCCCTCGTAGGCGCCGCGGTGCATCATGTAGGGCGGGAAGACGGGCGTGAAGCCCTGCTGGACCATGTAGTCCAGGGAGAACGACAGGAGCGCTTGGTCGAGCCGCACGAGGTCGCCCATCATGTACACGAAGCCCGCGCCGGCGATCTTGCGCGCGCGCTCGAAGTCCGCGAGCTGGAGCGCCTCGAGGAGCTCGCCGTGCGGCTTGAGCTCGAAGTCGAACTTCCTGGGTGTGCCCCATTTCGCGACCTCGACGTTTTCGGAGTCGTCCTTGCCCACGGGGACGGATTCGTGGAGGAGGTTCGGCAGGCGCATCAGGCCGTTGCGCACCTTCGCGTCGAGGTCCGCGGTCTTCGCGTCGAGGGCGTCGATCTTCTTTGGGAGCTCGGCGGCCTCCTTCTGGAGGGCCGCGGTGTCCTTCATCGCCTTCCGCGCCTCCGCGATCGCGCGGGTGATCTCGTTCCGCTTCTTCTTCAGGCCGTCCGCCTCCGACGACGCGGTCCGCCATTCTTTGTCCCAGCGGATGACCTCGTCGAGGAGGCGTTCTTTGTCCGCGGCCCCCCGCTTCTTCAGGTCGTCCCGGACCCGATCCGGATGCTCGCGGATGAGACGGATGTCCAGCACGGCGGAGCCGATGGGGTGGAGGCTATTAGTACGTTACCGGAAACGGCCCGGGAGAGCGGCGGCGCACCGAATGCGGAAGCATGCGGGCCGCGGGTCGTACAGGGCGGTCCCGCCCCTTGATTTCCCGCCTGATAACAACCGGGGACCTGTTAAATAACGCGCCATCCAAGGGAGACCGATGGAGCCACCATGGCGTTCCATCTGCGACCGTCCATCGTGAACGCCGCGTTCGTGATCCTGTTCGCGGTCATTGCCGGCCTTGCCTGGGCCACCGCCTCGGCGACCAGCGCGCCGTGGTACGACGCTTCGGTAGGGCTTCAGGTCTACGCTCTTGCGGCGGCTCTTGCGACGTTGCTCGCGACCGTCGTGGTCCTCACCACCTCGCGTCGCGTCTCGGACCTCGAATCTTCCCTGCGTCGCGTCGAACGGCGGGTCGGGATGCTCCGTGCGAAGGTCCGGAAGAACCCGTCGAGTTTCGCGTCCGCCGCCAGATCCGTCTCCCTCCCTGAGCTGGACACGGTCGAGGCGCTCGACGGCCTGGCCGGTGCGGGCACGCCCTCCGTGATCCGGATCGAGCGGCAGGGTCACGACACCCTGGTCCCGGTGCCGGAGGGCGTCTCGTCGTCGAAGTCCTTCGCGGTCACGGAGGTCCTCCGTCAGCTGGTCCGGGAGCGGAACGCGCTGTGGCAAGCCCGCGCGCAGGTCTGGGCGGTGGCGGCGGGCCCGGTCATCACGTGCATCGTGTTCCTCGCGATCGCGGGCCCCATGCTCCCCGGGTCGGCCGGGTTCGCGGCCGCCCACTTCCAGATGAACACGGCGTTCATCCTCTTCCTCGCGTACGGCCTTCCACCCCTGGTCGCCTGGTCCCTCATCGCCCTGGGGATGCTCGGCGGATCGAGCCGTCGCTGGGTCCCCTAGAAGCAGGGACTCGTGGGTCTGCCTGCTGCGATTCAAGGCGGCATGGCCCCGCTCGACACGCTGCCCGCCCGGCGCCCAGGATGCTCGAAGACTACATAGGTACCGAGACGTTGCCGCAGTTGACCGCCGCGCGTCGGCGAACTGGGAAATCCAACCGGTTGGATGGGTATCTCGTGGCAGGTGCAACGGAGCGGACCGGGGACGCCGGACGGGACGCCGGCGTCATCTCAGCTCGGTGGAGGGCAGCGAACGCCTTGGGCGGGTCCTTGGTCTCCCTTGCCGCGATGGGTCCAGGCGGGGCCGCCCCGGATCCGTCGGCTGCGGCGGGGACCCCAACCGCGGCACCGCTCTGGTCCGGAGACCCGGTCCGCACGCTCCGAGGGCTGAAAGGGCTCGATGAGATTCGTCCCCTGTGGGATGCCCTGTCGGCTCCGTGGGCCAGCCCCATGCTGAGCCAGGCCTGGATCCGGGCCTGGGCCGAGGTGTACGGGATCGATCGGGATCTGGAGTTCCTCGTGGCGGGAGACGGCCGCGCGGCAGCGATCGCGCCGCTCGTCCGCTCGAGGCGGGGTGGGCTGCGGTTCGAACTCGCGGGACCCGACAACCTCGTCGAGGTCATGGACTTCCTCTACGAGGATGGCTCGCACATTCCCGTGCTCGCCCGATCCCTCGCCCGTTCGCGGGTTCCCCTGCGATTCTGGCGGGTCCCGGCCGATTCTCCGATCATCCCCGCTCTGACGGAGGCGTGTCGAGGCCGGGGGATTGTCCGATGCCAGGCGAGCGCCGGGTGTCCCTCGCTTCCTCTCGACGCGACCTGGGCGAACCCCCTCGAGCACTTGGATTCCCACCGGCGTTCGAACGTCCGCCGGGCTCGACGGATCGCGGAGAGCATGGGGCCGGTCACGTCGGAGATCCTCTCGCCGCGCCCCGACGAGGTCGACCGACTCCTGGACGAAGCCTATGCGGTCGAGGCGGCGGGGTGGAAATCGCGCGAGGGTTCGCCGCTCGCCCGCGATCCCCTGCTGGGCGATTTCTTCCGTCGGTACGCGCGGCTTGCCGCGGAGACCGGAGAACTTCGGATCTGCTTCCTCCGAATCGGGGGACGGGCGGTCGCCATGAAGCTTGCCGCCGTCACGGGGAAGCGGTTCTGGCTCCTGGCGATGGGCTTCTCCGAGGACTACGAGCGGTGTTCCCCCGGCACGCTTCTCCTCCTCGATACCCTCCAGTACGCGGCCCGGGCCGACCTCCGCTCCTACGAGTTCCTCGGGGCGGACGAGCCCTGGGTCCGCGTATGGAGCCCGACCCAGCGACCTTGCGTTTCGATTCGGACGTACCCCATCGGGGCCCGAGGAGCCGTGGCGTTGGTTTCCGATGCATCGGACCGGATGCGTTCTCGCGCGCGGACCCTGAGGCCGACGGGGGAGCGCCTCTTCGACAAGGTCGTCCAGCGGTTGGCCCTGGCGTACTCGGCGGGGCCCACGGCCGAGCAGGCGGTGCAAACGGCGGAGTCTCTGGCGGCGATCGGCTATCCGGGCATCGTCGGCTACATGAGCGCCGACCGCGCCGATCCCCGAGTCGTCGCGCGCAACAGCCTGGAGGCCCTCGAGGCCATTCACGCGAAACAACTCGACTGCTACGTGTCGATCAAGGCGCCCCCGCTTCGGTTCGATCGAGGCCTCGTTCGCGGGATCGTCCAGTCTGGAAACGAGAAGGGCATCCGGGTCCACTTCGATGCGATGGCCGCGGACGACGTGGACCGCACATTCTCCCTCATCCAGGAGATGCAAGCGATAAATCGGAACGTCAGTTGCACCCTCCCCGGTCGATGGCAACGGAGCACGGCGGACGCCCAGCGAGCGATCGACCTCGGCCTTGCGGTCCGGGTGATCCAAGGAGAATGGGCCGACCTCCCGGAACGCGAGCGCGATCCCGTGGCCGGTTTCTACGAGATCGTCGATCGGCTCGCGGGCCGCGTTCCCACGGTTGGCGTCGCAACGCACGACCCGGCGCTCGCGCGCAAGTGCGTTCGCCGTCTGCGTGCGGCAGGGACCCCGTGCGAAATCGAAGTCGTCCGGGGATATCCGATCCATCGCGTCCTCCCCGTCGCCGTGGACGAAGGCGTCCGGGTGCGGGTCTACGTCCCCTTTGGGCACATCGCGTTCCCCTACACGATGGGCAAGGTCGTCCACAAGCCCCGGATTGCGCTCTGGGCCCTGCGGGATGTGTTCCGAGGCGGCACGTCCGTGGTTCCACGGACGCGAGCGGGAAGGGGACCGGGCAGCGAGCGGCTCAGGCAGGGCCGACTCGGCGCCTCGGGATTCGGTACTCACGCCTGGGAAGCTCCGCGTCACAGGCGACCCAGACCAGCCCGACAGGTCACGGACCTCCGGAGCTCGATCACGGCCTCCAGCTATGTCGTGCTCCAGTGGACGGCCCCCGGAGACAACGGGAGCGTGGGCCAGGCGAGCCAGTATGATCTCCGTTACAGCGCGCAGGGCCCCCTCGACAGCACGTCGTTCGGTGCCGCCACACGGGTGCCCACTTTCCCGCCCCAGCTGGCCGGCTCAACGGAGTCTCTGAACGCCAGCGGACTGTTGCCCGGGACGCAGTACTGGTTCGCCTTGCGGACCGCCGACGCCGTGCCGAACTGGTCCCCAATCTCCAACGACCTATCGGTCACGACTCCCGCGCTCCCGCCTCCCGTGCCCGCGTGGCGACGCGCTGAAGAGGCCTTCCGGAAGCGGATTCTGAATCGGAGGACCCTCCGAACCGGGAGGTGCGTGGGATGCACACGACCCGGGCGAGCGCCCGGCTTCATGCCTCGTCGGTCCAACGCAACCAGCTGGCTCGGCTCGGCTACCGTCGCCGATTCGTCTCCGAGAGGAGCGAGTCGATGACGGACGTCGTCTCGCTATCCTTCGAGCCGGTCACACTCGAACGGGGAATCATCAACGCAGTCACGGTCAGGGACAGGCCCACGGATGCGAGGATCGACACGCCGAGGAACGGCGCGATGACCGTGACGACGGACTGGAGCGGCCAGTACATCGTCGACACGACGGCCAGGAAAAGGAGGGCGAGAGCGATAAGCGCCGACCCCACCACCAGAAGCGCCGTCCTCGTCTTCACGTCCCCAACCGCCCCCGTCATCATGGTCGACGCATAAAAGGAGGCGCCCCGCAACGCTTGGCGCAAAACCTCGCCGGCGTCCCCGGTGCGGAGGCGTCCACCGTACCCGTTACCCCGATTTTCAGGGTGAAAGCCTTATCCCCCTAGCCCGGGATGGGGCGACCCTAAGGGAGGAGTCCGCGATCGACCGTCCCGAACCACCCCGCCGACGCCGGATCCGTGTGCCGCACGTGCTCGCGGCCCTCGTGGCCGTGGGCCTCGTCCTCCGGTTCGTGACCTTCGACTCCTGGGGCATCGTCTACGACGGCGCGGTCATGAGTGTGATGGGCGACTCCTTCGCCCTCCACGGAGAGTTCCTCCTCCCCTATGCGTCCGTGCCGACGTTCTACCACCACTACCCGCCGCTCTACCCGATGTTCCTCTCCCTGTTCTACCGCGCCCTCGGTTTCTCGATCTTCGCGACGAAGTTCGCGGAGCTCGTGCTCTCCGTCCTCCTCGTGGCCGTCGTCTGGTTCGCGACCGCGGACCTCTTCGGCCGCCGCAAGGCGTGGTACGCCGCCGCGTTCGTCGCCCTCGAGCCGATGTTCCTCATGACGAGCCTGATCGGCTACTCCGAGGAGCTCGTCGGGATCTGTTTCGTCCTGACTGCTTGGGCCGCGGTGAAGGGGCTGCGGGACCTGCCCTACCTCGCCCTCGCCGGGCT
Source organism: uncultured Thermoplasmata archaeon (assembly GCA_963768855.1). Taxonomy (GTDB): domain Archaea; phylum Thermoplasmatota; class Thermoplasmata; order RBG-16-68-12; family RBG-16-68-12; genus RBG-16-68-12. The sequence continues at coordinate 389,888 of CAVYJM010000011.1, forward strand.
CTTCGCGGGCCTCGGGTTCCTCGCGAAGGCGTCCATCGGCTGGGTCTTCGTCGTGACGATCGTCATGGGCTTCCTCTGGATCCGAAGGGCGAAGGGCTGGTGGATCCTGAAGGACAAGTGGTTCCTGACCGGCGTCGGCGCGTTCGCCCTCCTGGCGGGCGGCTGGACCCTCCGCAACCTGTCCGTGTACGGCTGGCCGCACTGGGACACGTCCGCCTACATCGACAACGTGTACGGTTACGGGTTCGCGCATCCCTCCATGCTCGCGGAGGCCCTCGTCGTCAAGGTGCCGCTCTTCCTCCTCTTCTTCCTCCTGTACGGGGGGCTGTTCTTCCCGGAGCTGCGCCTGTCCCGGCGGGCGGCCGCAGGCGAGGCGACCGGCCTCCTGTGGACGATCGTCGGCTCGACGTTCCTCATGGGCTGGATCGTGTCCTCGTTCTTCTGGACGGTCGAGCAGACGCCGCTGTGGTGGTGGGACAACCTCCGCTACGTCGTCGTGTCCTCGCCGCTGATCCTGTGGCTCGTCCTGAAGGAGACGGAGCCGCGGTGGACCTTCACCCGTGCGCCCTCCACGGACCTGCGATCCTTCTCGAAGCGCTTCGCGGTCCTCATGGCGGTGTTCCTCGCGATCGGCCTTGCGATTGTCGCGTTCCCCGCGCCGTACCCGCAGATGAGCGTCGTGCAGAGCCTCGACGGCTACCTGCAGCCCGGGGCCATCGTCGGCGTGGATGGGATCTCGCCCGAGTCAGATCCTCCCCTACATCTCCGTGCCGAACGTCTCCGTGATCCCCTATCACGGCGGCGTGGCTGCGGCCTACATCCTCTCCGCGACGTCCGCGGCGTACGCGGGGTTCGTCCACGTCACCACGTCCAAATCCGGCGACCTCCTCGGGGAGAACTTCGCGTGCTCGCTGTGGGCACGCGCCGGGACCGCGCTCGCGGACGCGGCGTCCCACCCCGGCCCGTGACGGACTCGCACGACTTGGGCGCCCGAATCCGCCCTCCTCCCCTCGGGATCGGGCCGAGGCCCTCGGGCATGGGCCACGGCAAAAGCCTATGAGGACCCGCCGCGTCGGCCCCGAACGGCAGACCATGGCACCCCGGAGGCGTGGACGCGGACTCGTGATCCTCGGCGCGATCCTGATCGTCGCGGGGCTGTTCGCGATGTTCTACGGGCTCTCGCCGGCCGGCGCCCAGGACACCGCCCCGATCGGTCCGAACGATGCCACGACGGAGTACTTCACGGAGTACTCCTGGAGCGTCCTCGCAGGCGGCAACGTGCAGGGCACCTTCCAAGTCCTGAACGGCACGCCCGTCACGGTCTTCGTCTTCAACGACGCGGACTACAACGCCTACCTGAATGGCGCGAACCGGACGGGACTGTACACGGTCACTGCCTCGAGCGGCTCGATCGACGTCGCGGTCCCCGGCTTCAACACGTACCACCTCGTCTTCCAGCACGCCCCCGGCTACGAGAACGTGGAGCAGGACGTGGCGGTGGACCTGACGAGCACGGGGATCGACCCCGGGTTCTTCTTGGGCGGGATCGCGGCGATGGGAATCGGTCTGGTGCTCGTGGTCTTCGGGGTCCGCCGCATGCGGGCGTCTTCGGGACAGGCCCCCTCCGGGATTCTCGACAGCCGCGCGACCTACGCACCGGCTCCCTTGCCGCCCTCCGCTCCGGACACGACGCCGAGCGGCTCGGGCGTCTACCGCGTCCCACCGCCCCTGCTGGGGTCTTCGGGCTCGGAGGGTTCGGGAGAACCCGCGGCGGTCCCCACGGGGAGCGTCGTCGTATCCGTGGAGAACCGCTCCGCGGGGGCGGAGACCGTGCAGCTCCTCGTGAACGGCTCGGCCGTCTCGACCCTGAGCGTGCCTCCGGGGACCTCCCAGGTCACGACGGTCGCGGCACGCCTGTCCTCGCCCTTCGGCTCTATGGTCACGATCCAGGCCATCACGTCGGGCGGCCGCCGCGCAGAGCAGTCCGTGTTCGTCGGGGCGAAGGGGACCGCGCAGGTGGCCCTGCGCATCGGGTGAGCGACGCGGCGCTCACTTCATCCGCTCGAGCTCGGCCTCGACCATGAGCTTGACGAGGTCCTTGAACCGGACCTTCGGCTCCCAGCCCAGGAGGCGCTTCGCTTTCGAGGCGTCCCCGCGGAGATTGTAGACTTCGGAGGGCCGCAGGTTCTTCTCGTCCACGGTCACGTGCTTCTCCCAGTCCGGGATCCCGGCGACGCGGAACGCCTCCTCGACGAACTCCCGCACGGGGTGCGCCTCGCCCGTCGCGCCGACGAACTCGGTGGGCTCCTTGTACTGCAGGACCCGCCACATCAGGTCGACGTACTCCGGGGCGTAGCCCCAGTCGCGCTTCGCGTCGAGGCTCCCGAGGGAAATCGACTTCGCCTTGCCCGCGTGGATCCGGGCCACGCCGTTCGCGACCTTGCGGGTGAGGAACTCGAGTCCGCGCCGTTCGGACTCGTGGTTGAATAATATTCCATTCGATACATAAATATCGTAGGCCTCGCGATAGTTGATGCACGCCCAGTACGCGTACACCTTCGCGACGCCGTAGGGGCTGCGGGGGTGCATCGGAGTCGTCTCGTTCTGCGGCTCCCGGTCCACCTTGCCGAACATCTCGCTCGAGGAGGCTTGGTACACGCGGGCGTGGGGGGCGTAGTTCCGCACGGCTTCCAGGATTCGCACCATGCCGAGGCCCGTGATCTCGCCCGTGAGGACAGGCTGGACGAAGGACGTGCCCACGAAGGACTGGGCCGCCAGGTTGTACACCTCGTCCGGCTTCGAGGCCCGCACGGCCGCATCGAGGGACGACTGGTCCATCAGGTCCCCGTCGTGGAGGTGGATCCGGTCCGCGAGCGCGGCGATGTTGTTGAAGTTCGGGGTGCTCAAGCGCCGCACGAGGCCGTGGACCTCATAGCCTTTCTTGAGGAGCTGCTCCGCGAGGAACGACCCATCTTGGCCGGTGACTCCGGAGATGAGGGCTCGCTTGGACATCGGGCCGGTGTACCGGGCCCAGGGTCTTAACGGTGTCGCTGTGTCCGGGCATCGAGCTTCGCGGGCTCCCGGCGATCTGCGTCAACGGGCAGGGCCAGGAGGGGCAGCGGCTCTCGTGCTCCGCGTCGGAGCCGCCACTCCGGCGGCCTCGGCGCGTCCGAGAAACCTACCAGCTCTAGGGGGAAGGGCAGGAGCGTGACGAGGAGGTCGCGCGCGTAACATGCCTTCTCTGGATCCCCGCGGTCGCCGTCCCTCCGGAAGAACCACCAGGTCGTGCGCCGTCCACCGTGGATCTCCAGGCAGGGGAGGGTCTGCCTCTCCCGTCCGCGGGTGAGCCTCGCGCGCCGTACGAGCGCGTAGGGGACGATTGCGGTCACGTGGGCCGGGGTCAGGGGTCGAGGAATCGCGACGAGGTGGAGCGCCGCGTGGACTGTGGGGTACCGGTCCGCGAACGCCGGAGGGGGCGGCAGGAAGAGGCCGGAGGCCTGCGGGGCCGGTTCGGAGAAGGCGGGCACCGCGAGGAGCTTGTCCTCCGTGAAGAGGAGGTGGTGCCACCGCGGGATCGTGCTCACGTCCGCGACGAACGGAAGGACGCCTAGGATCCGCTCCGGCCCGGTGAATGCGTCGAGGAGGTTCCCTGGGTCTACCTCTCTGACGCGCTCCCTCGGCGGGTGGATCATCTCGATCATGGATGCCATCTCGCGCCGGCGAGAGTTCGGAGGGCCTAATAGCCGCATCCCGGGAATGCCGCGGGAGCCCCCCGATAGTTCGAGGGGCGTTCTCGTCGCGAGGGCCGTTTCGCGAACGGAGTTCAACGCATCCCGACGGAACCGGGCCGCGGTCTCGGGCGTCGGTTTCGGGTGTCCGAAATAGGGCGTTCCAGGCCCTCACGGCCCGGCCGCGGGAGGCCGGCATCAGCGCGAAGCCGCGTTTTTTATTACCATCGACCGCCATGACGGTCTGGGTTCGACAGACTGGTTCGGGGGGCAGGGCTTCTTCGTTCGAGCCTCCATGAAGGCTCGGCACGTCGGGGAACGCGCCAGTTGGGGGACTCGAAGACGAGGAGTCGCCGAGGTGCGGGCACCGTGCGTGTCCTCATCCTGCCCCTCCTCATCCTGCTGATTCTCCTGCCCGCGATCCTGCCCGTCGTCGCCTCCTCGGCCCTCGCGGACCTTCCGCCCGCGGCTGCCGTCGGCCTCGGCGTTGCGGCCCTCGACCATCCCACGCGCGCGAGAATCTTGGCCCACCTGGAGGCCATCCCCGGGGACCACTTCCGGTCCATCGTCCGGTCCATCCGGGTGAGCGTGGGGGAGACCCGGCACCACCTGAACGTCTTGATGCGACGAGGCCGTGTCCGTGAGCAGCGGGTCGAGGGACGATGTCGCTACTACGTGAACGGCGAGGAGATCACGGACCGGAATTCGGTGTTCGAAGCGTACTGGACCCTGCAGGGTTGCCGCCTCCGCGTCCTGGCCGTGGTGCGCGAGCGGCAGGTCGTCCGGCCTTCCGATGTCGCCGCGGACCTGGGGATTAGCCGCCAACTCGCCGACTACCATCTGCAGCGCCTCGCGGCATCCGGGCAGGTGCGGCATGAGGGTGGCCTCTACCGTCCGTGACATCGGAGCGGTTTAGGCTGACCAAAAATCGTACACTTTTGCGGTTCGGTCAAATGTCGAACTAATCTGCCCAAGTACCCACCCGCGGATTCGGTCCCACTCCTTGAACGGCTGGGGGAAGGGCAGAGATGACATCTTCAAGCGGTCGGCGTGCTAGTTCGACAAACGAATCGGTGTCCGGACGCACGGCTCGGTCGCATCGATCCAAGGCGATGGCTCTGCTCCTCACCTGGGTGATGCTCGGCGCCGCGCTCCTCGCGGTGACCCAAGTCGCGAACGCGGTCCACGCCAACGGGCAGTTCGAGCTGGGCCCGGGTCCGGGGGCGGGAGCCCTGACGGACATCCTGGGCGATGGCGCGATCCCGGGACCCGACTGGGGTGACATCTTCGACGCGTCGGGCCACGTGATCTATCCCGGTGCGATCGCCGACTTCCTTGCGGACGATTTGTCTCAGGGAGGCGCGACCGACCAGACGACGTACTCGGGCGGCGGCAGTTCCAACAAGAACGGGGACCCCATCTCGACCTGGAGCTGGGCTACCGGGAACGTGCCGGCGAAGGACGATCTGTCCAACGTCTACGCCTACGCGACCCTGTACGGCGGTCATCTTCTCATCTACGTCGGCTTCGAACGGATCACGGCGAACGGCGACAGCCACATCGACCTCGAATTCTTCAAGGACAACGTTCGCCTGGATGAAGCCCCGCCCTGCGACGACCCCGGTATCTCCGATCCGACGGTCTGCCACTGGCTGGGCTCCCGCACCGTGGGCGACATCATCGTCTCCATGGACTTCACGACGGGAGGCTCGTTCGGCACGATGACGGTCCGGAAGTGGGATGGGAGCGCCTACCAGGTCATCATCACCTTGACGGGTCAGGGCTGCAACCTCGCTGCCGGGGCAATCCCCGCCGACTCGATCTGCGGCTTCAACAACGGAGGATCGATCAACGGCGGCCCGTGGCCGAACTACGACAGCCACGGCAACCTGATCACGAACCTGCCCACGAACGCGTTCACGGAATTCGGACTCGACATCACCGCGATCGAGGGCAGCACGCCCTGCCTGACGACCGTCTTGGGCAAGACCCGCAGCTCCCAGTCCTTCACGGCGGAGCTCAAGGACTTCGCCGGCCCGGCCGGCTTCCCGCTCTGCAGCGCGGGCATTGTGATCAAGCCGGACGCGGTCAACGAGATCGGACAGGAACACACGTTCAACGTCTTCGTCAACAAGACGTTCGCGGGCGTCGAGTCTCCAGCCGATGACGGCACGATCGTGACGGTCGACCTGACCGCCTCCTTCGGCGCCTCCGTCGACCTGATCTCGGACACCTGCGCTTCGCCGGGGACGGTCGCCGGGATGTGTTCCGTGACGTTCAAGTCGGACAGCTCGGGCACGATTACCGGGCATGCCTCCGCGGACGTCTTGGTAGCGAGCGAGACGATCCACGTCGAGACGGACGGCACCGGGACCAACTCCGGGGACGCGACGAAACGATATGTCGACGCCTTCGTGACGCTGAGTCCCCTCGAGGCCACGGACGAGGTCAACGACCCGCACACCGTGACGGTCCACGTCGAGGCCGATGATGGCATGGGCGTGGACTCGAACAGCGACGGATCCTTCTTCGACCCGGTCTCGGGCGTCATCCCGGCGATCAGCTTCACGGGTGACACGCCTTCCTTCGTGGACACCTCCGACTGTGACGCGGGCACGGACGCCTCCGGCAACTGCGACGTCGTGATCAACTCGACCAGCGCTGGGACGTTCACGATCCACGCGGCCGTCTCCTTCGACGTCAGCGGCGTGACTCTGTCCCGCGAGACGGACGGGCTCGGCCAGAACAGCGGCGACGCGGTCAAGGTCTACGTGGATGCGAAGATCTCGATCTCTCCGAGCGCGGTCAACGTGGTCGGCGACCCGCACACGTTCACCGTCACGGTGATGGAGGACGACGGCTCCGGGTCCGGCTTCGCGCCGGCCGCGGGTGAGCATGTCGACTTCTCCCTGACGGACTCGAACGGCGCGGTCAGCGTGCTCGACGCGACCGCGAGCACGTGCGACAACGTCGGCCCGAACACGGACGCGTTCGGCCAGTGCACAATCGTCTTCACGTCGGAGACAGGCGGGATCGTCACGGGCCACGCCTCATCCAGCGTCCAGGTGGGAGGGCTCTCCCTGCTCCGCTCGACGGACGGGAATGCCCCGAACAGCGGCGACGCGGACAAGCGATTCGTCGACGCGACGCTCAGCCTGACACCGGGCGAGGCCGCGAACCAGGTCGGCGCGACGCACACGATCACGGCCTTCCTGCAGATCGACTCGGGCGACGGGGACGGCTTCCAGCCCGCCCCGGACGGCGAGGAGATCGACTTCGTGATTGACTCCGGCCCCGGCGTGCTGACGCCCACCTTCTGCCTGACGACCGGCGGGACGGGCATGTGCTCCGTGGACCTGACGTCCGCGGTCACGGGCTTGAGCAAGGTCTCGGCCTTATGGTCCAACACGCTCGTGTTCCCCGAGGGCTCCGTCCTCGTGTCCGCGAACGCGGACCCCGTGGTCAAGCGCTGGGTCGACGCGCGGCTCACCCTGACCCCGCCCGATGACGCGAACCAGGTCGGCGACGACCACGTCCTGACGGCCACCCTCGAGTTCGACTACGGCGACGGGAACGGCTTCGTGTCCGCGCCCGCCGGCGAGACGATCACCTGGGAGATCGTCAGCGGACCCGGGCAGCTCTCGAGCCTGACCTGCGTCACGGACGCCTCCGGCATGTGCTCGGTCACCCTCCACTCCGACACGACGGGCACGACGAGCATCGGCGCATCCTGGACCGGGACGATCGGCACGGCGGAGGGCAACGCGGACGCGACCGCGACAGCGGACCCCGTCTCGAAGCGCTGGGTCGACGTGCGCCTCTCCCTGACGCCCGAGGACGCGGCGAACCAGGTCAACACGGACCATGAGATCGTCGCGCTCCTTGAGTTCGACACGGGGAGCGGCTTCGTGGCGGCCCCCGACGGCGAGGAGATCGACTTCACGGTCGTCTCCGGGCCCGGCGTGCTCACCCCGACCTTCTGCCTGACGGACGGCGGGGACGGCGACTGTTCGGTCTTCCTGTCGTCCTCCATCACGGGCCTGACGACGGTCGAGGCCTCCTGGAGCGGCGACATCGTGACCACGGACGGGACCGTGTCGACGAGCGCAACCTCGAACGACGTCCTCAAGCTCTGGATTGACGCCCGGATCAGCGTGAACCCGGACGGCGACAACCCGATCTTCACGACGCACACGTTCACCGTCCTCCTGGAGATTGACTACGGCGACGGGAACGGCTTCGTCGCGGCTCCGGACGGCAGCGTGCCGACGGTGAGCGTGACGGGCGTGGGCAGCATCGACAGCGAGACCTGCTCCGCCGGGACGATCAACGGGGAATGCCAGGTCGTCGTCTCCTCCCAGGTCGCGGGGACCACAAACATCGACGTGAGCTGGTCGGGCGACGTGTCCACGCCGCACGGCACCGCGAGCTCGGTGGACGCCGGGTCGGACAGCGCGGTCAAGACGTGGTGGGCCGGATCGATCTCGATCACAAAGGAGGTCGAGTTCGGCAAGTTCACGACGTCGGCCACGGTCTGCTTCACCCTCGACCGAACGGACGGCACCCTGCACACGACGAGCGATGTGACCCAGTGCTACGACTTCAGCGTGGGGGACGACTCGCACACCTTCACCTGGGAGGGCCTGACAGCCGGGACGTACAGCATCTCGGAGACGGTGACCTCGCCGTACGCGGCGATGGACCCGAACCCGATCACGGGCATCGTGGTCGACTCGGACCACCGGGACGTGAATGTGGGCACAGTCGAGAACCCGCTGCCCCCGGGCAACCTGTCGATCACGAAGCTCAACCAGGACGGGAGCCTGTGGACGGCGTTCGACGTGACCTTCGAGGTCTACCCGTGCTTGGACGACGCCTGCTCGAGCCTCGGCCCGATTGCGGCGAGCGTGCACATCCCCTCGGACGGCAACCCGGTGGTCCTGAGCTTGCCGGAGGGCCGCTACCTCGTGAAGGAGATCGTCCCCGCCGGGTACACGGTCCAGCCGTCGGACACGCAGATCGTGGACGTGATCTCGGACCAGACGAGCTCCGTGACCTTCACGAACATCCCGCCCTCCCAAGGCTGCTCGCCCGGGTTCTGGAAGAACCATCCGGAACTCTGGGACGGCGTGGGCACGGATGACGTGACGTCGACGATCAAGACCTACCTGCTGTTCAACGCCTTCTTCGGCGTGACGTCGGCGCAGTCGGGGCTCGCGAACAGCGTGACCCTGCTCCAGGCCACGGTCCTCCAAGGCGGTGGACTCACCGCCCTCGACCGGCACGCGGCCGCGGCCCTGCCGAGCGCGGACTCGGGCATCAGCTACCCGTACACCGTCGCCGGCGTGCGGGCCCTGTACCGCGACGCGGTCGGCGCAGACCCCGGGCCCGAGACGGTCGATTCGGCCTTGGCGCTCCTGTCGGCGGCGAACAACCTGAAGTGCCCGTTCGACTCGAGCGGGGCGACGACGGCCCTCGTGGTCGCTTCGCTCCCGCTTGCGGCGGTCGTCCTGAACCCGGAGGTCGTGATGGCGGCGAACGTCATTGCGCTCGTCGTCATCCTGGCATGGGTCGGCCTCCGCGGACGGGGCAAGCGCGAACCGTGAAATCATAGGGGGACCGCGCCCGGGGCTGGGTCCCCGGGGCGGCCTCCCTCCCTTTCTCTTTTCTTAGACCAAGTCGGGAAGCGGAACGCCCGGCTCATCTCCGACGGGCGTGCTGGCCCAGGTACTCCTCCAGGCGCGCGTAGCTTTCCCGCATTCCGTACTCCATCCCCGAGTTGACCTTCCCGTCCCGGTCCTCTCGGCTGTCGAATCGCGCATTCACCGTCACCTTCGTCTTGTCGCCCCGCACCGCCTCGAACGTGATCGTCTCGACCGAGACGTGGCCCGGCATGCCTTCGTACTCGAACGTCCAAGTGAGCCGCTCGGGCGGACGGATCTCCCGGAACTCGCCATGGAACCCGTGCTCGCTCCCGTCCGGCGCCTTCGAGATGAATCGCCAGGCGCCGCCCGGGCGCACCTCCATCCGGTCCACGGTGACGATGGAGCCGCGAGGCCCCCACCACTCCGGGATTGCCTTCGGGTCCACGTACGCCCGGAAGACTCGCTCCCGCGGCGCATCGAGGACGCGCGTGACGACGACCTCGCGCTCAGTCGGCAACGTCAGCTTGAGCGCGTCCCGGCCTCGGAAGCCTTCGGCCAGCTTGTCCAGGGACGAGTTCCATCCCGCGCCGGTGAGTCGGGTCATCTCTCCTGCGGGGAGGCCCGCGTGACGCAGGGTGAGCTTCGTCTTGCCTCCGTGCTCCTCGAAGGTCACGGTCACGTTCATCTCGAGCGGGAAGTCCCCGCCCATCCCGTAGTACGTCGCCGGCACGATGCGGCCCTTCTCGTCCGCGAAGTGATCCGTGTACACGAGCCGCTCGTTCGGGACGACCTCCTGGAAGACCCCCGTGCTCCAGAAGTCCTTCCCCTCGGGGGAGCGCATGCAGAACAGGTACGTGCCGCCCACGCGCGGGTCCATGCGGATGGACGGCGCCGTGAAGGGGGCCGGGCCCCACCACTTCTTCATCTGCTCCGGCTCCGTCCACGCCTTCCACACCTTCTCGCGCGGCGCGTCGAGGAACCGCGTGATCACGAGGTCTCTTCCCTTCGCGCCCTTCCTTTTCGTTGGGGTCCTCTTCTCCGTCGTCTTGGGCATGATCATACCTCCAGGGCCTTCGCCCGCGGAGCGGGTCTCTTCGTGTCTTGCTTCGTCATGATGCTTCCCCCTGTTCGTCCTGCGTCATCGGTCTTCCTCGAGATGCTTGGCCAAACGGTCGAACCGGTCCTCCCACAGGACGCGGTAGCGCGTGAGCCAGCCGAACGCGGCGCTCAGCGGCGCGGCGTCGATCTGACATCGGTGCACGCGACCCTCGGGCTCCACCTTGATCAGGCCCGCGTCCTCGAGCACGCGCAGGTGCCTCGAGATCGCGGGCAGGCTGACGTGGTGGGGCTCCGCGAGCTCGCCCACGTTCGCGTCTCCCCCGGCGAGCTGCTCGAGGATGGCCCTCCGGATGGGGTGGGCCAGCGCCGCGAAGACCGCGTCCAGGTCCAAGGCGACCGGCTTTCGTTTAACCATCTGGTTAAGTGAAAAGCAGGCCGGATATTTAACGCTTTGGTTAAATGACGCACTACGGTCCTCTCGCTTTGCGTGAGTCCGTCACGAACCCCGCACGGGACGCTTCTCCTAGAATTGCCGCGGGGGCGGAATCTGGGCGAAACTGGGCATGCCCCGGAAAGGGCCCCAGAGCCAGAGGTAGAGGAACATGCTCACGAAGAACACGAAGAAGGAGAATACCCCCATCGCCGAGATTGAGATGGAGCGCACGCTGTCGAGGAAGGGGTAGTGCACGTCCACACCGTTGACGACGACCCGAAGGACGATGTACAGCCACAGGAGGAAACTGGAGACCCAGGTGGTCAGGATTAGGGCCCGGAGGAACCGGCTGGTTTGCAGCAACGGGACGGCCATCGCCTGGCTCCAGGGACTCCCGGTACATAGGGTATTCGGTTCCAGGCCGGCCGGGGCAGGACGGATCCCGACGACCCCTCCCGTCGCGCGATCCGGCCATTTGACTCTCCGTCGCGAGTCGAATGGGGTGCGTTGTCCGCGTTGCCACTAGGTCACGGTCACGTACAGGTGGATCTCCCGGTACGCGCTCGAGAAGTCGTCATTCTTGTAGAGGAGGAGCTGGACTTTCCACAGGCCGGCCGCCGGGATGGCGAAGGAGTACGGCTCCGTCCGGTTCGCCCCGTCCGCGACGGTGAGGTTCGTCCATGTCCACGTGGTGCGGTTGACCTCGACGGTCTCGTTGAAGCCCGCGGTCGCGTTGAACACGATCCGCACGCCAACCAGCTCCACGCGCACGGTGTAGTTGACCGTCGCGCCCTCGTGGTTCGCGACGCCGATGATCACGCTGCCTGTCTCGTTCACGGTCAGGTTCGTCGGATAGCCGCTCGCGTTCCCGCCCGGGCCGAGAACGTAGAACTCCGTGAAGGTCTCTCCGGGCCGTGGCGTCAGGACGACGTAGGCGAGGGTACCGCCGGCGACGAGGATGCTCGCGATCAGGGCGATCGTCAGGACCTTGTCGAGCATGCCGTACTCCTTCCACTCAGGAAGGCCGAGGACCATGGTCAGGGAGAGCCGCCGCTCCGAGGGCAGCTGCATGCGCCGCCAGTACGCCGCGTAGCCGACGCCGACCGTGAAGAGCGTGATCGTCGAGACGATCGGGGCGAAGCGGATCCCGAACGGCGTGAAGTTCAGGAGAAGGCCGAGGAGCGGGACGACGGCGATGCTCAGCCCGAAGGACAGGGCGACCCGCTCGATCCAATCGATCTCGGGCTTCTCCGGCGTGAGGGAACCCGGGAACAGGGCCGCCACGAGGACGTATCCGGGGATGAAGAGGACAAGGAGGATTGCGAGGAGGTTGCCCACGTTCAGGGCGAGGAGAACTGCGGCCATGACGATGGTATAGGCCACAACGACGTACAGGTCCCAGGGCTTCTCCTGAAAATGCAGCCTCACGCCAGACCTCTCGCCCGGTGCAGGCGAGACGGTCGTTTAACCGTTTTCCTACGTTGCCTCAGGACGCGGGGTGGCCGCTCCAGGAGCCGACGAGGACGCACGCTCTTCGTTCGATGACGATCGACTTCGGATCGTCTGCCTGGCCGGGTCGGCGAGTCGACTACCACCACCGCCCGTCCCCGAGCCTGCGGATGACCCACTCCTGGTCTCCCCATTCATCCATCTCCGCCAACGCGAGGCCGATCGCGTGATGCAGGGGTTCGTGGGTGAACACGTGGACGAAGACCTCCCGCCACGTGATCCCCTTCGGGAGCTGGTCCATCTGCCACAGGTGGACCGCCGTCGTGCTCCGGTACGCGTGGAAGTCCGGGTCAGGGGACCCGAACGTGACGGCGAGACGGAGAAACCGGTTGTGCCTCGCCCACCTAACGATCTGCCGTTCGCGCGGGGGGACCTCCGACTCTCGGAAGAAGAAGACCCATTCGATCCCGCCGTCCCGCAACACGCGGGTCTCCCTCGGTTCGAGCATGGGCCTCGTCGACCTCACTCCGTGCGGGTAGATACGGACTCGCCGATCGGCTCACCGGAAGGAGTCCGCCGGAGCGCCGGACGCAGCGTCACTTCTCGTTCTGCGCGACCTTGAGCATCTCGCGGCAGAACGCGGGCAAGTCCATCGGATAGCGTGAGGTCACGAGGTTGCCGTCGACGACGACCTCCTCGTCCTCCCACTTCCCGCCTGCCTTCTGGATCTCCTGGGGCACGCCGTCGTGCCAGTAGGAGGTCAGGCGGCGTCCCTTGACCAGGTCGGCGGAGACGAGGGTCCATGGCCCGTGACAGATCGAGGCGACCGGTTTGTCCTTCGCGAAGAAGGAGCGGGCGATCTCCTGGGCCCGCTTGATCTTGCGCACGGTGGCGGGCGCGCCGTCCGGGAACCCGCCGGGGATCAGGAGGAGGTCGTACTCGTCGGGGTTGACCTGGGCGATCGTCTTGGCCGGCTTCAGGCTGTAGCCGTGTTCCCCACCGATCGGATCCAGGGTCGGGGCGGCGATGTCCACGTCCCACCCCTCCTCGAGGAGGCGGAACAGTGGGACGAACACTTCCATGTCCTCGAACTTGTCGGCCGTCAGGATGACGGCCTTGCGAGTGCGGTTGGCGGAGATGTGGTTGGCCCCCGGCGCGCCAGGTGAGCGGGGTATTTCAGGATGTGCCGTCACGAGCCCGGCCAACTCGAGACCGGTGGCCCGTCTGTCAACCGGCAAGCCGGCGCAGGAAGCGCCTCATCTTGTGCAGCGGATAGGCCAGGAATCTCTGGCTCTGCTGGACCGCCCGCCGGGAGATCGCCTCGGCCGACGTGTAGGCGGCCTTCAGGTCCTGCAGCTCGCTCCGCGGGGAGAAGAAGACGTAGATCGGGATCCCGACCGCGAGCAGGATCAGGGAGATTGCGATGAGCAGCGGACTGACCAGCGCCATCAAGGTCAGGGAGAAGAGGGCGCCCGCCAACGGGATCGCGCGTTTCAGGCGGAGTCCGCGGGAGACCTGGGGATGCTTCTTCTCCAGGACCAGGGTGGAGATGCAGGTCATGAAGTACACGAAGGCGAGAAGGAACACAGAGGAGGAGATCAGATCCGTGAGCCCGCCCAACAGACTGGCGACATAGGCCGCGGCACACAGGACGATCAATCCGACGTAGGGCGTCTTGAACCTCGCGTGCGTCCGGCTGAAGGCCCGAGGGAGAAGGCCGTCGATGGACATCGCGTACACCAGGCGTGAGGTCCCGACGGTCCCCGACTCATCGGCCCCGGTGATCGACAGCAGGGCGCCCACCGCGACGACGAGCACGACAACGCTCGTCAGGAGGACCGGGGAGCCGAACATCGCGTATGCCGCGTCGATGAGCGGGCTGCTGGAGCTCGCGAGGATGCTCCCGCCGACCGATCCGATGACCACGAAGTTCGTGAGGAAGTAGAAGGCGATGACAATGAGCATGCCGACCAGGATGGCCCGCGGGATCGTTCGCGCGGGCCGATCGACCTCATCGGTCGGGATCGTGGAGAGCTCGAATCCCGCGTACGCCCAGAAGATGAGGACGAGGGCTCGACCGAAGGCAACGAGGTCGCCGGTGAGCGGGGGCTGGAAGTTCGATTCGAATCTCCCGGGTTGCAGGCCCAGAAACGCGAGGCCCCCCAAGACGATGAGGAACAGCGGGGCGAGCTTGGCGATCGTCAGGCCGTCGTTGAACCGTCCCGCGGCCTTGACCCCGACCAGGTTCGTGACCAGGATGATCGCGATGAACACCGCCTTCAGCAGGGCTCTCCCCAGATCGCTGATGCCCGGATCGAAGAACAGGAAGTACTGGGTGAAGGCGACCGGGAAGACCGCGAGGGAGAAGAATTCCGCGAGGAGGAGACCCCAGCCGACGAGGAACCCTGCGAAGGGGTTGAACGCCTCCCTCACGAAGGCATAGGGGCCACCGACCTTTGGCAGGATCAGGACGCAGTGGGCGAAGGAGAGGGCGATCACCATCGCCATCGCGCCGGCCAGGACCCAGACCAGGAGGGAGGCGGGGCCGATGAGCTTGGCGCCGATCGCGGTCGCCACGTACACGTCCGCGCCGATGATCGACCCAACGACCAGGCTCGTGACGTCAAAGGTGCTGAGTTTGGAGGCCGGACCCCCGGCGTTCGCTGGGCTTCCTCTCCGCATCCCGGGGCACATCCTCCCGGAGGTTCTTAGCGGCTTCGTTCCTCCGCTTCCGGCTTCGGCGTTGCGCGGTCCCGGATGGGGATCGTCCGGGAGGCGTCCGTCCTCGCGTCGGGATGCCGCCTTGGCTTCGCAATTCGGGCATCCGGAGGGGCCGAAAAGGTGAAGGGTCCTCTCGCGATAGGATGACGCACGAGAAGCAGGAGGGTGCGGTAACATGGAGGACAGCGCGGGCAAGAGCAACGACGAATGGTTCGAGGCGAATCTCCAGGACCTCGTGGGGAAGTACCCGCGTCAGTGGATCGCGGTCTTGGAGGGCACGGTGATCTGCACCTCCGCGTCGAGAGGCCGGGCCAGGGCGGAGGCGAAGAGGCTCGCTGGCGGACGGGAATTCTCCCTCTACTTCATCGAGCCCAGCATGCTCCAGATGGGGTTCGCCCGCGGACGTTCCCCTCCGGGCGAAGGCTCGGGATAGGCGAGGACCCACGGCCTGGATTGGGCTCAATCCCATCCGACCCGGGCTCGCCGAGGGTCGGTTCCCAAGGAGTATCTTATAGGGAGGACGGCATTCCGGAGGCGCCGCATGGCGGGATGATCCCCGTTCGCCGCCTCACGTCGAGCGCGGCCAGCGCGGCAGGAACGACTCGAGGAGAGGGGAATCATGGCGTTCGTCGATCCGTTGGCACTTCAGCTCTTCACGCTTGCCTTCGTCGCGGGATTGCTGTTCTACTCCGGAGTTGTCGGATACATCTCGTACACGCGCCACGGCCACCACCGCGCCTACGAGCACCTCCGGGGTCAGGCCGTGCCCCTCGCGGGCATCGGAGTGATCGTCTTTGCGATTGGGATCTGGGGAGAGCTGACCTGGCCCCTCCCGGGGTTCTCCAACATCCTCTTCTAGATCCAGTGCGCTTACTTGCCGGCGGAAAAACGAAAGGTGACCGGATCACGATCCGGTCGTTGGGTCTTCTTCGAAGGAAGACGTTCAGAACTGCGCGAAGGTCGGCAGCGTCTCGGTGGACTTCACGCCGGGCACGTCGTTGACCTGCTTCACGATCGAGGAGAACATGCTGTCCCGGTTCTCCGCTCCGATGCGGGCGATGACGTCCACGTCTCCGGTCGTCCCGATGACCGTCTCGACGCCGGCGAGCTTGCTCAGCTCACTGGTCGCCCGAGCCGGGTCGGCGCTCCGGATGAGGATGTACGCGCTGGCCGCGTGGCCGTCCTTCTCCGAGCTCTTCCAGTTCTGGAGGCTCGGGTACGAACGCAATCCGCGGACGTTGTCCATCGACTGGACATGGGCCGCGAACTTTTGGAGCTCCTCCGTGGTCCGGAAGCTGGCCGCGACGGCAACGTCATGCCGTCCGAGGACCGCCTCGGCCTTGGTGACATGGGGTTGCTCTCGAATCGTCTTCAACGTTCTCTCGACATAGCCTGGCGCCACCTTGAGAAGGATAACGCTGTCACCGTTCAGGTCCGTGGTCATGTGTTTCACTCAGTCGTCCTACCAGGCCCGAGCACTTATAGTTAGGTAAACCGAATAGATGCACCCTCTAACGGGTTCGAACGAGAAATGGTCGGCGCGTGACTCGCCGGTTTCTCCAGAGGATTGCGGTTTTCGTTCAAGTCCGGGCAACATCTGGAGGATCGGCGGTCCGGCGAATCCGGAGGTCCCGATCACCGAGGGGATGTTTCCGAGAAAGGGCCCACTCCTTCGAGCGGGATTCTTCATGGGCCGCGACGGGGCTTGAAGCTCCAGGCAATCAGGACCGCGCCGGCGGCTGCGTAGACCAACCCGAACCCAATCAGGGCGCCCGCAGCTTGGTCTCGCCCGTATTCGGCGAGGAGGATCCCGGCAGAGATGAACCAGATCCCCAACAGCACGACGGGTGTGCGGACGGTTCGCATGTTCCTTCCCTGCCCCGCCTCGCTGCCCTACGATCCCATCTCAGTTGGCCGGACCGCTAAGGCTGCTGGCTCTCCAGCTTCTGGATGCCCTCATCGATGAATTCGAGGATGGCGTTCAAGTCCGCGAGGTGTTGATCGACTCGGCGTAGCCCCTCTTCTGATTTCTCGTGGCTTGGCTGTCCTGCGTGGCCAGCGCGAGTCATTTCCCGGTGGTCCTCCGAGAGAACTTCCCTCCGACTGATCGTGTCTTGCCGGAGTTCAAGCAACCCCTTGAGCCGGACCGCCAGCGGGGCGTCCCGGTACTCTTCGACTTGGTAGGTCAGCCGTGCGGCGTGAAATAGAATCGGGAAACCGAAAACCCCCTCATCCTCAAGCTGCCTCAACAGCTGCTGTCGCCGCTCATTCGACATTCCGCCGTATCCGGCGAGCATCTCCCCGAATCGCGACATGCTATCCGACAGAAACGGGAGCAGAGCCACTTAAGGGTTCGGAAACGATGATCTCATGTCCGGCAGGGTTCAAGTCTGTCTGGACCCACGCCATGGATGGGATAGTGCCCGCCCGCCGCGGACACATCCGCCTCGCGTCTGCCTTCTTATGTTCGGATTACGTCGTCGTAGCCCTCGTTCCCCGCCAACGCCCGCCCCTTACAGCTGTCAATTCAATTCGTAACGAGCAATCCACATGATCTTACCAAACCTTGGGAGCTTGAGCAGAAGCCGATACCAGCCCCATTTCTTCTCTTTTGTCTTCAGATAGTAGGATTCGCTAAGCAGCCTGATGCCGGAGTGCCAGTGCTCTGGGGCATGGCTATCTTCCATCCCCCAATTGAAGATCGCCTCCTTTCCCAAGTGAAATCGTCGCTCGAACTTCCTCCGTCCAAGCTTGCCTCTTGCGATTTTCGTTCCCCAGGCGCTGCAAGTCTCGAATGCGAGTTCCGCGCCGGAGAACCTCTCTTGAATCTTCAACACGACCGATTTGACCTCGTCTTCATGGAGGTACATGAACAGACCCTCGGCCAAGAATAGGAACGGCTTCCCACGGTGCACCTCGGAGAGCTTCGTCATCCAGCTAGAATCGAGTACCGAGGATGAAATTGAATGGTAGCGATCGGTCTCCTCAAAGAAGCGCTTTCTCATCGCGATAACCCCCGGGAAATCGAGGTCGTACCAGTTGCACCTACCGTTGTCCATTCTGGTGAAGCGAGTATCCAGGCCGCATCCCAGATTCACAATGACGCCATCGGGTGCACGTGATAGGAAGGCACCTACGAGTTCATCGAAAACCTTCGTACGAACCGCAATCATCACCTGCAGTTGCCTTCGCTGGAAGGGAGCCTGCACATTGAGTTGTCTAAAGATCTCGACTGCTTTGGGATCTCGTATGATCGGCTTCTCGGACTCGGTTTCCAGCGCTCGACAGTAGAGAGGGATGAACAGCGTCTCTGCAACATCTGGGAGTTCTTTCACCATTTCCTCACCCCCTCTTCGAGCCCCACCGCGCCGTCGATATGGGGTCTTGTGTTCTTGTTCGGTTTCGCGGCGGAGAACGACCTCACGCAGCCAGACTGGTGACCCGGGAGCTGGGCATAGGTCGTCGGCGAATCGCTCTCGTCCCCTATCAAGGATCGCCCCTACCTGGGGTGCCATTCCTCACAACAAACATCCGGGAGGGTTCGAACCCGATGAGATTCGAAGCATCCCGTGCCGCCACGGTACTCCCTCATCGCAGAGGATGTCACCTCGGTGATTGTCCGCGGGCCTTCGGTGGCCGATCTGGGAGGAGTGGCGGGCCTGCGAGACCCGCGCGATTCCGTCAACGTTATCCCCCGCCGCGGTGGTGAGTGCTCGAGGGAGATTCCGTGGCCGTCGATTTTGCCATGAAGCGTGCGCCGAAGTACCGAGTGGCATCCGTCCGCTTCGTCGGACCGTACCAGGAAAAGCGCATCCGGTCCGAGTGGGAGGGAATCGCGAGCTGGGCGGAGGCCAAAGGCCTGAAGACGGGCCGGTGGTTCTTCTCCGAGGACGGCGAAGGCCCACGATACAAATTCGAGGTCGCGATCGAGGTGCGAGGTCCGGCGAAGTCGGATCGCAAGGTGCGCCTCCGGACGTTCCCCGCGTCGCCCATCGCGACCGTGACGTTCAATCCGGACCAGGTCGAGCCGCGGGTCATCTACCACGGACTCAATGACTGGCTCCGCTCGCGGAAGAAGGACAAGACGATCAAGCGGGCGCGGACGTGGCGCGAGGTCTACACGGGCAACCCGTGGAAGGACGCGAAGGCGTGGTCGAAGACGGAGATCCAGGTCCTCGTCTCGAAGTGATCCCGGTCCCGACAGGATCAGGCTCGCGTGACTTCGACGCGCGAGCGTCCTGAAGACGGTTCCCTCAACGCGCGTCCCCGGGGTCGTCCTCGGGGCGACAGAACCCTAGACGCCCCGATCCCGAGCGAGAACCGGGAGAAGATGGCGTGTCCTTTCGTTGATGCGGATCTCTGGATTGAGTCGCGTCCGGCATTGCCTCGCTCCCGGCGTCCGTCGCTATCAATGTTGAAAAGAGGGGGGCGAAGTATATCCGGAGCAGGAGGAGGTACGTCGCCGATGGCGACGGCGCGTCGGGTCCGACCTCGTACCCTGTCTCTCGTCTTCGGGGCCTACGTCGTGGTCGTCTTCGGGGTCACCTTCTTCGTTTCCACCCCGCTCTCCATCTACGTCGACCCGGGCGCGACCCGCTGGATCTGCGCCGCCTACGTGCTCCTGGGAGCGCTCGTCTTGGTGGCTGTGTGCGTAGGGGCCTTCGCACGCTCCGCGCGTCTCGACGCGCGCCTCGCGGAGCTCGAGGACGCGCAACGCGAAGCCCCGGCGGCCGCCCCGGCGGGCGTCCCGGCGTCGCCCCTCGAGGAGGCCGCGCTCCCGGCCGAACCGTCAGACCAGGACGTCGACCAACTCCTCGAGGAACTCCACCACATCGGCGAGGCCGCGGCGGAAGCGGGGCCCGGCGAGGAGCCCGAGGCACCGTCGGGGCAGATGGCCGAGGCGACCGCCGGCCTGCGAGAGGCCCGCAGCCGCGAGTTCCGGCGGCTGACGAGGATCCGCGACGCCGTCGCCGCCACCGCGGCGGGGCCTGCGATCGCAAGCGCCGGGCTCCTCGGGGTGTTCGCCACCCTCCTGCCTGCGTCGAATGGGATGCTCCTCGGGAATCTGCAGCTCAACGCGTTCCTGGGGCTCGCGGGACTCGGATGGCTTGTGGGACTCCCCATCTACGCGGGCGTGAGCTTCCATCGGCTGTCCTAGGCCGGTGTCGTGGAAGGCGGACCGGGGCGTGCGCGTCGAGTCCCCTTGGGACGGCCCGAATCGGGATCCGCTGTCAGCCGCCCTCGACCGCGAGGCCGTGGCTTCGCTCGAAACCCGTGATGCGCGGCACGAGGACCCATTCGCGCAGGAACGGGAGGAGCCTCGGAGACGGTCGCGCGGCGATGGGCGTTCGGACGTTCCCGCGGTCGTCCACGGCGAGGAGGCCGACCCCTTCCGCCTCGAACCGCCACCGCTGCCGGTACGCGGACGAGGCCGCGGCGAGGGGCATCGCGACCCAGGCCCACTCCGCGGCCACCTGGTAGGCGATTGCCTGCCGCAGCGCGCCCGACCAGTCGCGCATCTTCATCTCGACCGCCGCGAGCCCATCGGGCCGCACCCCGAGCACGTCGGCCCGGCGGGCGAGGATCGGGACCTCCGTGCGGACCTCGAATCCCGCCTCCTCGAGCCACCGCGAGACCGGGTCCAGGAGTTCGGCTTCGACGCGGAAGGCCACGGACCGGGGCATGAGCGTCCGGCAGAAGAAGCTGTCCGTGGGTGGGGCGAACGCTCGAAGGGCGTCCGGGAGAAAGAGGCTTCCGCGCCCGCGAGTCCGTGCCGCTTGGCGAACCGCCGCAGGCGAGGTCGCGGGTAGCGTGCTCCTGTCGAGGTAGGCGATCCCCCCGCTCCTCCGCCGTCGGCGTGCTTCCCAGGCATCCACCACGAACGTGCGGGGGCTCGACCCTTTCACGAGGGACTTCGAGGCGAGCCTCGCACCCACGCCCGCCCGCTCGGGGGATTTCCACCTTCGCACCCCTCCCCCGGACGTGGTGTTCCCTTTCTTCGCCCTTGCCCAAAAGACTAAGTATGGCGGGTTCACTAAGTGAATCGGATATGCTTAGCAAGAGCAAAGTCTCAAAGGGCTACCTCACCGTGGTCCCGAAAGAAGTGCGCAAGGCCTCGCAGGTACAGGAAGGGGATATCCTCGAATGGTCGCTGGAGGGCGACAAGATCGTCGTCCGTCCTCGCCGGCGGCGGACCCTCGACGACATCACCGGTCTCATCGCCCACGGCGGGGACGCGGTGTCCTCGAAGCGGACGGCCCAGAGGGGAGAACCTGATCCTCGCTGATTCCTCGTACTTCGTGGCCCTGGCGGATGAGCGGGACCGGTGGCATCGGGACGCCCTCCGCGTCCGGGAGGAGGCGGGTCAGGAGTACCTGGTCCACGATCTCGTCGTCGCGGAGGCCGTGACGATCGTGGGCTCCCGGCAGGGCTGCAAGCCCGCTCGGACGCTCTACGAGTACTTCACGGACGCCTGCGAGGTCGTCTTCGCGGACCGCGGCATCCTCGAGGACGCGATGGCCCTCCACCTCCGCTACGACGGATCCCTCTCTGTCGCGGACTGCGTGAGCCTCGCCCTCATGGAGCGGCGGGGGATCCGCACGATCGTCTCCTTCGACCGGGACTTCGACAAGGTCCGCGGCCTGCGGCGAATCCACTGACGGCTCGATCCTCGTTGTTCCCGTCCTCGCGGATCAGTCCAAGTCCTCGTCGCGCAGGACGTTGCAGTAGCCCGACACGAACCGGCTGATCTCCCCCGACACGGGGTCGTAGCTGTGCCGCTCCGTGGTCCCGATGTCCCGTCCGTAGACGTGGATGCTGTGGGACGGCCTCGCGGAGACGTTGTCGATCCGGTGGATCCCCGCCCGGCCGAGGGTGGTGACGTGCCCCTTCGCGCTGATCCGCTCGCTCGCGAGCACCAGGGTCGCCCTCTTCGGATCCGATCCGTCGTCCGTCCTCCGATAGATGGATTCCCGCTCCTCTCCTTCTTACACCCCGACGACCGCCCAGGTCAGATGGTCATGGATTGGAGTGGTCTGTCCCGGGGCCCAGTTCCCACCCGTGACGGAGAAGATCGCGTCCTTCGGTCGGTAGAGGAGGTTGTTCGCGAACCGATCCTTCCGGGGTGCGAAGGCCTCCGAGGGGACCGATCCCGGGGTGCGAAGGAGCCGCTCCATTCGAGGTTGGAGACTCCGGAGCAACTCGGACTCGGAGGGGGAGGACCGGACGATCGCCTCGGCCTCCTCGGTGAAGCGCAGGAGCGAATATCCGTCCGAGCCGGTGGTCATGGGTCCGGACGACATGGCGAAGATGAGCAAGGTCTTTTCGGTCCTCCGAAAACGCTCGGGTGTCTTTGTCAAGCCATGGGAGCTCGGGTCCTGCGATCTCCCGCCGGCCGCGTACCGCCCCGGCCTAGCGCTCGAGCTCCTTCGGTTCGTGGATCCGCAGGAGGACGAGGAAGGAGAGGACGAAGGGCGGCACGGCCGCCAGGAAGGGAAGGACGGGCGCGATCGTGTACAGGTAGCCGCCGAGGATCCCGGCGGGGATCGACGCGAGCAGGGGGAAGGCGCTGAAGATCGCCATGATCCGGCCTCGGATGATGCGCGGGACGATGTCCGCCTGGAGGGAGCTGAGGGGCGGTCCGAGGAGGGCGGTGCCCGTCCCGCTCACGACGCTCCAGGCGACGAGCTCGTCCACGTTCCTCGCGAGGGTGAAGAAGAACTGGTTCAGGGGCACGGAGAGGGAGGCGAGCACGACGGCGCGCTTGAGTCCTGCGTGTTCGGCGAGGGACGCGGCCGGGAAGAGGAGGAGGATGACCGCGATGGAGGTCATGCCGACGAGGAAGCCGAACGCCACGGGCGAGACGTGGACGTCCTGCACGAGGTAGAGGATCGAGAAGGAGGACGTCAGGCCGACCCCAAAGGCGCTGAGGACGGCGTAGTCCAGGAGGAGGTGCACCTCCCGCCCGGACTCGCGGAGGGCGGCGCGGCTCTCCCGCAGCAGGGAGCGTGCGAACTGCCCGAACGAGACGCGCACCCGGATTACGTGGGTCTCCTCGAGCTGGAGGGCGCGCCACGTGATCCCGACGATCCCGAAGGCCCCGCTCAGGAAGAACGCGATCCGCAGGCCCGGGACGTCGCCGAGGGAGGCGATCAGGACGCCTCCGAGGTACGGGCCGAAGACGGAGGGGATCGAGCTGATCACGGAGAAGGAGGCGATCCCGCGCGGGCGCAGGCTCGGCTCGAGGGACTCGGAGAGGGCTGTGCTGAAGAGCGGGCCGTAGATGCCCGCGACGGACCCGACGACGATGGGGACGAAGAGCCACGAGGCGTCCGGAAGGGCCGCGAGGATGAAGCCGTTCGCCACGCTCAGGAAGCTGAAGACGACGATTGTCCGCTTGCGGCCCCAGACGTCGCCGACGTAGCCTCCGACGATCTGCACGACGGCGATGATCGCGGACGACAGGGCGGCGAGGTAGCCGATGAAGACGACGGACGCGCCGAGGTCGTAGAAGTAGAGGCTCTGGAACGGGGTGCTCATCGCGCCGCCGATGGACCAGACCGTCGCGGTCGCCGTGAGGATCCACGCGTTGCGCGGGAGGTAGAAGGCTCCCCGGAGGCGCGCCCAAGGATGCCCGCGCCGCGCGGCCGCGGCGGCATCCTCGGGACGGGTGACGATGCCTCCGTTCCTCATCCGGGATCCTCCGGCCGCGCGCCGACCGTTCGTGCGACGCGGCCTATTCAAAGGTGTCGTCCTTATTCACCGGAACCGGAATGGGGCGGATCTCCGGTCGCGTCGTCTCGATTGGCGCGGACTAGGCCGGCGGGGGAGGAGCCGGTTCGGGCTCGGCTAGCGATTCCGTGCTCGGGCTCGGCGGTGGCGGGATTTCCAGCGGCGCGGGCTCGGCCTTCATGGGTTCGGGTTTCGGTGAGTGGGCTTCGACCCAGGTGCGGGTCGATGCGATTCCAACGCCCAGTCCGGAACGGAATCCCGAACGGTGCCCGGCGCAGTACGTCAGGTAGGCGAGGGTCGCCGCGAATCCCCCGAATCCGATGAACGGTTTGAGGACGTCCGGCGGCCAGGGTTGCCAGAGCGGGCGGAACAGGTCGATGTAGATCCCGGCCCGGGCGAGCGTGGTCAGGACGCCCATGAGGACGAGCGGGAGTCCGAACACGAGGAGGAGGACCCAAGCGCCTCGCAGGGGGCGTTCATTCGGAGGTTTCCGGGGGCGTCGATGGTCGAAGGAGATGGGGTGCCGAGCCACCGGATGCTTGGGGGCGGCCATGCTGGCGGCGGACCGGGTCGAGGGTGGGATAAAGCCCGCGGCGACGCTATCAGCGACGATAACCTCCTTTCGCAGGCTACTGGGGGAGGGGACGGCGTTCCTCGAGGAGATTGGGTCCGAGGTGCACGAAGGGAGGGTCGAGCTGACGAGAGCGGACCGAGGGGCGCTGGCGGACCATCCGAACTGCTCCGACCTGATTGTCCAAGGAGGGGACAAGAGGCGCGCCATCGGCAACCCATGGCCACTTCGAGGAATGTGGGACCGGGCGGGGGACAGCCTGAATGCCCCAGGCCGATGCCTATGACCCTCTGCCCGCCCATACGGGGTCGGGGAGGGAATCATCCGCGATCTACGCTGCCACTGTGGCCATGGGTTCGACCAGCACCTGGACAACGATGAGTGTCATGAGGCGGATTGCTCCTGCCTCCACTTCGTAATTGACTGGGCCGTCGAGGACGAGATTTACGCTTAGGGCGTAGAAAGGGGAAGAGGCCCGCCCGTTCGGACGGGCCTTCTGCGATTCAGGCTCCAATCGTGATGCTGGCCGATCGGGTGCCCCCGATTCGATCCGTGTAGCTGTAGGCGGGATAGTCCGGCCACCAGGGGCCGAGCGAGCCCGATACGAGGCCGGTGGCGGTTACCGCGAAGGAGGAGGGGCCCGGGGCGCTTCCGGCCTGCACTTCCCAGCTCACGGTCACCGCCTGGCCTGCGGCCAGGGTCCCCTTCGTGGTTGCGATGGGGCTCCCCAGGAGGACCAGACCCGTCCCGACTCCCAGGCGGATCTGGACCCCGGAGGCGGGGAACGTCGGGAAGTTCGTGGAGCCGAAGGGCGCGAGCACGGGGTACGTGACCGTGGCCGTGACGGTGAAGGCCTTCCCCGGAGCGACCGTGGCCGGGGCGCTCATCCGCACGTTCCACGGAGTCACGAGCACGGCTCCGTACGCCAGGCCGGGGACTCCCCAAATCGTGGTGGGCGCCCGCCACGTGGTCAGGAAGTCCGCGTAGGTCATGTTGAACGTGCCGAAGTCCGTGTCCCAGGCGCTCGAGTTGGCGAACCCGGACGTCGAACCCTGGTAGTTCATGTCGTTCTTGAACTGTCGGGACCATGGGTCGAGCATCATGAGGACCCCCTTCGTGTCGTCATAACCGACGACGACCCGATAGTGGAAGGCGAGATCCCCCTGGGCCGTCCCGGGCAACCAGTAGACGAGCACGATCACGGGCCACCCCTGGGCCAGGATCGCCTTGAGCTGGCCGAGCCAGGGCGCCGTCGAGGCGTAGTAGAAGCCCGCGTACCCCAGGGATCGCTCCTGGAAGCCCGTCGTGATCCCTTTCGTGAATCGATCGCCGGCCGTCGTGCTGAGGTTGCTGAACTGGGCCGCCCGCGCCATGTCCGGGAGGGAGGTCCCCCGCGTCCGGGCCGCGTCGTAGATTTCCATTTGATCAATGATGGGGCCGTAGTGGGCGAACACCATCTGCAACGAGGCCGCCCCGCATCCCGAGGCGTCGATCTGCTGGAAGAGCGGAATTCCCTGAATCCTGGTGCTCGGCGGGATTGCCTGAGATGCCGCCACCGTGGGAAGGAGCAAGATCAGCCCAACGACGACGGATAGACACGCACCCGTGTGCCTCCACAATCTGCGATTGTCATACGTCAGGTCCTTTGCCTCCGTTCCGACAAAACCCCTCAACCGAGGCATCCCGCAGGGACGGCTTCACCCTTCTGTACGTACTCTGCGCTTGGACACGCGGGCGGGGGCACCCGCGGCCGCTCGCGCTCTCGAGCCAGTGGATCCATCGCCTCGCGGGTCCATCAAGGAACGATTGGATCCTCAAGGCCGCGAACCTTCAGGCCGTCAAACCGGTTTCCCGTGCGCACGCGTCCCAGAGTTGTTGAGCCAACGTGCGATCATACGACAAATCGGAGGAGGGGATTTCCTTCCTTCGGTAGAAGTAGCGTCCCGTCGTCCCCGCGACCTCGGGCGCGCTCGCGAGGTACACCAGGGTATCCGCGCCCTCCGCCGAGCTGACGCCGAACCCCTGGCTCAGAAGCCGAATCGCACCCCGGTAGACGGCTCCATTGTTCCAACCGAAGTGAGACGCGACGAATCCGGGATGGTAGGCATTGACCGTGACCGCTCCGCCGGGGACGCGACGCGCGAATTCGTAGGTGAGGAGCTGGAGCGCGAGTTTGGACCGTCCGTACGCCTGGAAACCACGGTACCTCCGACGTTCCTGCAGGTCCTCGAGGTTCAGCTTGGCTCGTTCATGGGCCGCCGAAGACGTGTTGATTACCCGGGACGGCGCGGACGCTTCGAGTCGGTCGAGAAGGATCGTTGTCAGGAGGAACGGGGAGAGGACGTTGAGGGCAAACGTCATCTCGAGGCCTTCCGACGACTCGTGTCGCCTCGCGAAGTAGGCGCCGGCATTGTTTGCGAGGACATCGATTCGGGGATAGCGGTCCTTCAGCTCGGCGGCGAGACGACGAACCTCGGCCAGGGACGAGAGATCGGCGACCGCTGTCTCGACGACCGCGTTGGCCATCGAGCCTCGGATCTCTTCGGCGATGGATTGGCAGCGGAGCTGGTCGCGGCCTACGACGACCACGCGAGCCCCTCTCTGGGCGAGCGCCCGGGCGGCCGCCGCCCCGATGCCGGAGGTGGCCCCTGTCACGACGCAGGTCTTGCCAATCATCGGTCCGTCCGCGGCGGCCATGTCCGCTCCTGTGCAGCCTGCGGTTCTACTTGAACCGTGTCCCTTTTTCCAAGGTCGCTTCCCATAGGCTCGCCGGTCAGCGGGGGGAAGGGTCCGAACCTGGACGGATGCGAACCCGCCCCCTCCGTGCACGCCTTATCGGATTCGATCCCTCGGGGTTCTCGGGAGGACTCACGGCCCGTGCGCGGAGTGCCGAGTTGACAAAACGGAGAAGGTCTCGGAACGGATGTCCTACCGTTCACCAGATCGCTGGAGATACTGGGATGGGATGGTTCGATGAAGTCGCTGCTGAACGATGCCTTGGCTCGGCACCAAGAGGCCCAGGCACGGGATGAGAAGGAGAAGACGGCCACGGAGCAGGCTCAGGTCGCGGGGATAAAGGCCGCCGAGGACCAAGAGATCGAGCAGATCGTCAAGTCGCTGGATGTCTCCATCAGAATTGTCGGCTGTGGCGGCGGCGGCTCGAACACGATTGACCGCTGCAGCGAGGCAGGCATCACCGGCGCGCAGCTTTGCGCGGTCAACACGGACGCGAAGCACCTCCTGTCCGTCCACGCTCCGAAGAAGATCCTCATCGGCAAGCGGATCACGAAGGGGCTCGGTGCCGGCGCGCTCCCCGAGGTCGGCGAGCAGGCCGCCCGCGAGAACGAGGCAGAGATTCATGGCTTCGTCCGCGGCGCCAACATGGTCTTCATCACGGCGGGGATGGGCGGCGGCACAGGGACGGGGTCCGCATACTACGTGGCCCAATTGGCCAAGGAAGAAGGCGCCCTCACGATGGGCTTCGTCACGATGCCGTTCAAGTCCGAGGGCCGCATCCGCATGGAGAACGCGGAGGCCGGCCTGGACAAGCTGCGGAAGTTCTGCGATACGACGATCGTCATCTACAACGACAAGCTCCTCGAGCTCGTGCCACGGCTTCCGATCAACGCCGCTTTCAAGGTGGCGGATGAGATCCTCATGCAGTCCCTCAAGGGCCTCACGGAGATCATCACCAAGCCCGGGCTCGTGAACCTCGACTACGCCGACTTGGTAACGATCATGAAGGGCGGCGGGGTCGCGATGATCGGCATCGGCGAGAGCGGCGACGAGCGCGACCGCGTCGAAAGCGCGGTCAAGGAGGCCCTCGAGAGCCCGCTGCTCGGCGAGGCGGACCTGAGTCACGCTCGCGGAGCCCTCGTGCGCGTCGTCGGCGGACCCGACCTGACCGTCTCGGAGGCGGAGAAGGCCGCCGAGCTCGTCGGGCAGAAGGTCAACCCGGAGGCGCGGATCATCTGGGGATGCTCCGTCGAGCCGGACCTCGCGAAGGCGGTCCAGGTCTTGCTCGTGATTACAGGCGTCAAGTCGAAGTCTTTGCTCGGCAAGGACGTGTACACGGGTGCTGTGAAGGTCCCCGGCTCCTCCGACGTGGACGAAGTACGTTGACGCGCTCGTCCCGTAGCCTCCGGCGGTTTCCATTGCGTCCGGGAACGGCGGCTTACAACGGCAGAGGCTGAACGGAACGGGACAATCGACGGCCGATGAGGGTGCCCCCGCTGCGTTCGTTCCCCGAACGGCCAGAATGGCTATGCCGCAAAAGGGGAAGAGCCCCGCGCCATCCGGTCGACGGTAGATAGCGACTCGCCCATCGGCTACGCGAAGTCTCCGCGCACGCGATCGAGGAGCCGTTGCTTCCGTGGGCCTCAGGAGTCTTGCGGGAAGGCCTTCGGGTCGAGGTACGCGATTCCCCCGCTCCTCGGCTTCCGGTGATCGCCCCAGGTGTCCATGACATTCGTCCGCCCGGCGTCGCAGATCCCGCCGAGGCGCCGGCTCAGGTCGTGCCGTTACCCTCCAACGTCCTCGCCTTTTTCTCCCAGATCAAGACGAAATGGGGTGGAAGGTCTACGTCACGAGCCTGCGGTACGCGCGGCCGCCAATCAGGAGGAGGACCACGTTGAAAGCGACCAAGACGCCGAAATCCATCGGCAGACCGTAGGACCCGATTCCCGGGACCACCATCATCACTCGGGCGGCGTCCACCATGTAGGTGAGCGGATTCACCACCGCGACGGGCTGCAGCCACGAGGGCATGATGCTGATGGGGTAGATCGCGGAGCTCGCAAAGAAGAGGGGCATGGTCAAGAGCTGGCCGATCCCCATGAACCGCTCGCGCGTCCTCACGAGGGCCGCAATGATCAAGGAGAAGGTGGCGAAGAGGGCGGCACCGAGGAAGACGATTACAATCACGCCGAGGAGCGCGAGGATACTCCAGTTGATATGAACTCCCAAGAGGAACGCGAGGGCGTAGATGACGACGACCTGGGACAGCGCGCGTACCCCGGCGGCGAGGGCCTTACCGAGGACCAGCGCGGTCCGGGGCGTTGGGGTCACCATGAACTTGTGGATGATGCCCAAATCCCGTTCCCAGATTGCGGCGATGCCGTAGAAGATCGCGACGAAGAGGACGCTCTGGGCGAGAATCCCCGGGGCGAGGAAGTCGAGGTAGGACGTGTAGCCGGTGGGGATGGCCTTCAGTTGGGCAAAGACCTCGCCGAAGACGACGAGCCACAGGGCCGGCTGGACCGCGCGGGTGAGCAGCTCCGTGGGGTCGTGCCGCAGTTTCTGGGCTTCCAACGCCACGATGGCCAGGGTCTTCCTCACGTACCTCTTGAGAATCGAGGGCAGGTCCACGAGCTGGTCGGCAATCCCGGGCAACTGAACGTGCTCTTCAGCGAAGTCGCTGGGCAGTGCGCCGTGTTCTTGCAGCGTCACGGAAGGTACCTCCTGAGTCCATAACTCCACCCGAGTAATGGGAGAAGACTTCATCGAGGGTCGCGCGCTCCGCCCCGGTCTCCCGGGCGACGGCCGCCTCCAGCTCCTCGGGCGTCCCGAGGGCTGCCATCTTCCCGAGATGCATCACCGCGACGCGGTTGCAGAGCTTCTCGGCCTCGTCCATGTAGTGCGTCGTGACCAAGATCGTCGTGTTATATTGGTCGCGGAGGGCTCGGATATGGTCCCAGACGGCCTCGCGGGCCATGGGATCCAAGCCCACCGTCGGCTCGTCGAGGAAGAGGAGGCGCGGGCGGTGGATCATGGACTGGGCGATTTCGAGCCGACGAATCATGCCGCCCGAGTACGTGCGGACGAGACGGTCCGCGGCATCCGTCAACCCCATCATATCGAGGGAATCCCGCACGCGCGCCTTGACCTCCCCCGGGGGGATGTCGTACAGCCGGGCGAAGACGAGGAGGTTCTCGTAACCGGTCACGCTCCCGTCGGCGGAGAGCAGCTGGGGGACGTACCCGATGCTCCGCCGGACATCGGTCGCACGGCGCACGATGTCGTAGCCCGCCACGGTCGCCGAGCCGGCGGTCGGCGGGAGGAGGGTCGCGAGCATCTTGATGACCGTCGTCTTGCCGGCGCCGTTCGGCCCGAGGAGGCCGAAGGTCTCCCCCGCGGCGACGGAAAGCGTGAAATCGTCCACGGCGGTCAGCCCGTTGAACCGCTTGGTCAGGCCGCGTGTCTCTAAGACGGGCACCGGCTCACCTCCCCGCGGACGCGGTCACGGTCTGGGAAGGCACGAACAGGGGTCGGAGGATGTCCATGGCCCTGCTGACCTCCGACCTCTCGTCTCCGGAGAGGGATCCGAGCATCTCCGCCAACCGCGTGAGGGCGCCCTCCCGTGCGGTCCGCACGAGGTCGCGGCCCGCGGCCGTGATCCGGAGGACCATCCGCCGGCGGTCCGCCGAGGAGTCCTCGCGGGTGAGGAGCCCGCGGTCCACGAGCCCGTCGACGAGGCGCGACATGGCGGGCAGGGTCAGGCCCACCCGTTCCGCGACGTCCGAGAGGGAACCGCCGGGCCTCCGTTCGAGGAAGGTCAGGACGCGGAACTGGGGCACGGAGATGTTCAGGGACCGGTGGCGGCGCATCTCGGTGCGTATGAACTGCATCACGGGGGGAACGGTCTCGAGGACTTGGCCCGCGCAGGCTTTGGGTGTCGATGCGCCCATAGTTGCGATCAGCAACCATTGTCTATTTGAATCTTCTGTACAAGCTTCCGACTTGGAGGCGGCGGGGGCCGGGCCAAGACGTAAGCGCGCCATCACACCTCGTCGATTCGGACGACCGCCCACGAAAGTATTCGTAGGACGGCGCCGATTACCCGAGAGGGCATCGGCGATTGAAGCCTCGTACAAGGAACGACATTGGACGGCTTGGCCACATCCTGGTCGCGACGGACGGGTCCGAGAACGCCACGCGAGCCGTTCGAGCCGCCATCAACCTGGCGAAGACGTACGGCGCGGAGCTCCTCGTCGTGAATGCGATCCCCGCGCCGACCGCGCTCATGAGGACGACGAATCCGACGTTTCCCCAGTCAACGGCGGCCCTGGGTGAGTACTACAAGTATTCGAGGGAGGAGGCCGCTCGCGTGGTGGACGACGCGGTCGCCCTCGCCAAGGAGCAGGACGTCGCGGCCCGCGGAGTGGTCCTCGATCGGCCCGCGTCCCCTGTGGAGTCGATCACCCGCTACGCGGAACGAGAGAAGGTCGATCTGATCGTCGTGGGGACCCGAGGCCTCTCGGGATTCCGGAAACTGTTGGTCGGCAGCGTCTCGAGGGGCGTCGTGGACCACGCGACGTGCTCCGTCCTGGTTGTCCGGTGACGCGACCCGAAACGCACACGCACCGAACCGCGCAACGACGCGCACGGGACCGAAGGACGGAATCACGGCCTCGGATCGGTCCCGGGACATCATCCCGGCGAAGGTATATCCGCTCAAGGGCCGATGGCGATTCAGCGTAACGGGGGGTTCGGATGATTCGTGGCATCCACGGGTTGTTCTTCTCGTCCCGACCCAAGGCGACGCGGGCCTTCCTCCGCGACAAATTGGATCTGCCCGCCACGGACGTCGGGGACGGTTGGCTCGTCTTTGACGTGCCCGTGGCCGAGGTCGCCGTCCACCCGCAGGAGGACGGCAAGGAGCATGCACCGGGGATGCACGACGTGTCGTTCCTCTGCGACGACCTCCGAGGCACGGTGGCCGATCTGAAGACCCGGGGCGTGCGGTTCGACGACGAGGTCAAGGAGCAGAGCTACGGTTTCACGATTCACTTCCGGATGCCCGGCGGGATCCGCGTGCAGCTCTGGGAGCCCAAGCACGAGATGCGCGCGTCGCGTCGGGGAAGGACCAAGAAGCGTAGCAGGAGTAGCGTCCGAACGTCCCGAATCAGGTGAGCTCGCGCCGTCTCCGCGCGCACGGTCTGGGCGGTGCTTCACGAGCCTGGGGGGCGCCCGCCCGAAGGTGGTGTCGGCGGCCGCGCCCGGGGTGCCCGCGCACCAGCCTTGGAGTCTGAGGTGGCCACGGATCGACCTAGACCGTCCTCGGGCCCACGCACGTGATACCCCGGCTCCTCCGCCTTCGCCGCGCGTCCCCGGCGTCCACCGGCGATCGTCCGGCAGGCGTCGCAGAAGACGTAACCGACATGCCGAGGACCTAGCCGAGGAACCGCACGCCCTCGACGCCGCGGAAGTGCGGGTCTCCCGTGACGAGGGTCGCGCCCGCCGCCCGTGCGGTCTCGAAGATGATCGCGTCCACGAGACCGAAGTCCTTCCGGCCTTCCGCTCGCATGCGGTGCTTCGTCTCGCCTGAGCGGACGGCGATCGCTTCGTCCTCGGGGAGAAGGTCCGACATCGCCTTGAGGAAGGTCAAGTCCTTCGGCCAGTCAGGAATCCGCTCGCGGAGATACTTGTCGCGGAGTTCCGCCACGACGATGAGGGGCGTGCCGACGAGGTCCGCCTCGAGCTCCCCCGCGACGGACCGTCCCGCGGGAGTCCCTCGAAAGTACTCGACCCATGCGAAGGAGTCCAGGACCCGGTCGAACCGCGCTTCAGGGCTCATGGGACTCGTCCGTGTGAGCGAAGGGCTTCATGCCGGGGTGCGCGCCGAACCGTTCCAGGGGGGAGCGCCGGGAGCGCTCGACGAGCCGCTCCAGGAGTTCCTCGAACGTCTTCGCCTTCATCCGCTCCTTGAGGGCCTTGAGCTTCTCGTGCATCTCGCGACTGACTTGGATGGAGGTCTCCATGGCGTCTATAGAAATGTACATGGCATCTATAACTACCTTGCGCCGGGATGGGCGAATGCGCGTCGGAGGCGGTCAAGGCGACGCTTCCGCTTTCGGACTCCGGGAGCCTGTTCGAGCGTCTTCGGGTCGAGGTACGTGATCCGCCAGCGCTTGCGGTGCCCGTCCCACGCCTGGACGTCGATCGTCCGGCAGGCGTCGCAGAAGACGACGCGGATCGTGGAGAAGCCATCCTCGACGCGGCCGACGTAGGCCGTGCCCGTTCCCTGCCTGCCGTGGCCGCCCCGGCCGCCGGAATCCGGACCGCCTCGATGGCTTTAAGCGTGCACCACAGTTGCCTTTCCCGTGGCCGACGCCGTGCTCCTCGTCGTTCGCGCCCTCCATATTCTCTCCGCCATCCTCTGGATCGGCGCCCTCGGTTTTTCCGTGATGGTCCTGCGCCAGGTCATGCCCCGACTGGGGATGCCCGCGCGGAAGGAAGTCCTGCGGCAGCTCATCCCGGTCGTGATTCGCTTCGTCCCGGTGGCCGCGGTCCTTACGATCGGGTTCGGCGCCGTCCTCTACCTTCTCCTCGGCGACTTCGATCCGAACGCGCTCTGGGGCACCGAGTGGGGTCGGGTCCTCCTCGGGTCCCTCCTCCTCACGCTCGCCCTGTTCGCGTTCGGGATCCTCGTGGTCATCCGCGCGTCCCGACGGATCCTGGGCCACCTGAACGAGGAGGCGTGCTACGCACGGTCCCGAGATGGGCCGCCTCACGAAGACGTTCAACAACGGCCAGGTCGTCGCCTTCGTCTGGGGCGTCGTCATCCTGACTCTGATGGTCGTGGCCACGGAAGGCCTGTAGCCCCCGACATCCACCCCGCGGCCGGGACGACCTCCACCGTGTAGGAAACCGTGGTTCCCTCGGCCGGTCACACGGTGTCGTCAGGATTGAAAGGCTTCGGACCGCTCGACCCCCTGCCGCTCCCTGGGTGCTCCCACGCGTATCGAGTGTTCGCATGGATGATAATCACGATTAGGTCGGCCGAAAGGCGACGGAAACGTTCATAGCCCACGGACCGAGTCGCCCGCTTCATGGCAGGTTGGAGAGGACGCGGGGCGCTAGCCCTCGTCTTGATGCTCGCCGTCACATCCGCAGGTTTCGTATCGCTGGCCGCATCGTCGGGATCCGTCGGCTCAGCCCCGTCCGTGAGCGTCCGCCCGGAGGCGACTCCGATTGCACGTTCCGCATCCGCCCCACAGCTCCCCACTCCGGCCGCTGCGTCCGGCTCCCGCTACGCCCTGATGAACTCGGTGACTGTGGGTGCCGCTCCCGCCTCGGTGGCGTATGATTCCGGGAAGGGGGAGACGTTCGTCGCGAATACGAACTCGGGCAACGTGAGCGTGATCTCGGACGCGGCCGGCACGGTCGTCGCGAGCATCGCGGTCGGTTCGTTCCCCTACGGGGTGGCCTACGATTCCGCGCGGAACGAGATCTTCGTGGCGAACACCGGATCGGACAACGTTAGCGTGATTTCCGACGCGACGAACCGGGTCGTCGCCTCGGTCGCGCTGTCCGCGGGCGACTGGCCCACCGGGATCGTGTACGATTCCGGCATCGGCGCCGTCTTCGTCGCGAACGCCGGGTCGGACTCCATCGCCGAGATCTCGACCGCGGCGAACGCCGTCAACAACACCCTCTCCATGGGAACGGGTTCCGTCCCGTTCGGGCTGGCGTACGATTCCGGCCTGGGCCAGATCTTCGTATCCCTGCGCGGCACGGGCCACGTCGCGGTCGTCGTCGACACGTCGCTGGCCATGGCGACCATCCCTGTGGGACAGACCCCGACGGGGGTGGCGTACGACGCCGCCCGAAGCGAGATCTACGTCGCGAACAACGGTTCGAACACGGTGAGCGTGATCGCCGACGGGAACGACTCGATCGTCGCCACGATCCCCGTCGACTCCCACCCCCTCGGCATCGCGTATGCGCCCGGGAGCGGCGAGCTGGCCGTCACCTACACCCAGTCGATCCTCTCCACGACGTACGGGATGCTGGGCGTGATCGCGGACGGGAACCACACGGTCGTCCAGTCGGTCGGCCTCTACGGGAGCGGCAACCCGGTGTCCGTCGCCTACGACTCGGCCCGGAAGGGCTGGTACGTCGCGGACTCGGCCCTGGACCTCCTCATGGTCGTCGCCCGCGGGTACCCCGTGACGTTCACGGAGACCGGCCTGCCGGCGGGGACCCAGTGGCTCCTGTGGTTCAACGGCACGAGCGGGTTCGGCCCGATCCGGGATGAGACTGCCTCCACCGGGTCCACGACCGTCGTGGTCGCCTCCAACGGAACCTATGCCTTCGCGGTGCCTGGCACGCGCGGCTTCGCGTCGAGTCCGGCATCGGGATCGATCACGGTGGCGGGAGCCGCGGTGAGCCAATCCATCACGTTCTCCTTCCTGTACGCCGTGACGTTCACGGAGACCGGCCTGCCGGCAGGGACGAACTGGTCCGTCGCCTTGACCGGGACGGTCAAGAGTTCGAGCACTGCGAGCATCGTCTTCTCCGAGGCGAACGGCAGCTACACGTTCGGCGTCGGTGCGGTGAGCGGGTACGCCGCGAGCCCCGGCTCGGGGAATTTCGCCGTGAACGGGACGGCCGCGAGCCAGGCGATCAGCTTCGCGCCCTCGAGCTCCGGGACGGACACGGTCCTCTTGATTGGCATCGCGCTGGTGGCCGCGGTGGTCGTCATCGCGGTCGCGGTGCTCCTGATGCGACGACGCCGAAAGGTCCCTCCCCAGCCCGGCACGCCGCCGACGGAACCGGGCGCGCCGCCGTCCTAGGCACGGGCCCGACGGCCGGAGGACCGCGGGCCCTTCGGGCCCCGTGCGGCTTCGCGAGGGCGCCCCGCAGGCGATCGAGCCTTCGCCGCCCGGGTCCGGCTTTGGAATCCCGCCCGCGCGTCTTCGGGTCGAGGTACGTGATCCCCCAGTCCCTGCTTCCTCGTCAGGGGATGGAGCATCGTTCGTCCGGGTTCATCAGGCGCTGGCCCTTCCTTTAGGCTTCCTGCTTCGCGCCCGAGCTCCTCTCTCGGACTGGAGGACCTTCTCTAGCCCTCGGAGGTTCGTTCGGAAGTACACCAGGTCGGAATGAAACATCTCCACGCCTCGGGTCAGGCGCGAGAACTCGTGGGAGAACTCTCCGGACCCCGAGAGCCGTTCCAGGGACGCCACGTGGTCCAGGAGCGGATCGATCCTCAGTTTGACCCAATCGGTTCCCGAACCGAGACGGGAGAAGTCCTCTCTCAATTCCTCAAGATGTTGCCTGATCGCGGGCAAGTCCTTCTTGTAGACTCGATCGACCACGTCCTCACCTCGAGCCTCTATCGCGCCGGGGCCGGCTGCAGCCCGCACAACCGCTCGCTGGCCTCCCAGAGGAGGCGGGCGAGCTCCGGGTCCTCCGCATCCGCCTTGGGCGCCTCCGTGTGGCGCTTCGTGAAGTACTGCCCGCTCCAGCCGTCCGTCTCCGGCAACGACGCGAGCCAGACGATCGTGTCCGCGCCCTGGTCGGGCGTGAGCATGAACGGCCAGGCGATGCGGGCTCCGAGGCGCATTCCACGGCCCCCTCGGGACCAGTCCGTCCGGACCGCGCCCGGGTGCACGGCGAAGGCGGAGACCCCCGTCCCCGCGAACCGCCGCGCGAACTCCTTCGTGAACAGGATTTGCGCGAGTTTCGCCTGCCCGTATGCGCGGATCCCGCTCCACCGGCGTTCCCGGTTCAGGTCGTCGAAGTCGATCCGTCCCATTTGGTGGCCGTTCGAGGAGACGTTGATGACCCGGGACGGCGCGCCCTTCCGCAGGGTGTCCATCAGGAGGTTCGTCAGGAGGAAGTGGGAGAGGTAGTCGACCTCCCAGGTGCGCTCGAAGCCATCGTCCGTCACGGTGCGCCTCGACGTGTAGATCCCCGCGTTGTTGACGAGGACGTGGAGCCGATCGTGCGCGGACGTGAACTCGGCCGCGAACCGCCGCACCGACGCGAGGCTCGCGAGGTCGAGGGGCATCACGGACACGTTGCGGTTCCCCGTCGCCCGCTCGATCTGCTGCCGCGTCGCCTCGCCGGCATCCGGGCGGCGACACGCCAGGACCACGGTC
The DNA here is from genome assembly GCA_963768855.1 of uncultured Thermoplasmata archaeon. Classification (GTDB taxonomy): domain Archaea; phylum Thermoplasmatota; class Thermoplasmata; order RBG-16-68-12; family RBG-16-68-12; genus RBG-16-68-12. The sequence continues at coordinate 427,108 of CAVYJM010000011.1, forward strand.
GCGCCCATCCCCGCCAGGGCGCGGGCGGCGGCGTTCCCGATGCCCTTGTTGCCGCCCGTGACGATGCACACCCGTCCGTCGAGGGAAGAGGCCATGCAGCGGAACCCACCCCGGGCTCGGATAAGAAGGTTGGCGGTAATCGCCTCCGGGGGACCGTCGCCTCCCGGATTCCGGTCCGCCGCCGGACCCTCGGCCTCGCACAGTGAGGAACGATCTTGCTGCG
>CAVYJM010000012.1:0-122960 GCA_963768855.1 uncultured Thermoplasmata archaeon
ATGGGCCAGGACGCTGACGAACGGGTTCTCCACCGCCGACACGACGCGCTCGGTCATCTCCTTCCGCGGCAGCGTGAACTTCGAGTGGATCGAGGCCAGGACGTAATCGAACTCCTTCAGGACCTCGTCCGGATAGTCCATCGCGCCTCCCTCGAGGATGTCGCACTCGGTACCGACCAGGACCGTGAAGCCCTTCAGCTCCCGGTTGAGCTGGCGGATCCGGTCGCGTTGGGCGAGCGCCTGCTCGCTCGTCAGGCCGAACGCGACGACGGCGGACAGGGAGTGGTCCGAGATGCCGACGTACCGGTAGCCCGCCGCCCGCGCGGCTCCGACCATGGCCTCCAGGGACTCGGTCCCGTCCGTCGCATTCGTATGGACATGAAAGTCCCCCTGGATCTCCGACCGCTCCACGAGCTTGGGCAGGGTGCCCTGCAGCGCGGCCTCGATTTCCCCGCGGTCCTCGCGGAGCTCCGGCGGGATGTACGGGAGACCCAGGGCGCCGTAGACGTCTTCCTCGCTGGCGCCCGCGAGCTTCTCTTCCCCTCGGAAGAGGCCGTATTCGTTGAGCTTGAGCCCCTTGTCCACCGCCATCCCCCGCAGGTGGACGTTGTGGTCCTTCGACCCGGTGAAGTACTGGAGGCCGGCCCCCCAGCTGCCGGCGTCCAGGATCTCCAGGTCCACCTGGAGCAGATGCCGGCCGCCCGCGTAGGCCTCGTACTCCACGACGACGCTCGACTTGATCTCGCCCTCCGAGTAGACCTGCTGGACCGCGGGAAAGGAGGTGAAGGCTCGGAGCGTTGCCTTGACCTCGGGGGTCGTGACAAGGATGTCGACGTCCCCGACCGTCTCCCGCATCCGGCGGAAGCTGCCCGCGGCCTCGAACCTCGCGACAGGGGCATGGGCCTCGAGGTACGCCCGGATGGCATCGACGACCTGGGCGGCGTCCCAGAGGAGCGCGCGCGACTGCCCTTGCTTGTACGTCTCGATCGCCTTGAGCAGGTTCGCCTCGGTCTTCTCCCCGAACCCCTTGACCCGCCGGAGGCGGTGGTGCTTGACGGCCTGCTCGAGCGTCGCGAGGTCCGTGATGCCAAGCTGCTGCCAGAGAATTTGCACCTTCTTCGGACCGATCCCTCGGACCTGGAGCAGGTCGAGGACTCCAGGCGGGAAGCGGGCCTTCAGGTCCTCTCGATATCCGATCCGCCGGGTCGTGACGTACTCCGTGATCTTGTCCGCGATCGCCCCGCCCACGCCCGGGATGTCGCCGAGCTTCCCCTCCCGCGACGAGGTCCTCGATGTCCTCCGTCAGGCCTTCGATGGCCCGCGCGGCGCGGTGGTAGGAGACGACGCGGAAGCGGTCCTCGCCCAGGATGTCGAGCATGTCCCCGATCTCGTGGAGGAGCGAGGCCACCTCGTCGTTCTTCACGGTTCACGCACGGCGGAGACCGTCTTTATAGTTGCGCGGGCGCATGCGCGCACACGTGATCTGGACAGGCACTTGCGGGTTCGGGCGGCGGCAGGCCGACGCCTTCCGGGACTTGGACGCGGTGGAGGTCCAGGAGACGTTCTACCGGCCGGTGACTGCGGGCCGAGCGCGGCGCTGGCGGGAGGCCGCGCCGGACGCTTTCGTCTTCTGTGTGAAGGCCTCCCAGTTCATCACGCATCCCGCGACGTCCCCCACGTACCGCCGCGCGGGCCGAGGGATTCCCTCCTCCGAGGCCGCCTCGTACGGCGGATTTCAGGGCACATCCGTGGTCCGGGAGGCGTGGGACGCGACGCTCGAAGTCGCGGGCCTCCTGCGCGCCAGGGCAATCCTCTTCCAGTGCCCGGCCTCGTTCACGCCGACCGAGGCCAACGTGGCCGCCCTATACCGGTTCTTCGAGTCGATCGGGACGTCGGCGATTCGGGCGTGGGAGCCGCGTGGGCCGTGGGCGAGCCATATCATCCAGAAGATCTGCGAGGATCTCGATCTCGTCCACGTCGTCGACCCGTTCGAACGGGAGCCCGCGACGTACGGGCTGGCCTACTTCCGTCTGCACGGGAACCCACCCGGACCAACGAGGTACCGCTACACGTACTCGGCCGCCGACCTCGAGAAGCTCCGGTCCGTGTCCGCCGAGTACGACGACGCGCTGGTCTTCTTTAACAACCTCTCGATGCACGCGGACGCGATGCGGTTCCGCGCCCAGATCGACCCGGGCCGAGACGGATAATCAAGAATGGCACTCAGGGTTGAGCAACCGCGAGGAAACCTTTCTATATCGGCCCCCGCTCTTGCGGCCGAGGTCTCGAGATGTCGAAGGCGGTGCGCATCCCCCGAGAGGTCATCGAGTTCTTCAACGCACCCGGCGGCCACTCCCTGATCGTGAAGGGGCAGGCCGGCACCGGGAAGACCACCTTCGCCTTGCAGCTCACGGAGGAGCTCGGCGAGGTCGCCGCGTCCCATTACCTGAGCTCCCGCGTCTCGGACGAATCCCTCTTCAACCAGTTCCCCTGGCTGCGGGAACGCCTCAAGCCCGCGGTCCTCCAAACGGCGCCGAAGCCCGCGAACGTGACCACGAAGGTCACCCGCACGGCCCTGGACCAGCTCGAGGGCAAGATCCAGGCGGGCGAGGAGAGCGGCGACGAGGAGGCGGCCAAGTCCGTGGCGGGAGCCGAGGTCAAGGACGGCTTCCTCGAGATGTCGATCGGGTTCGACCTGCCGGAGATCGAGGCAGCCTACGACTTCGTGGACGCCCGCATCCCCAAGCGCTCCCTGGTCCTGATCGACTCGGTGGATGCTCTCGCCGAACACTACGGCATCGCCCACTCCAAGCTCATCAACGTCCTGCAGCGGGACCTCGTGGAGGCGAGCAAGCAGAACGTCCTCTACGTCCTCGAGGGGAGCGGGGAGACGCGCCTCGACTACCTCGGCGACGGGGTGCTCAACCTCACGTCGACGGAGCACGAGGGCCGGCGGCTGCGCGTGATGACGATCGAGAAGCTCCGGGGGCAGCAGGTCCGCCAGCACAAGTACCTCTACACGCTGGACAGCGGCCGGCTCCAGGCCTTCGACATCGCGGGGGGCGTGGAGGCCGCGGCACCCCGCCCGTGGAAGGCCGTGCCTGATCCGTCCAAGGCGGCCGTGAGCACGGGCATGAAGCCGCTCGACGCGATCCTCGGCGGGCTGCCGAAGGGAAGGGTCGTGGCGTTCGAGATCTCGACCAGGGTGCCGGCCGACTTCGTGGACTGGCTCCGGACCGCGCTCATCTGCAACTTCGTCGCCCAGGGCCGCGGCGTGGCCCATGTGCCGCCCCGGAAGGGGAGCGCCGAGTACGTCCACGAGATCGTGGGCCCGCACCTCCCGGCGAACGCGTTCGAGACTCACATCCAGGTATTCGAGTCCGTGACGCTTGGAGGCGGAGAGGTCTCTCGCAATGCCCTGCACATGGAGGGCAACAACGTCGACAACGACCTGAAGTGGTCCAACGTCGAGTACCACCTTCCCAAGTCCGCGCGCCCGTTCCTCGCGCTGATGGCCTTCGACACGCTCGAGAGCGTCTACGGGGACAAGGTCCTCGAGCAGATGTCCGGTGTCCTTGGGACCGTGCGCCGGGCCCACGACGTCTTCGTGGGGTTTGTCACGCCGCAGAGCGCGTCCGCGGCGAAGCTGGCGAACCTGGCCAGTTCCGTCCTCCATCTCGAGAGCATCAACGGCTCCGTCGTCCTCTATGGGGAGAAGCCGTACACGGAACTGTTCAACCTCTCCTGGGATCTGAGCGGCGGAGTGCCCGAGGCCGTGCTCCGTCCGATCGTCTGAGCGGCGCGTTGCCGCGCCTTCCGCATGGGTGCATCGGGCGTCGATTGCCCCCGAGGTGGACTGACTTCTCGTCCGGGGCGGAGTATCAAAAACGAGAACCGGATAGAAATGGAGTTAATATGGACCCCGAATCGACACCCAATGCGGGAAAAGGATGTTTCGCGGTTGCTCACGGATGAGTACGCGGAGCGCATCCTCGTGGCCACGCAGGATGTGCCGAGGTCGGTCCAGGAAATCTCGGACCGGTACGACATCCCGATCGCCGCCTGCTACCGCAAGATCCACGAGCTCGAGTCCGCGGGGTTCCTGAAGGTCGCCGAGATCGTGACGACCCCGAAGGGCAAGACGATGAAGCTGTATCGTTCCCTCCTGAGGTCGGCGCATCTCGTCTACGAGGACGGCGTGTTCAAGGTCAAGTTCGAGTTCGACATCGAGAAGGACATCAACGGCAAGTGGATCGAGCTCAACTCGGCGAACGGGACGTGAGCGTCCTCGCGCCCGCGCGGACGCGTTTTCCGCGCGCGGTGATAATCACCGCGCGAAACAGGTTCTCTGTCTGATAATCAAGGCCGATAGCTTAAATATCCCGCATCCGCATCGAACCTCTCACAAAGGATGCGGGGTTGAATCTTGGAGGACAACACCGGAAACATCGATGACATCCAGGGCGCGTCGAAGTTCCTTTCGCCCCTCGAGGCGTCGCAGCTTCTGACCGACGAATACAGCGCCAAGATCCTCTTGGCGACGTACAAGCGCAAGATCAGCGCCCAGGAAATCAGCCAGCGATACGGCATCCCGATTGCGGCGTGCTACCGCAAGATCCGGATCCTCGAAGAGGTCGGCCTCATCGAGTGCGTCGAGCGGATCCTGACGCAGAAGGGGAAGAGGAAGAACCTCTACACCTCCTGTCTGCGCAACGCGTACATCTTCTTCGAGAACGGGAAGCTCCGCGCGCGGTTCCAGCTGGCCACGGGCCAGGTCAAGGACTTCGGCGGCGACTGGAACGGGCTCGACCTGCTCGGCCAGTGAGCCTCCCACCCCTTTCCTCTTATCCCATCCCTTCCTTTTTCTGTTTCTGGTCCACGCGGAGCGCTGCTAAGGTCCTTCGGCTCGAACGCACATTATCACGTATCGTACCCGAGAACCGTGCCGAGATGTTTCATATTCCAAGGCCCACATCGGTCCTCGGGGGAACATGCGGATTCAGTATCACAAGATCCTCTCCGAGGGTCGGAGCGTGCGATACGACCGGATGGACAACGAGGTCATCCACCTGAGCGTCATCGTGACCGAGGACGAGATCCGGCGCCAGCGCTCCCGCCGCTCCGCGTAGGCTCCGCGTAGTTCTGATCCAGTCCTCGGGGCACCAGGCCCGTCCGCCGGGCGCGGATTCCCCCTGATTCGTTTTATACTTTCAAGACGTTCCTCGGGCAATGGCGCTCGGCCCAACCGCCATCTACGAGCAGCTGACCATTCTTCTCACTTTAGCAGTCGCGAGCCACCTTTTCAGCAAGCGGTTCCACCAGTCGACTCTGGTCGGGGAGATCCTTCTGGGGGTCATCCTTGGCCCGAGCCTCTTAGGCAATCTGGGCATCTTCCAGTTCGATCCCACGTTCATCGGCACCTTCGCGACCCTGGGTGCGATCTTCCTGCTGTTCCTCATCGGCCTGGAGGGCGACTTCCGGACCCTCTACACGCGGAAAAATTTCCTTGTCGCGCTCGGTGGGGTCGTATTCCCGCTCGCCTTCGGCTTCCTGGTCGCATGGTACCTCGCGCCCGTCGGGCTGACCACGGTCGGCGCAAACGGCAACAAGTTCCTGATGGCCCTCTTCATCGGCGCAACGCTCACCGCGACGAGCACGGCGATTGCTGCGTCCGTCCTCCTCGAGCTCAACTTGATGCGGGAGGAAATCGGGAAAACGATCATGGGGGCGGCTGTGGTCGACGACATCCTTGGCCTCCTCATCCTTTCCATCGTCGTGGGGGTGGCGCATGGCGGGATTGACGCCGTTGGCTTGGCGGTCGTCATCGTCAAGGCCGTGGCCTTCATCGCTGTCGGGATTCTCGTCGGTGTCTACGGATTCAGCCCGATGGTCGTTCGGCTGCAGGTACTGGGGCTCCGTCTCGGAGTCAAACACGGCGGCTTCCTGATCGCCCTCGCCGTTGCGTTTCTCTATGCTCTGATCGCCGAGTCGATCGGCCTGTCTGCCATCATCGGCGCGTTCTTGGCGGGGACCATGTTCGCCCCCGCGCCCCTCAAGGAGGAGTTCGCGGAGGGCGGTCGCTACCTCGAAGCGATCTTCACGCCCATTTTCTTCATCTCGTTGGGTATTGCGGTTGACATCTGGGCGGTGTGGAGGACGCCCGAGCTCTTCGTCTTCACGGTCGTCCTCCTCATCGTGGCCATGGTCACAAAGGTCGCCGGGTGCGCCTTGGCAGCCTGGCTTCAGCGGATGACCCCGATCGAGTCGATCGCGGTGGGATGGGGGATGACGCCCCGCGGGGAGGTGGGCCTCATCGTCGCCCTGACCGCCTTCACGGCCCTGATCATCCAGGATGCCATGTTCAGCGTCATCGTCCTCGTGATCATCCTCGTGAGTGTGGTGCCCGCCCCGCTGTTCAAACAGGCCCTGCGCGCGGTCGAGCAGGAACGCAAGACGAACGCCACGGCGGAGGCGAAGGCCGACTAGGTGCGCTCGACGAGCCTCTCCCCGACGACGTCGACGGCCATCAGCGTCTGGATCGGGAGGCCCAGATCCTTCTCCATCCGCGCCTTCTCGCGGGTCTTCTCAAACACGATCAGGACGTCGGTGACCTCGGCCCCGATCTGGCGCAGGGCCTTGACGATCGCGGAGAGCGTCCCTCCCGTTGAGATCACATCGTCGACGAAGACGACCCGGTCGCCGCGGCGGATGTTGTTGATGAACATGTCCGTCTTCGAGTACCCGGTCAACTGCTTCAGCGAGACCTCGCCGGGGAGGCCGTACTGCCTCTTCCGGATGAACACGTACGGTCGATGGACCCGCATGGAGAGGCCGGACGCGAGGGGGAATCCCATCGACTCGGCGGTCACGATCTTGTCGCACCGGGACCAGTCGCCTCGCTTCGCGAGCTCGCCGAGCACCTCGTCGAGGACCTCCGGCTTCCCGAGCGGAATGCCGTCCGTGATCGGGTGGACGAAGTAGTCGTAGTCGCCGAACCTGACGACCGGGCACTCGGCCAGGCTTTCTCGAAGCCGTTCGAGGCTCATCCCCTCACTCCCGGGACAGGAGGTCGCGGGCCGCCTGGGAGGCCTTCTCGAGGATCTCCGCCTCCCCTTTCACGCGCCGTCCCTTCATGATGACCTGCCCGTCGCAGATGACTGTGTCCACGCAGTTGCCGTGAGCCGAATAGACCCAGTTGCTGACGTCGTCGTGACGCGGCGTCAGCTCGGGGCGGCGCGGATCCAGGAGGACGAGGTCCGCGAGGCGCTCCGCCTGGACGAGCCCTGCGTCGATCCCGAGGGCGCGAGCGCCCCCGAGGGTGGCGAGCTGGAACGCTTCGTGGGCCGGGAGGACGGACGGGTCGCGATGGGCGAACTTCTGGAGCAGCGCGGCGAACTTCATCGCCTCGAACATGTCCAGGTTGTTGTTGCTCGCGGCGCCGTCCGTGCCGAGGCCCATGACCACGCCCGCCTCCTTCATCGCGGCGTAGGGCATCGCCTGCCCTGCGGCAAGCTTCATGTTCGAGGTCGGGCAGTGCGCCACCTTGGCTCCCGTGCGAGCCAGGATCTCGATTTCCGCGGGGTCGAGCCAGCATCCGTGCGCGGCGACGACGTCCTTGGACAGGAACCCGATCTTGTCGAGATAGGCGGCAGGCCGGGCCCCGTGCTGGGACATGCAGTCGTCCACCTCCCGTTTCGTCTCGCTGAGATGGGTGTGGACGAGGTACCCCTTCTTGTCCGCGATCTCGCGGATCTTCAGAAGGGTGGGCTCGGAGACCGTGAAGATCGCGTGGGGTCCCAGGACCGGCGTGATCCGAGAGGAGCGGAGCGCCTCGATCTTCCGGTTCGCCTCGTCCGCGGCCTTCAGCTGCGCCTCCGCGCGGCTCGGGATGCCGAGGTCGATGATGCCCTCCGCGAGGAAGGCCCGGAGGCCCATCTCCTTGACGGCCTTGCCGACCTGGTCCATGTGGAAGTACATGTCCAGGAAGGTCGTCGTCCCGCTCTTGATCATCTCGAGGCAGGCAAGCTTCGCCCCCCAGTAGATGTCCTCGGGCCGGAGCTTCGCTTCCTGGGGCCACACCCGCGTCTCGAGCCACTGCTGGAGGACCATGTCGTCCCCGAAGCCGCGGAGCAGGACCATCGGCGTGTGGGTGTGGAGGTTCACCAGGCCCGGGAGGGCGATCTTCCCCTTCCCCTCGACGACGACGTCGGCCTCGCGCTTCTTCCCGATCTCGGCGATTCGGTTTTCCTCGATGTAGATCTGCGTGACCTGGCCGTCGAGCTCGACGTCGCGGATGAGGACGCTCATCGGATCCGCTCCACCGCGCCGGCGACGATGCGGGCCAGCGTACTCCGGTTCTTCTTCTGAGTGGCGTGGATCTGCTCGATCGTCAGCGCGCGCTCGACGATGCCGTTGCAGTAGTTGTCCACGGAGCACACGGCGGCGTACGGCACGCCCAGTTCGCTCGCGAGCGTGGCCTCCGACGCCATCGTCATGCCGAGGACGTCGCCGAGCGTGGCGAAGTGGGCGATCTCGGCCGGGGTCTCGAGACGCGGGCCGGTGGTCTGGACGTAGACGCCGCGGTTGCGGACCGACGCTCCCGCAGCCTTTCCGGACGAAACGAGGAGGTCCCGCAGGTCCGCGTCGAGTCCCGGGGTCGAATGGAGCACGTCCTCGTCGTGGAAGGTCGGGATGGACCAGAAGGAGACGAAGTCGTGCGGGATCACGAAACTGCCCGGGCGGATCGCCTTCTTCAGGGATCCGCTCGAGGCGGTGGCCAGAATCGCGGTGGCCCCGAGCTCTTGGAGGGCCCAGAGGTTCGCGCGGTGGTTCACCCGGTGAGGCGGGATTCGGTGCTGGGCGCCATGCCGGAGGAGGAAGACGACTCGGACGTCGCCGTGGTGCCCGCGGACGGGAGCGTTGCTCGGAGGGCCATAGGGGGTGTCCAGGGACTCCGGCTCCGGGTCCCGCAGGAACGTCGGATCCTGCAGGCCCGAGCCCCCGATGAGGCCCACGGTGGGGTGCGCCATCCGTGGCGCCAAGCGGGGTTGGTTCAATAAAGCTTCCGACCGACGGGAGGCCGGCCCTCCCCGGCGTGAGTTTCACCCCCGATAGCGAAACGCATAGCGTTAAGTCGGGCGCCGCCGGATGGGACACTGTATGCGCGGGCTGGGCTGGGTCCTCCTCATGGCGCACGAGGAGGACGACCTTCTCAAGTCCCTCCTCTTCGGCAAGCAGAGGGAGCTCGAGGAAGGGCGGACGTACCTCACGAAGGAGAAGAAGCCCGAGCGCGCGCTCGCCTACTTCCAGCGCGCCATCGAATCCGGGTTCCGGCCGTTGTACGTCACTCGACAGCATCCCAACCACGTGCCGCGCGCTCACGCCGGGAAGGAGATCCGCGTCGTCTGGCTGTCGACCACGCTCGGGAAGGACTACGTCGATCCGCACAACCTGAACAGCCTCACAAACCTCGTGAGCAACTTCGTATCCGATGGTCCGAGGGCCGTGATCCTCCTGGACGGCCTCGAGTATCTCATGATCAACAACGACTTCCCGCGCATCCTTCACTTCCTGGAGTACGTCAACGAGCAGGTCGCGATGAAGCGCGCGATCCTCCTCCTGAGCGTGGACGACCGCGCCTTCGAGCCGAAGGAGCTCGCCCTCATCGAGCGGAACACGGTCACCGTCGAGTGAGCCAGAGCCTTTATACCGCGGTCCTCCATCGGCGCCCCCTCCATGTTCGAGATCCTCGACCGCGGGGGGCTCGGTCGGATCGGACGCTGGGTCTACGACGGGCGTGAGCTGCGCACGCCCATGGTCCTGTTCGTCCACCGGGCGAGGGCGCCCGCACCCGCCTTCGCGGAGGCCCTCCTCGTCTCCGATCGAGTCGAGGATCCGAGTCCCCAGATCGGGGTCCGCGGCAGCCTCTTCGCCCCTCGATTCCCGGAGTCGCCCTGGGACCTGCCGCCGGGGAAGGGACTGCCGCGCTCCGTCGCCGAGATCGAGCGCGCGGGGTCCGGGGCGTCGGGGCCGTTGGCTCTCTTGACCGCAGACCAGGACCGCGCGGGAGCCGCGGCCGCGGAAGCGGTTTTCTTGGCCAACGGTCCGGAGTTCGCCCGCGATCCGCGGGACTTCGCGGCGGTCCTCTCGGGAGTTCGGGAGGAGGTCGGACCGGCGAAGGTCGTCGGCGTCACGGGCCTCGCGAGCCCCGCGAACCTCGCCCTCCTCATCTACGCGGGCGTCGACCTCGTCGATTCCAGCCGGGTCCTCCTCGACAGCGCGCGCGGGTTCTTTCACACCTCGGATGGATCCATCCCCGCGGGGGAGGCCGACCGGGACGCGTGCGGCTGCGCCGCCTGCGCCGCGGGTGAGGATCTGCGGGCGCACAACGAGCGCGCCCTGCACCGGGAGATGCTCCTGGTCCGCAACCATCTGCTCCACGGCCGGTTGCGGGAGCTCGTCGAGCGGCGCGTCGCGAACGATCCGTGGAACACCGCGGTCCTGCGCCATCTCGACCTGCGGCACGCGGACCTCCTGGAGTCCTACACGCCCGTGTCGGGCGGAGAGGTCCTCGCGTACTCCCACGAGTCCCTGACCCGACCCGAGGTCGTCCGGTTCCGCGCCCGGGTCCGCGAGCGCTACGCGAAGCCGCCGTCCGCACGGGTCCTCCTCCTGCTGCCTTGCTCGGCCCGGAAGCCGTATTCCTCGAGCCGGAGCCACCGCCGGTTCCGGGAGGCGATCCTCGCGTCCGGGAATCCCTCGGTCGTCCACGAGGTCATCGTGACCTCGCCCCTCGGGCTCATCCCGCGCGAGCTCGAGCGCTTCTATCCCGCCCGGGCCTACGACATCCCGGTCACGGGCGACTGGAGTCGCGACGAGGCCGCGATGGTCTCCGGGGACTTGGGCGCGTATCTCGCGGCGAACCCGTACGACGCGGTCGTCGCGCACCTCGGCGCCGAGGCCGGGATTGTGAAGCAGGCTCTCCCGCAAGCGACGTTCACCTCGGCGGGTCGGCCGACCTCGGACGAGTCCCTCGCGATCCTGACGAAGGCCCTTTCGGAGGTCGCGGCCCCGTTTCCGTCCGTGGCACGGGGCCGTCGCTTCCAGGAGGAGATGGGGAACCTCGCGCGGTTCCAGTTTGGAGAGCCGGGGCGGGCTCTCGTGGAGGGCGCCGAGTTCCGGGGCCGTTTCCCGAACGTCCACGTTCGCAAGGACGGGTCTCAGGTCGCCATGTTCACGGAACGCGGGATGCTGTCCCTGACGCTCGAGGGAGGCCGGATCCTGTCCGCCGCGAACGCCTACTGCATCGAGATCGAGGACTTCGTGCCGAAAGGGAACGTCTTCGCCGTCGGGGTCACTTCGGCATCACCCGAGATTCGGGTCGGCGACGATGCGGTTGTGCGGCACGCGATGGAGGTGAGGGCCGTCGGCACGGCCCGCATGAATGCCCGGGAGATGACCGACGCGGACCGGGGCGAGGCGGTCCACGTGCGCCACGCGCCCGTCCCAGCCGCTTCGTCTCCCATACCGTGAGTCCCCGTCTCCCCTCGAACCGGGGATGCCCGGCAAGCCATTATGTGCGCACCCGCCACTGTCCTTCCGGAGGGATATCATGCGTCGTACCGGCTCGGCCCTTGGAGCGCTCCTGGTGTGGTTTCTGGCGTCCGTGATTGGGATGCTCGGGGTCGGATTCGTCGTCTCCGTCCTGGGAGTCCCCAGCCTGGCCGATCCGACGGGGATCTGGAGCGCGGGATGCATCTTCCTCGGGTTGGCATGGCTCGTGCTCGGCTTCCTCCTCGCGCCAAGCGTGGAGACCTTCATGAGCCCTGGAACGGGGGGGCGGGCTCCCCCCATCCTGTGGCCTGGGTCAGCCCGGCCGGAGCCCAACCAGGAGGTGATCGAGGACCTCGGGGAGAAGCTCTCGAGCGGGACCGATCTCGGGATCGCGACCGCAGCCTTGGGGGCGGTTCTCTTTCTCGTGGGCGTGATCTTCTACCTCGCACCCGTGATGGGCCTCGTCGCCCTCGTGATCGTCTGCGCAGGCGTCGTCGGTATGCGGACCATCCCCCCGCACGGACGGGGTTCGGCGCGGACGCCCTCCAAAGACCGCGTCCCTCCGAACCCTTAAGGGAGAGGCGGCTCATCGCGACGGGACCATGGCGCTCCTGCCGGACCCCGCCACGGCGGGCCTGTACGCGGCGATCGTGTTCCTCCTCACCCTCGGGGTCCTCGTGGTGTTCGTCGAGACGGTCCGGTTCTCGCGGTTCGTCGCGGTCGTCCTGGTATGCTTCGTCTCCGCGCTCGCCTTGATCCTGATGGGCGAACTGGGCCTCTCCCTGTCGTTCCTCGCATTCGGCGGGGCGTTCATCGCGAACCACGTGTTCGAGTGGCTAACGACCCGGTGATTCGGCCTACCTGCGGCAGGCCCAAGCAAGGTAGATGTTCCCGCCAGAAACTGACGGATCGGGAGAGATGCGGATGAAGGAGCTCCGGTTGTCGCGATCGTTCCTCGCGCTGAGTTGTGGGGTCCTGGCCGCCTCGACCTTGGCGGCCGCGGCCATGGTTCTCCTCGCGCCCGGCATGCAGGTTGCGCTCGGCGCTGCGCTCTTCTTCGGAGCTGCGGTCTGGGCGGTGCTCGCCTTCTTGGCTGGGGGGTTCGTCGGGACCTGGGAGGCGCCCACGTTGATCAGCAGCCTCACGGGAGTCGATCCTGCACACGTCACGGGCCTCCGGAAGAAGATGTCCGGCCCGCGGTCCGATGTCATGCTCTTCGCGGGGGCGAACGCCCTCCTTCTGTTCATGTCGGCTGTCGTGATCAACCTCGTCGCACTCGGGGCCCTGTTCATCCTCCTCGGCGCCACACTGGCCACGGCGGTGCTATTGGTTGGGCCCGGCTCTCGGCACTCTGCGTCACGCTTGGGCCGCTGAGTACTTTCGCTCCTCCAGGGGGTTACTTTCACCCACCTCCCCTCGGTTCCGCGCTATATACGTCCTCGGTCATCGGAGCGTCGTGGCAAGCGCAGCAAACACGACGGTGGTGAATGACATGATGAACTTCGAGGACACCAGCTGGCAGGACGTTTACGCGTCGTACGGGTGCTCCCTGTCCATGGACGCATCCGACGACGATGGCTAAGGCTCGCATCCATCCCATCCCGATCGGCGGGACGGGTCGCCTCGACGCTCCCGCCGGTCACCCTTATTTTTCGACTTGGACGATCCACGCCAGGCTCGCGCGGAAAGGTTAAAACGAATCTGCTCGCTTGCGCCGAGCGCGCGCGGGTAGTCTAACGGTAGGACATAGGCCTTCCAAGCCTATGACGCGGGTTCAACTCCCGCCCCGCGCATGGGCCGTCAGGCTTCGGCCTTCTCGGTTCCGCTGCGGAGCCGATTCGTGCTCTCGTTCACGAGGGCGTCCAGCTCGTTGATCGCGTCGACGAGCTCGCTCACGTCCTCGCCTGCGTTCTCCAGGTCGCGCGCAATGCCTCGAACGTCTCGAAGCGTGTGCTCGGCCAGCCAGTCGCGCGTCTGCTTCCGCATCTTGATCGGGTCGATCGGTCCCTTCTTCGGCACGGAATCCCATCCCTGTCCGACGACTGTCCGCCGAATGGCCGAAGCCCCTATTTAGCCCCATCGCGCCCGCTCACGCGCGTTGACAAAGCCCGCCCGCGCGTCATCACGGCCCGCGGCGACGCCGGCCCAGCGCGAGGAACAGTAGCAGGGCGATCACAACGGGCACGGCGATCCAGAGGAAGGCGACGAGGATCTGCGAGCCCAGGTCGGGCGCCGCGGGTGCGGGAGAGGGTGAAGACCACGCGAGGCCGAAGACTCCCGCCAAGTCCCCGGTCACGACCCGGGCGACGAGGTACGCCGAAGTGTCCCGGGACGCGGGCAAGTCCACGCCCACGGGCCCGGAGGCGACGACGTTCGTGGAGGTCACCGGGAGCAGCCGGTCGTCGTACACCTCGAGGGCGATCTCCTGGGCGTTCCCCAGGGAGACGACGATCTCCACGTGGGCGCTCGCGGGGCGGAGAAACGCCACGATTGTCTCGTTGTCCGGGAAATTCTGGACGGAGCCGTCCGTGAAGTCCCACCCGAGCGCCGCACGGCCGTGACCTTCCAGATCGATCGAGTAGTTGCCGGGTGCGAGGGAGACCAGGGTTGCCGCCGATCCCGACTTATTGATCTGGGCTTCGGGAGTCCCGCCATAGGTGAGGGTGGCGTTCACGTAGCTCGAGGCGTCGTCCGTCGCCACGCCAAGGTAGTAGGTCCCGCCTTCGGACAGGGAGAGGGTCGTATTCGTTGAACCGTCCACCGTGAAGATGCCCGCTCCGTAGCCGGACGTCGGCAGCCCGCGAACGGGGTTGGCAAGCCCGGAGACCGCAACCGCGAGAGCGAGGAGGCACGCGGCCGCGGACAGTACAGGGGCTCGCACGCGGTCGGGAGCGGTTCGCATGAGTCGGCTCAGCCTCGGGGAGGCGACCCGCTCCCGGGCCAAGAAGGTTTCCTGGGCGGGCGCCATCTCCGGGTTTGACGATAGATATAAAGCGGCCTTGCACCATGTCGGCCATTTGTCAGACACGTCCCCGTCGTGGGACGTTGCAGGATGGGATGATAGGGATGGCACTCCTCCCTGACCTCCTCGATCGCGAGGGGCGGGTCCTCGACCGGGCGAAGAGACTGGCGGAATCGGGCGACGCGCTGTTCGAGCGCGGATCGACGCGCCGCGCGATCACGGCGTACGAGCGCGCGCTGGGCGTGCTTGAATCGCAGATCGACACGCCGAAGCGGAAGACGGGAGAATGGTGCGACGCCTACGCCCGCGTGGGGGGCGGCGCCCTGCGCGTTGGCGCCGTGGAGGCCGCCGAGGTGGCCGCGGCCCGGGCCCTCACCCTGGACGATTCGAGCGTCCGCGCCCTGGCCTGCCAGGGGGACGTCCTGACGGCGAAGGGCCGGGCGGCGGAGGCCTTGCCCTACTACGACGCCGCCTTGCGAATCAATCCGAAGGCAAAGGGTGTGTGGGAACGGAAGGGCGACGCGCATGTCGCCCTCCAGCAGTCACCCGAGGCGATCCGCGCCTTCGTCCAAGCGGTCAACCTCCAGCCGGACGACGTCGAGGGGTACGCGCGGCTTCTCTCCCTGATCCCCAACGACGTGGACATGTGGATCCGGAAGGGCGATGCGAACCGGCGGCTCGGCCAGCACGAGGACGCGAACGAGGCGTACGACCGCGCGCTTCGCCTCGCCTCGGACCGGAAGGAGGCGCTCGAGGGGAAAGCCCAGGTCTACCTCGCCCTCAACCAGACCGAACGCGCGCTGCGGTGCCTGGACCGGATTCTGCAGGTCGACCCCTACGACCCGGACGCGTGGCGCACCCGCGGCGAGGTGCTCGCCGCCGGCGGCAAGTCCGAGGAGGCGCTCCGCTCCTACGACGAGGCTCTCCGCAACCGGGATGGGGACCCGCGAACTTGGACGGCGAAGGCGCTCCTGTTGAGGAAACTGGGCCGCCATCTCGACGCCGTGGCAGCGTACGACCGGGCGGTTGCCCTCACCCCGAAGGTCCTCGAGCTCCACGTGGGCCGTCTGGAGTCCGTGCGCGCGCTCGCAAAGTGGGACGAGGTGATCAAGGAGTGTGGACGCGTCCTCGCCCTGGACCCGCGACACTCCGGCGCTCTCTTCACCCGTGCGGAGGCGTTCCTCGCGGCGGGACGGAAGGATGAGGCCCTGACCGCCCTGGACGAGTTCCTCGCCGTCGAGCCCCAGTCTTATGACGGATACGACTTGAAGCGCCAGCTCCTCCTCGGAGCGGAGCGGTGGTCCGACCTCGTGACCACCTGCGACGCGATGCTCTCGCTCCAGCCCCACAACCTCCGCGCGTTGAAGGACCGGGGTCGCGCTCTCCTTGCGCTGGGAAAGCCCGAGGACGCGCACTCGACCTTCGACCAGGTGCTCGTGCTCCAGCCGGACGACCTGGACGCCCTGCGCGGGGAGCGGGACGCGCTGCGCAGCGCGAAATCGCCGAAGATTCTCCTGCGGACGTGCGACGCGATCCTATCCCGCGACCCGAAGGACGCGGGCACCTGGATCGTGAAGGGGGAGGCGCACGCGACCCTCGACCAGAGGGCGGAGGCCCTCGAGGCCTACGAGAATGTCCTGCGCCTCGACCCCCGCAACGGCGGCGCCTGGGCGCACAAGGCCGCCCTCCTGCTCGCGCTCGAGAAGCATGACGAGGCCGTCCGGGCGTACGAAGCCGCCCTGGACGGGAATCCCGCGGATGCAGGCCTCTGGTACGACAAGGCCCGCGCCCAGTTCAAGCTCAAGGCGTTCGGGGATGCCGCCGACTCCCTCGACCGCGCGACGCGGTATGCGCCGAACGACGCGAAGACCTGGTTCCTCCTGGGCCTCTCCCTCCAAGGCGCGAAGCGGTTCGAACAGGCCGTGAGCGCCTTCGACCGCACGCTCGCCCTCGACGCGAAGCACGGGCGGGCGTTCTACGGCAAAGGGGTGTGCCTCCATGCCCTCAAGCGGTACGAGGAGGCCATCGCGGCCTACGGCCAAGCGACCGCTCTGGAGCCGACCCTCACGGTCGCGGCCGTTAACTTGGGGACCTGTCTCCTGGTCCTCCACCGGTACGAGGAGGCGCTCGCCGCCTTCAACCGGGTCCTCGCGATGGACCCGAAAGACCACGCCGCGACCCTGGGAACCTGCGACGCCCTCGAGGCGCTCGGGAAGGCTCCCGAGGCGCTCGAAGCGTGCGTCCGGCTCACCGCCCTCGATCCCAAGGATCTCGAGGCCTGGTCACGGCGTGCCCGCCTGGCCCATGCCGCCGGGAACGAGAAGGACGCGCTCACCTCGATCAACCGGGCGACGGGCCTCGCTCCCGACCGCGCCGACCTGCTGCGGTTCAAGCGGGACATCCTGATCGCCTCGGACGCGCACAAGGCCGTCGTCGATGTGTGCAATCGCCTTCTCGAACTCGACCCGCGCGACGCGGACGCGGTGCGGGAGAAGGCGCTCGCCTACGAGCGCCTGGGGAAGGTCGATCTGGCCCTCGAGTCGTTCGACGTCGCGGCGCGGATCGATCCGATGGATCGCCGCCTCTGGAACGCGCGGGGTGGCGTCCTCGCACGCCTCGGCCGCTGGGACGACGCCCTCCAGGCGTTCGACCACACCCTGACCCTGAACCCGGGCGACCGTCACGCGATCGCCTCCAAGGGGAAGGCGCTCCTCGAGCTCGGCCGCGCGGCAGACGCGCTGAAGGTCTTCGAGGACGGTCTCGTCCTCGAGCACGACAACCTGGACTTCCTCAACGGGAAGGCGGCCTGCGCGGCGGAGCAGGGCCACTACGACGACGCACTCTCGCTGGTCACGACCGTCTTCCAGAAGGATCCGAACAACTATGACGCGTACCGCACGAAGGGCCTGTGTCTCCTGAAGACGGACCATGCCACGGACGCGCTCGTCTGCTTCGACATGGTCCTCAAGGCTCGGCCGGACGATGTCCACGTGCTGACCTGGAAGGGCGAGGCCCTCCAGGCCGCGGAGCGCCATCCGGACGCCCTGAAGGTGTTCGACGCCGCGCTCGATGCGGACTCCGGCTCGGCGGACGCCTGGCGCGGGAAGGGGATGGTCCACCTGAAGCTCGAGCAGTTCGCGGAGGCGGCGGACGCCCTCGCGCACGCCACGGAGGTGCGTCCCGGGGACAAGGCGCTCTGGTACATGCGCGGCTTCTGCGACGAGCGTTCCGGGAACTGGGAATCCGCGGCGGATGCCTACGACCACGCGACTCGCCTCGACGCGCGGGACAAGGCGTACTGGAACAGCAAGGCGCTCGCCCTCCTCCATCTGAAGCGCTTCGACGAGTCGCTCAAGGCGTTCGACGCGGCGCTCGCGCTCGACCCGAACTACGAGCCCGCGGCCCAGGGCCGCCAGACCGCCGAGATGCGATTGCACCTCGCGCAGGTCGAGGCGCACGCGGAGCGCGTCGTCCGGTTCGAGCAGCAGATGAAGCGGCCCGCGACCCGCGAGGAGATCTTCAAGTACTGCTCCGTCCCGCTCGAGAACCTCGACGAGGTCATCTCCTACGTGAACACGCCGGCGCCCCTCGCGCCGGAGAACATCTCCCCCGAGGACCTCCGGAAATACGAGGCCGTGGGCGCGAGCCTGCTCGCGCACCGCCCGGACCTGGACGCGATCCGCCTCACGGACGTGAGCTCGGCCCTGCCTCGCGTGGATCTCGAGGAGGCCCGGGAGATCTGGGGCTACCTCGATTGGATCCGGGACGCCCCGCTCGAGCCCACGCCAGAGTGGCACAACGACGAGCTGATCCGTCAGGCGCTCGACCTGCCGAAGGACGAGTGGAACCTCGTCGACCTCGCCAAGGAGCTCCGGCTTGGACCCTACGAGGCGAAGAAGCTCGAGGTCTCCCTGAAGATCTTCCAGGGAGGCGGCTACCGCATCTCCACGACGGACGTTTCCGAGGGGCCGCGGCACAAGAAGGCGAAGCCCGAGGTCCGCCCCTCGACGCCGATCAAGGAGGCGAAGGAGGCGGCGGATGAGGACGAAGACGATGAGGACGAAGCACCCGAGCCGTCCGCCTCGAAGAAGGCCGCGAAGCCGAAGACCGAGGACGAGGGCCCGACGCGCTGCGCGGCGCACAAGCTCCTCGGGACGCAGAAGCACTCCTGCGGCACCTGGCTCTGCAAGGCCTGCATCGAGGGCGGTGCAGAATGCCCCGGGTGCCATGAGCCGCTCGCGGGCGCGCCCCACAAGGCCGTCGAGAAGCGTGAGGTCGACCCGGGAAGGGACTTCAGCCGCCTCTGAGCCCGGAAGCTCCTCGCTCCCCCGCTTGTCCTCCGTTGCGGATCGGAAGCCGGCTCAGCTCGCGTACGCGGCCAGCACGCCGCTCAGGAACGCCAGGGACTCCGCCGTGTCGACCCGGTAGTTGTTGTTCGTCGACTTGCACTGGGCGTCGCCCCAGGACGTGACCGCGACGATGTACTCGTGCCCGTGACCGTCCGCGTAGATCGTGGGTCCGCCCGAGTCACCATAGCAGGTCCCGGCGCTGCCGGCCTTCATGTTCTGGGACATGTAGAGCCAGGCGCTGTGGAGGTTCTTGAACAGGGAGAGGGAGTACTCGCGGACGTTCGTGTCCTGGAAGTTCTGGTCCGTCCCGTATCCGACGTTCAGGAACGTCGTGGTCATCGGCACGAGCTTGCCCTGCGCCGCAAGTCCGTCCAGGTATCCCGCGGTCGGCACGAGCGCGCCGAACCCGAGGTCCGTGACCGGGTCCTTCAGGATGACGACCCCGACGTCATGCGGGTCGGACATCGGCCCCCACCAGTACGCAGGGTTCGTGATCCAAAGCTGCGACATCGTGCCACGTCGACGTGTCGAGGACGTTGGGTCCGAAACTGATGTGCACGTCCTGCGGCCCGTTCACGTAGGCCGCGATGTCGACCGTGCAGTGGCCCGCGGTCAGGAAGACCCGCGGCGCGATGAGCGTGCCCGAGCACCACTCCGAGGTCCATCCGTAGATCGATTGCACGACCATCGCACCGACGAACGGGTGCGCCGTGTCCGGCGCCCCATAGGTGATGGCCTGCGCCGGCATGACCGCCACCATCAAGCCCACGACGAACAGGAGCCCGGCGAGATGGCGGGCTACCCGACGAGAGGATCGCTTCGAGAACATGTCCCTCCTCCTCGGCTCACGAGCGGGAGCGGGCCGCTAAAGCGTTCCGTATCGACTGTAACGTCTTGCGCCGCGGCCCCGCGGGACGGTTACCATGTTAACCCGCCCGACGAACGTCTCATTCGAAGGTCCAGTGGTCCCGCTCCCGTAGCAGCTCCCGCAGCAGGCGGACGGCCCGGGCGCGGTCGATGCGGAAGAAAAAGGCGCCCAGATGCTTGCAGAAGAGCCGCGCCTTCGCGCGGTTCGTGCGGAAGTCCACGCAGTCGTGCTCGACCCGACGCTCCTGGGTGTCCACCCGGACCGAGTACTCCTTGACCGTCCCGGAGAGGAGGGTGGCGGTCGCTTTGTCCACGGAGACAAGCTTGGGATCGATCCCCTTCGCGGACGCGAGGCGGTTCGTGCCGAGCACCACGAGGAGGAGCTCGTCGAGGCTCATCGCGTCAATGTCCTTGTTCAGCGGGACGTCGGCCTGGATCGTCCCCGCCTCCTCCGTAATCTCCCCGCCCTTCACTTGGATCGCGACCCCGAATTTCTCGAGGGCCTCGTTGATGCGCTTGTCGATGAACGCCTGTTCCTCGGGGGAGTACTTCGCCCGGTTCGCCTCCTTGTTGAAGTACCGCCGCGCCGCGCGCGCGTGGAACGGCGTATGGACTGGATACTTCCAGTTCGCTGGATCCGCGTACTTCTCCGGGTCCTTCGGATAGCCTTCCGGCGGCCCCGCCCGACCGTCGCGCTTGCGGGTAGGCTTGACCGCGCGGACCATGAGAAAGGGAATGCGAGGTCGGGCGATAAAGGCCATGTGCGAGCGAAGGCCGTGCCGCGTGCGGCCCCAACACCGTGCCGACCCCGGCCCCCGCTCCCCCGGAATCGCGCGACTAGGTCCGTCCGCGGACCCGGCCGAATCCATACGCGACGAGCGCGGCCAGGAGCGCGATGAACAGGAACGTCGCGACAACGACCACGTTGGCCTGGGATTCGGTGTAGGTCGGCGGGGGAGGCGCCGCGGGCGGGGGCACCGTGAGCGTGCGGAAGGAGATCCCGGGCGAGACCGTTTCCTGCCCGGAGGCGTCCACCGCGATGACCCACGCGGTGTAGTCGGTTGCGGGACGGAGCGCGACGTTCAAGGCGTTCGCACCTGGGTCCTCGATCCGGTACGACACGTTCGTCGCCTGATCCACAATCCATAGCTCCAGATGGTCGACGTCGGAGTCGACGGTCCCGGTCCAGTTGAGCGAGGCGCCCCCATAGGTGATGGATGTGGCGGGGCCGAGGACGAGCGCGTGCGGGAGCAGATCGACGGAGACCGGCGTGACGAGGGACTGCGCCCCCGTGTATCGGCCGAAGTCCGCGAGATCCGTGTGGCCGGCTTGCACGCCGGCCACCCAGACCGTGAGGCCGAGGGCGAGGGAGTAGGTGAAGTTGGTCTCCAGATCGGTGGTCACCACGCCGCCGTAGCCATGCGCCGCCTGCACGACAAGACGCTGCGCGCCCCAGGATCCCCAGTAGACGTCGGGCTGCTGCACGGCCGCGACCGCGCTGCTCCCTATCGTCGAGGTGGAGTTCAGCGCGGTCTGCAGGTCCAGGCTCACGTCGACAATTCCGAAGGAGAATGTGGTCAGGCCAGGGATGTAGAACGAGTCCCGCCCGACCGGCGTCGTCGTGATCGTCGGGATCCCCACCTCCACGCCGAACAAGATGAGGACCATCGAGCAGTTCCCCGGCGCGGCCGCAACGGTCGTGCGCACGGTCGCGTTGTCCTGGAGCGCCAACGGTTCGCCGGAGGCCACCACGTCGCAGGATGCACGGAAGGCGGCGACCCCGGGGATCAGGTTCTGGCCCGGGACCTCGAAGTGGATCGTCTGGTTGACGAGCGGCGGGAGGCCGGCCGAGGCCGGGGTCGGCAGGATGAACAGGGCGGCAAGCAGCGCGACGAAGGCGAGGGCTTTCGTCGGAATCCCTCCGGGCGCCATGAGCGTCCCGGGATGATATCAAACGTGCGTAGGGATTCCCATTACCGCCCGACCTCGCGCACGGGGACAGAGGGCGCCACGGCCTCCCACATCTCCTTGCGCGTGTCGCGGAGCGTCGGCCGAAACGTCCTCGCCGTCTTCGTGTCCCGCAGGTCGACGTCGGCCACGACGGTCCCTTCCTTGAAATCCGCCGCCTTGCCGAGGTCCTCGCCCCGCGGTCCGATCGCCTGCGTCCCTCCCTGGAAGACGATGTTCAGCTCGGTGCCCACGAGGTTCGCGTACAGCACGTGGATCGCGTTCTCAATCGCCCGGGCGGGGAGGATGCGGTCGAAGAACGGCTTCGACGTCGCGGGGGACGCGGAGATGATTGCGAGGAGGTCGGCGCCCTGGAGGGCGTACGCCTTCGCGAGCTCGGGGAAGAAGGTGTCGTAGCAGATCAGGAGACCGATCTTGCCAAGCTTCGTGTCGACCAGGGTCAGCGCGTCCCCACGGCCGAAGTACAGACCCTCCTCAAAGGGCCCGAAGTTCGCCGGGTAGATCTTGCGGTACGCGACTGCGCGGCCGTCCGGGGTCACGAGCACGGAGGAGTTGAACAGGCGCCGCGTCCCGGCCTCCCGCTCCGGCATGCCGAAGACGATATGCGCGTCGTGGTCATGGGCGATCTTGCACGCGGCCTTGACGGACGGTCCATCCAGGGGCTCGGCGAGCTGCGCGAACGCGTCGCGGGCCATGTATCCGCTGAGGAAGAGCTCTCCCGCGAGGACAAGGTCGGCCTCCGACTTCGCGACGACCCGTTCGAGCTTCCGGAGGTTCTTCTCTTTCTGCTGGAGGGCGGGAGAGAGCTGGGCCAAGGCAGCCTTCATCCGTTCTCCTCCGCCGCCTTGCGCTTCGCGACCTCGGCGAGCACCCGCTTCCGGGTCTGCGCGAGCCCCCAGTTGCCGAGGGCCAGCGAGACGATGAGCACCACGAAGAAGATCGTGGCGCGAACGAGCGTGTCCGTGATCGGTCCCCAGATGAACACGATTGCGGCCGCGAACAGGATGATCCCGCTGAGGTAACTCTGCCACGGACGGCGGTGCCGCATGCGTTCGGCTGGACTGCCGCAACTCGTGCAGATGTCCCGCTCCCCGAACACGTTCGTGGAGACCGCGCCGCACGTCGGGCAGTAGACGATTCGCACGACGCGGGCCACGGTCCGCGAGGATGAAAAACCTTCGCCCCGGACGCCTCCCGGTCCGAGCCCTCGCAACCTTTATGTCGCACGTGCCCTTAGCGCGGTTCCGCGCTCCGGTAGTCTAGTGGCCAAGGATAGAAGCCTCTCGAGCTTCTGACACGGGTTCAAATCCCGTCCGGAGCATCCCTCGCCCCAGTTCTGACGTTTCGGTGCACCGAAAGGCCAAATAAGACCGGATGTGTAGGCCTCGGGTCCATGTCGATGCGGACATGCCCGGAGTGCGGCTCGAGCGTCAAGCTCGAGAACATGAAGAAGCACTTCGCGAACGTCCATCCGGGTAAGGACGCATCGGCGGCGATTTCCGAGGAGGAACATCGCGAGATCCGCCGCACCACCCGTCCGAGCCGTCCGGCGTTCTACACCCGGCGTTACTTCCAAATCGGCGTGGTCCTCGTCGTCCTGGCCGCGGTCGGTTATGTGGGCCTGCCGTACATCCTCGGGTCGCACCCAGGCTCGAGCTTTGATATCGTCGGATACTGCGGCAGCGAGGGGTCCGTCGAGCATTACCACCCGCTTCTCGTGATCAACGTCGCGGGTGTGCAGAAGCTGGTACCAGCGGACATCGGCCTTACGGCTTCGGAGACGAATCCGTCCTACGCGTGCGCCAGCGGCGGCCACGCGCTGCACACCCACGATGGCTCGGGCATCATCCACGTGGAGCTGCCCGTGGTGCCCTCGCCCTCTCCCACTCTCGGGAATTTCTTCACGATCTGGGGCCAGCCGTTGAGCTCATCCTCGGTGTGGTCCTACCCCGGACACGTGACGGCCACGGTGTACGACAGCGACACCCATTCCACGTCGGATTTCTCCTCC
This sequence comes from uncultured Thermoplasmata archaeon, assembly GCA_963768855.1. GTDB lineage: Archaea > Thermoplasmatota > Thermoplasmata > RBG-16-68-12 > RBG-16-68-12 > RBG-16-68-12. The sequence goes on from CAVYJM010000012.1 coordinate 23,711, forward strand.
AACCCGCCTGGGATTCCCCTCTACGAGCCCGCGGGCGGACCGACCGCGAACCTCTACCCGATTCCGCAGTACCTAATCTGGAACGGCGCGAATGGCGACGGTCAGTCAGGCGGCACGTTCTCCGGCGAGATCATCTGGCTGAACGTGACGGCCTGAACGCGCGCGGTCGGCGGGGCGTACCCTGACAGCGTGAAAAGGCTAAAGCGCGTCCCCCTCTTACCCGCGCCCGCAGGAGGGCGGAATCTGGAGGGACGGGACCGTTCGGGGCGGCGCCTCGCGATTCTCGCCCGGTGGCCCGCCGAAACGCTCGCGCCCCTCATCGTGGTCGCGCTGCTCCTGACCGTCGGGATCGCGAACCTGCTGTGGGATGCGGGGGTGCCCTCCGCCGCCAGCCCGGATCGATTGTCCCCGGGGACCGATCCCTTTCCGGTGATTCCCCCCTCGCCTACCTTGCACGTCCTCCCCGTTCCTTCGACGACGAACGCGTCGACGCGACTCACCCTCCTCTCAATCCAAGGTCTCGCGAACCGCGAGGGCGCGCAGCTCTACCTCGACGTCGACAACGAGACGGGGAATGCATCCTCGATGCTCTCGTTCCTGGTCGCACACTACGGCGTCTCGATCGACCTCGTCACGCAAGACTGGGTATACGCCCACTATCTGCCTTCCCGGAGCGGGATCGTCATCGTCGATCCCGCCCGCCCGGAGTCCGTGAACATCGCGACGATGGTCGCGAGCCTCCAAGACGCGGTGATCGCGGCGCCGGACACCGCCGCCTCCCTCGAGGGTACGTACGGCCTCCGCGTCGTGCTCGACTACGCGTCGAGCAACTGGACCGCGACGGATTCGGTCGGCGCATACGACCGCGCGCTCGGCGAGCTGTACCCGCGCATGGACCCGAACCTCCTAGCAATCCTGCCGCCGAACCATCTGCCCCTCCGGGACTACCTGATCGCCTCGCGCACCTTCGTGTTCTATGAACCGCAGGGCGTCCTCGCGGCCCCTGCACAGCTCGCGTCGACCCAGCGCATCCTCGCGGCCGCCCCGCGAGGGATCCCGATCCTCGGCTGGTTCGACAGCCCGACGCTCACGGAGGAGAACGCGTTCGTGCAGCTCGCGTCCCATTATGGGAAGCCCATCTTCGGCTCCGAGGACGTCCCGAACCTGAGCGTCCTGACGGCGTTCGGCCGCAACCAAGTGCGCTCCCAGCCCGCGCCGCCAACGACCCCGCCCCTCGAGAACAAGACCTACGTGGTTGTCGCCGTGCCGGACGGCGACAACCTCGACTTCATCGCGCGCCGCATGCCCCAGCTCTGGGCCGAACCTGAGCGCGGCACGTTCCCGATTGCCTGGAGTCTCAGCCCTCTCCTCGCTGACCTGGCGCCGCCCTACCTGGACTATTACTACGGGACCGCGACGCCGGACGACCGCTTCGTGCTCGGGCCGAGCGGTGCGGGCTACCTGTACCCCGACTACCTGGGCCCGGGGGACCTCGCGCCCTATCTCGAATCCACTGCCCGTTATGCGAACGAGACGGGGATGGACGTCGCGTGGCTGCTGAACGCGTTCGCGGCCTCCGAGATTCCGTACGGCCCCGCGACCTTGTCCGCGTACGTCGACGCGCTGCATCCGCGAGGGATCGTCCTCGATTACGACGACCAGGCGAAGACCCAGGAGATGTGGATGCAGGCCGGGACCGCCGCCGCGGCCCCCGTGATCCGCTCGACGCAGCTGTGGACGACCTTCGACAACTTCTACGCGAAGGTGGGCGCGGCTATGGCGGCATGGGACTCCGGGCCCCACTTCCTCTGGGTCACGGTCTACACGTTCCGGTTCGACCTCGCGGACGCGGGCTCGCTGATCCAGGGGCTGACGAACCGCGCCGGTGGCAACCTCGCGGTCGTCACGCCCGAGCAGATGTTCTCCCTGATGGAGGAGGACTTCCGGGCGCGCGCCGCGGGCCAGCTCGCCTCCCTGCGGGCCGACCCCTTCGCCGCCACGTTCCTGGCGCCCTCGTTGGCCTCGGCCCAGGCGTGGCTCGACGCTTCGAACCCGCCGGACACGATCGAGCTCCGCGCCTACCATGCGTACCTCGCCTCCGTCGACCTTCGTGAAGCCGGGCTGCAGGAAGCGGTCGACGCCTGCGGCTTCGTCCTCGTCCTCGCCGCCTTCGTGTCGCTCGGGCGGCTGCGCCGTGCGGCTCGTCCTCTCCGCAGCGCGCTCTCGGAAGCGCGGGGGCTTCCCGTCCTCACCGCCGCGTTCGCTCTCTTCCTGTTTGCGGTCCGGGCCGGTCTCGCGGTGAACTTCTGGAGCTATCAGTGGATCATCGTCGGGGTGGTCCTCGCAGGGGTCGGGAGGCCGTTGCGGCGGTACCTCGATCGCGCCTACCCGAGGATCTCCACGTTCGCGGTCGTCGGGCTGGACCTCGTCTTCGTCGCGCTGTCCCTGGCCACGAACGTCGCCTTCGCCCTCGCCGCGATCGGCACCGTCGCAGTGCTCGATGCGGTCCTCTCCCGCGAGCGCGTCCGCCCTGCGGATCTTGTCCTCGCGATTGGCCTCGGGTCCGCGCTCGGCTTCCTGGTCGAGATGAATCCGGTCTCGTTCGGTCTTCTGGCGTTGCTCCTGGGGCTCCCCCTCTTCGTGACGCCGATGCATCGGGCCGCGGATGAGGCTCCCCACGGGAAGGGTGCTTGGGTCGCGGGCCTCATCGCGACGTTGCCGGTGGGGGCGCTGGCGATCGCCTCGAACTTCTCGATCGGGCTCCGCCTGGCTCTGCAGGGGAGCGAACTGCCGGCCTTTGCGAGCGTCGTCGTGGCGCTCGCGCCTCTTGCGGGGCTCCTTGCTGCGCGGCGGTGGATCGGCCACCGGCCACGGTCCATCCAGGCACTCGCATTCGCCCTGGCCGCCGGCTTTGCCCTGGCCACGGCCGTCTCGAGCGGAACCCTGGGCACGGCACTGCTGCTCTTCGCAACTACGGCGTCGCTCGCCGTTGCCGCGGAAGCGAGCCTGCGACTCCGTGCGGAGGGCGGGAACCGCATGGGGGCGGTCGCCGCGACCGTCGTATCCTGGATCCCGCTGCTCCTGCTGTTCCTGCGCATGCCCCCTGTGGTGTACTCGCTCTCGGTCATCCGTCTCCCCGAGCCCTTGGAGGCCGTCCTGTATGCGCCGGAGCTCCTCCTCGCCCTCGCTGCGGCATTGTTGGCGTTGTATCTTGTGGGCACACGGCTCCGCCGTTCGCCCGCATGACTGCGGATCCCTACCGCTCAGATGCGTGGCGGGCGGCCCTCCTCGCACGGGACAAAGGTTATCTCGCGAACGCTCCTCTCAGGGGGTGGAAGGTCGCCATGCGGAAGCTCCCCAAGAAGCGGTTCCTCGAGGTCGGCTCCTACATCCTGCACAACAAGATGGCGGGCGAGGCGATCTATCCGTTCTACGCGTCCTTCAAGCTGACGCGCCGCTGCAACTTCACGTGCTCGTTCTGCAACTGCTGGCACGTGAAGAACCGCTGGGTCGACATGCCGACCGAGGACGTCAAGAAGATCCTCGACAACCTCGCTCGTTCCTCCGTGATCATGACGAGCTTCGAGGGCGGCGATCCGCTGGTGCGGGACGACATCCTCGAACTCCTGAAGTACCAGTGGGAGAAGCCCTACTACCTCCTGTTCACGACGAGCGAGCGCGACCTGCCGCACCGCTATCCCATGGCGGAGTATGCGAAGTACATCGACTTCCTGCACATCTCGATCGACGAGGGCCACAAGAACCTCGACATGTTCGACGAGCTCGAGGAGTACACGAAGTGGGGCTCCGTCGTCACGATCCAGATCGTCGTCACGAAGAACGACGTCGGGGCCCTCGAGACGAAGATCAAGCGCTGCTACGACGCGGGCGTGAAGGCCGTCGTCATGTGCGCGGTCCACCTGAAGAACACGAAGGACCACCTGCCCGACCTGATGACGATGTCGAGCAAGGGCCTCGAGCTCCGCAAGAAGTACCCGGGGGTCATCATCTCCCCGAAGGGCTACTTCAAGGGGATCCTCAAGGACCACGGCTGCGACACGTCCTCGATCATCGTCGACGCGGACGGCTTCCTCTGGTATCCCTGCCGGGTCCTCGAGGAGAAGACGATCAACCTGATCGACTCCGACCTGCTGACCTATATCGAGTCGCCCGACGCGGAGGAGCGTCGTGCCCGCATGGCCGCGTGCGATCTGCAGTGCGCGTGGTACCAGTACTACGCCACGCAGAGCTTCGTGAACCCGCGGGAGCTTCTCTCCGCCTGGGCGCCATACTACCGCGACCTGATCAACGGCGGGAGGCAGCCGATCGCCCTGGTCCCCTCCATGCCCACCCTGGGCCCGACGGAACCGGAGCCACCAGGCGATCCTCCAGGAGTCCGCGATGAAGGGAACGCTGGACGACTCGGATCCGACGGGGCAGTTCGTGCCGGTCGACTCCCTGGAGCCTTCGGCGAAGCGCTGAAGAACGCCGGCACTTTCACGCATCCTCCCCGCGCTGTTAAGGGACCGCCCCCGATGCCCCACCCGGTGGCTCCATGCGCATTGGGATGCTCGGCGCCGGGGGCATGGCTCAGGCCCATGCTGGTGTGTTTGGCCGGATGAAAGGAGTTGAGGTCGCGGTATTCTTCGGGCGGCACGCGGCCAGGGTTGCTGCCACGGCCAAACGGTTCGGGGCTTCCGCGACCACGGACCTGGACCGCATCCTCGATGACGAGACGATCGATGCCATCGATCTAGTGGTTCCGAGCGGATCACATCGCGGGCTCGCCATCGCGGCCCTGGAGCGGGGCAAGCATGTGTTTTGCGAGACGCCACTCGCTCTGACCCTCGAGGATGCCGATGCGATGATCCGGACGGCGCGCCGATCCCGCAGGCTCCTCCTGTGCGCGCAACTCATGCGCTTCGTACCCCAGTACGCGCATGCGCGCGGCGTGGCCGCCTCGGGCCGGCTCGGCCGGCCGGTTGTCGGAGTCGCCTCACGCCTCTCCCGCCCATACTGGACGAGGAAGGATCCTCGCCCTTTCGCCACCTACGGCGAGCCCGTCGTCGAGCTCAGCATCTTCGATTTCAACTTCCTGAACTGGGTGTTCGGCCGACCGATTTCCGTGAGCGCGAGCGGCTTGCGGGGCGATCGGGGCGCGGCGGACTACGTCCTGGCGACGGTCCAGTACACCAGGGCGATTGGCTTGGTGGAGGGGAGCGCCCGGATGCCCCAAAACTACCCGCTCGAACACGCGCATGCGCTCTCCTCTTCGAGCAAGGCCTGCTCGAGGCCGACTTCCGGCTCCGGCCGAAGGGTTTCACATTCTCGTACGTGGAGTTCTCCAGACGAGGAAAGGGGAAAACGGTGCCCGTCTCGAGGAAGGACCCGTACCAAGCGGAATGCGAGTACTTCGTCGCGGCGGTCCGCGGCAAGGCGGACCCGTCCCTGATTGACGCGGTGCACGATCGCGATGCGCTTCGCGTGGCGCTCGCCGCGCGTGAGTCTCTTCGATCGGGAGGCCCGGTGCCGCTGCGCTGGTGAGGCATCACCGCTTGTCCGCGAGGACGAAGAGACCTCGTTCCACCCGAGACGGGAGCCGGGTGGGCCGCGGGGAGCCGAGGCCCGACATTCCCAGGACGGAACTTTGACATCCGTCGAAGTCGGGTCGCGTCGGGTCTGGTACAGAGGCTTGCGGCCGACCATGGAAGAATAGACCGACAGGGTAATTAGGAGGGGTTCCCCCTAGACGGACTCGGGATGCGATATGCAGGAGCGCACCGTCCTGATCCTCGTCGTGGTCCTCGTCGTGGCCACCGCGGGTGCGGGTGTGGCGGTGAACGCGCTCCGCGACAGCGGCTCGGGGACCTGGCACGCGTTCCTCCTGACCCTTGACTGGCACGGCACGCCGGCGGTCGGATCGGACCTCTCGATCACGGTCAAGGTGCAGAAGGGCCAGCTCGACTCGCGTTCCCTCCCTGCGCTCTTCCTCTCGCTGGACGTCGGCGGCCTGGCCGTGGTCTCCGCGACTCCGGGCACGAACCCCTGGGGATCGCCGACGGTCTGGAACCTCACGGGCCTCGACTTCTCCACGCCCCGCATGTACAACGTCACCGGTACGCTGACCGAGGCGGGATCCACGACGCTCTACGCGATGATCTGGGTCCCGCTCGGAGACTTGCGGTCCGTCGCCGTGGATGCCGTGGGCCACGTGAACCCCGCGGACGTCTCCCTCATGGCGGCGGATTTCTCGACCTTCACGGTGACCGCGGCCGCCTGATCGGTGCTCAGGACTCCAGGAGGTCCGAGTACGACGACGCCATCAGGTCGTCCGGGTCGATCTGGAAGTAGGCGACGAGGGACTCGAGCTGGGCCCGGCCCGCCGCCCGCTCGGTCTCTCCCGAGACGACCTTTTCGAACTCGATGAACTTCCCGAGGCCGCGCACCGTGTCCAGGTGGACCTGCACCCCTTCCAGGCGGTAGATCTCCCGTGTCTTCCGCACCTCCGCCTTCACCGGGAACGTGCGGCGCAGGATGTCCAGGACGCTGGCGGCGTCCGGGAGGTCCGCGAGAAGCACGAGGCTCTCCTTCACGCCGCCCTCGTCCGGCCGTTCGTAGTAGACCAGCTGTCCTTGCCGCTGGCCGTCGACCGATCGGAGCTTGAGACGTCGCTCTCCCAGGGAGAAGTAGGTGTCCACCTGACGGAATCGTCCGATTCGCTCCGCACCCGACAGGAGGGCGCGGGCCTTCCCCAGGTCCTCGTAGCGGGCCTTGAGCTCGACGAGGTGCTTGCGTCCCGCCGTCACAGGAGGCGGGATGCGGCGAGGCCGCAAGAAGGTTCGGGTGGCCTAGAGCCGCTGCTCGGGAAGGAAGTCTTCGACCATCGCGTCGAGGCCCGTGGGGGGCGTCCGTGCGCGGACGGACGGGAGGCGCGAGAGCCCCTTCGCCGCGGCGAGGTGCGCCTTCGGGCTCGCGACCGCATCCTGGAGGAGTTCGCGGTGCACGCGCAGGGCCTGCTTCGCGTCGCGGAGGGCCTGGAGGTCCGCCTTGCCAGGTTCCTTCGCGGCTTGTTTCAGCCTGCGGGCGATCAGGAGCGTCCGGAGGATGAAGATCCCCAGGGCCGCCAGGAGCGCGAGCCACACGATGTCCACGGTATCACTTCGCTCCGGATTCTCCCGGAGCAAGTCGGCCTAAGGAGCGGGTCCTATTAAAGGTTCCTGTACACACGGCTGGAGGGGCCATCCAGACCGGCCTGGAGCCGCATCCACCGGGAGACGCGTACCTACCAGTCGCCGCCCGTCCGCCTATCCGAGCCCCATCAGGACGACCGCGCCCGCGCCGGCTGCGCCGAGCGCGGCGCCCCCGAACAGGAGCGTCCGGGAGAGCTTCTCGAGACGGGCTTCGGTGCGGGGGAGGTCCGCCGATGGGAGCGCAAGTTGGGACTGGATCCCCTGCAGGGTCAGGAGGACCATCCCGTCCAGACATCCGAACGCGACGAGCATGGCCAGCAGGACGCCGAAGGCGAGGGTGAGCGTGAGGTGGGTCTCGTACAGCCCGGCGCCCACGAAGATCACGTACAGGGGTGCGGTCCACAGGATGAACGAACGCACTTCGTCGAGGCGATGGCGTATGTCCGTCACGGCCTGGTCAACCGACGCGTCGCTCCCCTCGTCCGGACGGACCTGCAATCCGCCCGTGCCTAGATATCTTTTGGGGCGCGGTGGGGCTTGTGGGTCGAGCCGCCCCGGAGGAGCGTCTTCGCGTCCTTGAAGGCCTTCTGCGAGCGCAGCGCCTCGAACTCCTTACGGCTCCGTTCGCGGGACTTCATGCCGTACTCGAGCTCCCGCCGGCGGGTCTCAATGGACTGGTCCAAGGGGTGTTTGTAGTGGCGGAGCGTATCCCGGGCGTCGCCCAGGTTCCCGGACAGGGTCTCCGTCGCCTGGGCCAGCGAATCGTGATGCGCGTTCAGGGCCCTCTGCGCTTCCTCGAGCGCCCGCGTGTCCGCGAGAAGCGGCGCATGCGAAGCGGACTTCAATCGCTTAGCCAAGTAGACCACCCGACCGACGAACACGGCGACGGCGATGAGGATGACCATCCATGGCTGTGTGAGGAAGACTAGGATCGGGTCCATCGCAGTTACGCCTCCTTGTGCACGTCTGTTTCGTGTACCGGCCTATCTTTACCTTGGCCATAGTCAGCATATACCGACCATAATGCCAGGCTGTAACACGGATGGTACGGATTTCGGGCGCGCCGTAGGGACGTGGCATGTACACGAGGCGGGTCTCGGGCGCCTCCGATTTTCGGTCATCCGAAAGGAGCCCGAGCACCTCCCTGGGTAGGCTCGCTCGAGGGCATAAGGCATTGCCTCCTGACTTGCTCCATGGGGCGCAAAGACGGAATAGCGCCGCGATTCTCCGGGACACGAGGCGACAGCGTGATCACGGTGTACGACGAGGTCTACAGCCCGTACTGCGGCAAAGTGAGGAAGATTCTCGAGTTCAAGGGACTCGCGTACCGCACGATTCCCGTCCCGTACCACGACAAGTCTCGCCTCCTGAAGGAGACCCGCCAGGACTACGTGCCCTTCCTCCGGGACGGGCGCCGCGGCGTCCCGTGGACCGAGGCCGTTGATCACCTCGAGCGGGTCCGACCCGAGCCCACGGTCTATCCGCTCGGGTTGCGCGCGGCGACCAAGCTCCTCGAGGCCTGGGAATACGACTGGTTCGAGGACCGCTTCTGGGGCCTCGTCGCGCCGTTCCTGGAACGGAAGCTCACGGATCCGGTGGAGAGGTGGAACTTCACGGAAACCTGGGAGCGCGCGTACGGCCCGTTCGATGCGATCCGGAAGGACCCGCGTCCGGTGTGGGAGAGCCTCGCGCCCTCCCTGCGGACCCTTGAACGAGGTCTCTCGGACCACCCGTTCCTGATCGCGGCGGAGCCCACCGCGTTCGACTTCGCCATGTACGGCAACTTCGCGGCAGGAGCCTACGCGGACGTGAAGTGGCCGGCGTCGTATCCGAAGTTGCAGGCTTGGTACCGCCGGATCGCTCGGCTGTGAACCCCGTAGGTCCTCCCGGAGGGGTGCGGGCTCGTATACCTCTACATAGAGGTACGCCGGTCAGCCCGGTGCGAGACCACCGGGACGGCGTTTGCGCGGAAAGGGTCACGGTCATCCCACTCGGCCATAATCCGTGATGCGTCGCTGGCTGCGCAGGTACGCGCGGAGCACGCTGGCCCGCCACCAGTTCGCCAGGGGCAGCCTCAGCCGCCGGCCGAGCTCCTCCTCCGCCTCGTTGAGCGTGCGGCAAACGGCCGGAGGCTTGGCAAGCGCGGCCCGCGCGAGTTCGCGGTAGCGGAAGACGCCGAGCGGGATCCAGTCGTCGTAGACCTCCATGAGGACGATCGCCCCGGCCTGGCGCCGGCGGCGGGCGAGATGTTCCAGGACCGGGTTCTTCGTCGCGTGGTATGCGCCGCCGATCTCGTCGGGATAGGTCTTCCGGCCCCGCGTGAACTCGTGGTCGTGGATTGGCGTCGGACCCGAGGACAGGTTCCACGCCTCGAGGCCCTCGAACATGAACGCCTGCGGGAAGAGCAGGATCGCGACCGTGTTCGCGAGACCCGTGGCGCTGTACACCTCGTACTCGGAGATCCAGGGATGGTCCCGCACCTCGTCGATCAGGCGCCGTCCCAGGATGTCGTCCACGGCAGTGATCGACCACTCCGTCGGCACGAGCCGGCGGCGCTCCTTCCCGCCCAGGAGGCCCACGGAGAAGATCCGCGTGATGTGGCTCTGCGTCACCCCGTGGGCATACAGGTCCGCGACGGCCTCGCCCGCCCCGACGTCCGTGTCGGAGACCAGGTCGTCCACGCGGCGCGGAACGGAAGGGTTCGACGCGAGCTCGACCTTCCGGATGTCCGCGCTCGGGCCGCTCGGCGGGGCGCGGGCGGAGAACGGGCTCACGAGGGTGGGCGTCTTCTCGAGCCACATCTCCGTGTCGACGGGCTTGGACGCCATCGCGCCCTCCTGGACGACGGAGAGGATGGTGTCCGGCTCCCGCGCCTCGATCACGCGCCGCGGTGCCTTCCCCCGCACGAGGCTCAGGCGGAACCGGAGGATTTCCGCCAGGTCGTACTGGAGCCACGTCTCCGAGGCGTCCAGGATGGACGTGTCCTGGTCCCGCAGCGGGGGCACGAGCGGCCCGACCAAGACCCGGGGGTAACCCCAGGAGCCGACGAACGCGCTCGGTGGCGAGGCTCCGAAAAGGTCCGTGGACCGCAGGTCAGTCCGCTCCGTGAACCACTTGCGCACCTTGCCCAGGTACGGACAGACCGCGAGGCGACACCGCTTGATGTCGCCGCCGCACACGCGGCAGCCGATCTCGCGCTTGACCTCGGCGAGCGTCGCGCGGATTCCGTCCTCGGGGGAGGTCATGGCCCTCCGGGACGGCCGGGCGCCTCCTCAGGTCGCCGGGCTCGCGCGGGCCGCGGGCTGGGCGGGCGCGGGTGCCGCGGCGGGGATCAGCTCGCCCGTATCGGCGTACCACCTGTGGGCGCGGTATGTCTGGGAGTCGACGAGGACGAGCCGTCCCTGCACGATCTGGAAGTCGCTGGGCTCCGCCACGCCGTCGGACTGGCAGCTCGGGCAGCGCTTGACCTTCGCCCCCTGGAGGGCGTCCGCAAGGGTCTTCGCCGCGGCTGGCGTCGCAGCTGAGGTCGGTTTGGGAGTCGAGGTCGGGATCGGCGGGGTCGCTGCAGACGGAGAAACCGGAGTCGGCGGAGGCCGGGGGGCGGCCGGCGTGGGAGTCGCCCCAACCCCGGTCGGCGCGGAAGGCGGGGATGGCGCGGCGGGCTTCGCCGCGGGTGCCGGGCTCGGCGCCGGTGTGGGCGTTGCAGCGGCTGCCGGTTTCGGGGACGCCACCGCGGGCGGGGCCGGTTTCGGAACGCCCGGTGCGGCGGGCGGGGCGGGAACCGGGACGGGGACGGAGAGATCCTCCTCCCAGATCGCCGCGCACACGCCGCACGTGTGGATCTTGCTCGTGGAGGCGTTGCAGGTCTGAGGCCCGCAATTCGGGCAGTGGTGTTCCCTCGCCATGGCAGAACTCCGGAACCCCGAGGGCCACTTATCTCTTTCGGGATTCGGTCCTCCGGCATCCCGAGAGAGGCACGCTCCTCGAGGACCAGGGCGCGGCCATATGGAGTTCCCCCGCGACCTTTAAGGCCGAATCGGGCGTTCCTGCCGCGAGGAGGGATCGGACGACCGCTGCATTCCCCGACCAAACCCCGCCAATGCGAACCGCCCTGGTGGGCTGCCTCGTCCTCGGACTGTCGCTCGCCCTGGTGCTCCTGGCCGCCGCTCCGGCGGTCGCGGGAGTGCCGCAGGTCGCGGACTTCTTCACCTTCGACTCGACCACGACCGTCGACCAGGGTCAGGGAGAGTACTACGGCTACTCCGAGACCACCACGTCCCACTACCGCTACTCCGTGGAATCCGTCTCCGGCGCGGACGCGACCTTGTCGGGAGTCGGCTCGTGGACCTACTCGAACACGAGCGGCGGTTTCGAGTCCGGGAGCAACCCGTACCACCCGACCTTCTCCCTCAACTCGCGAATGTACCTGTCCGGATACGACGGCCCCGCTCTCCGGGACACGCCCAACGCGACGGTCTGGTTCTGGATCCTCACCCCGGTCGTCGCGGGCCAGGTCATCCAGGTCCTCGACGAGCCTCTCAAGGTCGCTTCGACGAGCGCCACGTACTGGATCGGTGCCCTGCCACACCGCGCGATCCTCCTGGAGGGCTCCGGAGCATATACCCGGAACGATGTCTATGGCGTCTTCAGCGCGACCTACACGGACCGATACTACTTCGATGCGGACTCCGGGTTCATCGTCGCCGAGCAGTACACGGAGACCGATCAGAGCTCGACCGCATCCTTCGTGAACTCAACGATGCTGAGCGTGACCGCGAGCAGCTACGCGATCCCGCTCGACCTGGTGACCTTCTCCCTGCTCTACCTCGGGATCCCCGCCGCGGTCGTCCTCGTGATCGTCGGCGTGATCCTCGTCCGCCGCGGTCCGAGCCGCCTGCGCATCGGCTCGGGCAACCAGGCCACGTACGTGCGGATCCGCAAGGCGAAGCAACCGGCCGACGCGACGGGGCTCATCCCGGACGGGTCGCCTTTCTTCGGCCCCTTCCTCCCGATCTTCGCGGAGCGGTCCATCGCCGAAGGCGATCCCGTCGTCCTCGCCCTGGACGAACGCAAGATTGTCGGCATGGCCCTCCTGGACCGGGAGTCGGGGATGGGCAGCCTCTTCGCCGCCGAGGAGACCGTGGCCCGGGCCCTCCTCAAGCGCGTGCGGATGACCGACTTCTTCGCGGACGCGAACATCCCCGGTCGCGTCCTCCGCGCAAACGAGATGGACCGCTTCACGATCCTCCAGCTCCGCAACCCGCAGCCCGTTGACTACGACTCGACGGTCGTGCGCCCGATGACCGCGGACGACCTGCCTATGGTCGCGGGGATCGCCCAGGAGACGTACCGGAGCCGCGCGGCCCGGTTCATCGAATCGAGCTTCAAGGCAGGCGACCTCGGCTTCGTCGCGACCTCGGGCGGGCGCGTCGTGGGCTTCGGCTTCGCGATGGTCGTCGGCAGCGTCGCCCGCCTCCACACGCTCACCGTGGCGGCGACCGAGCGCGCACGGGGCCTCGGCACGGAAATCACGAACGCGCGGCTCTCCACCCTCGCGGCCCTCGGCGTGGACCGGGTCATCGTCGAGATCTCCCGCCAGAACGCTGCCTCCCTACGAATCGCCACGAAGGCAGGATTCACCCCGGTAGGGGAGACGATCTACTATTCGCGGAACCCGCCTTCCGCCCCCTCCGTCATCCAGAGGCAGACGTGATGGTGCGCGAGGCCGTCTGGGTGCCGAACGATCCGGTGCACCTCGTTCGCCTCGAAGGGGGGGTGCAGACCGTGGGCGACCCGCGGTACCGGTCGTACTGGGAGAAGGAGCCGCCTGCAGGGTACGTCCCGGACCTCCTCTGGAAGCTCGCTGGGAAGCCGGAAGGCGTGCCCGTCTCCGGAATCCGCGACGACAACCGCTCCGCGCTCCTCCCTGAACGGCGCTTGGCGATCGGCGGCCAGGAATTCCTGGCTGCGGTCAAGGGCTGCGGCGCCGGCGTGGACGCCTTCGAGAACGCGCCGCTGACCGCGGAGCGCGTGCGGGCGATCGGCCGCGATGGGGCCGCCCTCGAGAGGATCGCCTCGGAGAATGGCGCGAGCGAGGGCTTCATCACGGGCGAGCGGTGGTTCGGCAACACCCCTTACGGCGGCCAAGCACCCGACAACGCGGCGATTGGTTTCCTGACGAGTCTGCGGGCGACAGACGCGCAGATCGCGGGGTTCCACGTGTGCCCGATCATCGGCCTGGTCCGGCTCCCGGACGCGCTGGCGGGGATCGCCTCCCGCTTCTTCTGGTACCGCCGGTACGAGGGAGAATTCTGGCAGGAGATCCGGCTCATGCCCTCGAACGTCCGCCTGTACTTCCACAGCCCGGTCACCTTCGGGATCGACACGTCGCGGGCCCTCTCCCTCTTCGGGGTCGCGTCGTTCGACGAGGCGGAACGGTTCCTCGAGAACCTCGCCCGGTCCGCCCTCGCCGCGCTCACGCTCTACGCCCGCACCCTGCGGCACGACTCCGTGCGCGGGGGGTACCGGGGCCTCGGATACCACGACGTGTGGCTCGACAAGGACGCGGTGATCGCGCCGGACGGCACGATGCACTTCGCGGATCTCGAGGGGATCGAAGAGATCCCCGCACCAAACGAGGAGGCGGTCCGGGAGGAGATCGGGAAGCAGTTCCACCGCAACGTGTACGAGGCCACGTACGCCCTCGAGGCTCTCGCATGGGACGTGGATCGCCGGTGGCGTGCGTTCCGCTCCGCGCCGGAGCGCCGGCGCTGGATCCTCGAGGTCCTCGAACGCGCCTGCGTCGCGGACCCCTTCCTCTCCCTCGACCGTCGCGGCGCGAACCTGGTCCTCGGAGTGGAGCCCGCGGTCGAGCCGGAGACCTGTCGTGTGGAGATTGACCTCGCATCGGAGGTGGGGCGGTAGATGGACAGCGGTCGAGTGCGCGCAATCCTCGAAGGGATCGAAGGCCACCAGGAGGCGTCCATGTCCTCGGAGGAACGGGGTGTCCTCGTGACGCAAGGCCTGGTGAAGAGCGTGGACGCTCCCACGCGGGACCGGTGGACCGCGGGCGTCGCCAACCTCGTCGCCTTGCGGGACCGGGTCCGCGATCTGTCGCGGCAGGCGCTCGCGACTCCGGGACCGGACGCGCCGCCCGAGCTGCGGCAGATGATCGCCAGCCTCGAGGAACTCACCCGGGAGAAGTCGTCCCTCGGCGCCCTCGTCTGGAACGGGCCCACGCAGGAGTACGTCCAGGTGACGCTCGCGGGCCGGGGCGTCCTGGAGGACCTCAAGACCTGGGAGAAACGGCTCTCGGGTCGGGACTTCGCCCAGTTTCAGCAGGAGCTGGGGACGTACCGCGCCGGGCTCGTCGACCTCGTGAACCGCGCCTCGCTCTTGAACCGCAGCCTGACCCTGGACGAGCAGAGCCGCCTGGACGACGAGTGGGCCGCCGCGCCCATGACGAACGTGGACGTCCGCTTTGCCTCGATGATCCTCGCGAAGCGTCCCGTGAACCCGGGGATGCTCGTCTCGGAGTTCCAGTGGTTCAATCATGACACGAACTGGGGGACCTTCAGTCCCGAGGACCGCCTCGTCGCCTCCGCGATCCTGACCTCCCTTCCGTGGGACCCGGCGATCGTCCGGAGCACGTTCGAGCGGATCCGCATCGCGCTCCAGTACCACGGGATCTCTCCGGAGGACCGGGTCATCGTCGCCGCGTCCCTCGCGGACCTCCAGGAGGGCTGGTGGGAGCAGGTCTTCTCCCGGATTGACGAGGTCAAGAAGCAGCGTCCCGCTCTGAACTCCCTCCTCGATCTCCGCGCTCGCCCGCTCGCCCTACCCCGTCGCGGAAGCGCTCGGCCGCTTCGACGGCGCGTTGTCGGGCATGGCTGCGAAGGGCTTCAAGGATGGAATCCAGTTGGACATCGCGGCCTCCCTCCTTGCGTCATCCCAAGTCCCTCAGGAAGCCCTGGTCGACCGTTTCGCCTACACGTTGTCGAACGTGCAGGGCGCGTTCGATCCCCCGTTCGCGCCCGCCGCGATGCTCGCCACGAACCCGCTCGAGCCGAACGAGGCGATCGACGTCTTCCGGGACTGCATCGGGGCCGTGACCCGGATGAGCTTCTTCGACCTCACCCTCGAGATCGAGGAGCTCGCCCTGATCATGAGCTACGGCGTCGCTCCCCTCGGGACGGGCTACCTGGGCGGGAACCTGCCCCCCGGGGCCGCGCTGCAACCGCCCGCCGCCGCAATGGCCGCAGCCGTGACGGGCCTCGGGACGTCGTGGTACGTCTGGCACAACTACTTCGTGTACCGCCCGATCGGCCGATACATCGCGACCCATCCGGTCCACGTGCACACCGTGGCGGCGTTCGGCTAGGCTTTCGGCTCGAACCCGTACAGGCGGTCGCGGTTCGCCTCGAGCTGGTCGACCGCGCGGCCTGCGTACTCGGCCGCAGTCTGGAGGCGGACGTCGTGTTCCTCGGCCGTGGCCCGGAGGGGCTCGAGCCGAGTCCGCCACTCACGGTCCCGGAGCAGGTGGTGATCGAGGAGGAGGGTGCGGACGTCCGTGCTCCGCAGGGTCCTCGCCAGGTTCGCGAGGGAATGCTTCGTGTGCTCCTCGGGATAGTTCTCCGGCATGTGGGTCATCGGACCGTCCAC
Organism: uncultured Thermoplasmata archaeon; assembly: GCA_963768855.1. Classification (GTDB taxonomy): domain Archaea; phylum Thermoplasmatota; class Thermoplasmata; order RBG-16-68-12; family RBG-16-68-12; genus RBG-16-68-12. Next base: position 39,562 of record CAVYJM010000012.1, read on the forward strand.
GTAGAGGATCGTCGGGTTCGCGTCCACGAGGAACCCGAGCTGCTCCTTGAGGGGCGGACCCTCCACGTCGCCCGTGTGGACGAAGACCTCGTCGCCCTCGGCGATGCGCGCCATGACGACATAGCCCAGGGCGTCGTCGTAGCCGTGGGGCACCGCCGGCGAGAACGTGAGCTCCGTCCCACCGAACTCGACATCGTTCCCGTCCGCGACCTGGATCTCCTTTGGGTACTTCTTGAGCGCCCGGACGAACGCGCTCGCGCGCTCCCGCTGGCTGCGGTTGATATGGAACTTGCCGTCCTTGAGGAAGGCCACCTTGCCCTTGTAGATCGACGGGGCGTCCGGATTGTGGTGGTCGTAGTGGTAATGACTCACCGTCAGGACGTCCGCCCTCTTGGCTGCTTCCTTCACGCCCCGCCAGAGTTCCTTCTGCCGCTCGTCCTCCGTCGGGTGCGGCGGGAGGTCGTATCGCCAGGGAGCGAGCCGGACGCCCGGGTCCAGGAGGATCGTCACGTCCCGCGTCTCGACGAGGGTGGCCATGGACCGCGCGCCGAGGCTGTCCGCGGCGAGGGGCGTGACCTTCATCGGATCACCGCTTCGCCCCACACTTGCTTCCGCACGCGGTGGAAGCCGAGCGACGCGGTGAGCTCGAGCGACGGCAGGTTGTCCGTCTTCACATGGAGCGCGGGGATCTTGCCGCGGTCAAGAATATCCTTCGTGAGGGCCGAGGACACGGACCTCGCGTACCCCTTGCCCCGGTGGCCCTCGAGCACGTGCAGGAATCCCATCATGGACACCCGCGGCGTCTCGAGGTGGGTGAACGCCCACGCGACGGGCTTGCCCTCCTCGTAGACCGCATAGGCGTGGCCTGCCTGGATCCGCTCTCGGACGTACTCCGCGGCCCGGTCCCAATCGGGGTCCCAGACCTTGCCGACGAGCTCGGCCCACTCCGGTCCCAGGGGCCGGACGTCATGCCGCACTGCGTCACGGAAGTCCTTCGGATCGAGTTCGAAGAGCCAGAAGACGCCGCCGTCCAATTCGGAGGCGCGGGGCTCCACCAGGGAGAGCATCCACTCCTCGCCCAGATGGAAGAAGCACGGCCCGGACGGCCAGGCGGGCAGGACCTCCTGGGCCGCCCTCGGGTCGGAGGCGTACAGGGCAATCCCCGCGGCGCCGGTGGCCCACTCCGGCCGGACCACACCGAGGACGGCCTGCGGCGGCTCTCCGTCGACGTAGACCTCCTTCTCGCCCTCCATCTCGAAGCTGCGATACCGGGCGACCGCCGACGACACGGGGTCTTGGTCGAGGAACGCCTCGACCGCGGCGCGGTCCTTCGTCCGGTGTGGCGGCGTAGGGGGTGGCATGCCGACGCCCCTCAAAAACCTTCGACCTGCATCCCGTCCGGACGTCGCTCAGCGATTCCGGATCTCCGCCTCGATCTCGGCGGCCGCCTTCGCGGGATCCGCGGCTTCGTAGAGCGCGCGGCCCACGATGACCGCGTCCGCTCCGGCCCGGATCGCATCCGCGGGCTTCCCGCCCTGCGCCCCGACCCCCGGGGACAGGATGACGCGGTTGCCCACGATGCCCCGGAGGACGCGCACGCGCTCCGGTCGCGTGGCCGGCGCGATGATGCCTGCGGCCCCCGCGCGGACCGCGAGCCGCGCGAACTCCTCGGCATGCTTCGCGGTGAACTCCTGGCCGCCGGGGTGGCTCATCTCGGTCAGGACGAACACCTCGGCTTCCTTCGCCGCTTCGACGCAGGCCCGCACGGAATCCTCGCCCGCGAAGGCGTGGCAGATGACCCCGGACGCGCCGAGGGCGACGGCCTGCTCGACGATGAGCCGGTTCGTGTTGGGGATGTCCGCGATCTTGAAGTCGCACAGAACGTAGGCGGACGCTGCGAACTCTTTCACGATGCTCGGACCCGCGGCGAGCACGAGGGGCCAGTTCACCTTGAGGGCGTCCACGCGATCCGCCAAGGCCCTCCCGACGGAACGGGCGCGGGCCACGTCGGTTGCGTCGATCGCGGCGACGATCCGATGCTTCAGCCGCATCGTCCCCCGACGGAGGGTCCTTTGACATAAACGTTCCCTCCTCCTCTGCGAAATCTGAATCGGGCTCCGCACGCTTAAGTAGCGTCGCGCGCATCTCCGCGGGGCCCTTGCATGACCCAAGTCCAGCGCATTAAGACGAAGGTCTGCCTCGTCGGGGAGGCCGCGGTCGGCAAGACGTCCCTCATCCGCCGCTATGTGCAGGACGAGTTCGACGACCGCTACATCACGACCCTCGGCGCGAAGGTCTCGAAGAAGGAGCTGGAGTTCGATCTCCCGGACAAGGACACGAAGGTCCAGATGGACATGACGATCTGGGACATCATGGGCGAGAAGGGCTTCCGGGACCTCCTGAAGGAGGCGTTCTTCCACGGCGCGAAGGGCACGATCGCGGTCTGCGACCTCACGCGCTACTCCACGCTCAAGGAGCTCGACGACTGGGTGCAGAGCGTCTTCAACGTGGTCGGGGAGATCCCGGTCGTCTTCGCGATCAACAAGATCGACCTGAAGGACGAGGTCATGATCCTCTACGGGGAGAAGGAGATCGGGCAGGCCGTGCGCGCGTTCGAGGCGCCGTATTTCTATACCTCGGCCAAGACCGGCGAGAACGTGGAGACGCTGTTCAAGCGACTGGGGTCGATGGTCCTCGCGAAGGAGGGCATCGCGACCCCTTCGTGATTCTCGCGGGCGGCAAACCGGGCCACAAGCGTTAAGTGCCCCACGGCCTCCCGTCGGGCGGTCGCAGCGGAGAGGTCGGATGACGGAAACGAAGCACCTCAAGTCCAAGATCTGTCTCGTCGGGGAGAAGGCCGTCGGGAAGACGAGCCTGATCCGCCGCTACGTCCTCGACATGTTTGACGATCAGTACATCACGACGATCGGGACGCGGGTCTCGAAGAAGGAGGCGCGGGTCTTCCTCCCCGAGCGCGACCTGCTCGTCGACGTCGACATGCAGATCTGGGACATCATGGGCGAGAAGGGCTTCCGCGAGCTGCTCAAGGAGGCCTACTTCTACGGCGCCAACGGCATCCTGGCGGTCGCCGACCTGACACGCCGCAAGACGCTCGACGACCTCGACGACTGGATCGACGGGGTCGAGCAGATCGTGGGCAAGGTCCCGGTCCTGATCGCGGTCAACAAGAGCGACCTCGTGTCGAGCTCGCAGTACGGGGAGCGGGACATCGAACAGGTGGCCCGCGCGTTTGATTGCCCCTTCCTCCTGACGTCGGCGAAGTCCGGTTCGAACGTCGAAGAAGTGTTCCGGCGCATCGGCCAGCTGGTCACGGAATCCCAGCTCGCTCCGAAGTGAGACCCGGGCGGCGCCGAGCAGTCGGTTCGAACGACGTTCACTTGCGCCCCTCCTGACCCGGGTCCGCGAAATCATTAAGTACGCTCCGCTCGATGGACGCGCCCCCGAAGCCGGTGCCTGTGGGTTGCAGGCAATGGGGGAGGGGTCTCGGGCCGGGAGCGGGGACCAACCGGATTGGAAACACCCATGCTCGCGCGAAGTCAGACTCGGACCGCAACGAGCCCGATACGGTGGCTCTTGTTGCTCTTCATCGTGTTCGTCCTGGCGCTCAGCGTAACACCTCCCTCTCGCGGGGAGATCCCAACCATGCAGCCGAATCCGGACGCATCGCGGACGGTCACATGGGTCATGAACGACTCGGCGGGGCTGAAGACCGCCCAGAACATCTCCTTCGTAGGCGGGAACGCCACGCTGGCCTGGACGCCGGTCCTACTGAACTGGTCGCAGGGTTCGGATTTCGAGGCGAACGTGTCCGGGTCGCTCGATCCGAACGTGACCGCGGACGCGAGCGGGTTGGCCCTTGGGGCGAACCTCAGCAACCGCCTCATGGACGGGGACTTCGGGTCCTCCGGAGTCTGGGCCTACGCGAACGGAACCGCGAACAACACCACGGCTGAGTGGATCCCGTATCTTGGGATGGCGCGGCTCAACCACTCCTCGCCGACGACGCAGACTCTCTGGGACTCCTTTGCGAACATCGCCGCGAACTGGACACCGACTTCGTCGCTCCAGTCGACCAGCCACGTCTACCAGGCCGCGGGTGCGATGGGCGACTTCGTGAACGTAACGGCGGGGGTGGATCAGTTTGCCGGCGCCCTGAATGCGGGAATCATAAACTGGTCTGGATACGATCAGCTGAGGATCATGATTCATCTCAACGCCTCCGCGCCGGCAGCGTTCAACATGTCGGCCCTGGACAGCGGCTTTCACACCCAAACGACCCAGCCGGTTGCGTTGGCGGCCGATTGGAACACCGTCACGGTGGATCTCGACCAGCTCGGACCGAACCGGTCGGCGCTCGCCTTCCTGAGATTCCGAATCGTCGGGCTTGGCGGCCAAGCGTTGCCGCCTCTCAACGTGCTCTTCCTAGATGCCGAGATCGGTCGGGCGAAGGTGGCTGACACGACGGCCAGCGTAAGCCAGATGTTCACCAAGACGTTCACGGCGCCTTCCGCGGGGAGTGCCTACTTGTCCTTCGACTGGACGATCGAGAACCAGACCGGCGTGGCCAGTTCCATCATGAGCGCGACTCTGGACGGCCCGTCGGGGCAGTTCAGTACGAGCCTCTTGTGGAGGTTCCCATCCGAGTGGCACCACCTCGTCGCGGACGTCTCGCCCCAGGTGGCCGAGGCCGGGCCCGTACAGCCTGAGCTTCAGCCTGCGGGTCGAGCTCGACAACATCACCCCTTCGAATGTGACGGCCTACGTCGACAACGCGGCCTTCGTATACCCCGACCGCCACAACGGCACATACCTTTCCCAGCCCCTCAGCTTCGGCGCCGATTCGCGATATTTGCGTCTCACCTGGTTGGATGTGCTGCCCTCGTCCGAGACGACGGCTCGCCTCGCGTTCCAGACAGGCAACACCACGTCCGCTTGGGGGAGCTGGCACGAGTTCGCGACCCCCGGGACCTACGGCCTTGCGGAGGGAGCGGTCTGGTTCCGCGTTCGTGCGGATCTCAACACCACGAACGCCAGTGTCTCACCAATCCTGTCCGCGCTCTCCGTTTCAGCGGAGCACCGGATCGCACACGGGGTCATCGTATCGGAGACGTACTCCGCCGATCCGGACTTCCTCCGGTGGCGGAGCTTCAACGCCTCTTGGGAGGCCGGCCAGTTGAATTCGGTCAACTTTTGGGTCGGCAACGGGAGCTACTGGACCGCCGTCACGCCGGGCGCCGATCTGGGCTTCGTCACGGGCCCCCGGCTCGCATGGAAGGCCGTCCTGACCACGTTCGACACCCTGCAGACTCCCGCGTTGGCGGACTTCGCGGTCACGTACGAATTCCTCGGCGCTCCGGTGTCGATCTCGATTGTCGCCGGGTGGCCCGCTCAATGTCACGCAGGGCCAGAGCGTTGCGTTCTCCGCTCGAGTTCTCGATGCGGGGGCCCACGCGGTCCCCACCGCTTCCATCGTTTGGTCGACGACAGATCCGATGGGTCACGTCTACAACAACGGTACGTACGTCGCCGGATCGATCGGTGACTTCTACGTGAACGCCACGGTCTCTGGACTCACGTCGGTGACCCAGTCGGTCGTCGTCCATGTCTCGGCAGGCAACATCCCCGTGGCGGGCTGGTTGGTGGGGAGTCTGGCCGTATGTCCTCCTGGTGGCCGCAGCCGCGATGGTCGGGTTCGCCCTGTACCAGCTCGCGATCGTTCGGGTCTACCCCATCGACGATGTCTTCCTGATCGCAAAGGACGGACGGCTGATCGTGCACAACACGCGACGCATGCGCGCCGACCGGGACGAGGACATCCTGTCCGGCATGCTCACCGCGATCATGTCGTTCCTTCGGGACCAGGATCCCGAGGAGAACGGGGAGCTGAAACGGTTCGAAGTCGGAGGCAAAACGACCTTGCTCGAGCGGGGTCCCCACGTCTACCTTACCGCCATCTACTCCGGGCGCGTCCCGCGCTGGGCCGGGAAGGACCTGCATCGCTTCATGGGGGACTTGGAGGATCATTTCGGCGACGCGTTCGCGAACTGGTCGGGCTCCCCGGAAGACCTCCATGGCCTCAAGGAGTTCATGGGCAGGTTCGTCTCCCACGTGAGGTATCGCGGCGACCCCCCGCTCGAGCCGACGCGCAAGCTGAACGCGGCTCAGCGCGGGACGAACAACAGGTAGAACATGACCGCGAATCCGAGGAGCATGAACCCCGTCGAGATGATCCACATCCACTTGAGGAGCCGCGACCGCTGCTCGGGGTTCTCCCACGCCCGCTCCAGGCGCTCCATCACATGGCCTTGAACCGCTTGAGGCGCATGAAGTTGTCCCGCTCCATCTCCTCGAGCCGCTGGCGGATGAAGGCCTCCGTCGACTTCAGCTCCGGGATGACGCGGTACTCCAGCGCGTTCACGCGACGCTTCACCTTCTCGATCTCCTCGATCAGGCGGCGCATCGTCGTCTCGATCTCCGCGGCGACGACGATGTCCTCGACGAGGGCCTCGTAGGCCTCCGCGGCCTCGTCGATCCGCGCCGACGTGGTGATCACGCCGTACCCGCGGTCCTCGAGCTTCTTCCGGACGCTCTTCGCGTCAATCTTGGGGACGATGATTCCCATCACGTTCTTCGTTTTCAGGTCCAAGGTGGGCACCTCGCGGGACGCCAGTGCGGCCGAGCGCACGCCGAGGGATCCCTCGATGGCCCGGGCGATCACGATCCGCTGCTCCGCGGTCCGGTACTTCTCCGCGAGGTTGGATCGCAGGGTCTTCGCGCGGTCCAGGACGCGGAAGAACTCGACGATGAGCGCGTCTCGCTTCAGCTTCAGGAGGCGGTGGCCCCGCTCGGCCATCCGACGAGTCCGCCGCAGCTGGAGCAGCGCCGACCTCGTGGGCTTGTAGTTCTGGAGGACCATCTTACGCCTTCACCTGGACTGTCTGGGCACCGCGGTACTTCGGGTGGTATCTCTCGAGCGTCTTCCGGTCGATCTTCGTGAGCCATGCCTCATCCACCGTCGCGAGGAGCTTCCAACCGATGTCGATCGTCTCCTGAATCGTCCGGTCCTCCTCCGAGCCCTGCTGGATGAATTCCTGCTCGAAGCGGTCCGCGAACTCGAGCATCTTCCGGTCGCGGTCCGAGAGGGCCTCCTTCCCGACGATGGCCACGAGCCCGCGGACGTCCTTCCCTTCCGCGTACGCGGCGTAGAGCTGGTCGGAGACCTGCTTGTGGTCCTCGCGCGTGCGGTCCTTCCCGATTCCCGCGTCCATGAGCCGCGACAGGGAGGGGAGCGGGTCGATCGGCGGGTAGATGCCCTTTCGGTGGAGGTCGCGGGCGATCGCGATCTGGCCCTCCGTGATGTAGCCGGTCAGGTCGGCGATCGGGTGCGTCCAGTCGTCGTCGGGGATCGAGGCGATCGGGATCTGCGTGATGCTCCCGGGCCTCCCGTGGATGCGGCCCGCGCGCTCGTAGATCGTCGCGAGGTCCGTGTACATGTACCCGGGATAGCCGCGCCGGCCGGGCACTTCCTCCCGAGCGGCCCCGATCTGACGCAGGGCCTCCGCATAGTTCGTCATGTCCGTCAGGATGACGAGGATGTGCATGCCGACCTCGTACGCTAGGTACTCGGCGGCGGTCAGGGCCATGCGTGGCGTGATGAGGCGCTCGACCGCGGGATCGTCTGCGAGGTTGAGGAACAGGACCGCGCGCTTCAGGGCGCCCGTGCGCTCGAAGTCGTTCATGAAGACGCGGGCCTCCTCGTGGGTGATGCCCATCGCCGCGAACACGACGCCGAACGGCTCCTTCGAACCGAGGACCTTCGCCTGCCGCGCAATCTGGAGTGCGACTTCGTTGTGCGGCAGGCCGGCGCCGGAGAAGAGCGGAAGCTTCTGGCCCCGCACAAGCGTGTTCAGCCCGTCGATCGTCGAGATGCCCGTCTGGATGAACTCGGCCGGGTGCTCGCGGGAGTACGGGTTGATCGCGGAGCCGCTGATGTCCACTCGCTTCTCGGGGAGGATCGGTGGCCCTCCGTCCGCGGGCTCCCCGGACCCGGTGAGGACGCGGCCGAGCATCTCCTTCGACACGGAGAGCTTGATCGTCTCCCCGAGGAACTTGACGCTGGCGGAGCGGTCGATCCCCGCGGTTCCCTCGAAGATCTGCACGACGACGACGTCCGTCGAGGAGTCGAGGACTTGCCCCCGCTTCCGCGTGCCGTCCGTGAGCTGGACCTCGACGAGCTCGTTGTAGCCCACGGGCTCCGTCTTCTCGACGAAGATGAGCGGTCCGGCGATCTCCGTGATCGTGCGGTATTCCTTGGCCATGTCAGCGCGCCTCCAGCTTCTTGAAGTCCTCGTCCATCATCGTCAGCGTTTTCTCGAGCTCCTGGTCGAACTTCTCCTCGTACTTCACCCGGGTCAGGAGCTCCCGCGACTTGACGGAGGCGATGTCCTTGACCGGCACGTCCAGGGAGGCGGCTTTGCGGCCGAGGTCCGCGAACTTCTTGATCGAGGAGATCAGCTTGAACTGCCGCTCGGGAGGGCAGAACGTGTCCACGGGGTGGTACGCGTTCTGCTGCAGGAAGATCTCCCGGACCATCCGCGCCACCTCGAGGGTGAGTTGCTGCTCGGGGGGGAGCGCGTCCGCACCGACCAGCCGCACGATCTCCTCGAGCTCGGCCTCTTCTTGCAGGGTGCGCTGCGCCCACGAGCGCAGCTTGGGCCACTCCTCGTTGACCTTCGTCCGGAACCACTCCTCGAGCTGCGGACCGTACAGGCTGTAGGAGGTGAGCCAGTTGATCGCAGGGAAGTGCCTCCGCGCGCGAAGGGCCGTGTCGAGGGCCCAGAACACCTTGACGATGCGGAGCGTCCCCTGGGTCACCGGCTCGGAGAAGTCGCCTCCGCTCGGGGACACGGCCCCGACGACGCTGACGCTCCCTTCCCGGCCATTCAAGGTGGTCACGCGACCGGCTCGCTCGTAGAACTCGCTCAACCTGGCAGACAGATACGCCGGGAACCCTTCCTCGCCCGGCATCTCCTCGAGTCGGCTCGAGATCTCACGCATCGCCTCGGCCCACCGCGAGGTGGAGTCGGCCATGAGTGCGACGTTGTAGCCCATATCGCGGTAGTATTCCGCCAGGGTCATGCCGGTGTACACGGACGCTTCCCGTGCGGCGACGGGCATGTTACTCGTGTTCGCGATGAGGGCCATGCGATCCATGAGCGGAGCCCCCGTATACGGGTCCTCGAGCTTGGGGAACGTGGTCAGGACCTCCGTCATCTCGTTGCCGCGCTCGCCGCAGCCGATGTAGATGACCACCTGGGCGTCGCACCACTTGCTCAGTTGCTGCTCGCTCACCGTCTTCCCCGTCCCGAAGCCGCCGGGGATTGCGGCCGTGCCGCCCTTCGCGAGCGGGAACAGGAAGTCCATGACCCGCTGTCCCGTGATGAGCGGCACGGTAGGCATGAGCCGCTCCTTCGAGGGCCGGGGCCGGCGCACGGGCCACTCCTGCATCATCATGATCTTGCGGCCGTCGCTCAGCTCGACGACCGTCTCGTCGACCTTCATCTTCCCGGAGCGCACCCGGATGACCTTGCCGGACACATCCGGAGGGACCATGATCCGGTGCTCGACGTTCTTGGCCTCCTGCACGGTCCCGAGGACCTGGCCGCCCCGCACCGCGTCGCCTTCCTTGGCGAGGGGCTTGAAGTCCCAGAGTTTCTCGCGGCTCAGGCCCGGGGCGCGCACGCCGCGCAAGATGAAGTCGCCCATGACCTTCTGCAGGACGGGCAGCGGTCTCTGGACGCCGTCGTAGATGTTGCCGAGGAGCCCGGGTCCGAGCTCCACGGTCAGGGGCTTCCCGGAGTCCACCACGGGCTCGCCCGGGGCGGATGCCCGCGGTTTCCTCGTAGACCTGGATGACCGTCTTCTCGCCGCGGAGCTGGATGACCTCGCCCATCAGCTTCTCGGTGCCGACGTACATCACGTCGTACATCCGGGGCCGCAGGCCCGTCGCGGTCACGACCGGACCCGCGACCCGCTGAATCTCCCCCGTCGCTTTCCCATGCTCCACCGTCGCGCTCAGCGCCACTTCCTCACCTCACTTGAACAGATCAACGCCAATGGCCCGTTTCACCTTCGTGCGGAGGTCCTCGTCCTCCGCCGCGCCGACCCCGATCACGACGGGCCTCGCGGCGGACTCGAGCCGCCGGCGCATCGTGTTGCTCAGGGTCTTCATGTCGGCCGTGTCGAGCACGAGGATGCCGACGTCCGCGTCGTCGAGGACCTGCCCGATCTTCTTCTCGAGGTCCTCCCTCGTGGCGGAGATGGCTTTCCGCACGCCGACGAGCTTGAACCCCTGGACGAAGTCGTCCCGGCCCACGGCGGCGATCTCCATCGTCACACCACCAGGAGTTCGCGGATCGTCTCGGTTGGAAGCCCGCTTTCCTTGCCGCGGGCGATGAGCCGGATGTTCGTTGCCTCTCGGTCCTTGAGGACGATGTAGTCCAGGATCGGGAGGATGGAGAGGGGATGGAGGTGCGCGTACCGCGCGGCCTCGAGCAGGTGGACCTTCTCCACCCGCCGCACGAGGACGCCGATCCCGGTCTCCTCGACTTTCTCGAGGGCGCCTGCGATGTCCTCGTAGTACGAGTAATCCTGGAGCCGGCGGACGAGGTTCACCTTGTCGAGGGTGACGAGCTCATGCAGCTCGTCCACGGTCATCTCGTCGCCTCCGTCCAGGAAGATCTCCCGGCCGAACTGGGCCTTCGCGGCCCAGGCGCGCAGGAGCGTCTTCAGGTTGATGATGTCGATCTCCCGCTGCACGAACAGCCTCATCAGGCGGTTCGCGTCCGAGGACGGCGGGATCGACGCGAGGAGCTCGGCGTAATAGAGGCGCGACACGAGGTCCTCCCACTCGGACCAGTTCGCGACCTCGGATGGCTTCTTGCGCAGGATGGAGAGGGCCGCCGCGTAGATCGTCCCGTCGAGCGCCTTGAAGACGGCGTCGAGGCTCGGGGCCGCGACGAGTTCGTCGAGGAACTCCGAACTGAAGCTCCCGGCGGGGACGAGGTCCTCCTCGACGTCCTCGGCGGACGCGCCGTACGTCCGTGCGCGCACGATCGTCTTGACGTTCTCCAGGTCGAAGCGGTCCAGGTAGCGGCCCACCATGGCCCGGAGGCTCCCCTCGGAGAAGTCGAAGATCCGGTTGTAGGTCTCGGCGAGGTTCTGCGAGACGGCCTTCTCAATCAGGTCCACACCGGAGTACTTCGCTCCGAGTGCGAGCATCTCCGCCTTGTACTCCCGCTCCCCGAGGAACCGTGCGATCTCCGGCACTTCCATGAGCAGCAGCCGGTCGTACGTCTCCTTCGGCAGGAGATGGGCGCGTTTCGCCTTCACCCGTGCGGTCACGTACGGGTAGTTGCCCGATTCGATCGGAAGCCGGTCCCGGATCCAGCGGTACCGCCGGATCGCGCGGTCCCGGACGTCCTCCGTCACGCCTTGGAGACCCTCGAAGGCCATAGGATCTCGGCCACCTCACGCACGGAGTCGTTCCAAACATCTCGCAGGATCGATTCGTACCGCAGGTCGACGCGGCGCGTCCCGTCCGCGTTCTCGATAAGGATGCCGCCTGCACACTCGATCGTCCCGGCGAAGGACCGCCCGGCCAGCTGCTTGACGAGCGCCTGGTCGTTCGCGTTGCAGTAGACCCGGCCGCCTGCTTTCCAGTCCTCCTCGTTCGCCTTCAGGAGGACGCGGAGGAAGTCCGCGTTCTCCCTCAGGGAGGAGAGGCGGGCCAGGGCGCGCTGGTACACCTCGTCGAGGGCTTCCTTCTGGGCCGTGAGCACGCTCTTCCGGGCCTCCAGCTCGGCGCGGGCGAGGTCCTGCACCTTCTTGCGCTGGGCCGCTTCCTCCCCCCTCTGGGAGGCCTCGCGGAGCATCTGGTCGCCTTCGGTGCGAATCTCCGAGAGCATGCGCTCTGCCTCGGCCCTTGCCTGGGCGAGAATCTCGCCCGCTTCGGTCTTCCCTTTGTCCAGGATGACCTGGACGAAGGTGTCCAGGGACATCGCTCACCTAGCCGCTCAGCCCAATTGTCCGAGAAGCAGGAAGGCGATGACGAGGCCGAAGACGACAATGGTCTCAGGGATGACGACGAGCGGGAGAACCCGACCGAAGAGTTCGGGCTTCTCAGCGATCGCACCCACCGATGCCGCTCCAATCACTTTCTCGGCCCACGCTGTCGCCAATCCCGTCCCAAAGACGGTCAGGGCGGCAGCCATGGCCACCAGTCCTTGCGCTTCCGCTGCTACTGTCATGTGGTTTCACACCTCCGATTTCATTCTCTCGCCAAAGGGTCGGAACAACGTCCCGGTGCCCTTGTAAAACTTCAGGAAGAACTCCACGTAGTTGAGACGGATGGATTGGATCGTCCCGGAGATCGTGCTGAGGAGGAAGATGAGCAGGTTCGACAGGGCCATGAGCACGATTCCGATGATGATGCCCACGATCGATCCCGGGATGATGAAGTAGTCCAGGGCGATCACATTGAGCGCGAAGATGACCGCCTCCTCCGCGACCCCGATGCCGGCGAGACGCGCATACGAGATCACGTTGGCCAGGAGGCCGAAGACCTCCATGAGATGCAGGCCGCCCTCCGTAACGAGGACGAGCCCAATTCCCGCGACGAGGAGGCCGATCGCCACATTCGGGATCTCGTTCGCGGCGGTGAATCCCATGCCGGACTCCAGGATCCCTCCCCGCGGAAACCACCCAAGGGGCCCGTTCCAGATCAGGTATCCCCACGTCCCCGGCCAGCGCGCGGCGCGGACGATGAGGACGACGTACAGGCCGAACAGGACGAGGAACCAGCCGAACTTGCCCACCGCGTGCTTGATGCTGTGGCGGATGTCGTCGAAGACGCCGATGATGAAACCCGTGCCCAGGTGAAGGAAGGCCACGGACACGGACATGATGATGAAGTCGGGGACCTGGTGCAGCTTCTCGATGATGGGCGTGATCGGGAGGTTGAGGTGGAGGACGTTGTCGGACCAGTTGAAGAACTCCGCGGACCCGGCGACCGATCCGATGGGTGCGTGGAACGGGATGCCGAAGGCCTCCGCGAACACGAAGGTCCCGAAGACCGTTGCCCAGAATCCGCCCCAGATGAACGCGACGAGAAGGTTCTTCCAGAAGTCCCACGGCCGGTTCTTCCAACGGCGGAGGAGCCAGATTCCGTAGGCCATCCAGATGATTCCATACCCGGCGTCGCCGACCATGATCCCGAACATCATCGGGAACGCGAGGGAGAACACGAGAGTCGGATCGATCTCGCGGTAGCTAGGCGTGCCGAACATGTTCACGAGCATCTCGAACGGCTTCATCGGCTTCGGGTTCTTCAGCAGGACCGGGGGCTCCTGCGCCGCCTCTTCATGCTTGGCGGCCTTGTGGCCTTCTGCCTCGTCGAGTTCGGATACGAACGTGTCCGGGATCTTGCCGATCTCTTCCTTCAGCCGGGGGAAGGTCTCCTCGGGGACCCAGCCCTCCACGATGAAGGTGTGTTCCGTGACCGCGAACCGGAGGGGAGCCTCCGCCTTCTCGACCTCAATCTCGAGGTGTGCCTTCGCCGCAGCCAGGAACGCCGAGTACCGCTCGCGCAACGTGCCGAGGCTCTCGTCGATCTCGCTGAGGCGCTTCTCCCACCGCGCCCGCTCCGCGAGGGTTTCCGCGAGCGCGTCCCGGGGATGACCGCGGCCCTCCGGGATCGGCACGCTCGTGAAGCCCTGCTGGCCGAGGAAGTCGCGCACGGCGGCTGCGCCGGCCTTCGGTACGAACAGGGCGATGAACCCGGGCACGGAGAACAGCTCGAACTCGGGCGTCACCTTGTCCAGCCCTGCAATCTCGCGCGGGGCCTTCCCAACGAGCACTTCGATGCTGTCATAGCCGGCATAGTCCTCGAAGGCGAGGGGGAGCTGCGCGAACGGGGTCAGCTCCTCGACCTTGTGACTCAATTCCTGCAGGAGGGCCTGGACCTTCTTCCGCGTCGCGTCCTGCTCGGAGATATTCAGCTCCAGGGAGAGGATCTTCTCGCGGATGTCGCCCGTGACCGGCTCGAGCGGCGCGGTCGTCTTCGGTTCCTGGACCTGGAGAACGTTCGCGATCGACCGGAGCTTCACGAGGACTTCGGAGGCCTCCGCGGCACGGGCGAGCGGCTTGCCGATCTCGAGGTCTTCGTGTCCGGCCGTGTGGTCGACGATGTGGAGAAGCTTGAGATCGTACAGGATCGTCACGGTCTTGTCAAGCGCGTCGCGCGGGCCCACGATCAGAGTCCGGGCCATCGGGGCGGGTCTAAGCATTCACCGCACCCTTGAACTTCTCGATCAACCGGTCGACGGCGCGCTCGACGTTGGCCTCGGCCTCCTTCCGGAGCACCTCCGCCTCCTTCCGGCCTCCCGCCAGGACGCGCTCGCGCTCGCTCGCCGTGGATGCGTCGACCTTGCGGACGATCTCGTCCTGCTTCTGCTCCGCGGTCTTGCGGAGTGATTCCCGGAGTTCGAACCCCTGCCGACGGGCCTCGCGGAGGATTCGTTCCCTCTTCTCGACGGCTGCCGCTTTCTCGCGGCGGACCTGCTCCTCCGTCTCCTTGATTTTATGGAGAGTTTCCTCTTTCTGCATGGAGTCCAAGCCGCCGTAAACCCGGGCACTTTATAAGCGTTTGGTAGGTGTCCCGGAGTGCGTCGTCGCGGGCCCGTTGAGGCGGGCCGAACCGCCTCCCGCGAGCTATTTTTATCCAGCTTGGATTATGGAAATCCTGCCGCATCGATGCCTCGGTCGCAAGCCGCGCCGGACTCAACTCCGGGACGAATCCATGGCACGGAGAGGACGGCGGATGACGGCTCCATGAGCGCTCGCCGAATCGTGTTTGAGGAACGCCGAAATCCGGAGACGCGGCGCGGTCGTAGCGCCGCGCCTTCGCGCTCGCCCAGCACAAGGTTTAAGTCTAATCCTTCTTTGTCGCAAACACCCGGAGACGCTCCATGGCGGCCCGGGCCCAAGAGGGTCGTGGGATGAGGACCTTTGTACTGCTCGTAGCGGCAGTGATATTGAGCGTTTCCGCTCTTCCGATGACTGCGACCCCGGCCACGGCAGCCTCAACGATCCCCGAACTCAAACTGACTATCCTCGGGGAGCAGAACGGGACCACGTACCAGTTCAGCCCGAGTCGGATCCTCCTGCCGCAGGTCCCGATCCTCATGAACATCACCTTCATCAACAACCAAACCGCCGGGAGCACGGTCCGGCACACCTTCTCGATCGACAGCTCGGGCGGGAAGACCATCCTCGACTACGACCTCGTCGCCCAGCAGAACGTGACGTTCGACATTCTGGTCAACTCGATGACGAACATCACGTGGAACGGGACTTCCTTCACGCCGGCCGTCGGGCCGACGGGCGGCATCAAGTTCTACTGCGTCTACCACCTCCCGGGCATGGTCGGTGAGCTGACCCTGGCGGGCGCCCCGTCCACGACCGGCACGGAACAGAACGGCGTCTTCCTGCGGGCGTACTGGATCGGGATGATCGGGATCGCCGCGATGCTCGTGTGGATCGGCATCAGCTACTACATCATCAAGGCCTCGACTCCCCGCTTCAAGGACAACCGCGAACACCTGAGGAAGGGTCTTCCGTGACCACGCTGATCCGGAGCGACGCGCCGCGACGGAGCGCCATGGCGGCCGTCGCCATCGCGGGCCTCGTGATCGGCAGCCTCTGGTTCAGCGCCCTCAGCATCTTCCTCGCCCTCCAGGCCGCCAGCGGGGTCTACCCGAACGACGTGAACGTCTACATGTCCCTCTTCCTCGGCATGGTCTTCGTCTGCGCGACGGTGGCCGTGGACATCTATCGCAGAGAGTTCATGCCCGACGAGCTCATCCATAAGATCCGGCGGCCCAAGCTGGTCCCGCCGAGGATGTTCCGCTGAGGTGGTCCATGAGCTGGGAGCAGGAGGAGAAGCAGAAGCGGTTCACCCGGCGCGAGTGGGTGAAGCTCAGCATGACCCTGGGCACGGTCGGTGCCCTGGGCGGCCTCGGCGGGCTCCTGAACGGGCAGCTCCTGCCGCCCCCGATCCAGCTCAGCGGCGAGGTCCGCGAGGGCCTGTACTACACGAAGTTCCCGACCCCGCAGTGGTGGAACGACAAGGACGGCACCCCGGTCAAGGCCGCGGACTTCAAGATCTGGGATGGGTCCACGGCGGTCTGGCGCGGGCTCTACCAGAACAACCAGCTCCTGCCGGGGACGGGCTTTCCATGCATCGTGATCCGGATTCCCATCGACGCCCCGGAGTTCACCTTCCCGGATGCAGCGACCCTCACCGCCAACAGCATCGCGCCGCCGCCCGCGGGATTCGAGTACTATTACGAGGACAAGACGACGGACACCCGCATCGTCGTGTGCTACGACCGTTGCGTCCACCTGTGCTGCTACCCGGGATGGCACGTCGTGACGAACCCGCCTCCTGGCCGGGACTATGCGGTGCCCCCGCCGACCTACGATGTCTATCACGAGGACCCGATCTACTGCATCTGCCACGGATCGCAGTACGACCCGCTCCTCCTCACCGTGAACTTCAATCCGCACAGCAACGTGAACTACATCGGGGCCGAGCGGGTCCACGGACCCGCCCCGCGGGCCCTCGTGGTGATCCCGGTGAAGAACGTGGGCGGCGCCCTGGTCGGGGGCATGCCGAACCCGAACTGGTACGTCTACTGTTGAGGTGGTGCGATGGCGTCAGGAGCGTCCGGATCGTTGCGGGAGGACGGCCAGCGCACGGTCTTCGGCTGGTTCAAGACCCGCTTCCCGACCGTGCCGTGGGCCGACCTGACCCGGAAGGCGCTCGAGACGGACCAGCGGCAGATGCCGCGCAGCCACGCGGAGAAGTACGAGCTCAAGACGATCTGGTACTGGTACCCCCTCTACTGCCTCGGGGGCATCTCGTTCGTCGCGTTCATCATCCTCACCCTGACGGGGATTATCCTGGGCTTCTTCTACGTCCCGAACGGCGCTTACGTGTACTCGGCGACGGGCGGGCTCACGAACGCCGCCTACGACTCGATGACGCGGATCATGACCCAGGTGCCCTTCGGCTACATCGTCCGGGGAATGCACCACTGGGCCGCGCACGTGATGATCGCGGCCGTCTTCCTGCACATGTGCCGCGTCTACTTCACGGGCGCGTACAAGAAGCCGAGGGAGCTGAACTGGCTCATCGGCGTCGTCCTTCTCCTGCTCACAATCCTGTTCGGGTACTCCGGCTACCTGCTCCCGGCCAATGACCTGAGCGAGGGCGCCGCGAACATCGGGATCGAGATGACGCGGGCCTCCCCGCTCATCGGGGACCAGCTCGCGACGCTCCTCTGGGGCAGCACGAGCACGCTCTCCGGCTACTACATCCTGCGGTGGTACTGGATCCACGTGTTCATCTTGCCGTTCGTCGGCGTGGGCCTGATGGTCGTCCACATGGCCCTCGTCTGGATCCAGGGCGTCGCGGAGCCGCACTGAGGTGGGTCATGGAAATCGAGAAGGTCAAGGAGAAGGTGATGGAGGGCCGGCCGGGCTTCACCCGGCAGTACGGGCCGTCCCGCTCGGACCACCAGCCGGGAATCCCCTTCTTCCCCCAGGAGATCACCCGCGACGTGGTCGTCTCCTTCCTGCTCATCGCGATCCTCTTCTTCCTGACGGCCGCCGTCGTGCCCGCCCTGGGGCCGCCGCGGGCGGAGAACCTCTCCGAGCTCATCGTGCCGGACTGGTACCTCCTGTTCTCCTGGGGCCTCCTGAAGATCGGCGACATCTTCCCGAGCTTCATCCTCGGAGCGGGGACGCCCCTCGAGACCCAGTTCAACGCGGCGTTCTGGGGGGACATCCTCAGCGGCATCCCGGTCATCTTCCTCCTGGTCCTGCCGTTCCTGGATCGCGGCCGCGAGGCGCGTCCCGCGAAGGCACCGTTCCGGTCCGCCCTCGGGATCTCCTTCCTGCTCGTCTGGACGTTCTCCGCCTCCCTGTACGCAATCCGCGAGGTCATCGAGCAGCGGTGGCAGAGCCCGAACGGGGCGACCCTGTTCCCGGACGACGCCCTGAAATGGCTCTTCGTCCTGCCCGCCGTCCTGGCCTTCTTCGCGACCTACATCGCGCTGCGGCGCCTCGGGTTCCAGCCGATGCGCAAGTGGCTTGTGCCTGCGACGGTCCTGCCTTTCCTGGTCGTGGCGGCGCAGTCCCTCCTCATCCTGTTCGTGCCCGGCTGGCTCGGCCCGGAGGTCATGCCGTACTGGCTTCAGCTCGCGATCGGCCTGCTCATCCTGTGCGCCGCGACCGGGGCGACCGCCCTTGCGGTCCTCGTCCTCCCCGAATCGACCGCGCGGCGCGTCGTGCATTGGGTCGGCGGGCTGACCCTGCTGGCCTTCGTCGGCTATCTGGTCGGCCTCTACTACACGAGCTACCTCGGATACATGTGGGTCGCCACGGTCCTCGACCCGAACTTCAACACGCTCATCCTGCTCCCCGGGTTCGCGGTCGTCACGGCGTGGTTCGGCCTGCGGCGGCCGTACAGCTCCTACGAGTACCTGCTCAATGAGTGCTACCAGTGCGGCAAGTGCCACACGGTCTGCCCCGTCACGAAGGTGGAGGACGACGCACTCGGCGGCCTGAACCTCGTCTACAACAGCTTCAAGAAGCAGCACGACGGCGTCCCACTCTGGACGTGCCTCGCGTGCGACGCGTGTAGCGCGGTGTGCCCGCTCGACATCAAGTACAGCGACTACATCCTCGAGGAACGTTCGAAGGTCCACGCCCGGGCGGCGGCGGACGGAGGTGAACCGAAATGATGACCACCGACGAGACGGAGTACGGGCCGGGGCGGACGATCCCCCACCCGATGCTCTTCCGCGTGCTGGACAGCGAGGCGGAGGACACGACGGTCCCGGAGATCAAGGTCGAGCACAAGTCCGAGTTCGCGTACTACCCGGGCTGCGTCGACTACTACGACATGGAGATGCAGTTCTCCCACGCAAACTACGGGGACACGAACCACGGGATCATCTTCGACTCCTCGATCAAGCTCCTGCGCGCGGTCGGGATCGAGCCGATGATCCTGGACCGGTCCTTCATGAAGTGCTGCGGCCACGACCAGCTGTGGCAGGGCAAGGTCGACGTCTTCGAGCGGATGCGGGACTACAACACGAAGATCATCCAGATGCTCGGCGTGAAGACCTTCATCACCTCCTGCGCGGAGGGCTACCGGACGTTCAAGCTCGACTACAAGCTGCCCGGCGTCCGGGTGGTGCACATCACCCAGATCCTCTACGAGCGCGGCCTGCGCGTGCCGCCCCAGGGGGACAACGCCAAGAAGATCCGTGTGGCCTACCAGGACCCGTGCCGATCCTGCCGCCAGATGCCCGTGGACCCCGTCTACGAGGAGCCGCGGGAACTCATCAAACGCGTCGACAACGCGGAGCTCGTCGAGCTCAAGACGTTCCGCGCGGACGCCCAGTGCTGCGGCGTCGCGCAGATGATGTACTGCAACGACAAGACGAAGGGCCTGACCCGCAAGCGGATGGACGAGGCCGACGAGGTCGGGGCGGACTACCTGCTGACGGCCTGTCCGAAATGCCTCACGCACTTCGGCTGCCTCCACCACGAGAACAAGTGGAAGCCCGGCGAGGAGCGCCAGAACTACCGGGTGATGGACATCACCCAGTTCCTCGCGGAGCGCCTCCCCGGCGACTACCCGTCCGGCAGCAACGTCGACGCGAAGCGCAAGGAGCCGCCGCTTCCGGGCCGGAAGGGAGGCTGGTGATGGCCGCTCCGGCCGCAACCGCCAACCCACCCCCCGCGACGCCTCCGCAGCCGGCGCCTCCGTCCAAGCCGGCGACACCCGCCCCCGCGGCGCCCCCGGCTCCTTCCGATCCGCTCGTGGCCTACTACCGTTCCGTGCGGCAGATGAACTGGGATCTCGCCAAGCAGCGTTTCAAGGACCTCGGCGTCAAGGCGCGGACCCAGGAGTACATCCGCGGCCGCGGCACGACCGCGATCGTGGACGACGAGGTCTGCATGGGCTGCATGCACTGCTTCGACAACTGCGCCTTCGAGGCGATCAGCGCGCTCGACCGGAAGTTCTCCCTGCCCGACTACACGTACACGTCGCGCAAGGCGACGATCATCGTGGAGAACTGCGTCGGGTGCGAGAAATGCGCGATCGTCTGCCCCGTCGACGCGATCAACATGATCACGAAGTTCGGCTTCGAGAGCCGCGAGGGCAAGGTCGTCGAGATCGAGAAGCCCGCTCCGCCGAAGCCCCTCGCGCCCCCCGCGCCGCCCGCCGCGCCCCCGGCGAAGCCCGCGGGCCCCCCGCAGGCCCCGCCCAAGCCCGCCCCGCCGCCGACCCCCGCCCCGAAGGGAGGCGCCTAGGTGGCCTCCGCGGCCGAGGGATCCGGGACGAGCCCGGTCGTCAAGGCCCGGAAGGCGCCCCGCCTCACGTACAAGCAGGAGATCCAGACGATCCAGAACATGCCGCGGGTCCAGCGCTTCATCGTCGTCATGAAGATCGCGGGCGTCTTCCTCGTCGCGATCGGCATTGAGGGGATCGTGACGGCCACGTGGTGGATGGCGGTCCTCTTCATCCCGCTCGGGGTGGTCGTGTCCATGATGCCCATCAAGATCCGCACGGACCGCTGCATCGCCTGCCGGACGCCTCTGGCGCCGGGGGCGTCGATTTGTCCCGCTTGCGGAGCTCCTCAGATGTAGGCGGGGTTCCGCAAACCTTGAAGTACCCGACGGCGATGACCGTCCGCTTCCCGGCGGATATCGCCATCGCCACGACTCGGCCCTACGCCCGTCGGGAGGAGGGCCGGCCCCCTTGACCACTGATACGTCGGACGCCATTCATCTCGCCGAACGGTGGAAGGGACTCGACCTCCGGTTGCTGCCGATCGACGAGGTGGACGTCCGGATCCTCAGCCGCCTCCGCGAGAACGCACGCCTCTCGAATGTGGAAATCGCCCGCGAGCTGGCGATTTCCGAAGCCACGATTCGCCGGCGGATCAAGGCCCTCGAGGAGAAGGGGATCATCCAGGGCTACTCCTGCTACCTGAACTACCAGCTCATCGAGAATCCGGTCAAGGCGTACGTGAACCTGGCCCTGGAGCCTGGGCAGCGCGAGAGCGTCGTCGCGAAGGTGACCGCCCACCCGCGTGCGGTCGCGGTCTACCGCGTCACGGGGGAGCACGACGTGCTGTGCGTCATGTTCTTCATCGACATGTCCGAGCTCCACGAGTTCCTGGACCGGTACCTGCAGATGCCGGGCATCCGCCACGTGGAGACCCAGATCGTCCTGAGCCCGTACAAGGGCGTCCCCTGGACCGGCGTTTGAACCTCACGGCCGGACGAGCGGTTCGAGGACGTGCGCGGAGTCGAACCGCAGCTTGATCTCCCGCAGGAACCGCATCCGTTCGAGGTAGGCGGGATCCTCATTCCAGAGGTGCGCCAGGCGAGAGACGAGGACCGCTCCGGGGATCTTCTCGACGACCCGCACCACGCCCTTCGAGAGGTCGTACATGTGCGACCGGTCCTTGGGATGGTCGAAGAAGGGGAACGCGGAGAAGGTGCCGGACGCACGGAGGGTGCCGTAGAATCCGACCTTCGAGGCGACCTGCTGGCCGAGCGCCTTCAGGCGCGTCGCGAGGTCTCCCGCCGAGGCGGTCGGGAGTCGGACCTCCCCGACGAACAGGCTCCGCTCCGCGCGCTTCGCTGCCTTGTCGTACTCCGTCGCGGGGACGTCGAACGGGTTCGGGACCTCCGCGGACTTGACCTTGAAGCCGGCCAGCGCCGCGTCGAGCGCCTTCTCCCGGCCGGGGAGGCCCGAGGCGGTGCCCGCCAGGGCCACTTGGACCGTGAACGGGTCCGGGACGATTCCGGGCCGCAGAACGCCCGCCGCCACGGCGTCCGTGACGTGGACCCACGGGACGCGCTGTCCCGTCCGGGAGAGCTTGTCGAGTGCCGCGGAGAGCTTCGCCGGGTCATCGAAGGTGTAGGTGAGCGTCTTGCGGGCGGGAGGCTTCGGCGCCAGCCGCAGGGCCACCTCCACGGGCACGTAGAACTCCGCGGCGAGCGGGAGGGTCGCGTGGAGGACGTCGTATCCGGTCCCGTTGTTCGAGGCTGCCTCGAACCCGACCCGCGTCCGGTGGCCGTAGGCGGAGATCGTCCGCAGGGCGTTCACGTAGGCGCCGAACTCCCCGTCGAAGGCGGCGAGGGGCGCGTCCCCCCAGACCGCGTCGCCGATTGCGAAGCCGAGCGGGACGGTCGGCACCACCGGAAGGAGGTGCCCCTTCGCGAGGGCTTCGTCGTACAGGCGCTTCCAAGGGAGGCCGACCTGCGCGATCGCCGCGTGTCCCTTCTCGGTGAGCTCGAGCCCGGTGTACGCAGAGAAGTCGACCTGCACGCCGCGTTGCTCGGGGACGAGCCAGTCGAACGTCAGGAGGGTGTGCGGCTTCACCGTGAGTCCGATCTCGCGGTCCTTCCCGACGCCGAGCTGCGTGCGGAAGTAGTTGTAGTCCGCGGCGTCGAGCCCGAGGTTCAGCGTGCTCTCGGAGCCGTTCAGGACCTGGATCAGCTTCCGCAGGTCCGCGTCGTCCTTGACCTTGACCGTAACCGCGGGCGTGCGCGTCAGGTCGGCGATGATCTCCCGCGGCAGGACCCGGTCGTTCCGAACGAACAGGGCGTGGATGAGCGCCTCGCGGATCATCTCCGAAAGGGCGGGGATCTCCGTGGCGGCCTCGATGTAGTTCCAGTCGCGCAGGAGTCCCATCCTAATCCGCCTCCTTGCCCCGCTCGTACGATCGCACGAACTTGTCCTGGGTCGGCTTGATCCTCCGCAAGAACGCGGCGAGGTCGAGACCGATTCGCATCGCCGGCGGCGGGATGGCCCGGATCCCCGGGAACTGGTACTTCGTCCACACCTCGATCGTCTTCCCCGGGTTCACCTTCCGCTTCGGGTCGAAGACATCCTTGACGTACGCGGTGTAAAGGGCCGCGCGGCCGTGCATCGTCCGGAGGTTGAAGACCATGAAGAGGCCGAGCCCCATCGGGTGGCCGCCGAGCTCGAAGGCGGCGTCCCCCATCTTCTTCACGTATCCGAGGGCCGTGCCGCCGCTGGGCACCGTGTCGTCCATCAGGACGTAGGGCGCGAGGATCACGGAGGTCGCGTCGATGGGGTGCGCCTGGACCGCGCCGTTGAGCTTCATCTTGCGGATCAGCTCCCGCGCTGTGTCGCAGGCCTCCGGGAGCTTCGCGAGCGGGACCACGTTGTTCGCGACGATCAGGCCGCGGCTCATCCGCCGCGCGCTGTACATCCGGAACCGGTGCTCCCAGAGCGCGTCGGGCTCCGCCTGGGGGCGCTTCGTCCCCTGGTTCTTCGGCGCGAGAGCGTCGAGGGTCTTCTCCTGGTCCGCGACGTCGTCCTTCGGCCCGGCGAGGCACACGAGGACCAGGTCGGCCGGCTCGGGCGTGTCCGTGCGCAGCGCCCTCTCGAACACGAAGTGATCCTTGTCGAGCAGGGAGATGTGGTACGCCTGGATCCCTGAGTCGACGACCGCCTGGAGGAAGGTCGCGGCCGCCTTCAGGGTCGGGAAGGCGTACGCGACGGGTTTCATCAGATCGGGTTTCGGGTCCAGCCGGAGGGTCGCGGCGGTCAGGACGCCGAGCGTCCCCTCCGCCCCGAAGAAGAGCGGCGTCAGGTCCGCGAACTGGCCCCCCGCGTCGCGCGCGAGCGCGGTGCGGAGGACCCGGTTGTCCGGCAGGACGACCTCGAGGTCGCGGACGACCTGGCGGAGCGCTCCGTTGCGGAAGGCGCCGAAGCCGACCACGTCGCTGTTGATCGCGCCTCCCACCGTGCTCGCCATCGCGTTCGTCGGCATGGAGGGGAGGGTGAGTCCGCGCGCCTCGACGTACTCGGCGACGTCCTGCCAGGTCGCACCCGCCTCGACGGTCACCGTGCGCGCCTGCGGGTCGAAGGCGCGGATCTTGTTCATCTTGCGGAGGTCGATCAGGACGCCGCCCCGGTTCGGGACCGATCCGCCGTACCAGCCCGTCCCGCCGCCCCGCGGGACGATCGGGAGGCCCGACTCGTCGCTGAGCTTCACGATCGCCGCGACCTCTTCCGTGGTCTGCGGCAGGACGACGAAGTCCGGGTAGAGGCGCCACTGCAGGAGCGCAATCTTGGGGAGGGAGGCGAAGTCGTGGCTGTAGACCATCCGGTCAAACTCGGTCCGGGAGACGCGCTCGGGACCGAGGGTGTTCACGAGGCGGCGGTATGCGTAATCGGTGTTCGCCAGACTCCCATCTCCAAGCCGCGGGCGTCCGTAACCCCATGGCCCTGATAAAGGTAACGCGGAAGGACCGCGCGGTACTGGAGAGCCGGGCGTTCAGACGTTGAGCGCCTTGATCACGAGCTCGCGGAGCCGCTTCGCATCCACCGAGGCATCGTACACGCCGAGGCTCTGCGCGGCGGAGATGACCTGGTTGTCCGGTGCCCCATCAACCGCACGCGCGATGTCGAGCTTGACCTGGAGGTCCGACTTCCCCACCGTCGAGATCCCGAGGGAGCTCGCGGCGCGGTCCACCTTGACCCGCGGTTCCTCCTGCGTGAACTGCTGGTTGATCTCCCGTTCGATTTCCATCCGACCGCGGCGGAACTCCCCCATCGCCCGGCCGAACCCGCGGGCGAGCTCGGGCAGTTTCGACGGACCGAACAGGAAGAGCGCCGCGACGATGACGAGAAGGATGATCCACTCGATGCCCTCGATCTGCGCGGTGAGGTCGATGAAGGAGAACGCGGACACGCCCTGTACCTCGACGCTGACCAACCGGTTCGAGGATTAAGAGCTTTTCGGACGTGTCGACCGCCGTTTCTGCGCCCGCCACGAGAACGCGTAGCCCACCACGTACAGGAAAAGCATCGGCAGGGCGACGAAGAGCATCGTGACGCCGCTGCCGTCCGGGGTGATCAGGGCGCCGAAGACGAAGATGCCCGCGGTGGCGATGCGCCAGTGGCGCTTCCAGAAGTCCGCGGACACGATCCCCAGCGCGGACAGCCCGTACATCAGGACGGGGAGCTGGAACGCCAGGCCGAAGGCCAGGCTGAAGAGGAGGACGAAGTCGATGAAGTTGTCCCCGTACAGGACGAGGAAATTGGCCCCCATGATGTTCTGCACGGAGAAGAGGAGGTTGAACGTGAAGGGCAGCACGATGACGAAGCACATCATCACCCCCGCCAGGAACAGGACCACGACGGGCAGGGTGGCCCGCACGAGGAGCCGCTTCTCCGAGGGCCTCAGCGCGGGGGCGACGAACTGCCCCAGCTCGTACACGATGACCGGCGATCCGATGACGACGGCCAGGAAGAAGGCGACCTTGAACATGACGACGTAAGCGTCCCAGGGTTGCTGGAAACTGAAGTTCAGCGGGAGCCCGCCGACCCGGTCCGGGACGAGGTAGGTCTTCATCGCCAGGAAGAACCACGTGGCGACGTTCGGGCTCGTCGGGCCGAGGGCCGGCACGAGCATCGGGATCTGGGTTCCGCCGAGCGACACACTCCCGATGCCCGTCGTGAGGAAGAGGGCAAACAGGATGAGCACGGCGATGATGATGACCTTGAGTCGTCGGCGGAGCTCTTCGATGTGGTCCCAGAAGCTCATCTGCCCCTGGTCCTCGAGGTCCTTCTTCGCCGGGCTCGCGCTCACGTCCTTCGGCGCGCTCAAGGGGTCGGAGCTTATAGCCGTTTGCGGTGGACGGAGCCCATCAGAAGGAGTACCGGTCCTCGGTCCAGGGGTCCGCCGTGTTGCTGTAGCCGCGGACCTCCCAGTAGCCCAGCTGGTCCTCTTTGGTGAATGTGATTTGCCGCACCCACTTCGCACTCTTCCAGGCATATCGCTTAGGCACGAGGAGCCGCACCGGGCCGCCGTGCTCGATGGGGAGCGGGTTCCCGTCCCAGCGGTACGTCATGAGGACGTCGGAATCGTAGAGCACACTCAGCGGATGTGACGTCGTATAGCCGTCCCCGCAGGTGAAGATCGCGTACTTCGCGGCGGGACGGACGCGGGCCCGCGATGCAAGCTCCCGGACTGTGACGCCATCCCACGTGTTGTCGAAGGTCGTCCAGCCTGTGACACAGTGGAAGTCCGAGGTCACAGCCGCACTCGGCAGGGCGAGGAACTCCTCGTAGGTCAGGCGCAGCGGTGCATCGACCTCACCGTCCACTCGGAAGTCCCAGGTCTTCGGGTCGAACCGCGGGACGACGCCGAGGTCGAGGCGCGGCCACTTCCGGACCGTGTGCTGCCCCGGCGGGAGCCGCCTCGGATCGGCCATCTGGGAAATCCAATGGAACCCCCGAATATAAATGGTTGCAGACTCCCGTCCGGGGTGGTGCACAAGGCCTGTTTCTAGGGAGAAACGGGGCCGCTCCTTACCGTGCGCGCCAAAGGTTTAATAGGCTAACCTTTTTTCCTGCGCCGGATGGCACTCCTCGACACCTACGGACCAATCGTCATTTTCGCCATCGTGGCTATCCTCTTCCCGCTGGGCACCTTCTTCGCGACCCGCCTGTTCCGCCCGACGAACCCGACCCCGCTCAAGGACCTCGTGTACGAGTGCGGCGAGGTGCCGGAGGGCGAGGCCCAGATCGAGTTCCACTTCCAGTACTACATGTTCGCCTTGATCTTCCTGGTCTTCGACGTCGCAGCGATCTTCCTTCTTCTGTGGGCGTTCGCGTGGGGTGGGCTCCTCGATCCGGCCACCCCTCCCATCGCGCGGTATTCCCCGATCATGTTCCTGATCATCATGTTCGTCGCCACGCAGTACGCGCTGAAGAAGGAAGAGGTCATCCACATATGAGCACGGCCCCCGCGCGCGCTCCGGAGATGAACGACCGGCCCGTGGCGGGCATCGAGGTCGAGGTCCTCGCGGACCTGAAGCGGCAGTTCGGCGCCAAGCTGCTCGAGGCCCGCGTCGTGCGGCCGCTCGTCGTCGAGGTGGCGATCGACCGGGCGGACCTCGTCGCCGTGTGCCAGCATCTCAAGGAGGCCGCGCACTTCGAGCACCTCGGATGCATCAGCGCGGTGGACTGGAAGGACCACTACGAGAGCGTCTACCACCTGGAGAACTACTACAACGGGTGCGTCGTCCAGATCAACGCGCGGATCCCGCACGACGACCCGAAGATCGCCACGGTGTGTCCCCTCTGGAACGCCGCGAACTACCACGAGCGGGAGGCCTGGGACCTCATGGGCATCGTGTATGTGGGCCACCCGGACCTGAGGCGCATCTTGCTCCCGGACGACTTCAAGTTCCACCCGCTGCGAAAGGACTTCCCTCAGGAGGTCGACCGGCAGTACATCAGCCGCCGCAAGCTCAAGGGAGGGAAGTGAGTGCCCGAGTTCTGGATTAACATGGGGCCGCAGCACCCCATGACCCACGGGCTCTGGAATATGAAGGTCAAGGTCGACGGGGAGACGATCACGGACGCGAAACCGGAGATCGGATACCTGCACCGCGGCGTCGAGAAGATCGCGGAGGTGCGGGAGTTCCAGAAGGTCATCGTGCTCACGGACCGCCTGTGCTACGTGTCCTCGATCACCTGGTCCCACGCGTACTGCCTGGCCGTAGAGAAGATGATGGGCGTGGAGGTGCCTGAACGGGGCCAGTACCTCCGGGTGATCTCCCTGGAGTTGCAGCGGATCGCCTCGCACCTGATGTGGCTCGCGGCGTACGGCCCGGACCTCGGCCTGCTGACCGTCCTCCTCTGGTCCCTCCGCGAGCGGGAGCTGTTCCTCGACCTGATCCAGCTCATGTCCGGGATGCGCATGAACCAGAACTACCCGCGGATCGGCGGCGTGCGCAACGACATCCCGGACAACTTCGAGGCGATGTGCAAGCGCAGCATCACCCACTTCCTCGGGAAGCTGGACAAGGAGTACTCGGCGATGCTCCATGAGTCCAAGATCTTCCACATGCGCACGCAGGGCGTGGGGATGATCTCCGCCGCGGAGGCGATCAACTGGGGGGTCACGGGTCCGAACCTCCGTGCGTGCGGCGTGAATGTGGACGTGAGGCGCCTGGACCCCTACGAGGTCTACGAGGAGATGGACTTCGAGCCCCAGGTCTGGAAGGGACCCGACGCCGGCGACTCGTACTCCCGGTTCATCTGCCGGTTCAACGAGATGCGGGAATCGTGCAAGATCGTCCTCCAGGCCCTCGCGAAGATGCCGAAGGAGGGTGCCTATCGGACCAAACCGCCGCGCCGCGCGGAGGGCGAGGGCTACGTCCGCACGGAGGATTCCCGCGGCGAGGCCCTATTTTACGTCCTGGGCGATGGCGACGACCGGCCGTACCGCGTCAAGATCCGCAGCCCGATCTTCTGCACGATGGCCGCGACGCCAATCATGCTCCGCGGTAACAAGCTCGCGGACAGCGTGGCGATCCTCGGGTCCATCGACGTCTGTGTGGGGGAGATCGACAAGTGAGCGCCGCCCTGGTCCCGAGCCTCTTCGGGTCGTGCTACATCCTCACCGGGGCGATCATCTGGATCGTAGACCAGATTCTGTACGCGATCGGCGCCATCATTCCCCCGATCAACGACCCGCTCCATGCGCTCGGTGGATGGCTCGCCTCGCCCGGGGTCCTGACGTTCCTGACGTGGTTCGTCATGGTCCTCGTGATGACGATCTGGGCCGTGCTCCTCAACCTGCTCACGATGATGTGGGTCGAACGCAAGGTGTACAGCCGGCTCCAGGACCGCTATGGGATCATGATCTCGATCTGGTCCCTTCCCCTGTGGCCCTTCAGCCGCCGCAAGGACCGGCCGACCCACAAGGGCTGGGGCTACCTGCAGAATGTCGCGGATGGGATGAAGCTCCTCCAGAAGGAGAACCTCGTGCCCGCCACCGCCGACTCGATGATGTTCAACGCGGCGCCTGCGTGGATCGCGGGGACCACACTCATGGTCTTCGCAGCCCTCCCCTGGTCGAGCGGGCTGTACGTCGCGAACCTCGATCTGGGCATCCTCTTCATCCTCGCCGCGTTCTCCCTCGCCCCGCTCGGGATTCTGATCGCGGGATGGTCCGCGAACAATAAGTACACCCTCGTCGGCGGTCTCCGGTCCGCCGCGATGCTCATGGCGTACGAGATCCCCCTTATCCTCGTCGTCATCGCGCTCGTCTTCACGACGGGCTCCCTCGACCCGCAGGTGCTCGTCGCGCAGCAGGAGCGCGCCCTGGTGATCAACGGGGTGACGACGCCGCTGCCGGCGTGGAACCTGTTCGGGCCGCAGATTCTCGGGTTCCTCGTCTTCATGGTCGCCATCGTCGCCGAGATGGAACGGATCCCGTTCGACCTCCCTGAAGCGGATGCCGAGCTCGTCGAGGGCTGGACGACGGAGCTCAGCGGGATGCGCTTTGGTCTCGTCTTCGGCTTCAAGTGGCTGCGCATGATTGCCGGGGCGGGACTGATCTCGATCCTGTACCTCGGCGGCTGGAGCGGGCCCGTGTTCTACACCTTCTACATCGGGAACGTACCGATCCCGATCATCCCGGAGGAGGTCTGGTTCATGCTCCGCATCTACCTCCTTGGGATCTTCTTCGTCCTCCTCTCATGGTCGGTCCCGCGAGTCCGGATCGACCAGATCCTCGACATCGGATGGAAGCGGCTGATTCCCTTCGCCCTCCTCGCAATCATCGTCGCCGCCGCGGCGCGCGTCTTCGGCTACATGGGGTGATCCTCGTGAGAAAGTCTGCGAGCGCGGTGCTGGAGGGGTACGATGGCGGTTGACTGGGAGGCCGTCGCCTTCGTCGTCCTGAGTGGGTTCGAGATCCTCTTCTCGATCCTCCTCGTTACGAGCAAGCGGCTGGTCCGTGCGGCTTTCTGGCTCGCGGCGACCCTGATCACGATCGGCGGGATCTACCTCCTGTTCCGCGCCGAATTCGTCTTCCTGATCCAAATCCTCGTCTACGCCGGGGCCGTCCCTCTCCTGTTCGCTTTCGGTATCATGCTCACGCGCCGCAAGATCATGGAGGAGCCGGGTATGGAGGGGAATCAGTGATTACACAGCGACAGGCGCTCGCCGTCGCCGCGGTCGCGGCCCTCTTCCTCGTCATGGCAGTCTCCTTCGTCGGCGTGCCCTGGCCGACGACACAGCATGAGATTCCGATCGTCAACACGACATCGCCCTCGGGGAACGCCCTTGCGAACAATCTCTTCCAATCCTACGCCGTCGCGCTGATCCTGATCGGCATCATCCTCGCCGCCGCGATGGTCGGAGGCGTGTACCTCGCGAAGATGGAAGGAGGGAAGCTGGGTCCATGATCCCGCTCGAGTGGGAGCTCGTCCTGTCCGCGCTCCTGTTCAGCATCGGCCTCTACGGGGTCCTCGCCCGGAAGAACGCGATCATGGTCCTCATGTCCCTGGAAATCGTGATCAACGCGGCGCTCCTGAACTTCGTCGCGTTCAGCTCCTACTCGAACGACGCGAGCGGCCAGGTCTTCGCCCTCCTGGGCATCGCGGTCGCCGCGGCGGACGCCGCGATCGGCCTCGCGATTTTCCTCTCCATCTACCAGACGCACGGGACCGTCGACATGGACCGCGTGAGGTTCTTGAGGTGGTAGGACGGCGGACTTCTCCTATGTCTGGATCATCCTACTGGCACCGTTCGTCTCGTTCTTCCTCTCGGGTCTGATCGGCCGCCGGACCCCGCAGGGCGGCGGGTACATCGCGGTCGGCGGCATCCTCGTCTCCTTCGTCGTCTCCCTCATCCTGTTCGTCCAGGTGCTCCTGGCGGGCGCCCTCGGCGGCAACTTCACCCCCGTGACGGTCGACGGCTACGTGTGGCTCCCCGGTTTCAACGCCGCCACCGGGTTCGCGTCCACGAACATCCACATCTCGCTCCTTATCGACGATCTGAGCGCGCTGATGCTCGTCCTGGTCTCCTTCCTGTGCCTTCTGATCTTCATCTACTCCCTCGGCTACATGCACGCCGAGGAGGGCAAGCCGCGCTACTACGCGGAGGTCAGCCTGTTCTCCATGGGCATGCTGGGGACGGTCAGCGCGGACAACTTCCTCCAGCTCCTGGTCTTCTGGGAGATCATGGGCCTGTGTTCGTACCTCCTCATCGGCTTCTGGTACCACAAGCCCGAGGCGGCGAAGGCCGCGAAGAAGGCCTTCCTCGTCACCCGCGTGGGCGACGTCCTGTTCCTGATTGGAGTCCTCGTCATCTGGAACGTCTTCGGCACCCTGAGCTTCCTGGACATCCAGCAGAAGATCCCGAGCCTTTGGCAGAGCGGCGTGCTGTCGCCCCAGCTGCTTACGCTCATCCCCCTCCTCCTTTTCGGCGGCGCGGTCGGGAAGTCCGCCCAGTTCCCGCTGCATGCCTGGCTGCCCGATGCGATGGAGGGCCCCACCACGGTGAGCGCCCTCATCCACGCCGCGACGATGGTCAAGGCGGGCGTCTACCTGACCGCCCGGGCGTTCATCTTCCTGGTCCCTCTCTCGACCGCCACGATCCACGTCACGCCACCGTGGACGGCGATCTACGTGATCGCCGGGATCGGCGGCTTCACCGCCATCTTCGCCGCGACGATGGCCGTGGTCAACTATGACATCAAGCGCGTCCTCGCGTTCTCGACGATCTCCCAGCTCGCCTACATGTTCCTGGGGCTTGGGGCGGGCGCGTACATCCTGAACGTGAGCCTCGCGCAGGGCGAGGCGGATTCGGTCGGGTACAGTGCGGCGCTATACCATCTCTTCAACCATGCGTTCTTCAAGGCGCTCCTCTTCCTCTGCGCGGGCAGCGTGATCCATGCGGTCGGGACGAACGATCTGCGGAAGATGGGTGGCCTCCGGAAGCACATGCCCATCACCTCCTGGACCATGCTCTTCGGCTGCCTCGCGCTCGCGGGGATCGTCCCGTTCAGCGGGTTCTTCTCGAAGGGGGAGATCCTCTCCGCGACCTTCGAGGCGGGCTCAACCAACTTCCTGTTCCTGGTCCTCTGGATCTTCGGGACGATCACCGCCTTCCTGACTGCCTTCTACGCGTTCCGTCTGTGGTTCATGACCTTCCGCGGGGAGTACCGCGGCGAAGGCCACCCGCACGAGTCCCCGCGGACGATGACGGTCCCGCTGATCATCCTCGGCGGCTTCACGCTCATCTCCGGGCTCTCCGCGTACGCGATGGGCGGGTTCGGCAACCTCATCTTCTTCGACACGCCGCACTCCCAGCTCCCGCTCGTTGGCGTGCCCCTGCTCGACTACGCCCTCGAGGGGATTTCCCTCGGCGCCGCGCTCGCGGGGGTCGCGCTCGCGTGGGCCGTGTACGACACGAAGCGGATTCCCGCGGAGCGGTTCACCGCCTCCCGCGGCGGCGCGTTCATCCACAAGATGCTTTCGAACCGCTATTGGATCGACAACGTCTACGATGCCTTCGGCGCCAAGGCGTACTGGGGCTTCGCGAAGGCGTTCGACTGGTTCGACCGGCGCGTGATCGACGGCATCGTGAACGCGGTCGGGAGGGGAGGCCTAGCGGCCGCCGCGGGATCGGACTACTTCGACCGCAAGGTCGTCGACGGGGCCGTCAACCTGGTGAGCAAGGAGACCATCCGCTCCGGGATGCGGCTCCGCCAGAGGCAGACGGGCCAGGTGCAGAGCTACGCGTGGGTCGTCGTGTTCGGGATCGCTCTCGTGATCGCGCTCATCTTCGGGGTCGGCTGGTACCTCCGGCTGAGGGGGGGATGAGATGAGCTACTGGCTCACGATCCTCCTGCTCATCCCGTTCATCGGGTTCATCGTCACCTGGGCCGTCGGCAGGACCCAGCGGATCTCCAAGTGGGTCGCGCTCGCGTTCAGCTTGGCGCAGCTCACTCTGCTCACGCTCATCCTCGTGTCCTTCTGGACGCCGGCCAGCTCGTGGATCGAGATGCTCCTAGGCCCGAGGATTGCCGACCCCACGAATGGGATCCCGGGAGGCACCCAGTCGGCGTTCTCCTACTTCGAGAAGGCGAACTGGGTGCCGCAGATCGGGATGAACTACATCCTGGGGTTCGACGGGCTGAGCGTGCCGCTCGCCTGGCTCACGCCGTTGCTGACCACCCTGGCGATCGTCTTCCACTGGGACGAGGAGCACCGCCCGCGGGAGTTCTTCGCGCTCCTCCTCTTCCTGGAGATGTCCCTCACGGGGGTCTTCATGGCCCTCGACTTCTTCCTGTTCTTCATCTTCTGGGAGCTCGTCCTGATCCCGATGTTCTTCCTGATCGGGATCTGGGGCGGGCCGAATCGCCGGTACGCCGCCCTGAAGTTCCTCGTGTACACCCACGTGGCTAGCGTGATCATGCTCCTCTCCATCTTCGCTCTGTACTGGACGTACAGCGGCACGGCGAACGCGGCCGTCTACGGGACGAGCACGAACACGTTCGACATGACGGTCTTCCTCGAGGCCGCACGGCGCCACGCCGTGAATGGCGCGCTCGCCTACATCCCCCTTGCCACGCAGATCCCCGTCATGCTCGGGTTCCTCTTCGGGTTCATCGTCAAGCTTCCCTCCTTCCCGTTTCACACCTGGCTGCCGGACGCCCACGTCGAGGCGCCCACGGGCGGGTCCGTCCTCCTGGCGGGCGTCCTCCTGAAGATGGGCGGCTACGGGATCTTCCGGATCGACCTGGGGATGTTCCCGGATGCGATGCGGGAACTGTGGTGGGTCCTCGCGGCGCTCGGCATCATCTCGATGGTCTACGCGGCGTTCGTCTGCCTGCACCAGACCGACCTGAAACGACTCATCGCATACTCGTCCGTGGGCCACATGGGCTTCGTGACCTTGGGCGCCGCCACGCTGACGACGATCGGCGTGGAGGGTGGCATCTTCCAGATGTTCAACCACGGACTGATCACCGCAGTCCTGTTCATGCTCGCGGGGTCCGTGAAGCACGCGACGGGCACGCGGGAGATTCCGAAGCTGCAAGGCCTCTCGAAGGTGATGCCCCAGTTCTCGCTCATCCTGATGATTGGGTTCTTCGCCTCTCTGGGCCTGCCGGGACTGAACTCCTTCTGGTCCGAGTTCATGGTCTTCCTCGGGACGTACAGCTCGCAGTCGATGGGGGCGACGAGGGCCCTCGTCCTCGTGCCCATGGTCTCGATCGTGGTGACCGCGGCTTATTACGTCTACGCGATGCAGCGGATCCTGTTCGGGGACGCGCCGAAGGAGTTCGAGCACGTCCACGACCTGATGCCGTGGGAGCGCTTTTCCTACGTCATCCTGGTGCTGCTCATCTTCGCGGTCGGCCTCCTGCCGTTTGCGTTCCTCTCCCTCATTCAGGACTATGCGATCCATGGCCTCCCGTGGCTGATGGGGGCGGTGTGAGATGGAGATCACATTCCCCCTCCTGACATACATCATCTTCATCCCCCTGGTGGGCGCCGTCCTGACCTACGCCCTGGGGCTCTCTGTGCGGGTGGCGAAATGGATTGCCCTCGCCTCGAGCCTGGTCACGCTCGCCTTCGGATCGTTGCTCCTGGCCGGATTCGTGCTCCCGTCCGACGTGGTGCTCAGCCAGCAGACGATCGGCGGGCAGTCGTACTTCGCGGGGGAGCAGCTCGTATGGGTCCCCCAGCTCAACGTGCACTACATCGTGGGCGCCGACGAGCTGTCCGCGGTCCTCATCTTCCTGAACACGCTCCTGACGCCCCTCGCGCTCGCCTTCAGCTGGGACGAGCGCCACCGCGTCCCGGAGTTCTACGCGATGTTCCTCCTCCTGGAGTGCACGGTGAACGGGATCTTCCTCTCCCTCGACCTGTTCCAGTTCATTGTCTTCTGGGAGGTCCAGCTCGTCCCGATGTACTTCATCATCGCGGTCTGGGGCGGCCCGCGCCGCAAGTACGCGGCGATGAAGTTCTTCATGTACACGTTCCTCGCCAGTCTCCCGCTCCTCGTGTCCATCTTCGCATTTTACTTCTACAGCGGCACGTTCGACATGCGGCAGATCATCGCGACGAGCCCCATCCCGCCCGGGACGATTGGCGACCTGATGTTCGTCGCGATGCTCGTGGCCTTCGGCACGAAGCTGCCGACGTTCCCGCTGCACACCTGGCTCCCGGACGCCCACGTCGAGGCGCCGACCGGCGGCTCCGTGATCCTGGCGGGGATCCTGCTGAAACTCGGAGGCTACGGGCTCATCCGCTTTAACGTCGAGATGATCCCGAAGGCCGCCGCGGACATGTGGTGGCTCCTCGCCGCGGTCGGGGTGATCTCGATCCTCTACGGGGCCATCGTGTGCCTCGTCCAGAACGACCTCAAACGGATGGTCGCGTTCTCGAGCGTGAGCCACATGGGCTTCGTGACGCTCGGGATCGCCGCGGGCGTCTACGGTTTCGCCTACGGCCCCGCGAACCTCCAGGCGGGGGCCGCCCTGGGTTTCAGCGGCGCGGTCTTCCAGCTCTTCGCCCACGGCCTCGTGTCGGCGGCCCTCTTCATGGTCGCCGGGTCCATCGGCCACAAGATCGGGACCCGGAACATCTCGGAGCTCGGCGGCATCGCGAAGGTCGCGCCGCGAACGGCGACGTTCATGATGGTGGCCTTCATGGCCTCCCTGGGACTGCCAGGGCTCGTCGGATTCGCCGCGGAGTACGGCGTGTTCGTCGGCGTCTACGCGGCGTTCGGCCTCTGGGTGTTCGTCCCGATCCTGACCGTCGTGTTCACGGCCGCGTACTACATCTTCGCGATGCAGCGCAGCCTCTTCGGCCCCCTGAACCCGAAGTGGGAGAAGTATCCTGACATGGAGAAGCACGAGACCCTCCCGCTCTCCGTCCTCGCCGTGACGTTCGCGATCTTCGGCATCGTCCCGATCGTCATCTACCAGCTCATCACGCCGTGGGCCACGCATCTGCTGGCAGGGCTGTTCTAGGGGGCGAGAAGATGGGGAACTATCTGGTCTTCCTGCCCGAGACGATCCTTGTGGTCGTCGGCTTCGCATCGATCGTCCTCGGTTTCGCATGGGGGAAGCGCCCCGTGTACCTCTGGGCGATGGCCCTCGCCGGGACCCTCGTCTCCCTCGTGATTACGCTCGACATGATGGGCGTCGGGCTCTCCGGTCTGCTCGGCCTTCAGCTCTGGCCGGCGCCGATCGGGCTGCAAGGGGACTTCACGGGGGAGCTCAAGCTCCGGGTCGACGCGTTCGCTCTCCTGTTCCACCTGGTCTTCCTGCTGATTGGGTTCCTGGCCATCCTGGCCTCCCGGGGCTTCATCCACGCAGACGAGCCGCACCAGGGCGAGTACTACGGGCTCATGCTCCTCGCGATCGTCGGCATGATGTTCACGGCCGCGGCGACCGACCTGTTCGTCCTCTTCCTCGCGTTCGAGACCTCGAGCATGAGCACCTTCGCGCTCGTGGCCTTCCGCAAGAAGGACAAGGAGTCCACGGAGGCCGCGGTGAAGTTCTTCATCATCGGGGCGATCAGTTCGTCGATCATCCTCTTCGGGATCTCCCTGATCTACGGCGTCTCGGGCTCGACCGCGATCGGACCTACTCTCGACCTCACGAAGCTCCAGATGGGACTCACGATCTCCGCGAATCCCGGGATGGAGCCGCCCCTCATCGTTGCGCTCGTCCTGCTCGTCGCGGGCTTCGGCTTCAAGGCCGCGGTGGTCCCCTTCCACATGTGGGCGCCCGACGTGTACCAGGGCTCGCCCACCACGATCAGCACCTTCCTGGCCGCGGGCTCGAAGATGGTCGGCGTCGTCGCCCTCTTCCGGGTCTTCCTCATCGGGCTCCTGTCGATCCAGATCGACTGGGTGATCGCGATCGCGGTCCTGGCCATCGCCACGCAGACCGTCGGCAACGTGCTCGCGATCCCGCAGCGGAGCGTGAAGCGCATGCTCGCGTACTCGAGCATCGCCCAGGTGGGGTACATCCTCATCGCGATCCCGGTCGGGGCCGTCGCGCTGAGCGCGGGCAGCTCGGACCCGGCCGTCTCGGCGGCAGCCATCACCGTGGCGACCGCCGCCCTCATCGGCGCGGGCTTCCACGTGCTGACGTACGCCGCGATGAAGGGGGGCGCCTTCCTCGTCGTCGCGGGGACCCAGTCGCGCGGCATCGCGGACGACATGGACGCCTACCGCGGTCTGAGCCGCCGCATGCCCTTCATGGCCGCTGCGATGACCATCTTCCTGCTGAGCCTAGCGGGCATCCCGCCGCTCGCGGGATTCTTCAGCAAGTTCTTCCTCTTCTCGAGTGCGATCAGCGCGATGCAGTTCAGCCCGTGGTACGTCGTGCTGGCGATCTCCGGGGTCCTGAACAGCGCGCTCTCCATGTACTACTACGCGCGGGTCATCTGGTACATGTACATCCTGGAGCCTGAGGGGGAGGTCGTCAAGATGGAGGCACCGCGGTCGATCTCGGCGGGCGTCTTCATCTCTTTGGGGATCGTGTTCCTGACCGCTCCGCTCGCGTTCTGGATCCTGAACTTCCTGAACATCGCCGCGCGGTCGTTCTTCGGCTTCCCGTGAGCCGTGCGGGGACCCCCCGAGAAGGCTTTTACGTCCCGTCGACCCATGCCTGCATCGGATGCCGCCCGAGCCCGAGGCGAGCCGCCACGTGGTCCTCCATGTGGACATGGACGCCTTCTACGCCGCAGTGGAGATCCGGGAACACCCGGATCTCGCGGGGAAGCCCGTGGTCGTCGGCGCGGACCCGCGGGACGGCCACACCCGCGGCGTCGTCCTCACGGCGAGCTACGAGGCGCGCCGGTTCGGCGTGCACTCCGCGATGCCCTGCACCCAGGCGCTCCGCCTCTGCCCCGAGGCCGTGTTCGTCATGCCCCACCACGGCCTGTACGGGCGGGTTTCCCAGGAGATCATGGCCACATTGCACCGGTACGCGGACCGCCTCGAGCCCTCGGGGATCGAGGAGGGCTACCTCGACCTCACCGCGCGGTCCGGCGGGGATTTCCTCCGCGCAACGGAGGTCGCGAAAGAGGTGAAGGCCGCCATCCGGACGGAGCACCGGCTGAGTTGCTCGATCGGCATCGCGCCGAGCAAGGCCGTCGCGAAGATCGCCTCGGACTTCCAGAAGCCAGACGGCCTGACGGTCGTCCTGCCGGACCACGTCGTCGAGTTCCTCGCGCCGATCTCGATTCGCAAGGTGTACGGCGTCGGCCCGAAGACGGCGGAGCGGCTCCGGGAGATGGGGCTCGAGTCGATCGGGGACGTCCAGGCGATGCCCCGCGAAGACCTCGTGGAAACGCTGGGCGGGTTCGGCGAGTACCTGCACGACGTGGCGTTCGGCCGGGATGCTGGAGAGGTCGTCGAGCCCACCGGTCCCCCCGAGTCGATCAGCACGGAGACCACGTTCTCGCGGGACCTCGCGAGCTACGAAGAGGTCTGGCCCGAACTGGAGGACCTCGCCCGCTCGCTGCACGCCCAGCTCCTCGAGGAGCACTACTCCTACCGGACCGTGTCGCTCAAGGTGAAGTACTCCAATTTCGAGGTCCACACGCGCTCTCGCAGCCTCAAGGTGTACACCGCCGATCTGGAGCCGATTCTGGTCCTGTGCCAGGTCCTGCTCAAGGAGGTCCTCCTTTCCGAACGCAAGGTGCGGCTCATCGGCGTGCGGCTGTCGAACCTCACGGAGCACCCGGCGCCTCAGGCCACCCTCGCCCGCTGGTCGCCCGTCGCCGCGGCTAGAGGACCTTGACGCTCAGCGCGCTCTGCACGTTGTCGATCTTGTTCGCCACGGTGAAGAAAGGCGAACCGGCGAAGAGCAGGCCGACCGCGTTCCCCTGGAAGTCCATGATCAGCGCGCCGGAATCCCCGCCGGCGCTGAAGGAGCCTTTGTCTCCCCGCACGATCATCTGGTCGCTGAAGAGGTACGAGCCCGTCGCGTAGCCGACCCGGAGGGTCGCGCTGACGTCCTGGACCACGCCGTTCGTGACCCGCGTGGTCCGGCCGCTCTTCATCACCTTCTCCTCCAGGTCGACCGCCCGCGTGCCGCGCACTCGGCCGATGTTGAGGATGTCCGGCGAAACGTCGCGCGCGTCGAACGGCAGCGCGAGCGCGGCGTCGACCGTGTTCGTCTCCTGCGTCTCGACCTTGACGAAGGCGTCGAGCCTCGCGATGACGTCCTTGTCCTCCTTGCCCCCGTCGAACCGACCGGGCTGGAGGATCGGGTCGCCCTCCACCCCGCGGTTCTCGTTCGCCAAGACGTGGTTGTTGCTGAGGATGCAGACGTCCTGCCCACGCTTCACGAGGCAGCCGAGGGTCCCGGCCGTGATCGCGTAATGCCCGATCGACAGCCCGCCCATCGCGGGGCGCACCTTGCGGTGGTAGATTGGGGGGATGGGCCGCCAGATTGAGAACTCCCCCGCCTGCTCGATGTCCGTGGGCACGCCCTCGATCTCGTCGGGGATGACCTCCCCGTCCTTCACGAGGAGCGGGTGCAGTTTCTCCTTGACATACACCTTGACCGCGACGTCTTCTGTGAGCAGGCCGTGGGTGCGCTTCTTGCCCAGGCCCACGCCGACGACGTTCGGGTTGAGGTTTGACGTCACGCCCTCCATCTCGACCCCGAGGTACTGGGCCTCGCAGACCTGCCTCGCCTCTTCCGGT
The DNA here is from genome assembly GCA_963768855.1 of uncultured Thermoplasmata archaeon. GTDB lineage: Archaea > Thermoplasmatota > Thermoplasmata > RBG-16-68-12 > RBG-16-68-12 > RBG-16-68-12. Next base: position 79,250 of record CAVYJM010000012.1, read on the forward strand.
TTCATCGCATCCCTCCTAGAGCGCCTTGAACGGTCCCGAGACGACGATCTCCACGGGCACGTCCTCGAGGGCGTCGGGCACGGCCTTGCGGACCTTCGGGGTGTCCTTGTCGACGTACACGCGGATGACCGGCTTCCCTCCGGACCGCCCGATGCCGACGCCGACGACGCCCGGCGTCCTCATCAGTCGGGCTTCGTGGCGATTCTTGACCTCCTCCACTGAGGCCATGCAGACGGCATGGAGCGCGTGCGGCATAAACCCACTGAGGGGATGCCGGTATGGGGGAACCGCAGCTCTCCTTCCGCACCTCCGGTCTGGGGACGAGGTGGGTGCACCCCCGCCACTGCGGGACGGCAAAGGGGCGTCGTTCGCGGCCGCGCTTGGCCGGGTCGTATATACACATCGGAGCCGTGGTTAGGAACGCTTAAATCGTCGGGACAGGCCATCCCTGCAAAACCTCATCGAGGTCCTTTCCAGGGAGGCGGGGACGATGGCTTTTGATACAGGCGACATCGCCTGGGTGTTGGCGGCGACCGGTCTCGTCATGCTCATGACACCGGCCTTGGGGTTCTTCTACGGCGGTCTGGTCCGAAGGAAGAATCTCGTGTCCACGATCGTGCAGTGTATGATTGTCTTCGCGGTCGTGAGCCTCGTTTGGGCCCTGTGGGGCTACAGCCTGGCCTTCGGCCCGAACGTCGGAGGGGTCATCGGAAACCTCAACAACGCCGTGCTCATCGGAGTCGATGCGAAGACGCCCTCCTTCTACGCCGCGACCATCCCAGCCCTCCTTTACTTTGCGTTCCAACTCAAGTTCGCGGCGATCACTCCCGCCCTCATCATCGGGGCCTTCGCGGAGCGGATCCGGTTCAAGGCCCTCCTCATCTTCATCGTGCTCTGGGCCACGCTCATCTACGCCCCGATCGCGCATTGGGTCTGGGGCGACGGCGGATGGCTGCGGGCCCTGGGCGTGCTCGACTTCGCGGGCGGTCTCGTCGTCCACGTCTCCGCGGGCCTCTCGGCGGTGGCTGCGGCGTTGGTCATCGGCCGGCGCAAGGACCTGGATGGGAACCACAACCCCCGGCCCAACAACATCCCCTTCGTGATTCTTGGTGCAGCGATCCTGTGGTTCGGTTGGTTCGGGTTCAACGGCGGGAGCGCGCTCCGGGCGGACGATGTGGCGGTCAACGCGCTCGTGGTGACGAACCTGTCGGCCTCCGCATCCGCGGTCAGCTGGATGCTCGTCGACTGGATCTGGAAGGGGAAGCCCTCGGCCGTCGGCATCTCAATCGGAGCGGTCGCCGGGATGGTGGCCATCACGCCCGCGGCCGGATTCGTCGGACCCGCCGCCAGCTTGGTGATCGGAGTCGGGGCTGGGATCGCTTCGAACCTCGTCTCGAACTGGCGCGCTCGAACCCACCTGGACGACTCCCTGGATGTCTTCGCCTGTCACGGGATGGGCGCCATCTGGGGGATGATTGCCACGGGGATCTTCGCCGATGTCGCGATCAATTCGGCCGGGGGGAACGGGATCCTCAATGGGAACTTCGGACTCATTGGAGTCCAGGCGCTTGGAGTGGCCGTCGTCGCGGCGTTCTCGTTCTTCGGGTCGTTCGGCCTCCTGAAGCTGATCAACCTCTTCACCCCGGTGCGCGTCAGCCCTGCGGAAGAGGAGGCAGGCCTCGACCTGAGCCAGCACGGCGAGGAAGCCTACACTTGAAGGGCGTGCAGAAGGACACAAGGATGAGGGCCCGCGAGATCAGCGCGGCCCAGCCGTGAAACCGAATACGGCCTCCGGCCAAGCCGTGGAGGCGGCGGCACCAGATCGTCGGGACCGGCACCTACGGCACTGCCGCGGGTGCCCCATCGCCCCCGGGTGAGGGGCGGGGAGGACGCATGGGTGCCCCTGGACCCAGCGCCTCGTCAGATTGTGCGAGGGCACTTCACGGCGGCGGGGGTCGGATGTAGCCGTCCTGCATCAGGGTGCGGGTCAGGTCATGGGCCCGCTTGATCTGAGCGTACGCGGTGTCGTGCAGGTCTTGGCGGGTGCGCTTCACGCGGGCGATACCCTGCTCCTGGGCCTTCATCGCGACCGCGACGGCCTCGCTCACGAAGACCTCGAGGTCGTCCATCGTCGGCACGATGTGCTCCTCGTCGAGCCCACGCTCCTCCTGGAAGCGCGCGAGCTCCGTTGCCGCGGCGATGCACATCTCGTCCGTGATCGTCTTCGCGCGCACGTCCAGGGTGCCGCGGAAGATCCCGGGGAAGCCGAGGCTGTTGTTGACTTGGTTCGGGAAGTCGCTGCGGCCCGTCGCGATGACGCGCGCTCCGGCCTCCTGGGCCTCCCAGGGCCAGATTTCCGGCACCGGGTTCGCGATGGCGAAGATGATCGAGTCGTCCGCCATGCCCGCGACCCATTCCTTCTTGATTGTGCCGGGCCCGGGCTTGGACGCCGCGATGACGACGTCGGCACCCTTCATGCCCTCCGGGATGCCTCCGTGCCGGTCCTCGATGTTCGTGGTCTGGGCGAGCTCCCACTTCTCGACGTACTCCTTGGCCTGCGCCTCGAGGTCCTTGCGGTGCTTGCAGATGATGCCTTTCGAGTCGACGAGGATGAGGTTCTTCGCGCTCGCGCCGGCGTCGAGGAGGACCTTCGCGGTCCGGATGTTCGACGCCCCGGAGCCCACGAGGGTGATCGTGGCCTCGGACATCTTCTTCCCGACGACCTTGAGGGCGTTGATCACGCCCGCGGTGTTGATCGTCGCGGTCCCTTGCTGGTCGTCGTGCCAGACCGCGATCTCGCACTCCTTGCGGAGGCGCTGCAGGATGTAGAAGCACTTGGGCTGGGAGATGTCCTCGAGGTTGATCCCGCCGAAGTTGGGCGTGATCAGCTTGACCGTCTCGATGATCTTCTCCGGGTCCTTCGTCGCGAGCGGGATGGGGACTGCGTCGATGCCACCCAGGTACTTGAACAGGAGTCCCTTGCCCTCCATGACCGGGAGACCCGCCTCCGGGCCGATGTCGCCGAGGCCGAGGACCCGCGTCCCGTCCGTCACGACGGCCACGTTGTTCCACTTGTTCGTCAAGGACCAGACCTTGAGCGGATCCGCCTTGATCTCCAGACACGGCTGCGCCACGCCGGGGGTGTACCAGATTCCGAAGTCGCTCAGGCTCCGGACGGGCACGCGCGGCACGACCTCGATCTTGCCTTGGTAGAAGGGATGATACTTCGCGCTGAGTTCCTTGGGCAGGTTCGCCTTCTTGAGGTTTTCCTCGACTTCCTGCGGGGTCGGGGCCTTGATAGCCTTTCCGGCCGGTCGCTTCTTCTGTGCGAGCATGATCTCACCCGAGAACGATATTGCGCGACACCCCTGGGACGCCGTTTAAACCTTTCTCCCGGAACGTATGTTCCATGGGTACGGAATCGTCACGTAACGAAGACGCGGGAGGCCCCTTCACGATCCGCGCCGTCGGGGCCCAGGTTTATCCGAGGCGGCGTTCGTGGAAGGCGTGTGCTCACCACGGTAGTCGATCGAACGCATCGCGCGGACGTCGCGGCTGTTCGTTCCACGTTTCAGGATGTCGAGCGCAGGCTCGCGGAGCACGACTTGCGGGTCGCGTGGCCCGTCGCGGTCGAGGTCGTCTCGATGCCGATTATGGGCGCCACGAAGTCCGTCAAGGGCCACCACACCCTCTTCGCCTCGCTCGACGCCGTACGCTCCAATGCGCTCGACGGGCTCCTCGCGCACGAGATGGGCCACATGATCCGGACCGAGGCCCGCCACCCCTCTCACGATCCCGTGATCTACGAGGCGATGGGCAAGGCGGTGCACGTTCCCCGCGCGGGGCTGCACGCCCTCGGGGAGGCCTTCAACCACGTCCAGGACATCTACGCTGACGATCTTGCGTTCCTATCCGGCTTCGAGGACCGCGCGCACGAGTTCTTCCGAGTGTGGATCGAGGGCAACTCCCGAAGGCGGAGCAAGGACCGCTGGCAGAACGTGAGTCACAGCGTGACGAACGGCTTTGCCCTCGGGAACCTCCGGCGTCACGGGTTACTGGAGCCGGACGATCCGCTCTGGCTCCCGGCCCACAGTTACGACCAGCGGTCCGGTTTCAAGGCCGTCGACGGATTCGCGGAGTACTTCGCGACCCTCCCCCCGGATCCGACACCCCCGGCCTTCGTGGAGCGCGTGAAGTTCCTGGCGGATTCCATGTCGCGGACCGCCGACTCGCGCAGCCTTTAATAGGAAGGGGAAGGTGAACCCGCGTCACGCGAGGTGACCGTGTGCCCGAGGAGCTAGACACGACCCAGGTCCCGCCCCACATCATGGCGGCCATGCGCGAGCGCATGAAGATGGCGCAGCGCATGGGGAAGATCAAGCACAAGATCGTGGTCATGTCCGGGAAGGGCGGCGTTGGAAAATCGACCTGTGCAGCGAACTTGGCGTGTGTTCTCGCGACAGAAGGCAGAGTCGGCCTCGTCGACGCCGACGTCACGGGCCCGGACATCGCCATGATCATGGGCGTCGAGGACGCCGAGGTCGTCTCGAAGCAGGTCGGCAGTGAGACCCTCATGGAGCCCGTCGTCGGACCCAAAGGCGTCAAGGTCATCTCGATGGCCCACCTGATCGACCGCGACACGGCGGTCGTATGGCGCGGGCCGCTCAAGATCAAGGCGCTCAAACAAATGCTCTCGGACGTGAACTGGGGAGAGCTCGACTACCTGGTCATCGACCTGCCGCCGGGGACGAGCGACGAGCCGCTGAGCATCGCGCAGGAGATTCCCGACGCGGACGGAGCCGTCGTCGTCACGACGCCGCAGGAGGTCTCCCTCCTAGACGTCCGCAAGAGCATCAGCTTCGCGAAGGCCGTCAACCTCCCGATCCTCGGGGTCGTCGAGAACATGAGCGGCCTCGTGTGCCCGCACTGCGGCAAGGAGATCGATGTGTTCAAGATCGGCGGCGGCGAGGCGGCCGCGAAGGAGCTCGGCCTCCCCTTCCTGGGGCGGATCCCGCTCGATCCTCGGATCGTCGTGGGCGGGGATGCCGGGAAGCCGTTCGTCCTCGAGCATCCTGATTCGCCGGCGGCGAAGGCTTTCCAGTCCGTGGTCGCAAGCCTGACGGCGCAGCTCAAGGAGCCCAAGCCGCGTCCGAGCGGCCCGCTCGCGAAGTGATCAGGTCCAGCGCTTGAGGACGGCCTCAATCTGGGGACGCGGGAGCGCGCCCACGATCCCGTCCACGAGCTTCCCGTCCTTGAACACGAGCATCGTGGGGATCGACATGACCCCGTACCGCTCCGAGGTCCGGGCGTTCTCGTCCACGTTCAGCTTCCCGAGTCGCATCTTGCCCGCCTGGTCCTTCGCGATCGCCTCGAGGGTCGGGGAGACGCGCAGGCACGGGCCGCACCACGCGGCCCAGAAGTCGACGAGGATCACTCCGGCCTTCCGGACTTCTGCATCGAACGTCGCGTCCGTCAGGAGGACGGGCTTGCCCCCCGCGGGGGTGGGCGCGGCGACCCCGGGGGTCTTCGCGCCGCCCATGAGCTCCTGCAGCCGCCGTGCGCGAATCGCCTCGAGTTCCGCGTCAGGTTCGGCCATGATGAATCGAGCCGGGCCGCGGAATAAAAGGGTTTGGTTCGCACGGCCTAAGCGGTGACCCGCGCGAAGTCCGGGAGCTCGGGCGCCATGGGTCCGAGGAGGGCAACCTCTCGCCGGATCATGGAGAACTCTCGCTGCTGGAACGCGGAGGGATCCATCGGGATCAGGAGGATCGCGTCATGCAGGGCGACGATCTCGTTGAGGTCGTGGAGCAGCGCGAGGACGGAGCTGAAGTCGTTGTGCGCGATGAGGTACTCGAACCCGTCAAGGAGGACGACCGCGCTCTCTCCGACGGAGATGAAGTGCTCAATGGCCAGGGCGACCTTCTCGGGCGGTGAGGGCCGCACGGAGTTCTTCTCCGTGGCCACGCGGCTGAGCCACAGGATCGGCGTCTTCTCAAGGCCGTAGTCCTGCATGATCGTCTTGGGAGACCGGCGGCTGATGCACAGCCCCTGCGCCCCGTGCGTCACGAGGTCCCGGAAGATCTCGAAGCTCTGGGCCCCGTCTCGCTCGAGGATCGCATACGTCCGCGCGCGCTCGAGCTGGTAGGTCGGCGTGGTCTGGGACTGGGTCTCCGCCGCGGGGACGATGAGCTCCTGGAGGAACGACTTCTCGCGGATGGCGAACGCGATGAGCCCGATCAGGGCCATCTCGACCACGAAGCCGGGCGCCCGCAGGTCGATCCCGTAGTTGGGCAGGACGATCTCGAACAGCAGCTCCCCGATTGCGAAGCCGCTGATCCCGAGGATGATCAGGTACGTGTCCCGCCGCACCTCAGGTCCCGCGTTCGTGCGCCGCATGTGCGTGATGAAGCGATAGGGGGCGTAGAGCGTCAGCGTCGCGACCGCCACGCCGTTGACGAAGAGGAAGTAGGGTTCGAAGCGGATCGTGATCAGCGGGTAGCTGGTCAGGTCGACCGTCTCCGGAGAAATGTAGATGGCCACAACGGCGAGGACCATGATGAAGACATAGAAGACGTAGGAGTTCGGGAACTCATCCGTCATGTACCTCATGAAGTCCCGGCGGGTCGTGATCTCCGGCGTCGTCGCGACGACGATGAACGCCCCGATCGTGATGCTGAACGCGTAGTCGAAGGTCGCCTGGACCTTCTTGGAGAGCAGGATGCTGTTCGTCAGAGCGTTTGGATCGGCGATGCTCGGCTGGGTCAGATAGATCGAGATGAGTGTGTTCGAGATCACCGCGCACATCAGGAGGAACGTCGCGAAGAGCAGGACGTGCTTCTGGAAGTCCTTGTGCGTCTTCTGCCGCAGGATTGCGATTACGACGAGCAGGGAGAGGAAGAGAGCGCTGATCGCGCTCAGGTACCCGACGATGTTGGGCTCACCGGCCAGAGGGTTACCTCCTCGATGTCTTCGACGCGTTCCCGGTGGGGTCCCTTGCTATTTAAGCGGTCTTCGCTTGTTATCAGTCGAGATTCCAGCCCCGCCATCCTAGCGTTCTCATGATTGAGAATCGGAATGGATAACCTCACGGTGGTCCTTCATACCCTTGAACTCCAAGGCCGGTAGAGGTTGTGGCCTTGACGGTCCAAGCCTATCAGGTTCTTGGGATCAACCGCGAGGATGTGGAGCTTCTCTCGCACACGGTCCTTCGGCTCGGCGGCTACGCCGAAGGTCTCTTCGACTTCCATGACTTCGGGTTCGAGAAGTCGATCCTGCGGCAGCACGTGTCGAACGTCTATGAGATGCTCCTTCACATGAAGGAGCGCTCCACGAGCTTCGGCCTCCCGCTGCGGCCGCCGAATCTCCCGCCGAGCGCTTTCTGGGAGGACCAGGGAGAAACCTGGAACTACCTGCAGACCCTCCGCTTCGCAGCCGGCTCGATCATGATGTCGGAGGACTACCGGCGCTATATGACCGCGGACAACCTGTACAACGCAATGACCGCGAAAGTCCTCCACAAGTGTATGATCGGCATCCTCGACGACCTGATCGACAAGGGCACCTACTCGTACCTCGAGGCCAAGGACCTACATCACGTGGTCCTCAGCTCCATGGTGGACCCGGACTTCGACGAGACGGTCTACGTGAAGCGACTCATCTCGATGCTGAAGCAGGAGCACGTCCCGCTGTTCGACCTGATGAACAGCATCACGAAAGGATTCAACGCTCTCTGGAATCACTCCCCTCACGGGGCCGACTACTTCTACCAGATGGAGGTCCTCGACGAGCGCGTGGCGCTCGGTCAGGCCCTCACGATGTTCCAGAAGGAGCCGAACTTCAGTATCAACAAGATGCACAAGGTCGCCAGCGCGTTCTACGAGCCCCAGGGTGACATGACCTGGTGGGAGAAGCTCGGAGCTCACGTCTCCGCGACGGTCCGGTACAACTTCATCGACATGGCCTTTGCGGACCGTGTGTACGACCTCAAGCGGCTCGAGAACTTCCTCGCCGGATGGTACTACTACGATACCGCGATCATCCTCATGGACCACGTCACGAGCATCCACCAGGACCTCCGCAACGGGATCGGGAACCTCTCCCTGATCGCGATGCGGACGAAGGAGCTCGAGAGCACCTCGAGCCTCCGCGCCTACAACCCCGCGCTCACCGTCGAGGACTACGACGGGCACCTGCGCCGGATTGCCGCCCTGACTTCGAAGGCCCTCGAGCTCGTGGATCACGACTTCCACGACGAGAATCTGTTCTACCCCTTCCTCACGATCATGATGCCCGTCGTCATGATGGCGGACTGGATCGGGAAGCGGGACGACATGATCCACACGTTCCTGGACGCCATCGCGCCCGCGATCCGGCGGGTGTCCGCGGTCGCCGCCGAGGTCCCCGAGATCGCGTCGACCCGCCAGCCTGCGTAGTCCCACGACTTGGAGGTACCGCCCCTCCCGGTAGGGACACGTAGGTCCCGGACGACTAGGTACCGTCGCGTTAATAAACCGTTATATATGCCCCAATCCTAGTCGAAATTGCACGCGCGTGGGGAGTGGGGCCCGATGACGATCTCGTGGGATTTCGGCGTTCTCAAGGAATTGGCCTTGGTGGAACAGAAGATCCGCGAGAGCGTCGTCTCCGAGGAGCCGCTCCTCACGGACATCGCGACCTATGTGATCGCGGCGGGAGGCAAGCGGATCCGGCCCACGGTCACGATCCTCTCCTTCAAATCCCTCGGCGGAAAGGACATCCAGCAAGCCGTCGACTTGGCCGCAGCCCTCGAGCTGATTCATTCGGCCACCCTCATCCACGACGACATCAACGACGGCGGGGAGATGCGCCGCGGCCGCCCCGCGGCGTACAAGAAGTACGGCCTCCAGAACGCGCTCGTGACGGGGGACTTCCTGTTCGTCAAGGCGTTCGGCATCGGAGGCAAGTTCGACTCGGACATCGTCGAGCTGACCGCGAACGCCTGCGCTGCGCTCGCCGAGGGCGAGATCCGCCAGAAGCGCCACGCCTTCGACACCGCGGTCACGCGGGACGAGTACGTCGACATCATCCGCCGCAAGACCGCGCTCCCGATCATGGCCGGCGCGAAGATCGCCGGCCTCCTCGCGGGAGCCCGGCTCGAGGACGTTGAGGCGGTGGGCGACTACGGGCTCTATCTCGGCATCGCCTTCCAGATCGTCGACGACATCCTCGACGTGATCGGGGACGACGCACGCCTCGGCAAGCCCGCCGGGACGGACATCAAGGAGGGCAACGTCACCCTCCCGGCGATCCACGCACTGAACGACGGCCTCCGGGTCGACAAGGTCGAGCTCGGCCGCATCCTCCGCAAGACGCACAAGGAAAACGGGGAGCTCGAGAGCGCGCTGACCATGCTGCGCACCTCGGGAGCGGTGGACCGGGCGTGGTCCGACGCGCGCCACTACGGCGACTTGGCGAAGCAGGCGACCGCGCTGCTCCCTCCGAGCGAGGCGAAGGTCAACATGCTCCGCCTCGTGGACTTCGTCCTGACGCGGGACACGTGAGGTGGCCGTCGTGGCCTACGACGCGATCGTGGTGGGCTCGGGCCCTGCCGGCGGCTCCGCCGCGCGATATGCCGCGCGCCGCGGGCTCAAGGTCCTCCTGCTCGACAAGCGCAAGGAGATCGGCGTGCCGGTCCAGTGCGGCGAGTACGTCGCCTCGGACGAGGAGGTCCGCGTGATCTTCCCCACGGTCACGGACCTGGAGGACCTCATGGAGGTCCCCCACCGCGTGAAGCAGCTCGACACCCCGATCATCCGAATCTGGTCTCCGCACGGGCGTGCGTACGACCTCCCGTTCAAGGGCTACACGGTCCGGCGGGACAAGATGGACCAGGGGATCGCCGACCAGGCGGTCGAGGAAGGCGCTGAGCTGCTCAAGGAGACCCTGGTCACCCGCGTCCAGGGGACGCAGGTCCACACGAACCGCGGCGTCTTCGAGGGAAAGGTGATCATCGGATGCGACGGACCGAGGTCCACGGTGGCGCAGAGCGCCGGCCTTCCCTGGCCCGTTTCCGCACCGGCGATGAGCGCGACCGCGGAGGGTGACTTCAGCGACGCGACGGAGATGTTCTTCGGAAACCTCGCACCGGGCGGCTACGCGTGGATCATCCCGAAGGCACACTGCGCGAACGTCGGCCTCGGCACCTGGGAGCAGTTCCATGGGAACCTCCGCGTGCTCTATGACAAGTTCCTCGACGGCCGCGGGATCCGCGGGGGGAAGGCGACGGGAGGCTACGTCCCCGTCCTAGGCCCGATCGACCGGACGGTCGCGGGGAATGTCCTCCTCGCGGGCGATGCGGCGGGCATGGTCATGGCCACGAACGGTGGCGGCATCAACGTCTCCATGCTGGCGGGGCGCATCGCCGGCATGACGGCGGCAGACCACGTCCTCGGCGGCGTCCCGCTGGAGGAGTACGAGCGCCGCTGGCGCGCCGCGCTGTACCCGCCCCTCGCGGAAGGCGTCCGAATTAAGCACCTTGCGGACCGGTTCTTCGGGAGCGACCGCCTCCTCGAGGCGTCGATGATCCTGCTGGGCCGCAGGCGGATGGGCCGCGCGATTCGGTGCCAGCATCTCTTCCGCCCTGGCGTCGCCAAAGCCTTATAGACCCGCTACCTTCGGCAACGGAATCATGGAGTTCCAGTTTCTCGGCGGAGCCTCCGAGGTCGGCCGCCTGGGCATGGTCCTGAAGACCGGGCCGACGTCGACCCTGTTCGACTACGGGTTGCTGCCCGAAGGATCCGCCCCAGTATCCAATCCCCGCCCCTCCCGTCGACGGGATGTTCGTGAGCCACGCCCACCTGGACCACACGGGTATGATCCCGTGGATCACCCGCCGTCAGGATGTCGACGTCGTCCTGACCCCGCCCACTGCGGACGTCGCGGACCTGCTCCTCCAGGACAGCCTCAAGATCGCGGACGCGGAGGGCTTCGACGCCCCCTTCAACGACCAGGACCTGCGCACGGCGCGCCGTCGGTTCCGCACGATCGACTTCGGCGACAATGTGGACATGGGCGAGCTGGAGGTCACCGCCCACCCGGCCGGCCACATCCCCGGCGCCACGATGTACGAGGTCAACGGGAACCAGACGATGCTCTTCACGGGCGACCTTCACACCCTGACGACGGACCTCGTATGGGGGGCGAAGCCGGTGAAGTGCGACACCCTGTTCGTCGAATCCACGTACGCCGGACGCCAGCACCCCGAGCGGCTCAAGTCGGAGCACGCGTTCCTCAAGAAGGTCGAGCAGGTCGTGAACCGGGGCGGGATCGCGCTCGTCCCCTCGTTTGCGGTCGGCCGCACGCAGGACATCATCCTCGCCCTGGCCAAGGCCCGCCACGAGGTCTGGCTGGACGGGATGGGGAAGAAGGTGAACTCGATCTACCTCGATCATCCGGAGTACGTCCGGTCCGCGAAGCAGCTCCGCCAGGCGATGCACAAGGTCAACGTCGTCGATGGTCCGAGGACGCGGCAGCTCGCCGTCCGGGGGGAGGTCATTGTCTGCACGAGCGGGATGCTCGACGGCGGACCGGTGCTCCACTACCTCGACGCGATCCGCGACGACCCGAAGAGCGCGATCCTGCTCACCGGATACCAGGTCGAAGGGACGAACGGGCGGCAGCTCGTGGACAACGGCTCGATCGAGATGTACGGGGTGAACGTCGACATCAAGATCGAGTGGCAGAAGTTCGACTTCTCCGCGCATGCGGGCCACGACGAGCTCGTCCGGTTCATCGAGGCCTGCGACCCGAGCCGGGTCGTCCTGATGCACGGCGACCAGCGCGAGCTGCTCGCGGAGGCGCTCGAAGGACGCGAGGTCCTCCTTCCCATGGAAGGCAACTGGTACTCCCTGTAGGCAGGGCCCGGCTTGCGACGCCTCTCTAGAAGGTGAGGATCCCGAGGAGTCCGCCGCCGACGACAACCCCGCATGCGGCCCAGAAGGCGATCTGCTCGGCGCGGCGGAACGGCTGGCCCCGCATCGTCGCCCGGTCGGACACGAGCTTCCCGAGGAAGTAGAGGGACGGGATGATGATGATCGTGAAGGACACCATCAGCTCGAGGATCAGGGGCACGTAGCTCGTCGTCAGGGCTACGAGGAGCAAGGCCGGAGAGCTCTCGCCGACGTAGATGGCGAGGAAGGACCGCCGGGAAGACGTTCCGACCGCTTCCATGACTCCCCACGCCGACCCCATCGAGACCACGACGAGCGCAAGGAACCCGGCCGCGATGAACCCGATGCCCACCAGGGTTGCGGCGTATGGGCTCACGAGTGCGAGCACGTCGGAGATGGACTGGACTCCCACCGCGCCGCCGAGCGCCGGGAGTTGCATCCCGACGACGACGATCGCCGCCATCACGATCTCCGACACAATCGCGCTCCCGAGCGTGGTCCACCGCTCCCGGCGCACGGTTCCCGTCTTGGGTCCCCTGCGTGAATCCGCCCCGGAATGGAAGTAGAGCATCCAGGGCATGACGACCGCCCCGATGCTCGCCGCCGCCAGATAGCGGAACGACGGGTCCCCGTACGGCTGCAGGGGTGAGAGGCCCTCCCGGGCCACCTGGGCCAGGTCGATATGGAACAGGAGGACGGAGGCGGTGAGGCTGAGGACGAGCGCGAAGCTGATGGGGAGGAGGAAGACCTCCGCCTGGCGGTAGGTGCGACCGACGACGATTGCCAGGTGAACGACGTAGGCCACGAGCAGACCCGCGAGGATCGGGAGTCCCAGGAGGGCTAGGCCGATCGCGATCCCGGCGTACTCCGCCACGTACTCCAGGAAGTCGGTCACCGCCATGGGGAGCGCGGCCACCAGCGCAGTCCGACGGCCATAGCGGCGGCCGATGGCTTCCCCGAGGCCGACCTGTCCTACGGTCCCCAGGCGGCCCGCCGCGTCCTGGATGATGAAGAGGGGGATCGTCAGGGCGAGCATGACAAAGATGAGGTGGTATCCCCAGGACGCTCCCGCCTGGAGGCCGGTGATGATGCTCGCGACGTCGACGTCGGCGATCATCACGAGCCAAGCCGGGCCGAGCCCGGCAATCGTCTCCCGCACGTGGAGGTTCATCGTTTCGGTCGGCCGAAATCGTTCCGGGGGCTCCTGAAGGCTCGGTACATAGAGTAAGGGTTCCCCGGTGCGGGGAAGCTATCTCCGGAGGTTCGGGGCCCCTAAATCCCGACGTTTTTCGCAATCATCGGCCGGAGCGCCTTCCCCACGTACTTCAGGATGCGCGGGTCCTTCCGGATCAGCGCCCACCCGATCTTGGAGGGGAAGTCGATGTCCGCGGTGGTCTCGATCAACCGCAGGATCTCTGGATCGTCGAAGATCTCGAAGAGCTCCTCGAACTGGGCGTCCGTGAGCCTCTCGAAGCTCTCGTGGATGGCCAGGTCCTTCCGTAGCTCCTTGCCGATGGATTTCGTCCAGGCCTTGTGGTAGCGGTGCATCATCCGAGACGAGTAGTCACCCTTCTCCAGCGCCTGGATCGCCGTCTCCGCCGCGAGACTCGCGCAGTGTAGGCTCGTGAAGATCCCCCCACCGCTCGTGGCCTTGGCCTGGCACGCGGCATCGCCCACGACCAACACGTTGTCTGCATACGTGCGGCGCGGGAACCCGATCGGGATGCCCCCGACGATGTAGAGGATCGGCTGCGCGCCCTTCGTGTACTGCTGGACCTCGGGTCGCTTCAGCATCTTCTCGAGGTAGGCGTAGGCGTTCCCCTCGCCGACGCAAAGCCCCACGCGGGCCGTGTCCCCGCTCGGGATGATCCAGCCGAAGAACCCCGGCGCGATCTCGTTGCCCACGAAGAGCTTCACGAACCCCGGGTCGCCCCGGACGCCCGCCAGCTCGACCTCGAAGCCCGGGAGGATCCGCTTCGGGCGGAGGATATGGAACCACTTCGCGACGTTGGAGCGGACGCCGTCGCAGCCGATGAGGATCTTGGCCCGAATCCGGGCCGAATGCCCGTCCCGGTCCACGAGGACCTCGACCCCGCCGTCCTTGCGGGTCGCAGCCTGGGCCTGGGTCCCGAGGAAGGTGTGGGCCCCCGCCCGGACCGCCTCCGTCACGATGGCCCGGTCGAACATGGCGCGGTCCACGACGACCGCCTCGGTCTCATGCCCGTCGATCCGGAGGCAGCGGCCCTTCGGCGAGAAGATCTCGGCTCCGTGGATCTCGCCGAGGATCGTCTCCTTGCACTTGACGTAGTCGAACACTCGAGGCGTCACGAGGCCGCCGCACTGGATCGGCTCCCCGATCTCGCGGTGCTCCTCGATCAGCGCGACCGTGAACCCCCTGCGGGCGATGTGCTCCGCCGCGAGCCCGCCGGCCGGTCCGGCGCCCACGATGACCACGTCGAAGGAATCCGCGGCCGTCGGCACGGCGCGTCACTCCTTCAGGTTCATGATGATTTCGAGGAAGTTCTCCAGGTGCTTGGAGAGGGACGCGTTGTCCGTGTACCCGCAGGCAGAGAGGTCGGGCGACGCGATCAGCGCGCTCGACCCGTCCACGATCACATCGGTCGCGATGAGTCCCTTCCGGTAGACGACCGCGGCGCCTTCGGGGATCTTCTGGCCGGGTTCCGTGATGATCGTGAACCGGATGCCCCGGTTCACCGCGTGCTCGATCTTCTTGCCCAGGCTCTCCCGGATCTCGGAGAAGGTCGGCGTAGAGACCATGAACGTTTCCGCGGATTTGTCGAGCAGCTCCCCGATCTTCTCGAGGACGCGCTCCTTGCCGCCGATCGTGTACACGAGCTGCGGCTCCCCCTTGTCGCGGAGGACCTCGTGGAGCAGGTCGAGCTTCGTGAACGTGTCCTCCAGGTGGTCCATGACCCGGCTCTTCACTTTGCCCGGCGCCTCCGGCTTGAAGATCGTCGGTCGCCCGCGCGTGGAGATGGCGAAGCCCTTCGAGCACAGGCTTTGGAGGACCTTGTACGCGGATGTCCGCGGGATCTTGGCGGTCTCCGCGATCGTCTCGGCGCTCCCGTACCCGTGGGCCACGAGAGCGATGTACCCCCGTGCCTCGTAGCTCGAGAGACCGATGGACTCGAGGGTCTTCGTCGCGCGCTCGAACTCGACCTCGAGGTTGAACCCCGACTCGAGGAGTTTCGAGACTTCGGGGGGCATCACGCGTCGTGGATATCGGGTGGGCCGTTTAACCCTTTTCTCCGGAGGAGGAGCCGACTCCGGTGAAGCTTACAGAAGGATTTATGCCCCGGAGTCCGCTTCCGCGCATGAGGATGCGCTCTCCCAAGCCCGCGGCTCTGGCCCTTCTCCTTGCCCTGCTTCTCTTCTGGTCGATCCTTCCTCCGGCCGCGGGCCAAGGCGGCTCGATGACGGTGAGCGCGGACTACGAGCTCTTCGGGACGACGGTCCTCAACGGCGGCGGCCACGTGACCTGGACGCTGACGGGCGACGTGGCCCGGCAGCTCCGCACGGACCTCGTGCGGCTGTTCGACGAGTACCCCCAGATCCCGCGTGACTTCGTGTTCGGCGGCGACCCGACGAACGGGAACCACGACGGGGTCCTCCAAGAGCCCGAGGGACGGGCGTACACGGACCGCGTCGAGAACGTCCTGGAGGGCGCCTACCCGAACGCCCAGACGGGCGGGACCCAGATCGGGTATTTCTTGCTGGACCGCGCGGACCTGCTCGACAAGGACCTCGCGAACGGGTTCAACACGAGCACGACCGGGATCGTCGGCTCGAACGCGAACTCGACCGCGGACCTACAGATCCGGTTCATCTTCAACGGGGGATCGAACACCGGGGACGTGTCGATGTCCCTCCCGACCCAGGCGTATGCCCAGGCGCTCTTCCGCGTCTTCTCGATCGAGGCGGTCCAGGCGGGCTCCTGGCCCGTGACCACCGCGGACCTCGGGACCCCGGGCTGGCACCAGGTCTACCGGGATTCGCACCTCGCCCTCTGGCCCGGGAACACGAGCTCGTGCACCTCGGGGACCGTTCCCACGTGCGACCAGAGCCCTCGGTACGACAACGGAACGAGCCTGGACGCGGAGGCCGTGATGGACCCGGCCCTCCATGCCCAGGGGATCCCGCTCGACCTGCGGTTTGCGACGAGCGCGTGGCTCACGTTCAACTACACGGGCCAGGTCGCGGGCATCGGCGACGCCCTGCGGTTCCAGGTCGCCCCCGAGGCCGCGAACCTCACCTGGACCACTCTCCAGAACGGCACGTACTCCGAGCCCCAGAACACCTTTCAGGGGGACTGGCTCGACGAGAGCCTGAACCTCTCCGCGTATTTGGGCCAGAAGGTCCGCCTCCGCCTCAACTTCACCTCGGACCCGTCCGGCTCGGGCCCCGGGTTCTTCGTCGGAGGCTTCGCGATCCACGCGCCGTCCACGTACCGGGGTCCGGTCGTGGAGTCGGACGCGCACTACCTCATCGGGACGCTCAGCTTCTCGAACTTCAACGTTCCCTCCGGGAGTCCTACTCTCATCCGCACGCCCGGCGGAGAGATCCTCTGGTACTCGAGCGGCTACGACACAGCGAACCCGGCGCCCGACACGGTGCGCTACGCCGCGTTCGACGTGATGGAGAACCCGCAGGTCCTGTTCGCGGTGATGTGCGTCGCGGCGTACTTCATCTCCCGCCTCCAGGAGCTCGCGTACGACGACTATCGCGAGGCCCACCCCAGCGTGTACCGCCCCGCGGTCCACAAGGTCAAGTGGCTTCACTGGATCGGCCGCGCCGCGATCCTCGTCCTCATCCTCTTCTACTTCGTCCCGACCGCCTTCTTCGTGATCGGGCTGCGCGTGTACTTCAACGGCCCCGCGTACTTCTTCATGGCCCTGACCTTCGCCCTCGCCATCGGGTTTGGGACCCGCGCGTACTACCAGCAGATGCTCGAGGCGGCCCCGCCCCCCACCGGCACGGAGGAGGTCGAGGCGGAGCCCGCCATCTCCGAGGAGCCCGAGGAGCCTGAGGCGGCGCCCGAGGCGATCGCGCACTGCACCCACTGCCTGCGGACGGTCCACGAAGGCGAGAAGACGTACGCGTGCACCTGTGGCGCAATCTACCATCTGGGGTGCGCGAGTGGGCTCATGCGCTGCTCGAACTGCCGCAAGCCGATCGGCGGGCTCGAGAAGGTGGGCGACAAGCGTTCCGTATCGATGCGATGCTCCTCCTGTGGCGAGGTGCAGACCGTGCCGGAGGGCGAGGACGCCCGGACGCTGACCTGCGCGTCCTGCGGCGGGAGCCTGCGCAGCCTCGATGCGGGCAAGCGGTACCTCCTCGTGGCCAGCAACCCCGCAATCGCGTTCCACTGGCTCGCGGACCTTGCGAAGGGAGGCAAGCCCGCGCTCGTCCTCACGCCCTCCGCGCCGGACCGGCTTCGGCTCGAGTTCGACCTGAAGGACGCGAAGTTCGTCCAGGTCTCGGCCCAGGGGGCGGGCGCGATCGATCCCAGGAAGCTCGACTCCGCGGGGCTCAAGGTGATCCTGCCCCTCGCGCGTTCCGGCAAGGGAGGCATCCTCCTCTACGACGGCCTGGACCAGATGGTCGCGGCGTCCTCGATGGGCGAGGTCATCCGCTTCCTCCGCAAGGCGAACGACATGGCGTTCGTGCACCAGATCACGGTGATCGCCCGGGTGGGCCCCGGCATCCTCGCGGAGGTCGAGATCGAGCGGCTCGCCGCGGAGTTCGACGAGGTGCTCGACCTCTCCGCGCGGCTATGAGTCGTCCTCAGGCGGCCCGGACCAGCGCGGCCCCAGGTCGTGCTCGACGTCAAGATGGTCCAGGATGCGGGCGACGACGAAGTCGACCAGGTCCCCGAGCTCCTTGGGCCGGCCGTAGAAACCCGGCGACGCCGGGAGCACGACCACGCCGAGACGCGCGAGCTTGAGCATGTTCTCCAACGCGATCGCGCTGAGCGGGGTCTCCCGCGGGACGAGGATGAGGGTCCGGCGCTCCTTCACGGCGACGGCCGCGGCCCGTGTGACCAGGTTGTCCGCGATCCCGGCCGCGATCTTCGCGACGGTGGTCCCGCTGCAGGGGACCACGACCAGAGCGGCGAACGGATGGCTTCCCGATGCGGGAGCCGCGGAGAGGTCGTCCCCGCGGTAGACCTTCCTGGCCCCCTTTGCGAACTCCTTGGGCTCGAGGCCCGTCTCGAACTTGATGACCGCCTCGGCGTCTTTCGACAGGATGACGTCCGCGCGGTCCCCGAGCACCTCGATCAGCCTCCTCGCGTAGGCGGCTCCTGAGGCGCCGGATACCGCAACGAGGATTGGATCGGGCGGGGTCATCCGCACGCGCACGCGGCCGCGGCTAGATGAAGGTTCCGAGGTGCCGCATCGATCCGACCCCGGCCAAAACTATATGGCCTGTCCAGAGGTCGCGGGGGCGTGGCCCGCGTCCGGGAGGCGACCGTCCAGGACCTGGACGTCCTGGTGCGGCATCGGCGGAAGATGTTCGAGGAGATCTCGGATGCGAGCCCTGCCGAGCTCGACGCGGTGGACCGGGCGTACCGCCAGTGGGCGAGGGCTCGCCTGCGGTCCGGCCGGTATGTCGCGTTCCTCGTCGAGGCACGGGGCGGGTCCATCCCCGCGAGCGGCGCCCTGTGGCTCATGCCCCTTCCCCCGCGGCCTTGGACGACGGGCGACCGGGCGCCCTACCTCATGTCCATGTACACGGAGCGGGAGGACCGCGGGAAGGGCTACGCGACCCTCGTGGTGCGGGCCGCCGTCCGCTGGGCGAAGGCGCGAGGGTTCCGGGTCGTGATCCTGCATTCCTCGGACGAGGGCAAGGGGATCTACGAGAAAGCCGGGTTCCGCCCGACGTCCGAGATGCGCCTGCGGTTCGACCGCCCCCGGCCCACGAAACGCGTTCGACCCCGGGCCGCTTCCCGACCGCATCGATGAGCCGCGTCTCTGGAGACGTCTCCTCCCGAGCACGCAAGCCTTCAAATACGACTTCGATTTATGAAGGCGCCACTTCACCGAGTGTTCACCATGACCACGGTCTACGACGTACCCCCCGGGCTCCTGATCGAGCGGCTCAAAGACCAGCTCGAGAAAGAGGCCAAGATCAAGCCGCCGGAGTGGGCCAAGTTCGCCCGCACGGGCGTCCACACGGAGAAGGCCCCCGTCCAGCCCGACTGGTGGTACCGCCGCGTGGCCGCGGTCCTCCGCAAGGTCTACCTCCACGGGCCCGTGGGCTCGGCACGCCTGGCCGCGGAGTTCGGCGGGCGCCACGCCGACGGGAGCGCTCCCGCCCACCCCCGCCGCGGATCGCGCTCCGTCGCCCGCGAGGCGATGCAGCAGCTCGAGTCCCTCGGATACCTCTCCAAGGCGGAGAAGAAGGGCCGGTCCATAACCCCGGCGGGTCGGAAACTTCTCGACCATCTCGCCCACGAGGTCCTCCTCGAGCTGGCGAAGTCCAATCCCGAGCTCACGAAGTATGCCGGAGGCACCTAGGCCGATGTCGATGGACGACGAGGAGCTGGATGCGATCCGCCGCCGCAAGCTCATGGAGATGCAGCAGATGCAGGACCAGGCCGTCGCCCAGCAACAGATGCGGGAGCAGGCCCAGGCCCAGCGGCAGCAGGTCCTCCGCCAGATCCTCACCCCCGAGGCCCGCGAGCGGCTCGGGCGGATCGAGCTCGCCTATCCCGACCTCGCCGACAGCATCGAGAACCAGCTCATCGCGCTTGCCCAGAGCGGGCGGGTCCAGCGAGCGATCGACGACGCCACCTTGAAACAGATCCTTGAGCGCGTGATGCCGAAGAAGCGCGAGATCAAGATCGAGAGGCGTTGACCATGGCGAAGAACAAGCCGTACGCGAAGAAGCTGCGGCTCCTCCGGCGCGTGAAGTCGAACCGCCGCGTGCCCGCGTGGGTCATGCAGCGGACGAAGCGAGAGTTCACGCGGCACCCGAAGAAGCGCAGCTGGCGCCGCAACAAACTGAAGATGTGAGGCCATGGCCGGAGAAGAAGAGGAACGGATTCTGGTGATCCCGCTGCGGGCGGCATGGGCCGCCTCGCGGACGGACCGCGCGCCCCGAGCGATCAAGGCGATTCGCGAGTACGTGAAGCGGCACATGAAGCCGGACCGGATCTTCATCGACGACGTGCTGAACGAGTACATCTGGGCCCGCGGCCGCCAGCACCCGCCCCGATCCGTGCGCGTCAAGGCGATCAAGTTCGAAGACGGTTCCGCCGTCGTCTCCCTGCCGGAGGACTGAGGGACCCGATTGCTGCGCCGCCTCGAGGTCAACGGCAACCCGTACATCGGCGTCTTCTGCGCGGCCAACGAGGAGCTCCTGCTCCTGGACCGGGCGGTCCCCCGGAGCGCGGTGCGGTTCATCAGCGAGGCGCTCGGGGTCCGCGCGATCCAGACGAATGTCGCCCACTCCTCGGTCATCGGAAGCCTCGTCGCGATGAACTCGAACGGCATCCTCGCGTCGCCCTTCATCGAGGAGGGCGAGATCGAGGCGATCGGAGGGCCGGTCTACCCGCTGCCGCACCGCCTGAGCGCCGTTGGGAACAACGTCCTCTGCAACGACCGGGGGGCAGTCGTCCATCCGGGCTACGACGACGATGCGGTCCAGTTCATCTCCGAGGCCCTCGGCGTCCCCGCGGCGCGCGGAACCGTGGCCGGCGTGAAGACGGTCGGCGCGGTGGCCGTTGCGACGAACAAAGGCGTCCTGTGCCATCCGCACGCCCGCCCCGCGGAGATGGAGATCCTCCACAAGACCCTCGGGGTCCCCGTCGCGATCACGACCGCCAACTACGGGTCCGCGCTCGTCGGCGCGTGCATGGTGGCGAACTCGAAAGGCGCCGTGGTCGGAGCCAAGACGACCCCCATCGAACTCGGCCGGATCGAAGAAGGCCTGGGCTACTATTGACCCGTCGGTCGTCCCATAATCACTAATCATCACAGAAGTTTGAAATATCATCGGGCGGCATGGGTATGCGTCCCATGAAGACCTTGGTCTTGTGCGTGGACCGGGATGACGACATCGGTGTCAAGACGGGAATCAAGGGACCGGTCGTCGGCCGGGAGGACAATCTCTCGACGGCGATGAAGCTCGGACTCGCGGACCCGGAGGACTCCGACGTCAACGCGATGCTCTCCGCGGTCAACATGTACGACGGCCTGCTCAAGGAAGGAGCCGACGTCGAGGTCGCAACGATCTGCGGGGACGTCCGAGTCGGCGCGGCCTCGGACATCATCCTGACGCAGCAGCTCGACCGGGTGCTCGAGGAGGCCCGGCCGGATCGCGTGTTCCTCGTCTCAGACGGGGCGGAGGACGAGGCCTTTGCACCGATTCTGAGCTCCCGGATCCGCATCGACCACGTGCGCCGCGTCTACGTCCGGCAGACACCCGGCGCCGAATCCCTGTACTATGTGTTTGCGAAGCAGATGCGCAACCCGAAGGTCCGCCGCAAGGTCATCGCGCCCCTCGGCCTCGTCCTGTTCCTCTTCGGGCTCATCGATTTCTTCGTCCCCTACGCGGCCCCCGCCCTCGTCCTGATCTTCGCAGGGGTCTACCTCATCCTGATCTCCCTCCCGTTCAACAGCCTGCGCGACGTGACCGGGGCGATCGGCGACTACTATGAGGGCGTCCGGAGCAACGTGGCCTCAGGCGACCTCTCCATCTTCTTCACCGTGGCTGCGGGCTTCCTAATCATCGTCGGCATCGCATCCGGCCTCGATCTCGTGCGGCAGACCGCCCCGGAGCTCCTCTTACAGGTCCTGTCCTTCATCCTCGGAGCGCTCTGGTGGTGCATCCTCGCGGTCCTCGTCTTCGAGGGGGGCAAGACCCTGACGGCCTACTTCAAGCACGGCCGCGTGCCGCGCCACGTGATCGCCGTCGCGGGCACCTTCGTCGCCCTGGGCCTCATCGTGCTCGCCTCGGTCCAGGGCCTCCAATTCATCGTGGGCGCATCCACGTCCCTCCTGTCCCTTGTGCTCATCTATCTGAGCATCTCCCTCGCCGTTCTCCTCGTCGTGGCCACGGGCCTGTCCTACCGAACACGCGGGGAGCGGCCCGTCGAAGACGGCTGGCGGCACTGAGCGGCCGGGGTCTCGGGATGGACTTCGAGTACTGGGAGCCCTACTACGTGCAGATCGTGGAGGACTTGGGCCTCTCCCGCGACGACGACGAGGCGGTCGCCGCGGAGCTCGATCGCCTCCTGGGCGGCACCCGAGTCATGCCGACCGAGCTGCGGACTCTCTTCCGTGGAAAGACCGTGACGGTCGCGGGAAATGGGGCCTCGCTGGGGTCCGAGCTCAACGCCGACGAGAGTGTCCTCGTGACTGCGGACGAGGCGACGTCCGTGGCGCTCCGGAAGGGTCTGCGCCCCGCGGTCCTCGTCTCGGACCTCGATGGCGACGTCGCGGACCAGGTGAAGGCGAATGCGCAGGGCACCGTCGCCGTAATCCTCGGGCACGGGGACAACCGCTCCGCGGTGCGCTCGTGGGCGCCGCGGTTCACCGGTCGCACCGTCGCGACGACCCAGTCGCGGCCCTCCGGGCGGCTCTACGACTTCGGCGGGTTCACGGACGGCGACCGCGCGGTCTATCTCGCGGACCACTTCGGCGCGGAAGAGATTCGCCTCGTCGGCTGGGACTTCGAGCACCCTAGCGCGAAGGATGACGATCCTAAGCGCAAGCAGCGCAAGCTCGACTGGGCGTACATCCTGATTCAGAACCTGGGCCGGCCCGAACTCGAGCTGTGATCAGAACTTGGGCTGGGCTTTCAGGAAACGCCAGCTCAGGATGGGGTCGCGGGCCGCTTGGACCTCGTCCACACGGGAGACCGCGGTGTTGTGCGGGGCCGAGTGGAGGAGCTCCGGGTCCTCCTTCGTGATCTGGATGAGCACGTCCGCGAACGCGTCCAGGGTCGCCCGCGTCTCCGTCTCGGTGGGCTCGATCATGAGGGCCTCCTCGACCAAGTGCGGGAAGTAGACGGTGGGCGGATGGTAGCCGTAGTCCATGAGCCGCTTCGCGACGTCCGTGGTCTTGACCCCCTTCGCAAGGAGCTTCGCGCCGCTCGCGACGAACTCGTGCTTCCGCAACCCGCTGAAGGGCACGTCGAGGGCGCCCTCCAGGCGATGCTTCACGTAGTTCGCGTTGAGGACCGCGCGCTCCGAGACGCGGGTCAGCCCATCGCCTCCTTGTCGGAGGATGTACGCGTACGCGCGGACGAGGAGCGCGAAGTTGCCGTACCATGCGCGGACCATGCCGATCGACTTGGGCCGGTGATAGTCCAGGTGGTAGGTCGAGCCGTCGAACGTGACGACCGGGACGGGCAGGAAAGGTTCGAGCGGCTTCTTGACGCCGACCGGACCCGCCCCGGGTCCGCCCCCTCCGTGCGGCGTCGTGAAGGTCTTGTGGAGGTTGAAGTGGACGATGTCGAAGTTCATGAGGCCCGGGGACGTCTTGCCCATGATCGCGTTCAGGTTCGCGCCGTCGTAGTAGAGGAGCCCGCCATCCTGGTGGACGATGTCTGCGACGTCCATGATGTGGTCCTCGAAGATCCCGAGGGTGTTCGGGTTCGTGATCATGAAGGCGAGCGTCTTGTCGCTCACCGCGCTCTTCAACGCGTTCAGGTCGACGCGGCCGTCCTCGGAAGGAATCTCGATGATGTCGAAGCCCGCCATCCCGGCGCTCGCGAAGTTCGTGCCGTGCGCCGTGTCCGGCACGATGATCTCGTGGCGGTGCTCGCCTTTGTCGTGGTTGTAGGCCTGCGCGAGGAGGAGGCCCGTGAACTCGCCCTGGGCGCCCGCCGCGGGCTGCAGGGTGACGGCGTCCATCCCCGCGATCGTAGCGAGGGCCTGCTTGAGCTCGTACAGGAGGCGGAGCGCCCCCTGGACCGTGGACTCGTCCTGGTCCGGATGGACCCGGGTCACGGTCGGGAGGGACGCGAGCTCCTCGGCGTACTTCGGGTTGAACTTCATCGTGCACGAGCCGAGCGGGTAGAACCCCGTGTCGATCGAGAAATTCATCTGCGACAGCCTCGTGTAGTGCCGGACGACCTCGTGCTCCGGAATGTTCGGCAGGTTGAGCCGGTCCCGCCGGAGGGCCGGCGGGACGAGGCCCTCTAGGTCGATCGGCTCGGCTTCCTCGGAGGCTTGCTCGAAGAGGAGCGGCTCGTCGTAGTATGCCTGGCGGAACTTCATCGGATCGACCTCAGGGTCTCGACCAGTCGGTCCAGGTCCTGCCTCGTGTGGCGTTCCGTGACGGCGAAGAGGGCGAAGTCCCGCAGTTCCTTCAGGTGGCGGGCATGCTGCATGCCGCCATGCATCCCTCTCTCCAGGAGAGCGTGGTGGACCGCCTCGTAGCCTCCCTGGTAGCGCAGGGTGAACTCGTTGAAGTGCGCTCCCTTGAAGAGGGGTGCCTCGAACCCGGGGATCGCGCGGATCGCGGCGGCGAGGTCCTTCGCCTTGCGCATGCAGTCCACCGCGACGCGGCGCAGCCCGTTCGACCCCATGACGGCCATGTACGCGGCCGAGGCGACCGCCATGAGGGACTCGTTCGTGCAGATGTTGCTCATCGCCTTCTCGCGGCGGATGTGCTGCTCCCTCGTCTGGAGGGTCATGCAGAACGCACGGTGGCCGTCCGCATCCTTCGTCAGCCCGATCACGCGTCCGGGCATCTTGCGGACGTGCTCCTGCCGGCACGCGAAGATGCCGAGGAGCGGTCCGCCGAAGTTGACCGCGTTGCCGAGCGCCTGTCCCTCGCCGATCACGATGTCCGCGCCGAAGTCTGCGGGCTTCTTCACGACCGCCTGGGCGATCGGGTTGATGCCGACGACGAGAGGCGCGTCCGTGGCGGCGCGGATCTCGGCGAGCTGCTCCTCGAAGCGTCCGAAGAAGTTCGGGTTCTCGACGTAGACACCGCACACGTCCTCCGTGTGGTGCTTCTTGAGGTGGTCGACGTCCAGCATCCCGGTCTCCGGGTCGTACTCGACCTCCTTGATGAGGAGGCCACCGCCCCACGTGTAGTTCTGCAGGACGCTCCGGCGATGCCACCGGAGCGCGCGGGGCACCAGGAAAATCTTCCCGCCGTGGATGCGTCGCGTCATCCGCGCGGCCTCGCCCAGGGCGGTCGACGCGTCATACATGGACGTGTTCGCCGCGTCCATGCCCGTGAGCTCGCAGATCAGGCTCTGGTACTCCCAGAGCGTCTGGAGGATCCCCTGGCTCACCTCGGGTTGGTATGGCGTGTAGGCCGTGTAGAACTCGGCTCGGGAGGTGATCGCGCGCACGCTCGCAGGGACGAAGTGGTCGTAGAGGCCGGCGCCGAGGAAGGTCGGCATGTCGGCCATCGTCCGGTTCGCGGAGAGCATCTCCGTGATCCGCGAGACGACCTCTTGTTCCGATAGACCGGGCGGGAGGGCGAGCCCTTTCATCCGGACCGCGGCGGGGATGTCCGAGAACAGGTCGTCGACGCCCCGCAGCCCCATCGTGCGGAGCATGTCCGCCTCGTCGGAAGCCATCCGGGCCCGTGCAGAAAGGATGGCGCCTTTAAAGCTTTGGAAAAGGGGAGCCGACCGGGACGCCTCGAGGACGCGTCATTCGGGGTAGGCGCCCGTTCCATGCGGCCGCTCGAGTGTCCGTGGATCGGGCGTGTCACGCGGCATCGGGGACGACGGCTACGGCATCGATCTCAACGAGGAACTCGTCGCGGACCAGGCGGGACACCTCGATGGCCGAGCTGGCGGGCGGCTCGATCCTGTTCACGAACTGGTCCCGGACCTGTCGTACCACCTGGATCCGGGAGATGTCACGCAGGTAGTACGTGAGCTTGACGACGGATGAGAAGTCCGCGCCGGCCACCTCGAGGGCCGCCTTGAGGTTCAAGAAGACCTGATGGGTCTGGGCCCGGAGATCGCCCTTGCCGACGAGGTTCCCGACCGGATCAAGGGCCACTTGACCCGAGACATAGATCGTCCTTCCCCGTGTG
The DNA here is from genome assembly GCA_963768855.1 of uncultured Thermoplasmata archaeon. Taxonomy (GTDB): domain Archaea; phylum Thermoplasmatota; class Thermoplasmata; order RBG-16-68-12; family RBG-16-68-12; genus RBG-16-68-12. The sequence goes on from CAVYJM010000012.1 coordinate 105,210, forward strand.
GCCTCGGCGACATGGGAGTACCCCGCGGACGCAGGCAAGGTTGGCGGGCTGACAAACCGGACGTTTCGTTCGAGGCTGGGCATGGCTTCCCTCGGGCGATGAAGGCTCGGCCGGGTAGTTGGTCTTTCCTGTCCTTCGGACACGGGGGAGGAGGGGCAAGTCCATGCGGATTGCGGCAGGGGCCGCTACGCGCCACCGGAGACGACGGAGAGGATTCGCAGGCGTTCCGCATCGACGAGCGGTTCATCCAAGGGAATCGGGGAGTCTCCCCGCACGACCAAGTCCGCGTCGGGTGCAAGGCCGAGGCGACGGAGCAAATCGAATCCAGTGGCCGTCTCAGGAAGATCGACGGACTCGGTCTTCCGTCCCTGGACGAGCTCCGCGGTGACCCGCATCGAAGAGCGGGAACACCTGACCGGACCTTAAGCGCTCTCTCAACGCGAGACTCGATACGGAACGCTTAAGGGAACCCTGCTCTTCCAGTCCATGGGTTGCCCAGGTCGCCAAGCCCGGTATGGCGGCGGTCTCGAAAACCGCTGGCCGCAAGGCCCCGCAGGTTCAAATCCTGCCCTGGGCGCTCTTATGGAGGGCCGAGTGCGTATTTTCTCAGTTATGGCTCAACCCGAACCACGGTCCGCGCCTCGCGGGCCTCGCGGAGGATGCGGAGGCTGTCTTGGCGCTTCATCCGACCGTAGTGCTTCAGGACGGTCTCCAGTTTCGTGTGGCCCGTGGCGTCCATCACGGCCTCCGCGGCGGCCCTCTCCCTGTAGCCTCGGGCGACGAGGGCGTCGATGCTCTGTTGTACGAAAGTGCTCCTGAAGGTCTTCAGGCCACGGAACTCGACCCCCGAGGTCTCCTGAAGTTGCTTCTTCAACTTGCGGAGCATCGCGGCGCTCCAGTAGTTCAGGGTCCCGTCCCTCCAGCGCATTGGGATGAGGGCCTCGTGGCGTTGTCCACCGAGGAACGCCCCGCGCTCGGCGAGGAAGTCGAGGATGGCGCCGCGGGCGGCGTTGTCGATGGGCACCTCGCGCTGTCGCCCGTAGGACCCCTCGCCCTTTGGGTGCGCCACGAGGATGCTCATCTTGCCCAAGTCGATGTCCGTGACGCGGGCCTGTCGAATCTCGCTCGGGCGCAATCCAGTCGCGGGCAGGATGACCACGAGGAACCGCGCCACGGAGCCCCACCACCCCTCCATCGCCTCGGCCCCACGCCCCAGCAGGGCCAACTCGTCATCGCTGAGCGTCCTGATGTCCTTCTGGGGCGCCGTAGGTCGCCTGTAGAGCCTGCGTTGCTTGGCCACATCGATACAGGGGTTACCGAGCCACCCGAGGAACGCCGCGAGCACATCGAGGCGCTTATTGATGGTCTCGACATCCAGCCCGAGGCCGCTCCTCGTCGGCGCCTGCTTCCATTCCTGTAGGAGAACGCAGAGTTCGGGCCACGAGAGCTTCTCGGGTTGCGTGGTGCCGAGCCTCCCCGCCCGCCTCAGCCTCCAGAGGTCGCGGCCGATTTTGCGGAGGTCGCGCCCGTATCGGTCGAGCGTCGAGGGCCTGTAGTAGGCCAGGATTTCTGGCACTTCGAGAAACCGCCTCACCGCGGTCAGGAAGGGCTGGCGCGACACGGCGCGTGGCCTTCCCCTTCGACGCGGCGGCGGTCTCTCGGCTCCTGTCCCGTGGGTGTTTCCTTCGGCTTCCAAAGTCGAAGCACGGGGGTTTTCTCCTAGAGACAAGCGAAGTGTCCCGTCTTCGCTCGCCTTCGGAGAATCTATCGGCCTGCGAGAAGTTAATGCCTTCGGCCTCGGGCGACGGCGCCCGCGACGGCGGCCTAGCGAGAACAACGGCGTGGCGGTACGGCTCCCGTGGCCGCCCGCCTCGCGTCATACAGACCCTTGCCCTCGTCGCGGCCGTGGACCGGCCGTGGCTCGCCGAGTATTGCCATCAATCCTTCTAGGCGAAGATCCCCTATAAACAATCGGGTCACGGCGCTCTTCGATCGGTGCGCCCCTCCGTGGGGCCCTCCGGTTATGACCGCAGATGCTAGAGAGGCTGAGCAGCATCCCGACCGTGGCTCGACCTGTCACGGCAGCCCGGAAATCTTTTTTATGCAGTTTCACGATAAAAGTGCTCTCCTGAGGAGCCGATTAGGACGCCTCTCCGGGCCTCTCTGCGTCGAGAACGGCTCTAATGCGTTCTAATGCGTTCCCAGAGGCCTTCCCGGGGCGCTTTCGGGAGGTTGGTCCCGGGTGAGGACACCCGCGCTGCGAGCCCCCCATCTTGCGGTCCTCGGCGATGGTCCGCTCAGGGACGCGTCCTCCGGAGGGTCGGGTGCTATCAGTGTCAGTGATGACAGTGTCGCCGGAGCCCTTATGCGTCGGTACATCAATAGTATCGTGAGACGTCTGCGAAGCGAGCCCGGGGACGCCGCGAACGTCTCAACAGCCCGCCCGGGTGGCTTCCGTTTCTGGATCTGAAACAGGACGTCAATCTCGCGCTAGACCGATATCAGACCGAGTTCGGACACGTATCCGGGCAAGTAGAAGCCTGAGAGGTCCTCCTGAGGTGATGCAATGTCCGTATACCCTCCCCAGAACAGCAAGCGTCCGCGGGGCTTCAGCCCGTCCGCGTGGCGGCGTTATGAGCGCCTACGTGCCGAACTCGAGGCCAAGGACCTGCGGGAGAACGGGCCTTGGTGGGAGCGCCAGCACTCGCCGCCACCACCGCCCGACCTTGCCGCAGCGAGGGAGGCCGACAGGGTCGAGCGCGCGCTCGCGGGCGGCGATATCGTCGCGATCGAGACGGATGGAAACGGCGTCGGCGTGGCGGTCATCGAGGGGCCGGAAGGCGAGCTCATCCGGGCCCGCGTGAAGATGGGGCTCCACGGTCAGGCGGGTGAGGGACCATGAGCGATCCCTTGAGGCTCTGGAAGCCAGTCCCGAGCGCAATCGTCGACGAGCCGCTCAACGCCGACGTGGAGTGGGCGCTGGTCGATCTCACGACCGGGAAGGTGGTCGTCCGGGTTACGGATGCCGAGATGGAGGCTCGATGCCCTGAGTGCGGCCTGCTCCACGGCGGCGGGGACTCCGACCGGGATGACTGAGCAAGCCTGCCGTCCAGCTGGGTGAAGGGTCGTCCCCTCTGGCCCCGGCCCGGTGGATCTCTCCGCCCTTCATTCGGAAGGGGGTCCGAGGCCGGCTACCGGCTTCCCAGTGGACGGAACCGGAGGCGCGATCTACCTATCCGCTCACTAAGATTGATAAGTCGATTCCTGCGCATCCTTGGTGATGGAGCGACGAAGACCCTCTGCTACGTTGCCTCGCCGCGTGCCCGAGGCCCCGCACAGTTCCGGGGTCGTCATCGAATGGCACGGAAGGGACATCACCCAGGGTCGGGCGCGGTCCGAGCCTCGCCCCATCGCCTACCCCGATTGGATTGGACGGTGCCGTATGCTACAGCCCGGGTGTCGGAGGTTCTACCTACGGTGGCGTAAGGACAAGGCGCCCGTTTGCCCAAATCCTCGCTGTCGACGGAGACTCTACACACTCCGCAAACTCCGTCGGGAGGGGCGGTTGACCAAAGAGGAGTTCCGGTTCGAGGTGTCCGCCTTGGAGTTCGACTTCGTCGACCCCGTCCCGTGGCAGCAACGGGCGGCCGAGTATGCGGCCCTCAAGGCACGGCTGGGATGGTGCGAGGTCAAAGCCCCAGGATGCCGAGGCGTCGCGGTCGGTTGGAGGAAGGACCGCGTCCCGGCTCAGACGGGCAACGGCCGAGCGCCGATAGCCTGCGGGAACGAGGCCTGCTGGCGCCGCGCCGCGGCTCTGGCGCACCGAGAACGAAGGAGGTCACGGACACGCCCTTGACGCGTGCCGAACCCGAAGAGGGTCTTAGTGGAGTCCTACGAGGAATGCCAGTTATCCTGGAGGCCTGCCTCGGGGCCGTGGAAGATGCCCTGTCGCCGCAAGTTGGAGCCTCATCGGGGTGGTGAGGGAAGAATGTCCGAGTGCACCCATATCCAGCCCTGTTTCTGCGGCCGTCCCCGAATCCGTCGGCGTCGGCGGTTCAGGTCGGGGAGACGTCTGAGGATGCCGTTCCAGCGGATTCGGCGCCCCAGTGTTCGCCAGGGGCGGCGTCCTAGGTCGGAATAGTGGCGGATCTGGCTGTCGGGTGCCTGCCTCCAGCCATTTCTCGTTCTGCATTGTAGATTCAAGCGTCCGTGCTGTTGACAGACCCGCGCAAAGAACCAACGTGAGAACTGTTCCTTCATCGGACAGCTAACGGTACAGTTTCCTCGCGGTCCGGGATGCACGATTTGGCGCCGTTTCTGACGTCTGTCGTGACGATCGGTGGAGACTGTTCCCCCAAGTGGGTGCGATGCGTTGGGCGGACTAGCCCATTTCGCCCAAATCCGCCCATGACGGGCAATAGACGATTCGGCGCTCGCGTCCGGCCACCGGACGGTGGCCGGACAGTCAGACGACGATAAGCGTGGGGAGGGTGCCCCCGCCCCGTCGCCCCCTCGGGAACCGCCTCAAGCCACACTTTCCTGCATCGAATCCAGCTCGCCCGCTATAGTTCCCGATTGGGTTACTTCCGACCGAAAAGTACTACTTGCCTGACGGTCCGTGTCGCGTTTCGGGCAAGCTCGAATCCGGCGATCCATCGGAGGGCTGACTTCAGTTGGTGGCGAAGAGGACTTCAAGCGTTCTTTACCGGAGTGGCGGAGGGAGGGTACTCCTCTGCCCGAACCGCTCAAAAGTTGTAATGCCGACGTACTTTCCTGCTATCTCAGGAACAGGCACGAACGCACTCCCCCAGGATCTAGTCAGCTTGGTCGCGACCAGCTCCTACCCCCGGATTCTCGTTTCAGCCTTCGACTTGACGGCTCTGCAGGTTGATCACCAGAGGAAGGCGATACACGACTTGGTCCAGTTCAGGAAGAGCGGCGGAGTGGTGCTGCTCGATAGCGGTGCTTTTGAGAGCTTCTGGCTCCGGGGGGACAAATGGACCTTCAAAACATACTCAGAAGCAGTCCGCCGGTTTCCCTCGGACTTCTACTGCTCGTTTGACCAATATCACGTCCGAGGTCGGCCACGCAAGCCAGTTGGGATGCGTCTCGTCCAGGTGGCCGACTCCTCTGCAAAGATAAGGCCCGATGCAACCTGCCTCTTCATTGCCCGTGGGCCAACACCGAGCCGCCTCGTGACCGCTGTCAAGAGCCTGATCGATCGCCGCTCGGTTCCAGTGGAAGCGATAGCTGTCCCTGAGCGTGAATGCGGGCCAAATCTTCTCGCGAGGTCGAAGACCGTGGCTCAGGTGAGGTCTGTCTTGTCAGAGAGATCGGAAGGAATCATTCTACATCTGCTCGGATGTGGCCACCCCAAGTCACTCGCGATCTACGCCTACTGCGGTGCCGACTCATTCGACAGCCAAGATTGGTCGCAACTGGCGGTCGATCGGAACACGCTTGAATTTGTTGACATAGCGCACCTTGAGCTCGTTCATTGCAAGTGTGGCGTCTGCAGCCGCATAAAGGTTGACAACTACCAGAGAACTCTCCTCCACAATCTCCTGTTCTATCAGGATTTCGCGATACAGCTACAGCGTATGATTCGGGAGAACACAATGCGAGACTTCTTGATGGCGAGGTTGGGGGAACCGTTTCTGAAGAAGCTCGAGACGGCGGTTAGCATATCAGCTCCCTCTTCTCTAGTTTCCACAAATGTCGGAAATTGAGGTGGATTGGCCATGAGTTGGGCGAGCCCAGCATTTGTTCCGACCTCTGTGTTGCTCAGCTATTCAACTTTGAACGATGAGCAGCAGTGCCAAGAGTCGTGGACGACTATGAGCGAGCATCGACTCTGGCGGGAACTCACACTATGCATTCTCTCTTCGAACACCCTCTTTGAGACCGCCGCCTCCGCGACCAAGTGTCTAGAGAAACGCGGCTTGCTGCGTAGGCTTAGACAGGAGCCAGACCCGAGGGTCGCTCGTACCGTCTATCGGGTTCTGGCTTCACCGCTCTTCCTGCCCACCTGTCAAGATGGCCGATTGCGGCGTTATCGATTTCCTCGAACGAAGAGTGACCAGCTCTTGGGGGCCGCCCGATTGGTCTATGTCGATCCCGATTGCGACGGGCTAAGGGAGATCCTTTCCCGCATGAGCTCTGGAGAAGAAGCTAGGGAGTACTTCCGATCGCATGTGCCCGGCATGGGAATGAAGGAGGCGTCTCACTTCCTCCGGAATGTGGGTTTTGCAACCGACTTGGCAATCATCGATGTTCACATGAAGCGCTTCCTCCAGAGCATCGCAGCCATTCCGGACGAGATTCTCACAAGTACGAGGAGGAGGGACTACTTGAGACTCGAAGAATTGGTACGAGATATTGCAGAGGCAAACGACCTCTCCCTTCCTCTTTTCGACCTTGCAGTGTGGGAGTGTTTCAGGTTGGGATAGTCGCATGACAATCGTTGCACTCGCTTCGGGCGGTCTCGATTCCTCAGTGATGATGGGGCTTATGAAACTCGAGGGAATTGATGTTCTGCCAGTGCACGTTGACTACGGGCAACGCAGTGAAGCACAGGAATGGAAGGCGTGTCAAGCTTTCTGCACGACAGTAGGACTGAAGGACCCAGTGAGATTCGAGTTGCCTGCCCTTGGTCAGATTCCGAGTGGCCTGACCAACCCTCGAATTGATGTCAATTACGCCTTTTTCCCAACGAGGAATCTTCTGCTGCTCACGATCGGCGCAGCTTTCGCGTATTCGAAGAATGTCGATACGGTCGCGATAGGATTGATTGGGAACGCTGTGTTCCCAGATCAGACAGAGAGCTTCAGGAAGCAAGCTGAATCTGCAATCGCGACAAGTGTTGCAAGAAATCTGAAGGTTGTGGCCCCCCTGCTCCTTCTGGACAAGGGGGAAGTCATGAGGCTGGCCCGAGCGGCGGCGTTGCCAATCGACCTGACCTACTCTTGTCACGTTGGAAACGTGGAACCTTGCGGCGTGTGCGCTGCTTGCCGCGAAAGGAAGGCCGCCCAAGCAGTTCCGGAATCCAGGGATCTCAGCAAGCAGACTAGGGAGGCGCGGATACAACTCGGCACCGCGATCCGAGGTGGTCATAGTGGGTAGCAGTGGGCATGTCGCTGCTTTTGGTCGGTCGGTCTCTGCATCTCATCGGATGTTCCGAACTGGAATCGATGAAGCTGAGCAGGCAACGCGAGGGCCGCCCAAGGTGAGAAATGTCTTCATAAGTTTTCACGTCGGGGACGAGGCGCAAGTCAATCTTCTTCGATCACAATCGAAGAACGAGGACTTCGGCATGGAGTTCAGGGACTACTCCGTCAAAGAACCGTTTGACGAAGCGTGGAAGCGCAACTGTGCTGATCGGATTGGACAGACATCCGTGACCATCTGCATGATCAGTCCCGACACCGCAAGTAGGGAGGCAGTCAATTGGGAACTCGAAGAGAGCTACCGACAGGGACATCAGGTGGTCGGCGTGCGGATATATCGCGATCGGAGCGACCCCGTGCCCGAACCGATTCTCCAGCACAACAGTCGAGTAATCTACTGGGATCGAGATGAGTTGAACAGATATGTCAAACACCAATGAACCGGGTGGGGGTGTCTCAGTGAAGCCTCGCGACGAGTCAGATAACCTGTTCCAGATTCCGAAGTCGCTCTATGGACCTCTTTATGAAGGGCACCTTCTCGAACAGTACAAGATCGCTGTTCAGATGGCCGACAATGTCAGCGGCCGGAGAATTACTGCGAACGAATTCTTCCTTGGCGTGAACTCTGTACTTGCCTCTCTGGCAGGTGCCGCAGTTGCTTTCGGAGGTTCTGCCCAGGGTGGACTTCGTAGCGTGTCCGTCTCCCTAAGCGTAGTCGGCATCATATTCTCAGCAGTTTGGATCCTGACCCTGTCGACATACAGAGAGTTGAATCGTGCCAAATTCGAGGTCATTAACCGACTAGAACGGCATCTGCCCGCGGCACCATTCCTCGCAGAGTGGGAGTCGATAAGTCCAGCCCCATCCCGGGGGAAGGTCAAGCCTACCCGGTACAGGGGTCTGACATCAGTCGAATCACTCGTTCCCGTAGGATTTGTTCTGCTATACGTGATCCTTCTGGTTGGAATCCTCCTAGGGGCGCTGTAGATTCACCACGGCATCGAAATTCGTACCTCGAGGGCTTGATGCCACGGAGGGACGCTCGGACAGTGCGGGGGCGAGATGATCACGCTGACGGGGGCGGAGACCCAAGCCTTCCTGCGCCTTTCTGCGCTCGGCCGAGGCAGCGGGCCGTGTGGAGCGCTTCGAGACGTGAGGCCCCCCACCCTGTCACGGGACCCTACCGCATGTACGGCCCGCGCCCAGACACTGAGCAAACGAACGGGCGCTCTCGGGCAGGTGTAAGAGGGGGCTAAAACAAGCAGCTGGGAAATGACGCATCCATGGCGTTGAGAAACAGCCTAGCCTACACCGACTATTTGTGCTGTGTAGTTGTGTGTCTGGCAATCATTGACCTCGAACTGCCCCGTCTTTTGCTCTGATTGACCCGCCTGCACGAGGAAGTCAGACTGCCCTACCTGTGCCCCATCAGACAGGAAGGCTACTGTGGCGTGTCCGTTTGTCATGCCACTGTTCCTCAGGATGAACGTCGCCTTTACCATTTGGTGATGGCCGCCGGTCGGGAAAATCCACCAGTAGTCGGTCTGGCAAGCCCCGGTGGTGAACTGCGGCACCGTCGTCTTCTCAATCTTGGGGCCGATAATCGGGGTGACCACGTTGGCGGTGAAGTAACCGGCTAGGTCGAGCGCAGTCAGCCCAAAGACAACAGTCACACCTATGGCAACCACAAAGACGATTTTGACGTCGGCCATATTCGGAACCCGTCCCTTCAGCTATGTGTGCTCTAGTTATGCTCTCGGCGGGGTGGGTGAAAGTGCTCGCCTGGCGCGTCATGGCTGTGGACCGTGAAGTGAAGGTGCCCGCCCTTGCGGGCGGGCGTGAGGGGGTGGCTCTATAGAGCTGCAGGTAGATTGGTCACCATGTCAGTCAGGGACTCAAATGACATCCTCACTGATGTCGAGGCTTCACTGCGAACCACATGGGACGTGGAAGGCTCGGGGTTCACGGATGCGGACTGGAAGGCGCTTTACTTTGACGCGATAGCGGGCCCGTGCTTTGATCGAGGCTACAGCGTCGCGTGCACTCTAACCAAGAGGCGCGACCATGAGCCCCCGATCGCCAAGACGCCCGCCTTTGACAAGCACCGAGAAATGTTCGCCCTGAAGGAGCAAGCCTTGGACGTCCTCGCGATTGACCCCGCGCATTTGAAGCCGGTTCTCGGGGCAGAAGTTGAGTGGTCCGCGAACCGGAACCATCACACTAAGGAGAACGACGAAGTGACACGCAAGGTGTGGGGTAACGCAGTTCCTGCGGAAGGGTAGCTTGCCGAGGTCTTGTATGACCTGGGTCGACTGCTTGCAGTCAATCCCCCTCACATGGTTCTCGTCACATACCCGCCTAGAAAGGAAGGGCCGGCCCCGGTCAGTGAGCAAGTGCGGGCCATGTATGAACGAGCTTCTCATGGACGAGCGATGGGCACTTTGCTGCTCATGGTAGACAACGATCAGGGACAGCCTTATTTTGAGACCTTTTCCCCGCAAACTCTCGGCAAAGAAGGAATCATGACGGGCTGAAGGGGGCACAGGCGGTGACCTGATGATTAACACCCGTGCGAGAGAGAAGAGCGAAGGTGCCCGCCCTTGCGGGCGGGCATGAGGGGAACCAAGCCAAGACCAGACTGCGTACCTGGGGCGGGGGTCTACCCGACCATCACACCTGAGTGAAACACCCCGATCGGGATTCGAACCGGAGGGGAAAGGGCCGCCCCGTAGGGCGGCATGCGGGGACAGACTGGGAGACGACGGTCCTACGCCGAGGCACTAAACCCGCTGAATATCGCCTCCGGCCGCATGGAGTAGTTATGAATCCGGACGGATTTGAACCGGGTCCGAAGACAGGGGAGCTGGGCGATAATGTTTCCAAAAGGGGACGGCGAACCCCCACCAGGTTCGAAGTCATATGGATTCGAACCTTCCGCGACGCAACCCGGAATCTCGCTGTGATGAATGAGTGAAGTCATCCGAATGCTGGACCCTCTGTTTCCACGCCTCAAGCCTGGCGCTGCGGTCAGCTGTCCCGCCCCACAATCAGGCGGGCCGCGACCGCAAAGTAGGATACGAGCCGCGTCCATCTGACCCGCGCTGATGCCCCAACGGAAGCTCGTTGCGACGCGAGTGGTCATGGAGGATTACGTCGAGCCCGCCATGGCCTATTACGAAGAAGTCCTCGGCCGGATCGCTCCATACTTCTTCGCGCCCAACCTCGCCCGGCTCGTCGCGAAGACGCTTGAACGCTGGCACTACGACGGCTCCGTAGTCTTCTCGAAGGTAGACCCGGAGCTCCAAGTGCGAGCAGAGTCCCTCTGGACCGAGATGATCCAAGCAGTCGCGCGAATGCCGGATCGTTATCCAAACACTGCGCAAAAGAACGATGGTGAGACACACGAGAGCAGCGATTAGTCCGCGCAATCTTCCTTGTGTCGGGCGGGCTCATCCTGGCCGTGTGGACAAGGACCGGCGGCTCGAGGCGCCATGGATGACCCACGCTTCCATGCTCGTGATCGTCCTTTTCTGGGGTCTGGCGTTCGTCGCAATCAAGGCCGCCGACGAACACATGTCTTGGATCACCCTCACGTTCCTACAGTTCTTCCTGGTAGATTTGCTTCTCGTGGGATACTTTGCCGTGCATAAAGCCGACCGTGTTCTTCCAGCGAGGAAGGACTGGCTTCCCCTTCTCGGCCTCGGATTTCTCGGCTTTACGGGAAACTACTTTCTCGTCAATCTGGCGGAATCAAACCCTGACGTCACCGCCGGTACGGCCGCAATCATCATCGCCTCCGATCCTGCGTTCATCGCCCTCTTCGCGATTCCGGCGTTGAACGAAAAACTCACGCGCCTCAGGTCCGTGGGAATCGGCCTCGCTCTTGGGGGTCTTGCAGTGATGATCTTCTTCGCCCATCCAGGGGGCAGGTTCAGCTTTGTGTTCTCCACGGGTGCCCTGGAGGTCGTCCCGCCCGCTGCCTTCACGGCTTTGTACCTCGTCCTCGGTCGGAAGTACCTGCAACGATACCGCCCCTTCGTCTTCGTCGCGTACACAATCATGCTGGGCACACTCCTCGCCTTCCCTGTCGTGGTCGCAAGCTGGCCGACCTTCGTCAATGACATACGAACGATGGGTTGGGAGGGTTTCCTTCCCGTCCTCTTCCTCGCTGTCTGCCCAACATTCATCGCCTATGGCCTCTGGTTTCGCGCGATTGAGCGTATGCCTGCGGCAGCCGCTGGGGCGTACATCTATCTAAGCACTCTCATTGGAGTCGTAGGCGGGATGGTGCTCTTGGGGGAACCACTAACGGAAGCGATGGTGGTGGGCGGCGCCATGGTCATCGGCGGAGTCGTCCTCGCCCAGCAGCACAGGAAACGTTGAGACGGCGTCGCGTTCAGTGGAACCCACGTGTGAGGTGTGCCGCTGCGACCGGTCGCGCGGGTTTGGAGGGCAGGAATGTCGTCGTCATGCTCTACACAGAGTGTATTGCTCCCACGACCACGGGTTTCTCTGCCCAAATCTCTGCCCTTTGAGTCACCACCCCTTGGCTCTGGTTCCCCGTCATCAGCACTCTGGGAGTCTGGCCACTAGGCACCATGGCGTTGCGGGCGTCGGCGAAAGAAAGGTGCTGCACTCGCGAGGTAATGCGACTAAGGGTGAGCGAATAGCGCTCGCATTCTGACCCTGGTTTCGCCAGAGATTGAAGACCTCAGGCCTCCACGAGCCTGAGGACAAGCCATCACAGCAAATCTTTATTCCGTAGTTCTCCTCCCTGTCCACTAGTGGTCCTATGAAATCTGTGCCCAACCTCAAGAACCATCCCAAACCCGGGGGTCCCTACTCGCATTGTGTCGCCGCAAACGGCTTCGTGTTTATTAGCGGACAGACACCCATCGCTACAGGAAGCAAGCCGGGAGCGTGGGTCGCGACAGACATTCGTGGACAAACACGCCAGTGCCTGCGGCAGATCGAGTCTATACTGAAGGAGCTCGGGCTACCGCTGGCATCCGTTGTCAAGACTACCATTTTCCTCGGAAACCCCAGTGATCCTGCAGCAATGAACGAAGCGTACGCCGAGTTCTTTCCAACATATCCTCCGGCGAGATCTACAGCGAGGCTCGGTGTCAAGCTTCCGGGGTTGCTGCTTAGCATAGACGCCATAGCAGTGACCAGCGCCCGCGGAACGGACTAGTCTCGCAGGCGTCGACATCCAAACCAGAAGGATGCCGTGCCCTCCTTCCCCCTCCGGGATCCGGTGTGTCGGTCGATATCTATCGGTAAGCGGGAGTTGCAGGTCAGCTGGGCACGTCCTGATGACTCAAGAGCGGTCTCTTATTCCCTGTGCAACCGCCTCGCGCCCTGCTCCTCGGGCTGTGGACGACATAGGATTGCCGGGTTCTCTTCTCGGCTAGCTGGTACCTTCCCGCCTCTATTTGAGGTCGCAATGGCTGCTCGAGTGAGTGGCGTACCTGTTCACCATCGAAAGGTGTAGGGTCGATGTCGTCCCAGACAAGCCGTCGCAGGGGGTGGAGATAGTGCTATGAAATGGAGAGTGAATGCGTCCCGCCGTGGCCATCAACCACCGAGTGCTTGTGGCTAGCTCGATTTACCATTTCACGAACGACGGGGCTGTGACGGTCCTCGCCGGCCAGTTGGCAATCTTGCAGGTTGCCTTCCAACTGAGTCCCTTCGAGACAGGAGTGCTTGTTGGCACTGCCCTGCTCGTAAGCGCAGTCGCTCAACTCGTCATTGGTGTGCTGTCCGATCGATTGAATCCGTTCAAGACCCTGCCGTTTGGTCTGGCAATTCTCGGGTTTGCGTCGTTGCTGGTTTCGATGTCGACTGGCTTCGTGACATTGCTTGTGACCGTGGCCGCAGCACGGATCGGGGCGAGTTTCTACCACCCTGTGGGACTCGCTTGGATTGGCCGGACATTCAGGAACGGGTCAATCGATCGCCCGATGGGAATTCAGTCATCGTTAGGAGACGCTGGCGTCATCCTGGGCCTTGCCACTGGCGCCGCTCTCGGCGTCCGATTCGGTTGGGGAACTCCGTTCATCCTTTGGGGAACAGTCAACCTCGTGGTCGCAGGTTGCGGGGTTGCCTTGGCTCCGCACGCCGAGCGGCCATCGTCGCGTGGTCTTCGTTTGCAGTGGAGCGAAGCCCGCAACGCGTTCAGTGCTCTGCGAGTCTGGCTCCTCCCAACCGCGGCGGGCTATGCGTGTTACAGCATTGTGGCGTATTTCGGTCCGATTCTTCTTCATGCAAAGTTCGGCCTCAGTGTAACCGCAGCGGGCATCGCAATCGCGCTTTGGATTCTCGCTGGTGCTGTCGGTTCGTTCTTCTTTGGGAAAATGAGTCGCTATCTCGGGCGATACAGAATCGTTACTACCTCCTTTGCGCTAGTGGGGCTAGCCAGCGTTGCGGCGGCACTCTTGGAGAACGTGGCCCTTGTGCTGGCCGCACTCTGGGGCCTCGGATCGACTGTCTTTCTAACATTCCCAGGAGTGTTCTCATTTGCTTCTGAGTCAGGTCAGAGGCAAGTACAAGGAACCACCTTTGGACTCGTCTTCTTCGTTCAACTTGTCGGAGGCGCAATAGGTTCGTTTGTCGCAGGAGTACTTGGGGAATACTTCATGGCCGTCGGGAGCCTCCAATTCACGATTCCTTTCTTGGTCTCCGCCGGTTTCGGTTTAGGTGGATGCGTATACTTGGGCCTAGTAAGGAAGCGCATCAGCGTCTATCCCTCTGGAAGTGAGAGTACTTGAACTTGGCCATCAGCGCCTCGGCTACTGTCGAGGCCGCGCACGCTTCCCCCGCAGCTTCGGAGTTCAACCCGGTTACTGTCCTATCTGAGCGAATGCCAACTATGGAGAGGACCCGGCCATCGTCGGGGAAACCAGCAAGCCTAGGTCGGCCATGACCGTACCGTAAAGGGGGGCCAGCACACGTCGGTTTTGATACGAAATGGGATGGTTGCAACACCCACTTCGCTCTTCGAGGCAGATATCCTGGCCGAGGGGGGAAGAATAGTAAAGATAGCCAAGACAGGAATCCGGGAGAACGCCGACACAACAGTTGACGCAACCGACAAGATAGTCGCTCCGGGGATTATTGACTCGCATACACACCTCGAGTTGAGGTTCGCGGGAGCGGGGACGAAGGACAGCTTCGAATCAGGGACAAGGGCCGCGGCATTTGGGGGGGTGACGACTCTCATCAATTACGCAATTCCAGCTCCAGATGAGCGTTGCCTACCCCGAATAGACCGTGATCTGGAGTCGGCCCGAAGACAAGCGTGGATTGATTTCGGAATCCACGGGGTCATTACTGAACCGGTCCCGGATCCTATCGAGGAACTGAAGAAATATGTCAGCGCAGGAGTGCCCAGTTTCAAACTGTTTACGACGTACCGGGGCGCAGGCCTCATGTCTGACGATGCGACGTTGCATCGCGTCTTCTCGCTTCTCGGGCAGGTGAACGGGTTGCCAGGAGTGCACGCCGAGAACGATGCGATTGTTGAAAGGCGTACTCAGGAGCTCATCCGAAGGGGCCGAATCGGATCTGAGTTCTTTCCAGAAAGCCGTCCAGACTTCAGCGAGGAAGAGGCGGTCTCGCGGGCTGCTTTTTTTGCAATGCTCTGCGACTCGCCCCTGTACATCGCGCACCTTTCGACGCGACGTGCACTTGCGGTGGTTCGAGCGCAACGGGCGACGCAGCGGCGATTGTTCGTGGAGACCTGTCCCCACTACCTCACGCTAACCGACGAGAAGTATCGTGGTCCGAGCGGCATCCAGTACATGATGAGCCCTCCTCTCCGCCACACCAGCGATCGGACAGCGTTGTGGCAGGGCTTGCTCCGCGGGGACATCGATTTCATCTCGAGCGACCATGTGGCGTTCGACCGCGACCAGAAGGATCCTGGACAGGGGGACTTCTCGAAAGCACGCCATGGAATTGCGGGAATTGAGCTGCTTCCAGCCATCATGTACTCCGAAGGCGTCATCCGACGGGACATGTCCCCCCAGAGTTTTGTGCGCTTGACTAGCTACAATCCCGCGCAGATTTTCGGGCTCTACCCTCAAAAAGGGAATATCGCGGTAGGCGCCGACGCCGATTTGGTAGTGATTGATCCACGCAAGGAAGTGACAGTCCGCTCATCTGAGCTGCACATGAATGTCGACTACTCCGTTTACGAAGGAATGTTGCTGCAAGGGGTACCGACTGCCACTGTCAGCAGGGGGGAACTCATTGTCGAGGATGGACAACTGTACGGCAGTCCAGGGCGGGGCAAGTTCCAGGATAGGAGGCTGACGCGCAGCTTGACGCTCGACAGCTTGTGATGATGTCATGACGCGAATACTGCTGGAGGCATCCAAGGGAGGCACGCTGGAGATTCTTCCTGATGGAGACGCCAATCGCTTTTACCTCCTCCTAGCGACGGCTCCCCCGCACTCGGTTCACTTGTTGCATGTGTTCTGGTCGGGGGAGGCCCTTTTTTTCCTTCATGATTTCCACACACCGCCGACTCACGAGGAAATGACAGAAAAGCTCGAACCCGGCAGCGTTGCGTGGGTCCCCAACTTGGGAGAAGTAGTTATCGCCTACGGCACTGCGGCGCCCCGCGACCAGCATGGCAAAATAACAGTGGCGAGGCTGGGTAGAATACCAGAGGTCACCGTCCTGCGTGAAGTTGGACGCCGAGTGTGGCTGCATGGCGCCGAAGAAGCTAGACTCGTGGTGACGCCGAGCGAGCCGGCCATGAACGGGAAAAAGCATTTGTACCAAACCTAGTTCGCTTGCTCCATGGACGGGCGCCAGTTCCTGACGGTCGAGGATCTCCACAGGGTTGTAACGGGGGCTACGATAATCGGTTCAGGCGGCGGTGGCCCGTCCGCAAGCGGAGAGCTCGTCGTGGAGGCCGTTGGCAAGGTTGCGAGCCGGGTGCCGCTCTGGTCTCTAGGCGAGGTGCCTGATGAGGCTGTCGTCGCCGCGGTGTGCGGTTTTGGATCTCCCGAGGTCCTTCTCAAGAAGGTCAGTGTCATACAAAACGTGCTCGCATTGGAGACGCTTGAACGGGCAATCGGGAAGAAAGTCGACTACCTCATCCCTTACGAATCTGGCGGGTACAACAGTCTAGTTCCATTCCACGTCGCCGCGTCGAAGGGGCTTCCCGTGTTGGACTGCGACGGCACCGGAAGAGCCGTTTGCGAGTGGTACATCTCAATGTTCGAGGTCCACCGAATCCCCATGTGTCCTTTCGCTCTTGCCGACGACCAAGGCCACTCCGCCGTGATCTATGCTGACAACACAGTTGATGCAGATAAGTACGGGCGCGCCATTCTGCGTGAATTCGGCTTGTCGGCCGGCACGGCGGAGCACGTGATGTCTGGGGCAAAAGCACGATCCGCAATGGTTCCAGGGATGATCTCCATGGAGCACGAGCTAGGCGCCGCGATGGAAGCCGCCATGGCTAGAGGGCATGATTCACTTGACGTCGTCCTCGAGAAGACAGGCGGCTTCCTGCTTGTGGAAGGAAAGGTGACGGCAAAAGAGCTGCGCACCTCGCCGGTTGGGTCAGACTACGGTCGAATTGAAGTGAAGGGAAACGGCAAAGGTGGGCGAGGGGTCTTGCAGGTCTACTACAAGAACGAAAGCATCCTCGCCCGATGGCCCGATGGAACGCCTGCAGCGATGCTTCCTGACCTCATTTCCTATCTCGACCGCGAAGGTAGACCGATGACAAACGCCGACTTGAAGGAAGGGATGGATATCCGGGTGTTGGGTATCCCGATCCACCCAAAGTGTCGCGCACCGGAAGCGCTGCCGCTGTATCGAAAGGTCTTGAAGGAGACTCTCGACTTCGAGAGTACCTACGTCAGCGTTGAGCGTCTTCAGGGCCAATCTGGGGCGTGAGGTCTGCAAGGTGAAGTAGGAGTTTCGCCATCCTTGAGATGCCGCTAGAGTAATCGGAAACGCGCATGTTCTCCCGCGGGCCATGCATATTGCAGTCATCAGCCGCCGCAGGTATCCAATAAGTTGGCAGATCCAGTATCTCATGGAACAGGTAGTCCGGGCCGCTCCCTTCATGCCAGGGAAAAACGACGATGCCGCTTTCATCCGTCCGTTCCAGGGCTTCGATGATCAGCTTCGTTGTGCGCAGGCTGGGTCCTGTCTGTGATGGCGGAAATGCCGTAGCTTTCCGAATTTGGATGTCTTTGAAACCGGTAGCAACCGCATACTCACGAAGGAGTGACAGAATTGCGTCCGGCTTCTGGTTCGGCAACAGGCGAAAGTCCACTCGAGCAGCAGCCCTATTCGGAAGAACCGTCTTGAAGCCTGGGCCATGGTAGCCCGACTCCAGTCCGGCGACATTGCACGTCGTTCGACCCAGCAGGTTCCTGTAGTAGTTCTGCTCTGTGACGCCGGGACGGAGATGCTCCAGCTCTGTCGCTTCGAATTCAGGTGTCGGGAGCTGGTCTATCAAGCGACTCGACTCATCATCAGCTATGACGTCGGCATCGAATCCGGGAACCTTGCATGTTCCATCGGAACCTCGAAGCGTAGTGAGGAAAGTGACGAG
>CAVYJM010000013.1:0-4099 GCA_963768855.1 uncultured Thermoplasmata archaeon
TATTCCCTCTTTAGGCTGCTTCGCCGACCGGGCCTGGGGCAATGACTTATCAGCCCTGGTGGCCCTACCTCGCATGGGGTGCGGTCCGCAGTTCAGCTGACCGAAATCTTCCATCCCCGACGAGCGGAGCCCGGTATATGCATACCTCGTACGAGACGGCGAAAATCCATCGTGTCCATGCTATGGCGTCGCATTATAGACGGTATATGCTGACTATGGCCAAGGTAAAGATAGACCGGAGTCCGAGACAGAAACCATCAGGGAGGCGACAGAGCGATGGACCCGGTTCTCTCTTTCATCACCCAGCCCGCGGTTCTCCTAATCATCGCGGTCCTCGTCTTCACCGGTCGGGTGATCTATCTGGCTAAGCGGCTTCGGTCGGCGGCACGGAGTCCGATGCTCGCGGATCTGCGCGCGCTGGAAGAGGCGAAGAAGTCCCTCGACGCGCACCACGAGTCCATCGAGGCCGCGCGTGGGACGCTCCGAGACAGCCTGGGTTCGTCCCGGGACACGCTTCGGCACTACAAGGGCTCCTTCTCGAGTTCCATCGAGACGCGGCGCAAGGGACTCGGCGATGCGATGAGCGGGCTCCAGGCGTTCAAGGCCCCGCTGGAAAAGGCGCAGGCCGACCAGAAGGCCACCTACAAGCGAGGTCTCAAGGACGCCAAGCAGCTCTACAAGAAGTCCATCCCTCGGAAGCCCCGCCAGGTCCGGGAGAGCGCCCCAAAAGATATCTAGCGCGGGACCGATGACCTACGCGTCCGGACGAGGGGAGCGACGCGTCGGTTGACCAGGCTGTGACGGACATACGCCATCGGCTCGACGAAGTGCGTTCGTTCATCCTGTGGACCGCGCCCCTGTACGTGATCTTCGTGGGCGCCGGCCTGTACGAGTCCCACCTGACGATCACCCTCGCCTTCGGGATCCTCCTGGCGGTGCTCGTCGCCTTCGGGTGCCTGGACGGGATGGTCCTCCTGACGCTGCAGGGGATCCAAGCCCAGCTCACGCAGCCATCGGCGGACCTCCCCCGCACCCGGGCCCGTCTCGAGAGACTGTCCAGGACCCTTCTGCTCGGGGGCGCGGTGCTGGGCGCCGCCGGCGCGGGCGCGGTCGTGCTGATGAGCCTCGGATAGGCGAACGGGTGGCGCGTTGTAGATACGCATCTCCAGGTTGATGCAGCCCCGAGCCGGTCCGGATCGCGTCTCCGGCAATGGGTACAGGAACCTTTAATAGGACCCATCCTTAGCCCGAATCGCTCCGGCTAGAATCCGGAGCGACGTGATACCGTGGACATCGTGTGGCTCGCACTTCTGGCAGCCGTGGGGGTCTTCGTCCTCCGGACGCTCCTGATCGCCCGCAGGCTAAAACAGGCCGCGAAGGAACCCACCAAAGTGGACCTCCAGGCCCTTCGCGACGCGAAGCAGGCCCTGCACGTGCACCGGGACCTCCTCCAGAATGCGGTCGCGAGTCCGAAGGAGCACCTCGCGGCAGCGAAGGGGCTCTCGCGCCTCCCCGCCGTCCGCGCCCGAGCGCCCGCCACGGGCCTCGACGCGATGGTCGAGGACTTCCTTCCCGAGCAGCGGCTCTAGGCCACCCGAACCTTCTTGCGGCCTATCCGTATCCCGCCTCCTGTGACGGCGGGACGCAAGCACCTCGTCGAGCTCAAGGCCCGGTACGAGGACCTGGGGAAGGCCCGCGCCCTCCTGTCGGGTGCGGAGCGAATCGGACGATTCCGTCAGGTGGACACCTACTTCTCCCTGGGAGACCGACGTCTCAAGCTCCGATCGGTCGACGGCCAGCGGCAAGGGCAGCTGGTCTATTACGAACGGCCGGACGAGGGCGGCGTGAAGGAGAGCCTCGTGCTTCTCGCGGACCTCCCGGACGCCGCCAGCGTCCTGGACATCCTGCGCCGCACGTTCCCGGTGAAGGCGGAGGTGCGGAAGACCCGGGAGATCTATCGCCTGGAAGGGGTGCAGGTCCACCTGGACACGGTGCGCGGCCTCGGGAAGTTCATCGAGTTCGAAAAGGTCGTCTCGGGAGAGACCGAGCGGGCGGCGGGCCGGGCCCAGCTTGAGTCCCTCGTCGCCTACTTCCAGATCGACCTGGACGACCTGATGGCGTCGTCGTACTCGGACCTCCTGGAGTCCTGACACCCGATTAGGCGGCCGCGGTCACCGTGAAGGTCGAGAAGTCCGCCGCCATGAGGGAGACGTCCGCGGGGTTCACGTGGCCCACGGCGTCCACGGACACGGAGCGCAGGTCGCCGAGCGGGACCCAGATCATCGCGTAGAACGTGACCGAACCTGCCTCAGTCAGCGTCCCGGTGACATTGTACATGCGGGGGGTCGAGAAGTCGAGGCCCGTCAGGTTCCACACCGTTGGCGATCCCCAGGGGTTCGTGCCCGGAGTCGCGGAGATCACGGCCAGGCTGCCGACGTCCAGAGACAGGAAGAGCGCCGGGAGGGACCGCGAGTCGAGCTGGCCCTTCGACACCTTGACCGTGATCGACAGGTCCGATCCGACCGCCGGCGTGCCGTGCCAGTCGAGGGTCAGGAGGAACGCGTGCCAGGTGCTCGAGCCGCTGTCGCGGAGCGCGTTCACCGCCACGCCCGCACCCGCAGTGGCCACGACGAGGACCACGACGAGAATCAGGACGGTGCGCTCCTGCATGTCGCATCCCGGTCCATCTAGGGGGAACCCCTCCTAATTACCCTGTCGGTCTATTCTTCCACGGTCCACCGCAAGCCCTCTGTACCAGACCCGACGCGACCCGACTTCGACGGATGTCAAAGTTCCGTCCTGGGAATGTCGGGCCTCGGCTCCCCGCGGCCCACCCGGCTCCCGTCTCGGGTGGAACGAGGTCTCTTCGTCCTCGCGGACAAGCGGTGATGCCTCACCAGCGCAGCGGCACCGGGCCTCCCGATCGAAGAGACTCACGCGCGGCGAGCGCCACGCGAAGCGCATCGCGATCGTGCACCGCGTCAATCAGGGACGGGTCCGCCTTGCCGCGGACCGCCGCGACGAAGTACTCGCATTCCGCTTGGTACGGGTCCTTCCTCGAGACGGGCACCGTTTTCCCCTTTCCTCGTCTGGAGAACTCCACGTACGAGAATGTGAAACCCTTCGGCCGGAGCCGGAAGTCGGCCTCGAGCAGGCCTTGCTCGAAGAGGAGACGCATGCGCGTGTTGAGCGGGTAGTTTTGGGGCATCCGGGCGCTCCCCTCCACCAAGCCAATCGCCCTGGTGTACTGGACCGTCGCCAGGACGTAGTCCGCCGCGCCCCGATCGCCCCGCAAGCCGCTCGCGCTCACGGAAATCGGTCGGCCGAACACCCAGTTCAGGAAGTTGAAATCGAAGATGCTGAGCTCGACGACGGGCTCGCCGTAGGTGGCGAAAGGGCGAGGATCCTTCCTCGTCCAGTATGGGCGGGAGAGGCGTGAGGCGACTCCGACAACCGGCCGGCCGAGCCGGCCCGAGGCGGCCACGCCGCGCGCATGCGCGTACTGGGGTACGAAGCGCATGAGTTGCGCGCACAGGAGGAGCCTGCGGGATCGGCGCGCCGTCCGGATCATCGCATCGGCATCCTCGAGGGTCAGAGCGAGTGGCGTCTCGCAAAACACATGCTTGCCCCGCTCCAGGGCCGCGATGGCGAGCCCGCGATGTGATCCGCTCGGAACCACTAGATCGATGGCATCGATCGTCTCGTCATCGAGGATGCGGTCCAGGTCCGTGGTCGCGGAAGCCCCGAACCGTTTGGCCGTGGCAGCAACCCTGGCCGCGTGCCGCCCGAAGAATACCGCGACCTCAACTCCTTTCATCCGGCCAAACACACCAGCATGGGCCTGAGCCATGCCCCCGGCGCCGAGCGTCCCAATGCGCATGGAGCCACCGGGTGGGGCATCGGGGGCGGTCCCTTAACAGCGCGGGGAGGATGCGTGAAAGTGCCGGCGTTCTTCAGGGCTTTCCCGACGAATCGAGGGACTCGACGGGCACGAACTGACCCTGCGGTACCGAGTTGTCCAAGGTCCCCTTCATCGCGGATTCCTGGAGAATCGCTTGGTGGTTCCGGTTCGCGCCGGAGACCATGGGCATGGCCGGGA
>CAVYJM010000014.1:0-4898 GCA_963768855.1 uncultured Thermoplasmata archaeon
TGTCGACGATATCGTTGTTGTGGTGGATGTGCCGACGCGCTTGTTCAGGTAATCGCGACACTCTCAGGGACTACCTGCGGCGGGGCCGTGATGGGTTCACCTTGCGGGAGGTCATGGAGGACGCCGGCCTCGACTACGACAGCACATCGGACTATTTCGCTGCCCACACCTTCGTGGCCGCCATGAGGAAGGTCACCGTGGACTTCTCGGAGTGGTTCTGGCACGAGCCCGAATACCAGAGGTACGTGGACGACGGGTTCACGGACAAGACGGTGTTCAAGAAGGTGATCGAGGCGATGGCGAACTACGACATCTACCCGATCTCCTTTGACCGCGAGGAGAAGAAGTACCATCCTCTCACCCTCGAAACGTGGGTGCGGATCACGAAGCAGAGGGCCATCGCGATCCGAACGGAGTTCGTCCGGCGTGCAGCCGAGATGTCGTCGATGTCGAAGAAATTCCCCGTGCTGCGCGAGTTGTATCCGGTGCCGAGGCTCCCGACCGATGGCAGGTTCATTGCGCTGCCAGGCGCGCGGCGATTCAGGTGTGAGCGGTGCCACATGACGTTCGTGGACAAGCCCTGGCTGGAGGCGCACGAAAAGCGTTGGCACGTCGAATAGTCAGCTGTCCGAGCGACGAACCTCTTTTCTATCGAGCCCCGTGGTCCATCCATGGGGCTCCGGAATGTTACGCCTGGGTGAGAACGAACCCTCACCTCCCGTCAGAATCATGGTTCTCGCTGCCGTGTGTCCCCGGGGATGGAAGATCGCCGCGGCTCCCGAATCAGCCGACTAACACTCAACAATTCCGTGCCGCTGGTGGATGGTTGTCGGTTTGAATCCTGTGGGGCTCAAACCCTGAGGGATTTGAAATCGATGAGGAACGAACCCGTTAAGCTGGTCTATGGACTCCGCACGGTTGCTCTGCGATAGCAGGCTAGCTCCGGCTTCGTGTGTTCAACAGTGACGGAAATGGCGTTGGCTTCCTAGAGCCCGTACCCGCTTTCCATCAGCTCCCGCAGCCGCTGCAGGAACATCGCTACGGGCGCGCCGTCGACCCCGTCGTGGTCGAACACGATCGTCATCCCGAGGAACTCGCGGGCCTCCACGCGATCCCCGACCACCGCGGGCTTCCGCGCGATCGGACCGAGCGCCACGGTCAGCGGGTGGAACTCGACCCGGATGCCCCAGCTGCTCCCGCCCGAGACCTTCCCGAACATCCCCTCGGACGTCACGCTGACCGTCCCCATCGTCCGCTTCACGCGGAACGGGTCGTGGAACAGGCGGTTCCAGTCCACCGCCTTCCGGACGAATAAGGGCATCCGGGCGAAGAATCGGATCGTCCGCGAGGACGGCATCCACTCCGCGAGGTCGATCGCCCGCTCCCTTGGTTCGTTCTTCCTCGGCGGTCGGTTCAGATTCCCGCAGGGCCCACTTCGTTCACCAAGACGATGCGGTACCGCGCTCGGTTCTCCTTCAGCTTCTGGATCGCCTCGTTGACCTGCGTCATGGGCATGAGCTCCACCCGGGGTTTGACATGCTTGGCCCGCGCGACCGAGAGCATCTCCCGCATGGTCGCCCGGTTGCCCAGGAAGGAGCCCGTGATGGAATACTGGTGCACGACGAGCTCCTGCGCGTCGAACGTCACGTTGGCGGCCGGGAAACCGATCACGACGAGGCGGCCGTTGTTCCGGAGCGTGTAGAGCACGCGGGTCCAGTCGGGAACGCTGTGGGAGGTGTACAGGATGAGATCGAGGCTCAGCACTAGCTTCTTCAGCCCCGCCACGTCGCCTACCATGAGGAAGTGGTCCGCCCCGAAGGCGCGCGCCTCCTCCTCCTTGTCCGGCGAGGACGAAAAAACGGTGACCTCGCATCCGAGGGCGTGGGCGAACTGGATGGCGAGGTGGCCCAGGCCGCCCACCCCGAGCACCCCGACCCGGGTCGAGCGCCCCGCTTTGTACGCCCGCAGCGGCGAGTAGGTCGAGAGCCCGGCGCACAGGAGCACCGCAGCGTCCTCGGAGGGCATCCCCTCGGGAAGCGGGAAGGCGAACCGTTCGTCGACCGCGACGGACGAGGCGAAGCCGCCGTAGGGAGTCCACATGCCGTTGTCCTCGACCTCCTTGCAGAGGTGGTCGTCGCCGCGGAGGCAATCCTCGCACCGCCCGCACGACCGAGCCTGCCACCCGATGCCGACCCGAACGCCTTCCTTCAGCAGGGTGACCGCGGAGCCGACCTCGGTCACGGACCCCACGATCTCGTGCCCGGGGACGAACGGGTACTTCGTGATCCCGTAGTCGTCGTCGATCGCCTGGAGGTCGCTGAAGCAGATGCCACAATGCGTGACGGACACGCGGACCTCGTGGTCCTTCAGCTTCGGCGGTTCATAGGTGAACTTCTCCAGCGCCTGCCCCTTCGCCTTCGCGGCATAACCCCTGATGGTCGACGAAGACATTCGATGTCCCTCCCCCGACGAGTCGCGACCGTTCAACGGGGTACTGGTGGTCGTGAGCGTCAATCTGCCGAACATACCGGCCGCCGGGGTGCCGGAACGGGACGTCGGGCTCTCTCGCGGTGAAGTGTGGGGTCCCGGGTCACCGCAGTTCTCCCGGAGTCCTGCGCAGGGTGAAATACTACGTACCCACGTACTCCGCAGAACCTCACGAAGGCTCGAACCCCATGCCGGCCCGGAGACCCGACAACATGGAGGATGCGCTCGCGGCGGCGCGGGAGATCCTCACGACCAAGGACGAGGACCTGCGTTCCATGCTTTACCGGGACATCCTCCTCAACGCGCTGAAGTGCAAGCGGGACGACCTCGACATCCTCGACCTCAAGGTGATCAACCGGGCCGTCGCGGAGTTCCGGCATGCCGCGCGCGTCTTCAAGCCGTACCGCGGGGTGCGCAAGGTCTCCATCTTCGGATCGGCCCGCGAGAAGAAGGGCAGCCCGTACTACGAGGAGGCCGTGCGGTTCGGCCGCTCCCTGGTCGAGCGGGGCTTCATGGTCATCACCGGGGCCGCGGAAGGCATCATGCGGGCCGGGGTGGAAGGGGCCGGAGCCGAGAACAGCTTCGGCGTGAACATCCTCCTGCCCTTCGAGAAGGGGCCCAACCAAGTCCTCCACGACGATCCCAAGGTGGTCCGGTTCAAGTACTTCTTCACGCGCAAGGTGTTCTTCGTCATGGAGGCGGACGCGGTCGCGCTCTTCCCCGGCGGCTTCGGCACCCACGACGAGGGGTTCGAGGTGCTGACACTCCTGCAGACGGGGAAGGCGCCGCCCATGCCCGTGGTCCTCATGGAGCTTCCCGGGCAGCGGTACTGGGAGAGCTGGGACCGGTTCGTCCGGCAGGAGCTTCTGGCCCGCGGCTTCGTCAATCCGGAGGACCTCGCCCTGTACAGGATCGTGCGTTCCTCGGAGGAAGCGACGGACTGGATCGCATCCTACTACTCCACGTACCACTCCCAGCGCCAGGTGGGGAACCGCCTGGTCATCAGGCTGGAGAAGGAACTCTCTGACAAGCAGGTCGCGACGCTGAACGCCACGTTCCGGGACCTGGTGGCCTCAGGCAAGATCGCCAAGACGACGGCCTTACGCGAGGAGGCGGACGAACCTGAGCTCCGGTCCAAGCCCCGGATCATGTTCGCGTACGACCGCGGCCGCGCGGGGCGCCTGAATGAGCTGATTCTGGCGATCAACCGGATGGGCAGCACCGCTTGACGCGCTCCCCTCGCTCCCTCCGGGCTCGTCTCAGGAGGCGGACTCCCTCGCGGGCCGGGCCGCTTCGACACGCCCCGCACGCCGGAAGACGACACTCAAGAGCGCACCCGAGACGATGAGCACGGTCCAGTCGATCATGAGGACCGTCACCTCGAAGGCGACGATGTCGTACCCCGCCAGAGGGAACGTCACGAACGCGATGACCGCAAGGACGAAGCCCACGACAAAGAGCCATCGGATCACGCGTTCTATCCGGCCTCCCGTGAACACGGGCGCGGCGAAGAGGAGGGCCGCGGTCATCATCAGGTATCCGAGTGCCTCAAAGGTGATGAAGATCCCGTGGGGATTGTACTGCGTCAACAGGGAGAGGCCCTCGGTTTCTCCGCTCTGGAGGCTCGGCACGACGACCGTGAGCTGGACGAAGTAGTCCACCAGGATGACGGCCGCATACAGCAGGGCGAACGAGAGTCCGATGCGACTGAAGGCCTTCTTCTCGTCCGCGACGTAGGAATGGATGCACGCCATGAGGACGACGAAGATGGGCGCCAACAGGATTCCCGGGTAGAGCCAGACGTAGTCCTGCGGGATGAACGCGGCCACGTCCGTGTAGGGATAGGGGATGCAGGCGCTCCCGCAGAAGGGTCCGCTCCTCGGCGGGGTCGTGATGCCGAGGATCATGAACACCGCCGTGACCACGGTGGTCGCCAGAGCCGACCCGAATCCCAGCTGCGTCACGAGCTTCTGGGCCGAGGCTTTTGCCGGGGCGCCGGGCTCCTCGATCGGTTTCATCTCGTCCGTCCCCTGGGGGCTCCGCGAACGGTCTCGGGCTCCGCGCGGAGTATCGCGGGAGTCCGCCGAAGTAACTCCCGTATGTACCGTAGGGCCGGGTTGCCCGGCCGTCCTGACTCCTGGGTGCGGTGGGCGGCCCAATTCGCGTTGCGCAGAACCAGGTCCAAACTATTAAGCACGGCCCATCGGGTCCATTCCCCGCCGAGGTCCCTCGATGGCGCTGATCAAGTCCGCTTCCGAGCTCATGGACCAGGGCCACGACTTCCTGCTCCGCGGCAACTTCTCCAACGCGCTCGCCAAGTACCAGGACGCACTGCGCAAGTTCCAGAAGACCGGCGACATGAACGGCGCCGCGCAGGCGGCCGCGTACGCCTCGGTCATGGACCTCGCCCA
>CAVYJM010000015.1:0-101904 GCA_963768855.1 uncultured Thermoplasmata archaeon
GGGCCACGGGGGCTCCAGGGAGATACGACTGGCGCTTCGAATGTCAAAGGTGATTGCCGGATTTGCAAATGGCTCCCATCGAGACGGATGGGAGCACGGCCTTCCCGAACCGGACGATTTGAGGCCGACCGAACCTCAAATCCTTGAAACGGCGCCGTCCACGCTCGTCCGGATCCTCGGTCGGCAAGCAGGTCCCGCGGTCCCTGTCCCGTCGGGTCCGCGGGCCGGGTCAGCGGGCCGCAGTAGTAGTAGAGGACGAAGGGGGCGGTGATGAACGACAGGAACCAGAGGGCGTTGTACCACAGCCCCACGGGGTTGCGCACATCGTGAGGCCGAGGGCCATGACGGCGACGAGCGCGACGGTCCCGCGGCCGACGTGGAGGATCTCCCGCATCGTCATCGGCGGCTCGTCCTTGGGCGTCACGGGGAACTTCCTCCGCGGGTCGACGAGGTACATGAGCATCGCCCGGATCTCGTGGGGCAGCATGATCGCCCCGATCGCCTTGCTCAGGGTCCGGGCCCGGTAGTACCGCCAGAAGCCCAGCTGCACCTGGACGAGCTTCGCGACCGTGAAGACGGACGTGATGAGGGACATGACGATGATGAAACGGAAGAGGTTGATCGACCAGATGTACGCGATCGGCTCGACGAGGAGGTTCTGGCCGAACGCGAAGAACGCCCCGGGCGTCGAGACGCGGCCGAATACGGCCGCGACCATCGCGAACATGATCGTGATATAGGCCACGTGATTCATCGGGGTCGTGTAGAGGAAGACCTTCTTCCACCACGGCAGCCGGGCCGGGGGCACGAACGACCAGAACTCCATCGACCCGCGCGTCCACTTGGTCTGCCGCTTCACGAACCCGCGGACGTTCTCGGGCATGGCCTCCCAGGTGTGGAGGGGCACGAACACGGAGCCGTGGCCCGCCGACGCGAGCTTCACGGCCGTCGCGAAGTCCTCGGACACATAGTCCTCGACGAACCCGCCGATCTCCAGGACCGGCTTCGTCCGCAGCATGACGTTGTGCCCGTAGCAGAACACCGCGCCCACGTAGCCGCTGACCCGACGCTCCCACTCGTCCTGGCCGAGGAGGGTCGTCGCAGCGAGCGCGCGGGGGAACGGGCGGTCCGTGTTCCAGATGTTGATGAGACCCTGGAAGATCGCGAGGTCCCGGTTCTCCGGATGCTCCGCGTACTTCAGGGCCTCCGCGACCCAGTCGGGCGGGAGGATCGAGTCCGCGTCCAAGAGGACGAAGTAGTCGTACTGCGCGCCGAACTGCCGGAGCCAGCCGTTGATTGCGCCCGCCTTGAACCCCTTGCGCTCGGGGCGGCGGAGGATCCGGAACCCATGCTTGCGCGCCAGGTCGTCGACGGTGGCTCGCCTGTACGGGTCCGAGGAGTCGTCCAGCATGTAGACGTCCACCGGGTACGTCTGGTGGATCGCCTCCACGCAGTCCGGGACAACGTCGTTCATGGTCGTGTAGAGGAGGGCGACGCGCGGCTGCCTCGCGAGGGAGTCGAGCTTGGGGAGCGGGTACGGCTTCACGAAGAGGGAGACGACGCGCTTCGAGAACACGATTGCGAAGCTGAAGAGGAAGAACACCATCAGCCCGAACTGGAGGACGCTGATCCAGGAGCGGAAGTTCACCGTCGTGCCGGCGAAGATGGCAACGGCGCCGATCCAGATGGCGAAGACCAGGACGAAGAAGCGGTTGGCAAAGCGGCGCTGCGCGACAGAACGGCCT
This sequence comes from uncultured Thermoplasmata archaeon, assembly GCA_963768855.1. GTDB lineage: Archaea > Thermoplasmatota > Thermoplasmata > RBG-16-68-12 > RBG-16-68-12 > RBG-16-68-12. Next base: position 1,746 of record CAVYJM010000015.1, read on the forward strand.
TCCATCGTCAACCGCGGGGTCTCCTTGTACACCGACTTGCACCTCCGTGCTTCTTAAGGGACATTGTACACTTCGCGAAGTGATAGTCACACAATCGGCGGAATACTATTAAGATAGTAATCCCGATTCACGCCCGAATCTCGAGTCGGAGGGCCCACATCCGCCCGGGCGGTCGCTCAGACGATCCGCTTGCGGAACACGAGGACGGCGAGGACGAGCAGGACGCCAATCCAGACGGCCATGGCGACCGGCCCGACCCAGTCCGGCAGGCTCCCGCCTCCCGTCGTGCCGAAGAGGCCCAGCGCGGACGCGGGCACGAACGTGGTGACCAGGAGCTGGTACACCCCGTTGGGGTTGAACAGGGTCGTGATCGTGCTGAGCGTAAAGGCGGCCGGCGTCCCGCCCTCGATCCGGAAGGCCGACTCCACCGCCAGGAACACGAGGTTCCACAAGATGTTGAACACGATCCAGACGACGAGGGCCGAGAGGATCGCCGTCCCCGCGGACTTCGCGAGGGTCGAGAAGATCTGCATGACCAGCACGTAGACCGCGATCAGGCCCAGGGTCCCGACGACGAAGGCGGCGACGAAGACCGCATCGGGCCACTTCCCCGAAACCCCTGCGACGCCGACCACGGCTCCGAGCAGGACGCCGAGCATCGGCAGGCCGACGGAGAGGAACGACCCGATGAACTTCCCGATCGCGATTCCCGCGCGGGAGGCGGGGCGCGCGAGGAGGAGCTCAAGGCTGCCCTGCATCCGCTCCTTTGCGACCGCGTCGTAGGACATGGCGATCGCGATGATGGGCGCGAACAGGCCCATCAGCGCGACCCCGAGAAAGAGGAGGAGCGCGTCGGGTCCCTGGAGGAACGGAAGGATCGCGAGAGGGGACGGGTGGACCGCCACCGACTGTCCCCAGCTCTCGCCACGGGCGGTAACCGTCAACCCCCAGTTGCCGTCGCCGAATCGTTTGTACAGGAAGCCGTTGCGATCCGTGACGCCCAGGCCAGTCCCGTTCGCCGCGACCTGGGCATCCCGGGCGGGCGTCCCGTCCGCCCACATCGCGTGGAGGCTCACATCCCGCCCCGCACCGTCGCCGATGAGGTCGAACTGCTGGACCGTCACGGTCAGGTTCTCGGCGGGCCGTTGAGGCGGGATGCCGACAGCTCCGGGGATGTTCAGCACGCCCACGGTGATCCGGAGGGGCCAGGTACCCGCAGTCAGGTTGGCGAACGTGCCCCATCCCGTCGCGTTCGTCGTGAGTCGCGCGCGTTCCACGAAGCTCGTGTTCTGAGCAGCGGGCGAGTACGGCTCTCCCAGGAGGACGACCTGTCCCGCGCGCGGGGCGCCGAGATAATCGCTCACCCACACGACGACGCCTCCTGTCGAGTTGTTCGCCGGCCAGTAGGCAGATGCCCAGAGGACGTACTGCGAGGTGACGGACGGACCCCCTGACGTGAGCCCACCGATCCCGAACGCCGCTCCGAGGATCGCCAGCAGGGTGAGCCCTGAGATGATCCATACCTTGAGGCCGCGCGCGTTCGAGCGCAGGTCGCGCCCCGCGACGATGAGCGATCCGCGGAACACATCCCGCGGGTCGAAGCTCACGTCGGCCCGCCTCCCGTGAGCGAGAGGAAGGCGTCCTCGAGCGTGACCTCCGCGAGCTTCACGCCCACCACGGGCACGCCGAGGCCGACGAGGAACGCGTTGACCGCGGCCCGGGCGTCTTTGTCCATCGTGACGATGAGGCCCCAGTCCGTGCGGACCACATCCTTCACGTGGCTGATGTCGAGGAGGCCGCGCAGGGCCGCGTCCGGGACGCTCGGCGCCTCGATGAGGCAGCGCACGCCTCCGCCGCCGATGCGGGACAGGAGCGCCTCGGTCGTGTCGACCGCGACGATCTTCCCCTTGTCGATCACGCCGACGTGGGTGCAGGTCTGGGCGACCTCGGAGAGGATATGGGAGGCGAGGAGGATCGTCTTCCCTTCGCGGTTCAGGTCCTTCATCAGCTTGCGGAAGAAGATGATCCCGTACGGGTCGAGCCCGCCCGCGGGTTCGTCCAGGATCAAAACGCGCGGGTCATGGAGGAGCGCCTGCGCCAGGCCGAGGCGCTTGAGCATCCCATGGCTGTAGGCCTTCACCTTCTTCGTGCGCTCCTGGCCCAGGCCGACGAGGTCGAGGAGCTCCTTGCCCCGCTTGGCCCGTTCCGCCTTCGGCATGTGGTAGAAACGGCCCCAGTAGTCGAGGTGCTCCTCCGCGGTCATCGTGGGATAGTAGCCGGGGTATTCGGGCATGTAGCCGATCGCGCCCTTGACCGCGAGCGGATCTGTGCGCACGTCGTGGCCCTCGACGATCGCGGTGCCCTCCGTCGGCTCGAGGATCGTGGCCAGAATCCGGATCGTCGTCGTCTTCCCCGCGCCGTTCGGCCCGAGGAATCCGAAGATGCTCCTGTCCGGGACCGTGAAGGTCGCGCCGTCCAGGGCCTTGGCGCCCTGCCCGCGCGCGCGGGTGTAGACCTTCGTGAGCCCTCGGACCTCGATCATGGGCGCGGCCTCCAACGAGGAGACCCGCCATAAAGCTCGCGGCGGAATTCTCCCGAGCCGCCGCCGATCATGCCTCCGCTCTCGGTCGATTCTCGGATGGACGCGGGAGCCGGCCCATCGCGGCTGTTGGCTCCCTCATCGCTCGCGGCGGGACGCGGTCCGCGTGATTCGGGAAAGGCTTCTTGTATGGATGGCCGCCAGATTCGTCCTACCGTCCATTCCGGACGCACACCACCGATGATTGGCATGCTCGCATTCGAACGTACTATGCGCCCACGATTGTACCAAAACATTCAAATCAGGCTACGATTTCTGCATCTGGCGTCGTGCGCGAGGGAGAGCTTGTGCGACAGACCTAGCGTGGCCTTCACGGCCTCTCGTCCGCTCCGCGACGCGTACCTCATCAACGTCGAGGGATAGAATGGCAAACGGGAAGCGACCGCGGCGAGTCCTCGTGAATGGCGCGGGGGGGTTCATCGGCCACCACCTCGTCCGGTTCCTGAAGGCTCGCGGCTACTGGGTCCGGGGCGTGGACCTCAAGTACCCTGAGTTCGAGACGAGTCCCGCAGATGAGTTTGTGATTGCGGACCTCCGCGAGTACGAGAACTGCGTCCGCGTCGTCGACCGCATCCAGGATGTATATCAGCTCGCCGCCGACATGGGCGGAATCGGGTACATCACCGCGAACCATGCGGATCTGACACGGAACAACGTTCTCATCAACGCGCATATGCTCGAAGCCGCTCGCCTTGAGGATGTGGAGCGGTACCTGTACACGTCCTCGGCTTGCGTGTACCCGAGCTTCCTCCAGGACGAGGACGATGCCCGGGATCTCCGCGAGACGGACGCGATCCCGGCCGACCCCGAGAAGGGGTATGGTTGGGAGAAGCTGTTCTCTGAGGAGCTGGCGCTGTACTACCACGAGGACCACAACCTCGATGTGCGAATCGTTCGGTTCCACAACATCTATGGGCCCCTCGGCACGTATGAAGGCGGCCGCGAAAAGTCCCCCGCGGCTATCTGTCGCAAGGTCGCAGAGGCGCGGGACGAATCGACGATCGAGATCTGGGGAGACGGGCGGCAGACGCGGACATACTGCTACGTCGCGGACTGCGTCGAGGGCCTCGTCCGCCTCATGGCCTCCGACTACACGAAACCCGTGAATCTGGGCACCAACGAGGTCATCTCGCTGGACGGGATGGTCGACCTGGTCTGCGAACTCGCGGGGAAACAGCTCGAGAAGCGACACGACCCCTCGAGGCCTCAGGGCGTTCGCAGCCGGAGCAGCGAGAACTCCCTCCTGCGGGAGGTCCTCGGCTGGGAACCTCGAACCGAGCTGCGTTCCGGTCTTGAGACAACCTACGCGTGGATCTGGGGGGAACTGAACGAAGGGGGCCGAGCCCGGCCACCGGTCCCTGCAAGAGTTTCAACCAAGGCGGAACCCGAGGCTCTCCGGATGACGGCGGGGACGAGGAGCGGCACGCGCACCTCTACGAGGGCTCGAAGCGCCACCCGGGATGAATCCCCGCTCTGAACCCGCCGCGATGAAGTTTCAAGTACCCCGGGACGGTTCAGCGTCGCGGGCTCGCCGGAGCCGAGGAGGCCATGAGCTGTTGGTCGGCATGCCGCCTTCACCGTCCAGGCCGGCTGCGGCCGATCGGGACGAAGGGGCCGACGTGCCGACGGCAGCAGTGCTTGAGCCCGGGAGCCTAACGGTCTTCCTGCCGGTCCACAATGAGGCCGACGTCATCGAGGGGGTGCTCGATGCCTTCTGCGCGAAGGTCGTGTCCCCCACCTCGGCCCGGCTCCTCGTGTGCGAGGATGGTAGCACGGACGGCACGGGGGCAGTGCTTGATCGACTCGCAGGTAAGTACCCCATGCGGCTCGAGAAGGCCGGCGTCCGTAAGGGCTATGCAGGTGCGGTCCGAGACGGGCTGGCGAGCGTGGCGACCGCCTTCATCTTCTTCGCCGACTCTGACGGGCAGTACTACCCGGAAGACTTCTGGAAGCTCATCCCTTACGCAGAGGATTACGGCATGGTGATCGGGCGCAAAGTGAACCGTGACGAACCCCTGCATCGCATCGTCCTCTCTCAAGGCTTTCATCTCCTCGTGAAGATCTTGACCGGTGTAAGGTTACAGGACATCGACTGCGGTTTCCGTCTGATCCGCAAGGAGATCGTGGAGGACGTCCTCGGCGAGGTCCACGACCTGCCGTACAGCTTCTGGGCCGAGTTCACAATCGTCGCGAGCCTGAAGGGCATTCGTATCGCGGAGGTTCCCGTGTCCCATCACAGCCGCCTCTACGGGAACACGACGATCTACCAGCCCCGCCGCCTGCCGGGGATCCTCCTGCTTCAGATGCGGGGCCTCCTCCGGCTCCGGCGGCGCATGAGCTCCCTCGTGGCCCATCCAGCCCGGACCTGAGAGGACCGTCCCGCCCGGGGACCGCAAAGGCCATGGACCCCGCGTCCTTGTCGCCTACTACGCGAACCCGCGGGTAGAACGATGCGCGTCCTCGTGTTGGTGTCCCGCGACCCCTTGAACCCCGCCCTGGGAGGCGGCGAGACGGTCATGGCGGAGTTCGCGAGGACCCTCGTGCGCCAGGGGCATGAGGTCCACCTCCTATGCGCATCGTTCCCCTCTGGCGTAGCGGAGACCGAGGTCGACGGCATCCGCGTGCATCGCCTCGCTCCGGAATCGGTCTTGGGACCCGCTGCGTACATCGAGTACCTACGTCGGTTCCGGGGTCGCGTGGATGTCGTCTTGGAGGAGTTCCTCGGAGGCGCACGGATCCCGTTCTTCGCCTCCCTGTACGTGCGGGAGCTGCTCATCTCCCTGTGGTTCCAGGACCACCTTCCCATCTTCCGGCACGAGTTCTCGCCTCTGCTCTACCCGGTCCTCGCGGGCCTCGATCGCGTCCTCCTCTGGACCCACCGAGCCTCCTTCCTCCTCACGCCCTCGACGAAGTCGCGCGACGACCTGATCTCGAAGGGCGCGAACCCCGACCGGGTGCGCGTCTACCTCCCCGGCGTTCCTGAAACGACCCTGGAGAGCGGTCCGCCCCCGCCTGCAAGTGCTCGGGAACCTCGAATCGTGTGCCTTGGGAAGATCCGCCGGTACAAGAGCCAGCACCACGCCATCCTCGTGCTCAAAGAACTCGCGGGGATCGTCCCCTCAGCGAGCCTGGTCATCGCGGGCCGCGTCGGGGACCCGGCCTACCTGGAAGAGATGCGAGCCCTCTCGCGGCAGCACGGGCTCGAGGAGAAGGTCTCCTTCGAGCTCAGGGTGACGGAGGAGCGCAAACGGGAACTGCTCCAGACGAGTCGCGCCTGCCTCGCGCCCGCGCCCATCGAGGGCTTCGGCATCGCGATTGTCGAGGCCAGCGCTTGCGGTCTTCCCGTCGTCGGGACCAATGGCGTGCCGGAGGACGCGCTGAAGGAAGGCGTGAACGGCTTTCGCGTGGCCTTCGGCGACATCGGCGCGATGGCGGATCGAACGCGGACTCTCCTCACGGACGACGCAAAGTTCGATGGACTGGCCGTATCGTCGCACCGGTTCGCGAGCCAGTTCACGTGGGAACGGGCCAGCGAGCCTCTACTTGACCTCCTGCGGGAGATCGTTCCGGATCGGCGCTGATTCCCTTCAGGGCGGGCAGGCCGCCGTCTGCACGTATGGGAGGGCCGTCTGCTGGAGGACCGTGACCCGGTCGAGGGAGACCGTCGCGTTCGTTCCCGGCAGGAATCCTGCGAAACTGTAGACGCCGTAGAGGTCCGCGGTGAGCGGAATCGAGAAGGTGGTGTAGGATGTCCCGTTCGGGAACATGGCTCCTGTGACGTTCTCCACGGTCAGGTTCTCGGCACACGAGAGAAGGCCTGTGGCGAGACGCACGGCGGAACCCCGCGCCGAGACCGCCTCGGGCAGGACGGATATGAAACCTGGCCGAAGACGCAAGGCGAGTCCGAGGACTGCGCCCGAAACCACGGGATTCAGGCGCACCCGGAAGGTCACCATGTACGTGCCCGGCCAGAGGAGCACGGTCGACCCTTCCCAGAAGGCGCCCCGGTAACCCGGCGTGGAGGCGAGGGCGGCCCCGCTCAGTGCAGCAGGATCCGCGAGGGTGGTCCCGTTCAAGAGGGCGAGGTCACGGGCACCGTACGTGGCGTTGAACGGGAGGAAGAGTCGCGGGGGGCCGCTGTAGTTCCGCTCGAGGAGCAGCGCGCCGTCTGCGGCCGCGAGGATGCCGAACTCGGAAACGGTCTGGAGAGCCTGAAGGACCACCATGGCCTCGGTGATGCTCGTCGCGCCGTCCACGAAGACGAACTCGGACTCGTTGAAGTACGCCTGCAGAGTCTGGTTGAAGGAATTCCCAGGTCCGAAGAACGTGGTGTGAGGGATGACATACGCGTCCACGCGGTTCGCGAAGAGCGGGAAGAGGTTGTTCTGCGTGAGGATCGACGCGGCCGGTGGCACGAGGGCCACGATTTCCTGAACCAGGGCGGCATGTGCCAGGTAGGTCGGGAAGCCGCCGGAGGAACTAGCGCCGACCGCAAAGGGGCTGACGGGCGAGGCCACAAGGACGAATGCGACCGCGACCGCCGCGATTGAGATCGGGCTCGACGGCGACCACCGCCCTGAGGGCGGGGGGGCGATCGACGGTCCGCCTGACTCCGTGGGTTCGGCGCGACGCCGCCCCTTCCGCTCCAATCCGAGGACGGCCGCGTAGAAGACCATCGGCGCCACGAAAGCGCCGTACTGTGTGCCGACGACATAGTAGGCGAGCAGGTTACTCGTAAACGCCACGGCGAGCCAAGGCGCGACCATGAGGAGGGCAAGAGGGCGGCGGAGGGGCCAGAACAGAAGGGGGGCGAACACGAGGACGAGGTACCAAAGCTTCAGCCCGCCATCGTACGCGAGCGCCGCGAGGAGCCTGCCGGGATTCGCAATCGCGGCTCCGGGCACCCCGAGGAGGGAGTTCGCGCCGAGCACCTGCCAGAAGCCCGTGCCCCCGCTCAGGAGGGCGTTGCCCGGGTTCACGTAGGCGATTGCCTGGAGCCCGATGTAGACCCAGAGGGCACCGAGCGCCGCCACAAGGACCGCGAGTCGGAATTCCAGGACACCCAGGGCGAGACGCACGGAACGGCGCGCAAGCAGGATATCCACCGCCCAGAACAGACCGACCGTCGCCACGAGAACCCCGGCCATCTCTAGCGTCGACAAGGTCAAGCCACCGAGGATCGCAAACCGCAGCCAAGCCCGCTCCTCCCAGGCCAGGATTGCGCCGAGGAGGAACACCATCATGAACGCTTCCAGATGGAAGTCGAACCAGTTCACGCCTTGGACCAAGGGGTTCAGGAGGTACGCGACCGCGAGGACGGCGGCGAGACGCTCGTCCTTCAGGCGCAGCCGGGCGAGGCGGAAGACGATGGGTGCGCCGGCCGCGATCACCAGGGTCTGGGCCACGAGGATCGTGTCCGGAGAAGGGAGGAGCCGGTAGAGGGGCACGAAGAGGAAGAGGAACGGGCTGAAGTGGCTCCCGAACATGCTGCCCGTCGGGTTGTTCGGCAGATCGGCCGTGAAGTAGAAGAAGCGACCCTGGAAGGCCGTCGTGTACAGGGCTTGGCTAAACGTCCCCAGGTCCCATGCAAACGTCCGCAGGGCGTTGATCTTGGCCACGGTTAGCCCGGACATGAGGATGGCGTAGACCGCGGTCGCCAGGAGGACGAGACGCTCACGATCCGAGAGGCCCGCTTGCCACGAACGCAGGTTTGAGTACGGGTGCCGAAGCGTCTCGAGAACGGATGCCATCGGGATGCGGTCGGGAACCCCCGGGTCGGATATAACCCTGGTGGGCGGGAGACCTCGAGGGAGGCCACGAGGCACCGTCGCGGTCTCCGGATCCTCCGGCGGCGTCGGCTCCCGCCCAAATTCTTCCGACGGCTTTCGCGGGTTCTGCTGCGGCGTGGGGCAGCGCAGACTGCTGGGGTAAGGGCTTGCGAACGGAAGCCGTGAGGGTCGCGCCACCAACCCTCAGGATGCCGGCATCGAACTCGGTCCTCGCGATCGAGTGGGAAGCTCCGGGAAGAGTATTTCTCTCGAGCAGATTGAACTATGCACCAAAGGACTTTAATATCCACATTGGTATCCGACGCATTCCTCCTGCAAAGGCACTTTGCAAGACTGGAAACAACACGGACGGTGGAGGGAGAACGTGCGGCGGCCGAGTAGCATCAGCACGCCGGAGAAGGGCAACCCGGAGAACCGCGCCAACGAGGTCGATCCGCTCGGCCCGGAAGACTTGAGTCTCCCCGATCATTCAACGCTCGCTGAGGAGTTGGAGGAAACCATGCCGGAACCTTTGGACGAACTCGCAGGCACCTCGGTGAATCGCCCGCCTGAGTCCCGACGCTCCGCGTACATTGTGATTCCAACCCTGAATGAGTCTGCGAATCTCAAACGACTCGTCGATGAACTTGAGAGAGCCTTGGACGGACGTCCCCATCACATTCTCGTCGTGGACGACGGCAGCACGGACGGAACGCAAGAGCTCATGCACTCTCTTGCGAAGGCAGGGTACCCCATCACCCTCCTCGAGCGTGGAACGAAGTTGGGAATCGGGTCGGCCATCCGAGACGGACTGAGATGGAGTCTACAGCAAGCGGACTTCGATTGCGCTGTGACGATGGATGCCGACCTGACGCATGATCCCGGCGATGTGCCTCAATTCGTAGCGGACGTTGAGAGCGCGGACCTGGTCCAAGGGAGCCGCTACGCTCCCGGTGCGCGCATCGTGGACTGGAAGTGGTCCCGCCGATTCCTGAGCATCGTGGCGAATTCCCTGGCCCGGCTCATCCTCCGTACGGGCATGAAAGAACACACGAATTACTTCCGGGCCTACTCGCGTCGCGCCGCCGAGGCTGCATCTCGCGCGCAAGACTACGACAGCTACGGGTGGGCGCTAGAAAGCCTCCTGGCCGTGCGGAGCGAGGGTCTGCGGGTCAAGGAAGTTCCGATAACCTACCGCGAGCGAACCGAAGGGTCGAGCAAGCTCAATCCCCGTGAGATGTTCGCCTGGGTACGGTGTCTCCTCACGATGGGCCTGAAACAGCACCGGGGGAACGACTTCTTGGCACGAGCCCCGCGGTTCATCGCGGTTGGCGCCTCGGGAATCGTCGTGAATCAGGTCGTCCTGTTCGCTCTCTTCGGAATCCTCGGAGTCTGGCCACTCGCCGCGCTCATCGTGGCAATCGAGGCCTCCCTCATCTGGAATTTCGAGTGGAATGATCGTTGGACCTTCCGCGGGCGAACGAATGGCTCGAGCCGGATCCGTCGATTCGCCTTGTACCATGCGGTGTGTGCAGCGGGCATTGCCATCAACGTGGCCGTATTCGCGCTGCTCGCGCTCGGGCTGGGCGTCAACTACATGCTTTCCAATCTAGTCGCGATCGTGGCCGGGTTTGCCACGAACTTCGGCGGGAGTACTTCGTGGACGTGGGCGGTGAGATAGCCCAACTCCGGAAGCGCGCGTCTCCGGGAGCCTCTTCGACACAACTTGTTCCCTCAAGCCGGTTCCGTGCCGATTCGCCCCCTTCTTGGTTGACTTCTCGCGGAAGCGAGACCGAACCGGAATTCCGTCCACCGGAGGCCTGGGACCTTCGTCGCTCGCGCCTCACCGTGATCCAACCCTTCGGGCGACCACCTGTTCAGCGAGGCATCGCGGTCTCCTGGACAAACCCGAGCCGCGTCCGCACAGAATACTTAAGTAATCATCTTCTTTTCAGGAGCAATCCTGGGACCTTCGTGGTATTGCGCACCACTTCTCTAGTTCTCCATCCTAGCCTCAGACGGGACGACATCACTTCCAGACGGTTCCGTATCAGAGCGGCGTCCCTTGCTCACCGTCCAGAGGGTGTGTCATCGCCTCCGCCGGTCGGTTGGCCATGAGAACCATTGATTCTATCAAGAGGCTCTGGCAAGAGTTCTACAAGAACGACCTGGCGGAGCTCCTTTCTCGGATCGGGCTATTCCTCTCGGCTATTGTTCTGATAGACTCAAGCTTCACGAATTGGAACCGATATCCAATTGCCACCAACGAGGCGGCTCTGCTCCTCATCATATTCGAATACTTGTTCGGGTTCTTTCTGATTATCCTGTCCCTTCTCACTCAGGTTCGAGCCGCGAAATTCGCGATCTTGATCCCGACCGCGGCCCTGTTCGTGGTGTCCCTCAATTACTGGGTCTTCGTGTCCTGGAATCCCGGATACACGACCGACGCACTCGCCTTTCTTCACTATTCAGCGTTGTTGACTTTGCAGGGTCGGAACCCGTTCCAAGAGAGCATGTTACCTGCCCTTCAGATGTTTCCTATACCTTTGGCCTACTCTTCTCCGTTCGAAACCGGACCATTGCTCGCCCGAACGCCATACCCTGCTTTGGCGTTCCTCATTTACGTCCCAGCCATGGTGGCCGGCGTCCGGGACATCCGACTTGTTTCCCTCGCTTTTCACGTCGCCGCTATCCTCGTTCTCTACTTTCGAGTGAAGGGCCCCATGCGATACTTGGCCCCCCTCACCCTTGTCATTACCCAGAACATGCTGGATCTTACTCCAGGAGGAGCCACCGATATCCTTTGGGTGCTCCCGATGATCATGATGGCGCTGGATATCCGAAAAGTCCCAAGGGCGGCCTTCTGGTTCGGCATTGCATGTGCAATAAAACTGACCCCTCTGTTTCTAGGGCCATTCTTGTTCGTGTGGTACTACAAGTCTTCGGAGTCCGATTCCCTGAAGATCAAGCTAAGAAATCCGCTCCTGTTTCTCGGTGTGAGTTCGATCGTCTTCCTCGTGCCCAACCTGCCGTTCATTGCAGCTGGGCCGCAGGCATGGGCGTACGCCATCACAGCTCCGTCTCAGACATCGCTGGTCATGTACGGTTCAGGGTTTTCGGCCCTCGGTGTGTATGGGTTCGTTCTTCTCCCGCGTTCATTCTATGGGATCATCCCGGTCTTTGTCTTCTTGGTCCTGTTGTCCGCCCTGGTCCTACGGTTCGAACGCTTCCAATATGCCTTCTGGTTTTTTCCGGCGATCGCCCTTTACTTCGCCCCGCGGAGCTTGCAGAACTACTTCATCTACTGGTACCCGTTGGCTTTCCTCGCTCTGAAGGATTGGATGCATGCTTCGCGGAAGTAGGGAGTCGAAAGTCCCCCGGCAACTCGATGTCGTCCTAGTGTTCGCCAGCCTGGTTGCTCCCGTCGTGCTCGCGATTCTGGTTTCCGGCCAGTTCACGACGCTTGAGGTGAAGGTGGCTGTTGAGAAACCCATCGACGACGTTCTCGGTTTGCACGCGGCAACGGTCCTCCGAGTCAACGTGAGCAATGACGGTGACCGAGGAATCGTCCCGCACTTCTTCATCTACTGGTCAGGAGAAACGAGTAACGTTCTGGCTCCGTGGTCATACGGCGCGGACGCCATCTTGCTGCCTGCGCACTCACGGAGAGTCTACACGATCGAGGCACCGGATCTGGAACGGTCAATCCCCAATGGGACTCTCTTCTTTGTTCGGCTCTATGACGAAATGACCCAAGAGTACGCATTTTCCCCCGTTGAGAGACTGATTCTTTCGCACTCGCCCATCATCGCGAATCCCGACTTCCAGTATTGGTCAAGTCAAGCCGGCCAACCCGCAGGACCTTTCGGCTGGTCGATTGGGACGATGGGAGGGCGGGACGATCAGCAAAATCTGTCCCAGTCCAATTCAACCAACACGAGGCTTCGAATGGCGATCTACGAGGACGGAAAGAACGAGTCGTCCGGCTGGACCGGGCTATTCCTTGCGCAAGGTCTCGGTGCCCAACAGGTCCAATCCCTTAGGAATTCAACGCTCAGTCTCACAATCAATCCGGGGTTCTCATACAAAGCGGATGCATCGTCGGGCTATCCCCTCGCCTTCGCCGGCATCGAAATCAACGATGGCGAAAACGTGGTGTGGATCGCCTTCGCTTGTTGCGCGCAGGGCGAGGTCAGTCTGCCCCATCAGCAGATCTTCGTGTTCAGCGCACCCACGGGCCAATCCTCCTTCGTAACGCTGAACCTCTCGAACCTGGTGGGGTCGCTCAACCCAACGAGGGGGTGGTGGCTTTCGCTCGGGGTCGCAAGTTCCCAGTCTTCTCCGGGCTGGTACGTGGCTGAGTTTGGGGGTCTCATCGTTGGATAAACGAGCGATCCTCGGTACTGAAGGCCGTGGCAACGTAACGTTGTGGACGGACCAAAAACTCATAGCCCAGAAGCGTCATGGGCCGCAGCCGCCTGCGTGGGAGCCGGTCCGGACACGGTGAGGAGTAAGCAGGGGACACATGCGTGGTCGATTGGGTATTCGGCGAAAAGACCGCCTGCAGAAGTTGTGGAGGCAGCACCCTCGACGACGTCATCAATCTGGGAGAACTCTACGTTTCGTCTTTCCCAAAGCCGGGTGAAGCGGATGGTCCCAAGGTCCCCTTGGACGTTGTGCGCTGTTCGCAATGTGGACTTCTTCAACTCCGTCACACGACGAATCCCGATCTCTTGTACAGGACTTACTGGTACAGATCTGGTACGAACCAGACCATGCGTTTCGCGCTCGCGGATATCTCCCAGGCGATGGAGCGCAACGTTGGACTCGAAAGCGGCGACATCGTCGTCGATACGGGCTGCAATGACGGAACCTTGCTTGCCTCGTATGCCATGCCGGGGCTGAGAAAGATCGGGTTTGAACCGGCATCGAATGTTGCCGCTGTAGCCAGAGAGATTCCTGACGTTTCTGTCATCAACGACTACTTTTCCTCGAGAGCGCCCGCATTCGATCAGCTCAGAGGCAAAGTGAAAGCCGTCACCAGCATCGCCATGTTTTATGACCTGGACGATCCCCACACCTTCATCCGCGACATCGACTCCATCCTCGCGAAAGACGGCTTGTGGATTATCCAGATCTCATACTTGCCGAGTATGCTGGAACGCAACGCCTTCGATGGAATATGCCACGAACATCTGGAGTACTACAGTTTCCGGAGCATTCAGCACCTTCTGAAGCAGCACGGCTTCGAGATCCTCGACGCTGAGTTGGTTGAACTCAATGAAGGAAGCATACGGCTTTACGTTCGTCGAGCGCACGAGGGTGCCGATGAGGGTCCTTCCGCGAGGGTCAAGAGCATCCGGGCCTCGGAGAGTAACCTAGGTCTGGAGACGCGGGCTCCCTACACAGCCTTCGCCGACCGCGTGGAATCGATCAAGGAGAAAACCACGAGGGTCATCGAAGACGCTGTGAAGACCGGTAGGAGAGTCCACGCCTATGGCGCATCCACCAAGGGCAACACGTTGCTCCAGTACTTCGGACTTTCGTCCAAGCTCGTGCAATATGCCTGGGAACGTCAAGACCAGAAATGGGGGAGGCAAACGGTGGGAATGCGCATCCCAATCGTCTCCGAAGAGGAGGGACGGAAGATGAATCCTGACTATTTGTTGATGCTACCATGGCACTTCGCCTCAGAGTTTGTGAAGCGTGAAGACGCATACCTGGCCAGCGGCGGCAAGTTCATCATTCCTCTTCCCACGTTCCAAATCGTCTAGGCCCCCTTCCAGAAAGGCAGTCCGGCCATATTGCAGTCTGTGAGGCGCTTGCCGCGTGAGAGGCGGATATTTCGGGCATCCCACCCCGTTCGTGCGGGCGGGCCAGAGCCTCGTCACCCCACCCAAGCTCGGGCAGGGAGGCACGGCCCGGACCCGATCACGCAACCAGGAAGCCAATGGAGGCGGGCGCGAAACCGCGCCTCCCTCCCCTGTTCTCTCTTCCCATTGGCCGAGTCTGCTCAGAGGTACGTGAACCAGAACGCATTGGACATGAGGCCGACCCACAGGACCGCGAAGCCAATGAGGACCGCGCCCACCGCGATCCACGCGGGGAGGCCACCCTCCGGCGCCTCGTTCCACAGGGAGAGCCGGTCCGGGACGCGGAGGATCTCCCGCTCGATCCGCCGTGCCTTCATCGCCCATCGCGCCGTGCGTGCGGCCGCGCGGCGCGCGAGGGTCACCCAGCTCAGGATCATCGCGAGGTTCAGCGTGCCGAGGACGAGGAACGTGTTCGTGTCCTCGTTCACGCTCAGGACCTCGAAGGCCAGGAGCGCGTTGACGAGGGCGAGGGCCGCCCCGGAGAGGGTGAGACTCGCCTCCTGGTGCCGCTGCCAGGCGTTCAGCTCTCGGGACTGGTGGACGGGGTCCCACGAGGGGACTGGGGGTTCCATGCGATTCCCTCCCCGGGGGAAGGGCCAAGGGGGGACTTGAAGGAATCTGCGCTGTTATCGCGGGGATCGCGTTCCAGGACGCCCAAGGCCGTACGCCCCCGCGGGTTCCTGTTATCACCCTGCGAATCCGCCGTCCCGGGTTAATATAGGTCTCAGGCGAACGGGGACGGCGACGTGATCATGAAACGCGACCGGGACACCCTCTCCCTCATCCTCGGGATCGTCGTGCTGGTCCTCGGCATCGTGCTCGTCGTCTTCACGGTCTACAGCTTCATCTCGATCGCGACGAACCCGAACAGCTTCCTCCGCCAGCAGGGCAGCCAAGCAGTTCCGGTCGGGTCGCAGGCGAGCGGACCCACCGCCGCGTTCAGCTGGCAGACGAGCGGCTCCACGCTGTCCGTGAAGGACCTCTCCCAGTCCGGCGGCGCGGTGATCGTGAACTGGACATGGAACGCCGGGGACGGACGCGGCGTCGGGTATGGCCAGTCGATCTCGCCGTACACGTACGTGCAGACCGGGACGTACACGATCTCCCTGACCGTCCGGGATGCGGACCAGGTCACGAACCGCGCCGAGACCACGATCCAGATCCCGTCGGATTCGAGCGGGAACGCGGGACCCGCCACCGGAGGCGGCGGCAACAACGGCGGAAACAATCAAGGAGGCTGCACGGGCAGCAACTGCGCCGACCCGTTCGGAGGCGGGAGCCTGCTCCAGGTCGGTGCCGTGATCCTGACCCTGACGATGCACATCGTCATGGGCTACACGGGCGTCCACTTCATCCGTGCCGGCTGGGGGCTGCTCCGGCCGCGGGGAGCGACGATCCTCGTTCCGATGGGTCCGTGAACGGGGATTGCGTCGAGACTAGGATTCCTCCGGCAACGGTGCCCGCCCCGCCCTCCGAGTCGACGGGTCGCCTTCGCTCGCCCGACGCATTTCGCGGAGCGGGGACGAAGGTCGTCCTCGTCGCTTGCGCGCGTGGAGAAGGTAGAAGGATTCAGGACGACATCGTGGGAGGTTCCGGCCGCGATCGCGAGTGGAGGTGGGCGGGATGCCCATGGGTCTGATGAAACCGCTGGTCCAAGAGAAGGAATGGCGTGTCCAGGGAAACGTGAACGAACTTCGGAGCGCGGTGAACGCGTCGATGAGCCAGAGCGGGTTCTCGGTCGAGGAGGAGGACGCCTCCCTCGAGGGCGCGCCCTACTCGGGCGTCGCGTTGCACCAGAAGGTCAAGATCGGGATGACGTACGGCTCCATGGCGCACCGGTCCGAGGGCGGCCTGCTCGAATTCGGTCGCTCGGGCGCCAAGACCGGCGCGGCGAAACTGGGGGAGCCGAACCGGCTCCACCTGTGGTACTATCCGGTGGGCGAGAACACGGTGATCCACGCACGCGGGACGGGTATGGAGAAGAACCTCCGAGAGGCGTTCGCCACCCTGGAATCCACCCTGGGCTCCCGCGCGGTCTCGCCCCCTGCCGTCGCACCGTGAAGGGAAGCAACAATCGGAACGGCTCGGACGAGTAACGGCCCAAAGGGACGGAGCGCGGCCCCCTCGAGACCCCACGGGGGGCGCGCCTCCCTCCCACCGCATACGGTAAGTGCGGTGGATTCTTAGCGCTCCCCGGTGCGTCCGCGCGCTCGGACGGAGGCGGGTCGGTCGCGTCACCGCGCCGCCCACGTGCTCTTGGTCGTGGAGGACGGCATGCTCGAAATCGGCAACGTCTACGGACACGGGTTCGACCCGGCGAAGGTCGCGGAAATCGAGCGCGCGGGCTTCACGGTCCGCCCCCAGGTCTCGCACTACGCCGGATCCCAGGTCTGCCGCTTCGTGGACTTCGAAGACGGGCCGTCCCTCGAGCTGATCGAGGTCGCGGACGCGAAGGCGTACCTCGACTTCGTCCCGCTGGGCATGAAGCCGTACGCCCCGGGCGTCTCCGTCCTCGTTCCGGATTATGCGGAGCGGGAGCTCGCTGACTTCCAGCGCAAGTACGAGGAGTGGGGTCCGTACACGCTGCACGCGAACTACGACGGATCGGACGACCCGTCGAAGCCGGGATGGGACTACCTGAACTTCGAGCTGCCCGTGATCCGGGACACGTTCCTCTTTCTCACGCGGCTGGACGAGCCGCAGCCCCACCGCCCTCTCGCGCCCCTCCATCCGAACGGCACCCAGGCCGTCGTGGGCCTCGTCTTCGACCTGCCCGAGGAGAGCCTGCGGCGGCTGGCGCGGCTGGCGGAGACCAAGCTCGTCCAGGGGGCCGTCGACATCAACGGGGTCAAGGTGTATTCGAGGGAAGCCCTCGACGTGATGCCGCGGCTCGGGGAGAAGGCGTTCCCGCTCTGCGCCGTCGTCGTGAGGACGGAGGACCTCGAATACTTCGCGCACGAATTCGGGGAGGCGGAGGTCGTCTCCTTTCGATCGAGGCCCGCCGTCCGCATCCGAACGAACGACCTCTCCTGGGACCTACTGCTCGCCGGTCCGTGATCATCATCTGCGGTGCCGGGCGACCCGTCGCATCGCGACCGTCGCCATGGATCTCGGAGCGCTGTTAGGACAGCCTTAATCCCAAGCGTTGCATTCCGGCCCGCGGGTAGCCCATGCAGGCCGACCAACCAGTTCAGGCGCCGCCCCGCGCGGGCGGCATGAAGAACGTGAGCACGATCTTGAGCGCCATGGCCGTCGTTTTGGCCGCAGGAGCCCTCGTCGCCAGCGTTGCGATCTCAGGCCCCGTAGGGCCGCAGGGCGCGACCGGGGCCACGGGAGCCAATGGAACCAACGGGGCTCCGGGTGCGGACGGAACGAACGGGGCGACCGGTCCCGCAGGGCCGCAAGGGAACGGCACGATCGAGGCATCCGCCTTCGTCCTCCTGACGACGGGGTTGGCCAGTTGCACGAACCTCGAGAGCGTATCGATCACCGTGCCTGCGGCGGGGAATGTGACGTTTTCCGCGACCGCCGTGATATATGTGGAACACGCAACGACCACCGAGGACGACGTCCTGTTGTTCGCCAGCCCGCAGTCGGCGACCTGCTACGATAGCGACGGGTTCATCTCGGTCCCCGCAGCCGCGCCCACCGGGACGTACTACTACACGGCGCCGCTCTTGGACACGTTCCCGGTCACCGCGGCCGGGACGTACACGTTCTACGTCGTCGGGTCGTGCGCGCAGGGCACCGCAGTGTTCAGCTACGGCCACCTGTCTGCCGTCTTCAGCCCCTCCTGAGGGAGGAGCAACTGAGAGCCGGTCGTCGCGACCCCGGCTCCTTCTTTCTTTACCAGCTGTCCCCACGCGATGACCAACCGTCACCGCCCACCGGAGCCCGCTCAGAGCGCGGGGTGACCTCACCTCCTGCTCCCCACAGTCCGGTGTCACAGGATTCAAGTCCTCCCCGGGCATCCCGATGCTCGTCTCAGATGGCGGAAGCGGACCGCGCGGAGGGGATTCGCCCCCTGATCCGCCCGATGCGGTGGCTACTCTACGCGGCCAGCGGCCTCGTGGCCCTTGCGGGCTTCCAACTGTTCATCCTCTCGGACCGGACCGCGACCACCTTCGCGTGGACGGTCAAGTCAACCCTGACGGCGGCGTCCCTGGGGGCCGCGTACTGGTCCGCGGTGCCCGTCGAGTTCCTGGCCGCCCGGGAGAGCACGTGGGCGAAGGCCCGAATCGCGGTGCCCGGCGTCTGGAGCTTCACGACGCTCACCCTCATCCTGACAATCCTCCACGCGGACCTGTTCCACTTCTCGAGCCCGGACCTCGCACCACGAGCGGCGGCGTACCTGTGGCTCGGAATCTACGCGGGCGTCCCGGCCGCGATGCTCGTGACCCTGTTCCTGCAGCTGCGGAGGCCCGGAGGCGATCCGCCCGTGGAGAAGCCGTTCCCTGCATGGCTGCGGATCTTCTTCCTCGTCGAGGGGACCGGGATGCTGGTCGTGGGCCTCGCCCTGTTCGTCGTGCCGGACGCGACCCGACCCGTATGGCCCTGGAACCTGACGACCCTCACGGCCCGCGCGGTCGGCGCCTGGCTCCTCGGGCTCTCCGTGATCCAGTTCCACGCCCTCCGCGAGAACGACCTGGCGCGGATCCGGCCGCTCGGCGGCGGCCTCACCGTCTTCGGCGTGTTCCAGCTCGTCGCGCTCGCGCGGTACTCCGACCAGATGGCTTGGGGGACCATGGGCGCGTGGCTCTACCTGCTCTTCCTCGCGAGCCTTGTGCCCGCCGGGCTGTACGCATGGTTCGGACCCGGTTTCTTCCGCGGTCGCCGCATTTCACACGATCCGAACGCGCGGGACTGACCGCTCATCTCTTCGTCGCAGACCAATGCGGGCCACCGGCGAGCTTCACAGATGCGACGCGGCCTTCCTTCTCCAGGCGTTCGAGCCTCTTCTGGGCCTCCCTCTCGGTGATCCCGAGGACCCGTGCGATCTCCGACCGCGGCGCGGACCCATGGCGTCGCAAGTAGCCCACAGGATCCGAGGGTTTCTGCTTCGGAAGCCGTCCTCCCGCGAGGTAGTCGATCGCGCCCTCGACGACCTTGGGGTCGAAGGCGTAATCCAGGAGGACCGTGCGGTCGCCGCCATCCGTGAGGGCGATGCTGTAGAAGCCCAGGGGAACGTGCGGGAATCCATGACCCTGATGGGTCAGCTCCTCGCGTCGCGCATCCGTGTCCCGATAGGCGCGGAGGAACGCGTCCACGTTGAGCTTCGCCTCCTTCGCGGCCTCCTCGAGCACCGCCTCGCGCGTCACGTCCTGCCCCTCGACGCAGAACCGCCGCAACAGGGCGCGCATGAATCGCGCGGCCTTCGCCTCCCCCTGCCGCTTCGCCGCCAGGACGGCGAGCGTCGCGGGCATCACGTTCTTCGGCTCGCCCGCGCCGTAGGTCGTGCGGAGCGGCACGCCCATGATCTGCACGGCCTCGCGGGCCCACTCCTCCTGCCCCGCGACGGTCATCTCGTAGTTCCGCATCCACTCGTCCAGGTCCTCGTAGACGCATCCGAGGAGCAGGTGGATCTTCACCCGGCCCCCGTACGCGAGCGAGATGCGGTTCAGCACCGCCTCGTAGCCCCAGGACCACCAGCAGGTCGGGGCGGTCGCGTGATAGATGTGCACCTGCGTCGCGCTCTTCCTCGAGGGCATCGCACCTTCCCCCTTGCCGGATCCGGGCGCCTAGCCCCAGAATTCCTTCTCGCTGAGCGCGACCTGCCAGTTGACCGGCTCCAGAGGGATCTTGTTCTCCGCGACCCAGGGCAGGAACTCCCGCCCGCTCTCGCCGATGTTCCCCGACTTCGTCCAGGTCAGGTACAGGAGGTCCGCGTCCTGCGCGTAGTAGGGACCGTCGACCTTCTCCCCGTGCTTCTTCGCGAGCTCCTGGAGCTTCGCCGTGACCTTCGCCAGTTGTTCCCTCGTGCCGCTGAAATTCGCCTTCCAAAGAACGAGCACTGCCTCGACTCCTGCGCAGGGATATGTTTCGGTCTGCCTAAAGGGTTCCGACCGCGGGGCAAGCGGCGTGTCCGGCCCGGCGGGCGAGTCGACGCGGCGTCCGCTGGAAAGCACGAAAGACTGCGACACCCGTCGTCAGACCGACCGACGTACCGGACCGGGTCGTCAGTGCCGCCGGTTTCGAGAATCAGGCAGGGCCGACCGCGAATGCTCCGACCGCGACGACATGAGCAACATGGAGGCAGGGACGCCCGGGTACCCGCCATCCAGGTTCCCCGGGATCACGGCACGGTAGCGTCCGTGGCTGCGCGTGACGAGGCCGAGCTCGGTCAGACGCCTCAAGTGGTAGGATGCAAGCTGTCGACTCACGCCGAGGGAAGCCGCCACGGCGCTCGGCCGCGCTTCGCGGGCTCGGACGACGGCCGACCACACGCGCACCCGGAGATCCCGGTACTTCCAGTACTGCTTGAAGGTCTCGTTCATCGGCGGGGGAGACCCTTTCGTGACGACGAAGTACCTCAGCTTGCTCCCCATCCGCTCGGATCGTACGAGGCCCTGCTTCGCGAGGACCGTGAGGTGGTGCCTCGTCGTCCCGAGGGACAGATGAAGGGATCGTCCGATGGACCGGAAGTGGTCTCCGGGGAGAAGATTCAGATGGTCGACGATCCGACGGCGGGTCGGCTGCTCGAGGAGGTTCAGGCCCTGGTAGGTGCTCACCCGGCCCACCGTCCCACCAAGGGCGGGACGGCGAACGCTGGATGACTGTCAGCGAAGACCATCGGACCCCCCAACCCCACGATTTCAGGATGCATATTGACTGGCAGTATATCAAGACTGTCCTAAGGCGCCGGCCCCGAGCCGCCCAGGGCGAGGTGCTCTCGGAGGTGAGAACAGGTTTTGTCAATCTCGCGTCACGTAGACGTGACTTTTGGACTCGGCTTTGGGCGGCAGGGCGAAGAGCCGATCCAGGAGGGTCTGGGCCGAGGCCGACAGATGTTTCCTGGATACGCTCAAGGGAGCCAGCAGGACGAGCAAGTTGTCGTCCTGTGTCCGCATCACGAGGAGCCGTTGCCCGCCCGCTTCCACGAGAACCCGGCGAGGCCGTTGCCCCCGGAGCTCCTCCAGCAGGACGTCGACGGACCCGATCATCGTCGCGGACATGATGCTCAGGACCTCCTGCCGAACCCGCCCGCGGCTCCAGCCACCGAGCACGTCGCCACCGGAGGTCAGGAGAAACACGCCGTCGAGCTGCTCCGCCGTCTCGACGTCCCCCAGAAGCGAGTCCAAGTCCCCTCGCGCCGTTCCGGATTGATCCGCGCCGATCGGCCCTCTCCTCGGAGGGAATAGGCGTCTCCCTCTTAAGCCGTATCATTGCAGAAACCTCGTTCGTGGGGGGGTTGAGGCGAGGAAGGCTCAGAAATGGGGAGCCCACCTCGCGATCCACTCTGTCCGCCCGCCAGCCGGCGCGTGCGACTCCAGCCGGACACACACGCTTTCATATCAGGCCGTGCCCCTGCCGCCCTTGCCATGCGACGAGTCCTGCCCGTCGTGATCATCGTCCTCGTCGGCGTGGCGTTCACGGTCGCGGCCCTCACGGGGGGGACGGGGTCGCTCTTCGTCGCCTCCCTCGTGGCGGCGGCCGCGATGCTGATCGTGGTCGTCTTCCTCGTCGCCTTCTCGCGGGGCTCCGAGCCGGCCGCCGGTGCACCGTCCGGGGGGTTTCTGCCCTTCGAAGAAGCGGCGCGCCACGCAAGGAGGGGCGGTCTGTTCGACGAATCGGGCAGCGAGGCCGCGCGGGGATCCTCGGAGGGTGCCGTCGGAGATGCGGTCTCCCGGGACTCGGCCCGGGCGTTCGTGAGCACCCTCGTTCCCTTCCCCGTGGCCGGCAGTTCGCTGTCGACGGCGGCCTCGCGCAAGGCCCTCCTGGACGCCCTCCGCAAGGAAGGAACCGGACTGGTCCGCCTCGCGAAGGTGACGGGCGTCGACGTGACGCCGTACAAGGCCTTCCTCGCGGACGCGCGGGAGGCAGCGCTCCAGGGGGACGGAGGTGCGAGCCTCCGCTCGCTTCAGCTCGCGAACGAACTGCTTCGCGCTTCGATCGAGAAGTTCCTCTTCAAGCGCAGACAGCATGCCCCGGAACCGCAGGGACTCAAGGACCGTTAGCGCGGCGAGCCTCGGACCCCGGCGAACCGGCCGCACGGCCGGACCCACAGCAAAGGTTTTGCGGTGGCCCCGTCCTTGGGGCGACCGAGCCCCCATGGCCTATGTCATCGACGACGCAACCCGGATGGCGAGCGCTGCGGCCGTCCTCTTGCTCGCCCTCCTCCTGATCATCCGGCACATCCTCCTCCCGCGGCTCGACGACGTCCAGCTGAGGCGATTCGAGGCACCGCTCATCCTGCTGTTTGGCGTGTTCCTCGTGTATGTCATCGCGAATTTCCTGGAGGCCCTTCCCTAGGGACCGGGCAAGGCGACAAGGGGGGAAGCACTGGACCGCACGGACGATGGCATGGGCATCACCCATCCGGGGTTCCCTCTCCGGCGACCGTCCGCCGAGGCCACCTATCTTCTCCTTCTGGCGGCCTTCGTTTGCGGGTACGGGATAGCCGCCGCCCTCCTGACCCTCTCGATCGAAGGCCCCGTCGCGGCCTACCCGGGAGGGCTCGTCTTGCTGGTCCTCCTCGGAGCCGGCGTGTTCGTCGGGACGCTACTGGACACCCGGGAGCCCGCACAGCGCTTCTATCTCGCCTTGTCGATCGTCCCGGGGCTCACGGTCGCGCGGCTGGCGTTCATGAGGATGCCCCCGGAGATCCTCGACCCGCTCTTCGTGTACCTCTTACTCGCCGTGACCGTCCTCGTCTTCCGGCAAACGACCGGCATGCCGTCCGGGCTCCGCCAGCTGAGCCGAGCCGAGTGGGCCCGTGCCCTTCCCCTCGGGGCCGCCCTGGCCGCGGGACTCGGGATCCTCGGCATCGTCCTCTTTGCGCCGGGAGGATCGATCGCAGGCGGGCCCGTCTGGATCTCGGTCCTCGTCGTCGCGCCGGTGGCCTTCCTCGATGAGTTCTGGTTCCGTGGCATCCTTCAGCGAGGCCTGGCCAGTGTCACCTCGGCCCGGTGGGGATGGCTCGCGACCGCGATCTTGTTCGCCGCGTACGGTGCTCCGTTCGCCACTCCGGCCACCTTCCTGTTCCGCGGCGCGTACGGTCTCGCCTTCGGCGCGCTCGCGATGCGTCGGGAGAATTTGCCCGTCGTCTTCCTGGCGCGGACCGGGATGGCCGTCGCGATCGCGGCGTTCAATCCGGGCCTCGTAGGCAACGCGCTGATCGTCTGAGCCTCGCCGGACCGCGCGGTAAAAATCCGTTCCACAATCGCCATATAACCTCGACCTTCTCAGTTAGAGTCCAGATACAACGGGTCACAATGGGAGGGGCTAGGATTGTCGCTGAGTGAAGAGGTGAGGGGAGACCCTACGTTCCAGAACGAGGAAATCCTCGTCCGGGACATGGCGGAATCCGTCCCCGTCGAGCAGGTCGTCGTCACGCCTCTCCCCCCGATCGAGGAGCTCATCATCCTCATGCCCGCGCTCGACGAGGAGCGTGGGATCGGCGGCGTCCTGGACAACATCCCGTTCGAGGCCCTCCAAGACATGGGATGCGAGGTGTCGATCCTCGTCGTCGATGGCGAGTCGGAGGACGCGACGCGGGAGATCGCGGAGCGGAAGGGCGCCCACGTGTTCATCCAGTCAGGCCGCGGGAAGGGCAACGGCGTGCGGCAGGCGTTCGGCCGGATCGTGCGCCATCAGGCCGATGTCCGGTACCAGCATCACCGCCAGTCCGTGATCATGCTCGATGCGGACGGGACGTACCCGGTCGAGGACATCCCGCTGATCGTGGACGCGCTGCGGGCGGGCAACGACATCGTGATGGGCTCTCGCCTCCTGGGGAAGATCGACCCCGGCGCGATGACCGGACTCAACCGGTTCGGGAACCAGATGCTCAGCCTCCTCGCCCACGCCTTGTTCGACGTCCCCGTCACGGACGTCTGCACGGGCATGTGGGGATTCTCCGAGGAGTTCCTCCAGCGGTGCGAGCTCCAGGCAAAAGGCTTCGAGCTCGAAGCAGAAATCTTCGCGTCGGCGGCCCTCATGGGCGCGCGGATCACGGAGGTTCCGATTCGGTACCGCGTTCGGCACGGGGAGCCGAAGATGGTTCCCCTCCGGACGGGTGTCCAGATCGCTCGGTGCCTGATCCGGAAGCGCCTTGGGACCCTCCTCAGCCGGCCCCACCACATCCTCGTGCGAACGACCCAGCGTGAGGGCTCCCGACATGAAAGTGTGTCTTCTGACTCCTGAGTTCCTCCCGTCCTGGGGCGGCATCGGAACGTACACGTACTACCTCGCCCGGGGCCTCCAGGACCACGCCGAGGTGCACGTCGTCACCTCGGACGCGACCCTCCAGAGGGAGGGCCTCGCGGGCCTCGAACGAGTGCAGATCCACCCGCTCCCCACGGGCGGCAAGGGGCGCGAAGGCGCGAGCTCCCTCCGCTTCCAGATGGCCGTATGGAAGCACCTGCCCCGACTCGTCCGGGATGGCGGGTTCGACATCGTGCACAGCAACCACGCCCAGATGTCCGACGTGCTCGCGCGGCTCCGCCCGATGGACACCAACGCGGTGGTCACGATCCACACGACCCTCGATTCGCAGCTCGCGGGGACGCTCCAGGCGAGCCCCGTGGCGCAACCGCAGGACAGCGAGCGCACGGTGCTCCGGCACCGCCACCTGTTGCGGATGGTGGAACGTCGGTACCTGAAGCGGTCGCCGTCCCTGATCTTCGTCTCCCGCTGGATCCAGGAACAGGCCCTGAGGACCTACGGCCTGCGCCCGAGGAACAGCATGGTCGTCCCGAACGGGGTCGACACGGAGATGTTCAGCCCGTACCGGTGGCCGCCCTCGTCCCGTCCGGACGAACCCCGCGGGGACGCGCGTCGATTCACGCTGCTCTATGCGGGACGCCTCCTGGCCCAGAAGGGCCTGGGCACGCTCCTCCAGGCCATCCGGTTCATGCCCCCGAGGGTCCACGTGGTCATCGCGGGTCCCGGAAACCCCGCTCCCTGGAGGGAGTTCGCGACGAGGCACGGGATTCCAGCGAACCGATATGAGTTCGCCGGGCGTATCGCGTACGAGGACATGCCCGGCCTCTACCACTCCGCCGACGCGGTCGTGCTCCCGAGCTTCCTCGAGAGCTGCCCCCTCGCGGGCCTTGAGGCGATGTCCAGCGGCACACCCCTCATCGCCGCGGACGTCGGAGGCGTCTCGGAGATCGTTCACGACGGGGAGACGGGCTTCCTCTTCCCTGCAGGGGATGCGAGGGCGCTGGGCGCCCGCGTAGCCTCCGTCACGCAGGACGGCCCCGCGGTCCACCGGGTGCTCTTCAGCGCGAGGCGCTGGATCGAGACGAACGCGACCGTGGCCCGGATGGCGGGCCAGACGCTCAACCTCTACCGCGACGCCCTCGGGGAGGGAGACAACTGAAGGTCCTCCTCGTGAACCCGCCGCGGTTCCAGGGCAGCTCCGTCGTGCGGGAGGAGCGGTGCGAGGTCCCCGAGCGATACTCCGTCCTGGAACCGTACAGTCTCCTCCAGCTCAGCGCCCTCCTTCGCGAAAAGGGGCACGATGTCGACCTCCTCGATGCGAACGGAGGCGACTTGGACTTCGGGGAGGTCGAGGCCCGGTTCCGCCACAGGGCCTTCGACGCGATGGTCTTCCGCTTCACGCCGACGACGTTCGACCACGACATGCGGGTCGCGCGCCTCGCGAAGGAAGTCCACCCGGACGCGAAGACGGTCGGCATCTCGTGGACCCTCCGCACGCTGCCGAAGGAGGTCCTCGCGGAGGCCCCTCCGATGGACGTGTACCTGCGCCACGAGTACGAGGCCGTCGGACCCGTCCTGATCGACGCCCTCGAGGAGGGCAAGCCCCTTTCCGACGTGGCGGGGATCGCCTTCCGAGAGGATGGCCACGTCAACGTGACCCGCGACTCCGCGCCCTTCCCGGACTACGACGACCTCCCGATGCCCGCGTACGACCTCCTGCCTTCCCTCGATCCCTACTTCATCTCCGCGCGGGCCGGGCAGCCGTTCACGATCATGTACACGAGCAAGGGTTGCCCGTACGCCTGCAACTTCTGCACCGTCGCGCGGACGCGGTGGAAGGACCGGTCCGCGGACAGCGTCCTGAACGAGCTCCGATACCTGCGCGACAACTACCGGATCCGGACCGTCTCCTTCTTCGATGAGACGTTCACGATGAGCAAGAAGCGCGTGCGCGCGATCTGCGAGGGGATCCGGCAGGAGCGCCTGGATGTCCGGTGGTACTGCAACACCCGCGTCGCCCTGGTCGACCCGGACCTGCTCCGCGACATGCACTCCGCGGGGTGCAGCGGCATCTCGTTCGGCGTCGAATCGGGGAACCAGAAGATCCTCGACGGCGCGAGCAAGCAGGCCACGGTGGCCCAGGCCGAGAGCGCGATCCTTGCCGCGAAGGCCGCGGGGATCAAGACGTACTGCGCGTTCATCCTGGGACTGCCCGGGGAGACGAGGGAGAGCGCGATGGACACGATCCGCTTCGCGCTCCGCACCCTGCCGAACGGCGCCCAGTTCAACGTCCTTGCGCCGTACCCGGGGACCCAGCTCCACGACGAGCTCCAGGAGCAGGGCCTCCTCCCGGTGATGGACTGGCGGAAGATGTACCAGGACCGGGCCGCCCTCGGGACGAAGGACCTGACCCCCGAGGATCTAAACCAGCTGCGCCGGCTCGCTTACACGAGCCTCTACTTCAGCCCCCACTGGTGGCTCCAGAACGTCCGCTTCGCGCTCGCGAGCGCGGTCGATTTCCAGCTCGCCTCCCGCTACGCCCTCCGCGTCCTCAACAATTACTTTGTGCATGGGATGCATAACTCCCACTGAGGCGCGCGGGTGGAGACCCTCCGGTTCCTCATGGCCACGACGTTCTACCCGCCCCACCACTTGGGCGGGGACGCCGTCCACGTCCGGTATCTGTCCGAGGCCCTCGCCGCACAGGGCCACGAGGTGCACGTCGAGTATTCTCCCGCCGCCTACGGCGTGAAGCGACCCCGATCCGGCGCCTCGGCGAGCGAGCCGGGTGGGCCTGTCCACGTGCATCCAATGACCCGCGTCTCCCAAGCCTCCTCGCCGATCGCGGCGTACCTGCTGGGCGAGTCCCGTGCCGTGAGCCGGTCCCACGAGAAGCTCGTCCGGGAGGTGAGGCCGGAGGTGATCCATCTTCACAACATCTCCCTGCTCGGCCTCGGGGTCCAACGAAGGAGTGAGGGCCGCCCGGTCCTCTACACGGCCCACGACTACTGGTTCCGGTGCCCGCGGAGCGACCTCCTGAAACGGGGGCAAGCTCCGTGCGAGACTCCCACATGCTTCTCTTGCATGATTGAGTCCCGCCGGGTTCCTCCGCCATGGAGGACCACCGACATTGCACCCAGGCTGGACAAGGTCCGATGCGTGATCGCACCGAGCGAATTCATGCGGAATCTCGCGGCGGCCTCGTTCGCCTGTCCCGTCGTCCACATCCCGAACTTCGTGCCCGACGAGAACCCCACCGGCCGTGTCGAACCGGCCTCTCCCTACTACCTCTACGTCGGCGTACTCGAGAGGCACAAGGGCATCCCGGAGCTCGCGGAGGCTGCTCGACAAGCCTCTGGAGAGACGCGCTTCGTCCTCGTCGGTCGCGGATCGCTGGAGCGA
Source organism: uncultured Thermoplasmata archaeon (assembly GCA_963768855.1). GTDB lineage: Archaea > Thermoplasmatota > Thermoplasmata > RBG-16-68-12 > RBG-16-68-12 > RBG-16-68-12. The sequence continues at coordinate 29,771 of CAVYJM010000015.1, forward strand.
CCCTTGCGCGCGCTGGCGAGCCGTGAGCCCTCCCGCCTCGAGATTCAATCGGGGGTTGACCCGGACGCGTTGGCATCCCTCCTCAAACACGCCGCCGCGTTCCTGATGCCGTCCATCTGGTACGAGAATGCCCCGCTCGCGGCCATCGAAGCCCTCGCGTGGGGCTGTCCACTCCTCGTCACATCTCGGGGCGGAGCGCCCGAACTGGTACAGGGCCGCGCCGCCGGGCTCGAGTTCGAGCCCAATGTTCGAGGCATCCTGGAAGCGATTCGAGCCCTCGAGCACCTCGAGGACCCGGGGGCGCTGCGTCGCGGCGCGCGGAAGGCCTACGAGGCGCACCACCGACCGGGGCCCTACCTGGATCGGTACCTGTCGACCGTCCGTTCCCTCCTCAGTGGGGAGGCGCTCGCCCCGGGGGAGGACGGCCCGGAACCCAAACCTGGTGGCCGCGGTTCGTCCACGCAGGAGGTGATGGTGGGCCATGGACGTCACGATCCTTAACCCGATTGCCGCGACGCCCAATCTCACGGCTGCGTCTCTCCTTCGGCCCTCGGTCCCTCACGCGGCTCCCTCCCCCGCCACCTTGAGGGAGCTCAACATCGTGCAACTGGCGGAGGCCCTCGCGGGACTCGGCCACCGGGTCAAGGTCGTCCTCGGGAGCCCCTATCTAGGCGAGACCGCGATCCCGTTGTCGGATCACCTGTCGGCGGTCCCCGTGCATACCATAATGCCAATCCCGTTTCATCCCGGCGTGATTCCGATGACCCCCGAGTTGCTGAGGCATGCGGCGATCCGGGAATCGGATGTCATCCAGTCGAGCGAGTTCCATCAGCCGTCCACGTTCTTCGCGGCGGAGGCCTGCCTCGAGAACGACACGCCCCTCGTGATCTGGCAGGAAACGTTCCGTCCGATGCGCTTCCCCGGCGCGCTGTACCAGAGATGCTTCGAAGCGACGGCCGGCGCAAAGGTGAGGGCCGCCGCCGCGAGCTGCGTGCCGAGGACGTCGAGGGCACGGAGCTATCTACGTCGACTTGGGATTCGCGAGGGGGCCATCCCCGAGTGGGTGCCCACCGGGGTCAATACCACGAACTTCGCTCCGCGATCCTCATCCCTCTCGCCAAGCGCGTACGGCTGGGAGGAGGGATGCGACATCCTGCTACTCGTAGCGCGATTGGTCCCCGGCAAGGGGGTCGACGTGGGCCTGCGAATGCTCCGAGCGCTCCTCGGATCCCGGCCGAACACGCGGCTCCTCGTTGCAGGATCGGGACCGGAGGAGACCGCCTTGCGACACCTTGCGGACGAGCTCCACGTGTCCCCCTGCGTGCGGTTCCTGCCCAAGATGAGCCAGAGCCAGATGGCGGACCTGTACAATCTTACCGACGTGGTCCTCTGCACGAGCCGGAACGACCTGTTGCCGATCTCGCTCATGGAGGCGAGCGCCTGCGGACGGCCGATCGTCGCGACCGATGTGGGCGCGGTGACCGACATCGTGCTCGATGGGGTCACGGGCCGCGTCGTGCCGCCAGGGGACGAACGGGCCCTCGTGGACGCGGTGGCCACGCTCCTCCGGGACGAGGAGCGGAGGGAAACCTTCGGGCGTGCGGCTCGCGCGAGGGCGGACGAGCATTTCGACATCAGGACCTGCGCGAAGCGGTTGGCCGGGGTGTATCAGGGTGTCGCCGCGTGAGGACGGAGCACCAAACACCGAACCGACCGTCGCCAGGGCCGCGGACGACGATCGACGCCCTCACCGCAACAAGGTCGGACTGACTCTCGGATTCACGTTGGCGGGCATCCTCCTGGTCCTGTACGCGGCCTGGACGCGGCCCGTCCTGGAGGTTCCCCTGACCGCCCAGTTCGGGCTCCTGCAGGAGCTGCCCGTAGTATACTGGCTCGGAGTGGGGCTGATCGGGCTCTCGCTGATCCTCGCCGCGCGGACCGACTCCGACCTGATATTCGCGATCGCGGGCGCGGCGCTCATCGCGATTCTGGCGGGAACCCCTGCGCTCTTCGAGCCAAACCCTTCCGTGTGGGACTCGTACATTCACTTCGCCAGTGCCGAGGAAATCATCCGGACGGGGCACATCCCGACGGACCCGAGTGAGTACGCGGCCAACTGGCCCGGGTTCTTCCTCGTCGTGGCCTTTGTGAACGTCGTGGGAGGCCTGGCTCCCCTAGAGGCCATCGGGCTCTTTCCGTTATTCTCGGCGAGCCTCACGTTCGTCGCCTTGTTCGTTTTCCTGCGTGCCGTCTTCCCGGCTCACATCGCACGCCCTGCGAGCGTCCTTTCGGCGATCCTCAATGTCTGGGCGCAGTACCACGTCTCGCCCCAGGGAATCGGGCTGTCGCTGGCCCTCCTCGTACTCGCCACCGCATGGGACAAGAGGGTTCCCGTCCGGCTCGCGAACGCGGTCCTGTTCCTGGGGCTCGTCCTCAGCCATGCGACGTCCACCTTCTTCCTCCTGGGGATCCTTGGAACCGATTTCCTCCTTGCCGTGTTCATCCCCCGCCGCCTCGAGAGCGTCCGGGACCGAGTGACCGCGTTCGGACGCGGAGCGAGCCCATTCCTCACCTACGTGACCGTTTGGCTGGCATGGTTATTCTTCGTCGCAAGCGGCTCCGCGCAGACGGCGAAGACCGCGGTCGCCTCGCAAATCGGGACGATCCTCCAGATCGGGGAGGCGACGGCGAACGTCGTCGCGGCCCGGTCCGTCGCCAACATCTACGTTTGGCCTCCGCGCCTGAGAATCGCCGCGCTGGGAATCTACGGCCTCGTGTCGCTCGTCGCCCTCGTCGTCCTGCTCCGGAAAGGGCCCACCCGAAGCCGAGGCCGCTTCTTCCTCGCGGCGTTCCTCGCGCTCGGCGTCCTCGGTGCCTCGGACATCCTGTTCTTCGGCGGGCAGGTCTACGACCGAGCCTTCATGTTCTTCGCCGTCCTCGCCCCGGCGCTCTGCCTCCTCGGACTCCGTGAGCTCCACCTGCGGCCGCCCGTCTGGCGAGCGGTGTTGGTCGTCCTCCTGATCGCGAGCGTGGCTTGCGCTGCGACGAGCAACTATCAGGAGGCGTTCTATCTCGTGCCGAATCAAGCTGTCGCGGTGTCCGAGTTCCTGTCGACCCATGGAGGCAAGGTGCTGGTGTTCGACGGCGTCTTCCCTCCGCCGGTCCGGCTGCTCACCGGGGAAGCGAACCCGTTGACCGAGGTGCCGTTCTACGCGGTGTATCCCTCCCCGCTCGCGTTCTACAGCGGGACATCGCCCTCCGTGGCGGTCTTTGATCAGACCGCGAGACTCTGGTATGTGCAAGGTCACGGCATCGAAATCTATCAGTACTACGAGTCCCAGAAGGCGGACTACTCCGTGATCTACGATAACGGCTACGCTCAGGTCTACCTCCTGAACGGGACGACGCCAGGCGGGTAAGTGCCGAAGACCCGCTACGAGGCCCTTCATGCAACCCCCCCGGATTCTCTTCATCCCGGAAGAAGAGGACGTCGGCGCGTCCGACCGCATCCCCGAGTTGATGCGGCTGTTCAAGCGGGATCACGTCGTCGTCGGCCTACGTCCTCTTTGGGGCCGGAGCATCTATGACACGGACCGGCCCAAGGCCCCGCGATATGCGCTCTACGTGATCGAGCGAACCCTGGCCGGCCTCCGGGGACTCTGGTTGGCCCGGAAGCACGGAGTGCAACTCGTGTTCTGCGAGACGCCCCACCACGCTCTCGTGGGACTCTGGATTGCACGGGTCCTCGGTCTGCCGTGTGTCTGGGACAGCCACGGGAACGCCTTGCTCTACGCGCAGAGCATGGGCAGGGGCGGAATGTATGCCCTCCTCTCCTCCCGCCTAGACCGGTTCCTCGGACGCCGGGTGAGTGCCCTGATCACCGTGTCTCAGCGAGACGCCGATGCGTATGTCGCAATGGGAGTCCCGCCGTCGCGAATCCACGTCATCCCCACCTCCGTGGACCTGGGGCGAATCGACCGGAAGGCGGGACGGTCGAAGTCCCCGAGCCCTGACCTTGGCGGAGCCAAGGAATCCCCGTCCCTCCTCTTCTTTGGGAGCTTCAAGTACGCGCCCAATTTCGAAGCGTTCCGGTTCATCAATGAGCAGCTCGCGCCCTACTTGGAGAAGCAGGGAATCCCCTGCGAGATCCGCCTCGCCGGAAGGGATATTCCGCAGGGGAACCTGCATCCGTCCATCCGCACCCTGGGATTTGTCGAGGACATCCATGAGGTGATCCGCCGGGCGGACCTCTGTGTGGTCCCGGTTTGGAGAGGCGTCGGAATCCTGACGAAGGTCATCGATATCATGGCCGTGGGGACTCCTTCGGTCCTGACGAGCTTCGTGATTCATGGGGTCCCGGAAGTCCGGGACGGCGTGCAGGCCGTCGTGGTTGCCGAGGAAAGCGAGTTCCCTGAGCGTGTCGCTTTCGCCCTGCGCCACCTGGACCAGATGAAGGAGATGGCGACCAACGCCCGGCGGCTGGTCGAGGAGCGCTACGACTGGAGGGTTTACGAACCCGTCTTTGAGGAGTTGCTGACCTCCCTCGCGGGCCAGCCGGCGCGGGCGTGAGTCCATGGATGTCGAGATCATCACCTTCGACGCGGACCCCAACCGGGGCGGCTCCCCCGCCCGGGTGCATTCGCTCATCCGGATGTTTGCCGCCTTCGCTCGAGTCCACGTCACCCTGACGGATTGGTTCGGAGGCGACCGAGTTCCCGGGGTGGAGTACACCGAGCTCCCCGTCCGGGACACGCCCCTCACCCGCCTCCGGCGTCTCCGGACATTCTACAAGACGGATTTCCCGAAGCGCCCGTCCCTCGAGCAGCCGGACCTGCGAGTCGTGGAGATGCTGGACCTTTGGGGCCTCAGCGAAGCCGATCCCGGAGTCCCACGGATCCTCGACGAGCATAATGTCTACTGGGAACTATTGAAGTACGACCTTGGGAGCGCGCCCTTCTTCTCCACATGGCTGGGCCGCCGGGAGGCCGTGAGGAAGCTCCTCTGGCCCCGACTCTGGCAACGCGCGAAGGACTATGAGACGAACGCGATCCGCCGCGCCGAGGGTACGTTCGTCACATCCGCCGTGGATCGCGCGCGCATCCTGGAGGAACTCCCTGATTCCGCGGACCGGGTGCATGTCCTGCCGAACACGGTCGACCTGGATCGGTTTCCCGACCTCTCGAGGGCCGAGACGGCGAGTGACGCGGTCTTCATCGGCAACTACGCGTACGGACCAAACCAAGAGGCGGCGCGGTTCATCATGGACCGGATCGCTCCCACGCTACCCCAGATGAGATTCCTGCTCGTGGGCGGGAATCCCTCGGCGTTGCCGCCCGCGCGCGGCAACGTGACGGCAACCGGACACGTGCCCGACCTCAACGCCGTCCTTGAACACGCCGCGGTATGTCTCGCGCCCCTCGCCCAAGGCAGCGGCACACGTTTGAAGATCCTGACCTACCTCGCCTCGGGGAAGGCGATCGTCGCCACGTCGAAGGCCGTGGAGGGTTTGGAGGTCCAGGACGGGGTCCATCTCCTGATTCGGGACGGTGAGGAGGCATTCCGACAGGGCCTCAACCGCGTCCTGGCGGACGCCGACCTCCGGAGCACTCTCGGGCGGAACGGGCGTCGGCTGGTCCAGGAACGATACGACTGGAGGGTCTACGTCGAGTGGCTCCGACGTTACTCTTCAGGTCTCTGTTCCGAGTGATCGGAGAGGACGACAGACGGCCGACCCAAGCCGGCAGGTCCCGCCGAGACGAGGACATGACTCGGCTTCCTCGATCACCAAAGCTCGACTCGCGCAGAGCGCCCATCCGCACCTCATTTCCCGATGGCTCTAGCTCGCCAGCTCCGGCAGCGTGCCCATGATCCGGGAGCCCAAACGCCCTCGACCGATCAGGCTCTTGGCCACCTTCCAGTCCAACCGCGCCAGGTACGCGGGGGGGAAGGGCCGCGGCGCGGGCTGCGTGCTCGGCCCGAGGGTGCTAGGCAGGACCGTCGTGACGCCGAGGACGTCGCGTGCATGGTTCAGCACCTCTCCGAACGCGGTCATGGCCGCTGCGTCCAGGCCCAGGGGGGAATGGAAGAAGAAGTGAATGACGTCGGCACCCCCCACCTGCGCTTCCTTGAGGGCCGCCTTGAAGTACGACGGTCCCAGGGAGCGAATCCGCTCCGGCGTCATGTAGTCCTGCCAGAGACCCCGGTACACCGGGATGTAGAGGAGGGGCTCCGAGCCACTCCTTTGGCGGTCATCCGCCGCCGGGTGGTAGGGTTGGGCCATCCGCGGGAGCCCGCTCCAGTCCGCGCAGGGAGACCGGTGGCCCGGCAACGGACTCGCATCGTGGGTGAACCCTTCCTCGTGGAGGAGGCCCATCGTCGCGGAGTCCTCGGACCAACGACCCGCGACGAACAGCCGGGGCGAGCGACCCTGCTTCTCTTCGTAGACCTCCCGAGCTGCGTGGAGGAGGATCGCTTGGTCCTCAGCGGAGTATCGGCCGAGGCAGTCGTGGGTGATGCGGACTCGGTCCCGCACCCGCTCTCCTAGGACGGGGTCTTTGGGATGCAGATGCACCCCCTCGTCGTGACCGGAGAGGTCCACGCGAGAAAGCATCAGGGCTTGCGGTGTCAGTGCGAAGCCTATGGACACTTCGTGCCGATCGGCGAACTCCACGATCCTCGGGAGGGACTCGACAATCCCTTCCTCGTGATCAAAGCCGTAGACGATCTCCCCGTCCCGTACCGTCCCGGGCTCCACGTGGCACAGGATGACCATTTTGAGAGACATCGCTACGGTCGCTCTCCGCATCTTGGATACGCGGCAACCCCTTAAGCGTGTTCGTCGACAGAAGAGCACATCTCCGAACGGAGGGGCTCCGAATGGAGGTGAGGAGCCCACGGTCTCCCGGACTCAATGCCGCTCGATGTCTCGCTCAATCCGCCGAGCCCTTCTCGAACGAGGCCCGATCGCCGGTGATCCGATCCGTTCGGGAGCCGATGCCGCGGCATGCCCTCGTGGAATCGCCGTACCGGCGGGCGCGACCTCATCCAGGTGAGGGGGCTACGAGCGGCGAATCACTTCTCGTCGGGGGGAATCTTCGGCCGCCTCGGTCTGCCTGACTTTCCGCCTATCCGGAGGCGACGGGGAAGGCTCCGGAGGGCTCGCTTCACCGCGGGCAGCTTGCCCGACCAAGAGAGATACAGGACGAACAGAACCGACGCGACCACGGGAGCTGAGATGAGCAACGCCCAAGTCAAGATCGACCACGGCGCTCCTCCTGAGAGGAGGGCAGATGACGTGAACGGAAGCTCATATGTCGTCCCCAGCGGGTGACCGTTCTGATCCAAGGCACCGGCCGCGATGCTGAGTCGATACTCCGTCCCCGGGAGAAGCGGCGCGTCGAAGAGGACCCGCAGATGGGAGTCGTTGACCCACTCCACGTGATAGGCCGCGGACGGGACGACGTTCAACGCGGACGAGACGGAAACGTGATCCATGGGCACGGAGAACACGATGTCCACCGTGGACGTCGAGACGTTCGCCCACGCGCTGAGGACCTGCGGGACGCCGGTCGATCCGTTGGGACCGGAGCTCGAGAGCGTGGTGAGGCTCGCGGGGTCCGAGACAGCCGACCAGTTCGGCACGGCGTCGGCCGTTCTCAGAGCGAACCAGTACGGGGTGGCGGGTTGCAGTCCGGTGACGCTGAGTGTTTCCGTGCTCCCGGGGAGGCCGGGGAGTGGCGCGGGCACGACGACGCCCTGGCCAAAGGTCGCGCTGTCCAGAGGGCCGGTCAAGCTGTATCGGAGGTCGTATTGGCTCGCCTGTCCCACGGTACCGTTGTCGCCCGGTGCCGTCCACTCGAGGAGGGCGTAGGTCGACCCGACCGCGGTGGCTCGCAGGTCGGTCACTTGAGCGGGAGGGGTCGTGTCTCCTGGAGGAGGGGGGAAGCTACCGGTGATCCCAATCGAATACTGAGTTTTCGCCGCTCCGAAATCGAGCGACAGGTTGGCCGAGCCCGCCGCGTCGGTCGACACGGACGCGTGCTGCACGCCGTAGGTTACAAGGTTCTCAATCGTCACATTGTACGTGTAGTCGTGAACGAAGTTCTGGAGGCCCACGGTCGCGGGGCCCGTCGCCGTGGCATAGAAGGAGGTCGTGCCGACGGGGTTGAGAGACCAGAACACCGTACCGCCCTGAACGGAGCCAGCGGGATCGATCGACCCTGAGAGAGAGATGCTCGCGCCATCCGCGATGCTCGCCTTCGACTCCCGATCCGAGTACGTCTGGCCCGCGGTCGTCAGGTATAGGGTCCGGTGGCCGTCGGACTGGTCCGAAACCTGGAGGCGTTGGATCGGAGCATTGGCGAAGAACAGCCAGTCTCCGTTCACGGCATGCTCCGTTGCGCCGTCCGTCCAGGACTTGGCGCCGTGGCCCAAGACGATGTTGTAGAACGCGTTGCTCAAGCTCATGTGGGTGAGGTCGCTGCCTGCCGCATAGCTGAGCGTGTTGTTGTACCACGCATTGTTGCTCGTGTTCGCGCTGGACCCAGCGCAAGGAGAGTTGGGGCAGATGTAGAACGCCGCGCTTGTCAGATTGGTGAAGGTATTGTGCGCGAAGGTGTTCCCGCCCGCCTGGACGATCACGCCGATCTGCGCACGGTCGATCGTGTTGTACCGGAAGGTGTTGAGGGCGCTTTCGTAGATGTAGTCGTAGAACCCGTAGCCGAAGCCACCAGAGTTCCCAAGGCAGGTGTTGAACTCCACAAGGCTGTTCGTCATCCCGCCCGCTTCGACGCACTCAGTACCGAAGGACGGGGAGAGATAGGTGACCGTGTTGTGCGCGATGTAGATCCGCTCCGAGAACTCGTTGTCGAAGGCGGCGCTGTTCGAGCCACCAGCCGCATAGTAGAAGGTCACGTTGTTCCAAGTGAGCTGCGCCACCCACTGTCCAGGGTAGATCGGGTGGACCTGCGCGGACTGCTCGTTGATGATTTCGAAGCCCAACGCGTTCTTCCCGTTCGCCCTCAGGTAGAGCGTGTTCGCGAAGAAGAGGGCGTTGCCGTATGTCTCGTAGTTCACGACTGCGCTCTGGAGCCCGAGCGTGATGTTCCACATCGTGTTGTGCTCGAACGTGCTGTTCGAGCCCATCCAGACGACGTGCTGGTTGAGGAGACTGTCGTCATAGTCCGATATGTTCGAATAGCCGACGTAGTCCCCGTTGACGCCGATCACTTGCATGTTCACTCCGCGGATCGTGTCGTACGCGAAGCGGTTCCTCCCTCCCCCCGAGACGACGATGCCGAACGTGGAGCCCGACCCGGCGCCCGTGATCGTCGCGTGTTCGATCACGACCTTCGCCGGTGTGCCGCTCGAGGTCAGGTACCAGTGATAGTTGTCGTTGGACTGGAGGGCCCCCGATTCCATGACGAGGGTCCCGTAGATCGCGAAGTTGCGCTGGAGGTCCGCGGTCGAGGAGAACCGGACGAGCATGTTCCAGAGCGACAGGGTCGCGCCCGCGTTCACGGTCAGGCTCCCGGAAAGGGTCAGGGTTCCGTTGCCCCAGGTCGTATCCGTGTCGATGATGCATGAGCTGGACCAGGTCACGGCACCGAACGCATCGGAGCTCGGAGGACAGCCCGTGTTCGCCTGGGCAGAGAGAATCGGTTGCGGCAGCAAGCCGGAAAGGAACACAACCAACGCGACCGCGACGACGATGCCGCTCAGACGACCGAGAGAGACCTTTCTCGTACGCATGGCCTTGAAACACGTTCCTCATGCCATCCCGCGGGACGCTCGGGAAGGCCTAACTCCTCAGGCCCCCGCGTCTCCGGGAGAGGCGCCCGTTTTACCTCAGGACAGAAACTCAACCAAACGGGTCGTTAAGTACCTTTGCGTACACCGACCGAACGGCGTGGCGGCTCGGTCCGCGAGGTCGCCGCCCTCATAGGTGGCTATCCAAATGTTCAAACGCATGGGGGCACCTTCCGCGGGCGTCCTGAAGGCGGACGGGAGACGTGCGTTGGTCGGCCCCCGTGTTCCAGGTGCCGCAGATCTCGACACGATCCGGGGCGTTCCACCGGGCCAGGAGCGAGTGAGCATCCGCCGTTTCGATTCTTCAATTTCTTTCGCCCCGGGGGCTCACCAAGAAGAGGACCGAGAGGCTAGGTCCGCGCGTAGCTCCAGGGAGAGATCCGTGAGGTGGGCGGAACAGGAGTCCGCAGCGCGAAGCGCGTCGAAGAGCGCAGAAGAGGGGCCATCGACGGACCGCCGAGACGGTCTGCCTTCATCGCAGGGCCACGCGGGCTAGAATGACGGGCGTTCGCCGCGAGCTTCCTGACGTCGGACGCGTGGCCATCCTCACGGCCTACCTCCCATCGAGCCGCCCAGGCGGCGTGGAGGTCTTCACGGAGCAGCTCGCCGACGCCCTCGGCGGCGCAGAGATCTTCGCTCCTCCGCCCGGCTACGCGAGCGCATCCCCGCTGCTCACTCACCTGGGCCTCGAACAACCGATGCGCGCGGCGAGACCGGCGCGCATCTTCCGGGAGGTCCACCGCCGGAATCCCTTCGACCTGGTCATCTCCAACGGGCTCTGCGGGTGGCCGCTCTCCCTCTCCCCCGTGGACACGGTCACAGTCCAGGTCTACCACTTCACCCTGGCGGGTCTCGCGCTGAAGGCGTTGCCGCTGAAGGGAGATCGGATCACGACGGGCCGCATCGGCGGGTTCTTCGATCGGCTTGCGGGCGTGCGAAAGACGGTCGTCGCGGTGAGCGAGTCCGTTCGCCGCGAGGTGTCCACGATGTATGGTCACCGAGCGGTCGTGTTGCCGAATGGCGTCGACGTCGGCCTCTTCCGGAGGAGCGGGAGGGACGAAGCGAGGGAATTGCTCCACCTCCCTCGCGAGGGTCCGATCGGGCTCTTCGTGGGCCGATCGGAGTACGCGAAGGGGTTTGACTTCGTGCAAGCGGTCGCCCGGTCCATGAGCGACGTGCAGTTCGTCTCCGTTTCGCAGCCGGCTCCCGGACCGGCCAATCTCCAGTTCCGCACGGACCTCCCTCACGACCGGATGCCTCTCCTGTACTCCGCCTCCGACTTCTTCCTCCTGCCGTCGAGGTATGAGGGGTTCAACCTGTCCCTCCTGGAGGCCCTCGCATGCGAGCTGCCGGTCGTGACAAGTTCCGCGGCCTACCCCTTCGGCGACGAACGGCCCCTCCTGGCGACCGTGGTCGATCCGCTGACCAAGGATGGTTTGGCAGGGGCCATTCGGGGCGTCCTCGCCCGGGGACCGCAGACGGACCTGCGGGACCGAATCGTCCGGGAGTATTCGCTCGATGCATTCCGGCGCCGCTGGGTCGACCTCGCTCGGAGCCTCGTGGCCGGGGAGACGGCCGACATGGCCCCGTCACGTCCTGAAGCGTAGGATACGTTCGCCCGGAGTCGCGGAATCGTCCGCGATCGGTCGGGCTCGCTCGATGGGCTCTCGACGATTTCCGTGATAACCTTTACAGCCCTTCACACCTTTCCGAACCGCTCGAGGTGGAACCAGCGCGGGCGAGGCCAGACCGAACGGCCCGGTGGGCTCTCGCTTATTCAAGGACGGCCTACCAGGAGTATTTCCGCCACCGTCAGTGGAGCATCGGATTGGTCCGAGCGCCGATCCATCGCTTCGTCGAACCCGGTTTCCGACCCGAGGTCGAATGGATCCGGGTGCCCCGCCGCGACGAATATCTCGCCGATCCGTTCGGAATCATCCACGACGGCCGCGTATCCGTCCTCTGCGAACGGTACGACCGCAGGACCTTGAAAGGGACCCTCGTGTCGTTCGACTGGCCGGCACGAGGCGTTCGACCGGACCCGGAGGCCGTGTTCTCCCTGGAATCCCACGCGTCCTATCCATTCCTCATCGAGCACGAGGGGCATGTCTACTGCGTGCCCGAAACCTCCCGAGCCAACGAAGTCGCACTCTACGAGGCGGCCACCGATCCGCACCGGTGGACGAAGGTCACCACCCTGGTCCAAGGGTTTCCCGGGGTCGATTCCGCGGTGTTCCGCTTCGACGGGCGCTGGTGGCTCGCCAGCACGCACGCGGAGGCGCCCGATCGGCAGCTCTCCCTCTGGTACGCGGAGGACCTCCAGGGACCCTGGCAACCTCACCCGAAGAACCCCGTCAAGGACGACCTGACGTCGGCTCGATCCGCGGGGACGCCGTTCGTCTGGCAAGGTACGCTGTACCGCCCCGCCCAGGATTGCTCGAGGACCTATGGCGGCCGCGTCGCCATGAACGCGGTCGGGCAACTCTCTCCCGACGCATTCGAGGAACACGTCCTGACGTTCGTCGAACCGGATCCCAAGGGACCGTACCACCGGGGCTTGCATACGCTGTCCTCCGTGGGCGACATGACCCTCATCGACGGGTTCCGGAACGTGTTCAGCCGGGCGGCGTTCCGTCAGAGGCTCGCGAAGGGATTCGCGGGGCGTCGCGCTCGAGGGTCGTAGACACGCGTCCAGGTCGCGACCGTGCCGTCCCGCCGCCTCACGCCGACTCGACGAGCGACCGGATCTGACGGAGCTCCTCCTGGGAGGGGGACGTCGGCATCTGGACCTCGAAGCATCGGGCATGGCTGAACGCCTTTTGCAGGACCGCCGCACCGGCCTGGGCAAAGTCGAGCGGTCCGTCGGGCATGCCGGCATACGCCTTGGCGGTTCGATCCAGATTGAACATGTACCGCTCGTACATCGCGGTGAGGGCGACCCGCCGGGCCAGCTCCTCCGGGGCCAGGTCCGCGATCCCGACGCGACGGGACCGACCCGTCGAGAGCAAGCACGCCTTGGTCAGGGGAGCCCGGATGCCCTCGCGGCTGCCCGGGATAACGCGGTTAATCGGGGCTCGGACGTAGATGAAGAACCGGCTCTCCAACCGAGCGCGGATGTTGGCCGAGATCGCGGCGTCCGGATTGAGGGAGCGGGCGAGACGATTCATCGCGAGGCGGCGCTCCAGGCTGCGTCGCGCCTTCGGGCCGCCGACGGTGGACCGGAGCTGGGGATGGGCCTCGAAGTTATAGGAGAACAGACGGAGCCACCGAGGATAGCCGAGGAGCTCCCCGGAGGAGGAGACGAGACACCAGTCGTCCGCCATGTAGTCGTATCCGTTCGAGACGAACTCCAGGGCCACGTTCGTCTTCCCGGTGTGGGCCCAGGCCGGGAACAGGATCCCCACTCCGTCGCGGGAGACCGCGGAGCTGTGGGCCAGGAACGCCCCCCGGGACATCACGTGGAAGAAGAGGAGGCCCTCGACCCACCGGGCATAGAGGTCTTCTGGATCCAGCCCCGGTTCCGCGCGGATGACCCCTTCCGAGAGACGGATCCGTCCGGAGCTCGTGCCCATGACCATCGAATCCTTGTCGAACGAGTAGATCGTGGAGAGCAGTCGATCGTCGCTGCCCACCTCGCCCTCCTCGACGATGAGATCCACGGGGCCGTCCGGGCGTGCGTTGCGGTCGAGGAAGAACGGGAACTCCTCGCGCATGAGACCGGCGAGCCTCCGGTGGGCGACCCGGACCGAGAAGAGGCCGTGGAAGGAGAAGGTCGCGGGGAGCGATTCGTTCAGTACGGAGGGCGAGCCCATCGTGGCCAGGGACGACACCGGTCCAGCATAAGGGGTTTGGAATAAGTGGGTTGCGTCTCGGCGCGCAGGGAGGAGGAGCGGGACCCGCTAGAAGAGGGAGAGGACCCGCTCTCGGGCCTCTGCGGTCCGGGACATCACAAGGCGGTAGGAGGGCACCGCGCGCGCAAGGACCTCGAGGCCCTCCAGACTCGAGGGAGGCGCGAGGGGACCCAGATACGTGTGCCGTGGGAATTCATGGGTCATCTCCTGGACCTGGACGAGGCGTCGGAATCCCTCTTCGGGAGGGAGGCGGGCGAACGCGGTCTCGTTTCCCAGCGAGAGGAAGACGAGGGCCAGAGCCTCCGCGGTCGTCTTCGTCTTCCCTGAATCGGGTCGCATGAAGTACTTGCCGTGCGCGGTCGGGAGGGCCGGGGATCCGGCCGCAGGAGGACCGGGCATCCTCAGGGCGGCCGGGAAGCCGAGGACGCTCGAGCGATCGAGGGCCACGAAGTTATCGGACACGTAGTCCAGCTGGTCCAGGAGGCTTGCGCAGAGGGTCGACTTCCCGCTTCCGTTGAGCCCCACCAGGAGCACGGCACGTCCGTCCCTCGCCACCGCGGAGGCGTGCAGGATGAGGGCCCCCCTTCGCTCCAGCTTCAGAAGGACGGGCTCCTGGACTCCGAGACGGAACAACGCGAACTCGTCCTCCCAGGGCTGCCCTTTCCCGAAGATCCTCCGCACGCGGGAGGTGCGATCAAGGATGTAGGAGGCTCGGACGAGGGCGTCGTTCCCGTCCGTGTATCGAACGACGAGCTTCCCCGCGGCATAGCGAGCCGTCCCGCCCTCGAGGAATTCGTTCGTGCCCAGGCGCTCCTCCTTCCCGCGACGCTCGATCCCGACCCCGGGCGATTCGAACCAGCCACGGACTCGCAGGTCCACATGGACAGAGAGGGATTCCGAGGACGGGCCCGAACGATCGAAGGCACCGAACATCAGATCGCTCAGCGTGAGGAACTCGGGCCAAGGCGACGCGACCGAGACGCGGATTCCGTGGACCGTGAACGTCCGCGTCTCGTCATTGGGACGCGGCTGGGCGGAATCGGACAGATCGGACACGGGCCCTCCGGGGCGCGAGGCGAGGCGCGGAGGTCCGCGAGTGCAGCGCCGCTCGCGGCCGGGCCATAGGGGCACCTCTACATATCTCATTCTGTCACATGGAGGGGAGCGTGCCCTGTGGTCGCCGCGTTCCCCAGGCGGATTCCGTCATTTCGGTTATCGGCAATCACGTTCGATAGGCGACCAAGAACCGACTTATAGACTGCACCGGCGTGCGGCGCCAGCCCACCGAAATGTCCGGACACTCCCCCAAACCGCAATGGTCCGCATGCAACGGCCCCCAGATGAATCGAACCGAACCTCATGCCTCAATTCGCGGCAATCACCGCCGAGTCGTGGCCTGCCTGCTCGGCGCGTTGGCGGTGATCCTCCTCATCGCGTCCCTCGCAGGGGCCGGTGTCCCGCTCCATGCAGTTCCGAACCTGACCGCGGACTACACGCAAACCGCGAGCATCTACGTCCGCGTGGTGCGCACAGGATGGAGCGAAGCCGCGGTCCTCGGCGTCCAGAACGGGACGGGGTCGGCAGTCGCGGTGAGCATCCTCGTGAACGGGGCCGTCAAGAACTCGACGACCACGATCTATAACGGGGAGTTCTGGTCGCTCCACGTGAGTGTGGCGAACGGCTCGAGCGTCCAGGCCGTCATCGGCAGCTACATCTCGAACCCCGCCTCCGTGCCCGCCTATCGGCCCCAGCCCGTGACGCCGGGAGGCATCATCTACGCTCGCGGATCCCAGCTCTTCGTCAACGGCACTCCCGTTCAACTCTTCGGGGTCGACGAGGAGACCGGGTTCACCTATGCGATGATTGCGGCCGGGCTCTGCGGGTGGACGAACCCGTCCCAGTACTGGGGCAACAACCAGCTCTTCCCCTCCGGACCGAGCACGAAGATCCCGGGGGTCTCGAGCGTGGACCAGTATTGGCAGAAGTTCTTCCAGTACTTCCTCCACTACAACCAAGTCGCCGGGAACGCGACGAACCCGAAGATCAATGTCATCCGGATCACCGTCGTCGACGACACGTTCGTGCCGGAAGGCGCGTACTGGGCGTGGAAGAACAACCCGACCACCTTCTGGCAAATCTTCGACAGCATGCTCTATTGGGCCGGCCGCGCCGGCTTGTATGTCGTCCCGGTCCTCGGCCACATCGCCCAGAAGGGGACGAGCACGGTCGAGACCTGGTACGACACCTCCACCCCCCAGTTCGCCCACCACGTCGCACTGGTCCAGGCCATCCTCGCGCGGTACAACAACAACACCCGGATCGCGATGTGGGACCTCTGGAACGAACCCGAGGTGAACAACGATGTGTACTGGGCCAGCGTCGGCGGGATCACGGGCTTCCGGGCCTGGGCAACGACGCTCATCTCGGCCGTGAAGCCCTACAGCTCGAACCACCTCCTCACGATGGGCACCTGCGGGTGGACCCTGTTCCCCGGAATCCCCGGATTCGGATGGGAGTACTACTTCTTCTTCAACGACATGCCCGGTCTGGACGTGGCCTCGAACCACTACTACGCCACGGCGCAGGACCAGTACCTGGTCACCTGGCAGACGGACTGGCACAAGGGATTGAACATCCCCGAGTTCCAGGGGGAGTTCGGCTACGGTGCGTCGGGCGGGAACCAGCTCGGCTACGGATACTGGCCCTGGTTCGCTCAGCACACGATGGCCGCCGGATGGTCCGTCGCGACGATGGTGTTCCTGAACGACGGAGTGGGCCCCTATGCGGACTACCCGTACCTCGGATCGCTCCCCTCCTACCCGAACGGGACGGCCCCCGGACCCCAGGGTCCCGTCGCGAGCTTCGTCGTCACCCCCAGCTCTCCGGTGGCCGGCACGGCCGCGACCTTTGACGGTTCCCTCTCCTCGGACACGGCGACGATCACGTCCTATGCGTGGACCTTCGGGGATGGGGGCTCCGGCACGGGCGCGGTGCTGAGCCACACCTACGCCTCGGCCGGCACGTACCTCGCCTCCCTGAAGGTGACGGATACGAACGCTGCGAGCAACACGACCTCTCGATCCGTGCAGGTCACGTCGGCCCAGCCGCCGCCCGCGGACACGACGCCCCCCGCCCAGGTGACGGACCTACAGACCACATCGGTGGGTGCGACCGCGGTCGCCCTCCGATGGACCGCGCCAGGGAACAACGGAACCACGGGGCAGGCGACCCAGTACGATCTGCGCTATAACACGCTGGGTCCGCTGGACGACACGAACTTCACCTCGGGCGTCCGGGTGCCGACGCCCGCCCCGAGCCCGGCGGGCACGACGGAGACCTTGAGCGTGACGGGCCTCACACCCGCCACGGACTACTGGTTTGCCCTCCGCACCGCGGATGCGGTGCCGAACTGGTCCCCGGTCTCGAACGATGCCGTGACGACCACGGCGTCTCCGCCCATGAGCCCCACCCCGCCGTCCGTCACGACCTTCGCGGCGACCGCGAGGGGCCAGACCACGGCCACGCTCAACGGGAACCTCGGAAGCCTCGGCTCGGGCTCTCCGGTCACGGTGGGCTTCTGGTACGGGACGAGCCCGACCCTTGCGGGCGCCCTCAATGCGACCGCCGGATCCGTCACGATTCCAGGTTCCTTCAGCTTGAAGATCAACGGGCTCACCTCCGGCGGAGTGTACTACTTCTCCGCGTGGGCGAACGGGACCGGCTTCGCCAGCGGCGCTGTGCTGAACTTCACCTCCTCCAACCCGGGCACCCTCGCGCCGCGCGCGAACACCCACAAGCCCCACGGTTCGACCGCGACGACCGCCACGGTGAGCGGGAACGTGTCGAGCCTCGGCAACGCGTCTGCGGTCAATGTCGGCTTCCTCATCAGCACGAGCCCGACCCTTTTCGGGGCCATGAACGTGACCGTCAGCACCCTCGCGGATCCCGCCGAATTCCAACTATCGGTCAGCGGCCTGGCGCCGAACACGGTGTACTACTATGAGGCGTGGGCGGCCGGACAGGGGTTCGCGCTCGGCGGGATCTTGAACGTGTCCACCTCGGCCCTCCTGCCGCCTTCCGTTGCACCCGCGGTCCTCGGGGTCACGTACAGTCCCGAGACGCAGTCGCTCGACATCGCCTTCTCCCAGCCCATGAACCGCAGCTCCGTCCAGGACGCCGTCGCGATTTCCCCCTCCGTGAGCTACCAACTCGTCTGGGTCAACGACAGCCATGTGCAGCTCCAGCTGGAGTCCGCACTCACCGCGAACCAGGACTACGGCCTCACCGTCGGATCGACCGCCCTCAGTGCGAGCGGGCAGCCCATGGGGGACCCGTTCACGTTCCGCTTCACGGCGCCTCCCGCTGCGAGCATCGCGGCGCCGAACCTGTGGGACGCCCTGTGGCTCACCTGGCTCCCGTGGATCGTCCTGGGGCTCGCGGCATTGTGGGCCATCGCCCTCCTCCTGCACATCCGGGGGCGGCGGAAGCTCCGCGCACTCCGGGACAAGACCCGCCTCCTCGCGCGTCGCATCGATGAGCTGCGCACCGAGAATTCACGCTTGACGCCGAAGGCGGCCTCCCCACCGGCCCTTCGGCCCGTACCCGTTCGGCGCGTCCCGCTGAAGGTCGCCCCTCGCGGGGGCACCGGGAGCGGAAAACCCTTAAGCGGGCCGTAGGGTCTCCCTCTCCGGGGTCCCCGTGCGCATCCACTTCCAGGCCGTGCCGTGGGATCTCTACGCAGCCGCCATCTACTCGCTCGTGGTCTCCGTCGGCCTGCTCGCCGCAGGTGCCGGCAGCCCGTTCGGGCTCGTCCTCATCCTGTTCGTGCCAGGCTACCTCGCAAACTCGGCCCTCCTGCCCCGCAAAGGCGACGCGGACGCTCTCCTGAGGCTCGCCCTCAGCGTCGGGCTCAGCCTCGCCCTCGCCGCGTTCGCGGGCCTCGTCCTGAACTTCACCCCGTGGGGGATCAGCTTCGACTCGATGATCCTCGCGCTCCTCGTGCTCTCCCTCCCCCTGGCGGTCGTGGCCTACCAGCGCCGGATGAGCGTCCCACCGAACGAGCGGCTCGAGGTGTCCGTCCATCTCGCGCCCGTGCGCTGGTCGGAGTACGCTTGGAGCGAGAAGATCCTGGCGGTCGTCCTCGTGGTCACCCTCGCCGCAGCGATTCCGCTCCTCGGCCTCGCCTTGACGCAGCCCAGGCCCACCGAGCCGTTCACGGAGCTCTACATCCTCGGACCGACGGGCAACTTCACAGGCTACCCCACCCGCCTCAACGTCTCGCAGCCCGGGACGGTGCAGGTCGTCGTCGCGAACCACGAGGCCGCCGCGGTGAACTACACGCTCCGCGTGGACCTCGTGGGGGTTCGAATCGTGTACAATGCGACCGCCGACACCAATGACACGATCGAGGTGAACCGGACGACATGGTCGTGGGACAACAAGACGCTCCCGGACGGGGATGCCTGGACGCAGACCTACACGTTCGCCATCCCCTCCGCGGGCACGTGGCAGGTGCAGTTCCTCCTGTACCGCAACGGGGCGCTGACAACGATCTACCGGGAAGCGGCCCTGCTCGTCTCCGTTCCCTAGGTGATCCCTCCGCGAGGATGCGGTCGCGAAGCGGGAGCAAGGACCGCAATCCGAAGCCGGCCCAATCGGGCTCGAGGCCCGGACCGAGGCCGGACTCAGTTCTCTCCGGCGAGCTCTTCGTACTGCCGATCGAAGAACTCGGTGAGCTTCTTCCAGTCCCGGTGCTCGTGTACGAAGGCCTGGCCGCGGCGACCCAGTTCCGGATGGTCCAGAGCCGCCAAGGTCTGCCGCTCGAGATCCTCGAGGGACGAGGGATCGAAGAGGAAACCGCCGCCGGAGTCCTGGATGATCTCGCGGGGGCCGAACAGGTTCGGACCCACGACCGTCTTCCCGCACGTCATCGCCTCCGGGAGCGTCGTCGACGCGGACTCATAGAGGCTCGTGCTGACGTGGACCGAGCAACCCTGGAAGGCGGACACGACCATGGGACGGGGCAGCCGCTCGAAGTAGCGCACATTGGCAGGCCAGGGCTCCCTCACTTCCTGCTGGGCCTCCGCGAGCGGACGGTCCGTCACGACGACGAACACGCGGTCTGGGATTCGCTTCGCGAGCCAGACGAAGGAGTCCAAACCCTTCTCGTGAGAGAGCCTCCCCACCCATAGGAGATACCCGGGCGGCAGCCCGCTGGTCTTCAGGAAGTCCTCCGGGCCCGTGCGGTCGAACTCGGCGAAGTCGATGCCGGGCGGGGTGACCGCCGGCGAGAGGCCCGTCCGCTCCTTCACGTAATCCCGTAGCCACCGGGCCACGACGGTCGACCGGGGAGCGGCCTGGACCACACGGAGCGCCGCCGCGTTATACTCCCGGATGTCGCGGATCATGTCGGGCCGGTGGGGCCAGTGCTCCTCGAACCCGACGCCATGGAGGGTGAACATCCATGGGAGGAATTTCGGCATGGAGCCCATGACCTCCGCGTACACGATCGACCGGTGGACGTGGGCCACTCGTTCGCGGCGAGCGATGCGCTCGAACGCGGGATAGGCGAACGACAGGGCCCGGCTCCGGCGTCCCGCCCAACGGAGACCCCAGACGATTTCCTCGACTTCGCGGGCGACGTGCAGATCGTGTCGAGAATGGGCGGCGATCGACTGGAGGAAGCGGGCGCCGCCACCGGGTCGCTTCGCGAGTGGGCCGATCCAGACTCGGAGACGTTCAGTGGTCGGACGGCTCCCCCCGGGGGTGCGCGGATGCCGCCCGTCCTACTAATAACCGCGCTTGGAGGACCCGAACCTCCGCGGGAACGTGAACCTAGGTGCGAGCGCTCGCGGCGAGGAACGATTCGAGGTCCTTCGCGTAGCTCTCAAGGGAATGATGTTCCCGCACCGTTTGCAGCGCGCGCGCCGTGATCTCGGATTCGTCATCCTCTAAGGTCCGGATGATCGAGTCCGCCAACTGCTCGGGCGACTTCTCCGGAACGAGATGCCCCGTGTCGCCGTCCACGACCAACTCGCTGAGCCCGCCGATGTCGCTGCACACCAGCGGAACGCCGGACGCCATGGCCTCTATCGCCGAAATCGATGACGCTTCCTGGATTCCCTGGATCGTGATGGACGGGATGACGACGACATCCGCGACGTTGTACAGGTAGGGGATGATCGGAGGGGCCACGCCGCCCAGGAAAGTGACGCGGCCTTCCACGCCGAGGCTCTTTCGGAGCTGGAACAACTCCGGGTACTGGATGCCTTCTCCGGCGATGAGGAACTGGACCCGCTCCCTGCGCTCGGCGAGGATCTTCGCGGCGCGAATGAAGACGTCGACCCCATTCTTGGGGCTCAGCCTCCGCGGGCAGAGAACCACCTTGGCATCCTCCTTGACGTACTCGTCGAGATGCAGGCCGCTGCGATCGAGCGCCTCGCGTGCGACCGACTTGTCCCGAGGCCTGAATTCGGACGTGTCCACGAAGTTGAGCCGAACCGACATCTTGCGGGGATCCGGGTTCGCCTCTTCCAGGATGTAGTTCTTGATCCGGGAGTCCACGGCAAAGATGAGGTCGGCGTGGCGATAGGCGTACTTCTCCAGGGCCCGCGCGAACTCCGCGTCCCGGGTGTTAGGCTGCAGGAAGCCTGCATGCAGGTCCCCGAAGGTGTAGTAGTCATGCACCGTCAGGAGGACGGGCACGTCGAGGAACCGGGCGATCCAGCGAGCGCCGAGCAAGCAGGAAACGTGATGGGCGTTCACGAGCTTCGTGTCCGAGCGGACTACGTGCCGGAGCGCCAAGGAGGCGTGGACGACCTCGGTCAGAATCGTGGAAACGGCCAGGTGTTTTCCAGGGAACAACTTGGAGATCCACCAGCAGGCGCCGAGAACGGGCTTTGGAATCGTGTTGTGGGACGAGAGGAGGCTCGTGTTGCCCGTGAGAGCGATGACCTTCTCGAGCGAGGCCATGTGGGACGAGGCGCCCCCCATTTCCCAGTCGGCCCAAGGAGCCATGAGCAGCACTTTCATGATGCTCGATCCCCGCTCCGCGTCCCCTTCATCGTGCGACCCGATGCTCTTCTGAAAAACCGATCCAGACGGAACTCAGATACGTCGCCCCAGCCGGTTCCTTCCTCCCGAGCGCCGCTCGATGAGGCCGGTCTTATTTCAACGTTCTTTCCGCCCTCGCGGGAATCAGTTCGACGAGTGTCTAACGCCCCCGCGTGCCGCCGCGCCATCGAAGTGCGAAGGAGCGCGCTGAGACCCCGCTAGGGGTTCTGCTCCCGTGGCGGCTCCGCCGACCACGAGTGCCTCATCAACGACGTACCGATCCACCACGATTCGACCATCTTCCCCGAGCCGAAGAAGTCCCCGCTCTCGACGCGGAGCATGACCCCGCTCGGGCAGAGCAGCTCGAGTTCGTGAGGACCCCGCAGGGTGACGGGCAGATTGTACTCTCCCGGGGCAAGGGGCACCTCCGGAATCCGGCAGACGAACGAGGTGAGGGGTGAATCGATCCTCAGATCCTCATCCGTGAGCAGGTTGCTGACGTTCGCGATGCGGCGACCCGAGGTGTCGTCGATTCCGATGTCGATCGCGACGCCTCCCGAGACTCCCTTCGTCTCGAACGTGCATCGGATTAGGAACGTCTGTCCCGACACGACCCGGTCGATGACGTGGCCCTGCTCGTCGAGGAAGTCGACTGCGACGAGGGACGCGCGACCGTCCGGCGTCGTGGCCAGGGTCCGGCCGGACTGCGCGGTGGTCGGCACGGACTTGAGGTACTGGTCGACCACGTAGTGCGGCTCCCCGTCGCACACGAGGCGGCCCTCCGCCAGCATGAATGCGCGCGTGCAAATCCCCTGGATCGAGGCCATGTTGTGACTCACGACGAGGACGGTCCTCCCTTCCCTCGTGATCTCCCGCATCTTGCCCAGGCTCTTCTTCTGGAACGCGGTGTCGCCGACCGCGAGGACCTCGTCGACGAGGAGGATCTCCGTGTCGAGATGGGCCGCCACGGAGAAGCCGAGCCGGACCTGCATCCCGCTCGAGTACCGCTTGACGGGAGTGTCGATGAACTTCTCGTACTCCGCGAACGCGACGATCTCGTCGAACTTGCGATCGATCTCGGCCCGCTTCATGCCCAGGATCGCGCCGCTGAGGTAGACGTTCTCGCGGCCCGTCAGCTCCTGGTGGAATCCGGTTCCCACCTCCAGGAGCGAGCCGATCCGCCCGTGGATCTCGCCCCGGCCCTCCGTGGGATCCGTGACGCGGGAGAGGATCTTGAGCAACGTCGTCTTCCCGGCCCCGTTGCGGCCGACGATCCCGACGACCTCGCCGGGCTCAACCGTGAACGAGACGTCCTTCAGGGCCCAGATGTAGGACGATGCGTCGGAGTCAGACCCGGCTGCCCCGCTTCCGCCGTTCGAACCGAGCCGACCTCGGGCTCTCGAGAACGGCCCCATGAGGGTGTCCCGGAGCGTATTGTAGCTGTACCGCTGCCCGATCCGATATCGTTTCGACAGCTTCTCGGCTCGAATCGCGATTTCGCTCACGTCGGTCACACCACATCCGGAAGGGTCTTCTCGACCCGAGCAAAGTAGAACGCGCCGCTCACGAAGAGGACGAGGGCGACGAGGACGGAGAGCCAGGACGTCGCGTCGAAGCCAAAGGCCTGTCCGAGCAGGGCCCACCGGAACCCGTCGACGACCCCGACCATCGGGTTCAGGGAGTAGATCCATCGGAACGGGCCCGTGACGAACGAGGGCGGGTAGATGACCGGAGTCGCGAACAGCCAGAACTGGGTGAGGAAGGGGATCGTGTAGTGGATGTCGCGATACCGCGCGTCCAGCGCGGAGAGCCAGAAGGCGATCCCCAGGCTCGTGACGATCGCGAGGAGCAGGAAGAGGGGGAGCGCGATCATCGCCAGGGTCGGAACGAGCCCGAAGTAGAGCATGAGCCCGACGAGGACGACGGAGGCGATCCCGAAGTCGACGAGCCCGGCGACCACGGTCGAGGCGGGCAGGAGGATCCGCGGGAAGTAGACCTTCGTGATCAAGGCCTGGTTCGCCGTGATGCTCATGCCGCCGGTCGCCAGGCCGGTGGCGAAGAGCCCCCACGGGAGGAGGCCCGCATAGGAGAAGGCGGGATACGGGATCCCGTTCGTCTGGATCGCCGCCACCTGTCCGAAGAAGATGGTGAACACGATCATCAGGAGCACAGGCTGGAGGATCGCCCAGGCGGCGCCGATCACCGTCTGCTTGTAGCGGACCTTGAGGTCGCGCCATGCGAAGAAGTACAGGAGCTCGCGGTACTCCCACATCTCGCGGAGGTTGATCCGGCTCCACCCCTTCGAGGGGCGGATCCGCAGAACCGGAGGGTGCTTGCGCGCTTGGGCGGGGACCGACTCGGCCATCTACCGGTCCCTCCTCCCGGCCCGGGCCGAGCAGAGCCCGCGTTCTCCGTCACCGCGGGCGTCACGCGGGCCTCCTGCGGCCCCGCCCGAACCGAGGGCGACGGGTGGGGTGAAGGGTACGGACGGAGCGGGCGTGGAGGGTCACCTTCTGGATGGCCGTGGCCGAACACGCCAGTCCCACTTATTTCTATTCGTTCGGGGCAGGGAGCCGGACGGGCGTTCGACCCTCCTTTGGGTCGTGGCCCTCGTCCCAGCGCGGAAGCCGGAACGGACGGCCGGGACATCGATCGGTCCGGCCCAACCCGTCCGAGCCACGAAGGGCCGGAGCCGTCACGCGGACGTGACGCCCCGGTTCCAATCGAACATCGGGCGGTAGCCCATGAGGCGGTCGTACTGCTCGTCGTCGAGGCTGTCCCGCGCCTGCCGCAGGACAGACCGCATCGACTTGACGTCCATGGGCCGGTTCGAGGCCATGACCAAGAGGAGCTCGAGGTATTGGGAGACGACATTGAGGCGCATGCTGTCGTCGTAGTGCTCGAGCGGAAAGAGCCAGCCCCGGACGGTCCGGAGGCTCGACGACGCGCGCTCCGTGAGCATGACGGGGCCGTTCGGCTTGGGCCGCGGGTCCCACTCGCGAATCCCCTCATTCTGCGGTCGATGCGCCTTCACGTTCTCCGGAGTGGGTGCCGTCGCGGTGTATGTAAGGCTTGGCGGGGCGGTATCAGAGGCGGTAATTATGCACGGCGCCGCCCCGCCGGGTCCGTCTGCGTACCCATGGCGTGGCGGGGTGGGCGTTGCGGGAAGCGGCAGGCTTATATGTGGCAAGGGGGAGGGTTCATAGGCTTGCACTCCCCTATCGTGAGGCACGTGAATCGGGGGAGTGCGGACCGCTTAGCGACCGGATGCGAGCCTCGGCGGGGCTCGGCCCTCGCTCGCGCGCACGCATCCGTCTGCCAGGGGATCGAACCGCCCTGGTTCGGCGGGCCGCGTGGATGGATGCCGTTCACAAAGGGGGAGGTCGCATGACGGACAAGAGCTACGACGAACTGACTCGGGAGCTGGTACGACTACGGGAGCAACTGAATGCCGAGGAGAGCGCGGGGCCTCGGAAGAAAAGGCGGGGACTCGCGGCCTTCAAGGTCGAAGTGCTCGCTCTCGCGTTCATCCTGACCTCCGTCGGCGTACTCGCCACCTTCGTGCTCTTCTCGCAGACGCCGACCTACGTCTCGAGCGCGAACCTCACGAGCGGATGCGCCACGCCGAGCGGGGCGGCCGTCGGGTCCTTGCTCATCTTCTCGTGCCCGGCCGCGCCCATCCACGTCGCGAGCACCGCATCGGGCTCCGTGACCTATTCCGCATTCACCCATCCGACGAACATCACGGATGCCTACCTGGCCGATGCAGCGGTGAGCAGTGGCACGACGTGCGCCCTCTGGAGTTCCCCTGGAAACGAGCCGATCCCACTGGCCTTCGTGGGTGGCTCGATCTCCATCGGAACGAATGTGGGGACCCTACGTCAGAATCACGGATACTTCTACTGCATGGACTTCTCGTCCGCGCCGCCGAGCTTCAGCTTCACGGTGGACTGGACCCAGTAGAGCCCGTCCTTCGGTAGCCCGTCCCGCCCCCTCGAGGCGCGGTCCTCGGGGCGGCGAACCCGCCAGGATCCAGCTCCGCCCAGGCCATCGAGGACCTGGCGAAGGACCCGAGGCCACGCCGGGGCCCGGGCATCGGTCTCCCCGCAGGACGGAGGGGGGTTGGCGACTGCGCGTCGGAGCCAGCCGGACCATCCACGAACTCGGAGCGAGGGACCTCCAGTTTACGCGGTCGGGCCATTGGTCCAGGGCGTACCTGGTCGGACCCGGGGACGAAGACGCGGAGATCGCACGGGCCTGGGGAGCCTTCTCCGCCTAGGGCCGCGGAGGTGGCAGGTCGATCGGGTCGGGCTCTTCGGGAGGGGTCCCCGCCCCGGGCGTCGTGCCGACCCTTGACTCCGGCGGCCCACGCTTCCTTCGCTGCCAGACGCTCAGGGCCACGAACCCCGCCACGATCGCCGCGAGCGCTCCAATCCCGATCCCTGCGGCCAGGACGCCGACATCGAATCCGGCCGAGGACGCCTGGACGATCACGCTGAACGAGGCAGTCGCCTGATTGCCGGCCGCGTCCACGGCCGTGCAGGTGACCGACGTCGTCCCGATTGGGAACGTGGAGCCAGACGCGGGGGAGCACGTCACGGTGGGCGCGGGATCCGCGGTGTCCGAGACCGTGGGCGCAAAATAGACCACGGCTCCGCTCGGTCCCGTCGAGTTCACGGTGAAATCCTCCGGCACGACGAGGGTCGGCCGGGTCGTGTCCCGCACGGTCACCCGGAACGTGGAGGCCGCGCGGTTCCCGGTCTCGTCCACCGCCGTGCAGGCCACCGACGTCACGCCGAGCGGGAACGTGGAGCCCGAGGCAGGCACGCAGGTCGGGGCGAGGGGGCCGCCCAGGTTATCCGTCGCGGACGCCTCGAAGACCACCTTCGCGCCCGAGGGCGACGTGGCCTCCACGGTCACGTCGGCCGGTGCGGTGACGACCGGGGGAACGGGGTCCAGGATCCAGGGCTCGGCGCCCGTCGTCCCGTTGTCCGCGGTGACCAGCAAGGCACCGTTCAGGCCCGCCATGGACCCGCGTCCGAAGCCGTCGGGCCGGAGGGCGGCGAGGACCACGATAGGCCCAAAGAGGCCGCCACCGCCGAAGTACAGGCCGCTCACCTGGGCCGTCCCTGCGGCCGTCCCGTTCGTGCGCCACAGGACGGCGCCGCCCGTGCCGTCGTCCGCGAGGAAGTACAGGACGCCGTCAATCGGGGTGATCATGCCGGCACCGCCGCCCAGCGGACCGGGGAGCAGGTCGAGGACCATGCTCGTGCCCGCGGACGTGCCGTCGCTGCGCCAGAGCTCCGGGCCGTGGACCCGGTCGTCCGCCGCGAAGTACGCGATGCCCTGGAAGACCGTGATGGGGCCGAAGATGCTGCTGTTCGCCCCCGGCGCGATGTTCTTCACGAGGACCGTGCCCGCCGAGGTGGCGTCGGACCGCCAGAGCTCGCCCCCGTTGAGCGGATCCTCCGCGGCGAACAGGAGGAGATTGCCCAACGCACTCGCGTACCGCGCGTAGGAGCTCTCTCCGCCCGGGTAGATGTCGCGGAGCATGTACGTCCCCGCGTTCGTCCCGTCGCTGCGCCAGAGCTCACTGCCGTTCGCGTCGTATGCGGTGAAGAAGAGGAGCCCGTTCGCCACGACGAACTGCGAGGGGTATCCGCCGGACGTCCCCGGCACGAGGTCGCTCACGAGCTCGGTGCCCGCGGCTTCCCCGTCCGACCGCCACAGCTCGCATCCCGTGGTCCCGTTGCTCGCGGCGAAGTAGACGTCCCCGCTAAAGGGGATGACGGGGCCGCCGCAGTATCCGTCGGCGATCCCCGGCGCGATGTCCTGGACGAGGACCGTGCCCACGGCGGTGCCGTCGCTCCTCCAGAGCTCCAGGCCCAGCACGGGGTCCCTCGCGGCGAAGTACAGGCCGTCCCCGACGGCCGTCAGGTCCATCGCGCCGGCCTGCGCGCCGAGGTTCCGGACCAGGTGGGTGCCTCCCTCCGTGCCGTCGCTCGTCCACAGGTTGTACCCGCTCACCCCATCTCCCGCGAGGAAGTAGAGGGAGCCGTTCATGATCGTGAGATCGGAGATCATCGAGCCCCCGGGGCCGGGGTTGATGTCCTTGACGAGGCGCGTCCCCGCGCCGCTGCCGTCCGTGGCCCAGAGCTCGTCCCCGTGCTCCGTGTCGACCGCGCGGAAGAAGCTCACGTTGCCGAGGGTCGTGAACATGGAAGCGCCGCTGCCCTGGGTGCCCGTGTTCACGTCCTTCACGAGGACCGTGCCCGCGCTCGTGCCGTCGCTCTTCCACAGCTCCAAGCCGGTCGCATCCGACATCGCGGCGAAGAAGAGTGCTGAGCCCAGGGCGGTCAGGCCCGTCGGGTAGGAACCGTCGGGGCCGGCGAGGATGTCCTTCAGGAGGACCGCGTCCCCGGGACCACCCGCGGTCCGCCACAGTTCGTAGCCGTGGATGCCGTCGTTCGCGCGGAAGTAGAGGATCCCACCCACGGGCGTGAGAGAGTCCGGATAGCTGCCCACGGAGCCGGGACCGATGTCCTTCGTCATCCACGTCCCGGAGGCGGTGCCGTTCGTGCGCCAGAGCTCCCAGCCGCTCGCGTTGTAGGCGGTGAAGTAGAGCAGGCCGCCCGCGACGGTGAGGTAGGACGGGCTGCTGCCGATGGATCCCGGGTACACGTCGTCGACCATCCACGTCCCCGATGCCGTGCCGTTGGTCCGCCAGAGCTCCTGGCCGCTCGCGTTGGTCGCGACGAAGTAGAGCAGGCCGCCCATCGGCGTGAAGAGGTAGGGATTGCTGTCGCCGAGCGGGTTGATGTCCTTCACGAGGTAGGTGCCCGCGGTCGTGCCGTCGCTCCGCCACACCTCCTGCCCGCTCGCGTTGGCCGCGCGGAAGAACAGGAGCCCGCCCCAGGACGTGAAGCTGCTCGGGCCGCCGGAGGAGGCGCCCGGGTAGACGTCCTTGACGAGCCGCGTGCCCGCGGTCGTGCCGTCCGTCCCCCAAAGTTCCGTGCCGTTGAGCGCGTCGGTGCCCGTGAAGAACAGGGTCGATCCGACGGCGGCGAGATTGTACCCGATGCTGAAATAGGCCGACGGGGAAGGGCCTCCAGACGAGGACCGTGCCCGCCTCCGTGCCGTCCGTCCGCCAGAGCTGCGTGCCGTTCACGGGATCCGTGGCCTGGAAGAAGACCGAGCCGGCGAAGGGTGTGCAGCTCATCGGGTACGAATCGCCCGTGCCCGGCCAGATGTCCTTGGTCAGGTGCGTCCCCGCGGTCGTGCCGTCCGTGACCCAGAGCTCCAGTCCGTGCGTCGGATCAATCCCGGCGAAGAAGATCTTCCCGTACGCGACGCACCAGGAGTCCGGGTTGCTGCCCGTGATGCCGGGGTAGATGTCCGCGACGAGGACGGTGCCCGCCGCGGTGCCGTCCGTCTTCCACCATTCCCACCCGTGGACGCCGTCGTTCGCCACGAAGAGGAGCTCGGTGCCCAGGACCGTGAGCCCGTTCGGACTCGAGCTCGCGAGGCCGGAGGCGATGTCCTTGACGAGGACCGTGCCCGCCTCCGTGCCGTCCGTCTTCCAGAGCTCGTTGCCATGGGCGTCGTACGCCGCGAAGTAGAGCGCGCCGTTGAACGCCGCGAAGTTCTGCGGGAAGGAGTCGCCGGGACCCGGGCCGATGTCGCGGAGGAGCCGCGGCACCGTGGACGCGGTCACGCCCGCGGCGGGGACCGGGACCGGATCGTCCATCGTGGCCGACGACGCGAGCGGGGCCCCCGCCGCGCGGGACGGCGGCAGGAAGGCCATGGAGGAGACCACGAGGAGGGCGGCGAGCCCGAGGATCCCGAGCCCCCGTGCGACCGAAGCGACGTTCCCCTGGCTGACCCGCACCCTCTCCGACTCGCCGATCCGGACCGACAATCCGTCCACCTTCTCGCTCCGCCGCGAAAGTCGGGGGACGCCGCAGACCGTGGCGGCAGCCTCCCGGGGTGGGCGGCGCCCCGAATCCAACCTCGGGGGCGACCGCCCATCGGCGCGGCCACAGCGGCCGCGCAGATCCCCGGCGGGACCGCGCCGCATTCCGACGGCGCCCCTCGACGGAATGAATGGGGAACAAAATGCTTGGTTGTTGCCTATATACGAGGCCCCGGGAGACCGTGGAATCGGGAGGGGCCCGGGAGAAAGAGGCTCGCGGGAGTCTATGTACAAGGAAATGAAATAGCCCCTTTCCCGATGTTTCGCCTGGGTGAGGGATGGCATGTTCTGCATGAAGTGCGGCGCGTCGCTGCCGGACAGTGCGCAGTTCTGTTATCATTGCGGAGCGTCGGTCGGTCCCGCGGCGACTCCAGGGCAGGCGCCCGCGGCCATGGGTGCGCCGCCGTACGCGCAGCCCGCGCCGGCCCGCCGACGCGTGTCGGGCTTGGAACTCGCCGGTGATCTGATCGCGCTCCTGGGCATGGTCATCCTGATCGTCGACTACTGGGCGGACTGGTGGGTGCTCCTCGTCATCGGCCTCTTCTTCCTCGTCGTCGGGCTCGTCCTGTACCTCTTCGCATGGTTGCACAAGCAGCGCGCGCAACCCGCGGGCCCGTATCCCACTCCCTACCAGCCTCCGCCCCAAGCCTGAGCCCGCGGACGGGGGGAGGTCTCCATGTTCTGCATGCAGTGCGGTTCACCGGTCCCCGAGGGCGCGAGGTTCTGCGCGAATTGCGGTGGACCGGTGGGTTCGACGACACCGCGGGCCCTGGCGTCCGTCGCTCCCGTGTCCGCGACCGTCCCGTCCGGAGGGGAGCGCTACCTGGGTGGCTTCATGAGCCCCAACCTCCACCTCCGAGGGCGGGGGGTGAGCTCCATGGGCTACGGCGTCTACGTCACGGACCGCAGGATCTTCGGGGTCAACACGATCCGCGGCCTTTTCGCGGGGCTCGCCTTCGTGGGCGGCGTGGTCGGTGCCGCCTTTGCGGTGGCCGGCGCCGGGGACGACTCGGCCAAGGCCATCGCGGAGCTGGAGCAGAAGAAGGACTTCGACGTCCGGAAGGAGGATGTCGGGGGCATCGAGGTGCGGCGGCCGCGCGGAATCCGGGTGGGATACCTGGACATCCGCCAGACCTCGGGACAGGTCATCCGCGTCACGATCGCCGACAAACCGGAGTTCGAGCAACTCCGGGGCCTCATGCAGGCCTTCGCCGCCGACCGCACGACCGCGGACCCCTAGCGCGCTGCGTCGTGCGGGGACCCTTTGCAGCGCCGCGCCGCAGCGGAGCCGTTCGGGCAGGAGAATCGGCTTAGGCGCCGATTCCGCGATCCGATCGAGCGTGGAGGCATGCCGACCGGGACGTCGCCCGCGGAGAGCGTGGAGCTCGTCGCAGGCCGCCCTCCCTCGGAACGCGAGGCCGCGATCGGAAGGACGCGGATCGGAATCGAGATCCTCATCCTTGCCGTGCTCCTGCAGTGGGTCCCGCTCGTCGAGTACCTGGGGTACCTCGTTGGGGCCGTCGGCGTCATCCAAGTCTTCCGAGGCATGCGCGTCTTCGGCCGGAGGCACGAACGAGGCGTCGAATCTTCCCTGGCGGTCTTCGCGTCCGCCGCGGGTCCGCTTACGCCGCGGGCGTCAGGACGAGCGGGTCGGAACCGATGAGGGGAATTCAGATTTGTCCACCAGGATGGATTATAAGTATTTATACTTAATTCGTCATCACTAGTATCATGGAACCGGAGTCAAGCCTCGTTCGAACCGTGCAGGATCGGCGGCTGCCCCCTGCAATCCTGAGGCGCGAAGGGAGGACGAACCATCGGCCGCCGGCCCGATACCGCCTCACCGTACGGGACGCGCACGACGCACGGGAGGCCCATGCGCTCGGGATCCCGGTCTTCGCGATCCCGGATTCCGCGATCACGATGATGGGCTATCCGATGCGCTCACCGACCCTCCTCGTCCTGCCCCGCCGGCTACGGCGGGTGGTCGACACGTCTCTGCCCGTGGTGGAGTTCGTGTCCGAGGACGCGGTGATGCGACCTCGGCTCGAGGACATCCCGGTGGCGTTGCTCCGGTTCGACCTCCTCGCAGGCCGGGCGCTAATCGAGAGGAATCTCGACCTGCTCGACCGGCAGTACCTGCTCAAGCGAATCTACCAAGAGGACCTTGAGGAGGAAGCGACCCGGGTCCGCCTCCAGGACTTCCTCCCGCTCCCGCCGAGGGGTGAGCCCCTCCCGGAGCGCGCGCTGCGACGCGTGACGGCGGAGAACCGGCCCCGCGGGAGGATCCCGTGATCCTCGACGACCTGCCCGCGGTCTGCCGCGAGCTGGACAAGGTTGGAATCGCGTACATCGTCGTGGGCGGCGCCTCCCTGGAGCGGACCTACCCGATCGGCACGGGCGACATCGATATCGCCGTCGCGCTCAAGGACTATCCCCGCGTCCTGGAGACGCTCCGAGCCCATCCACGCTTCCGAAACATCGAGGACGTCGGGACGATGGCCGGGTCGGAGTTCCGGCTCGGGACGCGCTGGGTGGACATAGAGTTCATCAACCCGAGGCTCTTCGCCGGGAAACGCCCCCCGGACGAGTTCATCGATTACGTGCGACGGCATCGCTCGGAGCGGACGGACATCGCGACGTTCGCGTCCCCCGAGATCGTCTGGTACATGCGTCTGGCGATCCCCGACTGGGAAGTCTACGTGCAGAAGATCCTGAGGGACGTCCGGGCGGGTGTGCCACCGGGCCTGCTAGACAAGGTCCTCGACGTCGCGAGACACTTCGGCAACCTCGAGACGCTCGCGCCGCGCGTGGCCGAGACGAGGAGGATGGCGGAGCTGGCGACGCGTCGGTGACCGAGGGATCCGGTCCGTCCACGCCGCGAGCGAACGGGCCGAGGGAATCGGTCGTCGCCCGCCGCGACCGAACCTTTCAAATCCTCGACGCTCCCCTAGGACGGTTCGCCATGATTCCCACACCCCGCGGCCCGGGGGACCTCCCGGTGCCGCCGGAGGAGCCCGGGCCTGCGATCCGCCGAGGCGAGTCGGGCTCCCTGGTCCTCCAGGCCCTCGAGGAGATCGAGGAACTGAAGCGGTCTCTCGCCGAGCTCGTGAAGCGGCTCGAGGCGCTCGAGCACCGCGTCTCCGGCCTCGAAGCGCCGAAGGCGTAGGCGACACCGACCCGACCCACCGCGATGCACCCCGAGGCCAGGCCATCCCTTGGACGCCGAGGGAGAGCGCGTCCTCACGCCGGGCGAGGTTTGGCGCAACGCCGGCCGACCGTGCCGCAAATCCGACGATGGCGCCGCCGCTCCCCTACTCGATCTCGATGATGATCTTGCGTCCTGCCTTGGAGACGGAGACCTCCTCGTCCCCGCGCAGGCCGAGGGTGCGCTCGATATCCGCCGGAATCCGGAGCACGGTCCCCCGTCCGCTCCGAGAGAGCTTCCGGCGGAGCTTCAGCGGGCCACCCCAGATTCCGAGGCGACGCGCGACCTTGATGAGCCGCTGGCTCTCCTCCTCCGGGAGGAACTCCTCCCCGCAGACCGTGCAACGGCGCCCGCGCTCCACGAAGGTGTAGCCCTCGATCTCCGAGACGATATCGTCGACGGGCACCAGCTCCCCCCTGCCGCACACAGGGCAGCGGGTTCCGCCCTTATCCTTCCGCGCCGGTGATGACGAAGACCTCATTCGTATCCGCCTCGTAGACGAGGATGAGTTTCTTGTCCCCCTTCCTTCGGACGAAGATCTCCCATTTGCCCTTTCCGGATCGGGTGACCCGATAGGCCTCCCGGAGCGCCTCGCGCAGCTCGACGTGGTCCCAGTCCCATTTCCGCATCCAGGTGTTCCGGAAGTGCTTGCTCAC
The DNA here is from genome assembly GCA_963768855.1 of uncultured Thermoplasmata archaeon. Lineage (GTDB taxonomy): Archaea > Thermoplasmatota > Thermoplasmata > RBG-16-68-12 > RBG-16-68-12 > RBG-16-68-12. Next base: position 63,317 of record CAVYJM010000015.1, read on the forward strand.
GTCGATCTGGGCTTCGTCGACGTCGAAGGGGAGCAATCCGATTCACTTTATTTTGTAATGCTTTTCATCTACTTGAGTCTTCCCGTGGGGTGGATGAATCCCCGCAGGCGCCCGAGGAGCGCATGCTTCCGCAAGGGTGCCGGGCCCGGCGAGGGGGACGAGCGCCACCAAAACCAAGAGGACGACGATCGCCTTCGGCGCGATGACCAGGCTCCCTCCGGTCATGGGGAAGAGAGAGTCACGGCAGAGGGAGAAACCTCCGTATGTTCTGCAAAGAAGGGAGCGGTGGGGGCTCCGAGCGAGCCCTGCCCAGGTGGGCACGCCGCGGGTTCGCCCGCCTCACGCTTCCCCGACGACAAGCTTCCGCGGCTGCGGGGCCGCGAGAGCCTCCTTCCCCGCAGGCGTGATCGTGAAGTGGGAGGTCACCGGGATGGACCGCGTGTCGACGAACGTCGCGGGTGTGTACTCGGCGGGCTGGATCAGTCCGAGCTCGACGAGCGTGTCGAGCTCCGCCATGACCGCCTTCGGGTCCGAGGACTTGAACGCCTCGATGATCTCTCCTTTCGAGCGGCCCGTGATCTCGCGGTGGGCGATCGCCGCCAGGATGCCGTAGCGCAGGGACTCCCGCGACGCAGCCTGTTTCTGGCCGTCCAAGATCCCCTCGACGGACCGGAGGATGATCGCGTTGAAGGCCTCCTCGACCCCCTGCCCCGTGAGGGCGCTGGTCATATAGGTCGTCACCCCGGGGAGCTGCTCCGCGACGGACCGCATGTCCGAGGCGCCGATCGCGACCGCCTGGCCGAGGTCCAGCTTGTTGCACGCGATGACCGGGGGGACGTCGCCCGCCACGGCGGACACGGCCTGGATCCAGTCGACGAGGGACTGCAGGGTCTCCGGCCGGCCGAGGTCGCAGACCGCGAGGACGCCGTGCGCCCCGTAGAAGATCGCGTCGCGGAAGTTGTCGCGCAGGGCGTGCTCCCCCATGAAATCGAAGAGGTCCGCCCGCACCTTCGCGATCTCCTCGCCGTCCAGGGGAATCTCGACCTCGACGGGGTGAAGGTGCGCGCCCAGGGTGCCCTTCTCGCTCGCGAGGTACTGACCTGCAGCGAAGCGCCGCAGGAGGCTCGTCTTGCCGACACCACGGTCCCCGACGAGGCAGATCTTGACCCGCATGCGCCGGATCCGCATCACCGAGGAAAGCGACCTTGCGGCCTCTAAAGGATGGCCCCTGGTTATCACCCGGGAAAGCGACGCGGGGATGCCGACGACGGGGAGGACCGGAGCCGCGACGCGCCCGCGCGGCGAACTCGGTCCTTGGTGACGGTGGTGCTAGGCGTCCCAAGAGTTCGAAGCGACCCAGGAGACCGTTCACTGCGTGAGGACCGTATCTCCTCCGGGTCCGTGGGTCCTGGAATCATTCTTGAACCTGGGAACGATGGCGCACTGCACACAAGTCTGCGTTCCACTCCCGTTACCTCAGTCGCATCCGGGCATGGGTTTAAGCAGAAAGAAAACCCGTCCCGGGGGCCAGGAGGAGTGGTGAGTTGCATTCACCGTCACACAAGTGTCTAGCGTTAGTCTTGACCGTCGTCATGATCGGATCGTTCGGCCTGGTCCCCGTGGCGAATTTGATTGGCACGGCGCAGGCCGCACTGTCCGGGATCAGCGCGCTCGGGTTGTCGTCGCCTGCCCAGCCCCTGCAGCTCGTCGATAGCGTGGGCATGCGGAGCTTGACGCTGTCGAAGGCGCAGAGCGTCGAAGTGATCGTGGGCCTCCAAGGCTTGTCCCTCGCCGGAGAGCAGGCGTACCGGGCACAGATGGGCCTTCCGCCCCTCGATGGCGCGGGCCAGCGGGCCTATGTCGCCTCCCTCGCGGCGGCCCAGGCGCCCGTGGTCGCGGCCCTGACCGCGGCGGGCGCGTCGGTCCGCTATCAGTACCGCCTCACCTACGACGGAATCGACGTGGTCGGCGGCCGCGTCGCCCTCACCCAGGTCATCTCTCGGCTGCCCGGCGTGCAGCGGATCGACCTCGCCCAGGCGGACAACCTCGAGCTGGACTCGAGCGTCCCCTTCATCTTCGACGACGCAACCTACGCGCAGCTCGGCGGCGACGGGACGGGCGTGACAATCGCCCTGATCGACACGGGCATCGACTACACGCACGCGACGTTCGGCGGCGCCGGGACCCTCGCGGCCTACCAGGCCATCGATCCGACGACCCTCGTGAACTCCGGCTTCCCCACGGCCAAGGTGGTCGGCGGCTTCGACCTCGTCGGGGAGAACTACGATGCGCGGGGCGCCACGGCGCCCGGGGGCGTGTGCAGCACGACCCTGGTTCCCGACCCCAACCCGCTTGACGTGAACGGCCACGGGACGCACACGGCGAGCACGGCCGCGGGCATGGAGGTCCGCGATCCGAACACGGACGCCCTCCTGACGCCCCACGGCGTCGCGCCCGGTGCGCTCGTGTACGAGTTCAAGGTCTTCAGCGGCTGCGCCGCGGACGGGACCGCGAGCACCGCGAACTCGAACGTGATCGCGGCGATCGAGATGGCCGTCGACCCGAACGGGGACGGCGACACCTCGGACCACGCGAACGTCATCAGCATGTCCCTCGGCAGCGATTTCGGCCGCGACACGACTCCCGACAGCGTGGCGGCGAACGCAGCCGTGGACCTCGGCGCGATCGTCGTGGCCTCCGCCGGCAACGCGGGAAACGTCCCCTACATCACGGGCAGCCCCGCGACGGGCTCCGAAGTAATCAGCGTCGCCGCGGGCAACGACCCGAAGATCAAGGTACAGCTCCTCGGCGTCGCGAACTCGAACGGCGCGGACGGGAGCTACGAGTCTGTCGAGGCGGCCATCACGCCGCCCCTCGTGACCACGGGTCCCGTCTCCGGCCTCACGGTCAGCACGGGCCTCGCATGCACCCCGTTCCCCGCGGGCTCCTTGACGGGGATGATTCCGTTGATCCCCCGCGGGACCTGCACGTTCCATGACAAGATCCTGAACGCGCAGAACGCGGGAGCCGTCGCCGTCGTCGTGCGCAACAACGCGGCGGGCGACCCGATCGTCATGGGCGGGGACAGCACGGGGCTCACGATCCCCGCCGTGATGGTCAGTCAGGCGGACGGCGTGACGATCCGCGCGGCCCTGACCTCGACCACGACCTTCACCCTGGATCCTGCGAACCAGCTGCCGATCCCGGACCGCCTGGCGGCGTTCACGTCGGCCGGACCGCGTTTCGGTGACTCTGCGATCAAGCCCGACCTGACCGCACCCGGCGTAAACATCCTCTCGGCCCAGGTCGCCACGGGCACCGAGTCCACCTCCGTGAGCGGGACATCGTTCTCCGCGCCCCACATTGCGGGCGCGGCGGCCATCCTGCGGGAGATCCACCCGGATTGGACGCCCGCCGAGATCAAGGACGTCCTGATGAACACGGCGACGGACTCGTCCCGCGACGGCGTCCCGTACCCGGTCGCCCTCATGGGCGCGGGCCGCGCGCGGGTCGACGTGGCGGCGAACAGCGAATCCCTCGTGGACCCGGGCGCCGCGTCGTTCGGCGTCCAGGAGCTGTCCGGACTCGGCAAGAAGACCTACACGGACACGCTCACCCTGGAGAACAAGGGCCCGTCCACGAAGACGTTCTCCCTGGGCGCGGCCTTCCGCCTCGCGAGCGACAACGACGGGAGCATCGCCCTCTTCTTCCCGTCCACCGTGAGCGTGAAGGCGGGGAGCTCCGTGGCGTTCGGCTTCCAGCTCCAGGTGAACTTCGCGAAGCTCGCGAACCCGGACGGCGTGCTGAAGGAGACGGACGGCTTCCTCACCCTGACCGAAACCTCGTCGGGCGGGGACGTCCTCCGCGTGCCCTTCCTCGTCGTCCCGATCCCGCGGGCCCAGGTCGCCCTGAAAGGCAACCCGCACTCCTTGTCGAACGGGGTGCCGCTGACCTTCACGAACAAGGGCCTGCGCGCGAGCGGCGTGGACGTCTTCCAGTTCGGCGCGAAGAACCCGCGGGAGAACCTGCTGCCTGGGGAGTCGAGCGCGTGGCTGAACATCCGGTACACGGGTGCACGGGCCTACGATGTCGAAGGCCTCGGCCGCATCCTGGAGTTCGGCGTCGCGAACTACGGCCCGCGGAGCTCGTCGAGCAACATGCAGACGGACATCCTGATCGATGCGAACGGGGACGGCGTGCCTGACTACGACGTCGTCGTGGCGGACCTCGGCCCCCTGACAGGGGCGGCGATCAGCGGCCAGATGGTCTCCGCGGTCTTCTCCCTCTCGACGGGAAACGGCTTCCTCGAGTTCCTCGTGGACAGCGAGAACAACGTGGCCTGGGAGACCGCGCCGATCCTCCTGGACGACCTGAACGCCCTCGGCGGGCCGACGATCGACAACCTGAACCCGAGCATCTCGTACCTCGTCGTGACGACGGACCTGCAGACCGGCTTCGCGGACGTCTCGGGGAGCGCCATGTTCAACGTGATCGCCCCCGCGATCGACGTGAACGTGAACTCCTTCGTGCTGCCGGCGGGCGCCTCGGGGACGATCGGCGTCCTGGGCAACGGCCCGGGTGGGCTCCTCGTGCTCCTGGAGAACAACATCGGCGGGACGGGCCAGAGCCTCGTGATCCCGGCGAAGCTAGGGTAGGGAGGGAGAGGAGAGACCTAGCCATCGACCTCGAAACCGAATGGAGGGCGGACCGCGACGGGCGTCCGCCCTCCCCTTTTTCTCTGAACTCCGGAGAACCCTTGTGGCGTTCCTGCGGTGAGGGATCCCCATCTCACCCTCCGAGACTAAACGTTTCAAGTCCCACGGTGCCCCTGCACAAGCCGCCCTTCTGATTCCCGCGGATCAGGCTCCCACCTCGCGGGCGCACAGGCCAGCGAGCGGTCGACAGACTTATGCTCCGTGAGACCCCTGTCACGAAATAGCAGAGTGAAGGGGGACACATGCCGCACTACGTGACCCTGGTCAAGTGGACGGACCGGGGGTTGCAGGAGGTCATGGACGCGCCGCAGCGCTTCGCCGGCGTGATCAAGATGGTGGAGAACCTGGGCGGGAAGATCCAGATCTACTCGACGATGGGGGAGTACGACTTCGTGGCCATCGCGGACGCGCCGAACGACGACGTCGCGATGCAGGCGGCGCTCCAGCTCGAGAGTGCAGGGAACGCGCGCACGGTCACCATGAAGGCGTGGACCCTCGACGAGGCCGCGAAGATCATCGCGAAGATCCAGTGAGCGGCCGGAAGGGCGATGCGGCGCGCTAGGATGGACGGAGGGTCGCCTCGGCATCGTCCGTGACGACCGGCTTCAGCGGCGTCCCATCCCGACCGCACGCCGTTTCGCCGCCGAGGTACCAGCGGCCGCAGGCCGGGCAGAAGCGTCGGGCCGGCGTGGGTGGGGCCGGCGTCGGCACGGACGAATCCAGCCGGAGCTCGGGGTGGGGCGCAGCGGTGGTCGGGGTCAGGCCGGCGTTCAGCGCCCGGAGGTGGAGGGTGAGGGGGTCCTGGGTGATGAAGTGGGCCTCGGCCTTCCGGATCCAATCGTCCTCGCTCTCCCGTTTGAAGAACGGGATCAGGGCCACAAGGGAGGCCGTGATGCCCATCCACAGGCCGACCGACGGGCCGACGTACACGGTGCCCGCAGCCACCGTGAGGCTCCGAGGAAAGGAGAGAATCGCGATCACGCTCATCCCGGCGCCGAGGAGCATCGCCCACCCCGCCCAGCGGATCGACTCGAAGGTCTGGGCCAACACGAGGACGCAGCCCGAAGCGAACAGGATCGCGCCGATCGTCCAGACGCCCGCGCCGACGGCCGTCTGCACCGCCCACGTCTGGTAGGCCGGATCCGCCAGGGTGCGGGGATCCAGGGGCGTCACGAGGCCGGCGAGCAGCTGCGCCGGGCTTTCGCCGCCAAAGACGTTGGAAGAGAAGACGGCACTGAATCCCACCCACGGGAGGAAGAAGCTGAGACCTCCCAGGGCGGCCGCGATCAGGGACCAGCGCACCTTCGGGGTGAAGTCGAGCGCCATATCCGGCACCCTCCGCGCGGGTATCGAGCCGGCCCGCTCATAGAGGTTTGCGTCCGGGGCATCGAGGCACGCACACGTGGTGAGCCTCCGGCTCACGGGTTCGAAGGGGGCCGGGCCGTCCGGGGTCGCGGCTCTCCCTTTTCCGGTCTCGAAGGCGTTTGAGGCGAATCGACGCCCTCATGCCGCGGTCCTCCCGCCTCCGTTTGCGACGTCGACGGCCTTCCGGTCGCGGCAACGTCCGACCTTGGGCCTGCGGGGTGCGCGGGTCTTCCTTTGGGTCGCGGGCTAGGTTGGTCAGGAGTCGTTATCGGGTGTGCATCCGTCGCCGATTCGGCGCCGCGACCTGGGCGCCCGCCCTCCCGTCGAGACGCTCCGACGACGGCCCGGAGGGTTCATGCCCGCGGAGGTCCGATGCGGGGACCATGGCCGAGACGAAGCGGGCGGCGAGGAGGAGTGGGCAAGGGAGGGGACCGGCCCGGGTGCCGGAGAACGCGATCGCGGTCCTCGAGACCGAGGCGCTGCGCGGGGCGATGTTCGGACAGGACCAGCTCGCGGACCGCCTGAAGAAGGCCGTGGAGGCCGTCCGGACGTCCATGGCGCGGGTCGAGCAGCTGGGGGACTACCGCCTCACCGAAATCGACCTCACCTGCTCGCTCAAGGCGGGGTTCGTGATCCTGGACGTGGAGGGGGGCCTCACGCTGACCTACACGATCCCGAGGCCGGCCGCGGGCGCGGGGCAGGACGCCTAGCCACCCGCCGAAGCAGGGCGGGGGACCGTGGACCGGATCGCGTCCAGCGGGGCGAGCGAGGCCGAGCCCCCTGCCGGCGTTCCTCCTGGGGCAAAATCAAACATTCTAGGCAATACTTTTAAGCGTAGGACCTACTTTCGAGGCGCCTAAGAAGCGCTTTCCGGCCAGGGAACGGCCTAGTCCGCCTCAGGCCGGTGGCGTGTGCGAGGGATCGTACGGTCACGGAGATGGCGCCGGAAGGGACCCGGGAAGCGGGGTCGAGGGCTGCGCCGAGGCTGCATGGCAGTGCGCCAGGCGTCGTGCTCAACGGCGCGAACGGAACGTCGCCGCGGGTCCTCGTGGCGATCCCCTGCCTGAACGAGGGCTCGACGATCGGGTCCGTGGTCCTCAAGGCGAGGCAGTACGCGGACGAGGTCGTCGTCGTGGACGACGGGTCCACGGACGACACGGCCGAGGTGGCGGAGCTGGCCGGGGCGAAGGTCCTGCGCCACGCACGGAACCTGGGGAAGGGGATGGCGATCCGGACCGCGTGGCTGTACGCGCGGGAGGCGAGCCCGGTCGCGTTCGTGCTCATGGACGGGGACCACCAGCACCACGCGGAGGACATTCCGCGGCTGGCGGAGCGCGTGCTGGCGGACGAGGCGGACTTCGTGATCGGCGTGCGCTGGGGCAAGACGTCCGGGATGCCCATGTACCGCCGCGTCGGGAAGCGCGTGCTGGACTACGCGACGGCCGCGGGGGCGAAGAACGGGAGGCTGACGGACTCCCAGAGCGGGCTTCGCGGGTTCTCGAACGCGGCGCTGATCGCGATGGAGCCGACGGAGAACGGGCTGTCGATCGAATCACAGATGCTCCTGGAGGCCCAGGAGAAGGACCTGCGGATCGACGAGGTGAACGTGGACTTCCAGTACGATGTCGACGGATCCACGGTGTCGCCGGGCAGGCACGGGACGAGCGTCCTTGGGCCGCATCGTCACGCTGGTTTCGTGGAAGAGACCACTGTTCTTCTTCGGAGTGTCGGGGGCTATCCTCGTGACTGTTGCAGCGGCGCTCGGTGCTGTGGTCCTGGGAACGTACAATGCCACAGGCAAACTGGCAACCGGCTACACCTTCATTGTGGTCATGCTTGGCATCGTCGGTATCGTCTCCGTCTTCATCGGAATCACGCTCAACGCGATGAAGCACCTCGCGGCGAAGTGATTAGTTCCCCGTCGGGGCGTTGCGCTTCAGCGGCACTATGCGGGGTGGTCCGCAAGGTCCTTCAGATACCTCTCGAACGTATCAGTGATTGAGTTCCAGTCGTTGCCCGAAACGAAATCTCTCCCCGCTCTCCCGATCGACTCCAGACTCCCTTCGCGTGCGAGGTCGACCGCCTTCGAGACGACCCCCTCGGGACTGTCCACGTAGACCACTCCATGCCCCTCGCCGAACTCCTTCACCAACCCGGGGAGTCGAGTAGCGATGACGGGCTTGCCAGCCGCGAGGTATTCGTACATTTTGATCGGCACGATGTTGAGCATGGTCTCCGTCGCCTGGGCGGGCAACAGGCACACATCTGCCGCCGCGAGATAGGGGGGCACCTCGGCGTACGGCTGGAACCCGACCAGCTTGATCCGGTCCCCTGCCTCTCGACTCTTGGCGAGCCTCGCCAACTCGTCCCAGGAATCCCCTTTTCCGACAACGAGGAGCTTCACACTGGCGTCGCGGCCTTCGCCGGCCGAAAGACTCTCCGCGACCTCTCGCAACCCAGAGAACGGGTAGACCCAACCCATGAAGAAGAGCACGAGGTCGGTAGTGGCCAAACCGAGCCGCTCGCGAATCGCAGGGCCACCCTCCGACTTGAGGTACCGCGGGAGATCGACCCCAGCTGGAAGGACCTTCGCTCGGTCGGGGGGCGCCCCCATCTCTACGGTGTACTCACGGAGGGCCTGATTGATCGAAAGGACGAGGGATGCGCTGCGGACGTTAGCTTGTTCGACCACCCGCGCAAGCCCTTGGAACGCCTGTTGCGGCACGAGGCGGTGGAGCTCGTCGATGAGGTAGTAGACGAAGGGAATTCTCGCCCTCCGTGCGAGTCGAATCCCCGCAAAGGCATTGAGCAACCCGAGGCCCACGACGATGTTGGGCTGGAACTCGCGGATTTGCTTCCGAATCTCGAACGCGTGCGTCACGAACGAAAAGACATAGTCGAAGGCCGGGAGATGAATCGCCGTGGGGCGCACGACCTCGATATCGGCTCCCTCGACGACCTTCGAAGGTGCGATCAGGACACGCCGAGGTGTAATTCGGCCGATTTCTGGACGTTCACGCCAGCCGATTTCGAAATCGACCACCCGAACCTGATGGCCGCGCTGGCGAAGCCTCTCGAGGAGGTGGTGGCTCTGATGCGGGCCCCGCTCAATCCAGTCCGATTCTTGAAGGACGAGTATTCTCACGCTGCACTACCCCAGATCCACATGCGCCACACGCAAGCACTCCAAGGGATTTATAAGTCCGTCCTCCATGCATCGGAACCGTGAGAATCCTGGTAACCGGCGGCCGCGGGACGATTGGCCGCCCTTTGGTGAGTGCGCTTGAGGAGGACGGTCACGAGGTCTGGGTTTGCGATCTCGGTCACGACCCTTCGCGACGATACTTCCGGTGCGATGTCGGAGAGTATCGCCAAATCGAACACGTCGTTGAGCGTGCCAGACCCGATTTCGTCTACCATCTGGCTGCAGAGTTCGGACGCCGCAACGGGGAAGATTTCTATGAGACGCTGTGGCGGACCAATGCCATCGGCACGAAGAATATCCTGCGCCTGCAGGAGCAGCCATGGGTTCCGCATGGTCTTCGCATCCTCCTCGGAGATATACGGAGAGTACGGAGGCGTGATGTCCGGAGCCGGTCCCCGACCGGATTCCCCTTCAACAACTCAACGACTACGCCATATCGAAATGGGTGAACGAGCTCCAAGTGCGCAATTCCGCGATGCGGTTTGGCACCGAGACCGTCCGCGTCCGGATTTTCAACACGTACGGCCCTGGGGAGTACTACTCACCGTACCGTTCCGTGGCCTGCATCTTCGTGTACCACGCGATGCACCGCAAGCCGTACGATGTCTACCTGAACCACAAGCGCTCATCGACCTACATTGACGACACAATCGGGGCGCTTCGTGCCATCGCAGAGTCACTTCAAAGCAGGCGAGGTCTACAACATCTGCGGCGACGAGTGCCACTCCATCAAACGGCTCTCCGATCTTGTCCTCAAGGAGACGGGTGCATCCAGAAAGCTCGCCCGCTATCCGGAAGGTCGAGGCATTCAACACCCTCGTCAAGAGGGGCGACAACCGGAAGGCCAAGCGAGACCTTCATTGGGCGCCTCGGGTTCGCCTCGAGGATGGAATACGACGGACCGTCGAGTGGCAGCGGGACGTCTACTTTGGGGGAAAGATGGCATGAGAACACGAGAAGATCGTCGTCCTCGGAACCGGGTATGTCGGTTTCCCGCTTGCTGTCGTCCTCGCTCGGTCGGGGTTCAAGGTCGTAGGCGTAGACATCCGAAAAGAAGTGGTGCGCGGAATCAACTCCGGAAACCTGCCCATCAAAGAGAAGGACATCGAGACCATCTTCAAGGAACCGGCTGTCCGAGAGAACCTCATCGCATCGGAAGCCGTGGAAGATGGCGATGTCTACGTGATTTCCGTTCCCACACCGCTGGAGAAGCGAAGGAAAGTCGCGGATCTGAGCGCAGTCATTGCCGCGACGGAATCCATCGTTCCGCACCTGAAGAAGGGCAATCTTGTGATTCTTGAGAGCACGGTGCCGCCGCTCACATGCCGCGAGGTCCTTACGCCAATCATCGAGCAGCGAACAGGATTGCGAGTGAATGTGGACGTAGGTCTCGTGCATTGTCCAGAGCGGATTCTCCCTGGGAGGGTCTTTGAGGAGATCGTGAAAAACGACCGGGTCATCGGCTCCTTGTCCGAGGAGGCTCGGGAACGAGCGAAGGCCATCTATGGGACGTTCGTCAAGGGGAAGATCTTCCTTACGGACGACGTCACGGCTGAGCTCGTCAAGATCATGGAGAACACCTACCGGGATGTGAACATCGCGCTCGCGAACGAGTTCGCGATGGTAGCCCGGACCCTCGGTGTGGACGCCAACCGAGCCATTGAGATTGCCAACGCCCATCCACGGGTGGACATTCTGCGACCTGGAATCGGCGTTGGCGGCCACTGCATCCCCGTCGACCCCTGGTTCCTCACCGAGATCGACCCAGCAGATACGGAATTGATCACGACAGCGCGCCGCATCAACGACTCGATGCCACTGCGAACGGCAGCGATGCTGCGCGAGGCCGTCGCCGACCTTCCTGACCCAGAAATCGCCATCGTTGGTATGGCCTACAAAGCCGAAACCGACGATCTCCGAGAGAGCCCCGCCCTCCGTATCGCTGACCTCCTGAGAAGGGACGGCTACCATGTGCGACAATACGATCCGTTCGTTGGAGGACACAGTTATCCGTCGCTAGTCGAAGCTGCAAAGGGAGCGGATCTGCTGGCGATTCTTGTCCCTCACGACATTGTAATGGAGGAGTTCCATGCCAAAGAGAGGAATATCAAGGCGGCCATGCACACACCCCGAATCATCACGTTCCATGCTGATGGCAAGTCTGCCTAGGAAACCCGCAAACTCGTGGCGACAGTCCGCACATCTCCGGGAACCATACTCTGATATAGCGAACGACAGTGTTCAGGAGGCGATCACAAGAAGGGACCGCCGTGTCGTGGAAGGCTAGGGGTGGTTGGCCGCTATGCGCATCTTGCAAGTAGCGCCCTATTTCGCTCCGGCCTATGCGTATGGAGGCCCACCAGAGACAGTGCACAAACTCTCTAAGGCCCTAGCAGATCGAGGGCACGAAGTCTCTGTCCTCACAAGCGATGCTTTCTCTGCGACGGCGCGCCAGCCGGAAAGGCACAGTACCAATGACCTTGACGTCTACTACCTCAGGAATCTCAGCAACTACCTGGCCTGGAAGCACCAGATGTTCCTTCCTTTGGGAACAAATGCATTCCTCCGGCGGCACGCAAGGGAATTCGACATAATCCACGTACACTCTTTCCGAACGTACCAGAACATAGTGGTCCGCCAGCATGCCCTCGGCGCAGGAATCCCATACATCCTTTCGGCTCATGGATCCGTGCCGAGAATCGTGCGGATGAAGCTAGTAAAGAGCCTATTCGACTCAATCGTAGGACAGGACGTTCTTGAGGATGCTGCTCACCTGATTGCAGTATCCAATGCGGAGCAGCAGCAGTACGAAACGATGGGCGTTCCTGCTTCGAAGATTGCGGTGATACCAAATGGAATTGACGCGGAGCAGTACTCCTCTTTGCCCCCCCGGGGAGCATTCTCCCGCCGGCATGGTTTGGACGGGAAGAAACTTGTCACCTACCTCGGTCGGCTTAATCCCCGAAAGGGCCTTGACACACTACTCAAGAGTGCACGGATGCTCGCGGACACGCGATCCGACTTCGTGTTGGTACTGGTTGGACCCGACGACGGATATCGCGGGAACGTTGAGAGATTGGCTAAGCGACTCTCGCTCCAGGATCACGTCCTCCTCCCGGGACTGATTACCATGCCAGAGAAGCTCGAGGTCTTGGTCGATAGCGATGTGGTCGTCTATCCGGGGGCCTTCGAAATCTTCGGCCTTGTCCCTTTCGAGGCCCTCCTCTGCGGGCGACCAGTCGTAGTCGCTGATGACTCCGGATGTGGAGAGATTGTCAGGAGAGCACAAGGCGGCCTCACAGTTCCATATGGGAATCCGGACAGCTTGATGGCGGCCATTCAGCAGGCCCTGCAGAATCCCGAAGCGCTCCAGAAGATGACACAACGCGGGCGGACGTACGTCCTGGAGCAAATGAACTGGGGCCGCATCGCTGGTCAAACGGAAGAAGTGTATCGCGGCGCCATCAACGCCGCCTCTTCGAATTAGTGATCCACAATCACTGCTGCTGGGACGTGACATGACGCTGCCGAAATCTAGAGAGGCCGGTCGATGCCTTCCCTCAATGTCCTGATGGTTACGCTCTCGTTCAGCCCGGGATCCGTCTCTCCGTATCCCGGAGTAAACCGCTATTCTATCTCCCTTGCGGAAGCTCTCCAAGCCAGAGGATGTCACATCCGCGTCGTCACGCCTCTTTTCAAGAATACTGCCTCCCGGGAGACATGGAACGGGATCGAGATTGCCCGCCTCCCAGACACAAAGACAGTATTCGGCAGTCTGGGGGTCCTTGCGGAGATGAACTTCGTCTCCTTCGAGCTGAACCTTCTGCGCCATCCCGAGCTGTTCGAGGACTGCCAGGTGTTGCAATCAGACATCCCCCTTACAAGGTTCCGAAGGAGCTGGGGAACGAGGCCGTATGTTGCTCTAGTGCATCATACGTATCGCATATGGACTGGACTTGACGTGTTGACGACGCCATTTGGCAGGCTGTATCAGCGGCGGGCGCTGCGGCAGGCAGACGCAGTCGTCGTGCATTCCTCGTCAGCCGGGAAAGACGTAGCAGATTCATATGGGGTTCCCAGGGATAGGATCCAGGTCATTCACCCCGGCGTTGACACAGACTTCTTTCACCCATGCGAGTCTCGGTCAGAAATGGCGGATCACCGCGGACCGAGCTTGGTGTACGTTGGCCTGCTCGAGCCCAGAAAGGGGGTCCACGACCTCCTTCCCATGTTCTCCATCGTTTCGAAAGCACTCCCCGATGCCAGACTAAGTGTAATCGGCGTGGGCCCGGAGGAGGAGGCAATGAAGGCGGCCTGCCGTCGCGAGGGGCTGTCGGACCGAGTGGCATTCGAAGGAAAAGTGAGTGAAAACCGACTCCTGGCGGTCCTCAAGACTGCAGATGTCTTCGTATTCCCGTCGCAACAGGAAGGCTTCGGCCTGGCATGCGCTGAGGCGATGGCGTGCGGCAAGCCAGTCGTGGCTTATCGCAACCCAGTAAGTGAGGAAGTCATCGGAGAGGGAGGGGTGCTTGTCGCCAACCGAGACCTTGGAGCTTTCGCCGACGCAGTAATCCGACTCGCTGCCAATCCAGTCGAAGCCACCGGACTGGGGGAAAATGGCAGACTCAGGGTCATGAATTCCTTCAGTTGGGATGTAGCTGCCGCGGAGTACATCAGACTGTATGAGAGCCTTGTCGGGGTGATGTCCACACAGTTGGAAGATATCTGACGCTTGACCACACTTGTCCCCTCACGCTCGTCCTGCCGATCAAGGTGCGGCCGCGATGCTGACAAGACGTCTCCCAGCCTTGGAGGAGGCCCTCACACACGGAGCACGGGTACCCCGTCCACTGATTTCCGGTATTGACTCGAGATGGGGGGCGAACTCCGCCCACTCCAGAGAGAGAGCCTCGACAGCCAAGCCGAACGGGGAGGGCGACCTAGACTCGTCGGACCCTCTGCAATCACTCGTCTTCTCCATGAGGCTCAGGCGGCGGCTCCCTGGACCCGGCTACTCCGCGCCCTCTGGCGCACTCGGCGCGATCCTACAACCCGCATGCGTTGTCAGAGAACGCAACCATTAAGTAACGACCCAAGGGTTCCGGCCCCGACTCAGGGCCCACGGAGGTCGCGGGTCGCGAGAGTGCGTCACGACACGACCCGTGTGACCGAAGGGACTCACATGCTTGACCCGGGACCGCGCGAGATTCCGATATCCCCCGCCGCCGAGGGCGGCGCAGTCGGGATTCGCGGCGCCGCGGCCGGGGCCATGCTGAGCGATAAGGAACATGAACTTGTCAGTGTCGTGATTCCATCTTACGGACGAGACGCCGTGCTGCAACGGCTAATCTCACGGATCTTGGACCAAAGCTTTCCCACGTTTGAAGTCGTCGTTGTTCACCAAGGTGAACATCCATTCACGGCCTCGAACGAAAAGGTACGGGTGATTAACTACAGCCACCCAATCGGATTGCCACTGGCGAGGAATGTGGGAATCGATGCAGCACGCGGAACGCACATTGCCTTCATCGACGATGATGCCTACCCCGAGAGTACGAATTGGCTAGCTGAGCTGGTCGCACCGTTTTCCGAAAGCAGCAGTATTGGTGCGGTTGGCGGACGAGTTGTCCCACTGGGCCATCCGCCCGGCCGCGTCGTTGGCAATCGGAAACCGGTTGGCAGAATAGTCCGGAACTCGCTCGGCATGTACAAGATCATCGCGAACTTCGATCTCGAAGGGAGAACCGACGCGGACCATCTGCCGGGCGGCAACTTTGTCGTTGCCCGCCACGCTCTGGAGAGTCTCCGCCGCCCTTACTTCAACCCTGCTTTCATAGGGTTAAGCTACCGTGAAGAGACGGACTTTTTCCTCCGACTTCGAAAGAGCGGGTTCCGGCTGGTTCATGCCGGGAACGGCACTGTCATTCACGAGGCGCTGCCGTATGGCGGTGTGCGCAAGCCGAGGGCGCTAGGGGCTTACTGGCACGGATACGGAGACGCCATCCTATTCCGTAATGCCTTTTGGGACGGGACTCCCACTAGCACATTCAGATTTCTAGTCCAGGAAGGATTGCTCGATTGGACTCGATATCAACCGTCCAGGGTAGTCGGATGCATAGTGGGCTTGCGGCGCTCCCGCTGAAACTAGACGCGTGCTTAGCCTGACGTAGTCCGCCCGAGTTAGGATTCTGAAGACACGTCGCCACGCCCCCAAGGAATTCGACGGGAAGACTGCCCATTTCGCATCCGGGATCGACCACTAGCCCTCACTCAGGTGCAACTACTGCTAAAGTCGCTCAGTCCCCAGACACTGCAGACGGAGTTCGGGGACGCAACCATTGGGTAGCCTTGATTAGGCGGGTGGTGTTTGGGGCTCGCGGTAGAGACATCCGTTAGCGAATGGCGCACGGTGCTCAGATGCAGCTGTCTGGTGACTCGGGAAAAGCAACGTGGCGAGCCGTCCCCCGCGATCAAGCGGCTGTGCTCGCCTTGTTATCATTGATTGTTGGCCTGGCCATCTACTTTCGGAATGCACAGCTTCTGCTCGCACAACTGTTGGTGGCACTCTTTGCGTTGCTGATTTACCTACTCTTCCTGCGCGCGAGCGGCCAGGAGATAGCGCTGCCGGGCCTGGCAGTCTCCTTCCGACTGAGTACAAGCCAAAGAGGCAAGTTGCGTGCCCTGGCCGCAGTGCTCGTTTTCTGGATTCTCGCGTATGTTGGTGTCCTAGGGCCGCTGCACGACCAACTCCTGGTTAGGCTACTGGTGCTCGTGCCAATTGGGCTCGTTGTAATCAACATACTAACAGCCGGTCCCGCCGAAGCCGACTCGGTGTGGTGGAACACGCAGGTGCTCGGTGTGACCCTCGCGGCGGCAATTGCTGTCCGAGCATCGAGTTACTTCGGAACTCCGGGTGTGGCCGGACTCGATCCGTGGTTCCACTTTGCCGTGATCCAGCAAATCCTGACATCGGGATCCATCCCCGCTACCATTTATTCAGATTTCCCGTCCTTTCACATCGCAGGATCAATGGTGGCTGTCGTGGCCGGCGTGGACGCGAGACTCGCCATGTTCATCATTGGTTCGCTTCTCGAGAGTGGGACCCTGGTCTTTGGATACCTCTTGTTCACTCTCTTCGCCGACAGGAAGACTTCCTTGCTGGCAGCCGTCCTCGTCGGGTTCGCCGTGTCGAATCTGCACTGGGGCTTCTATCCGATAACGATGTCGTTGGCAGTGCCACTGTTCATCGGCGCCGTTTGGACCTTCCTCGCTCTCACAACGAAAGCGAAACCCAAAGTCGGGTTCCTGGTGGCGTTTCTCTTGTTCTCTTGGGGGGTCATCCTGACCCATCCCCCGGCGTCCCTGATCCTCATGGCAGTGCTGACTGGTTGCTGGGTACTACTTCATGCGGGAACCAGAGTCGTAAGGAGTCCTCCCAGTTTGTCGGGTATCGCTCTGGCCTGGATCTTCCTCCTAGGCTACTGGCTTTACGTTTCCGGCAGTTTCACAGTGTTTGTTGGATACATTCGTGGCAGCCTGGCTTTCGACAACCCTTTGAATCCCGAGGTCGCTGTGACTGGAAGTAGCACCCTTCTCTCGACGCTGTGGACTCACCTCTCATCCTATCTGCTGGAGTTGCTCGCTATCCCGGGAATTCTGTTGGGGATACAGAAGAAGACCTATCGGATGTACGGTGTTCTCGGGATCATTGGAATCAGCCTGACGGCATATTCGTTCATTCTCACAAGTGGGGCAGCATCAGTTGCAGGCTACTCTGACCGTCTGCAAGTGTTTGCGGAAGTTCTGGTTGCGCCGGCCATGGTGCTCGGACTATACGTCATCCTTAGACTTGCACGCAGCCGACGCGTAGCCACCACTCTTGCAGTTGCTCTGATAGTTGTCACAGTCTTCGCGTCGCTCACAAACTATCAATCGGCCGCGACACCAATACTCCTCAACACCGGTCACCCAGCCATTGGACTCACCGAGACGGAATTGTCTTCACTCAACGAGATCAGAGGTCTCTCCAATGGCCTTGTCTTGTCAGACCCGTTCTCCATATCCTACCTTCGCTGGGCCTTGAACAGCCCAACACTTCTGCTAAGCAACCTTACTAATGCAAAGCCGAGTCAGGTCGCAGTATTCCGCATCTCGGCACTGAACGACCTCTCCCTGCAACCGACTTATGCGAATTTCGACTCATCGATCCAAGCGACACGTTTCTATGACTCGGGGTCAACCGTTGGGTTTGAAGTGACCGCATGAGAGGGTGCCGGATTCGGGACCTACTTTGCGACGATTGCCTTTGAGGCCTCCGGAGCCTCCAAGAAGTCTGCGAAGGGCTCATCTAGGTCCGGGCGCTTGCCACCCGGTGACGTGCCATCATCGCCGTGGAAGAAGGTTTCTGGGATAGAGTCGTAGTTCCATGTGGTTTCCGTTGACAATCAAGATGTCCCTTCATCCGGATCGGGAGAGGTCGAGTGATCCAACTCAGGCCAAAGATGCTCCCCGACATCCGAGACGGAGTCGGTAACGATCTTTCTCCCTTCGTTGGGCGGAGGCGGGGCTGAAAGGGCTATGCTCAACTTGGCAAGGGGCTTTGCGGACAGGAAACTACGAGTTCATCTGGTTGTGAGCTCAGCGAACGGCCCGTATCTTGACCAGGTTCCTTCCAACGTGCGTTTGGTGGACCTGGGGCATTCGAACGTATGGAGAAGCTTGCCAGGGCTGCTCCATTTCATCAAGCGTGAGAAACCTGGGACGATAATCTCTGCCCTCGAATACCCGAACATGATTGCCATTTGGGCAAAACATCTCAGCGGGGTTACTTCTCGTGTTGTAGTCACAGTCCACTCGATCACTTCGATATACGTGAGACAGAGCCTGCATCCCACGATGAGAGTTGTCCCGAGTCTGATCAAGCGGGCTTATCCGCTGGCTGACCACATCGTCGCCGTTTCCAAAGGAGTGGCTAATGACTTGATTCGAATCACCGGGTTGCCCGAATCGCGGGTGACAGTCATCCACAACCCCATTGTCACCCCGGAATTGGCTTCCGAAGCGAAGCGCCGTCCAAAACACCGCTGGTTGGAACCCGGCGAGCCGCCGCTCATACTTACCGCCGGTAGTCTGATAACCAGCAAGAATCACTCTGCACTCATTAGGGCCTTCGCAGAAGTGAGGCACGCCCGGGAATGTCACCTAATGATACTCGGGGAAGGAACAGAGAGGACGAGGTTGATGGACCTCATACAGAGAATGCACTTGCAGGAGGATGTGGAAATGCCCGGGTTCGAGGTGAATCCGTTTCCCTATATCGCCTCCGCCTCGGTGTTTGTCTTGGCCTCGAGGTTGGAAGGGCTACCGAGCGTTCTTGTGGAAGCGTTGGCTTGCGGTACTCCCATAGTCAGTACGGACTGTCCAAGTGGACCTTCAGAGATTCTCGACGGAGGGAAGTACGGGCAACTCGTCCCGGTGGACGACACTCATGCCATGGCTCAGGCCATCCTTACCACCCTGGAGGCTCCGCCTGATCGGAGCGCGTTGAGACGCCGCGCAGCAGACTTCTCGTTGGAACGGGTTACATCTCAGTATCTCGCTCTCATTGCCGATCGCAATCCGCCTCCCTGGGGTTAGATTGCATGGAGCACCTTGCGCGTGTTCGCAAGCCTGCATGGTGCGCAAATTCTGGGTGAAGAAGACGGTCAGGGCAAGAACATACTAAACCACCTGACTAAGATTACGGGTTCTGAACCAACTAGAGTATTGGGCATCGATGGTCGCGGGTAAATGAGATGAACTCCCCATCAACACAGCGCTCACGAAACACGCGGTAACAAGCGTGAACTGCAGGGTTCAAGTGGACCTAGTCAGCCTGCAGATTGTCTACAACGCGACCGCGTATGCTAATGAGACCATCGGAGATGCCCGTCTAGGGAACGCAAAGTGCCAATAGACCTTAGGCCGTTACAGCGGGCGGGATGGTCCGCCATTCAGCCGGACAATTCTGAACCCTCAAAACTGGCCTTGCCTCGAGGAGGCATTCCAATGGGATCTCTGGCGAGTACGCAGTATTGGGATTCGATGTGGGAGAGAATCCAACCTAAGTACAGCACTGACCTTGCATTTCGGGACTTGTTCGACAAGTATCTCACGCGCGGAGGAACCTGCTTCGAAGTCGGATGCTATCCAGGGAGCTTCCTCGCATATTTGTGCAAGACTTTCGACTATGAGGCTAACGGAATCGACACAACACCTTTCGTCGTCACGCGCCTTCCCAAGTTTCTCAGGTCATGCGGGATCCAGATCGGGGAACTCGTGCAGGGGGACTTCCGCGAACATCGATTCAATCGGCGCTACGACGTCGTTTGTTCCTTCGGCTTCCTCGAACACTTCACCGACTACCCGATGATCATCCGGAAGCACGCCGAAATTGTCAATGACGGAGGGACGCTCATACTTACGTGCCCCAACTTCCGGGGAGCTCAGCACCTGCTGCGAGACCTCCTTGATCCCGAGGACCTGCGACGGCATGTGCTGCGGAGCATGGATTTCAAGGCGTGGACGAGCATCCTGAGAGACGCCAGGATGAACATCCTTTTCCAGGGATACTATCAGACCTTCGGCTTCTGGACGAGCTATCAGAGCGAGGACTCCGCACGAGGTCAGATCGCCCGACTCATGGCAGCCATGTCGACTGGAATCAACAGGTATGTCAACATTCCCAACTCAGTGACCTCGCCACTTATGGTTAGCATATCGAGAAGACAAGGAAGCTGGCAGCCGCAGGGCTATCCTACTGCCAAGTGAACAGAAGGAGTCGATGGAGGGACGCTGCTGTGATCCAGTACGTGTCGAACTCGAATGGAGCAGCCACGCAACACACGAGTGCGTGCTCCTAGGCCATGTCATACGGAGGGCTCATGAAGCCCTACTGGGTGCTCCGTCGTCAGCTCGACCGTTCGCACCTGTACCTCGGGCCCGAGCTCCTTGAGCAACGGCGACGACCCTCGCCGCGTCCTCCGTCCGCACGATGACCACGCCTCGGATCAACCGTACTTGCGGGATCTCGTCCGGGAGCCCCTGCAAGCGGTACACGCACTTCCCGCCTTAGCCCGACGTCGCTGGCGTGTACGGGCGCTTCACGGGCTCGCTCGCCCGCTCCCGGTCGTACCTCGCAAGGCGGAAGGCGAGGCGCGTCAGTGAACCTTGGCGTCGCTTTGGCTCATGACTTCCTGAAGAACATGTCTGTACTCGGCGCGACCAGAGGCCATGGCCAGGGTGGCCTTCAGCCATCCTGCGACGTCCCCAACGTCGTACCGCACGCCGCGGTACACCACCCCGTGCACGTTCCCAGAGGATATCATGCTCTTGATCGCGTCCGTGAGCTGGATTTCCCCGTTCTTCCCGGGCTCAGTGGACCTGAGCACCTCGAATATCTCAGGCGACAGAACGTAGCGACCGATTGCTGCGAGACTCGAACGCACCTCTTCGGGTCTAGGCTTCTCGACAAAATCCGTCAGGCGCAAGACCCCGGGTTCAATCTCCTTCCCGACCGCCATCCCGTAGCGGCCGATGTCCTCCGGAGGAACCTCCTGAAGCCCGACGACGACCCCACCGACGTGACGATAGGCGTCCAGCACGACCTGGGTACAGGGGGGATTCATCGTCAAATCGTCGCCGAGGAGTACCGCGAAGGGCTCTCGCCCGACGAACCCCTCGGCACAGGCGATCGCATCGCCCAGTCCGTGCGGACCCTGTTGCCGGGTGTAGTGGATTCTCACCTTCCGCATCAGCTCGTGGAGGTCGCTCATGGCCGGACTCTGCTCCTCAGGAACCAGAGAATTCTCGCGACTGCCATTCATATCGAAGTGGTCCTCCACGGCGCGCTTCGTGCGCGCGGTGATGATCAGGATGTCCCGAATCCCGCTCGCAGCCGCCTCCTCCACCACATACTGGAGGGCCGGTTTGTCCAGGACCGGGATCATTTCCTTGGGCTGACTCTTCGTGTACGGCAAAAACCGAACCCCCAACCCGGCAGCGGGGATCACGGCCTTCATTACCAGGAGGGAATGAAGCTGAGGAAATAAAGGCATCCGTCTGATTGTGCAAAGCGAGAGAATCCTTTTGCCGGCACTATCCCCCGAGAACCCGCAGCTGAACCTGCCGGAGTCGCTCGCGATCCAAAATGCGCCGACCGTCCACCACAGCACCTCCATGCATCCGGTCGAAGTCCTTGGAGGTCAAGGAGTGCCATTCGGGCCAGTCATTGTGCACCACACACACGTCGGCCCCAGCCAAGGCGCTCTTCACATCCGGCGCGATCTCCACCTTGGGCACCGCCGCGTGGAACGCCTCATTCGCCACTGGATCGTAGCCTACTACCTTCGCGCCCTTCCTCAGCAACGCCTTCGCGAGCGGGATCGCCCGAGACTCCCGAACGTCGTCACTCCCGCCCTTGAAGGAAAGGCCCAGGATCGCCACCCGTTTCCCCTTCAACGATCCCACCGCGGCCTCCGCCATGGCCACGGCCTGCAGTGGCTGGCGGTCGTTGACTTCGAGCACGCTCTTCAGCAGCCTAGCTTCGTATCCTTTCGTCCGTCCCGCGGCCAAGATCGCCCTCACGTCCTTAGGGAAGCAGGATCCGCCGAATCCGAGGCCTGCCTTCAAGAACCGCGGGTTGATCCTCGGGTCTAGCCCCATTCCCTCCACGACCTTGTCCACATCCAACCCGCCGATCGCGTCGCACAGGTTCGCGAGCTCGTTCGCGAAGGACACCTTCGTCGCGAGGAACGCATTCGTGGCGTACTTGACCATCTCTGCGGTCCGCAAATCCGTCAGCAGCCGCGGCGCCTCGACGCGGGCGTAGACGGCCGTCAGAGCGTCCCGCGACCGCTCGTCGAGCGACCCGATCACGATCCGGTCCGGATGGAGGGCGTCCTCCACCGCGGACCCCTCCCGCAGGAACTCAGGGTTCATCGCGAGCCCGAAGTCTCGTCCGGCCTTCTTTCCCGACGCCTTCTCGAGGGCGGCGCGCACGACCTTCTCCGTCGTGCCGGGGATGACAGTCGACTTTACGGCGACGACTTTGTAGGAACCCTCAGCGGAGCGCAGCCCTTCCCCACGCTCACGGGCTGCCTTCCGCACGTACGAAGTATCGATGGAGCCGTCCTCTCGCGACGGCGTGCCGACGCACAGGAAGACGACCTCCGCCTCCGTCACCGCACCCTCGACCTCGGTGGTGAAGGAGAGGCGCCTCGTCTTGCGCGCCTTCGCCAAGGCCGCGTCCAGACCAGGCTCGAAGAAGGTTGGCCTCCCATCGCCGAGGCGTTCGACGACTTGGCGTCCACATCGGTTCCGACGACCTCGTGGCCCCGGAGGGTGAAGGCGACCGCGTAGACGAGGCCGACGTGGCCCGTCCCGACGATGGCGAGTCGCGTCATACTCGGTCCGCCGGATGACCCACGCAGGCTTAAGGGCCTTCGGGCGCAGCCTCAGATGCTCCTCCGGGTGGACTGCCGGGGCTTACAGGTTGGGTGCCAGGGAGGCCTCGCCCGAAGCGGGTGTCACGCTCCAAGGCGTCTCGGTCCCCCTTCGTCCAGGTCGACACTCCTGACGTGCACCTCCGCCCCCACACTCCTCGAGCAGACGCACTATCGCGTCCCTACGTCCTTCGTCCGCACGATGACCACGCCGCGGATCAGCCGCACGTGCGCGATCTCGTCCAGGAGCCCCTTCGCTGAGGTACGCGCACTTCCCGCCGTGGACCTGACGCTGCGTGCCCGTACAGGTGGGCCCAGAAGGATGTGAGCGTGTCAATCATGTCCTGGGCGAGGCCCCGAAGAATCCTACGTTCGCCTTCGAACGACGGGCTTTCCCCGAAGCTCCTTGCGGAGCAGAGCGGAAGCGTTCCGCACTGTGTTTTGAATCGGGAACCTCGCGAGAAGCAGTGCCCATGTCGCCTGACGCACGCTTGCCGGCACTTCCTTCGTCCACACCGAGATCCGCGGTCCCTCGGGCGCGGAGGGTGCTCCTTCCGAGGCAGTCAGGCCTAACGTCGTCGAGTCTCGCAAGAACACCTTCGAACCCTTCCCGGGACTCGGGAGCCACGGGCCCGAAAATGCCACACGCGTTCACGTACCTCTTGTACACTTCCTCAGTTGGGACTGACTTCAACTGTGCCTTTTCTGGAAATACGCAATTGTGTCCAGAGCGAGGAGTTCCTGGTTCGTTAGGTTCGACAGCGCGTTCGCGTTCTCGGATCCGACCGAGACGGGGGGCTCCGACCGTTTCGGATCTAACGTCGCTGGTGGAGGAGGTGTTGGAGTTCCAGCGTCGCCCACGGTCCCAGCGGGGCTGGTGGCCTCCGCCTGGATCGGAAACGGCGTCGGGACCAGGGAATCACCTACCTTCGTGACGCCGGACCCGGGCTGCTCGGAGAGCAGGCTTTTCCGGGTGCCTGTGTGGAGAGTGGAGAGCGTAGACCGCGCGGACGAGCTCGAAGTCCGCTTTGATCCAGACGAGACGCCGTCGCCCGTACCTCCCCGAGGACTGGACCATGCTTTCCACAAGTCCGTGCATCTCCAGGTTGTCGAGGAAATCGAGGAAACGGCGACGACGTCGGGGCTCCAGGCCCCAGTCGAAGCACTGCAGCCGGTACTTCTGGAAGAGCTCTTCGGTTGGAGACCACCGCACTGAAGCTGCGGCGGTCCCCGACGATAGGCTCCATCGCGGGTCCCCTCGCTTGAACGTGAGGAGACCGCTCAGGACTTCCAAGACGACGACTTCGTGGTCCGGCAGGGCCCGGATGACCTCTTCCGTCCTCTCGCCGTCCGCCTCGGTCCGTGCCCACCAAATGTGGTTGACCGAAGACCTTGGGATACTGTCCTCGGTCCGCGAGCTCCCCGGCGGTCCTCAAGAGGTGGAGCGCCCGGCGAGCGTCTCCGTGTTCCTCGGAGGCGAGCTTCGCGCATTCCGCGAGCACGTCCTCGTGAAGCTGTCCGGCCGGAAGGCGGCCTCACGCGCCTTGGAGGATGTCGAGCAGGGTCTGCCGGTCGTACGGGGCGAAGAATACGCTGTGGCTTCCCGTGCTCGACTTCACACGGCTGTCGAGGCGGACTCCAAGCCCAGGAGCCGGTTCGTGATCGTGATCAGGCCGACGACTGGAGGATCCGCGCTGTTGCGGTGCCGGACGAGCCGGTATACGAAGTCCGACGGGTTGTACCGGTCCATGTCCGAACGCCGCGTCCACTTCGTCGAGGACCGAGAGCAGGTACGGCCGGTCTCGCGTCGCGGCCCAGAGTTGCTCGAAGACGCCGTCGAGGCCCGACACCGGGGGCTCGGACGAACCGGTCACGTTCGACAGAATCCGGTTCGCGACCGCGTACAGAGAATGGCACTGCTTCAGGTTCACGTACACGACGCGAATCTGTGGGAACTCTTGGCCGGCATGAGCGGTCACCTGCTGGACCACCGTCGTCTTGCCCGACCCTGTGGGCCCGTAGACTTGGATCAAGGGAGGCAAGTACCCTTGGTCCACGTCCGCCAGATACCGGACAAGCGTCTCGTACTGCTCCGAGCGTCCGATGATCTCTGGTGTGAACAGGGACGGGTCGAGGAGGGCCTTGTTCGCGAAGACGCTCTGCGCGGCCTTTTCCCGCTGACGGGCGAATAGGTCGGCGATCGGTGAGCAGACGGATTCGGTTGCGGTTCCTACAATCTCGGTTTCCATGCACACCACTCCTAGAGACACCGATACTTGAGGCCTCGACGGGGTGTGTGAAAGTATTCCGATACGATATATATTGCTGAGGTGGATATTCCTATACGATTACCCCAAAAGGGAGGAGGCAACCTTCGGTCATGGCCTTCAGCGGGTCCCATTGAGTGGTCCGAAAGCCCACAGCCCTCGCAAAGAAAGTTCCACTTGCAGCACGACACACGAAACGGAACCGGCGAGACGCTGTTCGGTCGGAATCTCGGCCTGCGAAAGGTTCAGTTCCGCCTCTTCAAGGACGGCGACCGCACATCGGCGAACCGCCGGCATGGCGAAAGTGACGGCCTCGGCACGATCCGCGTCGTCTTCCGCGACGCCTGCCGCGCGCTCGCGGTCGACGCGTGGGACGGGCGACGCAGACGGCGGGGCTAGGGCAACACGCACCTCGACCCGAAGACGCTCGGTCCGATGCTAGCCACGAGCCGTCCTACTCGGTTCCTCGACAGCCTGCGTCGCGCACTCCTGTGGGAATCACTCGCGCGGCAGGCTGCCGGTCCGGGACAGCGCCGCCCGGAGTTCGAGGACCAACCCCCGGGTCCGGTCGGCGAGCCGCCGGAACGCGCGCGGGTCGAGCGCGTGCACGCCCTTCAGGGAGTCCTCGTAGTCCCGTCGCCCGAGCGCGGTCGAGAGGGCGTCCAGATGCTCTTCCAGGACGTCCCGCCGCACCCCCCGGAGGAAGGCGGCGACGGCCTCCGCGTCCACTCCGGCCCCGGCGAGGACCGCAAGGTCCCGCAGATCCACGAGGCGGGCCGACTCAAGCTTGAGGGCGACGAGGACCTCGGCGGACGCGACGAGGGGGCGCGCCTCGGACGCGGGGTCCAGACCCCGCACGGTGCGACGGCGAGCCCAGCGCCGGATCGCCGCGTACGGGTGGGAGGCGCCGGATACGCGGTCCGAGATCCCGTCCACGAGCAGGTCCACGGAAAGGGGAAGGGCCTCCTTCCCGCGGGACCAGCGCTCCGCGCGGCCCGCGAAGGCGGCTCCTCCGGCCCAGTACCGCATCCGGGCGAGCCCCGCCTCCCGCAAGATCGCCTGGAGGCCGGGGACCTCCTTCTCCGGGGTCACGAGGTCCAGATCCAAGGAGAACCGGGGCGGGCCGTAGGCGCTCACCGCGTAGCCGCCGACGAGGACGGCCTCACGACCCGCCAGCGCGCGGAGGAGGGCAAAGGAGGCGCGCTCCCGCTCGAGATCCCGAGGTTTCATGGGTCCTTTCCTCCAAGCGCATCGCGGAGGATTGGAAGGACCGGCTCGTAGAGGTAGGGCCGGGCGGCGGCGTACCCGTACGCTTCGCGGAGGGGCACGACCCGGACGCCCCCGTGGTCCACGGAGCGGACCCGCGCGACCGGGTGGAGGACGTGGATCACGCCGAAGAGGGTCTCCCGCGCGCCCGCGACGACGGCCCGCGCGCCCGAGGCGCGGAAGAAGGCCCTCCAGGCCGAGAGGTCCGTACGCCGAACGCGGAGATGGAGGGGGCGGAAGCCGCGGGTGAAGCCCGTCCAGTACCCCCCGTCGGTCCAGACCGTGACCGCGGTGGCGTCGCAATACGCGTGGGGGAGCTCGGAGCGGTCCGCGAGGCCGAGGGCGTTTTCCTCCCGCTCGAGGAACGCGTGCATCCGACGCTCGGGGGCGACGAGCCGATACTTCCCGACCCCCACGGACTCGAGGTAGCCGAGGCGGTGGAGGTCGGAGAGGACCTTGCCGGGGGCGGGGGACGGGAAGGTCTCGCGGAACGACGCGATTGTGAACGGGTCCGGACCGAACGCCGCGTGAATCCAGGCGTAGAGGGACTCATAGGCGGTGGGCATTTGATAACCATAATGGTTACTAATATTAGTGCATTCCTATCGGGGGACCGAAACGGCCGCAGAGCCCTCCGGGCTCGTTCCATAGGTGCCGTCTCTTGCGGGGAATGAGGATAACGCCGTGCATCCTTCCGGCGCCTCCGCGGCAAGGGCATAGAGTGCACGGGCACGACCTAGGTCGGCCACGTCGAGGCCGAGCTCGGCGAGATCCGATACGCCTTCTGCGACGCCTGCCGGCCGATCACCGTGGACGCCTGGGGCGCACGACGGCGGCGAGAGAACTGGGGAATCCCGTACCTCGACCCGAGGACCTTTGAACCCAACCCCGGAATCCGCCGGGAGGATTGGATGGTCGGCCGGTGAGGGCGGAGGCGTGTATCGCCCCGCTTCCCCAGGAAGGAAGTCGACGCATCGGAGTCGGAGCCGACGGGTAACGGAAGGATTGACATGGTATTCTACCATGCAAGACTTTAAATGGTATTATGGCATAGAACCCCTCATGGAAGACATCGTCGCGGTGGACCGGGCCGGACGCGTGGTCATCCCCAAGGCCATCCGCGAGGCGGCCGGAATCGACGAGCGCGCGAAGCTCCTCATCGCCGTCACGGCGGCGGGCCGCATCGTGCTGCAGAAGCTCGACGTGGAGACCGTCGCCGCGCGCCTCGAGAAGGAGCTCGCGGGGCGCGACGTCGACGCGATCGCGCGCAAGATCCGGGAGGAGATCCGTGCCCGCGTCCGAAAGGAGTATCCGGACCTTCCTGCTTGACACGAACGTCTTCGTGGCAGCGGTGAAGCACCCGCGCCGGGAGACCGCGACCTTGCGGTTCCTCCTCGCCCTCCTCGAGCGGGAGGACCTGCGGCTCGTGGGCAACGCGTTCTGGATCGAGGAGATGGTCCGCTACGCCGAGGAGTTCCGCTCGGAGACCGCGGCGTGGCTCGTCGGTGCGCTCTTGGACCGCACGAGGGTCGTCCGGGTCGAGCGGAACTTCGTCACGATCTGCGCGAAGTACGTCACGACGCCGGATCCGGCGGATGTGCTCCACGCGGCGACGTGCCTCCAGGAGAGGGCCATCCTCGTCTCCAACGACCGGCATTTCGACCGCATCCGGGACGAGGGCGTGATCGAGGTCTGGAGCATTGCCAAGGCGATCCGGTCCCTGGCAGGATCGCACCCCGGCATGAACCCCTTCGCCCACACGGAAGAGTCGCATGAGCCCTGAAGCGCGCTTCGACCGAGTGCTGGACTCCTTCGGGTGGGTCGAGTACTTCCGGGGCACGCCCGCCGTGGCTCGACGTCCGCTGCCCGTACAGGCGCTTCACGAGCTCGCTCGCCTTGTCCGGGTCGTACGACGCCAGGCGGAACGCGATCCGCGTGCCCTCCACGGAACCCGTCGTATGCCCGTCATAAAGGCATAGTCCCTCAGCCTTCCGGCGCCCATGGGGGATGTGCATGGAGTGCAACGGCACGACATAGGTGGGCACGTTCGAGGACGACCTCGACACGATCCGCCTCGTCTTCAGCGACACCTGCCGCACAATCGCGCTCGCTGCGTGGGACGGGAGGCGGAAGCGGAGGAGCGGGGCCATCACGTGCCTCGGCCCGAGGACTCAGGCCGGCGCTGGTTCTCTCCGGCAGGCGACCGAGAGGTGAGCGCTACCGGGGCTCTGGCACCGCGATGGACGCCCACTTCCGAATGTCTTCGAGGAGGCGCCTCATCTCGTCGACTTGGCTCAGCATCCGTCCCGCAAAGCCCGGATAGTCAACCTCGCGGAGCAGATGGAGGCGTGGCCCCCCGAGATTGATACACGTGATCCGCCACGCGGGGAAGCCGCGCTCCAGGAGCCTCGGCTCCGTGCACTCGAAGAAAAAGAGCCACCACGCAGGATTCGAGAGCGCGCCGGCCACCTCGGCCAGCCGCCGGGCGATGTCCGGCGGAAGTCCGTTGATGGGTTTCCGGCTCCGCTCGAGCAGCCGTCGACGGTACCCGCGAATGGCGCGCTCGAACTTCGCGTGCTCTCCCACGCCCGGTGTCGCGATCGTTCCGTCCGCCCGGCCCATCAGGGTGAACTGGAACACCAGCGAAGCGTCGACGCCCATGATGGTCGTGACGTAGAGCCCGTTGTCGAACTGGAATCGATGGCGGCGGGACAGGGGCTGAAACCAACCTCGGTGGCTCACGATCCGGGCGGCGCCTTGGCGGAGGATCTCATCCTCAATCCACGCCATCTCATGTTCGAACCGGGCGACCATCGCTTGAAACCAGCGACTCCCGTCTCGCCGCGGCAGGCGGAGGAGCCAGGGCATCACGTACCTCGTGCCCAAGGACGGTCGGGCGCACGTCCTTCGCCCGACGGGATGACTCCCATCCGGTAACGGCCGCTTTCTTAAATACCGGGAGAAGCCGATGGTCCGGAGGGAGGAGTCTCCGTGAAGGACGTTCGGGCTCGGCTCTGGCTCCAGTCGATCCGCGGCCCCTTCCTTGTCGCCTCCCTGGTCCCCGCCTGCGTGGGCGGGCTCGCGGCGTGGCAAGTCCGGTCTGCCTTCAATCCCGCCCTCTTCCTCCTGGCCCTCCTCGGCGCAGTCTGCATCCACATCGCCGCGAACATGGCCAACGACGCGTGGGACTACCGGAGCGGGAACGACCTCGCCGTGCGGCACCGCAACCCGTTCGCGGGCGGCGGTCGCGTCTTGATCCAGGGCGTCCTCGATCCGCGGCTCCATCTCGCCGTCGCGATGGGCTTCCTCGTCGCGGGTTCCCTGATCGGTTTGTACCTGGTCTCCCTCGTCGGCTGGCCTCTCTTCGTGCTCGGCCTCTTCGGCGTCCTCGTCGCGTACGCCTACGTCGGGCCGCCCCTCCGGCTCGCACACCACGGCGTCGGAGAGGTCGCGGTCGGGCTCGAGTTCGGGCCCGTCGTGCTCCTGGGGACGTACTACGTCCTGACGCGGGCATTCGACCCGCCCGCCGTCGTCCTGTCCGCGGTGATGGGCCTCCTCGTCACGGGCATCCTGTGGATCAACGAGGTCCCGGACGTCGCCGCGGACGCCGCGGTCGGCAAGCGCACCCTCGTCGTGCGCCTGGGCGTGGGTCGCGCGACCGTGGCCTTCCAGGGGATCATCGCGGCGGCGTACGCAGTCCTCGTCCTCGGCGTGGCCTTCGCCGGCCTGACGCCTTGGGCGCTGCTCGCCCTGCTCAGCGTGCCCCTGGCCCTCCGGCCCGTTCGCGGGCTGCGGCGCACCGGGGGCGACCCGAACGCCCTCATCCCCTCGAACGCGGCGATGATCGTGACCACGTTCGTGGCGGGGGCGTTGCTCGCGGCCGGGCTGGCCATCGACGCGTTCCTCCTGCCGTGACCGTGAGCCCCGCCATCGCCGAGGCCGCCTCCATCGACCTCCGATTCGGCGCTCCCACCGAAAGACATATAACCATATTACACAGATAACATACACAGGTCCACTATGGAAATCAAGACGATCGCCCTCGACCGCGAGGCGTACGACCTCCTCCGGAAGCGCAAGCGAAAGGACGAGAGCTTCAGCGACGCGGTCAAGCGCATCGCGCGGGAGACGCGGCCCGTGTCCGCCTTCGCGGGCGTCTGGAGGAAGCACCTCTCCGACTCGGACCTTGAGACGATCGAGAAGATCGAGAAGGCTCTCTGTCGCGGACGGGCGGCGGACCGCGAGCGGACGCGCAAGCTCCTCGTGCGGCAGGGATGAGGGTGCGCTGCCTCGATTCGACCTTCCTCATCGACCTCCTCAAGGGCGACCCGGCCGCGACGGCGAAGATGCGGGAGATCGAGGCCCTGGGCGAGGCGGTCAGCCTGCCCGCTCCCTGCCTCGCGGAGGTCCTCCTCGGCGCGCACTTCAGGGGCGGCGACCTGCTCCGGGTTACGCTGGATGTCGTCGAGCGCCTCGATGTGCTCGAGGTCGATGCCGTTGTCGCGGGGGAGGCC
The DNA here is from genome assembly GCA_963768855.1 of uncultured Thermoplasmata archaeon. Lineage (GTDB taxonomy): Archaea > Thermoplasmatota > Thermoplasmata > RBG-16-68-12 > RBG-16-68-12 > RBG-16-68-12. The sequence goes on from CAVYJM010000015.1 coordinate 94,130, forward strand.
GGCCGACTGGGCGCGGAACTCCTTCGACGCGGTGAGTCGCTGCCGACCACTGACCTGCTCATCGCGGCCGCCGCGCGGCTGAGCGGGCAGATCCTCGTCACGCGGGACACGGACTTCGCGCGGATTCCCGGCCTCGCCGTCGAAGGATACTGAAGGCGCGGGAACCTCTTCGGAGGCGTACATATAAGTGGTTATAAGGAATTATAAGCGATGATGAGCACGACGACGATCCCGATCTCCCGCGAGGTCCGCGACCGGCTCAAACGGCTCGCCTCGAAGGGAGAGACGTACGACGCCCTCCTGCGGCGCATGATCGCGGACGCGGAGGCTCGCCTCCTGTACGAGCGGGAGAAGCGCATCCTGGAGACCGAGGAGTTCGTCCCTCTTGACGAAGCGTAAGGTCCTCCTCTCCAGGACCGCGCTCCGCGAGCTGGAGCGGCTGCCCACCGACGCGGCTCGAAGGCTTCGCGAGCGGATGGAGGCGCTCGGGGACGACCCCATCCGTCCGCGTCCCGGGGCGGACATCAAGCCCTTGTGGACCGACGACGATCCGCCCATGTACCGCCTGCGGGTCGGCGACGACCGCGTCCTCTACTTCGTCCTCCCGGGTGAGGTTCGCGTCACCGAGATCGTCCACCGGTCCCAGGCGGATCGTGGCTTGGACTGACTGCGCTCTGGCGCCGGAGGGTCTGCTCCAGCTTCTCGCGGAGCACGTCCCGCGGCAGCTCTCGCATCCCGACGTGTCGGTTCAGCCACATCACGTGCCTCACGTCGCTCGCCTCCGCCAACGCCCAGAAGTGGTCCGCAAGGCGTGCGACGTCCGCGAGCTCAGCGGGGCACACGGGACAAGCGATCATCGGAGGTCCAGTCGCGTGATCGTGCCGTCGTCGTTGCCTGCCACGAAGAAGCGCACTTCCTGCTTGCCGCAGCGCGCCCGGCCGTCCGCCTCGTTGCCCTGCATGTCATCCAGGAACAGGAAGTCGACGCGCGGCCAGCCGGTCTTCGTCTTGAGCACGTTCGCCGCGTTCTCCCACGCGTCCGCGCAGAGGGAACAGCAGAAGAAGCGGTTCACGCCTTCGACCGTGCGCCAGTAGTTCCCCCAGGAGCTCCCGCAGAGGGCGCAGCCCGCGTCCTTCGACTCCCCGGGGATCGGCTCGGTCACGTCCCCGCCTCCAGGAGTTCGCGCCGCCGCTCCGCAATCGCCTCGAGGTAGAGCCGCATGTCCTCCATGGATCGTCGGAAGGTCGTGAGCACAGCCTCGGGCGTGGAGTCCGTCGCGGCGTACTTCGCCACCAGATCCGCCGCGCGACCCGCGTGGGCCGTGTCCGCGGCCGTCGTCGAGAGCCAGCGGCGCGTGGCCGGGCCGAACGCGCCCTGCTCGATGAAGCTCCGGTCGCTCACGATGGAGGGCATCGCGAAGTCCGGGTGCTTCTTGAGGCGCTGGTCCGCGAGCATCTCCGTGCCGTGGACCGCGGCCATGGCCTCCACCCAGGGCCGGTCGCGCACGATGGCGTACCAATCGACGATCGCGCGCTGCATCTTCGGGTGGGCCCGTCCGCGGTCGATCTCCTGGTCGCTCCAGCCGCTCTCCCGGCACGCCTGCCTCACGATCACATAGTGCCCCCCGCCCACCGCCGGGTCATGGACGAGCTTGTCGTGCAGGTTGTCGATCTCGTACTCCCAGACGTCCTGATGGGGACACCGCGCGACGATGGCGCCGCACCACCGCGGGAAGGCCTGGAGGAATCGCCAGTGCTCGATCGTCATGGCCTTCACGAACGCGGCGTCGGGCGAGTAGAGGACGCGGATCGCCTCCGGCGCGTCCTTCGAGTAGAAGGCGCGCACGACGATCGTCCGCAGCCGGTCCTGAAGGGATTCCGCAGCTTCGCCCATTCCATCGCCCCGCTCCGCTTCGCGCTCACAAGCCATGAACCTTCCCGTCGATGAAGTTGATGAATTCATCGCCGTCGATGCCGGGTGGCGGCCCACGGATCGGCCACTCCATCCGGACCCGGGAGAGCGTGCGGCGTGGGCCTGCGTGAACGCCAAGGTCGTCTAGCCCAGGACCCTGCCTCCCCGAGCCATGGACGGGCCATCCGTCGGGTTCCAGGTGGTGTCCCCCACGCGCGAGGGAAACCGCACGGCGGGGTCCACCGCGTGGCCACGGAGGCGGCCATCAGGACGGCCATCGGGCATGGCCATGGTGGAAGCCAGACGATGGCTCCTCCCTGGGCGACGCCTGCCGGACGATCGCCGGGGACGCCTGGGACGCGCGCCAAGGACGAAAGAGCTGGGGCATCACCCACCTAGAACCGGAGACACCCTAACGTCCCGGCACGATAGCTGTCCGCGCCCTGCCGCACCGCCACCCTGAGCCCAAGGATAAATCTCGGGCCCGATAACGGCAGCCTGCGTTCTTAATAGAGCCACGGCGAAAGGATTCCGCGGTCGGTCAGCGCCTTCGCGACGCGGGAGGCCGATGCATCATGCTCCGAGTTCCAGTAGCCTTGGCCGAGGCCATCCTGCTCCGCGGTCTCGGCAAGGCTCTCGCCACCGTGCTCGTCCTCGCACCCACGAAGCTGAGGATGCAGACCCAAGTCAAGAAGATTTTCGTCTTGGACGGCACGGGCGAGGTGGCGAACGAGTACGTTCTCGACGCCACCTGCCCCCTGACGTACGACGACTTCCTCAAGGCCTTGCCGGAGAAGGACCTCGGCGACCGAGAGGCTCTCTTCGTCGGCGAGTACGCCTTCACGATCTTCCGGAGTGGCCGGTCCGCGTTCGTCGTCCTGTCCCGGGGACGCCTGGCCCCCGAGGACGTCGAATGGACGGGGTTCCTCCTCACGACCGCGGCGTCCGACCGGGTTCCCTCGCACGCCGCCGGGGGGGAAGCACCTGACTCGCGTCCCGCCCGAGAGCTCGCGGGCCCCCGTCCGGACGGTGCGGCGCACGTCGAGACGCCCGAGAAGGGGCTCGGCGACGTTGAGGCGCGTAAGATCGAGAAATTCCTCCAGAAGCGCGCGTTGGACCTCTTCGACCGCGAGGAGAAGCTCCGGACCCGAGAGGAGGGCATCGCTCCCCGCGAACGGAGTCTGGACGGACGGGAGGAGTCGCTCCGCGCCAAGGAGTCGTCCCTCGCCCGTAAGGAGCAAGCGCTCCGCGAGCTCGAAGCCCATCTCGCGGCCGACCGCGCGACGCTGCAAGGCGACGTCGCCGCCTTCGAGGCCGGTGCCCACGATCGCAAGGTGCAGTTCGACGCACACACGGGCAAGTTCCGGGAGGAGGAAGCCCGCAAGGCGGAGGAGCTCCGGCAGTGGGAGGCCGCCTTGGAGTCCGAAAAGGCCCTCCTCACCGAGCGACGTTCGAGCTTCGAAGAGGAGATGGCCGACGTCCGGGACTCCTGGACGGGCCGGATCGCCCGCGTGGAGCGGCAGGAGGGCGACGTGCGCAACCGGGGGGACCGGATCCGTGCCGACGTCGAACGGGTCGCGCGGAGCGGGGACGAATTCACGCGGCGCGAGAAAGCCCTCGAGGAGAGCGCGCGGGGGAACGCCGAACTCAAGGTCCAACTCGGGGAACTCCAGAAGGAACTCCACCAACGATCCCTCGACATCGAGACTTGGGAGCGGGCGCACGAGGAGAAGGCGACCGCCCGGACCGCCGAGCTGGCCGAGCGCGAGGAAACCATCGCGGCTGGCCTGGCGAGTCTCGCTCGCCGCACGGCGGAGTCGGAGCAAGCCCTAGCTGCGAAGACTCGGCGGTTCGAGGAGGCCGAAGGCGACCTCGCCAAGCGCAGGATGGAAGTAGAGGCGCACGCCACGGAACTCGAACGCCGCGCGAAGGAATTGGCCGATCGCGTCTCGCGCCTCGATGCGGATACGGTCCGCCTGGTCCAGGAGCAGGCCGAACAGAAGGCACAGGCCCAGCAGCTGCAAGCCGAGCGGCTCGGCCTCGCCCAAGCCAAGGAAGTCCTGGATGCTGACACGTCCCGATTCCGAATCGAGTCGGACGAGGCGCGGAAAGCCCTGGGGAACGAGGCGGCCAATCTCCGCGCGGATCGGGGGCGGTTTGAAACGGAGTCCTCCGTGGTGCGGCGCGAATGGGAGTCCAAGGCTCGCGAGACAGCGGACCACGAGAAGACCCTCGCCGTACGCGAAGACACCCTCGCCGCAGCCGAACACGAACTCGAGCTGCGTGCCCGAGAGATCGAGGACCGCGAGCGTGCGGCCGAGGCCCAAGGGACCGCCTTGTCGGCGGAGGCCGAACGACTGGCCCGCGCAGACCAGGACATGGCGAGGCGCACGGGGGCGTTCGACGAGAAGGTCGCAGGCTTTGAAGCCGAGGCGGCGGCGAAGCGAACGGATTGGGAAGCGCGGGAGTCCTCGTTCCAATCGCGGCAGGTCGAGTTCTCCGCGAACGTGGAAAGGCACGAGGCGGAGATCGCGAAGCGGACCGAGGAGGTGGCCCGGCGCGAACAGCTCCTGGAGGCCGCGTCCGCGCACCTCCAGCAGGAGCACGCCCGCCTGGAGGCCGAGGGGAAGGACCTCACGGCCCGAGAGGCCGACGTCGAGGCGGCGTTCGCACGGGCCGAGGCACGGGCCGCCGAACTGCGGTCGGTGGACGAGGCCCTCGCCAAGGCCCAGGCAGCGTTCGATTCGGAGAAGGACGCGTGGGCGGCCCGCCGCGACGACGAGCTGCACCAGCTCAAGGCTGCTCAGGAGGCCGCACGAGAGCAGGCGGAGCGAGCCGACCACCTCGGCCAGGAGGCCCAGCGGCGTGAGGCCGAGGCGTCGGACGCGAAGCAGGCCGCGGAGCAGGAGAGAGCGAAACTCCTGGAGCAGCAGGCACAGGTTCAGGCCCGCGGGGCTGAAGCCGAACGGGCTCTGCACGAAGCCGAGGCCCGAATGGGCCAGCTTGAAGAGACCGCCAAAAGGCTCGCGGAGCGGGAAGCGAACCTCGGGCTCCAGATCCGCGCCGTGGAGATCCGCGAAACCAAGCTTGCCGCATCCGAGGAAGCTCACGGCATCGCAATGGCCGATCTCCAGAACCAGCGCGAGGCGCTCGCCCGCGACGACGAACGCCTTTCCTCCTGGACCGCGGAGCTGGAACGGAGGACGACGGAGGACGACGCGCGTCGGGTCGCCCTGGATTCCAAGGTCGCCGAGGTGGCCAAGCACCAGGAGGCCTTGTCGGCCGACCTCCACTGGAGTGACAACCTGATGGCCAACCTGGTCCGCAAGGAAGATGCCCTGGACGCACGCGACAAGGACCTGGCCGAGCGCGAGGGACGGCTCGCAGAATCGGAGGAGGCTCTGGCGCAGCGGGACGCGGACCTCCGGGAACACGCCCAGGCCCTGGATCGCATCCGGAACGAGCATGCGACCGTCGCGGCCGAGTTGGAAGCGGCCCGCCGGGCCCTCACGGAGGCCCACCAGGAGTCCGAGACCAGCCACGCCGAGGCCGCTCGGGTGAGGGCGCAAGCGGACGCGCTGAAGGCGGACGTCTCGAAGGAGGTGCGGTCCGCCCAGAGGAAGGCCCTCGACATCTTCCTCCAGGAGGAGAAGCTCCGAGCTCGGGAGGCGCAGGTCGAGAGCGCGGAGAAGGCCCTGGACGCTCGCCGGGGAGCCTTGGAGGAGGAGGAACGGTCCTGGGAGGCGAGACGGGGGCAGACCGAGGGCGAGCTCGCCACGATGCGGACGGAGGTCGAGGCGCTACGCGCGAAGCTCGGCGGGGTCGACACGCGGACCCCGCCGGCCGGTGGCCCGGACGATGCGAAGGGAGGTGCCGAGGGCCGCACCAAGCTCACCCCGAGCGCGCCCCAGCTCCGAGACCGCGCGGATACGACGGGTGAGGGAGACGAGCACGTTCCGCCCCGCAAGGCGAAGCGGGCGGCCACGAAGGCACCGTAATCGCCGCCGCTCAGGCCCGTTTCTCGAGAATCCGGTCGACCCGCCTCCACAACGCCCGCCACTCCTTCGAGGTCCCTCATCGCCTCGCCCGGTTCATCCGGAGGACCGCGGCATCGTGGGCCGCGAGAGCCCGAAGGGACTCGTCCGGGCTCTGGGTGCGTCGTCGGAGGGCCTCGAGGATCACCTCCACCTCACGGCGCGCGGCCTCGGTCCTTCGGAGGCGGACCTTCGGGGTCTCCACGGAGGATACGATGGCCCCGGACCGGATGAACGATTCGGAGAGAGACGCGAACGAGGCATCCGAAAAGCCGGGGAGGAAAGGCGGGCGGGAACGCAGATTGCAACGGCACGACCGCCGTAGGCACGCTCGAAGACGACCCCGGAGGGATCCGCGCCGTCTTCTGCGACGCCTGCCGGACGATTGGCGTGGATGCGTCAGGCGCAGACTCGAAGCGGGAGCCAAGGGGCTCCCGACGACCTGAGACCATTCGCGCGGGAGGGCTTGCCGGACACCGCCGGCAGCGATGGGATGCGCTCTAGGCGATTCCGTCGATGGGCGAGTGTCGTACTCTCTCGGCGGTCGATCGTGCCGTCTTGGCTCGTGCGGGTGGAACTGCCACCCTGACGGCGCTCCGGGACCGAATGAGTTTGCGATGGCGCGCAATGGATTAATACTGTCACGCTGGTGTCAACAGTCTGACCGCGATGAGAATCGGGATTGTCGGGGCCGGAGCGCAAGGCTGCTTCTTCGGTGCTCTCCTAGCGAATGCCGGTAACCAGGTGACCTTCATCGCGAGGGGACAAGCTCTGAACGCACTGCGAACGAATGGGCTTCGCGTCAAATCACAATCTCTCGGCGAAATCGCCTTGCCCGTGAGTGCGACGGACCGGCCGGATGAGGTCGGGCCCGTCGACCTGATCATGTTCTGCGTGAAGACGTACGACCTCGAGCCCGCTGCGAAGCAAATGCTCCCCCTTGTGGGACGAGACACGGCCATCCTACCCATTCAAAACGGCGTGGAAGCGGCGGACAACATCGGGAGCATCGTGGGGATGGAACATGTTCTCGGGGGAGTCTCCTGGGTGGGGGCCATGGCCGAGAAGCCCGGCGTGATCGTACACGGAGGCTCCACGAGGCTGGTGTTCGGTGAACTGAACGGAGGGATCTCGAGTCGGGCGGAACGGATCTGCAAGACCCTCACCGAAGCCAAGATCGCCGCGGAACTCCACACGAACATCCGCCAAGCATTGTGGGAGAAGCTCGTGGTGAACTCCGCCGCAGCCGGCATTCTTTCGCTCACCCGATTGCCGGCGGGGCCGGTCCTGGATTGCTCGGATACGATGCAGCTTCTAATCGACACCATCCGGGAGAGTGCGGAGGTGGCCAAGGCGTGTGGATTCCCGCCACCTGAGCGGTTCCTCGACGATGCCAAGAAGCTGCTCGAAGGATACCCGAGGTGGACGAGGCCATCCATGGAGGTGGACCTGATTGCAGGTCGCCGCCTGGAGCTCGAAGCCATGGTTGGGGCCATCGTCCGATTGGGCCGGGAAAAGGGGGTAGCAACGCCCATCAACTCCACCATCTACCGGGCGCTCAAGCCTCACGTGAACGGTACGCCCTCCATGTGAGGTCAGCGCCCTCCGCGGGTCTCCGTGCTCGTCCGCTGCGAATCGCGCACATCCCTTCACGACGGCTTTTCGAATCGAATCCGCCCGGGTCTTGGACGTGCGGTACTTACGTGCGGACTCGGAGAGAAGCCGCGCTGAGCCCGCCTCCAACTCGCATTGAACTCGGATCATGATGATCTGAGGCACGTGCGGGCCATCGGGCGCCCATGCAGCGAGGCGGGGAGTGCAACGGCACGA
>CAVYJM010000016.1:0-3993 GCA_963768855.1 uncultured Thermoplasmata archaeon
CCCGCCCCGGGCCACTCTGACGACATCCTCGGCCTTGAGAGAATGCCCGTCCAACATGACGACCATGACGATAACCCTCCGCGGCTGTGGATTTTGGGCGGCCAACACGGAGCCCACCTAAGTACTTTCTCGGGGACGGGAACGCGGCCGAACAACGGCCTCATCGACCTCCACAGGGGGAACGCAGGAGCCTTTGCCGCCACGTGCTCCCTACGGCTTGGGCGGGGGCGGGCCTTCCGCGCTCGGCGGGGAATACGGGTACATCGGCCGGTACAACAACGGATAGAGCTGTTCGATCCTCGGCAGGACGGGCGCGGGCGTCCCGGCTTCGAGGGACCGCCGCGTCTCCCGGTAGGCGAGCCAGAAGAGGAGGAGCGAGATCGCCGAGATGCCCTGGCCCGCGATCGCCGACGCGAGGATTCCGGAGGCCAGGAGGTCGACTGTGATCGTGCTCCCCGCGGTGGCCAGCAGGATCAGCAACGGGCCGACGACCGCTCCCACCACGCCCAGGCCGAGCGCGAACCGCAACCGGGAACGGACCGGCTCGCCGGAAATAGACCCGATCGTCTGCAGGAGCGTCAGGCCGGCGAAGAGGGCTCCCAGCGGCGCCAGGATGAAGTCGCCCGTGAGGTCCGTGAGGATCGCCTGCCCGGTCAGCCCTGGGGTGAACACGCTCGATGCGGAGAAGCCAGCGCCCACGGCGCTCAAGACAATGAAGACGATGAGGAGAACAAGGGCGCGTTCGAGGGAGCGGGACTGTTCGAGCCCGTACTCGTGCCTCCCGGCATGGGCCTGAAAGAATCCGATCAGGAATACGATGGCCACCCCCAGCTCCGCGATCTCGATGCCGCACAGCGCGGCCAGGGTGCCCAGGAAGGGGCCGAGCAGGTCCGCCGGGTTCGTCAAGATCGAGCCGAACGCGAGGCCGAAAGCGGCCTGGGTGACGCCTTGGGCGATGACCGCGATGACCTGGACAAGGAGGGCCCACCCCATGAGCCCAATCCCCTTGATCGTGCGTCCCTCGTAGACGTAGTACACGACCGGCTCCCTCCGGGAAAGGCACGGGGTCTGTATTAATAGCGTGCTGCCGGGCGGGGCGCGCGGGTCAGCGCGACTTCGCCTCGGGCTCTCGGATGATCCGCGACGTGAAGTCGATCATGACGATGACGATGACCGTGAAGGCCATGAACGCGAGGGTGATCCACCGGAACCCGAAGATCATCCCCGCGGCCACGAACAGGCCCAGGAACAGCAGGATGTACACCACGTAGAGCAGGGTTGGGACGTCGATGCGCATGGGACCCCTCTCGGCCTTCCTCGCCGCGACGCAGTCCTCGCTTGGGTATAGCCTTTACGCATGCCGCGGGCCCCATCGGTCCTTCGTCCGCCGCCGTCGTCAACCCTTAAGTAACGTCCGGCCGATGCCGCGACGAGGGCCCGTAGCTTAGTCCGGTGGAGCGTCTGGCTCATAACCAGATGGTCGCTGGTTCAAAGGGCTCCGCGCGCTCGGCACGGAGCCGGGAAATCCGGCCGGGCCCACTTCTTTCACTCGTACTGGGGGATCTGAGGCGCCACGTGGGTGTGGTTGCTCGAGCCGAGGAGGGTGTCTCGGATGAGGTCCCGCGCCCCGACGACCTCTTCCATGTCGCCGTCCCACTTCGCGAGGACGGCCCCGAATTCCTTTTCGATTAGGTCGATGACGGTCCGGACCTTCTTTCGGATGGAGGGCGACTCCTCGCCGGAATAGACCACGGCCAGGTAGACGTACTTCCCGCGTTCGATCAGGATCCGGTAGTCCCCGAAGTCCAACTGGTGCAGCTCGCGGTGCTCCCCGTACTGGAACGCCTCGCGGACGAACTCCTGCACCGCGGTCAGCATGCCGCTCAGGACATCCTCGTCCTTCTCCCGCAGGAGCGTCCGCGAGAGGTGAGAGATGAGTACACCATCGCGGTACACGAGGAAGACCTCCTCAATCTCAGCCTTCTCGCGGCGCGTGATGAGGAAGATGACTGCGGCGCTGCACGCCGCCGCAACGATGAGGATCCAGACGAGAGGCATCACGTCGGATTCAATCTGGATGGTCGCGGGCAAGGAACGAATTGACCCGAGGGAATCCCCGGCGCTGTTCGTGTAGTTGGCCTCCACGCTGTTCGCGATCAGGGTCTGCGCCGCGAGGCCGTCCTGGACGCGGATCGTGAGGTTGATCACTTCAGACTCGCCCGGAGCCAGATCGGGGTAGGTCCAGTTCAGGGGTGCGCTGCCGACCGCCGTCACGTTCGACGTGTAGGAAATCAGCTGGAGCCTCGAGTCGAGGTCGTCCTCGACCCAGACCCGGTGGGCGATGGTCAGCCCCCGGTTGGCGATCCGGATCGTGTAGTTCAACATGCCTCCGCTGAACACGTTCGGCCCGCTTGCCTCCACGCTGAGGGCGAGCGTCGGCGCGACGACGAGGGCGTGGACCGTGACGTTCACCGCGGGCCGCGGGCGCAGGTTCGCGTCCAGGTAGTCGAGGTGAAGTGCAACGGACGCGGCGGTTCCGTTCGGGGTCGCGGACCGCGCCCGAAGGGAGAGGGTAAACGCTTCGAGCCCCCGGGCTTGGAGGGTCTGGCTCGGACTCACCCAGTGCCACGAGTAGAGCACGCCGACGATCGATGGCGTGATGCCCGAGGTGTCGTTCACATACTCCAGGCCGCCCGGGAGCGTCAGGTTCAGCCACGCGGCAGCCGCGTCGCTGCTGCCCATGTTGTAGGTCACGATCGCCAGCGGGAACGCCGTGCCGGACTCGATGACCGGTTGCGTCGGCGTCACGCTCAAGCTGAAGGCCGGCGCGCTCGTGAGCACGAAGTCTCCGATGAAACCTGGGACGGGGAGCGGGTTGCCGATGATGTCCTGGGCCGCGAAGGCTCCAGCGATCTGCAGTTCCGATCCATCGAGCGTGCTCGCATCGACCGTCAGATTGAGATAAATCGCGGTCAATCCAACCGCCACGTTCGGGAGCACGAACTCGGGAGCACCGGTGCCGCCCGAAAAGATTGAGGACGCGTTCCGGAGGACCAAACGGGGGTCGAGGGTGAGGTTGATCCAAGCCCACGCCGCCGCTTCGTTCCCCTCGTTCCATAGGCGGATGACGGCCGGGACGTTGGCCCCAGGGCTCGCCCGTGGGGCGAGGAAGGCGGCTCCACCCTGAGGGAACCAGGGCGACACCGCAAGGGACGAGCGGTTCGCGGTCTCCGGCGGCATGAGGAATCCGTTCATGCTGAGATAGCTGACGTCCACCGCGTCTACGTATGTCGAATTGCGCACGAGGTCGGGCGGGGCCACAGCCGTGATGTCGAACGACTGCGCAGCGTTCCCGGGGATGCTCGGGAGGACGTACTGGAGCACGGAGCCGGACTGCGTCATCGTGCCGCCGAGGCTGCCCACGGTGTCCGTCATGTAGGAGAACCCGAGCGGGAGCGTGTCGTTGATCCAGACGATCCCAGAATCCATGCCACTGTTCACGAGGCCCACGGTATAGATCACGGTCTCATTCGCGTGGACCAGTCCGGACGGCGCGCTCGACAAGGAGACCGTGAGGACGGGTCCGTTGAGGAACACGACCGCCCTGGAGGCGAGGCTGCCCATCTCGTGACCGCTCTCATCTGTGAAGGTGAGCGTGGCATTGTCCTGGATCCAGGCCGGCGTCGTGCTGGACCCGGGCACGTTCACGTCGATCTCGAGGACATGGTTCCCGACGGAGATGTCGGTCAAGGTCCAGTTGTACTGGTTCCCGGATGACGAGGTGTACGCGACACTGCTTGCGATGTAGCTCACCTCGGAGGGCAGGCTCTCGTTGATCCACACTGTGCCAGCGGAGCCCGTGCCGGAGTTGTTGTAGTAAAGGTAGTAGGCGAACGACATGCCTGCGTGGGCGCGGCCGACGGAACTCAGGTCGGAGAAGGAGAAGATCGGGACCGCGACATGGGCGCGGGCCTCCGCGAGGTCTACAACTCC
>CAVYJM010000017.1:0-151614 GCA_963768855.1 uncultured Thermoplasmata archaeon
CCTTGCAGAGCCTTGGCAATGGTTTCGGCACTGTTCTTAACGCCAGGTTCTCGCAGCAAGGCAAGCTGTTGCGGGTCACGTTCTCCGGCAATAATAGCACGGATGATCTTCATGCCGCTCACGCCGCTGATATCGCTGATAACCTTGTGCAGATGAAGATTCATCTGAGTGAGGGCTTTCTGCATATGCTGAATGTGGGCAGAGGCATAGCGCACCAGAGTCTCGCGGTGTCTCCAATAACTCCTCAGCACACAGATCTGTGCCTCAGGCCGAAACGAACCTGATAAGAGCCCATAGGAGTGTAAGCGCTGCAACCATTGGCAGTCTTGCACATCGGTCTTGCGGCCGGGAACGTTCTTGACGTGGCGGGCATTGACCAACTTGACCTCAAAACCATAGTCTTCCAGAATCTGAAAGGGTGCTATCCAGTAGACGCCTGTAGATTCCATGGCGATGGTTTTGATGCCGCAGTCCTTGAGCCACTGAGCCATCGCATGCAGATCGGCCGTAAAGCAGCAAAAGGAGCGAACCGGTTCCTGGCTGCACTCGGAGGGCACCGCAACCCAGTGGCGTTCGGAGCCGATGTCGATACCGGCGGCATGGGGGTTAATCATTTCAAGAGGCTGCTGCGAGTGCTTTTTTCGTGGCACCATGGTAGTGTTTGCATTATACTGAGCGTGTTTCATGAGAACGTACTCCTTGGATGAATGTGGTACGTTCCGGCCCAGGTCGGTAGCAATCGCGAGTCTCCTAAACGGGATCAAGTCACCAATGGGACAACCGAAAGGCCTGGAACCATGCTCGTATGCGGGTTCATACGCCACCATGGGAGTCGTCGGTTTTAACTGCCGGAACGTATCCATTTATCCTATCCTGAGCAGCCCCCTTGGTGCAAGGAGTTGCTTCCCATTGATAAACCCGCTGCCCGCATCTACGTTTCGCTTCTTCTTGAGCAATCCCGCAGCGGGTTCTGATGCTCGTATGAAACTCGATGCAGACCTTCTGGGTGCGAAGGAGATGCTGTACGCTGCTGGAGCCAGATGAAGCGCTGCTCAAGTCGTGAACTCCCCCAGCCCCTCTTTGGAAAAGAGGGGAGCATACAAAGCAAGCAACTTCCCCCTCTTTGCGAAAGAGGGGGTCAGGGGGAGTTCTGTCTAGCTGTCGTTGTTCTTGTTTCTCGTTCGATCAACCTGGGCTCCGCCCAGAGGCTTCCGCTTACTCCTTACTGTTCCTTTATGGTTTCATCAACCTGCATGCCGAAGTGCCGGCCGGCTTTCTCCAGGGAAACGAGTACCGGATTCCCTGGCTTCAGCTCGACTACCGAAACCGGCGTGCCTTCAGGAGTGGTAAGGCGAATGGTCTCTGCATTCTGCAGAATCAGAGAAAAAGTTTCGTCCTGTGCTTCCGCCTCGACCAGAAGGAGGGGCCGGCGCTCGATTTTGACTCTGCCCACCACTGCCGTCTGAGTTCTGCCCTGATAGTCTGCGAGGAGAACCTCATCACCGGATTTCAGCTCGGAAAGATACCGGGTCTTCCCGCCGGGCACTTTGACATAGGCGTGCACCGGTCCGGCGTTGACGCGGAAGGGCCGCGGTTCAACGTAGGGATTTTCGACTGACTCGGAGTGAACGAGAAAAAACGCGGCGCTGGTATTGCCGATCAGCATACCCTCGCCCACGGTCATGGCAGTGCAGGTGTCGACGCAGACCCGGTCTCCCATGGCTACCGGCTCCACCCGGCGGATTGTGGCGCTGATCAGCTGCACCCGGCCGGCGGTCTGCCGAACGGACTCACTGATGCTTTTGATCGTTGCCGGCTCGGACGCGGCAATCAGAATACCATCAACACCTTTTTCAAGAATTCCGAGCGCTGTCTGAGCCTCATTTGCAGTGGTCACCTCGACGATCAGCCCGCTGGTCTGAGCAAGGATGTTTTCCAGCGGAATGATGGTCCAGTCCCGGGTGCGGACTATTACCATGCCTTTTTTCGCGAGCCGGACCACCTCGCCTTCATCGGCCTTGCTCCGGATTTCCCATTCGAACACATCTTTTCCCGGAACCAGATCGCCGTCCGGCGCTACCGTTGCAATGATTCCCAGCTTTTTTGTCTGCTCCGAGCAGCCGGCAGGGAGCACAATGGCATCCGCGCCGCTTTCCAGCGCAGCGGTAACGATGGCCTTATTCCAGGGATCCGCTTTGACCCAGATTTTTTTCATGATACTCCCCTCGTAATGCTTACGGTTGACGTCGCTGCCGTCCCGTGAACATGATGAATTCTAAAGGTGCCGGCCTGGTTCATCGCTGCCCGAGAATAGCGTCGGGAAGTCCCTCATCCATGCTGCCGCTGCGATATCCTTCCAGGTCGAGGGTGACATAGCGAAAGCCGAGACTTTTGAGTTTCCGGATAACCTGACTGGCCACACCAGTCTCGATGAACCGTTCGATCTCTTCGGGCAGAACTTCGATGCGGCCCAGGCCGCGGTGTGAGCGGACCCGGGCCAGCCGGAATCCCAGATCACCCAGAAAAGCCTCTGCCTGTTCGATCATGCTGAGCATCTGCAGCGAGAGAGGTTCGCCGTAGGGTATGCGGGTGGCGAAGCAGGCATTGGACGGCTTGTTCCAGGTGAAAAGCCCCTGCTCCCGCGCCAGCCGCCGGATTTCATCCTTCGTCAGATGCGCTTCAGCCAGCGGGCTGCGGATTCCCAGCTCCTGGAGCGCCTTCCGACCGGGACGGTAGCGGCCGGCATCATCCGCATTCGACCCTTCAATGATCCAGGGAATTTTCTGGCGATGGGCAAGGTCGCGGAGCAGCGAAAAAAGCAGCCGCTTGCAGTGGTAACACCGGTCGGGTGCATTGCTGATCACTGCAGGGTTGGAGAGCTCGCCGGTGTCGAGCGTGATGCATGCGACCTGCAGCGATACCGCCAGAGCGACAGCATCAGCATGCTCCGCAGAAGAGCGCAGGGCAGAGCGGCCAATGACTGCGGTCACCTCGGCTGCTCCAAGGGCCTGCACTGCGGCGTGCAGGAGCAAGGTGCTGTCAGTGCCGCCGGAGCAGGCGACCAGGACCCGCCCCATATCCCGCAGAAGGAGCTGGAGACGAGCGTGCTTGTGGGAAAGACTGTGGCTCATGGTGTATGGCTTGTCAGACGTGGCTGCTTGTTAAAGTACCTCATAGTACTAATTATCAGGAGGAATGTCCAGCAGCGCCCCGTTCACCGCTGACCGCAGATGCAGTGTAACCGTTTTTTTTTCGGTAAACGGTTCACAGTGCCCGGCAAACATCATTTTGTGCTTGACAGAACCTGTGTTATTCCTATTAGAATAACATTTCCTGCGAGCTGCTGAGTGTGAGTTCGAAGACTCGAGTGATACACCGGTTTCTCTGAACTTTTTGCAGGCCTTCCGGTCTAGAAAAAATCAAACCAAATTGAATTCTTTGACATATTGGAGCGTTCGGCTTTTCTCAGTAACCATTTCCCGGCGAGTGAAAGCTTATGATTGAGGTACAGAACCTGATCAAACGCTATGGCCAGACAGTAGCGGTCAACACCATTTCGTTCAGTGTGGATAAGGGAGAGATTGTCGGCCTGCTGGGCCCGAATGGAGCAGGCAAGACCACCACCATGCGCGTCCTAACCTGTTACCTTCCGGCTGACGGCGGCGTCGTAAAACTGGCGGGCAAGGACATTACCGGGCAATCTCTTCAGGTGCGGAAGGAGATCGGCTATCTTCCGGAGAACAACCCTCTCTATGAAGATATGGGGGTTGTCGACTATCTGCGCTTCATTGCCCGCATCCGCTCTATCCCCCGGCAGAAGATCACCAGCAGGATCAAAGAAATGGCCGGCCTGTGCGGCCTGGAATCGGTGATCGGCAGACGCATCGGCGAGCTGTCCAAAGGCTTCCGCCAGCGCGTCGGTCTGGCGCAAAGCATCATTCACGACCCCCCGATTCTCATTCTCGATGAGCCGACGGTCGGGCTCGACCCGAACCAGATCGTCGAGATCCGCGAGCTGATCAAACGGCTGGGCACGGAAAAGACGGTTATCCTGAGCTCCCATATTCTTCCGGAAGTGGCCGCCACCTGCAAGCGGATCATTATCATGAATCAGGGCCGGATTGCCGGCAGCGGCACCCCGGACGAGATGGCTGCGCGAGCCCGGGGCGGAGGCGTGATCACAACGGTTGTCCAGGGGCCGGCTGAGGAAGTGCGGGATAAAATTCAGGCCCTGCATACGGTCAAGAAAGTTACCGTTGCCGGAAGTGAAGGCAACGGCCGGACACGTTTTGAAGTGGTCAGCACCGGTGCTGTCGGCGTTGCCGAAGAGCTTTTCCGGCTCGCGGTGGCCAACGGGTGGACCCTTTCAGAACTTCATCAGGAAACCCTGACGCTGGAGGATGTGTTCCAGCAGTTAACCATCAAAGAAGGGTGAGTATGCACTCAGTATTCATTCTTATGCGGAAAGAGTTCCGCTCCTATTTCGATTCCCCGGTTGCCTACGTTTTCATCATCGCGTTTCTATCGTTCAGCAGCTGGCTTTTCTTTCGGGGATTCTTTCTTCTCGGTCAGATCCAGATGCGGGATTATTTCTTTTTCCTGCCCTGGATATTCCTTATCTTTATTCCTGCCATAAGCATGAGGCTGTGGGCGGAAGAAAAGAAAATGGGCACCATTGAAATTCTCATGACGCTGCCGGTGAAAGACAGTGAAATGGTCCTGGGGAAATTTCTGGCGAGCCTCTGCTTCTTTCTGGTGACGCTGGGCCTCAGCTTCCCTATTCCGCTCACGCTGGCGCTTCTGGGCAACGTTGATCTGGGACCGATTGCCGGAGGGTACCTGGGCGCCTGCTTTCTCGGCGCTGCGTATCTTGCCATCGGCCTGTTCATTTCGAGCCTGGCGGAAAATCAGATCGTAGCGTTCATCATTGCCAGCCTGGTGTCCTTTGCGCTGTTTATCATGGGCGAGGACATCGTTCTGTTCTCCCTGCCGAATGCACTGGTGGCACCATTTTCATACCTGGGTCTGGGCAGGCACTTCGCCTCGATGCAGCGGGGCGTGATCGACTCACGGGATGTGCTCTACTACCTCACGGTGATCTGGTTCTTCCTTTCACTCAACACGCGTTTAATTGCAAGCCGAAGGTGGAGTTGATATGGCAAACGTTTCCCGAAAGATAAGCGCCGGTTCCAACTTTGTTCTGTTCATCGTTATCCTGGCCGGATTCTTTAGCCTCATCAATTTTCTTTCGGCCCGGCATTTCGGCCGGATCGATCTGACCGAGACGAAGATATACTCGCTGTCCGATGCAACCAAAAATATCGCGGCCAATCTCGACGACGTCGTAACAATCAAGTGTTATTTTTCGACCAAGCTTCCTCCGTATGTTCTTTCCATCAAGCAGCGGGTCCAGGATATGCTCGATGAGTATCGGGCTTATGCAAAGGGAAACATTCAGGTGGAGTTCGTGGATCCGGCGGAAGACCCGGAAGTGGAAAAGCGGATGCGGTTTATGGGCATTCCCGAAGTCCAGATGAATATCCTTGAAAAGGATCAGGCTACCGCGACCAAGGTGTACATGGGTATTGCCATCACGTATGAGGATCAGCAGGAAGTCATTCCTTTTCTCAAAGACACGAACAACCTGGAGTATGATCTCACCACTGCCATTCTGAAGGTGGTCCGCAAGAAGAAGAAGACGGTGGGATTTCTCTCCGGCCACAGCGAGTATGATATCTACGAAGGGTATGCTACCGTGCGCTCCGCGCTTGCCAAGCAGTACCAGGTGGAAAAAGTCGACACGGCCGAGGGCAAGCCGATTCCCGACAACATCAATGTGCTGGTGGTCGCCGGCCCGGACGGCCTGACCGACCGGGACAAGTATGAGATTGACCAGTACATCATGCGGGGCGGGAAGGTATTCTTCTTCATCGACATTATCTCGATTGCCGAAGGTACTGTTCAGGCCTCGTACCGGCAGAGCAATGTTTCCGATCTGCTCGAGCACTACGGTGTCAAGGTGACGCGGAATCTTGTGCTTGACCGCATGAATATGCTCATCACCTACCAGACCGGATACACCATCGTCCGCACGCCGTATCCATTTTTCCCGAAAGTAATCGAAGCCGGGTTTGACCGGGAGAATCCGATCGTCAATCAGCTCGAGTCGCTGGTGCTGCCCTGGCCCGCAGCGCTTGAAGTGCTGCCGGACGCGCACCCGCAGACCACCTTCACGGTGCTGGCCAAATCATCGCCTTACAGCTGGCTTCAGAAAGGCATGTATGATATCAACCCTGGCCAGGAATTCATGCCTGAGCAGGAAAAGGATATGCAGCAGTATAACCTGGCAGTGTGGGCGATCGGGCGGTTCAAGAGCTTCTTCGCCGGCAAGGAAATTCCTCCGGTGGAAAAGCCCGGTGAAGAGCAGGGCAAAGCTCCCGAACCAACGGACAAGGGCCGCACGACGATACCGGAAAGCCAGAAGGGAACCCAGATCCTGGTTGTGGGCGACGCCCGTTTTCTCGAGGACAACTTTGTCGGAAATCCGGGAAACATGGAGTTTTTCCTCAATGCTCTGGATTGGGCCACCTGGGGGAAGGACCTGATTGGAATCCGCTCGCGAACCGTGACCGATGAGCCGATACCGATTCTGTCAGAGCGGCAGAAGAGTGTGCTCAAGTTTGCTAACATGCTTGCGGTCCCGATTATGGTAGCGCTGTTCGGCTTTATCCGGTTCTATCTGAAAGGCAGGAAAAGGTAACCCTTCAGGATCTCACGTAGGAGAAGTCAGGAGTCGGGAGAAGATGCCCTCGCTGCCCTGTATCCTCGCAGGGACGCACAGAGGACGCGGCAGCAAGAACAGACAAGACGTTCGCGGCGGGACGCCGCTCCCACAGAAAGCCGGCGCGGCAGGCAGCGCCCCGGCGTACTGTTTACCGTTTAGTGCTCACTACGAGAGGAGCTATGAACTTCAAGAAGAATCTCATGCTGTTGCTGGTGCTGGTGGTAGCGGTGCTGCTCGTCGTCTTTCTGGAGCGACCATTCAAAAAAGACGCTGAGCAGACCACGGAAAAAGCCGGGGCGCTGTTTCCGGCACTGAAGATCGACGAGGTGAAGAAGCTCGAAATCGCACGTCCGAAGGAGAAAAACCAGATAGTCCTGCAGAGGATTGATCAGACCTGGTATGTGATGGAAGCAGCGCTGCCGGCACATACGTCAGGAGGTCAGGCAGGAGAGCCGCAGGCGAAGAATGCTGAATCTGCGCCGCCTGCTGACAAAGAAGCGGCGCAGCAGGCCGCGAACCCTGAGTCCTTTCCAGCCGACCAGGCAGCGGTGAAAGAGGCGCTTGAGAAGCTTCAGAGCCTGAGAGAGGACAACCTTGCTTCCCGCAACAAGGACAAGCACAGTCTGTTTGAGGTGTCAGAAGGAAACGCTATCCAGGTGGCAGCCTACGATTCCCGCGGCCAGGAGCTGGCGCGGCTGTTTGTCGGCAAGGAAGGGCCGGACTTTTTTCAGCAACTACATGCGCAAAGCTGGCTCCTCGTTCTCGACATCGTCTACCTGCATCCGGATTTTCTGAAGGGCAGCTTCGACCGCCCGCTGAACAACTGGCGGAACCGAAAAATCTTCGATTTTGCCGCCGCCGACGTTTCCGGCCTGACGATCACCCGGAAGAACGAAACGCTGGCTCTTGAGAAAAGGGACACTGGTGAATGGGACATCGCGCAGCCGGTTCAGGAGAAAGCCGAAGGGACGAAGGTTGCCAGAATCGTTTCGAGCCTCTCAGGGCTCACCGCAGGCAAGATTGCCGATGGAGTAACCCTGGAGCAGGCCGGCCTGAAGCCGCCTCAGGCGGAGCTGGCGATAACCTTTACCGACAAGAGCTCCCGGTCTCTTCTCGTCGGTGCTGCAAAGGAGAAGAACTTCTATTACGTGACATCAGGTGATCAGAAGTATGTCTATGAAGCCTCCAAGAGCGTCATCGACGCGCTCATGCCTCCCCTGGCAGGATCTGATCCAGCAGGCATCTGTTCCGCCAGCTGATGAAAAAGCGCCTGGCCCGCAAATGCCGGCAGCTCCTCCGGCGCCTGCCCCTGCGGCCGGAAGGGACAAGAAGTAATAATGGGTCGG
Source organism: uncultured Thermoplasmata archaeon (assembly GCA_963768855.1). Classification (GTDB taxonomy): domain Archaea; phylum Thermoplasmatota; class Thermoplasmata; order RBG-16-68-12; family RBG-16-68-12; genus RBG-16-68-12. Next base: position 8,131 of record CAVYJM010000017.1, read on the forward strand.
TATCGCGCGATAACCCGTTCCTGCGCTCTGCTGCCTGTCGTCCTGGTTACCCTCATTGCTGCTGGCCCTGCTTCCGGGCTGGAACCTGAGTCGTTGCGCCGCGACGCGGTGGTGCGGGCGGTTGAGCAGGCGAGCCCCGCGGTCGTCAATATCAGTACGGAAGAAGAAGTGCGCCGGCAGACCGGGTTTTCTTCTCCATTCGGTTCCGATCCTTTTTTCGACCGGTTTTTCGAGGACTTTTTCGATCCCGGATACGAAAAGAAGTACACCGAGCGAAGCCTTGGCTCAGGGATTGTCTTCGACAAAAGTGGTCATATTCTTACCAACTGGCACGTGGTGGAACGGGCCACGCGAATCAAGGTGATTCTGATCGATGAAAAGAGCTATGAGGCGAAGCTCATCGGCTCGGCTCCGGAGCTCGACCTTGCAGTGCTCAAGATTGATGCCGGCCGGGATCTGCCCACGGTTGCGCTCGGCGACTCCGAAGATCTGATGATCGGCGAGAAGGTCATCGCCATCGGCAACCCTTTCGGGCTCTCGCATACGGTAACGACCGGTGTTATCAGCGCAGTGCGGCGGTCGATCAAGGCGGGTGATCGCACTTATCGCGATTTCGTTCAGACCGACGCTTCCATCAATCCTGGTAACAGCGGCGGTCCCCTCCTCAACATCGACGGCCAGCTGATTGGCGTTAACAGTGCTATCTACGGCCAGGGAGCGCAGGGCATTGGTTTTGCAATACCCATTAACAAAGCCAGGCGCGTGGTCGACGAGCTGATTCTGTACGGCAAGCTGGCGCCGGTGTGGATCGGCATTCAGGTACAGGAGCTGACGCCTGATCTGGCCGGATCACTGCAGTTCAAAGGAACTGGCGGGGCACTGGTGCGGCGGGTGGATCCTGAAAGCCCGGCAGAAAGAGCCGGCATCAAGCCAAGCGATATCATCACCGCGATCGGCCGTGATGCGGTAAAATCCACCGGAGATTACCTTGAGATACTCAGGCAGTATCCTCCGCGGCAGGAGATCACGCTGGCACTGTTCGCGGCGACGGCAGGCAGACGGCCTCAGTGCTGAAAACGGAAGAGTTCCCGCTCGAAAAAGCCCAGGAAATCGCATTGCGCCTGCTTGGCATTGAGGTGAAGGAGCTTCCGCCCGGATCGAAAAGAGGAGCAGGCTCCGGCAGGAGTGGCTGTTTCCCAGCTGCGCTCCGGCAGCCGGATGGACCGGGCGGGCGTAAGAAGCGGCGATATCATGCTGCAGATAAATGATACCACCCTCAATAGCCTCCAGGACTTTCAGAGAGCCATCGCCAATATCTACCAGGCCCGCAGCATGGTGCTGCTCATTCAGCGGGGCCACTACGGGTACTATCTGACCATTCCGCTTGATTCGTGAGAGCGGTACGTTTTACTCCTCACTCTTTTTCCTTTCCTCCCGCATTCATGCTACTATTGTATACACTGCTCAGGAGAGTTCTTTCCCTGAGGTGATGTGGATCGTTGTGCCGGAATGAAACCTGATTTGAAGGGAGGAGTCATATGCAGATACTCTGCAGGTTTCTCAGGTACTGCGGCCTGATCGCGGTGCTGATGATCTGGCTCGGCAGCACTGTTCTCAACGCTCAGATACCGGGAGGGAAGGGTATGGATATTCAGCTGACAAGCAGCGCTTTCAATGAAGGCGGCATGATTCCGAAAAAGCACACCTGTGACGGTCAGGACGTATCACCCCCGCTCTCCTGGACCGGTGTGCCTGAGGGCACTAAGAGCATGGCTCTCATCAGCGATGATCCGGACGCACCCATGGGCACCTGGGTACACTGGGTGATCTATGGCATTCCGGCTGGCGCATGCGATCTGCCCGAGGCAGTCCCGCCAAGCAAAAAGCTCGATAACGGGGCCAGGCAGGGAACCAATGATTTCCGGCGCATCGGCTTTGGGGGACCTTGTCCTCCATCGGGAACGCACCGCTACTACTTCAAGCTGTATGCTCTCGATCAGGAGCTGCCCTTGGACTCTGGTCTGACCAAAGATCAGCTGCTTAAGGCGATGAAAGGCCATATCCTGGCAGAAGGACAGCTGATGGGACGGTATAAACGTTAATCGTTGTCTGAAAAGAAGAGGGGTCAGGATTCAGCATTCAGGGGTCAGGGAAGATGTAGAGGACGGATGTGCTGGCCTTGAACGCTGACCCCTTCATTCTCATCGCTGCTTCAGCCATCCCGCCAGACGCACCAGCAGACCTTTGTGGAACGTGATTGCGTCTTCCGGGCAGATCTCCTGGCAGCAGAAGCAACGAATACAGCGGTTGTAATCGAAGATGCTGGCCTGGTCGGCTATCTCAATCGCTCCAGCCGGGCAGATGCTTGCGCATCGACCGCATCCGGTGCAGGTGCTGCTCCGGCAGACGGGCCGAGAGACAAAGAACCTCTTGCTCAGACGGGAGAGAACGTCGGGAACGAAGCTGAGCGAATCAAGCTCGGGAATGCGGAAGGCATCCAGAGCAAATGCGTCCGGAGGGTCCCCGATCAGACCAATGCGACTGGTCGAGGTCTCACCGATGCCGCGGTCCCGGGCCGCGCGGTACAGAGGAAAAGACTCGAGCGGGACTCCCAGCAGGCGGCATAGTGAAATGTCCAGACTGACTGTGTCCGCCGATGCTGCGATGAGATTGAGCTGCCGAGGAGTGCCGTTGCTGGGGCCATGTCCCTCCATGCCCCAGATGCCGTCAAGAATCGTCAGGGCTGGTTTCACCGCCTGATAGATATCGAGATGAAGCGAAGCAAAGGTGTCCCGGTCGACGCCAGCCATGAAGTGCCACTCCCCCTTCTGCTGGCCGGCGATGGTACCGAACAGATTCTTGATCCCCAGCGTAAGAACCATCTGGCAGTGCGTTTTCAGCTTGGGAAGATTGATGACCGCATCCGCTTCGAGAGCCTCCCGGCTGATCTCAAGCTTCTTGAACGCGGAACCGGAGCAGGCTGGAGCTGGGACGGGATCGGTGAACTCGATCAGCGCGATGCCGAGCTCGCGGGCAATCGCGCTCATGCCGCTCCGGGCCGCGACTCTGCTGAATGGTTCCAGGGCAGGGCTATCGCCGATGAATGGCCGGCCGCCGGCATCCATAACGAGGCAGGCGGCTGCCCGCACGACTTCCGGATGCGTGGTGATGTGCTTTTCCGGCGCACTGGCGGAGAGCAGATTTGGTTTCAGCAGCACGCGGTCTCCAGGCTTGAAGAACTGCGCTGCTCCTCCGAGGAGGTCCACTGACCTGAGGACTGCAGCCTCGACCTCCGTGCGGCCATACTGTTCACAGCGGACCAGGGACACCGTGCTCAAGGATTTACTTCTCCTTTCAGTGCGATCAGATTCGATACGCAGCTCCATGCTCACAGTGTACGCTGCCGGGGAAAAAAGTCGAGGCCGAGGTCGGGTTCGTTGGGTTGCTTGAGTTCGTTGGGTTATTTGGGTCGCTTGTGAAGGGCGAGAGTCGCGTTGCACTGAGGCAAGAGGCGGGAGGCGTCTCACTGCCTGGATGAAACTTCAGCTCGGATAAACCTTGCTTGGATTTTCCACGCTGGCGACAAGCATGGTGTCTGTCATCCTGAGTTGCGCTTGACAGCTGTCGAGCGACACTCCCTCAGAATGACAGACTCTGTTCGTTGCATCGTTCGATCAACCTGGGCTCTGCCCGGAGGCTTGTGCTCACTTATTACTGATCAAAGGAGGAACCAATGCCCTATTTCAAGATTGAAACCAATAAGACCGTCATTGAGCTCGAGCGTCAGGAACTGCTGCGAAGAGCCTCTCACTTTCTCAGTGAGCTCCTTGGCAAGCCCGAAGAGTACATCATGGTGTCGGTGCATGGAGATTCAGCGATGCTGTTCAGCGGGAGCACAGCAGCGACAGCGTATGTCGAGGTGAAGAGCATCGGCCTGGCGCGCGATCGATGCAGCGGGTATGCTGCAGCGATCGCTGACTTCCTGCAAGCCGAGCTGGACGTTGCGCCTGAGCGCAGCTACATAGAGTTCACGGACATCGATGGCGGTCTGTTCGGCTGGAATCGCGGGACGTTCTAATCTGATGGCTGGAGGTTCCAAGTTCAAGGTCTAAGGGGGCAGCATTCAGGGGTCAGGGAATCAGTCCGACCTGTCCTTTGCTTCCTGATCCCTGAATTCTTGAACTTTGAACCGTCTCTAAGGCACCAGGACCAGCGCCTCGGATGGACAGAAGGCTATGCACTGTGCGCACAGGTCGCAGGTGATCGGCTTTCCGGTATCAGGCTCTCTGAAGAGCGGCCGGGAAGGGCAGCTGGCGCGGCACAGGAGACATTCGTCGTACTGCTCACCTTTGATCAGTACCGGGCATTTGGTTTTGCATTCCTCCGTGACAATGGGGCCGGCAATGACTGGAAAGCTTTTTCCCTGCTCAGGCAGGCGAATGATCCGGATGCGGGATTTTTTCGGATTGTTGACCCCGTAATGATGAAGGGAGCAAACCAGTTCACAGGCGCCGCAGCCGCTGCATTTGTCAAAGTCGACCAGAATTTTTTTCATGGGGATTCCTTACGCTATGATTCCTCGTTCTTTGAGCTCCACCGCGACGTCTCCCAGACCAAGCGCCTCGAGGCGTTCGCTCCGGGGCATCCCGTTCTCATCCCAACCGTGCAGAGCATAGTATTCAGTGAGCACCTGGTCGAATTTCTGCGGGTCCAGCCGAACGCCGTGGCGAACAGATTTCTCCCTAAAATAAAATGCGGGAATCGAATCGTCGGGCCGTCTCAATCCTTCACGCACATTGAAGCTGCGAATGAGCGTTTCAACGCGCTCGTTATAGCGGTCGAGTGCTGTCTCATCGATATCCCTGCCGGTGACGAATGAAAGCACCTGTGCCCGGGCTTGCGGGGTGAGGATGCCGGAGAGCGTTACTCCCGACAGCCACCAGCGACAGACGCCAAGGATGTCCGAGAGGCTGTTGATTTTCTCGAAGTGTTCCACCAGCCCCGCCTTGCCCTCATAGCGTTCCACGTATCCCTCTTGGAGAACGGTTTCAGCGAGGTGAGGGGGCAATGAACTGGTGAGCATGCGCAGATATTCCATCGGCACCTGGGCGCTCAGGCTCATCAGCGTGGCACCATGCGCGCGGACCTGATCGCCTCGCTGCGAGATCGCCCCAGCCAGGGCTGCGTCAATGAGATAGAGCGAATAGTGCACCAGCTCGACCCCCTTGGTCTGGTAGGCATACTGTTCAGCTCCCCGGCCCAGGCGCTGGCTGGCCTTTACAATCCCTTCGGAAAACAGCTCGCCAACACCCTGCCGCCGGGCGATCTTCTCCACCAGCAGGCCGAGCGCCTCTTTATCACCCCAGCGCAGGGTAACCCCGTCAGTGTCCTGTTCACTGATGATGCCTTTTTCGAACAGCTCAGTGAGAAAAGCGACATCAGTGACAGCGCTGAAAACATCGATACCGAGCTTCTGACATTTCATAAAAAGCCTGGAATCAGCTGCAAGGTCCAGGGCCGCTGATTGTGTCCGGGTGGTAAAGATGAGCCAGGTGTCGCAATGGAGATAGGTCAATTCTTGTGTTCCGTCAGACCCCGGAACTTTGAACTGCGGTTTACAGGGCATAGGGCAGTTCAGACAGGGGGAGGGAAGGCCGGCACCGTACTCCTTGAAAAATCCATTGACTGCATCGATGAGCCCGGCGCCCCCAGGCCAGCCGGCAGGAGGCTGCTCATGATGCGTGCCGAAAAGCATGTGCTGGCTTTCTTTGGCAATCTCGCCCGCAGTATCCTGTATCACCGCGGTCAGAGCGCGTATTCCTTCAGTAAGCCCGGCGCATACCCGGGTCAGCTCTTTTGGCCGGGCAATCGGTATGTCGCCGTTTCCCCGCACTGCGATTGCTTTCAGATGTTTTGATCCCATTACCGCACCCATGCCAGTGCGGCTGGCGCAGCAGGAGGGCCAGCTGACAATGGAAGCGCAGGCTACCAGATTTTCTCCGGCCGGCCCGATGCTGATCACTCTGACGTCTTCGCCGCATTCATGCTGTATCAGCCGGGACGTTTCAGCAGTATCGCGGCCCCAGAGATGCCGGGCATCTCGAAGCTCGACGTGCCCGTCGGTTATGAGGAGGTAGGAAGGAGCCTCAGCGCGGCCGGAAAGAATGAGCTGATCGAAGCCGGCATACTTGAGTTCTGCCGGCCAGTACCCGCCGATGTTGCTGTCGCCGTATCGGCCGGTCAGCGGTGACTTGGCCGAGATGGAACATTTTGCAGCCGGTCGGCACCAGCGTTCCGACCAGGGGACTCGGTACCGATGGTCAGGGTATTCTCCGGGTCCAGGGGCCTGGTTTCTGGCTTGACCTCATTCCAGAGCACCCTGGCGTTGATACCTTTGCCGCCCAGAAATGCCTGATGGTAGCGTTCGCTGGGCTCTACGGTCACCTGTCCGCTGGTGAGATTGATTCGCGCTGTGTTTCCTACCCATCCGTATGACATTGCCTGATCCTCTCTGGCCGGGGATTGAAGAGCTGCAAGGTTCTTCATTATACTGGATGGCCGGAGATTATCAACCGGAAAGAGGAGAAGCGAGGAGAGGATCTAGAATGCAGGGGTTGGGCTGTGGGTTGTGCGGTGGGCATTGGAGATGTGGGATTGCTGATTTCTGATTTTGGATTTGGAGAGCAGGATCTCCAATCAGAAATCTGCAATCCTGGTCACATGAACCTGATACTTCTGGTTGCGGCTTTCACAACGAAACCCGATCGTTGTTGCTGTCCGGATTGGCAGGGGTAATAAAAAACCCGAGACGGTCGGGTGAATAGCCCAGGGTGTGGCCATTGATGACCTCACCGTCAGCGAATTCCACGCGGATCTTTTTGCCGCCGCCGGCTATCTCGCTCTCATAGCTGTCCTGACGCTGCTTATCGCCGTCAAAGTCCTTGACGAAGAAGACCGCCTTGATTTCTTCAACATACACTGTCCGAGCTTCTCCCTGTCCGCCGGTAACCCGGAACTGCGCTCGATTGGGAAAGAAGTCGGTTGTGGTTCCTTTCAGGATTGTGCCGTCATTATAGTGAACTACCACCTTGTTAGCAGGCATGCATCCTCCGCAGCATTGAATACATGAAGAAATCTGTGTCGGTGAGTCCGAGCAGAATGCTGGTCGTAGTGTATGACCATCACACCATGGCGGCGCAGCCGGCCGGACCATTCGGCTGCTAGAAAAAGTATATCATACCTGCGGTGGAAAAGAAAAATCATGGAACGCAGCGGGAGCAGGCTGCACGCTGGTCCTGACAGAATGCGCGATCTAAGGATTTGACGAAGCTCTCGATATGTGGTTACTTGTGGGGAACTGATCAGTCTTACTCTATGGGAGCTGCAATGCCGGTTACCACCCATCTTCGAGCCAATAATACCCATCGCGTTGATCCCTATCCAGTCGGGATCCTCAAGCGAATCGAGCGGCCGACCACGGTTGTCGACGAATCAGGCATTCAGCGCGTGGACGAGCGGGAAAGCGGTTTCAATCGTGCGCTGCGGGGGAGACTTTGGCGAGCAGCTGCTTCATGAGCGGCACCGGTTCGTCTCCAAACATCCGCTCTCAGCGAGCCTGGTGCAGATGCAGTTCACCTTGGGCGATCTCGTCGACGGGATACCGGCGGAGAAGAAAGCGCCGCTGACCGATGATCCGGCTGCGATGGCGCGTCACATCAAGGAAACAGCGTATTTTCTCCGGGCTGACCTGGTCGGGATCTGCAAGCTTCCTCCGTATGCGGTATACAGCCACAGCATGGCTACCGGTGAGCCGGTTACCTGCAGCCATCAGTATGCCATTGCCATCCTTACCGATCAGGACTCGAAAACTGCTGAAGCTGCCGTAGGTAATGACTGGATCAGTAACTCCATGAGCTTCCTGGCATACTCCACTTCCGGATTTATCGCCTGCATCCTTGCTGATTACCTCCGCCGTCTCGGGTATCCGGCCCGTGCTCACCATGCCCGGAACTATCAGGTGCTGGTCCCTCCGATTCTGCTCTGGGCCGGCCTGGGAGAGATGTGCCGGATCGGCGACATCGTGCTCAACCCGTTCCTTGGGCCCCGGTTCAAAGCTTCGATTGTCACCACTGACCTGCCACTGGCAGTGGACCGGCCGATTGACTTCGGCCTGCAGGATTTCTGTCGCAGGTGCAAGCAATGTGCTCGCTACTGTCCATCTGGCGCTATCAGTTTCGGGGACACGGTCATGTTCAATGGATATGAGCGATGGCCCTGTGATGTGGAGAAATGCACCCGGCAGCGGGTAGGTAACAGAAAAGGCTCGGGCTGCGGTGTCTGTATCTCTGTCTGTCCCTGGAACAAGCCATATACCCCATTCCACCGCCTGGTGCAGTGGACCATGAGGCATGTGCCTGTGGCACGGAACTTCGCCGCCTGGGGCGATGAGTTTTTTGGATTCACCAGGCCGCACCTGGAAAAAAAGTGGTGGCTCGACCTGGAGGATGTCGATGGAGAGCTGCGCGTTCCGGCCTTGGCCGGTGGCAGGGGCAGCTATCGGCCAAAGCGGTGAGGAGTTCAAGGTGCAGGATTCAGGGGTCAGGGCACACGGTGAGGACGGAAGCGCTGACCTTGAATGCTGATCCCTGAATCCTGACCCCGGCTTCCGTGGGAGCGGCATCCCTGCCGCGAATGTCTGGAATCATCTTCACCGAGTAAACCGATGACCCTCTTAAGACTGAGTACTGGCACATGAACGTTGATCTTATGCGACTTGTAGATCGCTGGCTGGGCGTGCCGCTGTGTTTTCTATTCTCGCTGATTGCTGCGGCGACACGAATCAGACGAAAGCCGAGCCGGAGAAGTACGCCGCGGAAGATCCTTTTTATCCAGATATCGGAAATGGGATCGGCAATCTCCGCCCACAGCGCGCTTCTCAAGACGCGGCAGCTTTTCCCGGGAGCGGAACTGTACTATTTCATTTTCGAGGAAATGAAGGAAAGCATCCGGCTGCTCGGCCTCATTCCCGACGACCATATTCTAACCGTCTCCTCAAACTCCCCGCTCCGCTTTCTTGCCGATGCGGTCAGGCTGATCCACACGTTGCGGCGGATCCGGGTCGATGCGGCTATTGACCTGGAGCTGTTTTCCCGAGCCAGCGCGGTCTTCGGGTATCTGTCCGGAGCTCCCTTCAGGGTCGGGTTTTATCGGTTTCATATGGAGGGACTGTACCGCGGATCCCTTCTCACCCACAGAGTGATCTATAACCATCTGAACCATATCAGCGTGAACTTCCTGGCGCTTGTTTACGCTCTTCAGCAGGAGGAATCGAAAGAGCCGTTCACCAAGATGGCGGTCAATCAGAGCGATATCGTTCCTGCCCGCCATGTTTCCTCGGAGGAAGATAAACAGCGTATCCTGATCAATCTGCAGCACCTCTGCCCGAGCCTGAGGCCGGAGAACACTATCGTTCTGCTCAATCCTAACGGGAGCAACCTGCTTCCGCTGCGGCGCTGGCCGATGGAACGCTATATCGAGCTGGCCCACAGGCTGCTGGCTAATCCCGCAGTGGTCATAGTCATAACCGGCGCGGCGTCGGAATGGAAGGATGCCGCAGTGATTACCGATGCCGTACAGAACCCGCGTTGCATCAATTTTGCCGGGCTGACAACGCTGCGGGAGCTGATCGACCTCTACGCCGTGGCGAGCGTGATGGTGAGCAATGATTCCGGCCCCCCTAACTTCGCCTCCCTCACCGATCTGCGCGTTCTGGTATTTTTTGGCCCCGAAACGCCGCAGTGCTACCGCCCGCTCAGCGACCGGATCGAAGTCCTCTACGCTGATTATTTTTGCAGCCCCTGCGTGTCCGCCTACAATCATCGCAAGTCAGCATGCACGGACAACAAGTGTGTGCAGGCGATCACCGTGGATGATGTATGTACCAGGTTGAAGGCGCTGGTGCCGGGCCTGATGGTGTAAGGTACGTCTCTTCGTTCATGGTTGATTCCGCTGAAGAGGAAGACACCCTCGCACGCTTCAAAATCATCGTTGTGGCGTCGCGACGCGACGGGTGGTTTCTGCTGTGCGCTGTCATCCCGGCCTTGAAAGGCCGGGCTTCACTCATGCGGTCCGTACCGGACGCATCTGCATTAAGATCAGCTGTTGACTTCCGATACGGAAGTACTATCCGCCTCGCGAAGCGAAGGCCGCGATGCAGTCGCGGACGATAGTCCCTGATCCTTAACAATGCGCTTCGCAGAGCGAATGCACCAGTGTAGCCGGGGCGCAGTCCCCGGACCACGGTTGTCCTTCAAAGATGCCTTACGTAGTGAGAGCATGATTCTCTTGGGGCGTTCGAGCACACACGAATCCAACAAGTAATTTTTTTTGTTCACTTTGACCGTATCTGTCAATCCGGTCTTTTATGATGAGGCTGAAATCCGCTGCTGCCCGGCTGGCTGAATTATGCCGAGTCAGGCTCTGCCAGGAGCCGGGCTTGCAGCTTCTGCCATCATCATGAAAGGAGGTACGGTATGATCGGACGAAGGGAGTTCCTCAAGCTGTTGCCAGGGTTCATGGCGCTGCCGATGGCGGCGCCCGTCCAGAGCGCGGAGCGGAAGTCGCTGCTTTTCGAGGATTATATTGCCGGATTTCAATTCTACCGGGGCGAGGCGGTGACGAAAAACCTGAGGCAGGGAGACCGGCTCAGGCTTCAGCGTGAGCCGGGAAATCGCTATGATGGGATGGCTATAGAAGTCTATTCGCCTGAAGGCGTGAAGCTCGGATATATTGCCCGGCAGGTCAACACCATTCCCGCCTGCATGCTGGATCGGGGAGTGAGACTTGAGGCCCGCATTCTGGACGTAAACCGGCCGCCAGTGCCGTCGTGGGAGCGGGTGAGGGTTGCCGTATATTTCGATGTGGCTGAGGCGGCATGGGGCGAGATCCGCTGATGCCGCTGCATACTCATGCGTGGCTAAAACCGGAATGAAAAAAGGCGGCTTCGCATTCGCTGAAGCCGCCTTTTTCATGTCTGTATCTGTTACGCTGTGATCAGACGCGCGTCTTTCGTCTGGTTGCAGCAATGCTCAGCAATCTTCTGTCAGTTATCCGCCTCTCCCACGGAGTGCAGGTAGGCCTGGAGGCTGATGTGGGCATGCTGAATCCGCAGCTTCCTGCGGATGTTTCTGCGGTGGGTTTTTACGGTGTCGATGGAGATGTTCAGCGTCTGCGCTACATCCTTGCTCGAAGCGCCTTTGCGCACCATTGAGGCGATGGCCAGTTCGGTCGAGGAAAGGCAATCCGCCTCGACCATGCCGAAGATGGAGTTGGATGAATTGTCTTCAATCTCCTTAGCCACCGCGCGAAACTCATCTTCATACCGCGCCAGGCTGGGGTCATTGCTGAGCCTGATCAGGAACGGCCTGAGAATTGAGCGGAGCCGGTCCAGAAGCTGCTTTTCCGTCTCCTTGCGGGTCTTGTCCAGATTTCTCGCCAGGATGGAAAGCGATGTATTGGTGTCCAGCAGCTGCCGGTTCGTCAAATAGAGCTCCTCGTTGGTTTCGCGCAGCAGGGCTTCGGCCCGCCATTTTGCGCCCAGCGAGAGAGCACACTGCTGAATCTCGTAAATCGAGCACGGCTTCTGCAGATAGAGGAACTTGTCCAGAGGACGAATCCGGTGGGAAAGATCCAGAGGATCGATATCGAGGCAGCCGGTAACCAGGACAATGTTGAGAGCAGTGTCGATCTCACGAATCTTTTTCGCTGTCCAGATGCCGCCATCAGGCAGGGGAGGCATCTTCAGATCGAGAAAGGCAACGGCAAACGGTTCCTTTCCGTGCACTGACTGCTTTACTGCTTCGATCGCCTCGATGCCGTCTTTTGCCAGCGTCAGGCTGAAGCGGGTGTTTTCCTGATTGGCGAGGGGAATCATGTGGACCGATTCTTCGTAAATTGTCCGCATGTCCGCGTCATCATCGACAGCAAGAACTCGAGTCACGTGTGTGTTCATCAGTGTACTCACAGATGGTGAATCGTTTCTGATATGAGAGCAGCTCCGGGTAGTGGGAAGAGCAGTTTTTCAGATTACCGGATACGGCGGAGCCTTCCTCCAGTTTCCCCGTGAAGGGGCAATGAATTCAGAAGCGCATACTCTATACAAGAATGTACGGGGTAACGGGGGGTCGGTCAAGTAAACGGGATCGGAAGAAGACTGAAAGAGCTGGCCGGAGATCAGCTAAGGGGATGATATCCTAATGATTAATAGACGGTGAGCATGAGCGGCGGAGTCGAATGACTGTTTGCTGCAGTCGGACGGGCTGTTGATTGCAGATTCCCGATTTGCATCCTGAATACGATCGCAGATCTGAAATCAGCAATCTCAAATCATCAATGTACGATCGCTTTGTACTCCTCACTCCCCATGCTCGGTGGTGTTGAAGGTGTAGGACGAGACCACCTTGCGGTCATCGAATCGAACTACCAGATCTTCGGTCCTGGCAGGGGCGAAGATCTGATACCGATACCTGCCGTAGGTCCAGGTTGCCTGGCCGTCCTCCCTGCCCACCCTCCAGGGAGAGCCGAACATGCTTTGAATCGCGCTCTGGGACGTGACGCCGATTTTGATGTCAGGGATTTTGTAGATCGGGAACTGTTCCCCGACGGTAACGCAGCCGATGGCGGAAAGCAGCGCCAGGGCAGTGATAGTCATGATGAGAGAACGTACTACGGCAATGTGGTGCTTTTGATATGGACAGGTAGTAGAACGCATGATTATTTTCCTGGCTCTGTAGAGCTGGAAAGACGTTCGCGGCGGGACGCCGCTCCCACAGAAAGGCTGCTCTTTGCCTCTTGCCTCAGCGTAGCGGCGCCTCCTGCGTCCTCACGCCTATCTTCAGCCTTGACTATATCTCAGTCCGTGATCCTTCGCAAGGTTTTAAGCGGATCCTCCACCTCCAGATACACGGCGTTCAACCGGTCGATGCTTGCTCCGGGATTGATGGAAACCGTAGCGCCGATCCGATCCACGATCGAGCCGCTCTGGTCAGGCGATTCATGAATATGGCCGTGAAGTGTGAGAAGCGGCTGCTGCTTCCTGATGAACGCGGCCAGCGCTCTGCTGCCGCAGTGGCTGCCGTCGTACAGCACGTCAAGGGCGGTGCCATACGGAGGTGTATGAGTTACCAGGATGGTCTTCGCCGGATCGATCAGGCTGGAAAGCATCTGAAGATCATGTTCAATCGTACCGCGAGGCCGGAGATCCCGCTCAGTATCCACGAACGTTACGCCGTACTCGGTGGTGAAGTAAGGCGGCCGGCGTGATGCCGGAGGGATCTGATCGGGCGTGTCGAACTTTTCCCAGTCCTTGATACGGAAGTGAGTCAAGGGGATGAAGCTGTACCCATAGATCGTATAGTCGAATCGATGAATCGGCTGCTGGTGAACGGAGAATGCACATCCGTCTCGTTCCAGATCGAGCAGCAGACGAGCGATCACCGATGAATCGTTGTTGCCGAGGATGATGCAGATATCGGCGCGGCTCCGGGATTCTACTCACCGGAGGGCCGCCTGGTCCAGGTGGACTACGCCCTCCAAGCCGTCTCGCGCGGCTCCACGACGATCGGGCTGAAGGGCAAGGACTTCGTCCTCCTGTCGAGCCAGGTCAAGCCGACGCGGCCTCTGCTTGAGGCGGCGGAGAAGGTCTTCGTCCTGGACGACCACGTCGGGGCGACGGGGAGCGGGTACATCGGCGACGTGACCACCCTGATCGACGAGCTCCGGGTCGAGGCGCAGAAGCACCGCCTCGTGTACGACAACCCGATCGACGTGGCCACGCTCTCACGCCACCTGTCCGAGTACCTGCACCAGCTCACGATGTACGCGGTCCGCCCGCTGGGCGCGTCGATCATCCTGGCTGGCGCGGATGAACTGGGCATGCAGCTCGTCCAGGTCGATCCCAGCGGCACGACCTTCCGAGGTTCCGGCTTCGCGATCGGCCAGGGAGCGGACGAGGCCCTCGAAACCATTCACAAGGGCTACCGCCCCGATCTGACTCTCGAGGAAGCGATCGCCCTGACGACGAAGGCCATCGAGGATCTCAACGGCGGGAAGAGCGTCATCGAGCACGGGGTCGTGCGCGCAGCCACGAAGCGGTTCGAGCACCTGACGCCGAGCGTCTCCGGGTAGGGCGACCCCGCCTTACCCCCTTTCCTGCGACCAGGCGCCGTTGAGGCATACCTAAAAGAACCCCACTGCAATGACCCCCGGCTCCGGCCGCAACCAGCTGGACAGGACGGTGAACGATGACCGAGGACGGAACGGCAATCCGGGTCGAGCGCCTGTCGAGATACTTCCGTGACAAAGCCGCTGTCGATGGCGTGACCTTCGACATCGAACGGTCGGAGGTCTTCGGCTTCCTCGGACCCAACGGCGCGGGCAAGACGACCACGATCAAGATGCTCACCACTCTCCTGCCGCCCACGTCCGGCAAGGCGACGATCCTGGGGCACGACCTCGCGACCGAGGGCCGGAGGATCCGCGAGCGAATCGGGGTGGTGCAACAACAAGACAGCTTCGACCAGGGCCTGAACGTCGAGACGAGCATGGACATCTACGGGCTCATCTGGGACGTGCCGAAGGCCGAGCGGAAACGCCGGGTCGAGGAACTCATTGACCGATTCGGCATGGAGGAATTCCGCAAGAAACCCACGATCGACCTCTCAGCCGGCCAGCGCCGGCGGCTGCAGGTCGCGCGGGAGTTCATCCATGACATGGACCTCCTGTTCCTGGACGAGCCGACCGTCGGGCTGGACCCAATCGTCCGTCGCGGCGTCCTCGATTATCTCAAGGAGCGCGTGCGGGACGGGTTGACGATCTTCTTCACGACCCATGTCCTCGAAGAGGCGGAGTACCTCTGCGACCGGATCGCGGTAATCAACCAGGGACGAATCGTCGAGATCGACACACCGGAGAACCTGAAGCGTCGGTTCGGGAGCGCGAAGGCGGTCGAGTTCAAGCTACTCCAGGGCAGCTCGCAGGAGATGGCCACGGCCCTCGGGACGCTCGAGGGCGTTTCCCATCTGGTCCAGGACGAGAGCGCGGGGGCGTACCGGGTCACCACCGGGACGCCGGAGAGCGTCATCCCGGGAATCTACCGCCTCGCAGAGCGCCTCGGGCTCACCGTCTCCTCCATCTACATCGCCGAGACGACGCTGGAGGATGCGTTCATCAACCTCGTCACGGACGACAATCAGGTGGACGCGAAAGCAGGAGGCGCGTAGGATGAACATCTACGCGAGGCTCGTGTACCGGAACCTCCGCGCGAACCTCGACAAGGCGTCTCTGTTCTTCGAGCTCATCTTCCCCCTCTTCTTCATCTTCGTCCAGGGCTTCGGGATCAACGGGATCGTCCAGCCCTTCGAACTGGGGGGCCATCTGGTGACGTACTCCGAGTTCCTGGCGGCGGGGGCCGTCACGCTGACCGTCATCAACGGCGGCACGAACGCCGGGACCCAGCTATGGTTCGACCGCAAGAACGGGATGTTCGAGCAGATCCTCATGGGGCCGTTCACGCGGGCGCAGTACATCCTGAGCATCATCTTCGCGACCCTCATCATCGGCGTGGTGGGCTCCCTCTTGGTCTTCATCTTCGCGTTTCCCGTCGTGGGCGCGAGCGTGTCGTTCACGCTCCAGGGTCAGCTCCTCATTGCCGCGGCCCTCTTCCTCGGCACGATGTTTTTCGGGTCCTTCGCCATCGCCCTCTCCGTTGCGCTGAAGTCGTCCGAGACGTTCCAGGTCGTCTCGACTTTTGCCTTCTTCATCTTCCTGTTTACGTCGTCCGTCTTCTTCCCGGCGAGTTCGGCGCCGACCGCCATCCAAACGGCGAGCTACGCGAACCCGCTGACGTACACCACGGACATTTTCCGTGCAGGGCTTTTCGACGCCCTGACCCCGACGGTCTCCCTCGAGCTCACCGTCCTGGCGGTCGAGGCCGTCGTCATGTTCGTCCTCGCCGTCGTCGCGTTCCGAAGGATCCGCGTCTGAATCCCGCGCGGCGGCCTGCACCGGGGATCGGGACGCGACCCTGAAGAACCGTTAAGTGCCCGGGGGACCATCGCGGCCCAACTATGCGAATCGTCTCGCTGCTTCCCGCCGCCACGGAGATCTGCTTTGCACTGGGGCTGGGCGGCGACCTCGTGGGCGTCTCGCCCGAATGCGATTATCCCCCGGCCGCCAACGAGCTCCCCCGGGTCAGCCACGCGCTCCTCGACTACGAGGGCAAGACGAGCGCGGAGACCAGCCGGATGGTGGGGCGTCGACTCGCGGCCGAGCGGCCGCTCTACGCCGTGGACGACAAGGCGTTGCAAGAGGCCCGACCGGACGTAATCGTGACCCAGGGGCTCTGCGAGGTGTGCGCCCCGACGACGGACGATGTGCGAGCGGTCGCTGCGCGCCTCCCGAGGCGGCCCCGCATCGTGACCCTGGATCCTCATTCCCTGAAGGATGTACTCGAGGATTTCGAGCGGGTCGGCCATGCCTGCGGCGCCTCCGTGGCCGCGGTGAGCGCGGTCGAGGATCTGCGCGAACGGATTGAACGCGTGGCCTTCCTCACCGGCCACGTCCCGGAACATCCCAGGACGGCCTGCCTCGAGTGGCTCGATCCGCTCTTCGCGGCGGGGCACTGGGTGCCGGAGATGGTCGAGCTTGCGGGTGGCCAGGACGTGCTTGCGAAACGCGCCGAGCCGTCGCGGCGCGTCGAGCCGAAGGATGTCGTCATGGCAGCCCCCGAGACCGCGGTCCTCATCCCCTGCGGATTCCACCTCGAGCGCGCCCTGAAGGAGACCCCCCAGGTGGCCCGTCAGCCGTGGTGGAGCGATCTCCCCGCGGCCCGTCAGGGCCGCGTCTGGGTCGCGGACGGGTCGAGCTACTTCAGCCGGCCCGGGCCGCGCCTGGTGACGGGGCTCGAGATCCTCGCCCACATCCTGCACCCGGAGATCTTCTCCCAGCCGCCGTCCGCCACGGACGCGCGGCCGTGGGTGGGGTGACCATGCCGCGCCTCTACACCCGGAAGGGCGACGAAGGGACCACGGGGTTCCTCGGTCCCGGTCGCGCCCCGAAGGACGACCCGCGCGTGGAGGCCATGGGCGCGGTCGATGAGCTGAACGCGGTCCTGGGAGTCACGCTCGTGGCGCAGAAGGATCGGACCGTCCGCACCATGCTCCTGAAGATCCAGGACGACCTCTTCACGATCGGAGCGGAGCTCGCGACCCTCCGCCCGACGGGGACCAAGGTGCCAAGGACCACGCGACAACATGTGGCCCGTCTGGAGGCCGCGGTGGGCCGGCTTGACGCCGGCCCCTTGACGGAGTTCCTGCTCCCGCGAGGTTCCGAGGCCCTGACTCGACTCCACTGGGCCCGGACGGTCGCTCGCCGCGCGGAGCGGCGGGTCGTGGCTCTCTCCCACACTGCACCTGTGAATCCGGAGATGTTGCGATACATGAACCGCCTCTCGTCCCTGTTGTACCAGATGGCGCTCTGGGTCCAGAGCAAAGAGCGGTCGAAGCGAGAGCACCCGACGTACCGCGCGTGAGCCTAGGCCTTTCCGGCAGCCCCCTCCAGGAAGTCAGCGAGGAGGCGGGTCGCCTCTCGATTACCTGTGGGCGCGGGCTCTTGCCGTCCAAGCGCGAGCTTATCGGGAATGAGGTCACGCAGGTGCATCACGTCTTCGAAGCGATACCCGAGCGCGGCCGCGTTTCGCTCCGCCTCGGCGTGCCCTTTCGGCGGGATGGCGATGACGGGGGTGCCGAAGGCCAGGGCCTCGTTCGTGGCTCCCGCGCCGGCGGTCGTGATCACCAGATCCGCGGCGAGGACATAGTCCTGAAGGTTCGGCAGGAACCCATACGTGTACACCCCGGGAGCAGGATCCACTTTGAGCTTCGGGCCACTCACGACGACCATCGACGTCTCCTCGAGGTCCAGCGCCCGGAACGCTTCGATCGCCGACTTCAGGAGGAACCCGCCGATTCCGGTCCCCCCGGCTGTCACGAGGATCGTCTTCTTCCGGAAGAAGAGGTCCTCGCGCAGCGTCTCCCTCGAGGCGCTCGGTGGGCGGACGATGGGGCCCACCCGTCTCACGTTTGGCCACGTAGGGCTTGAATCGGTCACGAGGATGAGGTCGACCCGGCGGGCGAGCTGCGTGAACCAGAAGTTGCCGACGCCCTCGACGACCTTCGAGAGGCCATCGCGGGCGAAGTCGCGGGCGAACTCGTTCAGGATGAGGGCCGTGGGCACGTGGTGACGGACGGCCTCCCGGACCGAGGCGAGCTCGCCGTCCGAGAGGAGGAAGCGGTAGTAGTCCCAGTCCCCCTCCTTCCGCATGAAGCGTCCTGCGGTCCGCAGGTAGCGGGCGTAGTCCCGGTACCACCGCCAGACTGGTCCGAGGACGCCGTCCTTCGCGGGAAAGTCCGGCGCCGGCGGCATCGTGAGCGCGTCAAACCCGTTCGAGACGACGAGGTCGAGGGCGGGCGATCCCGCCAGGAAGAGGAGGTAGAGATCCGGATCCCGCTCTTGAAGACCCCGCGCGAGGGCGACGGAGCGGGTGGCGTGGCCGAGCCCCTGGGAGTGGACTGCGAAGTAGCCGTTGCGCTCGTCCATCAGCCGGGAACCGATGGCCCCGGCCTACAAAGACCTTGGCGGTGCGACCTCCCTACGGCTTCGGGGCCGGCTTCGGCGGCGTGGGCATGGCAGGGATCTCGCCCGGCTTCGTCTCCTGGTTGAACTCCTTGTCCTCCCACATGTCGTAGGCGATCGCGACAGCCGCGGCCTGGGTGATGATGGCGAACGCGTTGACGACGTGGACGAAGACGAGGATGTAGAAGAGCGAGAGGTTCACGAGGGGGACTTGCCAGGAGAGTTGGTCCTTGAACAGGAGGATGACCCCGAGGATCGCCATCAGGATGGAGAGCTGGAACGTGGACTGCGCGGTGCGCTTCACACGACCCGCGATCGTCGTGTTTCGGACCCCGCTGAAGTTGTTGAACGCGAGCGGGATCATCGCGAACCCCAAGGCGGCATGCAGGTAAATCAAGGGCGTCGCGATGGCCGCGAAGTTCGTCACGTGGGTGCTCATCACAATCAGGAACTCCACGAACGCAATCCAGATCATCGCGAAGAGAGCTTGCCAGAGCTTCATCACATCGCCGAGCGGTGGGACGGGTAGGGGCGCCTACTAAGCATTCTGTTCGTACAGTATGAAGGCCGGCGACAGCGGGCCTCCATGTAAGGACGCCGGGGAGCCCCTTTATGTGCGCCGAAACCATCCCCGCCCGGATGGCCCAGCCGCCGGAACTCGTGCACCGTACCCGGCTCCTCGTGAAGGCAGTCCTGCTCGGGACCATCGTCCTGCTTGGCCTCCTGATCGGGACGTTCCTAATCGTGCAGCACGAGACGCTGCCAGAGCCCATCATTATCATCTGGGGCCTCTTCATCCTGATCGCGGGCCTGATCGCCGGAATCGCCGCGGCGTACCTCTTCATGGCCCGCGCCCAGGCGGGGCCGGGTCCCGAACCGCTCTCCCGCGACGCGACCGCGACGGCCAGCACGCCGGAGCTCGAGGACCTCGCGGTCCGGCTCCTCGATGGCGATGAGCGACGGCTGATGCGCGTAATCGTGGAATCGAAAGGGGACCTCCTGCAGCGGGACCTTGTCCGGATCACGGCTTTCTCCGATGCCAAGGTAAGCCGCCTGCTCGATCGGCTGGAGGAGCGCGGCCTGGTCGTTCGGGAACGGCACGGAATGACGAACCGGGTGCGCCTGACGCTCCGGCAGACGTAGGGTCCCGGAACCTTTTGCTTGAATCTGCAAGGGCTTGCAGGTTCATCCCACGAGATTCCTAAGGCTTTTTCAGCGTTGGTCCAGCCGCAATCAGATGATGGAGGCTTCTAGGATGACCAACACAAGGACCAGTTCTCTCACATGGCTTGCGATTGCGCTCATCGTAGCCGTCGGGCTCATGATTGCGCTCGGCGCAATGGCCATGACCGCGTACGGCGGGTACTACGGCATGATGGGGAGCAGCTCCTGGGGCTGGGGGCTCGTGATGATGGGAGTGCCTGGCGTGATCCTAGTTCTGATCCTCCTCGCGGCCCTCGGCGGGCTCGGGGACCATTCGATAGCAACGGGCGGAGTAGGCAGGTCCGCGAATGCCCTCGACATCCTCGACGAGCGCTATGCCCGTGGAGAGCTGAGCCGCGAGGAATATCTCCGCGCACGCGGGGACCTGGGACACGGGCGAGCGGATTCCTGAGGTGAGGCGATGGTCGAGTATCTCAACTGTGCGGAGTGCGGCGTGCGGCTCAAGGGCGAGAACGAAGCGGCCCACATGCGGAAGGTCCACCCGAACGTCGATTACTCCCCCCGGGAGCAGGCCCCATCGCGGCCCAAGAAGGAATCCTTCTACCTGACGGACCGCACGAAGAAGGCACTCTTCGCGATCGTCATCGCGGTCGCGTTCGTAATCGCCGGGGCACTGTTGCTCCGGAACGTCGGCGAGAACACGCCGGTCGACTCCAGCGCCACGCCGGTCCACGTCTCCATGTCGGGCTTCGAACCCACGACGATTACGGTGAAGGCGGGGGCGCTGCTCAAGATTGATCTAATCAACATGGACAACCAGTACCACACCGACGGCGGGGGCTGGCACAACTTCGCGATGGACGATTTCTCCATGAACGTAAGCGTGGAGCCCTCCGGCCAGAAGGTGTTCACGGTCCCGACGAACACTCCGGGAACGTACGGATGGTACTGCAGTGTATGCTGCGGGGGACGGGCGAGTCCTTCGATGAACGGACGACTCGTGGTGCAGGCCTAGGAGTCGATTCTGTGCGAGCCCTGGTGCCCCGGACCTGGACGCTCTTCGGCGGTGCCGCCATCCTCTCCGGGATCGGGCTCGCGTTCGGCGTCCAAGCGTCCGGAGGCGCCACCGACCTCACCCCGTGGGTCGTGGCCCTCGCCGGACTCGCGGACGGGTTCAACCCCTGCTCCTTCGCGGGGCTTCTTGTCTTCGCCTCCGTGACGACCGCGGCGTTCGACCGCCAGGTCTTGGCCTGCCACGCGACAGAAATCCCGGAAGCGAAGCCACAAGGCCGGCCGCGGATCATCCGGAACGGGACCGTGTATATCGCGGGGCTCTTCGCCACGTACATGGCCCTGGGGCTCGGCCTGCTCAGCGCGATGAATCTGCTCACGGAGGGACATTGGGTCGGGAAGGCCGCGGCCCTCATGAGCATGGCCATGGGCGCCTGGGTCCTGCGGGACGCGCTGTTCCCCGGAGGCCGCTGGAAACTCGAGATGCCGAAATTGTTCCGGCCTGGCGTCCACAAGGCCCTCCAGGCCACGTTCCTGCCCGCGGTGTTCGTGACCGGGGTCCTTGTGGGTCTCTGCACCGTTCCGTGCACGGGCGGCATCTATCTCGGCGTCCTGGCGCTCCTGTCGGCTCAAGGCGGCGCCGCGGGAGGACTGAGCCTCCTCATCCTCTACAATGTGATGTTCGTGCTTCCCCTCGTGGCCGTCCTAGCGCTCGTTACGAGCCGGTTCACGTATCGAGGCGTCGCGCGCTGGCACCTCCGCACGAAAGGACTTGTGAAGGTCCTCCTCGGCCTCGTCATGCTGGCGCTGGGCCTGGGGACCTTGATCATCTTGACATGACCCCACGCGGACGCCGGGGTAATCGGTCCCGCCCATCAAGGCGGGCGAGCCCAGTTTGCCTCACCCCCGCCAAAGGAGTATAATCCGGTGCGGTGTTCCTCGGACCGTGGAGCTCGCCACGCTCGCCAAGTTCCCCTTCCTCCGGGAGGCGGCGGCCTACATCCGCGCCGAGAAGATCACCCTCGAGGAGCTCCTCTCCGAGCCGGCGTATTCCCGCGGGAGGGCGCTGGGGAAGGCGCGCGTCCTCGAAGCCCTGGAGAAGGGGCCCCCGACCGGCCGTGTCGCCGTCGACGAGGCGGATCAGCTCAGCCAGCTCCTCGCCTACCCCGTCGCGCGGATCCTCGTGTCCGCCAACGCCGACAATTACCTGATTCGGCGGTTCGCGCTGAGGGAGGCGATGGCGGCCGAACTCCGCCTCGAGTCCCAGCCGGACGACCTCGTCCTCCACCTGGCCGCAGAGCTCGGGATGGACCTCCGCCGGGAAGACGGCGCGTTCCGCCTGCACTTCACCGACTTCCTCCGCTACACGAACACGATGCGCGAGCCGTCCTGGAAGCTCATCAACCAGAAGCTCGACGGCGGATACGTGCACCTGCGCCGGGAGAAGGCGCTCCGCGTGATGCGGAACGCGATCGAGCGGCACATCGAGGAGGGACTCCCCATCCCGGTCAACGACACGATCGAGGAGACGTTCAAGCCGGACCTGGGCGAGATCCATGGCTTGCTCGAGGCCAAGAAGGCCACGTTCAAGGCGGACGACATCGGGAAGGTGAGCATCACCCGGTTCCCGCCGTGCATGTACAACCTCCTGGCCCAGATCCAGAACCACGAGAACGTCCCCCACATGGGCCGCTTCGCGATCGTGTCGTTCCTGCACCACATCGGCCTCCGCAACGAGGAGATTTACCGCGTTTTCGGGGACGTGCCCGACTTCGCGGCGGACGTCACGAAGTACCAGATCGAGCACATCACGGGGACGACGTCCGCGACGGAATACACGCCGCCCGAGTGCGCCACGATGAAGTCGTACGGGATCTGTCCCGGCCCCGACCGTCTGTGTCTGAAGATCAAGCACCCCCTGAGCTACTACCGGATCAAAGGGAAGGAGCGGCGACCTCCTGGCGAGACCGTGGCCACCGCGGTGTAGGGGATCCCCCGGGCAAACCTTCTTGGCGCTCCGGTGGCATCGAAGGCACGTGGAGCGGGAAGCAGGGGCCATGGCCGGTCGCGTGTGCATCGTGACGGGGCCGACATCGGGCATCGGCGCGGAGATTGCCCGCGGCCTTGGCGCACGGGGGGCGACCGTGGTGCTCGCCTGCCGAAACCCAGAGAAGGGCGCCGCCCTGCGGGAAATGCTGACCCGCGAGACAGGGAACGCGGACCTGTCCGTCGCGCCCCTCGATCTCGCAAGCCTCGCGTCCATCCGGGAATTCGCCCGCCGGTTCGAGCAGGACCACGAGCGGCTCCACGTGCTCGTGAACAACGCGGGGATCTTCCTGCGCCATCGGGAGCTCTCCCCCGACGGGCTCGAAATGCAGCTCATGGTGAACGCCCTGGCGCCGTTCTACCTGACGAACCTCCTGCGCGGACCGCTCCTCGCAGGTGCGCCGTCCCGGGTGGTGAACGTGGCCTCGACCGCGCAACGGGGCGGCCGCGTGGACTTCGACGACCTCCAGAAGGAACGGGCGTACAGCGGTTTCCGCGCGTACACGGACTCCAAGTTCGCGCTCGTCCTCCTGTCGTACGAACAAGCGAGGCGGTGGCAAGGGACAGGTATCTCGGTGAACGCGCTCCACCCCGGCCGCATCCGGACGAACCTGGGAAAGGGCGAGTACCCCGCCGGGGCAGGCCTGTTCAAGCTCTTGTTCAAAAGCCCGAGGAAGGGCGCGGAGACGCCCCTCTACGTTGCGACGTCCCCCGAACTCAACGAGACGACCGGGAAGTACTACTCCGGGAAACGCGCGATCCCGTCCGATCCAGGTACATACGACGCGGCGGTGGCGAGACGCCTCTGGGACGAGAGCGCCAGGCTCGTCGGCCTCGCGACCTAGGGCCCTTTCGCGGCGGGGCTGAAACCCCGCCAGATCCCGATTGCCCTCTGGATGGCTGTCGCGTTCGCGAGGACCGCGAAGAGCACCATGATCCACCCGAGGGGGCCGAAGCTCACCACGCCGACGCCCCACAGCAGGTTCCCTGATGGTGCCGCGACGAGCTGGACGAACCCGCCAAGGGCGAGAAGCACGAGGCGGTCCGCGCGGCCGAGGATCCCCGCGTACCGGCGGCCCTGGCCCAGGGCCTGGGCCTGGGTCCCCATGTACGACGTGAGGAGGACCCCGATAATCGCGAGGGTGCCGATCCAAAGGCTGCAGTACGCGGCGTTGAAAGCGAGCCCAGTGAGGAGGAACACGTCTCCGTAGCGATCAAAGACATGGTCGAGGAAGTCCCCGCGAAGGGACGTCTTCCCGAACATCTTCGCGACCTTGCCGTCGAGGGCATCCGAGTAGGCGCTAACGAGGATCAGAATCAGGGCAAGGAGCAGGAACCCGGCCCCGCCGACGTAGAACGACAGGCCGGCGAGGCCGGCGGCGCCGAGCCCAATCCACGAGATCGTGTTCGGGTTCACGCGGCCGAGCCGCCGGGCGACGGGGACGAGGAGGCGGTCGGCCGCAGGGCGGAACCGGTCTAGTACCACGAGAGCACCTCCTCGCTCCAGTCCACCGAACCGGGCGCGTGACCCTGCGTGCGGCCCTGGAGGATTCCGAGGACCGCCTCCGCGGTCTGCTCGGGGGTGCTCGAGGTCGTGTCCACCTCGTAGACGAGGGGGAGAGACTCCGTGGCCTCCTGGGTAATCACGTCGATCGCCTCGGCCTCCACGTTCTCCCGGATCTTCTCGGAAGGCCAGCCGCGCGCCTCGAGGCGCGAGCGCAGGACGGAGGGACGGCAGCGGAGGACGACGGCCAGGTTCACGTCCATTCGGTGGCTGTAGTGGGAGTGGAGGAAGGCGATCTTGGCGGGCACCCGCAGGCTCTCCCGCAGGGCGTCCACGTCGACCTCGTCGGTCTGGCGGGCCTCGTCCCGGCCGACGATGAACCCGTCTCTCCGGGCCACCTCGTCCAGGTCGACGACCGCGTAGCCCCGCCGCGCAAGGACATCGCACGCGGAGGTCTTCCCCGTCCCAGGCGTCCCCGTCACCGCGACGAGCACGAGCGACACGATGGAATGAAGCGTTAAATCACTTGCGGCCGCCGATGCCGTACCGCCCGCGCTCGTACAGCTTCCGGAGATACGGGTCCCGCAGTGCGTGACCCGTGAACGTACCGACGATGTTCACGAGGAACCCCACCACGTACAACACAAGGCCGTAGTGGGCGAGGAAGAACGGGACCTCATCGGGCGAGACGACGTAGAGACCTGTGAGACCCGGGGAAAGACCCATTGCGGTCGAGACCACGAGGGCGATCGGGACGGACCCGAAGGACGAGATCATGGCGAGCGGGACGTCGTCCGCGGCGAAGCCGACGAGGACGGAAGTAACCGAGAGAACGAAGAGGATCCAGAGCAGGCTCGCGTCGCCCGAGGTGGGGACGGTCGACGACGGGAAGACGCCGTAGAACACGACGTAGCCGAGGGAGAGCCCGAGGACTCCGGAGAGCTCGACCGCCTTCCCGATGCGGCCGAGGAGGGATCGTGCGTCACGCGCCAAGGTCCAGTCCCTCCTGGAGGCTGACGCGCGCGTTGTCACGCAGGTAGTCGGCGGCGGAGGAGGAGGCGGGAGGGGGGACCCCGTCGATGGCCAGGCTGACCAGGACCCACACGTTCCAGGGAATCGCCGACGCCGAGACGCCCCGGGCCACCGAGAAAGCCGTGATGTTTTGGACCGCTGCGAAGCGGGCGCTGTCCACAGCCCTGGACAGGGTGCGGGTGAGGGTCAGCGTCCCGTTCCCATTCGCCGGGACGGTCAGAGGACTTACCGCTGCGGATCCGAACAACGCCATGAAGAACTGCTCCACGACGGACCCGTTCACGAGCGCATTGTCCGTGCGGCCGAGGCCCGGGAGCCTCGCCTCCATGGGTCCATCCTCGATCCAAGCCTTGTAGCCCACGAGATCCAAGATGAGGGTCCGGGGGCTCGGGTTGTGGAACGTGAGAGACAGCGTGAAGACGACCGATCCGTTCGCCGTGAGGTTGCCGCCCGCGTCGAGGTCGTGGAACTCGAACTGGTGAATCGCTACGAAGCTCGGGAGGGCGTGCGCCTCCCCGACCGCAATATACACTTGCGCGGAGGCCACGACGAGGGCCGCGAGCACGATGGCGATGATCAGGACGAGGACCTGGGGGAGGGTCTCGGCGCGGGCCACCAAGCGGAGACGCTTCATGGTTTCGCCGACGAAGCAAGCATCGGATCGACCTCGGGGGCCCGAGTCGCCAACGCCGGCTCCGTCAACCGTCCCTCGAAGATATCCGCAGCAAAGTGACATTCCGCGAAGTGTCCCGGAAACACCTCCACGTTCGGGGGGGCGGTCGTCTTGCAGATCTCTTGCGCGAGGAGGCATCGCGTCCGGAACCGGCATCCGCTCGGCATGTCGATGGGGCTCGGGAGCTCCCCCTTGATCGTCACGTCCGAGTACACGTGCTCGGGATCCGGGATGGGGACTGCGGAGAGGAGAGCGCGGGTGTACGGGTGGGTGGGACGGGAGATGATGTCCTCCGTGGAGGCCGTCTCCACGATCCGGCCCAGGTACATGACCGCAATCCGGTCCGACATGTAGCGGGCCACCGCGATGTCGTGAGTGATAAACACGTAGGGGATCTGGTACTTGGCCCTCAGGTCGAGCATGAGGTTCATCACGCCGGCCCGGATCGACACGTCGAGCATGGAGACGGGCTCGTCCGCGATGATGATCTTCGGGTTCAGCGCGACCGCGCGGGCGATGGAGACCCGCTGTCGTTGCCCGCCCGAGAGCTCATGGGGGAATCGGTCCATGAAATCCTGACCGGGACGGAGGCCCGAGTCCTCCAAGGCACGGATCACGAGCTCCTCGCGCTGCTCCCGGGTCTCCCCGATCGAGTGGATGAGGAGGGGCTCCGAAACGGCCCGGAACACGTTGAACCGCGGATTCAGGGATTCATAGGGATCCTGGAAAATCATCTGCAATTCTCGCCGGAACTGGAACAAGTTGCGCCCATCTAAGGAGGCGATGTCCACGGCGGCGCCCCTCGGTCCGCCCGCCTTGTCTCCCTGGCTTTCGGCCCGAATTAGGATGCGGCCCTCGGTCGGCACCTCGAGCCGGGAGAGCAGCCGGCCCGTGGTCGTCTTGCCGCATCCGCTCTCGCCCACGAGCCCGAGGATCTCGCCCCTTCTAAGCTGGAAGTCGAGACCGTCCACCGCGTGGACGAACACCGACTTGCTGTGCAAGGACCGCAGGAATCCCATCCTCAGTTCGAAGTACTTCTTCAGGCCCTCGACTCGGACGATCACATCAGGGTCGAGCACCATGTCCGCCGAAGCATCCGAGGAGACCGCCTCGGCGCTCATCGCTGAATCAGCCCCCCTTGCGCATGGAAATCGGTCGAGAAGTGACAGAGGGCTCGATGCGGGGGCTGACCCAACGTGAAGTACGTCGGCTCCGTGGTCTTGCAGATGTCCTTCGCGTACTTGCAGCGTGGATGGAAACGGCATCCTGCGGGGGGCGTCACGAGACTTGGCGGACTCCCTGGGATCGCCTCCAAGCGACGCTTCTCCCCCTTGACGTTCGGGAACGCACCGAGGAGTCCCTCCGTGTACGGATGCAGGGTATCGTGGAAGATCTCCTTGGAGGAGCTCTCCTCGATGAGCTGGCCTGCATACATGACGCAGATTCGATCCGCGACCTTGGCGACCGTGGACACGTCGTGAGAGATGATGATGAGGGTCATCTTGAGCTGCTTCTGGATGCGGAGGACCTCGTCCATGATTTTGGCAGCTGTGATGACGTCGAGGGCTGTCGTCGGCTCGTCCATGATCACGAGCTTCGGATTGAGGGCGAGCGCCATCGCGATCATCGCCCGCTGTTTCATGCCGCCGCTGTACTCGTGTGGATAGTTGTCGATCCGATCCTCCGGGATCCCGACCAGACGGAACAGCTCTTCAACTCGCCGGCGAGCCTGGTTGTCCTTTATGTCATCGTGGGCTTGGATCGCTTCGACGATCTGGTGTCCCACGGTGTAGACGGGGTTGAGCGCATTCATCGCCCCCTGGAAGACCAGGGAGATCTGCTTCCACCGGATTGCGTTCAACTTCGGATTGTATTCCTTGAGACTCCCGTCCTCCCGACGGGTGATTTGAATCATGTCGCCTTCCTGGCTCGCCGCCGACAGGCGTGCCTTGGCCTCCGACAAGGGTCGCGCCGCGCTGCGGCTCCCGCCTTCTACCTGCTGCTCGAGGGTTTCAACCTGCTTCTGCAAGGCCTCAATCTCTGCGTGCAGATAGTGCTGATACGTCTTCGACAAGGGGTAGTCGGGATCGCCATGGGACTCGGATCCTCCTCCAAGCCTCCGGAGGAATCCGCCGTTCTCCGGTTCAAGCACATCCTGACCCGCCGGGCGATGCGCCCCCAGATCGGCGGCCATCCGCGATTCCGCGAGCCGCCAATATTCGGGACGGTAACGTTCGACGGCGGGCTTCGAATCGAAGAGGATCTGGCCCCCGAGGACATGCGCGTTCGAGGGGAGGAGCTGGGTGATGGCGTAGGCGAGCGTCGTCTTCCCGCAGCCGCTCTCCCCCACGAGGCCAATCGTCTCGCCTTCCGCCATGTCGAGGTTGACGCCATCCACGGCGCGTACCCAACCCTGCCGGACCTTGAAGTAGACTTTCAGGTTCCGGATGGAGAGGAGGGGCACCTTATCGCCTCCGGAGACGTGGATTGATGACCTCGTCGAATCCTCGGCCGAGGAGGTAGAATCCCAGCGAGAGGAGGGTGATTGCGAGACCGGGCGGAACCAACCACCACCAGTAGTACAGCCCGCCCCCGAGTGTCAGCACGGTGGAGAGCATGCCACCCCAGGAGGTCACGTTTGGATCGCCGAGTCCGAGGTAGCTCAGCGCGGCCTCCGTGACGATCGCGGCCGCGACCCCGAGGCTCATGTAGAGGAAGCTGAACGGCAGCACGTTCGGTGCGATGTGGGTGAAGATGAGCCGTGAATCGGAGGCTCCCGCGACTCGGGCCGAATCGACGAAGGGACGTTCCTTCAGGGTCAGGACCTGAGCACGGATGACCCGCGCGATGCCCGGCCAACTGAGGATCGCGAGCACGAAGATGATCACCCAGATGCTCGGGGTGACGATCGAGATGAGGATCAGGACGATCGGGAGGAACGGGAGGACGAGGAAGATATCCGTCGTCCGCATGAGCAGGGTGTCCGTAATCCCGCCGTAGAACCCGGAGATCAGGCCGACGAGCGTGCCGATGCCGACCCCGAACAGGGCCGCGAGGATCCCGACGATGAAGGCGACCTGGGTCCCATAGAAGAGCTGGGTCAGGATGTCATGGCCGTTGAAGTCCGTGCCAAGCCAGTACGTGTTCCCCGACGGGTACGTGCCGGGCGGCAGCGGGGTTCGGATCGTCCCGAGGAGCTGGAACACGACCGTCTGGGCATGCGCAGAGTCGGTCCAGATTCCGTTCATCTCCTGCTGGGAGAGGCTCGCACCGTAGAGCGTGCCGCCGAAGGTGCCCGCATAGTACACCGACGTCACGGAGGGCGGGGGGACGACCGAGAATTGGGCGGGGACCGCGCGGGACCCCGTCGCGAAGACCGTGTCGAGGGAGATGATGAACCCCGCCTCGTTCATCGCGAAGACCTTCGAGATCTCGGCGACCTCGAAGTAGGCCCGCAGCTTCCCCGGGATGTAGACGTTGAACTGCGAGATGAACCCCCACGTCTCGTTCACGCCGACCATGTGGGTCGTCTGGTTCACCGGGTTGTAGAATCCCACGTAAAGGGCCGCGCCGCGGTAGCTGGTCGGGGCCTCGAGGAGCACGAGGGATGTGTCCGGGAGGCTGAACTCACGGAGAACGTTGAGGCCCGACAAGCCGAGGTCCGCCACTCCAGTCGCCGTGGCGGAGTGGAGCGGGAGATACACCTGGGGCGGCAACTCGGGGACGCGGAGGTATCCGATCGGGCCGGCCACGTTTGCAGGCGATCCGTCGAGCGTCAGAGGGATCCACGCACGACGCACGCCAGTCACGTTGAACACCTCCAGAGTGTTGTTGGTCAGGGGAAGGAGGATGGCCTGACCGGCTCCCGAGCGGTACGCGTCTCCGATGTCGATCCAGGCCTGGTTGTAGTAGATGAACGGGGGTGCAGAGAGGGATTCGTTGCTGAAGAGCACGGGGCGACCCGTCGGAACGACCCGGCCGAAAGGCCCGCCGAGGTCGCCCGTGTGCACGTAGTCGATCTCGAACACGACGGTGTGATTGCCGTCGGACGCGTAGAAGAACCGATGCGGCCCTGCCGGGACCTGGATGACCCCTACGGCCAGGCTCCGTTGCGCCGGCGCGATGAGCATGTCACCGGCCGAAGCCGGATCTTCCCCGGTCCATACGGGGTCGAAGGCGAGGCGGTATTGGAAGATCAGGGTCTTTGAGAAAGGATCCCCCACGATGAAATCTCTCCCGGTGAAGTAGGCGAGTGCCCCGTTCAACCTTCCATCCCCGGTCTGGCCGCCCCCCGTCGGCGTCGTGATGTTCGAAGCGGGGACGATGTAGTACACCGAGCTCAGGGGGAGCTGGGGGAGCGGGGTCACGTTGAACGCCTGGGTCACATCCAGACTGAGCGACAGGTTCCCTTCCTGGTACGGGCTCACGTTGAACGTGAGCGGCGGGTACTTCAGGTAGTCCATGTACAGGAGTCCCCGGCTCGTGTTGTAGTTCAACTCCCACATCCCACCTCCCGTCGCATCGGAAAGGGGCGTGGTGGGGCCCATGACCGGGGACGCATAGGTCAGATTCTTTGGCAGCTGGTGGACGAACGTGTTGACGACGAACCGGTCCGCCTGGGGGGCCTCGAACAGACGGGGATACGGCGAGATGATCGGTGCGAGGACTGCGATGAGGGTGAAGAAGATGACGATGCAGAAGCCGAAGAGCCCGAGCCGGCTCTGGCGAAGGTTCGACCAAGAGCTCCGGAGGAGGCGTCGAATCCCACGACTCAGCCTCTGGCCGGACGTCCCCGGTGGGGGCGCCGGTGGTCTAGATTCGGACACGTGGATCGAGCACCCCGTAGAGGATGTCCGCGATGATGTTGCCGAAGATGACCAGGACCGAAATCAGGAAGAGAATCGAACCCGCGAGGAACCTGTCTTGGCTGTTGATCGCTAACAAGAGATACGAGCCCAACCCGAAGTACGAGAAGATGTACTCCAGGATGATCGCACCGCCGACCACGAATCCCAGGCTGATTGCCAAGGACGTGACGACCGGGAGGTACGCGTTGCGCGCGGCATGGCGCTTCCGGACGATGCGTTCGGAGAGACCCTTGGCCCTCGCGGTCAGGATGAAATCCTCGCCCATGATCTCCAGCATGGAGGTCTGCATGAGGAGGATGGTCCCCGCGGCGCTGATGGCGACAAGGGCCAGCATGGGCAGGAATCCGTGGATGACGATGTCCGCCACATCGAAGAGGTTGAACTCCCACACGTGCCAGCCCACGAGGATGCCGCCGATCGCGGCCACGACGCCGCCAGGGAGGAAGCGCCTGACGTTGCCTTGCCCCATCCCGCCTGCCGCGTCCGGACCCTCGGGCCCGTAACTCGGCCGGCTCCTCCACGCCCAGAAGAGCAAGACGATCCCCACGAGGATGGCGATGGCGCCGAGGAACGTCTGCAATTGAATTCCCTGGAGCGGGATGAGTGCGGGGTAGTGTGCCGAGAGCTGCCAGGGGTCGCTCGGGACCGACTGGAACCCCCGTAACGGGAACCACGAGAGGGCGTAGGCGAAGGCGAAGAGGAGGATGAGCCCGATCCAGAAGGAGGGCATGTTGTAGAAGAACAGGCTCGTGAGGATAACGGCGCCCTCGACGCCCCGACCGCGCTTCCAGGCGATGTAGCGGCCGACCAAGACACCCAAACCGTATTCGACAATCACGGCGCCGCCGAAGAGGAAGAGTGTGCGGGGGAGGGCTTGCTGAAGGATCGAGACAACGGGTTCCCCCGTGCTCGACGACAGCCCGAACTGGAACGTGAACATGTTCACGACGTACTTGTACATCTGGACCCACGGCGGGTCGTTGAGCCCGTAGTCGTTGGCGACCTTGTCGATGAGCTGAGGCGGGATGGACGGATTCTGACGGAGGCCCGTCAAGGGGCTTCCGGGCATCGCCTTGAACAACAGGAAGATGATCACGGTGACGATGAAGATGGTGATGACTCCCTGCACCAGGCGACGGACGATATACATCCCCAGGGACGCCACTCTACGTCACCCCCTCTCCGTCGCTAAACAGCGATGCCACCTATAAGTACGTTTTCCACGGCACACTCGAACGACCGAAATATGAAAGGGGGACCGGGGCGCGAGGGCCCCGGTCCGTTGCGCCTAGAGTTGTTCCTCCGGCCCGATCTCTTCCTCCGCGGGCTTCGTTCCCGTGTCTTCCGGCGCCGAGGTCGGCGGCTTCTTCCCGCGGCGCGCCAGCATCATACCCACGACCACACCCGCCACGACGCCGACCACCAGGAGGGCAATCGCGAGGGCGTAGAGCAGGGTATTGTCCACCGGCGGCGGTGCTTGGATGTCCACGGAAGTGCTCTGCGTACCGACAGCCACCGTGTGGCTTCCCGCGTCCGCGAACACGTACGAGAACGTCAGGGCCTTCGAGCCACTGGCGTCGATGCTAACGACCTGAGCGACCGACTTGTTGCCGTCGATCGAGAGCCACACCGTCGTGGTCCCGGCCACCGGCAAGGTGTTCGTCACGGTCACCGTGATCGTCGACGCGGATCCGGCCAAGCCCTTCTTCGTAACGCTCAAGCCGGAATACGTCAGCACGGGGTCACTCGCGACGTAGGCCAGCCAGCCGCGCGCGGCTCCGCCGTACGGGGTCGTCGCGACAACGAGAGCTTCCGTCGCTCCGAGGGTCGTTGCGACGACCGGCAGGGTCGCCACTCCGGTCGCGTTCGTCACGGCCTGGGTGCTTCCGCCCCACACGCTCGCACCGGAAATCGTGGCGCCGGTCAACGAGCTGTAGACCGTCACCGTCGCGGTGGTGTTCCCACCCGCGGGCAGCAGCGACTGCGCGAGAGACACCTTCAGGAACGCGGTGCTCGTGGGCAGGTACAGGTACGCGATCCTCACCGAGAACGGCAGCTTCGCGTTCAGGACCTCGAAGCTCGGGCTAATCCAGTAGTCGCCGTAGTCCCCGGCGTACAACTGCTCCCGACCGCTGTATGCATAGCGCGGGTCGGACGGGAGATAGTTGAAGGTCAGGGCCTGCGACAGACTGACGAGCGGGCTGGTCAGCGTGCACGCGCCGGTCGTCGGCGAGTTGCAGACGATCCGCGTGTAGTTCACCCAGCCCACATCCCAGCCTGCGTTGCCGGCCGGGGTCTGGTCGTCCGCGAGCAGGGCACCGCTGTCCGGGAAGCGGTTCTTCACGTTCCGCCCGGCTGCGCCATCGCCCGCGGTCAAGAAGACCTCGGGGTTGCTCACGACGGCCCCGTCCACGCCATAGAACTTAGCGCGGAGCTCGACCTGGTTGCTCTGGGAGGTCACAATCGGCTTCGGGGTGTTGCTGCCCGGAGCGGTCGTCAGGAACTCGCCCAACGCGAAGATCGGGGCACGTTGCGACACGACGCCCGTGTCGATGACGCCCTGGGCTCCCACAAAGGAGGTCGCAGGAGTGCACGGGTTCACAGCGAGGGCCAGCGTCTGGCCGGCCGCAGAGCCGATGAACGCCTGCACCTGGATCGCCGAGTCCAGCTTCTCCTGGTCGAAGTAGAAGCTGCTCTGGTAGACTCCAAGCGCGTCGGTCGTGCTCGTGGCGTTGATGAAGTACTGGCCCGCGAAGCCTCCGACCCAAGTGCTCGGGTCGCAGGAGTCGATGGTCGTCCCGGTGGCGAGGTTGTCCACGTCGTTGATGACCTCGTAGTCCTCGATCATGTTCTCGACTCCGTAGGCTGCGCCCTGTCCGGTCGAGTTCTGGAAGGACCCGCCGATGGCGCCTCCGCCGAGAGCCGAGGCATCCAGGTTGCCGCCCGGCTTGTACTCCGGCGTCCCGTAGTCAAACGTGAACGGGAACTGAGCCGGGGGTCCGAACGGGCCATAGTCGATGTGGAAGATCACGGGGACGTTCGACACGGGCGCACCGGTTTGATTCCAGACCTGGGCCGAAACGCTGTCCGTCTGGCGGTCAGGGCTGTACGAGACCATCCGATCCGAGAGCGTTACCTGCGCCGCGATCCCTGGGACCAAAGCACCGCCCGAAACCAAGAGCAACACCGAGTCGGACGTCGCGAAGGCGTTCGCGTGCGGCTGGAACCTCAGCACGACGTTCGTGTTGTTGGTAGCCAACACCGCTGCAGGCGTCTCCGTGACGGTGAACGAGGCGATTCCCGCCACGTCCGTTACGTCCGAGCCCACTGCGGTCGGAGTCACGGTGATGTTGTTCGTGTCCGAGTACAGGGCATCCACCGTGACGCCAGCCTGGGCCGCGCCCGCGAAGTTCGTCACGAGCACCGTGATGATCGTCGAATCCGCCGCCGGGCTGACGATGAAGCCCGGGGTCGCGCTGTCAATGCTCGTGATGTTCCAGTTGGGCGCCAAGTCGTTCTGGACGACCATCACGATCGACGCGGACTGGGTGTCCGCAGCAATCGTGTTCGCCACAGTGACGTTGGCCTTCACCACGTCGGTGAGGTGCTGGTTCGGGAACAACGACGCATCCGCAGGGGCGTGGTAGGTGAACGATACGACCCCGCTTGAATCCGTCGTGCCTGATGTTGGCGTGACTGTCCCGAGGACCAAGGTCGGGTCGATCGTGATCGGCACGCCGCCGATCCCGGCTCCAGCGGAGTTCGTGACCGTCGCGGTGATCGTTGACGTCTCTCCAGGTCGGATCACAGGCCTCGTCGTGCTAAGGGCCAGCTGCGCCGTAGGCGCCGGAGGTCCGATTGTGGCCTCCATGACCTTCTGGTTCGTACCCGATATCGTTCCAGACGTCGCGGTCGTCGTCGCTACACCCGATCCTTGGATGAGCGGGACGGTCCACGTGAACGACGCATGGCCTAGGGCGTCCGTGGTGCCGGTCAGCTCCGTCGAGTAGCTGCCGAAGGTCAGGTTCACGGTCACCGCGGCGCTCGCGACCGGGGCGCCCGCCTCAGAGACGAGCGCGGAGATCGGAACACTCTCGCGGTAGTAGACCTGATCTGGCATCGACGTCGTGACGGTCAGGGTGCCCGTGGCCCCAGGAATGAACTGGAACGTCACGGGGCGCAGGTTCACGATCGTGTAGAAGTTGAACACCCCGAACGCAGCCGAGGAAATCGGCGGGAAGTTCACCCAGCCAGCGAACACGTCATTGCGGTACGCCCCCAGGTTCTTGCGGTAGTAGAGGACGTTCCACGGGATGTCGTTGACAACAGTGCCCTCGACATCCTTGATGAGCTGCTGGCGCTTCGTCGCGTCAATCGTGTACAGGGCCTGGTTGATCTTCTGGTCCACGACCGGGTTGTTGTATTGGGCGCTGTTCGAGCCCGACGGGTTGATGTTCGTGGCCTGGTCGCTGCAGAAGAACGAGCAGATATAGGCCTCCGGGAACGGACCCAGGGACCAGCCCAGGATGTAGAGGTCGTACGTGATTGGCGCCACTTGGAACTTCGCCACGATCGTGTTGAAGCTCGTCGGTGCCGCGTCAATGTCAAGGCCCATCGCCTTCAGGTTGTTCGAGATCATGATGCCCGCGTCCGCGCGGACCGGATCATAGTCCTTGGGCGGGGTCAGGATCGTCGCTTTGATCGGGTTGCCGCTTGGGTCCTTGAAGAATCCCGTGGACGAGTCGATCGTGTATCCGTTCGCCAACAGCAAGGCTCGGCCCGCCGCGATATTGAAGCTCGGCGGGGACGCGCTCTGGTTGACGTAGTTGAAGTTCAGCTCCGAGACGGGCACCGTGCCCTTCGTGCCGAAGCCGCCCAGCAGGGTGTTCACGATGTAGTCCTTGTCGATGGCCATCGAGATGGCCTCGCGCAGGATGAGCTGGTCCCAGGGGGCTTTGATCAGGTTGAACGACATGTAGAAGAAGCCCGAGTCCAGCGACTGGTACGGAGTGATGGCGGGGTTCGATGAGATCTGGTTGAGGAAGCCCGGCGTCACGGACCACAGCATCGTGTCGATCTCGCCCTTCTGGAGGGCCAAGCTGACCACATCAAGGCTGCCGTAGACGACGAAGTTGACGGCGGTCAGGTAGCTGGGCGAGAACCCGTAGTTGGTTCCCTTCCAGTTGTGGACCTGGGCCTTCCCCCAGTAGTTGGGGTACACCGAGATCGTCGAGCCGGCGTTCTTCGCCCACGAGGTGAGCATGAACGGGCCCGTTCCCACCGTGGCGTCCGACTGGGTCATGCCCGAGCCGTACGTCGTGTCGATGGAGCGGTCCCAGGTGTCGGTCACGACGCCTCCAGTGGAATCGGAGTAGTTGGCGAGGCCGGCCGCGGTCATGTGGTTCTTCCAGACCCCGGAGGGGATGATGGCGATGTCGAGCGTGTCGTAGAAAGCCAGCGAGTATCCGCCGAGGATCCCGCCCGGCAGGTTGTGGGGCGTGAACCAGAACTTCACCGTGGTTGAGTCAATCTTCGTCACACCGACGTGGGAGCTGCATGCATAGGGCAACCCAGCGGGGACCGTGCACGTTCCCCCGTTCGCGGTGCTGTTCCACAGGGGGAACTTGGGGGCGGGCCACCAGATACCCTTGGAGATCCCGTTCGCGAACGTGGACCAGCCCAGGCTCTGGTACGTGAAGATCACATCGTCCGCGGTCATCGGCTGGCCGTTCGTGAACGTGACGCCAGACCGGATGTAGACGGTGATGTTCAGGCCCGAAGCATCCACACAGTATCCCGGCCCGCCGACCGACCCAGCAGGGCAAGCGGTTCCCCCGCGTGCGGGGTCCGCTAAGTCGGCATAAAGCGCGTAGTCGGGGTCGAACGTGAACAAGGGTTCCCAGTTAAATTGGAGCTGGTACCCCTTCCATATGGTGTTCGTAGCCACGTCGAAATAGTCAAGATTCGGCATATCCAGCTGAAGTCCAACGACGAGGTTCGTCCGCTCACCTTGTGCGGCAGCGTTGCGGGCTTGTCCCAATATGACGAAGCTCGCTGCTATCAGCACATAGACGATAACCATCGTTCGTAGGCTTCTCGAGCGCAACAGCTTTTGTAACATAGGTCGCTCCTCCACCTCGAATTCAGGCTAAGTCGGTGGAGCGTGCGGAACGTATAAAAACTATCCGTTCGAACTCTGTCCCGGCCCGCCGGTTCGCAACACATCGATAGAATGGAGGGAAGGCGGCGTGCGGAAATGGCGCGCCCCGACGGTTTATGCGAGCCGCCGATCCAATCGCGGCTACCTCGGGCTCCAGCCCGCGGCGGCTCGAATCCCCTCCAGCCAGATGAGATGAAGCTGGGCGTCCTCGAAGCGAGCTCGCCATTCGTCTGAGACTTTCGGCTTCACGATCACGGAGAACGGAATTCCGTAGTCGACATCCATCAAGAAGAGGGGCTCAGGGGGAACGGACCCGAAGTCATGCCGCGTCCCCCGCAGGGCGTCCTCCACCGCCGCGGTTTTCGCTTCGTCGCGCGCGCAAGCGACCATCGCTGCGACGATCCGCCGGACCATCCCACGACGGAAGCTACGCGCGCGGACATCGATGAGGATCGCGTCCCCGCTCCTCGAGACGTCCAAGCGATGGAGCGCGAAGGGACCCGAAGGGGGATCCGAGGTGAAGGAACGGAAGTCGTGTTCCCCCAGGAAAAGGTCGCCGACCCGCTGCAACGCCGGAACCGAGAGATTCTCGAAGAGATGGTAGCGGTACCAACGCTCCCGCGCATGCCTCGGATGAAAGGAATCGGGAACCGACGCGACCCCCCAGCCCCATACGTCCCGCGCCCGGTCGTTGAATGCGCCCACGACGGCCGCGGGCGGCAGGGAGGAGTCGAAGGCGATCACGTTGCCCACCGCGCTCACCCCGCGGTCCGTGCGACTCGCGCTGCGGAAGAACGCCTTTCCCGGATCGGACAGGATTCGAGCGGCCTTCAGCGCCGCGAGGCACTCCCCTTCGACGGTCCGTGCGTCGGGCTGGCGCTGATGGCCGTAGAACGCGCGACCGTCGTACGCGAGCTTCAGGGCGACGCGCATGCGAAGGTCATAGTATCTAGGATAATATAGCGCACCGATGCCCCGAATCCGAGTCATCCTCGTCGAGCCGAAGAGCGAAGGGAACGTGGGGGCGGTCGCGCGCGCGATGCGCAACTTCGGCGCCCGCGACCTCGTGCTCGTGAAGCCGTGTCCCCTCGGCGACGAGGCGTACAAGCGGGCGATGCACGGGGTCCAGATCCTCCAAGCCGCGAAGACGGTGGACTCGTTGGACGCGGCCCTGAAAGGGAGTGACCTGCTGGTCGGCACCTCCGGAATCGACACGCGCAGCGAGAAACGGTTCGCGCGAATCTCCGTCACGCCGCGGGAGCTCGCGGACCGCGTGGCTCCGATGAACGGGACCGTGGCGCTCGCGTTCGGGCGCGAGGACTTCGGGCTCTTCGAGTCGGAACTCGGACGGTGCGACCTCCTCGTGACCATCCCGGCGGCGGCGGACTACCCGATCCTCAATCTGTCCCATGCGGCGACGATCGCCCTCTACGAGCTCTTCGCGGGGCGTACGGCGACGCGGGCCCGGCGCGAGGCGTCCGGCCTCGAGAAGGAGAAGCTGCACGAGGCGTTCGCCTCGCTCTTGGACGCGGCGCAGTACCCGGAGCACAAGCGCGCGCGGAACAAGGTCATGTTCCGGCGGCTCGTGGGGCGTGCGGTGCCCAGCAAGTGGGAGTTCCACGCCCTAATGGGCGTGTTCCAGCGCGC
Source organism: uncultured Thermoplasmata archaeon (assembly GCA_963768855.1). GTDB lineage: Archaea > Thermoplasmatota > Thermoplasmata > RBG-16-68-12 > RBG-16-68-12 > RBG-16-68-12. The sequence continues at coordinate 46,923 of CAVYJM010000017.1, forward strand.
CACGAAGCGAATCGAGCGCTTGGAACGGGGCCACTAGGCCGGCGGCTCACCTCGTCGCTCCGATCCGCATCGTCCGGTCCGTCTTCTCCATGCTACGGTGGCCGTCCTTCTCGAGGGACATCAGCGCGCGGATCGCGTCGATGTTCTCCGGCACGACGTCCGACTCCTGGTGGACCGCTTGGAAGTAGTACAGGTGCTTGCCGTCCACGACGTGCACGCCGTCCTTCCAGACGGCGATCTCGTAGAGGTCCGAGCGGTCGCGGGAGAGGTCCCGCGCGAGCTCCATGATCTGCGCGGTCGATTTGACCCCCTCGCCGCCGGAGACGAAGGCGATGCGGGGGAAGCGTTTCCAGACCTCGAGGATCTCGGCGGGCTCCGCGGCCCGCTTGAGGTCCACGGAGATCGCGTGGAGGTGCATGAGCGTCGAGGAGACCTTGACCGCGATCGTGTGGATGTTGAGCTTCGGGAGCACGCTCTGGACGTCGGGGCCGTGGTGGCTCGGCATCTCGAGTTCGGGCTCGATCGCGTTGATGGGGCCCTTCTTCGAGTCGCCCGGGTCGGCGGCGCGTCGCACCATGACGGCCAAGACCTTCTCCACCCCGATGTGCGCGTCGAGCGGGTACAGGGTGCGGATCAGGCCGGTCGTGTTGCACGAGGTCACGCGCACGAACTGCGCCCCGAGGCAGTCCCCGTAGTTGGCGGCCGCGTTGAACGAGAGGTTCGTCAGGGAATGCTCCTCTCCGCCCTGCCAGATCGCCTTGACGCCCGCCTTCTCGTACGCCGGCTTGTAGCCGCTCTCCTCGGGCGTGCAGTCCACGACGAGGTCCGCCTCCTTGATCAGGTCCTCGAGCGTCCCGGCGGCCATGAACCCGGCCTTCTGGAACTTCGCGAGCGCCTCTTTGTCGCTCGCATAGACGGGGAACCCCTTCTTCGCGGCGAGCTTGGCCTCGAAGTTGGGTTTCGTCTTCGCGACGCCGACGACCTTCATGTCGTCCTGGAGGGCGACCGCGTCGGCGACGCGCTTCCCGATCGTTCCGTATCCGTTGATGGCGATCTTTGCGGGCATGGAGCAATCCCCAGGAGACTCAACGGCGGGGGCACTAAAAAGGTTGTGCGGGAACTGTACTTTCGGTCTCTCCCGTTCGCGAGTAGCCTCGATAAAGCTAGCGATGCCGGCGTACGCGAACGTACATGTCCCCGGACTCCGATGCCGGGGCATGCTCTGCTACTACTGCGAGAACCAGGCCCGGGCTACGTGCCGATTCTGCGGCGCGGGCGTCTGCAAGAGCCACGTGGCGGCCGCCCGATTCGCAAGCGGGGGCGCGAGTCCGGACCCCATGTCCGGCCTGCAGAGGTCCGAATACGTCCTGGTGAACAACGCGATCTGGTGCGGCCGGTGCCAGGCCCAGTGGTTCGTGGCTCCGCCGGCCTAGCTAGTGCGCGTAGAGGTCCCGCCGGATCCGCGGGACCATCGCCATGAGCACGGCGGCCTCCGTCAAGGTGTCGCGGTCCATCCGGCGTTCCGTCAGGTAGCCGATCGCTCCGAACTTGGACCCGATCTCCCGGACCCCCGTGAGCTCGGCCATGGCCTCGCTCACCGTCCGGCCCGCCTTGACCCGCGCGACGACCCCGGGAGGATACTCGAACCCCGGACCGTGGCCGAGGGTGACCCGTCCCGACCGGTCGACCACGGCGCAGTACTGGACGTCCAGGTAGTCGCCCACGGAGGCGTCCCACAGGAGCCCCGCCTCGATGCCCACGCCGAAGTCCGCGTCCGTCAGGGCGGCCCGTGCGCGGTTCGTCGCGCCGACGGGGGCCTGCTGGTCGATCGGCTGCTCCGGGACGCCGGTCGTCACCGACACCGGCCGGACGCGGACGCGCTCGAACAGATCCTCGAAGACGCGGCGGACCGCCCGCAGCTTGACCGGGTTGTCCGTCCCGACGTGGACTCGGACGGTCGTGAGCCGGTTGCCGTGGGGATCGATCGTCCCCGCTCGGATCCGGCGGGACTGGATGGGGAGCCCGTCCTGCGCGAGGACCATAGGCACCTCGCGGATCTCGAGCGGCCGGAGGCCCTTGCGGGCCCGCGCCTCGTTGAGCCCCTTCCCGACGTGGGCCCGGTCCGCGGAGACGACGAGCACGTCGAGGTCGGGCAGGTCGTCGGCCGGCCCGTACGCGTCGTCAATCGGTTCGATGACGAAGCGCGTCCACCGGTGGGACCTCAGGAATCTCCGCAGGTTCCTCTCGCGGACTTCGTAGGGATGGACCTCGGAGCGCGACTCCCGCGCGAACCGGTCCGTCGTGAGGCCGATCAGCACCCGCTCCGCGCGGAGCGCAAACGCGGCGCCGAGGAGGGCGCGATGCCCGTCGTGGAGCAGGTCAAACGTCCCACCCATCGCGACGCGCATCGGCGGGCCATCCGGTCGTGTCGATATAAGGCTGACCTAGGGAAGCAGTCGACCCTCATGGATCGCGATGAGGTCGGAGTACAACGCGAAGGCGGTCTGCCGCAGGCCGGGGTTCCGCTCGGACACGAGCAGCTCCTTCAGCATGTCCGTCCGCGCGAGGAGCGCGTTCGACGTGCCCTCGATCGAGGCGAGCGGATGGTCGAGCGGCAGCTCCTCGACGGTCACAGACGCGCGGACGTCCCGGCCCTCCGTCCAGCCGCGGGCGATCTGCTTCACCCGGCGGCCGAGGGCACGGGCCTCCTGGACCCGCGCGGCGGAGATCCCCGCGATCCCCTGCCGGGGCACCGTCTCCGGGCGGAGCCGACCGCCCATGAGGACGTTGGCGATCAGGCACGCCTTCGCCGTCGCGTCCCAGCCCTCGAGGTCCATGGCCGGGTCCGTCTCGAGGAAGCCCATCCCACGCGCCGCCTCGACCCCGTCGTCGTACGAACGGCCCGCCTCGATCTCGGAGAGGATGAAGTTGCTCGTGCTGTTCAGGATCCCCTCGAAGGACTCGACATGCGCGCCGCGGAGGGTCTCCTGGAACAGGTTGAACACGGGAGCTCCGTCCATGACCGTGCCCTCGTACCGGAACCCGACGTGCTTGCGCCGCGCGAGCTCGCGCAGCCGCGCGTAATGGTACACGACGGGGCCCTTGTTCGCCGTGATCACGTGCTTCCCGCTCGAGAGCGCCGCCCGGATGTGGTCGACCGCGACCTGCTTCTCCGCGATTCGCAGCGGGGTGATCTCGACCACGGTGTCCGCGCGAACGCGGCGGAGGAACGCGATCGGGTCGTCGCGGATCGGTCGGCCGCATGCCTCGACGGAGGCGTCCGCCTCCGCGAGCTGCACCGCCTTGGCGAGGTCGATGCCCTTCGCATTCTCCACGCGGCCGTGACGACCCGTGAGGATCGCGACGACAGATGCCTCGAGCCCCCGTTCGCGACGGAGTTCGCGGCGGCGCTCGACGAGCATCCGGGCGAACTCCCGCCCGACGTTCCCGAAGCCGACGAGGACGAGGCGATGCCCCAAGGTGTCACCTTCCGGCGTTCTCGCGCAGGGAACGACCGCGCAGGGTTAAGTATTCCGCACGGACTGCATCGGTCGGCCTGTTTGCAGGGGAAACGAGGGCGTCTGGGCACCGAAAGACGTTTGAAAACTTCCCCGGTCGGCCTCTTCTTTCTACTTGAGAATTCCGAAATGGTTAAATACGGACCGCTTCTTCCCATCCTTCCAGATGCGAGGGGGCACGAGGAGGCTTGGCGTGGTCGAGAACATCGGCCACGACGGGAGCCTCTTGGTCCGCTCGGAATTCACACCGTCGAGGGGTGCCGACGTCCTGGACAAGAGGAACCGCCTCCTCGGCCGGGTGACGAGGGTGTTCGGACCGGTGAAGGAGCCCTTCACCGCGATCCGCCCATCGGTCCCCGCATCGCCGTCCCTGGTAGGGGCGGACGTGTTCGTTGGTGAGGGAAAGCATGCCCACGAAGAAGATCGAAGAGGCCGAAGAAGTCACTAGGTGCCCGGAGTGCAACTCGGGGCACCTGACCTTCGACTACGAGCGCGGCGAGCTCATCTGCGAAGAGTGCGGGCTCGTGCTGAACGACCAGATGATCGACCAGGGACCGGAGTGGCGCGCATTCGATGTGGAACAGGGCGAGAAGCGGGCCCGCACCGGCGCGCCCATGACCTACACGATCCACGACAAGGGCCTGTCCACGACGATCGGCTGGAAGAACAAGGATTCCTACGGCAAGTCGATCCCGACGCGCAACCGCGCGCAGCTGTACCGCCTGCGGAAGTGGCAGCGCCGAATCCGCGTGAGCAACGCGACGGAGCGCAACCTGGCGTTCGCCCTGAGCGAGCTGGACCGGATGGCGAGCGGGATGGGGCTGCCCCGGAACGTCCGGGAGACGGCCGCCATGGTGTACCGGAAGGCCGTGAACAAGAACCTGATCCGCGGGCGGTCCATCGAAGGCGTCGTCGCCGCCTCCCTGTACGCGGCGTGCCGCCAGTGCAACGTCCCGCGCACGCTCGACGAAATCGCGAACTCGTCCCGTGTGGGCCGGAAGGAGATCGGGCGCACATACCGGTTCATGACGCGGGAGCTCAAGCTCAAGCTCATGCCGACGAAGCCCCAGGACTACGTGTCCCGCTTCTGCTCCGAGCTGAAGCTGAGCGGCGAGGTCCAGTCGAAGGCCGTGGAGATCCTGAAGGACGCGCAGGACAAGGAGCTGACCTCGGGGCGCGGCCCGACGGGCGTGTCCGCGGCAGCAATCTACATCGCGTCGATCCTGTGCAACGAGCGGCGCACGCAGCGCGAGGTCGCGGACGTCGCGGGCGTGACCGAGGTCACGATCCGGAACCGATACAAGGAGCTCACGGAGAAGCTCGGGATCAAGGTCGAGCTCTAGGCCGCCCGGTCCGTGATTCGACGGATCCTTAGGGCAGCCGCAGCGTCCCTCGGATGAGCGGCGTCACGCGGCCCCCGACGCGCACGGCCTTCGGCACCTTGCCCTCCGCGTCCACGCTCACCTCGATCAGGCTCGCGTGCTGCATCTCGATCCCCTGCTCGATCACGAAGGAGGGGGAGGGAAGGGCTTCGTTCGCGGCGAGGTAGGCGCCGCATGCTCCCGCGGCGCTCCCCGTCGCCGGGTCCTCGCGGATCCCATCCACGGGCGAGAACGCGCGCGCATGGACCTGGGCGCCCTTGCCCTCCGTCTCGAAGGAGAAGACGTAGGCGACGTGGTGCGGGCCGAGCTTCTCGAGGAACCTCCCGAGCTCCCGCATGTCGTAGTCGATCTCCTGGACGGATTCGAGGGAGCGCATGGGGACCTGGAGGGACGGAATCCCGGTCGAGGCGACCTGGGGCTTCAGCTTGCCCGCGCCGATGTCGCGGGGACTCACGCTGAGGGCCTTGGCCAGCCCCTCCACGGAGGTCAGGCGTTTCCCGACCGACGGTTCACCCTGGGTCATGACGACCTTCTGGATCTGCCCGTTGTCCACGAACAGCTCGAGCGGGAGGACCCCGATCTCGAGCTCCTGGTAGACGACGCTTCGGCCGTCGGGCTTCGGAACGAGTCCTTCGAGGGCCGCGACGTAGGCGGTCCCCAGGGAGGGATGGCCCGCGAAGGGGATCTCCCCGCCGGGCGTGAAGATCCGGTTGCGGTAGTGGGCCGCCGGATTGGTGGACGGGAAGACGAAGGTGGTCTCGGAGAGGTTCATCTCGCGCGTGATGCCCTCCATCTCCTCCTTGGAGAGGCCCGTCGCCCGCGGGAACACGGCGAGCGGGTTGCCCTGAAGGGGCTTGTCCGTGAACACGTCGACCCGCCAGAAATCGAAGAAACGCTCCGCCATGGTCTCCCTGCCCGCGGATGGCCGTACGCGTTCTTAACGCTGACCAGACGTCCGCTTCGGCCAGCGGACCGAGGAGACTTCAGGAGAAAGGGGAAAGGGGGGGCTGCCGGCCGCGCCGGGCGCGGCAGCCCGTGGTCCCGCGCGGGGTTCGCCCGCGCGGATCCCGGAACGTGTTCCGTGGGTGGCCTAGAGTTCCTCGTTCGGCGGCGAGGGACCTCCCGGCTTCTGCTGCGGGGGCCTGTTTCCCCCGCCGCGGAGCTTGCGGATCTGGAGCATCTCGAAGGCCCCGAGCGCCAGGGACACGACGACGAGGACGATCCGTTCGCAGAACCGAATCGGATCGCGGAGATGCGCATCCACTCGACCTGGATCGGTGGCGAGCCGGTGTACCGGTCTCGGGGGACGCGTTGACCCGCACTCGGCCCCGCCGTCACGGCTTGGCGGAGAGCACGTGCGCCTGGAACACCCGGTGGATGCTCCCCCGCATCTTCCCGCCTGCGGGCAGCTTGTTCTCGAAGTTGTTGATTCCGGCCCACGCCTCGAAGGCCGCCTTCGTCGGCTTGTCGTAGCGGCCGGACAGCGGGCCACGGTAGAAGCCGAGGTGCGTGAGGCCACGCTGCAGCTCTTTGACCACGGAGGGCGTCAGCGGGACGATGTCGCTCGGGCTCTCGCGGTCCAGGAGGGTCACGTCGTAGATGTTGAAGATCCGCGTCAGCTCGTCGATCGGGGCCGGATGGTCGTCCACCCGCACGTCGATCCACCGGTCGTTCAGCCCCCCGTACCCGCCCTTCGCCCGGACGACCACGAGGGCTGCGGACTGCTGCCCCCGCTTGTCGCCGCCCGCTCTCTGCCCAGCATGGAGAGCGGCGAGCAACCGCACCGGCAGGTCCCCCTCCGTCGATTCGAACGCTCGCGCCATGCTCTTCACGACATCCTCGCCGGCGAGGATGTTCCCCTGGCATGCGTAGTTCCGGCCCACGACGCTCCCGGCCCACGCGAAGCACTTCTCCCCGGTGAAGGAGGCGGCGCGTCCTCGCGCGTCGACGAGCCCGACCTGCCGCTGCTCGGCCATCGGATCCTTCGCGGTCAGCTGCTTGAGCGCCTCCTTGGGATGGATGCCCTTCCTCAGGAGGGCGAGGCCCCGCGGCCCGTACGTCGTGTTCGCGAACGACTGCGTCGCGACCGCACCCACGCCGGCCTCGGCCCACGGCACGACCGCGCCCACGGAGATGAACCGCGACTCGACCGCGACGCCGAGGTCCTTGGTCTTCGGATCGCAGGCAACGATGCTGAAGGTGGATGGCCGAGGGACGCCCATGGAATCCACGGATGAGAACCGGGTCACGTATTTCAAACGCCCGGCGGAACCCTTATCCCCGCGACCCGTTCCCGGAGCGCCGTGCGCGTTTTCCTCGACCTATGGGGCGTCCTGCTCGACTCCGACACGATGCAGGTCGGGTACGGACAGCAGCTTGCGCGTCGGATGGCGACGCGGTTCGGAGGCGACGAGGGCCGATGGCGGCAGGCGCACACCGCCGCGTGGACGGAGTACGTGCGGGGGATCGAGTCCACGGACTGGAGCCAGGGGTCCTGGTCCGCGGCGATGGACCGGCTCGACGCCCGGTTCGCCATCGGCCTCCTCGAACGGGTCGGTGTCGCCTGGCGTCCGACCGACGCCCTGGCGTTCTCGCGAGAGCTCGACCGGGAGGTGATGTCGACCGTCGATGCGCGGTTTCCGGACGCGCGCGCAGCCATGGAGCGGCTGCGCGCTGCACGCCACCAGATCTACGTCGCCACGCAGGCCACTGACGCGAACGCCCGAGGGGCGCTCGCGGGGGCCCATCTCTTGACGTCGATTGACGGCTTGTTCACCGGGACGAGCCAGGACGCGCCGAAAGCGCAGCGCGAGTACTGGGATCGGATCCTGTCCTCCGTGGGTGCGTCACCCGGATCGGACGTCTTGGTCGACGACCGGGTGGACTACCTCGAGGCGGCCGCCGCCTCGGGTTTCGGGGTCCTCCTCCTGGACCGCGACGGAATCTACGAACCCGAGACGACGCCTTCGTTCGTTCGCGCGACTCTCCGCAACCTCGCGGGCCTCCCCCACTTCGTCGACACTCTCGAAGCCGAGCGAACGCATACCTCTACTTAGAGGTATGAGCGCCGGCGAAGGAGGCGACGTCCTCACGGGCGCACGCGCTCAAGCTTCACGTATCGCACGTCGTCCGCGACCTCGCCGAACAGGATCTGCTTCTTCACCCCGTGGGCGAGGCGCACGGCGCGGCTGATCTCCGGCCACGCACCGCGGTGTCCCTTCGGGACGACGTGGACGAGGTACTTCGCGTGATGGACCTCCGGGTCGCCCTCGTACGCGCGGAAGTGCGCGCCGTACTTGAAGCCCGTCTTGGAGATCACCCCGCGGGACGTCAGGTCCTCGTAGGCGCGCAGGCGCAGCATGAAGTCCGGCTGGACGGCCCTCGCCTCCTTCAGGAGGCGGGCGAGACCAATCGGTCGGTCCGTGTCCGCGTTCCGCACCTCGACCAGACCGCCTTGGAGGAGGAAGGCGGTCTCCAGCAGGCTGAGGTGGAGCCGCCTCCCCACGATCTTGCCGAAGTATCCGGCCTCGTGGAGCGCCTTCGCCTGCTCCTCATCGAGGACGACCGCGCGGTCTCCCTGGAAATACGCCACGACGGACGCATGCACCTTCGGCGGCGGCAGGTGGCCCTTCGGGGACGCCTCGCGGACCGCATAGTACGTCAGGTCCGATTCCTCGTCCACGAGCCCGAGCAGGAGCGTCTTCCGGACCGAGGCAGCCTCCGCCGCTCTCTGGAGCAGCTCGGCGAGGTCGAACACGGCGCGCTCGCTCAGCGCCCGCACCCAGTACTTGCTCGGCGTCTTCCGCGGCGCGCCGCCCCGCGGGAGGACGTGGAAGTCCACGGGGCCGTCCTGCGGCTCGACGACGTAGCCACGCTGGCGGAGGTCGCGGTACACCAGGTAGCGGATCTCGAACGCGCCCTCGTTCGCTCCGGCGACCCGGAACAGCTCGCCGAGGGACACGGGCGCCCCGTGCCGCTCGACCTCGAGGCGCGCGGCCTCGACGAGATAGACTGCTTCGAGCAGGGAGAGCTCCAGCCCTCCGCCCGAACGGGGCGTCCCGAAGTAGCCGCGATTGTAGAGCGTGCTCGCCTCCGCGGGATCGTCGACGGAAACACGAGCGTCGCGCAGTTCCCCCGGCATCGGCCCGGCGAACGCCCCCGCGTCGATAAAGGGTTCGCACCCCGCGAAGGCCGATCGCAGCGGCCCCGCCATCCGACCGAATCGGTTCGCGCCGTTTATATAGAAGTACTCTTGTTGTCAACCGCCGTGAAGCGGGACCAGCTCATCGACTCGGTGCGCGAGGTGCTCGCGAAGACGGGATTCTTCCTCTCCGAGCCGCACGGCGAGCGCGGGCTGTGCTTTGACTTCGTCGCCCGCCGGGACAACCTCCTCCTCATCGTGAAGGTCCTCCAGAACGTGGACGCGCTGAACAAGGCAACCGCCGAGGAGCTCAAGAACATCGCACGGAGCCTCCGGGGATCGCCCGTCGTCCTGGGCGATCGGACGGGGACGGGAACCCTCGAGACCGGCGTGATTTACAGCCGCTTCGACGTGCCGATCCTGTCCCGCAGGACGTTCCTCGACTTCTTCGAGGAGGGCGTCCCGCCCTTCATCTACTCCGCCCCGGGCGGGCTGTACGTCCGGCTCGACACGGAGACCCTGCGCAAGGTGCGGGAGCAGGGCCAGATGTCTCTCGGCGCGCTCGCCGAGATCGCGGGCGTCTCCCGGCGCACGATCCAGATGTACCTCGAGGGGATGTCCGCCTCGATCGACGTCGCCGCGCGCCTGGAGGCCTTCCTCCGGGAACCGCTCGTGCTCCCGATGAACCCGTTCGAGCTCATCGCGGCAAGCGAGAGCGTCACGCCTCCACCCGAGCACTTGGAGGCGTTCGAGCGCGAGCTGTTCCAGCGACTCGAACGCCTGGGGTACACCGTCCTCCCGACCGTCCGCAGCCCGTTCGACGGGCTCACCCGACACGCCGAGACGACCTACCTGACCGGCGTGGAGTCGGCCGACACGAAACTCGAGAAGAAGGCCACAATCGTCTCCAACATCGGGCGCGTCGTCGAGAAGGACGCGGTGATCTTCGTCGAGCATCGCACGATCCGCCTGACTATCAAAGGTCTCCCTGTGATTGCACGGGAAGAGCTCCGGAAGGTGAAGGACCGGGACGCGGTGGAGGACCTGATCGCCGAGAGGAAGGGCTGATGGAGGAAATCCGCCTCGGCGAGGCGACGATCTCGGTCTTCCCTGCCGTGCGCGGACTCCCGAGCGACGGAGACGCAGTCGTCCAGGCGATTGACGCGCTCAACCCTGAGGTGGTCGCCCTGACCGTCTCCCCCGAGGAGCTCGACACGCTGCGCACCTACCAAGGCGGAAACCTCGAGCCGGATCGGACCGAGGACGAGGTCTACGTGGCCGGGCTGTCTGTCTGGGAGGAGCCCATCCTGCCGCCGCCGTGCTTCACCCGGGCGGTCGAGCGGGCGGCCGCGCGAGGGTTGCGCCTGGAGGCGCTCGACATGGACGAGGACGCGTACGCGAACGCGTACACGGAGTACGTCAGCACGATGGAGCTGATCCTCCAGGGGCGGCTCGAGAACCGTCTCCTCAAGAAGAGGTTTCGGGTACGGACACCCCAGGAGTTCGCGGTTGCGTGGGACGCGGAGATCAACCGGACCGTCGGCTTCGCGCGACTCCAGCGGGAGCGCGAGAAGTTCATCGCGTCGCGTCTTCGAACGCTCGCGGGGGGCGCAACTCGAGTCCTCGCGGTGGTCGAGGTGGAAAGGGTGAAAGGGGTGCTAGCCGCGGTGCGCGGTTAGCGACCCATGTACTGCGAGTTCGTCGTGCTCCCGATCGCGAGGCTGTAGACCGGCGTGCCGAGGTTGTCGACCTGGACTGCGAAGGTCCAGGAGGTGCCTCCGCCCAGGTTCTCCCACAGGAACAGCCCGCCGCTGCTCGTGCCGATCACGACGTCGTCCCAGCCGTCCCCGTTCAGGTCGCCGACCCCGAAGGCCGTGATCGCGGAGCTCGGGCTGAAAGCGGGCAGGCCGTTTTGGATGACCGTGCTCGCCACGTCGCCGCGGACGATCCGCACGTTGGTCCCGAAGGCGATCGCGATGTTGAGCATGCCGTAGGCCGTCGAGAAGTTGCCCCACTTCACGCCGACGATGGCCGTGCCGCCGGTCGAGTACCAGGCGCCACTGCCTGCGAGGAGCCCGCCGGGGCTGCCCATGTACCGCCAGACGTTACCGTTGGTCGTCCCCGCGACGAGGTCGCTCGTCCCATCGCGGTTCGCGTCCTGGGCGTCGATCATGTTCACGTTCGACGTCGGACCCGGCAAGGTCACGCCCGTTGTCCCGGCGGGGGTGTTTGCCGTGATCGTCATGTAGTCTATGAACAGGGTGTCCATGTTCGTGTCACCCACGATGCGGTTCGTGTCGAGGACGCGGACCCAGACCGTCAGTCCCGAGACGCTGGCCGGCATGGCGAACTGGTACTGGGGCGTGTCGCTGCCCGAGTTGACCGTGAACATGGTCGTGTACGTCCCCGTCGTCGGGTCGCTGCCGACCACGTTCGTCGAGTACGCAAACGTGAAGTTGTCGTAGTCCGGGGCCTGGTCGAAGCCCGCCTGGTGGCCGGTCATCTTGAACGTGAAGCTCGTCCCCGGCCGGGTCGGGAGGGTGGCCATCCGGTAGTATTGCTCCATCGCGCTCGTCGCCCCGGATTGCGAGGTCCAGCCCAGGACCACGTTGTCGAAGCCGCCGACGGATTGCGAGCCGCTCGCCAGGTAGGTCGCAGTACATCGCGACCTTGAGGTAGTAGGTCCCCGGGGTGCTGATGCGACCCGTGATCGTGAAATCGCTCACGGAGGTCCATCCGCGGGCGCTCGTGATCGCACCCGAGGTCCAGCACGACCCGGATCCGGAGGGGTTGCAGCCCGAGGGCACCAACGGAGGCGGGCCCGACGTCGTGTCGACAAAGGCGTAGAAGGTCACCGCGCCGCCCGTCGCTCCAAATGCAGGTCAGCTCGTAGTTCAGGGAGATGTTCACCGTGAAGGGCGGCGATCCGGTGACCGTGAAGGGCTGGTACCAGTAGCCGGCGACGGCATTGTCCGCCGAGAACGGCGCCGTGATCTGCGCGAAGGCGTTCGGGTTGCCGCCGGTCGTGGGCGTCTGTCCCGTCGCGCCGTTGTAGGCCGGCGCGAAGGTCCAGCCCAGCGCGGAGTTGTCCATCGCCGCGTTCGGCGTCGTGCCCGTCTGGAGCGGGATGTTCAGCGGGACTTCCTTGATCGTCTCGTAGATCCCGTCCTGGGTGTACGTCGTCAGGTAGGTTCCGGAGGTCTTGTTGCCCAAGGCGGTCGACTCCGTGACCGCGAACCAGTTGTCGGAGATCCCGGTGTTCTGGAATCGGCCGTAGCCGAGGTTCGGATACCACCGCAGGTAGCCGTTGTTGCCACCGACGGCGATGTCGCTCCACCCATCTCCGTTGAAGTCGCCGACCGAGATGCTGTTGATCTGCTGGCCGGCTCCAGGCTGGTCCACGATGACGGTGGTCCAGTTCCCGTTGTTGGAGTAGTACCAGACCCAGCCGTTCGTGCCGCCGCAGACGACCTCCGGCAGTCCGTCGCCGGTCAGGTCGCCGGTCGTGATGGCGGTGCAGACGGCTGCGGGCGTGTCATGGAACACAGGTAGGTAGACGACCGCGCCGGACGCATCCACGGCTCGCCGGTACAGCTCGACGGAGTAGCCGGACTTGGCCTGGAAGCTCTCCGCGACGCCGAGGGTCCCGTCGTGCCAGAAGTCCCCGAAGGCGAGCGCGACGTCATTCGAGCTCGGGCAGGTGCTGCCCGTGCCCGACACGCCGGAGACCGAGGTGCCCGCATAGCAGTAGTCCACCCGGAGCTTCTTCCACAGGTCGAAGCCGTTGAAGTCCTGGTAGAAGTAGGCGTAGTCCTTCGTGCCCCAGGCGCTGTTCGTGCCTTCCGTGTTGCCCGTGATGATGTCCATCTTGTAGAGGGGGGCCTGGACCACGATCTGCGAGGACACGCTGGCGTAGGACTCATCCGTGTCCTTGATTGAGGCAATCGTCAGCGCGTAGTTCTGCGAACCCGCGACCCAGGGATCCTGGTTCACGCGCGCGAGATTGATCGCGAACCGGTAGCTCGTCGTGGCGCTATCGCTCTGGATGGCGATGATGCTCGGGCTGCACGCCTGCCTCGGCGGGCAGATCGGCAGGTTGGAGTAGATGCCGTTCGTCGGCGCCCGGTTCAGCTCCTGGCCGCCGGCGAAGTCCTGGATCATCACATTGCCGAACAGCACCTGGCCGCTCGTGTACGTGCCGTTCAGGTTCACGGTGAGCATCTTGACCTCGACATAGACGACAGCGGTGGACCGGAAGGTGCCGGACGGCTGCGTGAAGCCGGAGTCCGAGAAGGTCTGGATCGCCGGGAACACACGGAGCCCGCCCGAGTCCGCGGTGATGTTCACCGAGTCCGTCGTCGTGAACCGGTTGTTCGCGCTGTCCGTCAGGAGGACGGAGAGCGGGTAGCTCGCGAAGTAGTAGTACCGCGGGTACTGGGGTGGCGTCGTGTAGAAGTTCGTCCCCACGGACACGTCGTTGAGCTTGAACCGATACGTGTAGATGTAGTACCCGTTCACGAACTGGAAGAAGCTGAAGGCGGACGTGGTCGAGGGCTGGCTCGCGGAACCGACCGTCTTCGTCGCGCCGTACACGACGGACTGGGCCGGGTTCCCGCTGAACGGGTCGAACATGCTGAACTGGTCAATCCCGAAGACGTTCTGCAGGGTCAGGCTGCCGACGACCAGGACGACCGTTTCAGCGCCCTTGAAGGTCCTCGTGGGGGCGGCGGCGTACCCGTACGTGTCCCACTGGGTCGCGTTGAAGATGTTGTACCCCTGGTTGCCGTTCCAGCGGAGGTTCGGCGGGCGGCCGCTCCCTCCGAGGCCACCGCCGTTGTTGTTCCCGCCCGCCGGGCCGGGAACCACATGGAGGGTCATGCGGGTGGTGCTCTGATGCTGTGCGCTGTCCGCCGCGCTGAACAGGACGATCGATCCGTCCATGCCCGCGACCGCGTTGCCGGTGCATGCGTTCGTGAAGAACGTGAAGATGCCGTCGTTGGCGGCCGCGTCCCCGTGCCCGCCCGAGGGCCCGTCATCGTACATCTTGCCCGCATTCACCGCGGGGGGGATGCAGGGGTTCCCCGTGCCGTAGTAGTACGTCATCGTAGCGGAGACCGAGTCCGGGTTCAAGTCAGCGTCCGGATCCATGACCTTGGCGAAGATGTAGAAGCCCGTGCCTGTCTGGACGTCCAAAGGGGTGCCGACGTTGTTGCGCGCGGCGTAGACATTGAGGAAGATCGGAGGGCGGGAACCCGCGGGGGCCGTCAACTGGGAGGTCCACAGGACGAGGCTCCGCGTCAGGTCGACGATCGTCACCGTGATCTTGTCCGCCGAGCTCAGGTTCGAGGCGAAGTAGGTGAAGCGCTGGCCCACGCTCCAGGTCTGGCCGGAGCCATCCAGCAGCCCGTACGTCACGCCGGGGACGTACGTGCGCTTGGAAGCGAGGTGGATCACCGCGGTCGAAATCGCGCCGCTGGTCTTCTGGTCCGAGATGTACATGACCGTCGTGAGGGCGGGCATCGACTCGCCGCCCTGGTGGGTCATGTTGATCCAGTCGCCTTGCTCCTGCAGAGTGCCGAGCGCACCCCGCACGTACTGGGGGTTCAGGCTCGCGAGGATGTCGACGCGGGTCTGGGCGACGGGGGTCGGAATGGTCGAGACCCACAGGATGATCGTGGAGAACAGCACCACGGTCATCGCGAGGATTAGAATCGTGCCGACGACTTCCGAAACACCGGATTCCTCTTCACGCAGTACCATTTTCATCGAGTGGCCTCCCGGTGGGCTAGGAGAACAGTCGGCCACGCGACCCCACGCTATATAAAAGCATCGCGGTAGTTACCGTGCGCTGATAGCAGCGACCATTTCGGGCGAAAGATTTCCATCGGAACGGGGGTGCGTGCGCTCGTGATTCTCACGTCGGCGGAACGGGTCTTGGTCCACCTCCACGGACGGTGGAACGCGAAGGGTCCGAGCCGCGAGATGACGCAGGCCGGCATCGCGGACGGAGCGCACGTCCTGCGGAGCCACGTGCCGCGGACGCTGAAGCTACTCGCGGAGGAAGGCCTCGTCGAGGCGAGCGAGGCGAGGCTCCTCGGTCGGACGCGCAAGGCGACCGTGTATGCGCTCACGCCGTCGGGCGTGGCCCGGGCCCGCGAAATCCTCGAGGTCGCCGACGCGCGGACCGTCGAGGTGGACGGACGGAGCACGACGCTTGGAGAGGCCCGGAAGATCCTCGGGCTGACCCTCGTCGAAGCTCTCGCGTCCGTCGACGCCCGGGGCCGGCTCGCGGGCCACGCCCCGCCCGCGGAGGAGCGGACCCTCCTTCAGAGGGACGACGAGCTCGCGTTCCTTCGGCGATGGCGGACCGGCGCGGCCCGGGTCGCCGCCGTATACGGGTCCAAGGGGATGGGGAAGACGGCCCTCGGCCGCGCGTTCGCGCGGACGGTCGACCGCGCGGCCTGGATGGATCTCCACCCGGAGGACACGCTCGAGAGCTTCGCGGCCGCGGTGGGCGAGGCGACCCACACCGAGGTCGACGACCCGCGGGATCCGGAGTCTGTGGCGAGGGCGATGGGCGCGGCCTTCGACACGGGGATCAGGCTCATGGTCCTCGACGGCTACGGGGACGTGCCGGAGGGCATCGTGGACGGGCTGCGCGCCTTCGTGCGCCTCCCGCCACCGGCCGCGGACCGGAAGCTCCTCGTGCTCGCCCAGGAGACGACCCCCGCATACTGCCGCTTCTACGGCGAGGACGAACGCCGGGCGGGGCTGGTCGTCGAGCGCCACCTCAAGGGGCTCGATCTGGACGGCTGCCGGGAGATGCTGGCGAATCCCGCCATCCCCGACGAGGACCTCCGCCGCATTTACCTCCTGACGAAGGGGTGTCCGCTGTACCTCCAGTACATCCGCGAGGGGGACGAATACGGCCTGCGGCAGAGCAGCCGGTTCACGAAGGCCGAGGTGCGGCTCCTCCTGTATTCCGGCGGGTCGGCGCGCTGAGGCCCCGGGTCAGGACGCGCCCCGGACCACGGGGGTCGGCACGACCTTTGCCGCGGAGGGCTTCCTCAGTACGTAGAGGACCTGGACGGCCTCCCCGTCCGCGTTCCGCACGGGGACGGCCAGGACGTCGCATGCGATCGTCAGGCCTTCGCGGGATCGCAGCTGGAGCCGGCGGGGGACCGGGGCGGGAGCCTCCGCGTCGCGTGTCCACGCGACCCCGGCCTCGGCCGAGGAGATCGCGAAGAGCTCCTCCGCGCGACGTCCGCGGATCTCCGAGGACTGCCAGCCAAGCAGATTCTCCGCGGCACGATCCATCTCGAGGATCCGCAGGTCCGGGTCGAGGGCGATCACGCCGTCCGACAGGGAGCGGGCGAGGACCTCGAAGCGACGGCGCTCCAGCTCCAAGGACTCGATCCGGGAGGCACCGTCGAGCGCGACGGCGACCGAGGTCGCGATCCCCTGGATGACGTTGATTTCCTTCGAGGTGAAGTAGTGGCTCTGCGCCGAATGATCGAGCCACAGGACCCCGAGGACGCGACCGCGGCAGACGAGGGGCACCAGGAGGGCGGAATGGAGCCCGAGGCGCTTCACGACGGCGGGTGACAGCGTGGCGTCCTTCGAGTCCGGCTTGACGAGGACGGGGAGATGGAGGACCAGGAGCCGATGGGCGAGGCGCGGCATGTCGGCCTCGGCAATCCGCAGGCCGTCGAAGGGGCTGCCGGGCGCCCCAGGGCCGAACCAGACCGTCGCGCGGAACTCCCGTGCGTTCTCGTCGAAGCTGAGCACGGCGCACCGGTCCACGCGGACGAGGCTCGGCGCGATGCGGACGACGGACTCGAGCATCTCGCGAGTGTCGGTCAGGTCCCCGACCATCTCCGCGATGCCGAGGAGGGCCGCCAGGATCTGGGTCTCTCCGATCTCTTCCGGGAAGGACACGGTGGGCGGCGAAGGCGAAGTCCGCGGTAAAGAAGGTTTCCGGCTTGTTATCAAGTCGCAGGACGGGCGCGAAACGCCTTTACGCCGGAGGGGCATGGCCGCCCCGTGGAGACGGCCCGCCTCTTCCTGTCCCTCCTCGGGATCATCTTCGCGATCGCGGGCATCCTCGTCGCGTGGACGTTCGACCGGCTCGCGGGCCTCGCCGTCCTCGTGGTGGGCGCGTTCCTGCTCATCCTGCCGCTGATCACGTATCGCCCGGACGACTGAGGCAGCCGCACAGTTTATTAGCCTCTCGGGATTCGGAGCGGCGTGTACCGCGTGTTCCGCATCCCATCCGCCCAGCTCGCCGTGATGGACGCCGTGTACCAGGACAACCTCGCGGGGCGGCAGAGCATCACCGTGCGCGAGGCGCGCACCCTCGGCCTCAGCGGGGAGGGCAGCCTGGTGCTCGTGGAAGGAAGCAACGAGGGCGTCGCGCGCGCGGAGACCCTCCTGAAGGACGCTGCGAAGCCGCTCACGGGCGCGGACGCCGAGACCGCTTATCAGGCCTTCCGCGCGCAGGACGACGAGGCGGCCTCCGGGCTCGGGTTCGTGTTCGGCGGCTAGGACTCAGGCGGGGAGCTCCGGGGACTCCGGGTTGAGCAGGTCCCCTCGGGGCAACGGATCGAGTTCCCGCTCGAGCCACGCCACGAGCCTCGGGTTCGCGACCCGCGCGTCGACGAAGACGATGAGAGAGCCTCCATGGACCGAGACCTCGTCGTGGAGGTCGGCCAGGACGCGGAGGACCCGCTCGGGACCGTTGTGGAGGACGAGATAGCCGACGCAGTCGAGGACGACCAGCCCGGAAGCGTCGCCCGCCACGAACCCGGCGACCGAGGTTCGGAGGTCGCCGAGGCGCTTCGGATCGAGGCCCCCGCTCGTGCCGAGGGTCGTCAGCCGGAGGACCCGGCCTCCATTGGCCGGCGGTTCCATGGCCCGCTCCGTGACCCACAGGTAGGAGCCGCGAGCCAGTGCGAGCTCATGCAGGAGCGCGACGGTTGCCTCTGCGGGGCCCAGGGCGACGTAGCCGAGCCCCCGCTCTAGCCGCGGGCCGATGTGTTCTCCCCCCTGATGCACGGCAAAAGGGCTGAGAGACCATGCGGATGCGGCGACTTAAAGACCGTGGTCGGGCCGCCTTGAGCGCGACCTGGCCGCATCAGAGGGACTTGATCTTGTCCGCCACGAACGCGCGGATCTCCGCGTCGTCGGGGATGGTCAGGGACCGCTTGAAGCGCTCCGTCTTGTCCGGCAGGTAGTACCCGCGGGAAACGGAGATGAACTCGTTCGTCCCCTCGGCCGTCGTCGCCCGCTTGCGGGCAATCTCGAGGAAGTTGTTCCGTCCGAAATTGATTTTCTCCGCCCGAATCGTCTCGAATTTCACGTCCGCGTTGCGTCTTCCTCTGTCTTCTTCTTCCATTTCAGGTCCTCCGTGACCGAGGGCGCCCCGCCCGCGCGCGGGGAGGACGCGCGGAACGGTCGTATGAAATATAAACGTTCCCGGTCGTGCTCCGAGCGACGAGAATCGAAGCCCGCGGCCCCGGCGCGCGGCGCGAGTCCGGATCCGAACGAATAGCCAATCCGTTAAATAGGGCCTTCCCATCGTATCGTCGCTCATGGTCTGCCCCCGCTGCGGAGCGGCTTTTGACGGCAACTTCTGCCCGCGGTGCGGCACCCCGGCCGTGGCGCCGCCCTCTCCGCCCGCTCCGGCGTTCGGCGGTCCGTGCCCGCGGTGCGGCACGGTCTTCCAAGGCAACTACTGCCCCCGATGCGGCCTGCCCGCCGCGAGGAGCCCGTACCCGGCACCGATGATCCTGCGATCCCAGCCCGACGGGGTGCGCTCGACCCTCTCCGTCCTCTGGCTCCTCTCCCTCATCCTGTTCTTCATCTTCATCGCCCTGAACTTCGCCGGCCTGGTGCTGAGCCCCGCATACATCGTCCCCGGGATCCAAGGCATCGCGCCCGGGCAGAACGCGAACCAGGACCTGGCCTCGGGCACCGCGAACTGGACGTTCCAGGCCCTGGGGGCTCCGGGGGCCACGGGCACGTACAACGCGACCGGAGGGAACCCGGACGGCGCCCTCGAGATGAGCCTGCCCGCAGGCTCCGGGATCGGCGGGGAGTGGGTCCAACCAGTCCAGCTCCTCGGATCCGCGCCGTGGCTTGCGGAAGTCTACCTCGACTACCGCGTCGAGGCGCCGCCGTCGCTTAGCGGCCGGATCGTGGTGTCCGTTGAGCCGACGAGCTCCGGACTCGACCTGAACCAGGCGGCCGCCGTGCTGTGGGTCAATGGGAGCTCCGCGTGGACGTCGACCGACCGGTTCGACGTGAGCGGCTCCATCAACGAATCCGGCACGTACTACCTGAAGGTGGCCTACCTGGCCGCCTCCAGCAGCGGGACCACCATCGTGCAGTTTGACAACGTGCACATGGGTTGGACCACGGACGCCGCGGTGGTCCTCTACCTCCCCCTGCCGCTGCCCGTCCTCCTCTTCGCCTGGCAGGACCAGGCCGGGTTCCTCGCATACTACGCGTTCATCGTCGTGGCGATCCTGGCCTCGGGCGCCTGGTACACGTGGCGGGACCGGAAGCTCACGAAGCAGGCGTTCACCGCGCCCCTCTACGCGATCGGCACGCGGCTGAGGAGCATGTCCGGCTGGGTCGCCGTCGCGCAGGTGTGGCTCGCGACCATCTTCTTCCAGTACGCCCTGATCGTGATCCTCGAGCTCGTGGGCGCTCCGCCCTCCTCGCCCTTCATCCCGACGCCGACGAACGCCTGGGTCCTGCTCTTCGACTATTCGTCCGCATCGGTCTTCGAGGAAATTGCCTTCCGCGCCTTCCTGATCGGCATCCCCATGGCCGTGGCGGCCCTCGCCCTCGGCTGGGCTCGCCCGCGGAACACGCCCTCCCCGGGCACCCCCGGCGCGCCTCGGAGGAACGTCCTCGGCGGGCTCCGGTATCTCTGGGGCGGACAGCTGCGGAAGGAGTCGCCCCGCGAGGCGCAGCTCCTCGCCTGGACCCTCGTCTTCGTGAGCGCGTTCCTGTTCGGCCTCGCGCACGCTCCGGGCTGGGGATGGTGGAAGGTGCTCCCCGCGTTCGTCGTCGGGCTCGGCATGGGCTACGCGTTCGTCCGGCACGGGCTCGGTGCCGCGATCCTCGTTCACTTCGCCACGGATGGCTCCCTCGCGCTTTCCCTCGAGGGGGTCGGCGGATTCGGAGTCGCCCTCCTCTCCGACCTGCTCTTCCTGGGCCTCGCGATCGCGGGCTCGGGCTTCTTCGCCTGGTACATCCTGTACGGCTGGCAGGAGCTCCGGGACCTCCGTGCGCGGTTCTCATCCCGCGTCGTCCGCCAGCCGGTCGGTGGGGGACCGGGTCCGGGAAGCCCGCCGCCCGGATGGGCATATCCTCCCGGAGGAGCGAGCGTCTCCTACTCGGTCCCGCCCACGACCCCCGTCCCGCCCCCGGGGCCGCCGCCTCCCGGCAGCTACGCGCCGCCCGCCCCGGGATGGCCGCCACCGCCCCCGGTCGTCGCGGCGTCCCGCAACCCGAACCGGCTCCCGCAGGGCTACGCCCCGACGTATCATCCGGCGCCGTACGGGTACCCGCCCGTGCGGTTCCAGTGCCCCGCCTGCGGCTGGGTCGAGGCGAAGTATGAGAACCGCCGCTTCACGTGCCTTCGGTGTGGCCGGACGGCTTGACGGGCGGATGGACCGTGCTCTCCGCGACGTCATCGAGGACCGCGGTGAGGTCGTCCGACTCGATCTCGACTTCGATGTCCCCCAGGGGGGACCCCGCGGCGAAGTTGACCACACCCATGAACGCGGCCTGTTTGCTGAGCGCGACCCGCGTCCGCTCCCGGAACCGCCCCGCGAAGAACTGGCCGCGCGCCGTGTCCCGAATCCTCTGGTTGCGGATGAGTTCGCGGAGTTTCTCCAGGGAGGCGGTCGTCCCGACGACGCGATCGTCCTCGCGCTCGAACACGAGATCCGGGAAGAGCCGAAGGAGCGCGAGCTCCACCTTCGCGACGCTCTCCGTCGGATGGCAGGCCGCCTCGACGCGGACGCGCAGCACGCATCCCCATTCGCCGCATCGGCTATAATTTTCGTGACGGGTCAGCGGTTCGCGACGAACGTTATTTATCCGAGCCGACCTAATGGGCAGGCGGATGCGGGAAGAGCTTTTGGCGCTCGTGAGCAGGCGAGGCACGTTGCTCGAGCCCGCCGCCGTGGAGTACCTCCTGACCCAGGAGGACCCGATGGGGCCGCTCGACCGGTTCCTGGCCTCCTGCCGTGAGGTCCCGTTCGTCGTCACCCTCCACGATGTCGTCCAGGCGGCCGAAATCGGTCGGAGCGCGGCGGTCCGCACGAGGCCCGTCGAGGCCCTCCGCGCCTCGCCCCCGCCTTCGCTGACCGCCCTCGTGTCGCGCGTCCCGCCTCCGGCCTCCTTCCGGCGCGAGAGCGAGGCGGCCGCCGATCATGCGCCGGACGTGACGATCCTTCGCGACATCACGGGACGGTCCACGTGCGAGGGCACCATCGAGGACTTCACCCGGTACTTCCGCAATCGCTTCGAGACCCTGACCCGCATGCTCCGCAGCCGTCGGGAGCTCGGAGGCGCCCAGGACATCTCGAGGGCGCGCCGCTCGACGCGCGAGGTGCGCTTCCTCGGGATGATCTCCGACATCCGCCCGACGAAGAGCGGCCACCGGATCCTGGAGCTCGAGGACGCCACGGACCGGATCTCCGCGCTCGTGCTCTCGAACTCTCCGCCCGCGGCGGAGACCTTCGTCATGGACGAGGTCGTCGGGGTCGTGGGCAAGGTGAACGACCGCGGCCTCGTCATCGCGGAATCGATCGTCCGCCCGGATGTGCCGGTCGCGAAGACGTTCCCCGGGATCGGCGAGCACCTCCGGGCCGCCTTCGTCTCCGACATCCACGTGGGCAGCACGACGTTCCTGGACGAGAAGTGGTCCAAGATGGCGGCCTGGCTCTCCAGCGACGACGAGATCGCCCGCTCCCTTCGATACCTTGTCGTGAGCGGGGACGTCGTGGACGGCATCGGCGTGTACCCGCGGCAGGACGAGGAACTCTCCATCGACGACATCTACGCCCAGTACGAGGCGCTCGCCCGGATGATGGCCGCGCTCCCGGACCACCTGACCGCCGTCATGATCCCCGGGAACCACGACGCCGTCCGGCCCGCGGAGCCCCAGCCGGCCCTGCCCGCGCCGATCCAGAAGCTCTTCGACTCGAACCTCATCTTCGCGGGGAACCCGAGCGTCGTGAGCCTCCACGGCATCAAGGTCCTCGCCTACCACGGGCGGTCTATGGATGACTTCGTGTCGACGATCCCCGGGATGAACTACCATCGACCCCTCGACATGATGAAGGACATGCTCAAGATGCGCCATCTCGCCCCGATCTACGGCGGCAAGACGCCCATCGCCCCCGAGGCGGAGGACCATCTCATCATCGACCCGGTGCCGGACATCTTCGCGACCGGGCACGTGCACAGCGTCGGGGTCGACACGTACCGCGGCGTCGTGCTCGTGAACTCCTCGACGTGGCAGGCGCAGACCCCGTACCAGAAAATGCGGAACATCGAGCCGCTGCCCGCGCGGCTCCCGATCGTCGATTTGGCGACGGGGCAGGCCGTCATCAAGGAATTCTGAGGCTCGGGAAGGTTCATCGCCCGCGCCGCCATGCGACGCCCGATGCGGATCGCGGCGGTCGGGGACATCCACGGCCACGAGAACCTGGACGCCCTTCGCCGCGACCTGGAAGGACTGGCTCCTGTCGACCTGCTCCTCCTGGCGGGCGACACGACGGAGAGGAACGACCTCGAGGCATTCGGCGAGGCCCTCGAGGCCATCCGCGCCCGGGTCGAGGCACCGATCTGGGCCGTGTTCGGGAACAACGAATACGACCATGACCACCCGACCTACGTGGCGCGGTACGCGGCCCGCCACCGCGTGCGCTTCCTCGAGGACGAATCGGCGGTCTTCGTCTCCGGGGGAAAGGAGGTCCGCATCGTCGGGAGTCGCGGCAGCCTGGACCGGCCGACCTACTGGCAGAGGAAGAACCTCCCGCATCTCGACGGGGAGTACCGGAGGCGGGTCGAGACCCTCGATCGCCTCCTGGCGGGCGAGGGATTCCGGATCCTCCTGACGCACTACCCGCCCACGTACGCCACGATGGGGGGCGAGAAGGAGGCCTGGCGCCCCGAGCTCGGATGCAGGGCCCTGGAGCCCGTGCTCCTCCGTCGGCGGCCGACCCTGGTCGTCCACGGGCACATCCACAAGGGAATCCCGTACGCGGAGCTCCGGCCCCCGGGGCGCACCCTCGAGGCGTACTCGGACCCTGCCGCCCCCATCCCCGTCCACAACGTGGCCTATCCGGTCCGGAAGTCGATCACCGTGCTCGAGCTCTAGCCTCGTCCCACACGACCTTTATACGAGGGAGGGTGTTGGGGCGCGCACCCATGGCGCCGGACCGCCCGTCCCCGAAGAAACCCCGGAAGCCCGGGGCGAAGGGCAAGGAGAAGGAAGACGGGTGGAAGTCCTGGGTGCGGGACCTGGGGATCGCCGCGCTGATCATGGTGGTGATCCTCGCGGGGATCTACGCGTACACCCAGGTGTGGCCCCCGCTCGTCGTGGTCGAGAGCTCCTCGATGCAGCACAGCGGCACGACGTCCTACATCGGCACGATCGACACGGGAGACCTCGTGTTCGTGCAGGCCGCCCCGACCCGCGCGGACGTGATCACCTACCTCCAGGGACGGGCGAGCGGCTACTCGACGTACGGCGACTACGGGGACGTGATCATCTTCCGGCTGTACTACCGCCCCGGGGAGACGCCGATCATCCACCGCGCGATCATGTACGTGATCCCGAACGGCTCCTACGTGGATGTCCCGGACCTGAGCCTCCTCCCTCCGGCGGAGTGGGAAGGGAGGGCGGCGGGCGGGGTGCCGACGCACGTGCCGTACGGACTGGAGTCCGTCTGGGTCAACCACATGGGGTTCGACCACAACCTGAACATCAGCTTCGACTTCACGGACCAGAGCCTCCGCGGCGTCCTCGGTCGGGGACCCGGGTACCTCACGATGGGCGACCACAACGCGCCCGGGTACGACAAGACGTGGTTCCCGACGCAGGGGGACATCATCGGCCATGCGCGCGGGGAGATCCCGTGGTTCGGTCTCATCAAGCTCCTCCTCACGCCGACCGGGAATTGCGCCCAACGCTGGGGCGACCCCTGTGCGCCGCAGAACAGCTGGGACAGCCTCGCGCTCGGCCTCGTGTTCCTCGTCGCGCTCCCGTTCATCCTGGAGGCGGTCGGCTGGGCCTGGGGCAAGTATGCCTGGCCGAGGATCCGGCCCCTGCTCCGACGGAAGCGGGATTCCGAAGGCAAGGAGGCCGAGGTGCCGCCCACGTCCCCGGAGGACGAGAAGCCCGCGGACGAGCCTAGAGAAGGGTCGTCTGGACCTTGAGACGGTAGCCGCGTGCCTCCGCGAGGACGTCGTCCTTCTCAAGGACCTTCTTCACGTCGAGGATGGGCACGGACGCCTGGATCTCCTTCGTGCGGCCGGCACGGCCGAAGCTCTTCACCCGCGCGTGGACGAGGCCGAGCATGTCGAGCTCGGAGATGAGGTCCGTGACCCGCCGCTGGGTCAGGGGCGTCACCCCGGTCTTCCGGCACAGCTCGCGGTAGGTCGTGTAGACCTCGCCCGTAGTGAGCTTCGTGTTCCCGATCTCCTCGTTGAGGAGGACGCAGAGCAGGATGAGCTTGGACTGGGTCGGAAGGCTCTTGACCGCCTCGAGGACCGTATCGAGCTCAATCTTGCTCTTCGCCTTCTGCACGTGCTCGTCGGCGAGGTGGTCGTCCCCCTGGCGCTCCGCGAGCTCCGCGGAGACGCGGAGCAAGTCCAGGGCGCGGCGCGCGTCTCCGTGCTCCGAGGCCGCGAGGGCCGCGATGAGATGCAGGACGGAGTCCGGCGCGGTCCCGTTGTCGAAGGCGAGGTGCGCCCGCTCCGCCAGGATGTCGTACAGCTCGTCGGCGTTGTAGGGAGGGAACACGACCTTCTCGTCCGCGAGGCGCGACTTCACGCGCGGATCGAGGAACTCCGTGAACTTGAGGTCATTCGAGATCCCGATGAGCGAGACCCGGGCCTTCGTCAGGTCGTCGTTGATCTTCAGGAGCTGGTAGAGCAGGTCGTCCCCGTTCTTCGAGATGATCTTGTCGATCTCGTCCAGGACGATGATCACGACGCGGCGCTCCTCGTCCAGCTTCTCCCTCAGCAGGCTGTACACCCGGTCTGTGGACAGGCCCGTGAAGGGGATCCGCTGGTGGAAGTTCTCGATGAAGCGGTTCCCGATGCTCTGCAGGACGG
Organism: uncultured Thermoplasmata archaeon; assembly: GCA_963768855.1. Lineage (GTDB taxonomy): Archaea > Thermoplasmatota > Thermoplasmata > RBG-16-68-12 > RBG-16-68-12 > RBG-16-68-12. Next base: position 72,329 of record CAVYJM010000017.1, read on the forward strand.
CGTACGGCGTGTCGACGATCTCGCAGTTCAGGTACAGGTACGAGACCGTCCGGGCCGCGTCGGCCTTCCGGAACTCGTTCTCGATGTACTTGACGACTGCCGTCTTCCCGGTCCCGGTCTTCCCGAAGATCAGGATGTTGCTGGGTCTCTCCCCCCGCAGGGCCGTCGCGAGGATCTGGGCGAGCTGGTCGATGTAGCCCTCTCGATGCGGAAGACGCTCCGGGATGTAGGCGGGACGCAGGATCTCCCGGTCCATCTTGAAGAGACTCTTGGTGCTCAGGTACGGTTGGAAGATGCTTTCCTCCATGGACTCGCTCCCCCTTGCAGCGAGAATGGGACCCCGCTTCCCGGAGAAGGACGACGCGCGGACGCGTTTCTCCCAGGGTGGGAGGCAGGTATCCAGCGGCTCACAGATATAGGTTTGCGAACGGCTCGCGCGACTTTCGTCGCGCGACGAGAGCCTGATTTTTATTCAGCTCCTCGTATGATAGGAACGGTCGAAACGACGTGCAAAGTTCAACCTCGACGCGACACGACATCGCGGCGGGCGAAGGCTGCGTCACAGCTACACGACCACGGCGGCTGGAACTCGAACGGACAACCGACTTGGACCGCAGCGGGTCCCGGGTCATGGGTCGCCTGGGGTCTCCGCGGGGTCGCCCGGCGCGTTCGCACCTCGCCGGGCCGGTTGACCTCCAATCCGCAGGATCCGCATGAAGACGGTTACCAGGAACACCGCGCTTCCCGACACGACCACGAGCGGCCCGGGGGGGACGTTCACGACCCCTGCGAGCGCAATCCCGCCGACCGCGGTCGCGGCACCCAGGACTGCGCTGACCACAGCGTATCGCGCGAGGCTCGTGCTCACGTTCTTCGCGGAGACGGCGGGCAAGATGACCAAGGCGCCCACTAGGAGGCTCCCGACGACCTTGATCCCGGTGGCGACGACGAGGGCGACCAGGAGCAGGTATACGAAGTCGAGCTGGCCGACGCGGGTCTTCTTGGAGACGGCCAGGTCCTCCGAGATCAGGCTCAGGATCACCCCCGGGTAGATCCGATGGCCGACGAGGACGATGAAGAGGGAAATCGCGACCGCGACGATCATGTCGAGGAGGGCCACATTGGAGATGTCGCCGAAGAGGGCGTCCAACAGGTCGGCCTGCGGGGTGATCAGGATGCCGACGGCGAGGGCGAAGACGAACAGCACACCGATCACGGCGTCCAGGGGCAGCCGGGTCGATCGCTCCAGGTACCAAGTCGCGACGACCGCCGCAAACAGGAAGGCGAAGGCGCCCAGGAAGATGTCGAAGTGGAACAGGAAACCGAGCGCGATTCCCGGGAGGGCCACATGGGAGAGCACGTCGCCCACGAGGGCCATCCGCTTCAGGATCATGAGGGAGCCCATGTAGCCGGCCGCGAGCCCCGCGAAGAGGCCCGCCACGAGGCTGTACAGGACCAGCTCGCTCACCTGGGAACCCCCCGGTGTTCGTGCTGCGCCAGCAGGGTGCTGCTGCCGAAGATCCGGATGAGGAGGGCAGGGTCGGCGAGGTTCTTCGACGGCCCCGAGTAGATGACGGTCCGGTTCAGCGCGAGGGCGGTGTCCGAGTACGTCATCACGTTGTGGATATCGTGGGAGACGAGGAGAATCGTCATGCCCCGCTCCCTCTCGATGCGGTTCAGGGTCTCAAGGATCAGGTCTTCGGCCCCGACGTCGATGTGGGCCGTCGGCTCGTCGACCAGGAGCACGTTCGGGTCGTCCACGAGCGCCCAGGCGATCAGGACCCGCTGGAGCTCACCCCCCGACAGAGCCCCCAGCCGCTCGTCCCCCACCTTCGACTCGTCCAAGCCGACGGTCGCGAGAGGGGCCCGGAAGTCGGCGGCGCGGTTCAGGCTGAGGAACTCGCGGACCGTGATCGGCACATCCGTCACGGCGAAGTTCTGCGGAACGAACCCGATCCTCACGTCCGAGGCCCACGTGACTTGGCCCGTGTGCGGCACGAGTCCCAGGAGGGACCGGAGGAGGACCGTCTTCCCGGCTCCGTTCGGTCCCACGATGGCCAGGGTGGTCCCCCGGTTGACCCGGAAGGACACGTGCTCGAGGATCGTCCGGCGCTCCAGGGTCGCCCCGAGGTCTGCGACGACGAGGGCGTCGTCCGGGCCGATCCGGTCGGACGTCGGGAGGCCGGGAGGGGGGGCCGAGCTGCGACGCGGAGCGCGCACCCCGGACCCGTTTCGGATAGCCACGGTTCCGCATCAGCGATTGCGTTATTTAAGATTTCATGATTCCTTAATAATCCCTTAAGTAGACGACCCGCGTTCCTTCGTATCGATGCCGATCGTGAGTGTGAGTCTGGACAAGGGCACGCTGGAGCAGGTGGATCGGATCGCCCGTCGCCGCAACTACCCGAGCCGCAGCGAGACCGTCCGGGAGGCCCTGCGGGACCTCATCAACATGGATGCATGGGGGGAGGAGTCGGGTCGTGGCTCCGTCATCCTTGCCGTGATCTACGACAAGTCTCTCCAGAGGTCCAGCCTCGCGATCCTGCAGCATCGGTTCGACGAGATCCGGACCTCCCTCCACACCCACCTCGACCAGAGCGACTGCCTCCAGATCTTCGTCGCCGAGGGGGCCACCCCGCGCCTGAAGGAGCTCATCACGGAAATCCGCCGGGTGCGGGGCGTGAAGCAGATCAAGTTCATCCAGACGGCCACGGTCCGCTGAACCCCATCCTTAATGCGGCCCTCCCGCCATCCCACGATCGTGGACAAGCGGCTCACCTTCTCGTACGGGCGCGCCCTCGTCCTCTCCCGCCTCGTCCTGCTCGGCCTCTGCTTCGTCCTCGTCGGGGTGCTGCTGGCCCTCGCCCCTCTGTTCCCGGTCGTCCCCGCCGCCCTCTTCCTCGGGTTCCTCGCCTTCGCCGCGCTCCTGTTCGGGATCTCGCCCCTCCTGACCCAGCACTGGCTCACTCGGTCGCGCCTGATCCTGCGGCAGGGGTGGTACTTCCAGATCATCCTCCCCTTCGCGGAGATCGTATCCCTCGCCGCGGCGGACGACACGACGCCGCTGCGGGCGCCCCTCGGGATCCACCGTCCCCTGGGGCAGCCGACCCTGTTCGTCACCGGAGGGCGGACCGGACTCGTCATCGCGCGCCTGGACCGCCCGCGGCGGTTCTGGTCCTCGTTCGGGCTCGAGGCCTCCCAGATCGTGTTCGACGTGGGCGACCGCGAAGGGTTCCTCCGTGCCTTCGAGGAGCGCCGGAGCCTACTCCCGCCAGTCCAGGCCGACCGTGCGGATGCCGAGCTTCGGGATTAGCGGCAACTTACGCTTGTGGACGCCTGCAGCGACCAGGGACTCGACGTGACGCACCATCTCGAGGGAGAGGCCCGTCTTCTCCGCAATCGCGTCCGGGTCCATCTGGAGTTCGATCCCCAGGAGAATCCGGTCCAGGTCGGCGTAGGAGAGACCCAGCTCGCCCTCGTCCGTCTGCCCGGGCCATAGGCCCGCGGTTGGCGTTTTCTCTACGATCCGCTTCGGGAGGCCGAGGTGGCGGGCCATCTCCCGGACCTGGGTCTTGTACAGGTCCCCGATGGGGAGGAAGTCCGCCCCGCCGTCGCCGAACTTGGTGAAGTACCCGCAGAGGATCTCGCTCTTGTTGCCCGTACCGACGACCACGCGGTCCTCCGAGTTCGCGATGAAATACAGGAGGAGCATCCGCGTGCGCGCCCGGAGGTTCCCACAGGCTACCCGGTCGGCCCTACGAGACTTGAGCCGCGCCTCGAACGCGGCGAGGAAGGGGGCGATATCGATCACGTCGAAGCGAATCCCGAGGTCCTTCGCGTAGGCGCGGGCGTCCTCGAGATCCTTCCCGCCCCGTCCTTCCGGGAGGGCGAGCGCCAGCACGCGCTTCGCGCCGATCGCGTCCGCGCAGAGCTTCGCGACCAGGGCGGAGTCCACGCCGCCGCTCAACCCGAGGACGACGCCCTTCCGCCCGCTCGCCTCGACCTGATGCGCGAGGAAGGACTCGATGAGCGCGACGTGGTCCTCGCGGAACTTGGGGACGAGGTCGGCCATCGGCGGTCGAAGCGGGCTGCGGGAGATAACCCTTTCTGGCGGGCCGCGAAGGCTTAATGGACACCGCCTCCTTCGCCCGCCGCTCATGAACGTGAACGAGGCCACGCTCGTCTACGCGGACGAGTACAGCCGGATGGCCGAGACGTACGACCGGATCGTGGTCCCGCGGTTCGAGCCGATCGCACGGACCGTCGTCGAGCTCCTGGCGCCGAAGCCGGGGGAGATGGTCCTCGACGTTGCGACCGGCACCGGGCTCCTGGCGTGCCTGATCGCTCCCCGGACGGCCCCGGCCCAGCTCGTGGCGATCGACCTGGCGGACGAGGCGATCCGCGTGGCCTCGTACCGCGCGGGCACCTCGGGGATCCGCAACATCCGGTTCGAGATGATGGACGCGCGCAACATCGTGTACCGGAGCGCGCTCTTCGACGCGATCGGGAGCAACCTCGGGATGCCCAACATCGGCTACGCGCGCACGTTCTACGAGATTCACCGTCTCCTCAAGCCGGGAGGGCGCTTCGTCTTCAGCGAGTGGGACCGCACGCTGCCTCCTTCCGAGGCGGCCTTCGTCGAGCTCTTGGGGAAGCACAGGACGCCGTCGCCCTCGAAGGAGCTCGCGCAGGTCCGCGAAGCGGTCGAGCTGAACCGGAACGCCCCGGAGGCGAGGGAGCTGCGGGACCCCGCCGCCGTCGCGAAGAAACTGACCGCGGCGGGGTTCGCGTCCGTGCAGGACGTCGTGCGCACGTTCCCGACGCACTTCGCCAGCGTGAAGGACCTCATCGAGTTCAACGCGGCCTGGGGATGGGACGAGCGCGAGATCCGGGAGATGGGACCCGAGGCCCGCCCCGCGTTCGAGGCGGGGATCGCGGAGCGGCTGAAGGACCGTGCCGGACCCGCCGGGTTCGACGAGACGTGGACGATCCACTTCACCGTCGCGCGGGTCTGAGGACGACCTCCGGAGGAGTGCGTACCAAACACTAAATAGGCCCCGCCGCGTCGAGCGGGACACTCCATGTCCGACGTCCCGATGGTGCGCGCGGTGAACGCCCAGAAGGTGTACAATTCGGGGGCGGTCAAGGTCCATGCGCTCCGCGGCGTGAGCCTCGAGATCCTGCGGGGGGAGCTGGTGGCGATCATGGGGCCGTCCGGATGCGGCAAGACGACCCTCCTCAACTGCTTCTCCGGCCTCGACGACCTCACGTCCGGCGATGTGCTCATCGAAGGGGTCTCCCTGGCGTCGATGGACGACGACGCGAAGAGCCGCTACCGCTCGCGGCGGATGGGGTTCGTCTTCCAGTCCTACAACCTGCTCCCCGTCCTCACGACGGTGGAGAACGTGGAGCTGCCCCTCCTCGTCGCCAAGGCTCCGGCGAGGCAGGCTCGGGAGAAGGCCCTCGCCCTCCTGAAGGCGATGGAACTCGCAGGCTGGGAGGACCACCGGCCCGCCCAGCTGAGCGCCGGGCAGCAGCAGCGCGTGGCGATCGCCCGCGCGCTCGTGAACGATCCGGCGATCGTATGGGCCGACGAGCCGACGGGCAACCTCGACTCGGAGACTTCGGCCCAGATCATGGACCTCCTCGTCCGCCTGAACCGGGAGCAGCGACAGACCCTGGTCCTCGTCACGCACGACGCCACGGTGAGCTCCCGCGCGAACCGCATCCTGCGGATGCGGAACGGCCAGGTCGTCGAGGAAGAGCGTCGGGGGTGAGCGGGTGGACGTGCCCCTGGCCTCGTTCCTCGCGCTGATCGCGGTCCTCGCGCTCGTCTTCGTGCTCCTGGGCCTCCGGCCCCTGCTCGCGCGCCTCGCGGCGCGGAACATCGGACGGAGGAGGGCGCGCGTCGCGATCGTCATCGCGGGCCTGCTCGTCGGCACGGCGATCATCTCCTCGAGCCTGGTCGTCGGCGACACGCTGCGATTCATCTTCCTCCAGGACGTCTACACGCGCCTCGACGCGGTCGACGAGGTCGTGTCCAACTCCTTCAACGGGAACCTGCTCTCCTTCCCGCAGACCTACGAGACCCAGATCGCTGCGAACCTCGCGCAGGTCGGCACTCCCGTCGACGGGGTGGCGCCGATCCTGCTGAAGACGATGCCCGTGCGGAACGTCGCGGGCAACAAGGGTAACCAGGCCATCACGGTGATGGGACTCAACGCGAGCGACGAGGCGGGGTTCGGCTCCCTGACGACGGTCGGTGGCCGGAGCGTCGACGTGAACGACCTTGCCGCCTCGCGCGTGTACCTGAACCAGGACGCGGCGGCGGACCTGAATGCCACGGCGGGGCAGGATCTCACCCTGTTCTACGGCACCACGAACAAGACGCTCGTCCACGTCGTCGTGCAGGACGTCGTCCTCTCCCAGGGAAAGGCCGCCTACCAACGCGACCCGCTCATCCTGATGGACCTGGCCCAATCGCAGCTCGCTTTCAACGAGACGGGCTCGATCAACGCGATCAAGGTGTCGAACCGCGGCGGCGTCGAAGACGGCGTCGTCCACACGGATGCCGTGGTCCAGGACCTGCGGCTCTTCATCGCCCAGGAGCACTGGAACCTCGGCGTGGACCCGGTGAAACAGGAGGGCATCGCGGACGCGACCTCGATCGGCCAGCAGGCCACCGAGCTCTTCCTGGTCATGGGGACCTTCTCCGTCGTGGCCGGCGTGCTCCTGATCGTCAACATCTTCGTGATGATGGCGGAGGAGCGCAAGCAGGAGATGGGCATCGTCCGTGCGGTCGGCTTCCTCCGCCGGGAGCTCATGACGACGTTCGCCCTCGAGGGGACCTTCTACGCGGTCACGGCCGCGGCGCTCGGCGCAGTCGCGGGGCTCGGCCTGGGCTGGGTCATGATCTGGGTGTTCGACAAGGTCGTGCCCCACGGGAACGTTCCCGTGACGTTCCACTTCGAGGACGGCAGCGTCCTCCTCGCCTTCGTCGCAGGCGCCGCGCTCACCTGGAGTTCGATCCTCGTGGCCTCCTGGCGCGTGTCGCGGCTGAACATCGTGCGCGCGATCCGCGACATCCCCGAACCCGGGACGCGAGGGCGCTCCCGTGCGCTGGCGGCGCTGGGCCTGCTCGTCGCAGCCGGGGGCGCCGCCCTGGCGTGGTGGGGCTGGTCGGAAGACACGGGGCTCGGGAGGATCCCGGGCCTGCCCTCCGCCGCCCTGGGGCTCGCCCTGGTCGCCGCCGCCGTGGGGCGCGCCCGGATCGGCTTCACCGGCGCATCCCTGTTCAACATCGCGTGGCTCCTGGGGCCGTTCGGGCTCGTGAACACGTCCACGGACAGCATTTCCGTCGCGTTCGTCATGACGGGGCTCATCCTCGTCGGCTCCGCGATCCTGATCGCGGTGTTCCACGTCAGCGAGGCGTCCCGCGCCCTCCTGCGACGGGCGAGCCGGAACCGGGGCCGGCCCGTCCTGCGGACTGCGGTCTCCTACCCGATGGACAAGCGCTTCCGCACGGGCATGACGATCGCGATGTTCGCGCTCATCATGTTCATGATCACGCTCATCTCCATGGTCCAGGGGCTCGAACAGTCGAGCCTGAACCAGTTCGTCGCGCAGCAGAGCGGCGGCTACGACGTGGTCGCGTACACGACGACGTACGGCGCGATCCCGAGCTTCCGCGCGACCCTCATGGCGAATTTCTCCGAGGACGACTTCCTGAACGGCTGGAACGGCGTCGCGAGCGCGAGCGTCATGCCGGCCCGGGTCCAGCCGGTCGGCGAGAACGCGACGTACAACTACACGCTCTGGGGCGTCGACAACTTCCTCGTGAAGAGCAACCAGTACGGCTTCTACAGCAACCTGCCGTCGTTCACGGACGACAACGGCACGACCCACGCCCTCCTCAACCGGACGGACGTCTGGCTCTCCCTGAGGGAGAACCACAGCCTGGCGATCATCGATCGGAGCGCGGCGGGCGTGAACCAGTTCGTCCCGGACCCGACGCGACTCCAGGCCGTCCCCGGGGACCGGATCCGCGCGTTCGACGCGACGGGGCGCGCGGTGAACCTGACGATCGTCGGCATCCTCGAGCAGTCCCTGCAGTTCACGTCCGGCGTTTTCGTGGACATCAACGTTACGGAGTCCGTGTTCCCCGCCCAGGAGCAGTTCACGGCCTACTTCTTCCAGGTGGCGCCCGGGGTCGACGTGACCGCCCTGCGAACGGGCCTCGAGCAGGCGTTCTTCGCCTACGGCCTCCAGACGATCGACATCCGCGAGCAGATCGGCCAGGCGTTCGACGCGACCCAGGAGGTCCTCACGCTCATGGAGGCGTACCTCGGAATCGGGCTCCTCGTCGGGATCGCGGGGCTCGCGGTGATCACCCTGCGGGCCGTCGTGGAGCGGCGCACCCAGATCGGGGCGCTCCGGGCCATCGGGTTCACGCAGGGGATGATCCTCCGGATGTTCCTCCTGGAGATCGCCCTGATCGCCGTCCTGGGCGTCGGCATCGGGGTGGGCCTCGGGATCGTGTTCGCGTACAAGGTCTACCTCGTGTACTTTGCGGGAATCATCACGTTCAGCGTGCCGTGGGTGAACCTCGGCATCATCGTGGGCATCGCGTCCGCGGCGGCCGTGGCGTGCACGGCCCAGCCCGCAATCCGCGCCTCGCGCATCCCGCCCGCCGAGGCCCTCCGGTACTCGGAGTGAGGAGGCGGCCACAGGTCGGGGCGTCCGGCGCGGCGACGTACCTCTAAGCAGAGGTACGCGGCAGGCCGGCCATCCGCTCGATCACGGCCCGCTTCCGCGCGAACTCCTGCTCCGCCCGTCGGTGGTAGGCCAGCATCCTACGGAGCAGCTCGCTTCGGGACCGGTCCTGCTCGACGCGACCCACATAGTCCTCGTGGCGCACGGAGCGTCCCCCCTCCCGCTCGTAGTGCCAGAAGTAGAAGTAGCGCCGTCCGTCGAAGTCGCGGACACGGGCCCCGCAGCCGATCTCCATTTCATACCTCTAAGTAGAGGTATGCTCGAGCCGGGCTTGAATCTGCCGCCCGGGTCCTCGAATCGGCCGCTCCGCGGCGGGTCGCGGAACAAGTCTTTTATGGCCCCCGCGCTCTCGGCCGCATCATGGCGGAGCCGAAGCTCCGGGAGAAGACCTGGGACCCGAAGCTCGAGGAGTCTCTCGCGGCCACCTGGGCCCAGGAGCCCGAGCTCTACCGCTTCGCTCCCCAACCCGGACGGTCGGTCTACGTCATCGACACGCCGCCACCGTATCCGAGCGGCTCGTGGCACATCGGCGCGGTCATGTCCTACTCGATGATCGACATGACCGCCCGGGCGCAGCGGATGCTCGGCCGGGCCGTCCTGTTCCCGTTCGGCCTGGACCGGAACGGAATCAACATCGAGCGGACGGTCGAGCGGAAGACGGGGAAACCCCTCCACCTCTGGGACCGGGAGGCGTTCATCCAGGAGTGCCGCAAGGAGATCGAGGTCATCGGGAACGGCCTGCTCGACCTTGCGCACCGCGTCGGCCTGTCCGCGGACTTCGATCACGTGTACTACACCGACTCGGACGCCTACCGTGCGTTCAGCCAGGCGGTGTTCCTCGAGCTGTGGCCCAAGGGGCTCTTCTACCGGGGCGAACGGCCGACGTTCTGGTGCCCCCACGACGAGACGCCGCTTGCCGAGGCGGACATCGAGTACGAGGACCGCCCTTCGAAGCTGGTGTGGATGACGTTCCCCCTCGAGGGTGGCGGCCGCCTCCCGATCGCGACCACGCGGCCCGAGCTGCTCGGCGCGTGCCGCGCCGTCATCGTCCATCCGGACGACGAGCGCTTCACGGCGGCCCGGGGCAAGCGGGCCACGGTCCCGCTCGTCGGCCGCGACGTGCCGATCGTCGCCCATGCGATGGCGAAGCCGGAGTTCGGCAGCGGCGCGGCGATGATCTGCTCGTACGGCGACAACGTGGACCTCATGCTGTTCCGCGAGCTGCGGCTCGATCCGGTCAAGGCGATCGACGAGCGCGGCCGCATGACGGAGGCCGCGGGCGAGCTGAAGGGGATGAAGATCGAGGCCGCCCGGGACAAGGCGATCGAGCTCCTGCGGGCCCACGGCGCCCTGGAGAAGGTCGAGCCCCTCCAGCACAAGACGCCCATCTGCTCACGGTGCCACACGCCGATCGAGTTCATCTCCTCGGACGCCTGGTATCTGAAGCAGCTCGAGTTCCGGGAGGAGCTCAAGAAGCTCGCGGACTCGATGGACTTCCGCCCGGCGCGGCACCGCCAGCTCCTCCTCGACTGGATCGACGCCCTCACGATCGACTGGCCCATCTCCCGCCGCCGCTACTACCACACGGAGATCCCGCTCTGGTACTGCAAGGGGTGCGGCGAGGTCCTTGCGCCGCCCCCGGGCGCGTACTACCGACCCTGGAAGGACCCGGCGCCGTTCGACGCCTGCCCGAAGTGCGGAGGCAGGGAGTTCGTCGGCGAGGACCGCGTCTTCGACACGTGGATGGACTCGAGCTGCTCGAACCTCTTCGTCTCGCGGTACCGCGGCGACAAGGCGTTCTTCGAGTCGAACTTTCCCGTCTCCCTGCGGCCCCAGGGCCGCGACATCGTCCGCACCTGGCTCTACTACACGACTCTGAAGTCCTACCTCGTCCGCCGCCAGAAGCCGTTCGAGACGGTCTTCATCCACGGGATGGGGCTCGACGCCCGCGGTCGCGCGATGCACCGGACCCTCGGGAACATCATCGAACCCTGGCCGATCATCCGCAAGTACGGCGCCGACGCGGTCCGCTTCTTCGCCGCGAGCGAGACGAACCCGGGCGACGACTACCGCATCTCGGAGCAGAAGATCGGGGGCGCGGGGAAGTTCCTCACGAAGCTCTGGAACACCGCGCGGTTCGTGTCGTCCTTCCCGGAGCCGAAGGCCGGGAAGCTCGCGCCCGCGGACGAGTGGATCCTGGCGGAGCTCAACCGGCTCATCGAGGACGCCCGCGGCGCCTACGGGGAGTACAACCTCTTCATCGCCGCGAACCGCGCGCGGGACTTCCTCTGGAACCTCTTCGCGCCGCACTACGTCGAGATGGTCAAGGTGCGCGCCTACGAGGGCGACCCGGGCGCGCTCTGGACGCTCCACACGTGCCTGCGCGACCTGCTCCGCCTCCTCGCTCCGATCACGCCCTTCTCCACGGATCAGATCTGGCGCGAGGTCTACGGAGGCAGCGTGCACGCCGAGACGATGCCGTTGCCCCGCGACGGCATCCCGGCGTCCCGGCTCGACCTCACCGAGCCCCTCGTCGCGTTCAACTCGGACGTCTGGAAGACGAAGCGGGACAAGGGGCTGAGCCTGAACGTCGAGATGACCGGGGTCCTGGTCCCGGCGGAGCTCAAACCCTTCGAGCCGGACCTCCGGCGGATGCACCGGCTCGCTTGACCGGGAGCGGCGCGCCCCTCCGCCCGTACGTGGCGCGGAACCAGGCCATCGTCTCCCTCAGCCGCACGTCGAACGGCTGCGGCGACCATCCGAGCGCGCGTCGCGCCTTCGATGCGTCGACGACCACGTCCAGGGCGGCAAGATCAAGGGCTGCGCGCGTAATCATCGGCGTGCGGCCGTTGAAGCGGCTCCGGATCTCCGAGAGACGTACCGCCACACGGGCGAGGGAAAGAGGGACGCGGTGCGCCGGAGCGGGGACGCCCGCCGCCCGCGCGGCGGCGTCCAGGAACTCGTACAAGGTCATCACGCGGTCCGCGAGGAAGTAGAGCTCCCCCGGCCGCCCGACGGTCCCGGCCAGGATGTGCCCATCGGCCACGTCCGCCGCGTGGGTGAACGTGTTCGTCCCGAACCCGCTCGGGACCGTCCCGAGGCGCCCTTGGACCAGGAGGGCAAGGCTCTGCGCGAACTGGTTCGTGTCGCGGGGCCCGAACACGCCGCCGGGGGCGACGATCGTGACGGGCAGCCCGGCGGCCGCCTCCCGGACCACGAGCTCGTGCGCACGCAGCTTCGAGACGACGTATGGGTCATCCATCATCGCCCGAGGCCGCGTGCCTTCCGTGGCGGGGGACGCCCGCGATCCGGGGAACAGTCCCGCCGTGCTCGTGTAGACGATCCGCGGGACCTGCTCCTTGCGGGCCATCGCGAGCACGTTCGCCGTGCCGTTCAAGTTCACCTCGAAGACCCGATCCCGGTCCCGCACCCCGACCTCGAACCAGGCGGCGCAGTGGAACAGCACGTCGACGCCGGCGAGTTCTCCCGCAAAGTCCGGCCGGACGAGGTCCCCTCGGACGATCCGCACGCCGCGGGACTCCGGATCGCGGGCCCGTGCGGGATCCCGGGTGAGGAGCGACACGTCCCATCCCCGAGCGAGGAGGGCCTCGACGAGGTGGCTTCCGAGGAGCCCCGTCCCTCCCGTGACGAAGGCCCGCACGTCCGCCGCCTCACAGACGGGGGACGTCGGTGCGGCCCGTGGCGAGGACCCGCGCCAGGTCCGCACGGGTGATGATGCCGACGACCCGCCCCTCGTCGACGACGGGGAGGCGGTTCACATCGTGCTCAATCATGGCGGCCGCCACGGCCTCGAGGCTGTCCGTGGGCTTCATCGCGACCGCGTGCTTCGTCATCACCTCGGAGACCTTCGAGCCGCGGAGCTGCCGGTACACCTGCTCGACCGCGGCGTGCTCCCGCTCCCCCAGGAACGCGAGCAGGTCGAGCGAATGGACGCGGCTCGTGAGATACCGCTTGCCCAACGTGTCCTCGGCGATCCGCTTCAGGTGCCGCAGGATGTCCGACTCACTCAGGATGCCGATCAGGCGGCCGTGCTCGTCCACGACAGGCGCCCCGCTGATGCCGCGCTGCACGAGGCGCTCCGCGGCGGACTCGAGCGTCATGTCCGGCGAGAGGGTGACGACGTCCCGGGTCATCACATCCGCGGCCCACACGAACCCTGCAAGGGCGGGAGTCTACTTGATGTTGTCCCGTCCGCGACGCTCAGCCCTTTCGGAGGATGACCGTCAGGACGTCCGAATCGCGGAGGACATGGTCCAGGCCGACCTTCTGGCCGGGGAACTGCGCGCTGGCCCCCCAGACGTTCGCGTATCGGAACCGCCGGCGCCACTCTCGATGAATCGAGTCGCAGACCATGCCGACATCGGAGTGCTCCTTGACGATGAGCGGCTCGGCCATGTCCGCCTCCTTCCCCTGCGGTTTGAGGTACACCCGCATGAAGCGCAGGGTCTCGAAGATCTCGTCCTTGAGCTTCGTGAGCCCGACGCCCTTCTCCGCGGAGATCGGGACGAGCTTCCATCCCGCGAGCTTCGCCTGGAGCGCCTTGAGGTAGTCCTGGCCGACGAGGTCGATCTTGTTCACGGCAACAAGGGCCTTCGTGTACACGCGGTTCCCCGCGAGGACGTCGATGAGCTGGTCCTCCGTGATGTCCTGGCGCACGACGATGACGCCGTTCAGGTAGCCCCACTCGCGGCAGATGTCCTCGATCATCTCCTTGTCGAGCTTCGTGAGCTTCACGGTCGCGTTCACCGTGATCCCGCCGCGGTTCGCCTTCGCGAGGGTGATGTCCGCGGGGCGCTCGTTGAGCCGGATCCCCGCCAGGTAGAGCTCTTCCGTGAGCACCTGCACGTTCGTCTCGAACACGTCGATCATGAGGAGAATCAGGTCGCATGCCCGGGCCACGGAGAGGACCTCGCGACCCCGGCCCCGGCCTTTCGAGGCCCCGTGGATGAGGCCCGGCATGTCGAGGACCTGGATCTTCACCCCGCGGTACTCGAGGACGCCCGGGATGATGTCGAGGGTCGTGAAGTCGTACGAGCCCACCTTGCTGTCCGCGTCCGTAATCTGGTTGAGGAGGGTCGACTTCCCCACGCTCGGGAAGCCCACCAGGCCGATGGTCGCGTTCCCGCTCTTCTTGACCGCGTAGCTGACGCCGGCCCCGCCGGACTTGAGACGGCGGAGTTCCTGCTCCGACTTCAGGCGGGCGACCTTCGCCTTGAGTCGGCCGATGTGGTGCTGGGTCGCCTTGTTGTACGGCGTCTTCTGGATCTCGTCCTCGATGGACTTGATCTGCTCCTCGATCGTCGCCATCCGTTCGGGCGGAGACAGCCCGCGGCCCGGGAAAAGGTTTCCTTCGGTTCGCGCTCACCACATGGTCCGGACGCTCTCGGCCTCCACGCCCTTGACCGCGTAGAGCACGATCCGGCGGCTGCGGGCGTGGTAGGGGGCGAGGTCGAAGCCGCCGAGGACCCGGTGGATGTGGAGTCCCGCCGCGTCGAAGAGGTCCTTCAGTTCGGGGAGGGTGTACGCGCGGACGGACCCACGGTGCTCCCGCGTGCCGTCGCGGTCGATGACGATCTGCCTCGTGTCGTATCGCCCGCGGAGGACGTCGAAGGTGTCCTCCTGCAGGACGATGCTCCCGTCCTCCCCGAGCCGCCACCCCTGGAGCGGCAGCTCGTACGCGAGGGACTCACGGTTGAAGCGCTCCATGACGAGCTTGCCGCGGGGCTTCAGGGCCCGCGCGACGCCCGCCAGAACGACGCGGTCTTCCTCCACCGTCTCGAAGTACCCGAACGAGGAGAACATGTTGATGACCGCATCGAAGGCGCCCCGGTAAGCGAGGTCGCGCATGTCCCCTCGCACGAAGGTCACCTTGACGCGGGCTTGCTTCGCGGCGGCGCGCGCTTCCCGGAGCAAGTCCTCGGAGAGATCGTACCCGACGACCGCATAGCCGCGTCTCGCGAGCTCGACCGCATGACGGCCGGCGCCGCACGCGAGGTCGAGGATCCGGGCGCCCTTCCGGAGATGGAGGATCTTCTCGACCCCGTCGAGCTCGGCGGACGTCCGGTCCGCGGCCGGTGCGTACTGCTTCAGGTAGTCGGGTCCGAAGAAGGACTCCCACCACGCTCGTACCGGTTTCGCCAACGAACTCCCCCGCGCGGGCGGACGATGGGCGGGGGAGGCCAAGTACCTTCCGCGCTCAGGCCTGCGTGATCCGGGTGCCCGCCTTCTTGTCCGCAGCGTCGGCGAGGTGCTCCAAGTCCGTGATGGCCGCATACTCACCGCCGGACTCGATGAACTCGATGGCCGCCTGGATCTTCGGGCCCATCGAACCTGGAGGGAACTGCCCCTCTGCGAGATGCTTCTTCGCCTCCGCCACGGTCATGTGCTCGAGGAAGCGTTGGGTCGGCTTCCCGTACCCGAGGGCCACCTTCTCCACGTCCGTCGCGATGATGAGGGCCTTCCATCCGAGGACGCGGCCGAGGACCGCGGCGGCGAGGTCCTTGTCGATGACGGCCTCGACGCCGACCAGGCGGCCCGCCCTCCGGACGACCGGGATGCCCCCGCCGCCCGCGCAGATCACGACGTTGCCGTCCCCGTCGCCGATCAGCTTGAGGACCGTGTCCTTCTCAATGATGTCGAGGGGCTGTGGGGAGGGCACGACCCGCCGCCAGCCGCCGCGCGCCTGGTCCTCCACGAGCTTCCAGCCCTTCGCGCGCTTCACGATCAGGTCCGACTCCCGCGTGTACAGCGGGCCGATGGGCTTCGTGGGGTGCGTGAAAGCGGGATCGGCCCCGTCCACGAGGGTCTGGGTGACAATCGCCACGACGCCCCGCTCAATCCGGCGGACCGCGAACTCGTTGCGGAGCGCCTGGGCGAGGAGGTAGCCGACCTGGGCCTGGCTCTCCGCGCCGCACACGTCGAGCGGCATCGCCGGGACGGCGTTCCGGGCTTCCTCGTTCTGGAGCAGGATGTTGCCGACCTGCGGACCGTTGCCGTGCGTCACGACGAGGTCGTGGCCCGCCTGCACGAGGTCCGCGAGCTTCGCGGCGGTCCCCTCGATCCGGTGGCGCTGCGCGTCCGCGCTCCCGCCGTCGCCGGGAGGCTGGATCGCGTTGCCGCCAATGGCCACGACCAACTTCTTTGCGGGCATGAGAGAAGTCCGCGCTATTCGGACGAGCCTATAAGAAACTTAGGACGTGGCTCGGCCTGCGGAGAACGGAGCGGCCAGGGGTGCGCATAACTATTTATGAAGAAGCCCGCTTCGCTCGAATTCAGTGGACCTCTCCGCCCCGGCCATCCTGAAGATGGTGCAGGCCTTCCGCAAGACGAAGTGGTTCAACATCCTCCTGCTCGTCGTCCTCGGACTCATATCGACGGGCCTCTGGTACCTGACCGCAGCGGGACCCGTCGGGGAGTGTCTCGGGATCCTCCTGATCCCCGTCAGCGTCTTCGTCATCCCCTACTGGCTCGGCGAACGTCGGATGAAGACATTCGCCCTGAACATCATCCCGGTCTTCATCATCGCCGCCATCCTGATCGCGGCGCTTCAGACCCAGTCGATCCTCTCCGCAGGCAATCCGATCCTGTCGAGCGGGGTGCCTCCCGAGACCGCGAACGCGGACCTCCCGCCCCTCAGCTTCTGGAACGGGACGGTCACGCCGTACGGCTCCGCCTCCCCGAACCAGACGTACGAGTACCATGTGCGCCTGAAAACGGTCGGGAACGTGAATCGGTCGACCGTGTACGTGTCGTTAAACATCACCCAGGTCGAGGGCCTCTCCGAGGTCTTCACCGCCTATCCGATGCAGAAGGACACGAGTCCGCTCTACAACGACACGACGAACGGGACGTGGTATATCGCGTGGAGGAACCAGCCTCCCGCCATCTACGGATTCTACTTCTACGCGAACGACACGGGGAATGGCGGGGACATTGTGAACTACACCCTTTCCTCCGGTGTCTTCGGCCCCATCATCCAGTCCTGGCCCGACTGGTACGGGTTCGTGATCCTCTTCACCGCCGTGAACCTGATCGTCCCCATCTCGTTCTACTTCGTGATCCTGTTCATGTACTGGTACACGATCCGCAACCGACGGATGCGTGAGCGGCTGATCGAATCCCGGCGCGGGGAGAAGCTCGAGCTCGAGAAGGGTGCCGGCGGGGGCGAGAAGACGGACGCTGCGAAGGATCGTGCCGCGGCGCCCGCGCCGTCGCGGGAGAAGAGCCGGAGAGCCGCTGCCTTCACCTGTACGAACTGCGGAGCCGATGTGACCGAGGCGGATGAGAAGTGCCCGAAGTGCGGCGCGGTCTTCGAGGGCTGATCCGCCCGGGATTCCCACTTTCATCCATCCCTCCTCGTCGCCTTGAAGGCGGTCCGCGTCGTCTCGCCCCCTAAACCTTATGTACGGTGGCCCAGTATGCCGAGTCTAGGGATGGGAACGCCCAGCGGCACTCCATGCCATCTGCCGTGATTCTATGCCTGCGACCTCGATAGCGGAAGAGCTGGCGAAGAAGCAGCGCGAGATCAGCGTCTCCGAGTTCTTCGAGCGCAACAAGCAGATCCTCGGCTACGACTCCCCGACGAAGGCGCTCCTCACCGTGGTCAAGGAAGGGGTCGAGAACTCCCTCGACGCGTGCGAGGAGGCCGAGGTCCTGCCAGACCTGCTCGTCGAGGTCAAGAAGGTGGACAAGGACGAGTTCCTGGTCGCCATCGAGGACAACGGGCCGGGGATCGTGAAGAAGGAGGTGCCGAACGTCTTCGGCCGCCTCCTCTACGGATCCCGCTTCCATTCCCGACGGCAGTCCCGCGGGCAACAAGGCCTGGGCATCTCCGGCGCCGTGATGTACGGTCAGCTCACGACCGGCAAGGCGACGAAGATCACATCCAAGATCGAGGAGGAGGACACGGCGTACTACCTCGAGCTCATCCTCGACACAAAGAAGAACATGCCCTCGAGGGTCCGCGAGGACCGCGTCGTCTGGGAGCGGGCCCACGGGACACGGGTCGAGATCCCGCTGAAGGGCCGCTACATCGGCGGGAAGCAGTCCATCCCGGAGTACCTCAAAGCCACCGCGATCGTGAACCCGCACGCGCGGATCACGTACTCCCCGCCGGACGGCCAGCCGCTCGTCCTCGAGCGGGCGTCGGAGGAACTGCCGCCGAAGACGAAGGAGATCCCGCCTCATCCGCACGGCATCGAGCTCGGCACGCTCATGCAGATGATGAAGGAGACGAAGAGCTACAAGCTCTCGTCCTTCCTCGAGGAGGAGTTCGTGCGCGTGAGCGCGCGCGTGGCGAAGGAGATTTGCGACGCCGCGGGCCTCGATCCCGAGGCGAAGCCGAAATCCCTCGGGCTCGAGCAGGCCAAGGCCCTCCACGACGCGATGCAGAGCGCGAAGCTGATGGCGCCGCCCACGGACTGCCTCAGCCCGATCGGGGAGCGGCTTATCAAAAAGGGGCTCAAGAACGTCCTCGGCAACCTGCGGCCCGAGTTCTATGCGCCGCCCGTCACCCGCGACCCTTCCGTTTACACGGGCAACCCGTTCCAGGCGGAGGTCGGCATCGTGTTCGGAGGCGACCTGCCCCCCGACCAGCCGGTCGAGGTCCTGCGGTTCGCGAACCGTGTGCCCCTCATCTACCAAGCCGGCGGGTGCGCGCTCACCCAGGCCGTAGGGCACGTCGACTGGCGGCGGTACGGGCTGGAACAACGCGGGGGCGAGGGGTTGCCGTTCGGTCCCGCAATCGTCCTCGTCCACGTCTGCTCGACGAAGGTCCCCTACACCTCCGAAGCGAAGGAGGCCGTGGCGACGGTCGACGAGATCATGGAGGAGCTCGACCTCGCCCTCAAGGAGTGCGGTCGGCGGCTCAAGACGCACCTGACCAAGAAGGCCCACCGCGCGAAGACGCGCGAGAAGTTCGAGATCGTCCAGCTCATCCTCCCGCGCATCGCGGAGAAGTCGGCCAAGGTCGTGAACAAGAAGGTGCCCGTCCTGGATGCCACGATCACGAAGATCATGGGCGTCGTCTGGATCGACGAGACGATCGCGTACGACAAGAAACAGAAGCGGCACACGGTCACGATCAACGTCCACAACTTCACGGACGCAGGGAAGAAGCTCAACCTGCACGTGCTCCTGCCCCGCGGCCTCGCCGCGAAGGGCTTCGAGCCGAAGCCCGACGAGGTCCGCGAGGACGGGAAGATCACCTGGGAGCTCAAGCGGATCGATTCCGTGGCCAAAGTGTCCGTGACCTTCCTCCTGGAAGGGCTCGACGAGGCGGAGTACGATGAGTCGGACCTGTACGTGAGCGGGATCAACCCGACCCTGGTCATCGGGGCGGAGCCTCTGCCAGGAGACTGGGAGCTGAACTACACGGAATTCGAGTCCGAGGAGGCCCCGCCTCCCGCGGAAGCGGAGGACGAGGGCGAGATCGACTACGACGAGACGGAGGAGGCGCTCGACGATGAGTAAGAAGGCGAAGGGCGCCGGGGCGCTGGCGTCGAACAAGGCCGTGGACGCGCTCTACGGGATCGCCGAGGAGATCTACGACGAGCTCGACCACGGCCAGGTCCCCAAGATGAAGATCCCCCTCCGCACGAAGGCGAACATCCGGTTCGACCCCAAGCACGCGGTCTGGAAGTACGGGAGCCTGATGGGGGTGCGGAGCGCGAAGAAGCTGAAGGGCGCGCTCATGCTCCTGCGGACGATGTACGTCCTCGAGTTCATCCAGGACATGATCAACACCTCGAAGTCTTCCACCCTGCGAGAGATGTACTACATCTCCGAGGGCTGGGACGTGGCCAAGTTCCACTCCCAGGACGAGTCGAACCTCCTCGCGGAGGACCTCGAGGTCATCACGCAGCTCCTGCGGGAGGACTTCAAGCTCCGGCCCGAGGAGAGCGGCGCGAGCGTCATCGGCAACCTCACCCTCGAGGAGATCACGCGGAACGGCGAACGCAAGCGGATCAACTGCCGCGACGACGTCGGCGACGCGGGCTACACGATCCCCTACAACATCGAGAAGGAGAAGGTCAAGTTCATCGACGCGGATGCGAAGTTCGTCCTGGCCATCGAGACGGGCGGCATGTTCGACCGACTCGTGGAGAACGGGTTCGACGAGGACGGCAAGTGCATCCTCGTGCATCTCAAGGGGCAGCCTTCGAGGAGCACACGGCGTCTGCTCAAGCGGCTCAACGAGGAGCTGAAGCTCCCGGTCGCGACGTTCACCGATGGCGACCCCTGGTCCTTCCGCATCCACGCCTCCGTGGCCTACGGCGCGATCAAGACCGCGCACATCTCCGAGTACCTCGCCACGCCCACCGCCGAGTTCGTCGGGATCACGGCCAGCGACATCTTGAACTACGAGCTGCCGACCGACGTCCTCACGCCACGCGACGTCGGCGCGCTGAATGCGGAGCTCTCTGACCCCCGCTTCAACGACGAGTTCTGGCGGAACGAAATCCAGACAATGCTCCAGGTGAACAAGAAGGCGGAGCAGCAGGCGCTCGCGAAGTACGGCCTCGACTACGTCACGGACACGTACCTGCCGGAGAAGCTCGGACCCCTCGGTCTGATGCGCTGATCAGGGACTCTCGGGGGGAGCGCTCAGTACGCTCCCCAGGGTCCCGTCGACCCAGAGGGATCGCGTCTTGCCGCTCCCGTTGGACTGCATCTCGAACTTCCAGACCGGCAGAAGGCAGAGCTCCGGTTGCTCCGTCAAGACCTTCGCTCCGAGGGAGCGGTGGACGATCTCCTTGGCTTGGGAGGGACCGACCCGGGCCACAGGGACATGGTCGCCAATCTTCTGGGAGGGGCCGGGCTCCAGTTGGGCTTTCGTGGCGAGGGGTTCGAGTCGGGAGACGTCCTTGCGGGGGAACTCCTCGAAGCTCAGGCTCCCGTCGACCACGTGGGCGATTCCTCCCGAGGCGGCGTTCACGTAGAACTGGCGGGCGACCTTCCCTCCTTTTCGGCCCAACGGGATTTCCGCCTCGACGCGCCACAGGGGGACGAAGTAGAACTCCTTCCCTGTGATTCGCTCCTTCGGGATGACGAGCATCCGTCGCTCAATGGAATCGTTGGCGCGCTTCGTTGCCTCGACGAGCGGGAACCGGAGAGGCAACCAGGCGATCTTGGCCGGAATGCCGCGGCGCACATCGAACCCAATCGTCGGGTCCCAGTACACGTCGCGGCCCTCGACGTGCTCGGGCCGCAGGAGGCGCGCCTCGGCTAGCTTCCGCAGGAGGATCGACAGAAAGCGTTCGTCCGCCGGGTTCATCCCTCCGACCTCCTCGAGGCCGTACAGTCCCGGATGATCCTCGAACAGATGCAGGACCCTCAATCCGATACCCTCCTCGACCTCGACCTTGGCGGTCGATTTCGCGGCCTTCGTCGCCGCGGCCGCTAGCTTCTGACGCTTCGTGGCCTTGTCGTCCGGGGCGGGCTTAGGAGTCGCGAGCTCGTGGGTCGACTGGATCTCGTGGAATTTTTCCTCCGGAACCACGACGTGTTGCGTCGCGAGACCGCGGACCTCGAGCTTTTCCACGCGGCCGAGGTGCTCCGGGGACAGGAGGAGGAACTGGCCCGCCTTCAGGGACGGGGCGAGGGAGAGGACCTCGTCAGGGTCGCTTGGATGAAGCGAGCCGACCAGATGGCGAACCCGATCCAGGTCCTGCTTCGCGAGGAGGCGGCCGAGGGCCCACGTGTTCGCCTGCCCCAGCGCCTTGTAGTCGAGGTCCGTTACGTTCTGGGTCGCGACGATGAGCCCGACGCCGTACTTGCGCGCCTGGCGGAAGAGCAGGGAGAGGAACTTCTTCGCGGGAGGGTTCTTCGGATGGGGCGGGCACAGCCCGGCCACCTCGTCGATGTAGAAGACCAGCCGCAGATGGCCGTTCGTCTCCGAGACCATCCAGTGGTAGACGTCCTCGCACAGGGTCGCGACCACCATCTCCCGCTCGGAGGGGCTCCTGAGGCCGCCCGTGTAGACGATGTTCACCGGCGTGCGGCCCTTCGGCGCCCAGGAGACCATCTCCTTGGCGTCGAGAGGGGGTCCTGCCGTGAACAGCAGGCCCTTCGCCCCGACCGTCATCGCCTTGGCCCGCCGCACGAGGGCGCTCCGTTCCTTGCGAGAGAGCAGGCCGCCGTCCGATGTCGACTCCCGTTCGAGAATCCGGGGAAGGTCCGAGACCTCCTTGGGCCACTTCCCCGCCTTCCACGCGTCTTGCAGGGCGAGGTAGATCGAGTCCTTCGCCCGAGACCCGCTGTCTGACGTGAGCGTGTAGCCCATCGCCGAGGCGAGCCCCTCCGCGATCGCGTCCAGATACAGCACCGCATCTTCGGCAGCCTCGGTGGCGGGGGCGTCCTTCAGGGGGTTCAGGCTCCGTGCCACGCCATGGCGTGACCCGGGCGTGAGGATCTGGATGGCGGCGCGGGACCAGTATTCGTCCCGCGCGTCCTCGGGCGTCCCGTGGGCCTCGGACGACTCCTGACTCGCGGCGATGGCGAGGGACGCGAGGTCCCCCTGGCTGTCCACCGCGATGACGGGGATGCCGGCGCGGACGGCCTCCTCGAGGATCGCTTTTCCGAGGACGGTCTTCCCCGACCCTGTGGCGCCCAGGATCACGACGTGGCGGAGGAGGTCCTCTTCGGGCAGCCGAATCGGCTCGCCGGTGTCCGGATTCCTCCCTAGATGAAGCGGCATAGGGGCCTTCCAACCCGTCGCGAACCAGAGCTAGTCCCCGGGCTCGCATATATCTTTGTCGGGGCTCCCCGGGGCTTCCGTACGCCGACCTATTGTAATTATACTACGGGCCGAGGATTCTTACGAACCGCGCCGCCCAAGGGGACCGAAGCGTTTCGAAGGACTGTGTGTGCATGTTCTATGAGGTTCGGTTCCATGGCCGCGGAGGCCAGGGGGCCGTCATGGCGGCGCAGGCCCTCGCGGTGGCGGCGTCCCACGATGGGTTTTCGGCGATCGCGTTCCCGTTCTTCGGCGCGGAGCGGCGCGGGGCACCCGTGCTCGCCTTCGCCCGGTTCGGGGAGGAGCGGCTGCGCGTCCGCACCCAGGTGTACGAACCGCACTACGTCGTCGTCCTCGACGAGAGCCTGATCGACACGGTCGACGTGCTCGCGGGACTGCGGCCCGGCGGCATGGTCATCGTGAACACGACCCGGTCCCCGGATCGCCTCGTGCTCTCCAAGAAGGCCAAGTCCGCGACGGTCGACGCCACGTCCATCGCGCTCGAGTACACGAAGCAGGCCGCGGTGAACACGGCCATGCTCGGCGCCTTCGCGAAGGCCACCGGGCTCATCACGATCGAGGGGGTCGAGGCCGGGATCATGGAGGTCTTCGGCCGCCGCCTGTCCAAGGAGATCGCGGATCGCAACGTGGCCGCGGCACGCGCCGCGTACGACGCCACCCGGCTGGGGGAAGCGGACAGCGGCCGAGTCTATCCCAAGGTCTCGAAGTGGCTGCCCACCGCCCAGGAGCTGCCTCCCGGACTCGCGACGCCCGCGATGGAAACCCCCTTCGGGCGCGTCGGCGTGGGCAGCTCGCCCTCGAACCGCACGGGCGGATGGCGCGTGAGCAAGCCCATCCTGGACGGCTCGAAGTGCACGAACTGCCTCCTGTGCTGGTTCTACTGCCCGGACGGCTCGATCGCCCGGGGCGACAAGATCGTCGAGATCCACTACGATTACTGCAAGGGCTGCGGCGTCTGCGCCGCGGTCTGCGCCCCGAAGGCGATTCACATGGAACGCGAACTCGAAGAAGAGGTGAAGGCATGATCGCGCCGAAGCTGGCGACGACGGGCGAGCGGCGCATGGTCACCGGAGACTATGCCGCGGCGTGGGGCGCCATGGTGTCCCGGCCGCAGGTCGTGGCCGCCTACCCGATCACGCCCCAGACGATGATCATCGAACACCTGGCGGAGTTCCTGGCGGCCGGGAAGCTCGACGCGGAGATGATGCGCGTCGAGTCCGAGCACAGCGCGATGTCCGCGGTCATCGCGGCCGAAGCCACCGGGGTGCGCACGTACACCGCGACCTCGTCCCAGGGCCTCGCACTCATGCACGAGCCGCTGTTCGTCTCCCCGCCCATGCACCTGCCCATCGTCATGTCCGTCGTGAACCGCACGGTGGCTGCGCCCCTCGGCATCTGGGTCGAGCACAACGACACGATGCCCCAGCGCGACTCGGGCTGGATGCAGGTCTACGTCGAGGACGCCCAGGAGGCCCTCGACATGGTGCTCCAGGGGTACCGCATCGCGGAGCACCCGGAGGTCGAACTGCCCTTGATGACCGGCATGGATGCGTTCCTCGTGTCCCACACGATCGAATCGGTCGACCTGATCAACCAGGAGGACGCGGACAAGTTCCTTCCCGCCTACAAGCCCGTGCACGCGTATCTCGACCCCGAGCGGCCCCTCGTGCTCGGCGCGGCCTCGCCGCCCGAGTACATCCAGGAGTCGCGGTGGGAGACGGACCTGCGCATGCGCCGCGCCACGGAGATCCTCGAAGAGACGGACCGCGAGTTCGGCCGGGCATTCGGCCGCGCCTACGGCGGCGCGTTCGAGACCTACCGCCTCGAAGACGCGGATGTCGCGCTCATGACGCTCGGCACGGTCACCTCGACCGCGCGCGAGGTCGTCGACCGCCTCCGCGCGCAGGGCGAACGCGTGGGCCTGATCAAACTGCGCTTCTTCCGGCCGTTCCCCACGGAGCGGCTCCAGGAGGCGACATCGCACCTGAAGGCCCTCGGCGTCTACGACCGCGCCGTCTCGTACGGCGTCGGCGGTCCGAGCTACATCGAGGCCCGCAACGCCCTCTACGACTCCACGACGATGCCCATCCTCGGGTTCCTCGCCGGCCTCGGCGGCCGGGACGTGACCCCGCAGGACGTGGAGCTCATGTTCAAGAAGACGCTCGGGGCGATCGGCCGCGGGCGGCGGGCGAGCGGCGTGCACTGGATCGGCACCCGGGGGGTGAGCCCATGACGACGATCAAAGAGCTGACCGAGGAGGACTACTTCCTCTCCGGACACACGGCTTGCCCGGGCTGCGGCGGCGCGATGGTCGTCCGCGAGACGATGAAGGTCCTCGGACCGAACACGGTCGTGTACATGCCGGCCTCGTGCCTGCTGATCTTCAGCGACATGTACCCCTACAACGCGTTCAAGGTGCCCAGCCTCCAGGTCCTCTTCGAGACCTCGGCGATCTGCGCGTCCGGCATCAAGCGCGCCCTGAAGCGCCTCGGCAAGGACGACGTGACCGTCGTCGCGTTCGCCGGAGACGGGGGAACCGCGGACATCGGGATGCAGGCCCTCAGCGGTGCGGCGGAGCGCAACGAGGACATCCTCTACGTCTGCTACGACAACGAGGCCTACATGAACACGGGCATCCAGCGCAGCGGCACGACGCCGTTCGGCGCGTGGACCACCACGACGCCCCTGGGCGGGACGTCGGAGGGACGGGGCAAGAACGAGTTCAAGAAGGACGTGCCCCGGATCCTCATGGCCCACGACGTGCCCTACGTGGCCACGGCCAGCCTCGGGTTCCCGGCGGACTTCCTCAAGAAGCTCGACAAGGCGAAGGCGAAGAAGGGCTTCCGCTACCTGCACGTGCTCGCGCCCTGCCCCGTCGGGTGGCGCGCGGAGTCCGACACGACCGTGGACCTCGCCAAGCTCGCCGTCGAGACGGGCATCTTCACCCTCCTGGAGTTCGAGGACGGCGTCCTCACGCTGAACCGCGAGCCGCGCTTCACGCCGGTCCGCGAGTACCTGAAGCTGCAGGGACGGTTCCGGCACCTGAAGGACGACCAGATCGCGGCAATCGAGAAGTGGGTCAAGGACAAGTGGGAGCGCGACCGCGCGCTCGCGAAGGCCCTCGGCCCGAAGCCCAAGGCGCCCGTGCTCGTGTCCCGGTGAGCGGCCCGCTCGATCAGGCCAGCGGCCGTTTGCGCCGGCGGCGCAGGACGATCACGAGGGCGACCCCGAGGACCACCGCGACGATGAGGGTCGCGAGTCCGCCGACGATCAGGACGTTCGGCCCGAAGGTCCCGACGACCGTGGCTGGCGCGTTCAGATGGAGCGTGGTCGGACTCGAGCTCCCGGATGCAGCTCCGGACCAGCCTATGAAAGTCTGGGTCGAGGAACCTGGAGAGGCCGCGAGCGTCACGACCGTTCCGACGGGCACGTAGATTGTCATCGACGAACCGGAGGCCACGATTCCGGACGCGGTACCATACGAGAAGCCGATCGAACCGCCGTCGCCCGCGGTGATCGTCAGTCCTGCGTCGAACACGGCGGTCACGTTCAACGGACCGAAGGCCTGAAGGAAGAGACTCGTGGTCGTTCCGGACGCGTCACCAGCCCAGCGGTCGAACCGCCAGCCGGGCGGAGCGGTGGCGACGAGAGGGACGGTGGAGCCCGCGTCGACCCAGGCGGGAGCCGTCACCGCAGAAGCCAGGCTCGCGGGCTCTACGCTAGTCGAAATCCGGAACTGCTCCCGGTACAGCACCGTGATCGTCCCGGACGCCGTGACGGTCCCGTTGCCGTTGGCCCCGGTTCCCCAACGAACGCTCGGCGAGGCGCCCGCCAGGGCGGCGTCGTAGGCGTAGGCCGCCTGGGAATCCGCCCACACGGTGGCATTGAGGGGGGAGGATCTTGCGGCCCCGAGGTACGAGTACTGGATCGAGGGGATCGAGGCCGTCGCGGTGCCCTGGACCGTGTACTCGAAGGTCATGAGGACCTGGTGGTAGTAGGACAGGTTCAGGTCGAGGGGTCCGAGCAGGGTCCCGTTGACCGTGCTCGATGTGATCCACCGCTCCGTGCCCGTCGATCCGGCGAGCTGAGATGCGACGGAATACGGAGAATTCGCATCGACGAAGACCCGGGCGGGCGGGTCGAACGCCTGAGCGGCCCCGAAGACGACCGCCGAGAGGCGGGGAGCGTCCGTGTATCCGGTCCCGCCCAGGGCGGTGTACGCGAAGGAGATCGCGTACTGATGGTAATAGGTAAAGGAGATCGGGATCGAGGTGGACGTGTTCGCCCACCCCGAGGTCGCGGGCAGGCCGCCAGTGTTGAGGGTCCAGATCTCCCCCGAGGACGCTGAGGACCCGGGGAGCTGGGGGCCGACGCTCCACTGAGTGCCCGGATCGACGAGGATGGTGGTCGGGCCCGGACCGAACGCGGTCTGGGTGAGCACGCCACCGTTCTGGTGGGAGACCAGCGGCGAGGAGTAGCCGGTGCCTCCGCCCACGACCTGATAGGTGAGCGTGATCGCTGCCTTTATCGAGACGGAGACGACGTGCGTGGACCACCCGGCCGACGTGCCCATCTGGCCCGCGAGCCAGACGATGGACGAGTTGCCCGGGTCGAGCGCCGCGCCGAAGTAGTCGCCGTACCGGCAGGTCGTCTTGCAAGACCCGGGGCTCTCCGGCCCCGACCCGGCGGCTACCACTTGAGCAGGGGTCAGCGTGTTCGGCGCATCGGCCGGAAGCCGTCCGGACACCATGACGCCCGGGTAGTCCGTGGAGGACGAGTACCCGTACACGACCGCCAGGGCGCCGCTCCCGTCCACCCGGAGACCGGGATAGAACACGTCCCGGCCCGCGACGTCGATGTCGAAGTCCTGCAGGAGGGTTCCCGCCGCGGTGTCGATCTGGACGAGGCGGATACAGGCCCGCGAGGATGCCGAGAGGCAGGCCTCGTCGAAGCCGAGCCACAGCGTGCCCCCCAACCACACGGCGTCGCTGACCCGGATGTCGGCGGTGTCAATCGTGTTCTTGGAGCCGAGCTGGGGCGCCGGGGGCGGCACGGCCGCCGTGGGCATGGACAGGCTCGTGACGCTCACGGTCACCGCGGCGGGCGGCGTGCCGGAGACGGTGAACAGGTGGAGAGTGTTCGAGGTGGTCTGGGCCCCGGGCCAGTACGCCGAGACCATGTATTGCTGGGCGCTGGCCCCCTCAATCTGCGCGGGGTGGATGGAGAACTCGTTTGGGTCAGGCGTCGACACGAACGTCCCGGGAGAGACCGACCCCGCGACGAGGTCCGCCTTGTTGAGCACCCAGTACTGCGCCCCGACGTACGTGAACGGGCTCGACGTGCATGACGAGAAGTCGTTCGTGGAGACGATGACCGTGGACGTTCCCACACCGAGGATGGGCTGGTCCAGGCACGCGCTTCCGGCGATCGTGAAGTGGTGCCAGGGGCCGGTGGGATCGGAACTGCCGGAGACCGCGAGCAGGACGCTGCTCGTCGTCACGTCGGTCACGGTCGCGAACCATCGACCGCTTCCCGAGTCGTACTGGACCTTCGGATCCGAGATGAAGTCCGCGCCCGAGTTGAAGAAGACCGCGAGGTCCGTCAGCTGGACTTGCGTACCCGATTTCGTGTACACACCCATCAGCAGGTTGACCATCTCGACGACGTACGTGGGGCCTGCGGACAGGATGACGTCCGGCGGCACCCATCCGTTCGAGATTCCCCCATTCGTTCCATAATGCAGCGCATCCCATTCTGCGACCGTTTCGACCGTGGAGGGGGCTGGGGCGGGCGGGGCGGAGAGCACCGGAGCGCCGGCCTCGCCGACGATCGATTGAGGCGAGACCTGCGGGCCGCCAATCAGGCCCGTCCGCGGCAGGAGCGTCGGCGTCTTCGTCAGCGCAGATACAGTCGGGAGGCTCGGCACGGCCGACCCGGAGGAGTGCGCGGAGCTCCCTGGCGCGAGCGGGGTCCCGGACAGGGTGGCGTACCCGGCGGGCAGGAGCAGCGCTCCGATCGCAATCCAAGCGAGGAGTTCACGCCTCGATGACAGCATAGCCAGCCATCCAGGATAAGTTCCTCGTGCGAGGACACTCGGACGAAATAAGGGTATCTGTTGCCCGCAAGCACGGAAGGACCGAAAACGGTGGTCCCCCTCGAGGATCGATGGCTTGGTCGTGCGTGGCGGAGCCGAGAGGAAACGCCCCTGTGGGGATTTGAACCCCAGTCTGAAGCTCCGCAGGCTTCTAGCCTATCCAAACTAGCCTACAGGGGCGCGAGGGCTCGCATGGGCTCGCGATACAAAAACGCTTGGGTGTTCAGGCACGAGGGGTGGAGCCCAGCGCGTCCTGGACGCGCTGACTGATCTCCTTGATGACGCCGCTCGCATAGACCTCCCGGAGGAGCCCACGCTCCTTGTAGTACTGGATGAGCGGCGCCGTCTGCCGCTCATACGTCTCGATCCGAGTCCGCACGACCTCCTCGCGATCATCAGGACGGGTGACCAGGGCGCTTCCACACTTGTCGCAAACGTCTGGCTTCTTCGGAGGGTTCGATGCCACGTGGTACACGGATTCGCACTTCGGGCAGATCCGTCGTCCCGCGCTTCGTTTCACAAGCTCTTCGGGTTCCAGGAAGAGGTTGACGACCGCGTCGAGCGGCGTGAGCCCTGCGAGTGCCTCCGCCTGCGCAATCGTCCGGGGGAAGCCGTCGAGGATGAAGCCGTTGCGGGCGTCCGGCTCCTTCAGGCGCTCGGCCGTCATGGCGATCACGAGGTCGTCGGGGACGAGCTTGCCCGATTCCATGAACGCCTTCGCCTTCTTCCCGAGTTCCGTCCCCTGCGCGACGTTCCGGCGCAGGATGTCTCCCGTGGAGATGCGGGGCACCCGGAGGGTTTCCGCAAGCCGGGCGGCCTGGGTGCCCTTGCCCGAACCCGGCGGCCCCAGGAGGACGAGACGCATGGGCGTGAGAACGCGCGAGCGGACAAAAGACTTTGCGCCCGCACCGGGCTCACGTCACGAAGACCCATCGAATGCATAGAATACTTGCGACACACCTATGCGAGGGAGCGGCCCCATGCCTCGCCGGCACCGGACGCCCTCGCTCGACACGGAAGGGCGGCCGGTGCGGTTCGAGGTGCCCAAGATGGAATCGGCAAACGACGTCGCCGTCGAGGTCCGCAGCCTCAAGAAGAACTACGGGAGCTTCGAGGCGCTGAAGGACGTTTCGTTCTCCGTCCGAAAGGGGGAGGTGTATGGCCTCATCGGCCCTAACGGCGCGGGGAAGACAACGACTCTCCGGGTCCTCGCGACCTTGCTCCAGATCACCGCCGGGTCCGTCCATCTGTTCGGCATCGACGTCGCGAAGCGGCCCGAGGAAGTGCGCAAGGTCATCAGCTACCTGCCCGAGGACGCCGGCGCGTACAAGAACCTGACCGGCCGCCAGTACCTCGAGTTCATCGCACGGTTCTTCACCCACGGAGAGGCGGAGCACGAGATGGTGGCGCGGGGCCTCGAGATCGTGGATCTCGCGGACCGCATCGACGACAAGGTCGAGACGTACAGCAAGGGGATGATGCGCCGCCTCCTCGTCGGCCGCGCGCTGATGACGAACCCGCGGCTCGCCATCCTGGACGAGCTGACGTCCGGGCTCGACGTGATCAACGCGCAGGAGATCCGGAAGATCGTCAAGGACGAGTCCCGGGCTGGAACGACGTTCGTCGTCTCGTCCCACAACATGCTCGAGGTCGAGCTCGTGTGCGACCGCATTTCCCTGATCCACGACGGCGTCATCGTGGAGACGGGGACGCCGGCCGAGCTGAAGGCCAAGCATCACGCAGCCAACATCGAGGAAGTCTTCATGGCGGTGGCCGCATGAGCGCCCTCACGAACATCGTCCGAAAAGAACTCAAGGAACTCCTCACTCCTTCGGTCATCGCGCCCGTGGTCATCATGGCCCTCCTGTTCGGGGGCCTCGGCAGTGCGATTGGGGATATCGCGCAACAGGCGCAGGCGAAGCCCACGATTGCCGTAGTGCCTATGGACCAAGGGGTCCTGAGCAACCTCAGTCTGCAGGTCCTGGATGCGGGCTCCGAGATCACCTACAACGGGACCTCCCTGGACCTGGCCCTCGAGGCGGCGCAGGCCAACGGCGGCACCGCGGTGCTCTACATCCCGTCGAACTTCACGGCCTCCATCCTCGGCGGGACTCTTGGGGAAATCGAGGTGTACTGGATCATGCGCGGTGCAGGCCTCTTGGATTCCATCTCCTCGGGCGCCGTCGAGGGCCTCCTGGCATCCGTGAGCCGGACCATTTCTTCGTACCTGATCGGAACCGGGGCCTCCGTCCCCGCGAGCGTGGTCCTCGCGCCGACTCTTCGGACGGATACGACCTACTTCCACAACGTGATCATGGAGGGCATCTCGCCCGCGGTCCTCGGGAATATGCTCGCGTCCCAATCCACGTTCGTCCCGGTGATCATCATGTTGATCATCCTGATGGCGGGGAGCATGGTGATCACCTCCATGGGCATGGAGAAGGACAACAAGACCCTCGAGACCCTCCTCACGCTCCCGGTGGGCCGCGGGTCCATCGTCGCGGGGAAGCTCATTGCGAGCGCGGTCATCGGTCTGTTCATGGCGGGCATCTACATGATTGGCTTCAGCTACTATATCGGCGGCCTGACCGCCAGTGCACCCGTGAACCTCGCCGCGTACGGTCTGACGCTCACGCCGCTGGATTATGTCCTCCTGGGTGTCTCCGTCTTCGCTGCCCTCTTCGCCGCGCTGTCCCTGTGCATGGTCCTCGGCACGTTCGCGAAGAACTACAAGGCGGCTCAGGCTCTCACGATGCCCATCACCCTCCTCGCGATGGTCCCCATGTTCATGACCATGTTCTGGGACTACAACACCCTCCCGACCGCGGCCCAGGCGATCGTCTTCGTGATTCCCTTCAGCCACCCCATGATGGCCATGCGGTCGCTCATGTTCAAGGACTACGGGTTCGTCCTCGCGGGGATCGGGTACTCCTTCGCCTTCGCAATCGTGATGATCCTCATCGCGGTGTGGATTTTCCGCACGGACCGGCTCCTGACGGGGCACCTCACGAAGGGGGCGCCGGGCTCGAGACGCAGGAAGGGGATCTGGCGCTTCGTGAACCTGCCGGGACGCTGACCCGCGTCACGGCGAGGGAGGCGGCGGACCTGCGCGTCCGACCATGAACAAATCGACGTACCCCTTGAGCCGGATGTATTCCGCGTCCGTCAGGCGGTTCCGGGCCTCCGTCAGGATGTTGCGCACGGAATCGAGGTCCGCGTCCCCATCGGAGCCCATGAGAAGCAGGAGCTCCGCGTACTGGGAGAGGGGGTCGAGGCTCAGCTTTCGGTCGTAGTGCTCGAGGGGGTAGAGCCACCCGACGGTCGTGCGAATCGAGGGCGAGGTGCGCTCGGTGAGGACGATCACACCCTGCCCTTTGGGCTTCGGATCGTACTCGCGGATGCCCTCGTCGGAGGTCCGGTACGGCCTCCGCTGCGGTCGGCCCCTCCCTCCATTGGACGGAATGCGCTCTAGTCCAGACGACGACAAATCACGTCCTCCCGGAAGGGAATTCTGCGGGGACCCTAAAATGGTTTGCACCGGGGTCGTTTGAGGAAACGGCAGGTGCGCCGACGAGGAGGCGACAGGAGAGCAACGGCCAGCCGAGAAACTCACGGGCCACCGCCGCAAGCGGGAGACGCCATCATCCGCGGCTGGGCGCCGCGTCGTCGACAGCGGGGCGCACGTTGCGGAACGTGAGGTAGAACCCGGCGATCGATGAGATATAGAAGGCGGCGGCCAGGAGGAAGGGGAGTTCGAAGTGACCACCCTGGAGGAGGGCGCCGCCGATGACCGTCGTCGCACTGTTCGGAAGACGCCAGACGATCGAGTTGATCGCACTCGCCAGGCCGCGGTCCTCCGGGGCGATGATGCTCATGAGGTAGGAGTCCGAAATCGGCGAGGACATCATCATCAGGGCCGCGCGGACGACATAGAGTCCGCCTGCAAGGGCCGCGTTCGGCACGAACGCGAGGCTCACCATGAAGATCGTCGAGAGGCCCTCCGTCAGTGCGATCGCCTTGACCGGTCCGTAGCGCTTCGCGAGCCCGGCGCTCCAGAGCGCCGCGAACCCCACGGTCATGAGGGACAGGGCCAGGAGAGGGCCGCTGAACGTGTCGGGGACCGAGAACTTGAGCCAGAACCAGGTGGCGATGAGCGGGATGATGAAGCCCGCCCCCAGCCCCACGAGGCCGTTCAGGAGGGAGAACTTCAGGAGGAGGTTCATCTTCCGCCCCCGGTGGAAGAAACGGGTCCTCGGGTAGCTCACCTCCTCGAACCCTCTCAGGAGGAAGGCCAGGGAGATTGGGGAAAGGCACGCGAATCCCGCGAAGAACAGGAGCGCGTCGTGATGCAAGACGGCCAGCGACGCGCCGGTCAGGGACGAGAGGGCCGGGAACAGGATGAACACGGAGGCGCCCAAGCCGTTCGCCACGATGTTGATGACGAACGAAAGGGAGAACGCATGGTCGCGGTTTTCCAGGGCCGTCTGGTCCGCGATCATCGCATTCCATGTCGTGAGGAACGCGCCCTGGGCTACGCCGATGACGATTGCGGCAAGGATCAGGTTGATCAATTCCGATGTGAACGCGTACACGAGCAGGGCGGGAGGCAGCCCCATCGTCCCCAGGAGGAACACGACCTTCCGCCCGCGGCGGTCTGAGAAGACTCCCAGGGGGATCGCGCTCAGGACCACGCTCGCCGCGCTTGCGGCGAGGATGAGGCCGACCGCCTCTCCGCTGATTCCCTGCTCCGGGAGGTACGCCGTGACGTAGACATAGTAGAAACCTTGGCTCACCGTGAGGAACGAGAGCAGGCCGATGAGCCATCTCACCCGGGAGGGAACGTCGCCGAAGCGGACGAACGACAGCGCGGGGGTGGGCCGGACTGGCGTGCCCGTGGACGGGGACTCCGAACGCATGGTCGCCGACGCGAGACCGGAACGCCTTCAAGAAACCTTTGTCAGGCCAGACTGCCACAGGCAAACGAGGCGTCTCGCGTCCCAGGCGTCATCGAATTCAGCTCGTTGGCCGCACGTTCCGGAACACGACGTAGAAGCCCGTGATCGAGACGAGATAGAACGCCGTGGCGAGGAAGATCGGGAAGTCGAGATATCCGGCCTCCATGAGGAGACCCCCGGCCACCGTGGTAATGCTGTTCGGCAGGCGCCAGATGATCGAGTTCACCGCGCTGGCCAGGCCCCGCTGCTCCGGTGAAATGATCCCCATGAGGAACGAGTCCCCGATTGGCGAGGACATGTTCATCAGCGCAGCGCGCACGATGTAGAAGGTCGCAGCGAGTATCGCGTTCGTCATGAATGCGAGGCTGAGCATGAAGACGGTCGAGAGACCCTGCATCATGACGATGGCCCGGACCGGGCCGTAGCGCCGCGCGAGCGGGGCACTGACGATCGCAGCCGCCCCGATCGTGAGGTTCGCGAGCGCCAGGACGGGTCCGCTCCAGGTGTCCAGGACGCCGAACTTGAGGAGGAGCCATGTGGCCACCAGCGGGACGAAGAAGCCCGCTCCGAGGCCGATGAGGCCGTTCAGCCCGGAGAACTTCAGGAGCGGCTTCCAGTCCATCTCCCGGCGCCGCTCCTCCGTCGCGCGCACCCTCTCGCGGTAGTCCCGCAGGAGTAGGTAGAAGGCCGGTGGGGCCAGGAACCCGAGGAGGTCCGTCCCGACGAGGGCGAGGATGTGCATCGGATGCGTGCCCATCCCGGTCCAACCCTGCAGGAACGGGAAGGCGAGGGGCAACGCGAACCCGGCGCCCGATGCGACGTTGTTGAGGATGAAGGAGAGGGAGAACGCAGAGTTCCGCTGATCCGCGGTCGTCTGGTCCGCGATGATCGCGTTCCAGGTGGAGAGGAACGCGCCCTCCGCCACGCCCGAGACCACGGCCGCGAGGACGAGCCACAGGGGGTCCGTCGTCACCGCGAAGACGAGCAGCGAGGGAGGCAGGATGACGGACGCCACGATGAGAAGGCCTTTCCGCCCCCGGCGGTCCGAGTAGATTCCGAGCGGGATCGCACTCAGGACCATCGACGCGCCCTCGGCACCGAGGATCAGGCCCACAATCCCGGACTCGACGCCGGTTTCCGGGAGGTACGCGGTGATGAAGACGATCAGGTAGCCGAAACCCACCGCACCGAGCGCGTTGGCGTAGATGATCCAGCGGACTTTGGACGGGATGGCGGAGAAGCCGAAGCCTTTGGGCGCGTCGGGCTCCGGCACGGAAGTCTCCACGTGAACCCCTTTCTTCGAGAGACCCCGCGCCATCTTCGCGGGCGGCTTCTACTTTCCGGTACATCCAGTAAATGCGAGTCCGCGT
This sequence comes from uncultured Thermoplasmata archaeon, assembly GCA_963768855.1. Classification (GTDB taxonomy): domain Archaea; phylum Thermoplasmatota; class Thermoplasmata; order RBG-16-68-12; family RBG-16-68-12; genus RBG-16-68-12. The sequence goes on from CAVYJM010000017.1 coordinate 107,297, forward strand.
TGCAGACCACCTCAGAGCTGCCGCCACCGAGACCGCAAGGCGCCCGCGCCCCTGCGTCTGCAATGGAGATTATTCCACAACATGCAAAGTACGTTCCAAAGGACTATCCCCGCTATGCGGCCTCCCTTTGCAAGATTCGGGAGGCCCTTCCCGTGGACGACTACGTTGCACGCCTGAAGAAAGCGGTCATCGAGTATGACATGGAGAACATGGACAAACTGGCCAGGGAGGCCCTGGATCACGGCATGGACCCGCTGGCAGGCATCGAGAAAGGCCTGGGAGCCGGGATCCGGGAGGTCGGTCAGAAGTTCGGTGCAGGCGAATGCTTCCTGCCGGAGCTTGTCATGGCCGCCGAGACGATGCGGACGGGAGTCGCGATCCTCGAACCGCGCGTGCCGAAGGGTTCGGCCGCGAGGCAGACGCACAAGGTCGTCCTCGCGACGGTCCAAGATGACATTCACGAGATCGGGAAGAACCTCGTCGGGACGATGCTCACGGCGAACGGGTTCGACGTCGTGGACCTTGGCGTGAACCAGCCCGCGGACGCGATCCTCGCCAAGGCGAAGGAGATCAACGCGGAGATCGTCGGGGTGTCCGCCCTCATGACGACGTCCATGCCGAGGATGAAGGAACTCCTGGCGGCCGCGCAGACGAAAGGCGTCCGCTCCCGGGAGAAGTTCCTGGTCGGCGGCGCGCCCGTCACGGAGCAGTACGCGAAGGAGATCGGCTCCGACGGCACGGCCGGCGACGCGTCCGGCGCGGTGCGGCTGGCGCAGAAGCTCGTGGGGGCGAAGACGTGAGCGGTATCGCGATCCGTCGTCCCTATCCCGTCCTGTCGAACGAGGACGTCGCACGGATTCGCAGCGCGGCGATCGAGGGCCTCGAGCGAGTCGGCGTGCGCATCGGCACCGCTCAGGGAAGGAAGCTACTGAAGAAGGCCGGCGCCACAGTCGACGAGCGCACGGAGATCGTGAAGATCCCTGCGACGCTCACGGAGGGCTTGCTCCGCAAGCCGTCGGTCCACGTGACGATGCATGCCCGCGACCCGGAGCAAACCGCGGACCTCGACTTCCAGCACGTTCACCTGTGCAACAACGGCACGGGCCCGCTGACCCGGGATTTTCGGACAGGAGAGCGGCGGCCCTCCACGACGGAGGATCTTGCGGACAGCGCGAAGGTTTCCAACGCCCTGGAGAACCTCCACGTCTTCTGGCCCATGTGCAATTCGAACGACGCACCGGCCGAGGTCCGGCTGTACGTGGACCTGAAGGTCTCCTTCATGAACACTCCCAAGCACATCCTCTACGCGAGCGGGGCGAACTCGGAGGAGGCCAAACGGCTCATCGCGATGGGCGCCGCGGTGGCAGGCGGCGCGGAGGAGCTGCGGAAGCACCCGATCATGTCCTCCGTCCAGACGTCGATCGCGCCCCTGCAGCACGACGGGCCCATGATGGATGGCGCTTTCACGTTCGGCGCCGCAGGCGTCCCGGTGGCCATCTTCACAATGCCGACACCAGGGGCCACGGGCCCCGTGACCCTGGCCGGATCCGTGACCGTAGCGGCGATGGAGTTCCTCAGCGGCCTGGTCATGTGCCGCCTCGCGAACGCGCAGGCACCCCTTATCTGGGGCTGCGGCGTGACGCCGCTCGACATGAAGACCACGACCCGCGCCGGGGGCGCGCCGGAGCACGGGCTGACGGGCGTGGCGATCACGCAGCTCGCCCACTCCTTCGGCGTGCCGAGCCTGACGGGCGGGTTCGACACGACGGCCTCCGTCCCGGGGACGCAGTCCGCCATCGAGGGTTTTCCACAGGGATTGTCCGTCGTCCTGGGAGGGGCAGACCTAATCGTGGGGATGGGCCTCCTCGAGGACGCGAAGACGCTATCCCTGGAGAAGCTGTTCATCGACGACGAGCTCGTTCGGATGATCAAGCGCCTCGCGGACGGCATCGTCGTGAACGACGAGACGATCGCGCTCGACCTCATCGAGAAGGTCGGCGTGGGAGGCATGTTCCTCGCGGAGAAGCACACGATGAAGCATCTGCGGGAGGAGCAGTTCCTGCCGCGGCTCATCGACCGAAGGTCGGCCGATCTCTGGGAGCGGGACGGCGCCAAGACGCTGGAGGACCGCGCCCGGGCCAAGGTGGCCGAGGCGCTCCAGCAGCCCATACCGCATCCGCTTGAGCCCCGCCTCGTCCGCAAGCTCGACGCGATGATCGACGAGGCCTCGCACGCGGTGATCACGGAGCCCATCCGCTGAGGGAGTTTCACAACATAGGACAGGTGAAGACCATGGTCTATGGCATCAAACGCGGCATCCGGTTCCAGATCCTCTCCGAGACCGACCTCGAGCGAATCCACTGGGGCACGCTGCACATCCTCGAGAAGGTCGGAATCCAGGTGGACAGCGACGCCTCCCGGAAGATCCTCAAGGAGAACGGCGCGGAAGTCGACGACCGGACGCGTATCGTGAGGATTCCCTCCCATCTCGTCGAGGAGGGCCTCGCGAAGAAGCACACTGCGATCACGCTCGCGGGTCGCGATCCGAAGTACGACGCGAAGCTCGACCATGCACACAGCTACCTCACCGCGAACGGGAACGGCGCCGTGACGGTCGACTTCGAGACAGGGAAGCGGCGGCCTTCGACCAAGGAGGACGTCGCGAAGACGTCGCGGATCATCGACTACCTGCCGAACGTCCACATCCACTGGCCCATGGTCAGCTCGATGGACCAGCACCCGTCGACCGTCCACCTGCACGACTTGGACGCGTCCTTGAACAACACCCAGAAGCACGTCATGTACGAGACGGGCGTGACCCTCCGCGAGGCGAGACAGCTCACGGAGATGGGCTACCTCGCCGCAGGAGGGGAGAAGGAATTCCGGCGCCGGCCGATCACCTCGTGCCTTCAGTGCACGTTCGCCCCGCTCCAGCTCGACGCGGGCGTGATGGACGCGAGCCTCTACTTCGCGGAGCACGGGGTCCCGCTCGTGTTCTTCGGGATGCCCCAGCCCGGGGCCACGGGTCCGGCCACCCTGGTCGGCTCGCTCGTGGTCGGGAACGCGGAGGTCCTCGCGGCCCTCACGATCACCCAGCTCCACGCACCCGGGTCCGCCGTGATCTACGGGATGGGGAACGCCCCGCTCGACATGAAGACGACCGTGCGGTCCGGAGGCAGCCCGGAGCACGCGCTCTCCTCGGCCATGGCGACGGAGCTCGCGCACTGGTACGGCCTGCCCTCCTGCGTCGGCGTCTCCGCGACAGCGAAGCAACCGGGCGACCAGGCTGTGCTGGAGTACTACACGGGTTGCGTCGCCCCGCTCCTCGCGGGGGCCGACCTGATGTGCGGCATCGGGCTTCTCGAGGATTCGGCCACGCTGTACTACGAGCAGATCGTCGTGGACGACGAGATCGTCGGGGCCATCGCGCGGATGATCCGCGGGGAATGGGCGGACGAGGATACCCTCGCCTTGGACGTCATCGAGAAGGTCGGGCCTGGGAAGAACTTCCTCGCCCAGCGGCACACGATGAACCATCTGAAGACGGAGCATTTCATGCCCGGGCTCATCGACCGCCGCGCCTACGACTCGTGGGCCGCGGACGGATCCAAGTCCCTCGCTGACCGCGCGCGCGAGAAGACGAAGTGGATCCTGGCGAACCACACGGTGCCACCCATGGATGCCGCGGTCGAGAAGAGTCTGCAGGCCGTCATCGAGAAGGCCCGGCCCCGCTCGGAGCACGAGATCGTCGCGTAGGGTTCCCCGGAGGCCAAGGGGTTCGGCATCCGTCCCAGGGCGGATGCGCTGAATCGGGCCAGGATGCCCATTTCGGAGTCCCGAAAGGACATGTCAGTAATGTCGGAAGGGAGATTAGGGCAGACCGAAATAGATGGGTCAACAAGCATCCCTCCAACCAACACCGACCGCTCGGGTTCTAGGCGTCCACCCGCCCTCCCGAGCGGTCCCCTTTTCTCTGATGCAGACGCCTCGAGGCGCCGGGCTGCTCCGCGGGCGAAACCTAGATAGTCGCCTCCCTCGGTTGTCGGACGATGGCCAGCCTCGAGAATCCTCCTGAGAGCCCTTGCTTCGGTTGCGGTCCGAACCATCCGCGCGGCTTGCACCTGAAGTTCGAGCGCCGCGCCGCGGTGGATGGCATCGACGAGGTCGTGTGCGAATACACCCCGAAAGCGGACGAGATCGGATGGCCGGGGCTGATGCACATCGGGCTCCTCTTCATGGGTATGATGGAGACGAGCTACTGGGCCGCGCTGACCATCGTCGGCCGCGTGCATACGGCCAGCGGTCCGGTGGCCTTCGAGCCGATGCGCCTCCCGCGGGTCGGGAGGCCGTTCCGGTCGAGCGCACGCCTGGTGAGCCAAGAAGGAGAAGATCTCCGGATCGCCTGCGTGGCCGAGGACGCGAACGGGAAGCGGCACGCGACGATGACGAGCGGGTGGCGGCGCGCGACGCGCTCCGGGGTCGAGAGAGCGGGGCTTTCCCTTCCCGACTATCTCCTCGAGGACATGGACCCGTGAGGCAGCCAGCCTACTTCTGCGGAGGGAGCGGGCCGAAGCCGGACGGCCCGCCGATGTACTCCCAGAACTTGTCCTCCCAGAAGTCGACCTCCTCCTTCACGCGGCGGAGGGGCTGGGGCTTGAGACCCTCGCGCTCTGCAGCCTCGAGCCGCCCTCGGAGCTGCTCCTCCGTCTCGTCGGAGAGCTCCGAGAGGATGTGCTCGAGGTCCTTCCGGAAGCCGAGGTCGAGCACGCGATCAGGATGACGCACGACGAGCCGGTAGTGGTGCTGGTGCTCCGACGTCTGGACGCGGAGGACCTGCCACTCGAGCGGCTCCTTGCGCTCCTGCTGGAGGCGGTACGCCGCGAGGTTCCCCAGGGCGCGGGCGACGAACTCCTCGTCGTGAAGTTCCGGCTGAAGGTAGATCCCGATCTCGACACCCCGGTGCATGCGCGCGCTAGGGACGCGGTCCTATAAACGTCCATGCCGATTCCGCGGCCCGCGTCCTTTAACTATCGCCGCCGACGTCACGGCGGGGCATGCCGTCGCGCTCCGCGACCTCGCGCCGTTCCTCCGCCCGTCTCCCGGACGTCCACATCCTCTTCGAGGGCTATGTCGACCCCGGAGTGGCGTCGACCGTCGGCTACGTGCGGGATGGGCGAGCGCGGATCGTCATCGATCCGGGTATGGTGCCGTCTCCGAAGGCGATCCTGAACCCTCTCCGACGCCTCAGTGCGACGCCCCGGCAAATCACGGACGTGATCTTCTCGCATCACCATCCGGACCACACGCTCCACGCCGCGCTCTTTCCGAACGCGCGGTTCCATGACCACTGGGCGATCTACAAGGGGGACCGGTGGGAGAGCCGCAAGGCCGAGGGCTTCCTCGTGTCCCCGCACGTCCGGCTCCTCGAGACGCCCGGACATACGCCGCAGGACATCACGACCCTGGCGGATGCCGCGGAGGGACCGGTCGCGTTCACGCACCTCTGGTGGGGGCCCGACGGGCCGGCGGAGGATCCATACGCCCCCGACGCGGCCCTCCTGCACCGGAACCGCGCGCGGGTGCTCGGAATCGCGCGACGCATCGTGCCCGGCCACGGGCCCGCGTTCGAGCCGGGGCCCGACACCCCGCGGTAACCCAGGGCCAGGGACGACGGGGAAAGCCGGCCCCGGCTACGCATCCTTCGGCGAGCGGAGATCGTGCCCGTGCTCGAGGACGGACTTCAGGTTCATCAGGTGGTACGCCCAACCCGACATCGTGTTGCCGTAGACTCCGACCCAGCCGCCCTCCCGGGGGAAGGCCGCGTGCCGGAGGTGGAGGAGCGTTCCGCGTCCCTCCTTCGACACCGTGAACGTCGCCGTCGACCAGTTCGTGCGTCCCCCGTGCCGGTTCGGCCAGCTCAGGGAGAGTCGCCGGTTCGGCACGTACTCGAGGACCTTCCCCTCGTGCCGGTACCCGCCCTGCCACACGAACTCGTAGTCCTCCCCCGCCTTCGCGGGGACGCGCGCGGATTTCAGGAACCATCGTCGCAGTTCCGACGGATCGCTCAACGCGCGGAACACATCGCCCACCGGAGCCTTTACGAAGACCTTCTGCTCGATGACCAGAGCCCTGCCGGACACCCTTAGACCGCCCCCGGAGCGGGGCCGCATCCGGATTCCCGCACTTGAGCCTTCGCCATCCGCGGTGGCGATTCAAGACCCGTCCGTCGCTCGGCGGCCCAGGGCTTATCTCTCCGAGCGCGTTGCGTCGCCTGGGATCATGAAGGCCAAGCTCACGTACACGGGAATCCGTGTGAAGGACCTCGACGCCTCGGTGCGGTTCTACACCCAGGTCCTTGGCATGAAGGAGATCGGGAGGAACCGAGTCGACGCCGCGAACGGGACCGTGGTCGACCTCGTGAGCGAGGAGGGAGGCCATCCCCTTGAGCTGAACTATTACGAGAAGGGGAGCGCGTTCGACACGAAGTACGAGGCCGGCGAGGGACTGGATCATCTGTGTTTCCGAGTCGAGAACTTGGACCAGGCGCTCGCGGAGGCGAAGAAGGCGGGGCACCCCCTCGTCCAGGAGATCAAGACGGCGACGGGCCGCTGGGTGTACATCCAGGACCCGAACGGCATCTGGATCGAGCTCTTCGCGTGAGTCCCGCGTCTAGAGGTCGAACGGGGAGACGTAGTCTCCCTTGCGCGCCCGTAGCGCCTCGAGGCGCTTCCGCTGCTCGCCGAGCTGCTCGGGCAGCTCCGCCGGGACCTCGGCTTCGGATCGGTAGATGGCCTCGATCCGGTCCGTCTTCGAGAGCAACTCCGGGATGCGGATGCGGAACTGCTCCGCGTACGCTTCCGCTGTGTATTCCTTGTCCAGGTACTCCCGGAAGAGTCGGCGGAGGTCCTCGTACTTCGGGATGAGGCCCGTGGGCGTCTCGATCGTGTCCACTTCGCCGTGGACCCGCAGCTCCATCCACTGAAGCCAGACGCGCTTGTCGAGCTTGCCGTTCAGGTACGCGCCCGCGCGGTCCTTGAGGAAGTAGTTCACGGAGAAGATGACGGGCGGCCGCGCGAGCGCCTTGCCGAAGTCCAGGTGCATCTGCACATAGCGGCCCAGGGACAGGGAGAGAAAATCGAGGTTGGACATGAGGTTGAACTTCCGCACGCCCGCCTGCCCGAGGGTCGCCGCGGTCGTCTCGCTCTCGATCGTCGCAGCCTTCGTCGTGACGCCGTGGACCCAGTCGAAGGCCTGCTCGACCGGCACGCAGGTGTCCGAATCGCGCCCGCCGTAGATGATGCCGCCCGCGACGACGCCCTCCGGGTCCTCGGCCCTCGGGTCGCGGTTCGCGAGCTCCCGGATCCGCAGGGTGTAGCGGGAGTTCGGGTGGGAGACGGGGATCTCTTTGCCGTCCTCGTCCTTCTTGCCCTTCCGCCAGGCACCGCTGTGGTTCGTGCCCTCCGTCGGCGGCTCGACGCCCATCCCGATCCAGTAGGGATAGCCGTCCCGGACGAGGACGTTGGAGAAGATCACCTCGCCGGGGCGCGTCAGGGCGTCCCAGATCACGGGGTCGTCCCTCGCGTTCACGTCCTGGATGATCCCGAAGATCCCACGCTCGACGTTCACCGCGCGGACCTCGCCGCCGACGATCCGCAGGTAGGCGAGATCGTCGCCGACGATCGTCTGGCCGGGGATCATCGCGGTGGAGGTCTTGCCGCACATGGAGGGGAAGGCCCCGAGAAAGTACGTCGTGCGGTCACCGGGTCCGTGCGCGCCCATGAGGAACATATGCTCGGAGAGCCATCCCTCCCGGGACGCCTTGCGGATCGCGAGGCGGAGGGCGAGCTTCTTCAGGCCCACCGTGTTCCCCGCGTACTGCGTGTTCACGGCGTAGACGGTCTCGTCCTCAAGGTCGATGTACACGCGCCGCTTCTTCCAGTCCACGCTCACACCATTTTCGACCCGGCCCGAGGCGTGCAGGAATCGGAAGAAGGCCGGGGCGTTGCCCAGACGGCGGAACTCCTCGTATCCGGGGCGGTACAGGAGGTCCTCGCTGTGCGCCACATACGCGGAGTCCGTGACCTGCACGCAGGGGATCGCGAAGGCGGACCCCGCGGGCCCGAGCACGAGGAACCGCACAAGCATGCAACGACCTGCCATCGCGCCCGCCATCAGGCCTTGGACCTCTGCGAGACCCTCGGCCTTCGGGATCGAGTTGATCCTCGCCCCGAGATCGGTCCCAGGCGGGAGCAGGTACCTCGTTGAGAAGGTGTCGCGGCCCTGGTCTTGGTAGCCGTCGAAGTGGATCGTGTGGCCGGACATCGCGAGGGGCGTCTCCTCGCCGCTCTTCAGGGCGAGCTCTCGGATTGCGGCCAAGTCCCCCGCCTCGTCCGAGGCGACGAACACGGAGTCGGGTTGGAGGAGTTCCACGGCCTCGGACAGGAGCGCCCAGAGCGCGTCGTTGTCGATGGCGGCAAGCTTCTGGAAGTTCTCGGTGTCCATGCGGACACGGAGCCGCCGCTCCGCCTCAGCCTTCGCGGCACGTACCGGCGGAGCCAGACTTGTCGCCGCCGGCGACTGCGGAGATCCGGGGGTGGGCGGTCGGACGCGGCCTGTCTGCACAGCGCACAAGTCGGATTCGGGGGGCGATAAGCTCTCGCTCGTTACTGTACACCTGAGTAGGGGGAAACGTGTCGCGCGGCGAGGCGGGGCGCGTACATCGAGGTTGCCGTTCGCGCGCCGCCGATGAATGGTGAAACATCAAGAGGCCGAGCGTTCTGGTTTGCCCACCGAGGCGTCCGCGGAGGGCGGCTCAGCGAAGGCAGAGGAGGACCCGGCATGGTACGCGAAGTGGATTATGCACCGAAGCCGATCGATCCGGACTTCCTGGCGAAGCCACAGGAATATCCGGAAACGGGGAAGCACCACAACCACAAGGTCCTCGCCGAGGGCGCGCAGCGCGAGGACACGAACGGGAATCCGTACCCGACTCGGCTTGGGATTCACGGCACGCACGTCGGCGTCGACTGGGAGGCGTGCATCGCGGACGGCGTGTGCATGGACGTCTGCCCGACCGACGTGTACGAGTGGGCCTTCAACCCGGGCGTGAAGGGGACGGGCAACGACAGGATCATGCCGCAGGGCAGCGACGACTGGACGAAGTACCGCACGGACAAGACGGACATGGTCCGCGAGGTCGATTGCATCGACTGCATGGCGTGCGAGGTCGCCTGCCCGACCCACGCGATCAAGATCAACGTCGGCGTCAGCGTGGAATGAGCCAGTCGGAAGGGAGATGTGATCCGATGCCGGAACAGGAATCCGCAACATCCCTAGAACAGGAAATCGTGCGCATGAAGTCCGAACTCGTCCGCATGGCCCGCGACCGGAACCTCGCCCTCCGCAGCGGAGACGAGGACCGCGGCAGGCAGCATCACCTCGCGGCTCTCGAGGCCGAGGTCCAGCATGTGGGGACCCTGGCCCGCTACGTGAAGACGGTGAGCCCGGCCGCGGGGCGGGAGCTCGCGACGCGCCAGACCCTCGCCCTGCAACACTTCGAGCAGCTCAAGAGCGCGAAGAACCTGATCGCGGTCAACCGGTGGGTCACCGCGGAGCTGGCCCCCCTCCTGAACAAGAGCGAGCAGGCCGCCCACCTGATCGCGACGAGCGTGAGGGCGGGACCGAAGCATGTGACGACACCCTTCGTCTGGCCGGTGGGCGTCGAGATCGCGCTCAGGGATGCTGGGGCTGGGAACCCGCACGGGCGTTTGAAAAGAGCCCCGTAGGCGGCGAGGGACCGACCGAGTTCACGCGCGGTTCGCTTTCTCGGGAATCCGCCGCGCGACGTGCTGGAGCAGGAGGAGGCTCGGCACGGCGGGGGAGACCAGGATGATCCACGCGACCATCGGGTCCGGGACGAGCGCGAGGACGACGCCGCCGAAGAAGACGGCCAGCAGGTAGGCGGCGCTCGTGACGGTCTGGAACGCGCCGTTGTAGTTGCCGATCTCCCGTTCCGGGGCCATGTTGGACGGCAGGGTCGTCTGGGGAATCGCGACGAAGTTCTCCCCGACGGTGGACACGACGACTGCCAAGATGAACACGGCAAGCGGGGCGACCTGCCACTCGCCCGATGCGCCGATCGCCAGGAAGGCGGCCGAGTAGAGGAGCACCCCGATCGCCCCGACCCACGTGTGCCGGCGTCCCAGGACGGCACGGGTCGTGCGCGTCTGGCCCAAGACCACGATGACGCAGTTCAGGGCGAGCCCGAGCCCGATGACGTCGTACGTCAGGCCGAGGGTCGAGTTCACGAACAGCTGGAACGTGACGGCCCACTGGCCCGCGACGAGCGCGGCGAACGCGAAGGCCAAGCACATCTCGAGGAAGACGCGGTCCGCCATGAGCACGCGAAGGCTGCGTCGCATCGAATCGCGCTGGATCTGGAGGACGGACTCGGCAGCAGGCACGCCGGTCGTCGGGTCTCCCACCGCACCGGCGCTGTGGCGAATCTGACGCAGGCGTTCATCGTACGGGGACGGATGGAGCCGCACGGCCACGAGGACGGAGGCCGCCCCGATGAACAGGGACGCGAGGGCCGCGATGGCGGGGAAGCCGATCACGCCGACGAGGAGGCCCCCGATCGCGACGCCGGCACCCGCCCCCGCGTTGAATCCGACTCGGATCCAGGTGAAGCCCTTCGTCCGCTCGGAACCTTCCGCGAGGTCCGCGACGTAGGCTGAGTTCGCCGGGTTGCCGAGAGAGCCGAACAAGAACCCCAGCGTGACCGCAACGGAGACCGCGATCAGGGACACGACGAGCATGCCGTAGGCGAGGAAGAGCGCGCCGCCCGCCTCGCCGACGATCGAAAGGAGGAGGAGGCGACGCCGGCCGAACCGGTCCGTGAACAGGCCGGCCAGAGGGGACAGGAGCAGGGGAGGGATTCCGTACGCCAGGATGAGGGCGCCGACGAGCTCGAAGCCGAGGCCGAGCACGTTGTGGAGGTAGAGGGAGAGGAACGCCTGGAACATGAAGAACCCGAAGGCGCGGATGCCGGCAACGAAGCCCAAGAGCCGGAGGTCCGATTCCATGGCGACCCGCGGGCCATGAGGGGAATGGCTATGAGCTTTGCCCCCGGAGGGGCGCATCGACCCAACTTCTTGATCAAGGTCCTCGACGGAAAGCCGGCCGAGTCAAAGCATAAGAGGACCGCGGGCATGAGCAGGACGGATGGCGGTCGAGGAAGGACAGAAGTTCTCCTGGCAGCGGACGTTCACCCTGGAGGACGTGGACGCGTTCGCGCGCCTGTCCGGGGACCGGGGGACGCACCATCTCCGCCCCGACGAAGCCGGGCGGATCATGGTGCATGGGCTGCTGACCGCGACGATCCCGACCAAGATCGGGGGTGACCTCGATTACATCGCACGGGAGATGACGTTCGAGTTCCTCCGGCCCGTCTTCGTAGGAGACACGGTCCGCGCCGAGGCCGTCGTGACGAAGGTGTCTCGCGAGGCGGGGCAGCTGGCTGTCGGCGTGGACTTCGAATGCCACAACCAGGATGGCAAGAAGGTCCTCGCGGGATCATCCGGTCCGAGTCCGGACAGTCTCCCCTGAACGGGAGACCCTCATGGCGCCGCGAACCAGGGCTCGACTCATCGATGGGCAACCGGAAAGCTCGCTTAGTACATCTTCGGCTTCGCCTGCGGCTCGTTCCAGTATGGCCTCGTCGTCACGTACTTCAACTTCGCCTCGAAGAGGTCGTTCAGGAACTCCTTCTCCGTCTCGTCCATCTTCGCGAGGATCTTGCTCGCGGTGGTCGGGCCCACCCCATACACGGAACTCGCGAACACCGCCCGCTTCCCGTACACCGCCACCAGGTCGGCAACCTGCTTCGAACGCGTGAGCAGCTTCTTCTCCTCGTCGCTGAGGTCGAGCTTCCGCTGGCGCTTCGCCAGCGCGTCGCGGACCGTCCAGGCCGAGAAAACGAGGACCGTGAGCAACCGGGATCGGCACTGCGTGCACTCCGGATGGTCGGGTAGCTCCCCGAGGCGAACCTCCTCATGGAAGTGGCCGCACTCGAAGCATAGGAGATGCACCGGTTCGGAAGCCAGGTGCAGTCGCATCCGGTCCAGTATCTCCTCCCGTTCCGCCTCCGGAGAGAAGAGTTCCGGCGCCTCGACGTAGCGGCGCAGGATCGGGTAGGCGAGCGGGGTCGGCGTCTCATCGGACTTGTGGACGACGACCTCGATCTCGCCGGTCCGGATCCGCTGCACGATCTCCCGCACGCGCCCGAAGTCCGCGTGGAGAAGGAGCGCCTCCCGCACGGCCTCGTCGTAGATGGGGGTGTTCGCGAAGCGAATCTCGAGGGAGTTCAGCTCGCCCTCGCCCATCGTCAGGCCGCGTCGAATCGCCCCGAACCGCTCCGCGATGAACTTCATGTAGTAGCCGAGAGGCAGGTGGTCCTCGAGTAACGCCTTCAGCCCGCCCTCCAGCGTCTCGTCGTCGATCTTGAGGAGGTCCTCCACCAGCCCTTCCACGTCGAGCTCGCGCGTGTCCGCGACGAGCTCGTACAGGATGCGGTACGGGTCCGTCCACCAGAACCGCACGAGGTGCTTTCGCGCGAGGAGCTCCTCCAGGAGGTCGCCCAGGGTCACGTTCACGACCTCGCCGAAGGCCGAGTGGACGATCAGGAAGCGGTCGAACGCCTCCACGACGATGCGGTCGTCCGTCGGCACGGGGCATCCGGTCTTGCGGTGGTTCGCGACCTCCTCGACGAGGCGCTTCGCGCCGGTCTTGTTGATCGGCCACGCCTTCTCGAAGTGGGCGACCGTCTTCTCGAGGCCGCTCTTCGCCAGGCGGCGGTCCATCTCCTTCCGCAGCGCGCCCACCCGCTGCGCGAGGTGGTACGGCACGGGAAGCATCTCGCCGTCCCAGCCCGGGATCGCCGCGTTCGGGTCCGCGACCGGCGTGACATAGACGACGCCGTCCTGGCCGATCTTCGCGATCTTCCACGGCCGCCCGCGGACGATGAAATGGAGGCCCTCCTTCGCGTGGAGGACCATGAACTCCTCCCCGAGGATGCCGACCTGCCGCTGGTCCGTCAGGTCGACGACCGGATACCGCCGCTCGTCGCGGATCGTCGAGAGGTTCTCGTAGTAGTAGCGGCGGCCCTTCGCCGTCACGCGGACGTCCTCACCCTGACGGCGCAGCACGCCGAGGTGGTCCAGGAACTCGGCGACCTTCCCGGCCTCTTCCTCATCGAGGCCTTGGTAGGGTCCCGCGGCGCGAATCGTCTTCAGAATCTGACGGAAGTTCGCGACGCCTCCCTGGTCCAAGGCCAGGCCGACGATCTGATGCGCGAGGACGTCGAGCGCGTTGCGATGCACGTGGAGGTGCTCAAGGTCCTTCGCCTTTGCGGCCTCGACGACCGCGACGGACTCGATCGCGTCGTCCGCGGAGACGGCGAGGATCGTGCCCTTCGACGTGCGCTCGAGGGTGTGTCCGGAGCGGCCGACACGCTGGATGAAGGAGGTGACTTGGCGGGGAGACATGTACTGGACGACGCGGTCGATCGACCCGAGGTCCAGCCCCAACTCGAGGGTGCTGGTGCAAACAAGGCCTTTGATCGTGCCTTCCTTGAACCCGGCCTCGACCCGCTCCCGCTCCTCCCGCGGGAGGGAGCCGTGGTGCACGCCGACGTCCATGCGGACCATGGCGAGGCGCGAGCCGAGGAGCTCCGCGAGGGGGCGGGCGTTCACGAACACGAGGGTCGAGCGGCTCTCGTCGAGGGTGTCGTCGATCTCGGAGAGGGAGGCGGCCGCCTCGGGGGTGATGTAGAGATCCCGCGCGGTCTCGAAGTCCTTGTCGATCGGGCGGGGCCACTCGACGTGGTACTCCATCTTCTTCTCCATCGAGGAGAGGAGAATCTCGAGGGGTTCCTTGCCGCCGAAGAGGGCTGCGATCTCCTCGGGGTGGCCGACCGTCGCGGAGAGGCCGATGCGCTGGAAGTCCTTCTCTGTGATGCGGCGGAGGCGCTCGAGGGCGATCGCAAGCTGGACGCCGCGGCGGTCCTCCGCGAACTGGTGAATCTCGTCGATGATCACGAAGCGCACGTTCCGCAGGTGGCGCTGCATGATCTTTCCGGGGAGGATGGCTTGGAGGGTCTCCGGGGTGGTGATGAGGATGTCGGGAGGGTCCGCGGCTTGCTTCCGGCGTTCGGACGGAGGCGTGTCTCCGTGGCGGACTGCTGAGGTGAGGTGAGTGTCCGCGACGAGGCGTTTCACGCGGTCGGTGAGGTTTCGGTTGAGCGCACGAAGGGGCGTCACATAGAGGAGACGAATCCCTTTGCCATTCTGGTCAAGGAGGGCGGAGAGAATAGGGAGCAGGGCCGCCTCGGTCTTCCCTGAACCGGTCGGAGCGACGATTAGAGGCTGAGAGCCTTCGTTGATCGCCTTGCCTGCTCGTATCTGCATCCGGTTGAGCTCTCGAATGCCAGCACGCGATTGGAATGGATTGGCGTGTTTGGGGGGAGACAAAGGTAGCGTCGAACCTCGAGCTACGCTAAATAGGTACCTGGCAGTGGGCAAACTGGCGTCCCCCGTGGTCCAAGACAGTGACTCAGATCCACCCACAGCATGGACACCTACTCGGAGAACCGCGACTCAAGCAGCGACATAGTCTCGGCATCTTCGCCTTCAGTCTTCCAAAAGGAGACTGTATATTGACGACCATCGACGCCAAGGAGGTTCAAGCCAATCCAGGCACCCTCCTTTCGAGCCTTGCGGATGCGCTTGGACCGGAGCAATCCGGTGCGGACCTCACAGAACTGCCTGACACCGGAGCCTTCCAATTGCTTGAGAGACGCGGCCTTCGCGAGAGCCGCGGGCATTCCCAAGGGGGTCATGTCTCCCTTAACCTCCCTCCATGCATCAATGTCCCGAATCAGAACGATGCGGAGAGTCGTCACATAGAGACGACTCGATACCTTCTTGCTGAACCCTGCGAAGATAACTCTCGACAACACTCGACGCCAAGGCGATCGCGCATTCATGTCCCAGCCCTGGGCCATCCTAATCAGAGACTCCCCGGGCTCGAGTATTAGCCCCCCGAGGGCATCGTAGACGGTGAGCCGGCCCTCGATGTCCCCGGCACGGACAATGCTAGCGGGCTGATGCTGTCGATTCATCCTATGGAGCCACCAATATAGTGGGAGACGGCGGATTGAGGTTATTGCAGAATCTCATCGACTCCGCCAACGCTGAAAGCAACGCGCCAAGCGCATCTTCTGCAATTGCTGAAGGGATTTCGCCACCTAGAATATACTCGAAAAGGAAGACTATCGTGGAGCCGGGTGAGCTAGTCAGCTTTGCTGCGAGTCGATTCGGCACAATCCCGAGTTGATTCTGGAGACCAACTGCGAGGCCAAGTCCCAACTGCCAGCCGATGGAGAGAGCTGGCCCATAGAGGGGAACCACGCCGAGTGAGGTGTCGAGCACCGTCGCTCCGACGGCCTCGTAGTGGGAAAGACTCTGAATGGCATCTGCAGAGGTGGCAGCAAGGAACAGTTCGTATGACGCAAGGATTCCACCAACGGCGAGAGTTGCGGCCATGCCTACCTTGAGCGATACACCGCTACGGATCGCGCTCCCTTCGAAAAGGCTGGGGGCAAGCACAACCTCGCTCCGGACTATCCCGAAGACCGTTACAGCTCCTGCGAACGCGTAGACCGTTCCCCTCAGGGCATCTCCCTCCATGTATGCCAGGACCGCTTGACTGCCAAAGATGACCAACGTCGCGCCGATCGCGGCTCCCTGCAGCCCCGTGCGGAGGTTGAAGTTCCTCGCACCGGACAGGATGACCGAGTCGTCCAGATCATCCAGGATCTCGGCGTTCCCAAGCTCCCATTCCATCGAGAAGGAGTCCGTGGTGGGATACCCGATGTCCGGACCGAACGTTTGGATATTCACCGTTCTCGTTCCGGAGGCACTGACGAGGTAGATCGGGTTCCACTCGACGGCCCCACCGATCGTCACTGCGGTCACGTAGGATCGGTCGAATGCGAGCTCGCCTCCGATCCACGCCGGCAAGGCGGCCGTGGTCGGGACGAGACGGGCGACCAGCTGGCTCGTCAGGGAGACCCCGCGACGGATGATCTTCAGAATCGCGAGGTTCGTGCCGAGCGCGTCGCGACCATCGCGCACCCATTGGTCCGGAGAGGACCAGGCAATCGTCGCCTGGAACTCGGCGATGTCCTGCTCCGTGTCCGCAGACAGCCAGATGGCATCCGCGGATTGGGCCACGGCATCCTCGAAGGCGCTCCCGACACGGTATACATAGACGGAGTACGGGCCGTAGGCATGGAGGCCATCCGCGACTCCTTCGATCGACCCGGGAAGGGCAACGTTCAGGTCTGTGAGGTCAACGTCGAGTCGGGCCACGATCCGTTCCGCCAACCGCTCGACCTTCGTGATCGCCGCTCCGACCGTGATCGTCGAGGCGTTCAGAGCCGTCTTCTCGATGTTGCCGCTCGCACTCCGGAGCCACACCGGAACCACGTCGAGAACGGCGTACAGGCGTCCGTCGCGCAAGATCGCGTTCCCCGGCTTCGCGACCTCCTTCGGGATCCGCAGGACGAACTGGTACGCGTGATCGTCCGTCCTCGCGCCGAGCGCCACACTCTGGTAGTAGGGAGAGGACCCGAGGAAGTCGGAGCTCCGGTGGAGGGAATACTGGAAAGCCGGCACGATGACGAGCCCCTCGGGCGTCCGTGTGCCCCGATCCGTATCACCACGGATCGAGACCTGCACCAAAAGGGTCTGCGAGACATCCGGGACGAGAGGAATCTCGAGGGTCGCGTGGTCCAGGGAGGTCCCGTACTCGTCCGTCGTGCGGACCGGCGCGACGTTGACGAAATCGACGTCCCAGAGGTGGTTGTGGTTCGTGTACTCGATGATGTACTTCCGCGGAGCCGTCACCGAACAGGCGCCCCGCTCGTACGTGAACAGGCCGGAGCCTTCGAGCCCCATGTACCGCATCCCCAGTGCGGTGTAGTTCGTCTCGCCTCCCGCCAGGAAGGTCTTGTTGATCCAGCCCGCCACGTTCGACGCAGACTCGTCGCTGCTCCGCGTCGCCTCCGCCGTGTGCTCCGAGAGGAACACACACGTGTCGTCTTCGACGTTGTAGGTCCAGATCGCGGCGTACGCTCCGTGCACGTCGAGCGCGTGGAACCGCTGGGTGAACCGGATGAGGCCCGGCGCGAAAGAGCTGGTCCACGGAAAAGCCCAGGTCTCGGTCGGGGCCAGGTCGATCCCATCGAGGAGTCCGTCCGCGTCCGAATCGGAAGCGAGGGGGTTCGTCGGCCGCCGGTTCGTGCCCCGGATCTCGTCTCCGTCGGAGAGGCCGTCGTGGTCCGTGTCCGCATCGGACGGATCCGTCCCGAATCCAACGAGATCTGCGCCGCCCCACTCTGCCGCGTCCCCGAGTCCGTCCCCGTCCGTGTCCCGCGAGACCGGGCTGGTGACGACGGACCGATCCGCCGGTGCGCCGTCAATCACCAAGGAAAGGGGATGCGGCGTGACCTCGAATCCGTCGCCCAGCGTATCGGCATCCGTGTCCGTTCGCGTCGGGTCCGATCCGTATGTGGATCGCTCGGCGCCGTCGGCGAGCCCGTCGCGGTCCGTGTCGGGCTCGTTCGGGTTCGTCACGTTCCACTCTGGCGGCGGGTCGACTTCGTCCCCGTCGGGGAGGCCGTCCGAATCGGTATCTGGATTGAGCGGATCGGTCCGGACGACGCGCTCGTGGGGTTCTCCGTCCACCGCATATGCGATCGTGTGCGCGGAGGACTCCCAACCGTCGGAGAGGCCATCGCCATCGAGATCGGCGAGAACGGGTGACATGTCCGGCAGGGCCCGCTCCTCGCCGTCCGCCAGGCCGTCCCCATCCGTGTCCGCACGGTCGGGGGACGTCCGGGCCGCGAAGCGCACGGAGGCTCGCTGGATGAACCCCCCGACATCCGCGCCGTGGTCTCGCACCACGAGCCGCCATATCCCCGAGCGCGCGAAATCGTAGGCGGTCAGGTTGGACACGACAAGTCCATCGGACGTCGACCCTTGTGCATCGCGCAGCGCGTCGAGGACGAGCGAAACGCCATTCGCAGTGCGAACGACCTGAGGATGCCAGGGGACCTGGAGACCTTCGGAGACCTCGAGGCGCTCGCCGGACGCGACCGTGAGGCCCCACATCCGTGGCTCCGCGCGCAGCGGCGCAAGGTTGCCGACGCTCGTTCCTCCGGTGAGGTTGCAGGCGGGGTAACAGGGAGGCGGGGGAGTCGAGACCTTGTTGCTCACGCTGACCGTGAGCGAGCGGCTCGCGGCGTTGCCTGCGGCGTCGGCGGCACGCACTTCGATGACGTGGTCCGCGTTCGTCAGGTCCATGGTTTCGTAGAGGAATACGAAGGGGTCCTGCTCGCGGGTCTCGACCCGCACCCCGTCGAGGAGGAGCTCGACGGACACGACGCCTTGGGCGTCATACGCCCCGACGGAGACCCCCAGGAGACCGCTGACGGTCTCCCCGGCGCCAGGCGATAGGATCTGCAAATCCGGTGGCGTCCGGTCCACGACGACAGACAGCGGGGCGGAGAGGGCCGCCGTCTTCCAGTCCACCGAGGGACCTGTCGCCTCGACCTGGAGGGACACCGGTCCTTCCGCGAGTGCGTCCGTCGGCCACTCCAGCGAAAACACGTCCGACGCGTCGAGGGGCTCCACCGGGCGCTCCACCCCGTTGACGAGGAGCCGGACCCAGCCGTCGGCAACTGCGGGCGAAACGCGACCTGTGACACGGACATCCCCCCGGACGCTCCGACCCGGTGCAGGAGATGTGATGGCCACCCCGCGCTCGAAGGCGCCGGGATCCCAGAGGAGATAGGATTCCTCCCGCGTGCCATTGCGCGTGACGAGGCTCACGGACAGATCGTCCGGCCGAGGATGGACGAGGTCGACGGCCACGACCCCGGAGACCAAGTCCCCTGAGACGGGAGGCCCAATCAGGGAGAGGTTCACTTCTCGGAGAGGCGGCAGGATGATCGGGACTTCCGGTTCGGAGAGCTGGACGGCGTGGATCCGGGTCTCCTCCTCGAGATTCCGGAGGCCGTCCCCATCCACGTCTCCCGAATCCGCCTCCAGGGCGAAGTCGTCGAAGTACAGGCCGTACGACGCCCCGGTGAGGCCTGCGGCGCACAGGAACCCGACGGCCACCTTGACGGACGCGGCCGAGCGCCAGGGGGCCGAGGGGAAGTCCGCGGCCGGGTTCCGACCGACATCGATCCAGGTGTTGAGCATCGGCTGGTCGTCCAGGAGGACGTCCGAGAGCGTGGGTGCGCACCGGCCCGCGTTCTGGCTGGCGTGGTACGCGGTCACGTACCGGTACGTGCCCAGGGTCGCGTGCCTCGAGTCGAGGAGCTCCAGAGAGATCCCCGCGGCGTAGGCATCCCATGGCGACGCCACCGTGTCCTGCAGGGAGTCGTAGAGGAGGGAGAGCCGGAGCTCGCCGAGGGGCGCACCGCGGGTTGAGAAGATCGCGTACCCGTAGGCGGCGCCGAAGTCGCGGACGCTCCATCCGTGGATCTCGACCCGATAGGCGCGAAGGCCGGAGTGGGCAAGGGCCGTCGAATATCCCGCGCTCGCGCGATCTCCCAGGTGGAAGTGCGTGAACGAGATCCAGAAGTCGTCCTCGAAATCATCCGTGAGCGCGTCGCGCTGGACCGGGACGAGGACCAGGAACGCGACAAGGAAGACGCCAGCTATCTCAAGAGAACGCCGCAAGAACCCCTACCCCCACACGAGTCGAAGGGCCCGAGAAGCCCTTCCAGATCCTCCGCCGCCGGGACGTGGATTTCAGTTATATCAAGATGCGCAGCGAGTGTGGCAGGAGGCTGTCAGCCCAGGAAGGATTTCGGCGCGCATCGAGAGAACCGAAATCGGAAATCGCCATTTCGGAACACCGAATCGGAATAGCCCAATCCGCAAGTGATATAACGGTGTATTATTTCCTGGTCCATCCTCAATCGGTGATACGACATGACCGACTACGCGCATCCGGAAGTCCTCGTCGACACGGCCTGGGTCCAGAAGCACCTGGAGGACCCGAAGGTCCGGATCGTCGAGGTCGACTACGACCCCGCGGCGAACTACACCCTCGGCCACATCCCAGGCAGCGTCCTCGTGGACTGGCGGAAGGATATCAACGACCCCGTGTCCCGGGACATCCTCTCCAAGGAGGCCCTCGAGGCCCTCCTCGGCCGCCTCGGGATCTCGAACGCGCAGCGGATCGTCCTGTACGGGGACTTCAACAACTGGTTCGCGGCGTTCGCGTTCTGGGTGCTGGCGTACTACGGCGTGCGGAAGGTCGTCCTCCTGAACGGCGGGCGGAAGAAGTGGATCGCGGAGGACCTGCCCCTGTCGAAGGACGTGCCGGCGTTCCCGGCGTCCACGTTCGCGGCGAAGAACCCGAACAAGAAGCTCCGCGTCTACCTGAAGGACGTCCAGAAGATCGTCGAGAAGAAGGACGCGGTCCTCGTCGACGTGCGCGGCCCGAAGGAGTTCTCCGGGGAGATCACCGCGCCGCCCGAGTACCCGACGGAGCACGCGCAGCGCGGCGGGCACATTCCCGGGGCGCGGAACATCCCGTGGGCGCAGGCCGTGAACGAGGACGGGACGTTGAAGAATGCGGACGAGCTCAAGGCGATCTACGAGCCCAAGGGCGTGACGCCCGAGAACAAGGTGATCACGTACTGCCGGATCGGTGAGCGCTCAAGTCACACGTGGTTCGTGCTCAAGTACCTCCTCGGGTACCCGGACGTCCGGAACTACGACGGCTCGTGGACGGAGTGGGGCAACCTCGTGCGGACGCCGATCGAGAAGCCGTAACGGGGCAGGTGCCACTCAGAACCGATAGACGTCCTTCCGGTGCCCGAACCGGGTGAAGCGCAGCTCTCCTTCGCCCAGCTCGTAGATGCCGCGGTACGATCCCACTCTCAGCCGCCAGGCACCTTTCATGCCGCGCGGTGGTCGGATGTCCAAGCCCGGCCTCGGCTTGGGATCCTTTTCCAGCTCGTCGAGGGCATCGGCGAAACGGCGCTGGATGTCTCGCGGCAGACGAGCCAGCTCACGCTCCGCCGACCGGCTAATCAGGACGCGGACCAAGGGCTCACAGCCTCAGTCGCTTGCGTACGTCCTTCCAGTCCGAGAACGTGTCTTCCTTGAGTCTCCGAAGGTGCTCCCGGATGAAGCCCTCCGGGGGCCGATCGTCCATGAGGTCGTTGAGGACGTCGTCGTACGTGGCGCCGCCGACCTTGTAGGAGCGCAGACGGGCAAGCGTCTCCGGCTTCACCGGAACCGTCGTGGTGGCCATGACCATCAATATCATCAACTTGATGCTATTAATAGTCTGCGCCGAGGTGGGCGAACAGGATCGAATCCAACAGCCGAGACGCCCACAAATCCCGGTCGAGCCGCCTTGAAGGGTTAGCCCGGCGGCCCGTGTGACCCAGTCCGAGAACCCGGGAAAGGAAGCTGATCACGTACTGCCGGACCTGCGAGCGATCAAGTCACACGTGGTTCGTGCTCAAGTACCTCCTCGGCCACCGGGACGTCCGGAACGTCGACGGCTCGTGGACGGAGTGGGGGAACCTCGTGCGGACGCCGATCGAGGAGCCTAGTCAGCGACTATGCCACCTTCATCCGAATGCGAATCGTTTCCGAAATCCGATCGCCGTAGTCGCTTTCGATGAAGTGACCGCCCTGGCGGTTCCGGTACGACCGGACCAGTTCGAGGGCGCGTCGACGATGAGCGTCGGCCTCATCCTCGCGGCCTAAGGCACGCAATGCGACGCAGTAGTAGAAGTGATCCTGCCAGAGGGTCGCATGATGGTAAACCGAATGAGCCGGAAGGCTCTCAGCATGGCGGAGAATGTCAGCGAAGCCAGTCTCGAAACTCTTCCGGTCGCCGCAAAGAAGTGCCTCCAGCGGCGCGAGAATCGCCGGCCGATCGAACCGGACCTCGCGCACGCGCGCGAACTCCGGCGAGCGGAGGACGAGAGCGACTCTCTCGAACCGCTCCCACTCTCCGGCGGCGAGACTGAATGCAGCGGCGCAAAAGTAGGCGTCCGCGGCGAACGCGGCGAAGCCCGACCGGGTCACGTCCAACCCCGTCTCCTCGAGCAGACGCGCAGCTTCCCCGTAGTGCCCGTGCTGTGCGGCCGTCACGCCATCTTCGAACTTCACGTCCGCAAGGATCCTGCGATTGTGGATTCTACGCGCGATGCGCTCCGCCTCCCGAAGCTCCACTTCAGCCGCGGGGAAGTCCCTCTTGAGCCGAGTGGCAAACCAAGCCTTTCGAACGTGGAGCAGCGCACGAAGGTTGAGATCACTCAACGCCCCGGAGGATTCTTCGACGGCGCGCAAGTGTTTCATTCCGGCCTCGTAGTCACCCGATTCGAAGAGAATGACGGTCGCCATCGCGACGCGAATCTCGGCCTCGAACGCGGGATCGCCCATTGCCTCCGCCAGTTCGAGCGCCGTCTGGAGATAGCGTTCGGCAAGAGGCATCCCGTCCTGCGAAACGGCCCCAATCCAGCTGGCTCCCACCCCGGCCTCGTAAAGAGCGTGGGCGCGCCCCGCGGTATCCCGGTATCGCTCGAACGTCTCGAGGGCGCGCTCGGCCGGGGGCATGATTCGATCGCCATCTTCGTCCTTCTCCGCAAGGCGGGCCTGAACGAGATCCAGCCAACCGCGTTCCACGCTCTCGACGCCACCCAACACATCGAGCCCCGCCTCGATCTCCCGCTGGGCCGCGGTCAACTGACCGCGGTCGACGAAAGCCATGGCCAGCTTCCTGTGGAGACGGGACGCGGTCTCAACATCCCCCGCGAGACCCAGAGCCTCCCGGAAGGCGGTGGTGACTCCCAAAAGGTCCCCGAGACGGTCATTCGCGTCCCCAAGCGATTCGCACAGCGTTCTCCGGTCCACCGGAGAATTCGCGAGCCGCAGCGCGTTCGACAGGCATGCCGCGGAGCCGAGGTAGTCGCGAGAACGAGAGGCCTGTTCGGCCTGTTCGCGAAGCTGCGCAGTCGCGAGCCTCTCGAGCTCCCGACGTTCCTTCGAGGTGAGCACTCCCTCGAAGAAGGCGCGGATCGTGTCGTGGATCTCGTATCGCTCGCCACCCACGAGTCGGAGAAGCGACCTCTCCTGGAGGGTGACGAGCGTCTCGTAGGAAACCCCAGGGATTGAGAGCAACGCCGTCCGGGGTATCGGCACCTGGTAAAGGGAAGCGGCTTTCATCGCAGTCTTCTCGGGGTTGGACAGGTCTCGGTACACCGTTTCCTCGATGAAGCGCTCGATGTCGCCGAGGGCTCGGGGAATATCGCGACGATGACTGCGGACCAGGTTGAGGAACAACGGATGGCCTGCGAGGCGCCGGCCGAGACCTGGGAGCGGGACGGGGTCCTCGTCACCGGCCAAGAGGGCCGCGGCTTCTTCAGGTTCCAGGCCGGCCAGTTCGATTTCTCGCACGAGGCCCGCGATCGTCACGTCCCGCACGTCGTAGAAGGGCAAGGCCCGGCGCGTCAGGATGAGGACCTTCACGTCCGGCGCGGAGGCGACCCCCTCCGCGAGCATCCGGAAGACGGACGAAGCTTCCCGCGACGCTTCGTGGGCGTCGTCGAGGACGAGAAGGGCATGCGTGTCCGGCAGGTCCTGCCGGAGCACCTCCGCGATGACACCCGCCTCTCCCCGTTTCAACACGGAGGCAAGGCCAGGCCGGTCCAACGCCTCAAGGAATTCGCCCAGGTTCGCGAGGATGGCGGCGCCCGATTCCCATGGGCGGATGCGATGCCAGAGCAGGTTCCGTTGGCCCCGAACCCGCTCGCACACCTTCGCGGCGAAGGCCGTCTTCCCGATGCCGGGGACGCCGCGGATGACGAAGATTCGCGGCCCATCGGCTTCCCGCTGGACCTCCTCGAGCTCCCTTCGCCTGCCAACGAAGGTCTCGATGTGTGGCGCATCCCAGGTCTGCTCTACGAACACTCCTTCCGGGACGAGACGCGGCCGAGCAAGATCAAAGACCCCGGTCCGCTGCACCTGTCGGACTGCGTCGAGGAACCTCGTCTTTGTTGCCGTTTCCTGGAGAGCCTGTTCGAGGGCCTCCTCGCGGACCGCGCCCCCCTCGCGTATCCGGACGACCTGTGCCCCCACCTTCTCCCGCAGGCGCGTCGCCGTGACTCGTCCCGGATGGGTGAGCTCGTACACCTTCCTGCGCTGGCGGATTCCAGTCACATGGGCGACGCGCTCGCGGACGAGCCCCTCCCGGATGAGCGGCCGGACGAACTGGGCGAGATGACGCAACTCGACGCTGGCTCCTCGGGCGACACCCTCCTGGGCCAACTCAGGGGAGACCTCCGGTTCGCCCACGGACTGGGCGGACTCCAGCAGGTGCAGGAGAATGCGTTCCTTGGCCGTGAGGCGCATCCCTCGCGGGGCCCCCCGTGCTACGGCGTAGCCTAGCCTTCTGGTAAGAAGGTTTTGAATCGACAGTAGGGACCCCAGTGGGATTCCACAGGGTGGCTCATGCCCTGGCTGGCCGTTCCGCTCCCCCGAATGGGGAACGAATGCGCAGTACAAGGCCCGCGAAGCGGGAGGGGGTGATACACGTGAGAAAGCTATTGGCAGCGGCCCTCGCAATCTGCATGTTCGCCCTGTGGGTCCTGTCCGTTCCACCGGCCTCGGCCGATTCCGAGCCTGACGAAATGGGCATGGTCCTCGTGTCGTACTCCGACATGACGTTCAGCCTCGACGTAGGCCACTGGGAAGGGACGGTCAAGGGCGACATCCGAGGCACGCTCGAGCTGTATGAGAGTCCGGCGAACTTCGTTGAGGGGGGCTTGGAGTACTTCTTCGAGGACTTCATCATAACGACGGCCAAGGGAGTAATCCAGGGAACGGACGCCGGCGTCTACGACCTGACGACGAGCGACTTCTGGGCGCACGGTCAGGTCACGGAGGCGTCAGGACACTGGACGTTCCTGGTCGGCTACACGCTATTCGAGTGGGGCACCACCTCACCTTTTGGCGTGTTCCCGATCACAGGCAACCATGTGCCCATGGTCCTGCTCCCGGCCCATCCCGAGTCGGCTGACGATGAGCGGCTCCTCGTCTCCTACACGGACATGGCATACAGTCCCGACTGGGGCTACTGGCGCGGCACGGTGACCGGGGACGTGACCGGAGCGATCGGCTTCTGGGAGCAGCCCCAGAACTACGTGATCGGTGATGTGGAGTTCTTCTTCGAAGCTTTCACCGTCACCACGCACCGGGGAGTGCTCCAAGGGTTCGACATCGGGTACTACGACCTGCCGACAGGGAACTTCTGGGCGTACGGCCAAGTCACCGATGCGTCGCGGGGCTGGGCGTCCCTCGAGGGGTTCGCCTTCTTCGAATGGGGCACAACGTCCGAGGTGGGCGTCTTCCCGATGACCGGCGAGGATGTGCCCTTCGTGCTCCTGGACCTGTGACGGGGCGAACCGAGGACGACCTCAGTCCACATGCCGCCCGAAAGGGCGGCCTCTCCCCCTTTTCCGCGAGCCTGCAAACCTAGCTGAATCGGCTCCGCCGCTCTCCGGGACCGAGAGGGAACCTCGTGCGGACGCCGATCGAGAAGCCGTACGCGGCGAGCGGACGCGTGCGCGCAAGGATCCCCTGGCTACTCAGGCTCTTGGAGCATCTCGATCGGGACGACGACCGTCGGTCGCTCCCGTCGGCGCTTCTCCCGCAGCGTGTCCGTGGGAACAATCCTCTCGGCGCGGTTCGCGAGAATCCCCGCGACGCCTTCCCGGCTCGCCCGCGCATCCTCCTGGCAATGGACGCAGTTGTCCGGGCATCGGCTCGCGGGCACGTCCGGCTCGGGGTAGGAGAAGATCCCGCCCTCGTAGTTCCGCAGCACGACCCTCTTGTCGCTCTGGCTGATCAGGTAGTTCGGGCCGACGGGGATCTTGCCTCCGCCGCCGGGCGCGTCCACGACGAACGTCGGCACGGCATACCCGGACGTGTGCCCGCGCAGGTGCTCCATGATCTCGATGCCCTTGGACACCCGCGTCCGGAAGTGCTCGATGCCCTCGCTCAGGTCGCACTGGTAGATGTAGTACGGCCGCACCCGGTTCATCACGAGCTTGTGCATGAGGCGCTTCATGATCGTCGGGCAGTCGTTCACGCCGCGCAGCAGCACGGTCTGGCATCCGAGCGGGATGCCCGCATCGGCGAGCATGGCCAGGGCCCGGGAGGCCTCAGGGGTAATCTCCTTGGGGTGGTTGAAGTGGGTGTTAAGCCAGAGCGGGTGGTACTTCTTCAGCATCGCGACGAGCTCGGGCGTGATGCGCTGCGGCGTCGTGCAGGGGACCTTGGAGCCGATGCGGACGATCTCGATGTGCTCGATCTCCCGGAGTCGCTTCAGGACGCTTTCGAGGTAGCCGTCGCTGACCATGAGGGCGTCGCCCCCGCTCAGGAGCACGTCCCGAACCTCCTTCGCCTTCTCTAGGTACGCGAACGCGGGCTCCAGGGAGCGGAGGGACTGAATCCCGTGGTCATGGGCCACGAAGCGTCGGCGCGTGCAGAATCGACAGTACATCCCGCAGTAGTCCGTGATCAGGAGGAGCACCCGGTCCGGGTAGCGGTGGGTGAGGCCCGGCGCAGGCGAATCGGAGTCCTCGCCAAGGGGGTCGTGGATGTCGCGCCTGGAGAACACGGTCTCCGACACCTGGGGCACGGCCTGGAGGCGCACGGGGCAGTTCGGGTCGTCCGGGTCCATCAGGCTGGCGTAGTACGGTGGAATCGCGAACCGGAAGAACTTCGCGCACTCGAGGACGCCCCGCTCCTCCACCGCGGTCGGCGTGATGACCTGGCGAAGGTCCTCCAGGGACTTGATCGCATGACCCGCTTGCCAGCGCCAGTCATCCCACTTCTCCTGAGGGACGTCCCGCCAGAGCGGGACCTCGCGCCAGTCACGGATCCCGGTTTCCCTCTCCTCACGTCGGGCGTAGCTTGTTTCCTCCGCGGCCACTTGCGACTCCTCCCTAGTTCCTTCCCTGCACCGCACGGAGACGCCCAGCACAAGCTCGGGAACCGAACTCCTCGAAGTCGCCCAGCCCAAGCTTCGCTCAGGATTCGAGCGAATCGCCCAGCAGCCCTCGAACGGGATGTGAGGATGCGGTCTCGATGTCTGCAGGCCCGTGCCCCGTGCGCTGCGAGCCCGATATGCCCAGCAGGGGGGATAGATTTTTCGGGCCTCCTAAACGGCCATGGCGGGCAGTGCGCGGCGCTCCCGCGGGCCGGGGCGTGCGTTCCCGTCTGTGAAAGAGAGAGCGGACTCTGGAGTGCGGAATCCGCCGAGGGAGTGGGGACGGGCACCGACGTTCCGGGAAGACCGATACGTGATCCGCCTCCGGGCGCCGCCCGCAGACAAGGGTTAAGTGCCGTACCGCATACGTCACCGCGGTGATCCTATGGAACGGAAGGCGAGCGCCGAATGGAAGGGCGGACTGAAGGACGGCAAGGGCACGCTTTCGACCGCGAGTGGCGCACTGCGAGGAATCCCCTACAATTTCACGATGCGGTTCGGGGACGCGCCGGGGACGAACCCGGAGGAGCTCATCGCGGCGGCCCACGCGGGTTGCTTCTCCATGGCTCTGTCCGGCCAGCTCGAGCAGGCGGGATACCACCCCGAGGCCATCAACGCGAAGGCGACCCTGGTCTTTGAGAAGACGGAAGTCGGCTGGACGACGAAGTCCATCCACCTGGATGTCACCGCGAAGGTCCCGGGCGCCGACCCGGCCAAGTTCCAGGCCGTGGCGGAAGCGGCGAAGAAGGGGTGCCCCATCTCGCGGCTCCTCAACACGACGATTACAATGAGCGCGAAGCTTGCGTGAACCTCCGGCGAGAGGGTCGGAAGGGCGGCACGGCGGGCCTGCAGGGGCGCGCGTACCGCTGGCTCAGGGACGGATTAGAGACTAGCCTGCGGACACCGATGGGTGGATCCCAACCTCAACCGGCCCGACTAGACAAAAGGGAAAGGAGGAGTTCGGCCTCGCCGAACTCCCTGTATCGCTCGCCTAGAAGCTGCCCGACCCGGTGACGATATCCTCCTGGTGGATGGGCGTCGGCACGAACTCGAAGCCGTAGAACCACGTCACGCTCTGCACGTTGTTCGAGTCGGTCCATACCGCGTGGAACGTGCCGTCGGATCCGACCGCCAGGTCCGTGTAGTCCCCGAAGAACCCGCCGCCGAACCCGTTCTGCGTGTTGATCGGGTGCGGGCTCACGGTGTGGGTGACCGAGGACGACAGGTCCGTGACGACGTAGTCGAGCCGACTGTTGTGGATGTAGTTCCCGAGCACGTCGCAGGCGATTCGGCCCTCAGGCGGCGCGGGTCCGCTCGCGCAGGTCTGCCAGGGTGACACGACGTCCGCCGCATACGTGGACACGTAGACCTCCCCGTCGGGGCCCGCGGCCACGGCCGGGAAGACCATGTCGACCCGGTGCGCGGCAGGCGCGTTGAACGCGCTGCCGTCCGGCTGGGTCACGGGATAGCCGATCGCTGTCTGCGTCATCGCGTTCAGCGCAGGGAACGCGAGCGCGGGCGCGGTCCAGGTCATCCCACCGTCCGAGGACATGCTGACCACGATCGTCGAGTGGCAGTTCGCGTACGTCGCGGCGCTTCCCACGATGAAGTACGCGCAGTTCGGGTCGCCCCCGAAGCTCGTCGCCGCGTTCGAGACCTCCGTCGCCCAGGCGGCGACCAGCGTGCCGTCCGAGGCGACGGCCCCCGCTGGGTAGCTGTTGTCTCGGAACACGGTGTGGAACGGCGGCTGGATGTCCGCGAGCGTGGAGATCGCGACGGGCTTGCTCCAGGTCACCCCGCCGTCGTGGGACGCCACGACCCAGATGCTGTCCAGGGAGGCCAGCCGCGTGGAAGCGTCCCAGAGGACGTACACCGTGCCGTCCGCTCCGACCATGACGTGGGAACCCTGCCCGTACAGCACATTCCCCGAAATGAGCTGGGGCGTGCTGAACGTCGCTCCGTCGTCCGCCGAATACGCGAAGGCGATCGGGCTCTGGACGTAGCGGCCGTTAATCGGGTTGAAGATGAAACGCGTCCAGCTCACGTAGACCCGGTCCTGGAACGGGCTCCCGGCGTGGGAGTCCACGGCGATCCACTCCTTGTCGTTGAGGGTCGAGCGCGACGTGGTGGGGTTGATGAACGTGGGCTGGCTCCAGGACAAGGCACCGCTGCCGTCGAAGGTCCCGCGGTTCACCGCGACCGTGTTCGGCGGGGCCGCGCGGTCGAAGCCGAGACCTGCGTAGAACACGACGCCCTGGCTGTTGAAGGCCACCGAGGGATCGCCACCCGCATCGTAGATGCCGCCCGTGAGGCGCTCGACGCCCGGGATCTCCGTGCCCAGGTGGGACGGATCCGTGGCGGTGCAGCACCACGTCGCGCCCCCGTCGTTCGAGTAGTAGGTGCCGGAGTACCCGTCACCCAGCGCGCTGCAAGGGGTGCCGCCGACCGTGCAGGACCATGTGCGGCTCACATAGTCGTTCATCCCGACGACGATGCGCTGCGCGTTGGTCGGATCCACGGCGATCGCGGGCTCGTTCTGGGGCGCCGCGGCCGTGTCCCGGTTCACCGTCACTGCGGGCGAGGCCACGGAAGTCCCATCGAGCGGGCTTGAGAGGACAAACGTCGGCGTGATCGGCGTCGTCGGCGCAGGAGCCGTGGGCAGACCCTCGTCCGCCTCCTCCTGGAGGTAAATCGAGGCCCGAATCTGGAGACCTTGGGTGCCTTCGATGGACGCCATCTTGCCCGCCAGCGTCGTGATGTCGTACGCCGGCTGGGACGTGGTGTTCGCAGATGCCGCCGCCGAGGACAATCCGGCCGAGACGAGCAGCAAGGCTAGCCCGAGCAATACCACTGAGGTAGAGTATCTCATTGCCTTCCTCCGACTTCCCCGCAGGAGGAAGGCGGCTCCGTGACTTAATCCTATGGACCTTCTCACGTCTGAGAGCGTGCGGAGGTCCGGTTGCCTCCTTCAGGAAGACCGCAGCGTCGTTTCGGCCGACCTCACGAGGTAACTTCATGGACGAGAAGGCCGCTCCGGCTGCCGTGGAACCTCTCCGGGTGAGCCTCCGCGACATCGAGACGGCTCACGACGCGATCCGGGAGGTCGCCTACCGCACGCCCACGACGCGCTTCCGGACCTCGAACGGCGGCGATGTCTTCCTGAAACTCGAGAACCTCCAGCGCCTTGGGGCGTTCAAGATTCGCGGCGCGTGGAATCGGATGTCCCGGCTATCCGAGGAGGAGCGCCGCCGCGGGGTGGCGACGATCAGCTCGGGGAACCACGGCCTCGCGGTCGCCTGGTCGGCGAGGCGCCTCGGCCTGCCCTGCGTGGTCCGCGTGCCGACGGGCGCGGCGGGACCCAAAGTCGAGGCCATCCGCGCGCAAGGAGCGGAGCTCATGGAGATGCCCCGCGAGGAACTCGTCCACGCGCACACGGACGAGCTGTGGCGGTCGTGGCCCCAGACGTTCATCCATCCCTTTGCCCACCCGCACGTCATCGCGGGCCAGGGGACGATTGGATGGGAACTCGCGGAGGACCTGCCCGGGGTCCGCACGGTCCTCGTGCCCGTCGGAGGCGGCGGCCTGTCGTCGGGAATTGCGATCGCCGTGAAGGCGCGCATCCCGGAGTCGAAGGTGTTCGGAGTCCAAGCCGCTGGGGCAGCAACCCTGCCCACGGTCTTCCAGACGAAGGCCGCCTATCGAGTCGAGGACCCGCAGACGATCGCGGACGGCATCCGGATCGGGATTATCCTTCCCGCCATGGCCGAGCTCCTGCTCCGGAACCTCGATGGATGTCTGGTCGTCTCGGACGCAGAGATCGAGGAGGCGATGCGGCGCCTCGCCCTCGAGGCCAAGATCATCGCCGAGCCCGCGGGAGCCGCTGCCTTCGCCGCGTGGATGGGGCACCGCCGGGAGCTGGAGCCACCCGTTGCAGTGATCGTCTCGGGCGGCAACGTGGACTCCGCCCTGCTTGCGAGGACGCTGAAGCCCGCGGCTCCATCCGTACCACGACCGGCGGCAGCGGGTTCGCCCAGTCGCGGCGCGACCCTCGACCGGATGACGCAAGCGCTCGAGATTGCGAAACAGGCCCGCGACCGGGGGATGGACGTAAAGGAGACCCGAAGGGCCCTCAAGCAAGCGAGGGCCGCCTTCGAAGCGGGGGACTACCCGACGGCCATGCACCTGGCGGACCGGATCATCGAGCAGTACCGCCCGCCGACTAAGTCCCGCTGATCGACCACCTTCGCGTCGCCGGCGCGGGAGGCGGTCTCATTTCTTCGCGAGATCGCGCACGATGTGGTCCAGCCGCGTCGCGGTCGCCTTCGGGAGCGGCTCCGGCACGTGGTTCTTCAGGATCCAGTCCGTCTTCTCGCGGGCCACGGTCATCGGGTCCTTCTTGCCCTTCGCGACCCAGCTGTCGTACGGGCTCGTGTCCCAGAGCATCGGGACGAAGATGCCCCGCATGCGATCGAGTGTGTGCCGCTGCGCAAGGTAACTGCCGCCGATCCCGACCTTCTGGATCAGGTCGACCGCGAGCTCGTCCTCGTTCACGTCGAAGCCCTGGTAGATCTTGATCACCATCGCGGTGATCTCGTGGTCCAGGAGGATCTGCTCGTACGAGAGCAGGGTCGACCCGGCGGGCTCGCCGAGGCCGTTCACGACCTCTCCACCATATTGGGCGCAAACCATCGCCGCCATTGCGTGCTCGAGGGATGCCTGCACGCCGGGAATCTTCGCGGTCGATCCGAACCCTCCGACCGAGTCGGGGAGGTGGAGATACTTCGCCATCTCGATCGAGCCGATCGCGAGGAGGTCGCTCTCCGGAGACGAGCCCATGTACGCGCCCGTCTTCGGGTCCATGCCGCTCAGGACGGACCCGTATATGGCGGGCGCCCCGGGCTCGTGGGCCTCGAGCATGCAAATCACGGCGAGCGTCTCCGCATGGTTCACGACGAGGTCGCCCGCGATGGACGCGGGGCCGCTCACGCCCGTCTGGGCCATCCCCGTAATGTGGACGGGCACGTGGTTCTCCGCCCAGACGAGGGCCGCATCCGAGGCGGTGCCGTCGACAGAGAGCGGCGAGATCGTGCAGAGCATGGCGGAGAGGTAGTGCCGCTTCCGCAGCTCCTCCGCGGAGCCCATGACCTCCGCGGCCATGGCGACCTGCGCTCGCGCCTCCGCTGCGTTCGTCGTGGACTCGGAGAGGATGTGCTTCTCCGTGTTCTCCATGGCGACCTTGACGCCCGTGGCCACGTGGACCTTCTCGGGCACGTCGTGGGCAACGACCATGGGCTCGTAGATGCTCAGATACGGGAGCCAGTCGCCGAGGATCGCGGTCCGGCGGATGTCCTCGAGGACGGAGTCGCGGCGGGTGTTCGTCTCCGCCTCCCAGACGTGCACGCCGCAGCCGTCCATCGTCGTGTAGAAGTGATCCCCCGTCATCGGGAGGTCAAACTCCTTCGTGCGGCCCGCGAGGGTGAGCTCTTTCGGCGCGAGGCGCACGAGGTCCAGGACGACGTCCCGAGGGAAGCGGACATCCGGGCTGCCCTCCTTCACGACGGCCCCGGCCGCCTTCAGGTCTTTCCGCGCGGCCGGACTGTGGATGCGGACGCCCGTCTTCTCCATCACCTCGAGGGCCCCTTCGTGGATGGCCCTCCGCTCCTTCTCCGACAGCAGGTCCGCGGGCTTGCGAATCCGGAACCGTTCCGAGAACGCCGACATGGTTTCTCACTCCTAGCCGCCGGGGGATCGCATCCCGTGCCTCCGACCCTGGTTCCCGGCGATGCCGCAGCGGACATCCGGACGACCCGGATTTGAGGGTGATGTAAGGACAGAATGGGTGTCGGGGAACCGCGGGACACCCTGCCGCCTAAGGGTTCATGTGACCCGGCGGGTTCCCGTGCGCGGCCCGCGGGTGGAACCCTGACGGATGTGCTGACGGATTTCTCGGAGGATGCCCTCGTCGATGCGGTCGACCGCAACTGCATCGACTTCTTCCAGCACTACGGCTGCGGCCCCGGATGCGAGCTGCATGAGGAGGCGGACCTCGCGTGGTTCGTGACGGGCATCCCGCATCCCCTGTTCAACGGCGTGATGGCGACGGACCTTCCGCCGGACCGAGTCGATGAACGAATCGATGATATGGTCGCGGAGTTCCGGCGGCGCCGAGTTCCGCTGGAGTGGACCACTGGTTCGAGGACCCGTCCGGTCGACCTGGCCCGCCATCTCCTGGCGAAAGGGTTCGAGCACACGCTCGATGTGCCGGGCATGGCGATGGACCTGCGGGAGCTCCCGGACGAGAAACCCCCGCGTGGACTCTCGGTTGTCCAAGTTGGCAACCGCGAGGATCTCGAGGCCTGTATCCGAATCGCGCTGCACACGTTCGAAATCTCGGAAGCCTTCGTGCCGCGCCTTCTAGAGATCGAGGAGAGGATGCCAGAGGACCAGAAGGCCCTCACCCGCCACTATCTGGCCCGCCTCGATGGCCGTCCTGTCGCCACGGCCGAGTTGTTCCTCGCGGCGGGCGCGGCGGGCCTGTACTTCGTGGGTACGCTCCCGGACGCGAGCCACCGTGGGATCGGACGGGCCGTCACCCTGGCAGCACTGCGGGGTGCGCGGGAGATGGGCTACCGGGTCGGAGTCCTCCAGGCTACGCCGATGGGGACGCCCGTCTACCGCCGGATCGGGTTCCGCGCGCTCTACCCGATGGGCATCTACCTCGGCCCCTGAGCGGCGCCGCGGAAGGGAAAGGGTAAGTCGGTTCGCCGCCTACCGCCACCCATGCGCGCGATGCGCTTCGAGGCGGACGGCACAATCCAGTCCGTGAACCTGCCCATGCCGACGATCGGGCCCGAGGACGTGCTCGTGCAGGTCCTGGCCGCGGGGGTGTGCCGCACGGACCTCCACACCCTCGAGGCGGTCAAGGCTGGACGGAGGCCGCCCGTGGTCCCCGGACACGAGATCGCGGGAAAGGTGAGCAAGGTCGGATCGGACGTCTACATGGCCAACGCGGGGGACCTCGTCGCGGTCCACTACGAGCAGCCGTGCGGCGCGTGCCGTCACTGCCGCAAGAAGCGGACGAACCTCTGCCAGGAGGGTCACAGCCTCGGGTTCGACGTCCAGGGCGGCTACGCGGAATACGTCGCTGCCAGGGAGAGCACTGTACTCCCCCTGCCACAGGACTATGACCCGGAGCTGGCCGCCCCCCTGGGCTGCAGCGGCACAACGGCCTACCACGCCGTCGTCGCGGTCGGGGACGCTACGGAGGACGAGCTCGTGGTGATCATCGGAGCAGGCGGTGTGGGACTCTCCGCCGTGCAGGTCGCGAAGGCGCAGGGCGCCCGGGTCGTCGCGGTCGATGTCCGGCCGGAGTCCCAGAAGGCGGCCCTCGAGGCGGGGGCCGATTCCGCGGCCACGCCCGAGGAAGCGAGACAGGTCCGCGATGCCGACGTGGTCGTCGATTTCGTCTCGACGAGGGCGACGATGGAACTCGGCCGGGGCATCCTCGGGGTGGGCGGGCGATTCGTCGCCGTGGCCTCAGGGGACGAGTCCATTTCCCTGACGGCCGCGGACATCATGGAGGGAGGACGCGCCTACCTGGGATCCTACTCCTCGACGATGGCCGACCTCGCGCGGGCCGTCGCCCTGGCGGAGAATGGGAAGCTCACGCCCGTCGTGACCCGCCGGGCATCGTTGCAGGAGGCCGCAGACGTTCTCCGTGATCTCGACGAGGGAAAGATCATCGGTCGTGCCGTCTTGCTCCCATAGCAACGGGCTGAGAGAATTGGCCGAGGATCCCCGTGGTCCAGATCGCTCGCATCAATCCCACGCGGTCTTCCGCACGAGGAAGTGGTACAGGTTCCCTTCCTTGCGTTCCTCGATGACGGGCTGGCCGGTCCTCTGGGACCAATTCACCATCTCGGCGGGCGCGGTCCAGTCGTCGGACACGAGGTGCACGACCTCGCCCGCCGCCGCACGGTCGAGCGTCTCGTCGAGCTTCGCGAGGACCGCGGAGCACTCCGTTCCGATCTCGAAGAGCTCGTAGTCCGGGAAGGCGGCGAAGCAGTGCACACGGAGGGCGGCCATCTGGGCCGCGAGGAGGTCCTTCGCCTCCGGCGCGGGTTTCAGATCTCTACGGTCCTCGTCCCAGGCAGACGGGCGGAGCCGGGCGAACCATCCTTCCGCGTACGGTTTCTCCGAAAGGAGCTTCGGCGTCTCCTGTACGGCCTGGTTCGCGGCCAGCAGGACGCCGCGCACGGGCGTGCGAATCGGGCCGAAGTAGCGCCCGCTCTCCACGGTCCCGATGCTCTTGCCTCGCGCATACTCGACACCCGTCGTCCGCGCAACGACCTTGGTGAGCCGCCCCGCCATGGCCGCGTGGATGCTCGTGATCCCCAGGACGACCTCGCCCGAGGCCTCGCGGCGGATCCAGACGAGACCGTCCGGCTCATAGAGGAGGTCGTCCGGGAACTCGCAGCTCTCAATCCGCATCCCGCGTCCTCCTGGTCCTCGCTCGGCCTGCAAGGGGAATGAGTTGGAACCCTCGGGGGAAGGAGGCACCCGCCCCACGGCCACTGGCTTGCATGGAGTGCGTTGCACCGCGCCCGAGAGTTTTGAAGGTTTTGGGCCGCATCCGGACTCCGTCGAGCGGGGGACGCCTGAGTCGGCCTGCGACCCGAATACGACCCCGAAAACGTCACATTCAAGTGCCCACGCGCGAGTGCACCGAACGCAGCGGCTTCAACGGCATAAGAAGGGAGCACCGTGTTCACCCCCGACGCCGGCCACATCCTGCCCCTGGTCTCCGCGGTCCTCTGGTTCTCCGTTGCCATGGGCGCCTTCGGGAGATACGGTCTCACTTCGCCGTTCGTCCGGGCCCTGGCCCTCTTCTGTTCCCTCGTGGGCGCGTGGTCCCTCCTCGACTGGTACTTCCTGAGCTGGATGGACGCGAATGATCAACTCGCCGCTATCGTCGTGTCGAACCTTCGCGCCAGCATCCTGGCCCTCTCGTCTCTCGTCGTCCTGCTCGCATCGAAGTGGATCTCGCGGGGACATTCGCGGTACGACTGGCTCCTCCTCCTCCCGGTGGCCGGCTCGCTCGCCATCGTCTGGAGCGGGATGACCGTGAGTGCGCAGCCGACCTCCTGGGGCCCGCAACTCTTGCGGGATCCGATCCGCTACGTCGTGTATGTGATCCAAGCCCTCGTGTACTTCGTCGCGGCGATCACCTTCGCCCTGTCGGTCGCGGTCGGACGCCCGGACGTGCCCCCGCGTCTGAGCCGCCCTGCGCTGCTCAGCATCGGAGGCCTCGTGGTGTTCGTGGTCCTCTGGCTGTCCACGAACGTCTACACGAATCTCACCCAGGCCTCCGGACAACCTCTGTTCTCGGCCGTCTTGTTCATCCCTGCGCTGATGGACGTGCTCGCGTTTGCCCGTCGGACCCCGGAGGAGATGGGGGAGCTTTTCCGGGCCGTCTCCAAGGTTGAACGCCGAGCGCTTGGCCTCTACGTGTTCTATCGGACGGGAGAACCTCTGGTGGCCGTCGGCGCATCGCGGAGCCTCCCCATCGAAGCGGAGCAGCTCGAGGGCGTCCTCAGCATCGTCGGCGACTTCGTCGAGACGAGCATGCGCCGGTTCCGCCGCTACACCGTGACCTCGATGCAGTTCGACCGCCTCGGCATCCTGGCGGTGCGCGGCGAATTCGTGATCGTGGCCGCCGTGTTCGAGGGACCCGCCTACGACGCGCTCCGGAGCGAGCTCCGTCGGAGCATGGAAACCTTCGAGCAGAGCCATCGGAGCGAACTGGCGACATGGGAGGGCGCGTCCCGGATCGCGGATGCGCTCGCCGACGACCTCTCCGCGCTCCTCGCCCGTCCGGAGTCCAAGCCTCGCAGGGCAGGCTCTCCTTCCGGCTGAGAGGGTTTTTCCGGGGACGCGCACTCGCAGCCGTCGCGGGTGTATCGCGGGGCGGGAGGCAGGCATCACCATGGAAAGGAAGAACTACGCGAGCGGTGCGAAGTGGGAGTCCGTCGCGGGTTACTCGAGGGCCGTCCGGGTCGGCCCGTTCATCTACGTCGCGGGGACGACGGCCTGGGACGAGAACGGCGATCTGGTTGGAATCGGCGACCCGTATGCGCAGACCGTCCAGATCCTCCGGAACATCGAACGTGCCCTCCATGCCGCGGGCGCACGCCTCGAGGACGTGGTCCGGACGCGCGCCTTCGTCACGGACATCGGGCGGTGGCAGGAAGTCGCCCGGGCTCACGGCGAGGTCTTCAGGGACATCCGCCCCGCGATGACGATGGTCCAGGTGAGCCGCCTCCTCGACCCGAAGATGCTCGTCGAGATCGAGGTAGATGCGATCGTCGCGGATGCCCCTCCTCCCTGAAACACCGAACGCGGTGGAATGGCCACGGAGTGGTCACTTCTCGCCGCTTCGGTCAAGTCTCGTGACCAGCGTTGGATCCCTCCGAGGCGAGTCGGATGATCGAGTACCTAATCGCGAAGGCGCGGATCCAAGCCGTCGAAGAGGAAGTCCGCAAGGCAGAATGGGTCCGGTGGTGGCCCGCGCGAACCGCGAACATGCAGAGGGAACGGGGTCTTTAAGGGCCAGCCTCCACATGGGGCTCCGGAATGGCCGAAGGCAATCTGCAGAAGGACGTGAAGGAGCTCCGCAGGCAGGTTGAAGCTTTGCGCGAGGCCCTCGCCAAGGTCGCCGAGCCGTACCGCGAGATCGCGGGGTACATGGAGCAGCTCCAGACAATCACCCGCGGCTACTTCCGCCTCCTGGACCTCTATGCGAAGCACGGCGCCGTGTCGCCCGACCTCGTGATCCCCGGACTGAAGGACGATATCTCCAAGGCGATCCTGACCGTCCTCTTCGAGAAGGGGGACCGAAACATCTCCCAGATCACGGAGGCCGTCAAGGGCAAGCGGGGGACCGCCTCGCGGCGGATCGTCCGCGAGCGCCTCCAGGATCTCGTGGCGCGCGGCGCGGTCGTGGCCACCGAGGGCTCGCGGGCCCCCACGTACCGCGTATCGGAGGAAGTGGCCGCGAAGTGGTCACAAATGCTCGGTTTGTCCAAATACGGGGACCAGTCTGGATAGGGACAAGAAGAACGAGGTGAACGCGATGTCTGAGGACGAAAAGGGGCACGAATTCAAGGCCGAGGAGATCAAGGAAATCCTGAACGTCGTCGGGGAGAAGATCCCGGCCCTCCTGAATGGCCTGACGGATTCGATCTATGGAAAGGAGGCGTCCGCGAAGTTCGGAACGGCGGTCGCGAACTTCTTCAGGACGCTGAAGGACAGCGGGATGACGGACGAGCAGGCCTTCAAGCTCACGGAGCAGTACATGTCATCCCTGAACCTGGGCGGCATGATCGCGAAGGCGATCTCGCACCGCGGCGAAAGCGAGGAGTGATGGCTCTGGACTCGGGCGACGTGCCCGTCGTGATCGCGGCGGCCGTCCCGATCCTGGCCATGCAAGTCAGCGTGGGCTTCCTGCGGTTCCAAGTGCGCCGCAAGCGCGGGGTGCGCCGGTTCCGCCGCGCCTTGATTCGCGGCGGCCTGCCGAAAAACCAGGCCGCCCGTCTGGCCCAAGCCTACCATGACGCCGGTTCCCTGCGGCTCATCCTCCGCGGGGCCGGCCTTTCCCGATCGTGAGGCGGGCGGCGCAGGCGAGCCTTAAGGACCGGGCCGCGTTACCGCCGGCGCCATGATCGAGCCCGCATCGAAGGCGGAACGAGAAGCGTTCGAGCTGTGGAAGAGGCTGCGGCCCGACGAGGCGTACGTGGCCGGTCTCCCGGAGTCGGCAGGCCAGTTCTTCATCCCCACCGAAGCGAACGTGCGCCGCGTGAGGCAGCAGATCGCCCGGATCCGGCGGAGCACGAAGGACGTCACGACCCGCAAGTTCCTCGCGAGCCTCGAGGCCGAGCTCACCCTGCCGGATCCGTCCCGGATGCCGGAGAGCATGGTCGCCTCCCTCTTCGGATACATGATCAAGGAAGGCGTGGAAGCGGGGCACATCCGGTCCCTCGCGGTCGCGGGGACGAAGGCCCTTGAGGCCCAGCGCCGCCGCTACGGGGGGAAGAAGTGGCCACCCGGGATGCGGGCGCTCGTCCAGCTCAGCGCGTCCGGGCTCACGGAGATCGTGGACATCATCGAGAAGCAGCTCCAGCTCGGCTCCGGAAATGAGGCGGCCCTCCGGGCCGTGGCCTCCCTGAGGAAGGCGCTGGACCGGTACCGAAAGGCGTTCGAGCTGCCCGGCTTCCGTCCCGAGGCAACGTTCGAGGAGACGTACGAGTTCTTGAAGGAGACGGGCGCCGAGCTCGGGCGCGCGCGGACGTATCCTCGGGCCCTCCGGGACCTGTGGGACTTCTCCGAGACGCCCCGGCAGGTCGAGTCCGCGGGACTCCGGATGATGCGGCGCGAGCTCCCCCGCTTCCAGGCCGTGACCGTCGCCATGGCGGGAGAGCTCCACTGCGATCCGACCGCGGAGGGCGTCGGGAAGGCCCTGAAGGCGAAGGCGGGCCTGCGGCCGGACCAGATCCTCCCGTTCCTGAACGCGGTCCGCGGCCCCTGCCAGCGCGTCGCGGACAAGCATGTCGTCGCGATCAACCCGCACTACACGACACTCGTCATCGAGACGCCGCCGTACTTCGCGAACACGACGCCCTCCGGGGCGGCGTACAGCATCGACAGCCTCACGGAGCACTCCAAGGAGGTCTTCATGGCGACGACGGACGAGCGGAGCGCCGCACGACCCGCGCCGGGAGACCTCGTCAGCCTCTTGGTCCACGAGGAGTACGGCCACTGCGTCCACGGCTCCAACTCGTCCAACGCCTTCGCGGGACGGCCCACCCTCCTGGACGTCCTCGGCTCCCCCCTCGGGTGCGTCTCGGAGGGGATCGCCTTCCAGCGCGAGCTCGAGTTCCTGCCCGTGATGAACGGCATCCTGTCGGGACGCCTTGACGGACCGGAGGAGCGGGCGTTCGCGGAGTCCCTCGAACCCTGGGGCGGCCTGACCGCCGTCGCGCGGCAGTACGAGTTCCTCACGTACATGTGGCGGATGACGCGCTTCCTGCGGGTCATCGGAGATGCGCGGATCAACTCGGGGAAGCAGGACATCATGGAGTTCGTGGACTGGGCGCACAAGGTGACGGGCCTGGAGAAGGCGACCGTCTACTACAACGTCTTCCCGGCCCACCAGATCCTCGGCGCAGGCTACGCGGCCACGTACGCGATCATCGGGGAGCGCATCCGCGCGATCCAAGAGGATGCGATGAAGCGCGGGATCCCGCTCCGCGAGCTGAACGCCTACGGGTGCTCGATCGGATGGCCGCCGAAGTCCGTGTTCGAGGCGAAGCTCCGCGCGTGGGTCCGGGAGAAATCCCGCTGAGAGACGCCCCGTGCACAGGGGCGCTAATCGTCCTCGGAGCCCATCGCGAGAGTCCCGGTGGTCAGGATCTCGGCGACCTTGCGGCCCCGGCGCGGCTGGCTCCCGCGGCCGAGGCCCCGGAAGTCGATCGTCCGCACCGCGCTCCCGTGGAGGCCGCTCGCGTAGCCCTCGACGGCCTCTCGGTACTCCAAGGAGAGGAGGTCCACGACGTCCGGCGGATGCACGGCCTCGAGGTACTCGTGGAGGATCAATGGGAGACCGTGGTCCCGCCACCAGCGGTTCAGCTTCCCCAGGCGCTCCACCGACTCCGCCATGGACAGGTCGTAGGCCACGACGGGGTCGCGGGATGCGACGACGCCGTACAGCCCGGAGACGACGAGCACCTCGACGCCCGGGACCCGACCCGCCCATGCCTCCTCGCCGATCGCGCGGTACATGTTGCCGCGGTAGCGCTGGAACGCAGGGAGTAGCTCGTCGGGATGCGGCACGGAGTCCGGGGCCGCCTTGCGCACCTGCTCCTGCAGGAGGGTGAGTCGCCGCCGGGCGTCCCGCGGCAGGGAGTCCTCGAACCCGGGCGTGCGGGCGGAGACCGGTTCGCCGCCTTTCGCCTTGCGCGTGCTCTCGGGGATTAGGACGACGGTCCGGATGACGTCCATACCCGCGCTAAGCCGCGGATCCGGAAAAGCTCTTCCCCTGCACCCCACGTCACGTCCATCCGATGTGTTTTCGTTCGGAGATGACGCGAACCCCGCACATCCGAGCATTGTCACCGGATCTATTGGGAGCAGGATTATAACGGCAAGCCGCTCTCGAACCGCTGGGGAAGCCCATATGGTAAGAGTGAAGGACGACGGAGTCTTCGACGCGCCAATCGAGAAGATCTGGAAATACCTGGGGGACGACTCGCCGGGGGTCCACAACCACCAAGCGATCCTCGGGTCCAAGACCGTGGAGAACCGCGGCAACGAAATCGTCCAAGAGTGGGAGATGCAGAATCCCGACGGGAAGACGACCCGGAAGGAGACCTGGCGGATGGTTATGAACCCACCCAAGGGCTTCGAGATGGAGTCCCTCGCGGGAGCCTCCAAGGGCACGAAGTACACCAACCGGTATTCGGCCATCGGCGGAAAGACCCGGGTCGAGGTGGAGGGCGACTTCCACTTCCAGGGAATGGACGAAGCCTCGACGCGGAAGGCAGCCCTCGGGTTCCTAGCCCAGGTATTCGACGAGGACAACGCGGCGCTGAAGAAGTACAAGTGAGCGCCCATCGTCGACTTCGTAAACAGCAAAGGGGAAGTCCGCAGACGTCCCGTTCGGGGACCGTGACGGTTCCTTTCGGGAAGCTCGAGTACCTCTACGTGGGCACCGCGGACTTCGAGCGGGACCTCGCCTACTACCGGGAGGTCCTCGGGGCGACGGTCGCCTGGAACCTCGAGGGCTTCGGCGCCCACGTGGCCGCCCTCCGGCTCGGCAAGGGGCCGCTCCTCCTGCTGGCAGACCACCGGCCCGCTCCGAGCTGCCTCCTCCTGTATTCCGTGGAGGACCTGAAGGGGACCGTGAAGGAGCTTCGGAAGCACGGCTGGAAATCGGATGGGCGGTCGTTCGAGATCCCGAACGGCCCCTGCCTCGTGTTCGACGATCCGAGCGGCAACCGCCTCGGGATCTTCCAGAACGACCGGCCCCAGCCTTTCGAGTGACGATCAGCCCTTCGCTTCTTTGAGGCGCTTCAGGAGCACGAGGAGCTCCTTGAGCGTCTGCGCGTCCCCGCGCTGCTGGGCCACGACGACGCCCTTACCCCACGTCTCCTCGGCGTCCCGCCGCCGGCCCGCGTCCCGCTGCGATTTGCCCAGCTCGCGGTAGGCCGCGGCGTAGTCCGGGAGGATCCGAAGGGCCTTCTCGAACGCGTCGATCGCATCGAGATGGCGCTGGAGCTTCGCGTACTCCATGCCTAGGACGTAATAGCCCACGGGATCGTCGGGCTCGGCGCGGATCCCTTCCTTCAGGACTCTGATCCGGTCCTCCGGCGCGGACATGGACACCCGGAACACGAACGCCTCGCGAGGCCAAGAACCCTCCCTTTCCGCGAATCCCTCGTCGGCGGCTCAGCGGCGCTTTGAGGCGAGCTCGTGCAGCGCCCGCAGGAGGGTGGACGCGTCGCCGGGCGTGTTGTAGTGGACGTAAGTCGCCCGCATCGCCGTCTCCAGGCCGTACAGGCGCGGGACGCGGGAGAAATAGTCCTCCGCACCGACCGCGAGCCCGTACCGGTCGTACAGAATCTGCGAAAGGGCGGGGTCCTCGTAGCCC
Organism: uncultured Thermoplasmata archaeon; assembly: GCA_963768855.1. Taxonomy (GTDB): domain Archaea; phylum Thermoplasmatota; class Thermoplasmata; order RBG-16-68-12; family RBG-16-68-12; genus RBG-16-68-12. The sequence continues at coordinate 150,153 of CAVYJM010000017.1, forward strand.
GCGAGCTTGAACGTGAACGTCGGGTCGCGACCGAGGTCGCGCGGCGCGTCGCGGGGGCCGTACAGCGTGAGGCCGGGGACTTCCGGGAGCCCGGGCCAGCGGCCGTCTCCCTCCAGGAGAGACCGGTTCAGACCTTCCTCGTAGGTCTCGATCAGGGCCATCGCCTTCCGCAGGCGGGCGGCGCGTTGGCGGCCGGGCCTCGCGGGTCCTTTCGCGGCGGGGGAGCCCAGGGACGCGAGGTAGTCGATCGCGCCGCCGATCGCGGCGAAGAGTGCCTGGTCCCGGGTTCCCCACTCCCACTTCTCGGGCCCGTGCTTTGGCGACGGGTCGACCTTGTAGGGCCACAGGTCCTCCACGAGGTCGGGGCGAAGATAGAGGAAGCTCCCGTGGCGGGAGAAGAGCTTGTATCCCGAGAACACGAGGGCGTCGACCCCTGCCGCGCGGACGTCCGTGGGCCCGTGAGCCACATGGTGCACCGCGTCGACGACGAGGACAGCTCCCGCGTCGTGCGCCATCCGCGCGATCTCGCGGAGCGGAGAACGGGTCCCGAGAAAGTTGGAGGCCGCGGCGACAGCGACCACCTTCGTCTTGCCGTCGATCCGGCGGGCGAGATCCTCCAGGTCCAGCAGGTAACTCGCCGTGTCGAACTTGGCGAAGCGCACCTCGCGAATCTTCCCGATGCGCGCGAGTTCCTCCCACGGGCTCACGTTCGCGAAGTGCTCGTACGCCGTCATCACGACGTTCTCGCCCCCGGTGAACGTGCGGCCGAGGGCGTAGCTCAGGGAGAACAAGAGGCTCGTGGCGGATTCGCCGGAGACGATCGCCTCCGGGGTGCCGGCGTTCAGGAAGTCCGAGACCGCCTCCCGTCCTGCGAGGATCGTGGCCTCCGCGCCCTTGGACTCCGGGAACACGTTGCCTGTATTCGCGCTCCAGTCGATCCGCGCCCGGGCTTCTCGCTCCGCCGCCGCGCGGCAGACGAGGGTCCCGGCCCCGTTGTCGAGGAAGGCACGCGGCCGGCCCGTCGCGTCCTTCGAGGCCGAGGGGAACTGCCGGCGGATCCGCGCCAGGAGACGCGCGTCGATGGGCACGGACCGCGGTAACCCGCGTGGGTTGATAAGGCCTCAGGGGTCCCTGGCTAAGCTGATATCCGGGTTCGGTCTCCCTGACGGGCGTGAATCCGGATCCCCGGCGAGTCTTCACGGAGCGGGTGAAGGAGATCGATCCGATCTTCAAGGCAGGAGACCTGGAACGGTTCTGGCCCGCGCTTCGGGAGCTCGTCGCCATGGCGCCCGAGCAGCAGGAGCTCTCGCTGAAGAAGTCGCACTACCTCACGAGCCTCGCCGCCCGCTCCCTCATCCGCAATGATCCGCGGACCGCACTCGACTTCCTCGAGTTCGCGGATCGGGAAGTCAACCGCGAGCACCTGACGCCGTTCCTGATCCGCGAGCGCGAGGACTTCCGC
>CAVYJM010000018.1:0-175625 GCA_963768855.1 uncultured Thermoplasmata archaeon
ATCTAACCTGCTCATGGATCTCTTTTTGCATGAAATGGCGGTACTCGCCCTTTTCTGCGGCTATTGGATCCCAGGCAATGGTTTGAATAACCGGGGTGACCGGTTTTTTCTCAAATGTTGTCACGGTGACACCTTTGCGGGTGATCACTGCCATCTGGCGCGATTTCAAGAAATGACATTTTGCGGGTTTGTTCCAATATGGCGGGGATATCCGAGGCAACAAACATTTCATCCTCGCCATATCCAATCACAACACCACCGGCATTCCCAATGCGGGCGGCGATGATTTTGTCCGGTTCGTCTGCCGAAAGTACAACAATTCCATGCGCCCCGCGGATTTGCTGCAGGGTTTTCCGAACAGCTTCTTCCAGGTTGCCGGTAATTGTGACGTAGCGCTCAATCAGATGAACGATGGTTTCGGTATCGGTATCCGATTTGAATTCCACCCCTTCAGCAGCCAGTTCTTCCTGCAGCTCCTGGTAGTTTTCAACAATACCGTTGTGAACAACCACCACACGTCCGGTTGCCCCGACATGCGGATGTGCATTACGGGCACTGGGTTCACCATGCGTTGCCCAGCGTGTGTGACCAATTCCGATATTTCCATTTACAGGATCACGGCTGACCAGATTGAACAGGTTATCCAGTTTGCCGGCATCCCGCCGGACTTCAATTTGATTTTTATTGTTTAAGACTGCAATTCCCGCCGAGTCGTAACCACGATATTCAAGTTTGCGTAAGCCATTTAGTATGATCGGTGTGGCATCTTTGCCGCCGATGTATCCAACAATACCGCACATAGAAAAACCTCCATTGAGAGACCTTGTGTGTAAACTGCAGCAAAATCTTCGTAAAAACAAATACGACACATTTTGTTGCCTTGTGAATATGTTTGTGTTTGGGAAAAGTCAGATTAGAAATCTGAAGGGCATCCGCTGATCTTTCGATTTTCCCGGGAAAATTCCCGGTTAACTTCATCCTGCGATGAAGAACCCTTGTCCTCGTCACCTGATTATTTCTTTAACCTTACGTCAGGCCATGCGCTATTCCAACCGTGTTTCAGTTTTCTTTTATTTTTCTGCTCCTTTCCATTCAATTATACCTTAATCACCAAGTGGTTTTTCTCTTTGATAATCTTCAGGTGTATCCAGATCAGCAAAAATGGAGGGGGTATCAACCAAAACATACTGGATGTTATCATCTTGGCTGCGAACAAAATCTCGCATGGTCTGAGAATCTGTCAGTTTAAAAATATTCGACCAGAGGGTTTGAGGGATGACCCAGGGATGACCACGTTTCATCTGGAAACTTGGCAAAATCAGGTGAGATGGATACTTCCGAGCAGCTTCCAATACTTGATGTACGACTTCTGCTTCGATTTGAGGTTGATCACCCAGTGCAAGCAGTGCAGAATCAACCCCCAACGATTGCAGTTTATTTAAACCTACCTGCATAGAATGAACCATATTACCATCAGCGTAGTCTGGATTCAACACTATTTCCACACGCTGCTTTTCGAGGTGAGATGAAAGCAAGTCATGACTTGCTCCGGTCACCAATACTATTGGATCCACCTCAGAACTTTTCAGGGTGTTGATGATCTTCTCAATAACGGATTCTTTTCCCCAGGGCAAGAGCAATTTGGGACTACCCATCCGGGAAGCAAGACCGGCACCCAATATCACCGCACCCACGCGCGATTGTTGTTTCTTAGATTTGACCATCATCGTCAAACCTCAACCTTACCTGGTCGTCATACCAAGCTAAATACTCCACTTTATTCTTGGAAGTCAAAGTTTTGAACTCCTTGATCTCCTGTTAAACTGGCAAATTGATTGAATGTGCTGCGATCAAATAGGACCGGGTTAGACCTTTGTCCCGCGACGAGCGGCATCACCACTGCAGCAAAGGATGTCCTCCATAAATTGATGAGCGATTGACAGATTCCGACCAATAAATGGGAGGTCTGCATCAAAGAAAATCACCGCACCAGTCTTAAGGGGGATGTTTTTCATGGCTGTCAAGATCGAGGTGCTGCTACCCAGTTGCCAATCAGCATTGACAATTATCTTCAACTCCTTGTTTTCGATCTTTGAAAAATCATCAAGACCATCCTTAGGAATGACCATAATAACAGGTGATGATCCCGCCAGGGATACCTCTTGAATGAGATTTTGCAGCACAGATAACCGCTTATCAGAATGATTTGGATGATTATCTCCATTAACCAATATCACACCGCAGATTGGCTCAAATCGAGCATGAACCATGGGTTGGATTGTCCCCTCCAGTGATGCTACAATCACCCGATCCGCTCCAGCTCGAATTGCATCATCCGCCCGCCTGCCGGATTTAGCCTGCGCAGTTGGTGGTTTGCTCGGTCGAACAGGAGGATGATCTCTGCTTTTGGTTGTCTAAATTTCATCCAACCGTCTGGATCAAACTGGCTTGATAGCGAATAATCCTCGCGAATGATGATGTGTTTAGTTTCAGCCGGGAAGATTTCCCCATGGATAGGAACCATTAGATCGAGTGTTGACCTCGATCAGGAGGGTGAATTGTTTTTGTTTCCAGATATCCAAAGAGCTGCCATCATTTCTGGTGTCAGCCTACTTTGGGCTGCACCATTGGAGGATGGACTTGTTAAATCGGAGGACCCTTCGATCGATACTTTTGAGCGCATTATCCAATTCTGAACGATCTTTCGAGGTTTCCTCCTGGACCGCATCGTAGGTGCCCTTGGGCAGAAGGTGGTCGTACCGGTGGATGCCGACCGAGGTCGCGGTGAGCGGATCCCACTCCGTGTACCAGTCGAAGAGGTCCTTCACGAAGGCGTCGAACTCCGCATCGGACACGGCCCGCGGCAAGGCGCTCCCCGGATATAGGGTTGCCTTCAGAGCTCGACGCGCCGTCCGTCCTTCGTCCGGCGATACGCGCCGAAGTCGCGGGAGGCCGCGAGTGCCGGCCCCGCGAAGATGGGGCCGTCGACGCACACGAGTCGGTCGTCGAACGCGCAGGCATCGCAGATCCCGATCCCGCATTTCATGTACCGCTCGAGCGAGGCCTGGACCTTAATCCCGCGCTTGTTGGCGAGGTCGACCATGAGCTTCATCATCTTCTCCGGACCGCAGGTCAGGATCTGGTCGAACTTGTGCTTCTCGAGGAGCCGCTCCGCAAGGGACGGCACGAAGCCGTGAAAGCCGCGGCTCCCGTCGTCCGTGGAGACGTGCACCTCGCCCGAGGCGGACGCGCGGTCGACGAAGAGCAGCTCCTCCGCGGTCCGCGCCCCGACCGCGGTCGTCACCTCGGCGCCCTGCTGGGCGAACGCCTCGATCGCGGCGATCACGGACGCCATGCCCGTTCCTCCGGCCACGGCGAGGACCTTCTCGCCCTCGAGCCGGAACGTGTTCCCGTACGGACCGCGGACGCCGATCCGGTCCCCGGGGCGGAACGCCTGCATGGCCCGGGTCGAGTCGCCGTACGCATGGACCGTGATGCCCTTCACGGGACCGAGATACGAGAGGGCCATCGGAAGCTCGTCGTGCCCGGGGATCCAGACCATGATGAACTGGCCCGCCGCGCCGCCGAAGTCCGCGCGGAACCGGTACGTCGTCGTGTGGTGGCTCTCCTTCACGAGCTCGAGAAGGGGCACGACCTGCATCCTACTCATGGGCCACCCCCACCGCCTCCGCAACCCCCTTGAAGCCGATGTCCTCGAGGAGGAAGCCCATCTCCTTCGTCACCCGCTCGAAGACCCCGAGCCCCTGGTCCACGAGGGCGGTCCCGATCTGCACGGCGCGGGCCCCCGCCATGATATACTCCAGGGCGGCGTGTCCCGAGTCGACCCCGCCTACGCCGATCACGGGGATGTCCACCTTCTCGTAGATGTCGTACACCGCGCGCACGCCGATGGGTCGGATCGCGGGGCCGCTCAGCCCGCCGTAGCGGTTCGCGAGGACGGGCATGCGCAGCTCCGGGGCGATGGACATGGCCTTGACTGTGTTGATCGCGACGATGCCGTCTGCTCCGCCGCGCTCCGCGGCCACGGCGAAGGAGGCGATGTCCGCGACGTTCGGGGAGAGCTTGGGGAAGACCGGGACGTCCACGGCGTCCTTCACGGCACGGGTGAACTCCCGCACCGCCTCCTCGCTCTGCGCGATCTCCGTGCCGAGGCCCTTGGCGTGCGGGCAGGAGAGATTCATCTCGATCGCCGCGGCGCCCGCCTCGGCCATGCGGCCCGCCACGAGGGCGTACTCCGCCGCGTCCTTCCCGTACACGGACCCGATGACGAGGGCCTTCGCGGCAAGGGCCTCCTCGAGCTCCGGGACGAAGGCCTCGATCCCGGGGTTCGGCAGGCCGACCGCATTCAACAGCCCGCCGTCAATCTCGACCACGGTGGGGTTCGCGTAGCCCTCGCGAGGCTCCGGACCGATGCTCTTCGTGACGACGGCCCCGGCCCCCGCGCGGTGCACACGGACCAGGGAACCGCCCGTCTCGTCCAGGAATCCGGAGGCGAGGATCGTGGGGTTGCGCAGGCGGAGGCCCGCGAGCTCCGTCCGGAGGTCGACCATCTCCGGTGCGGAAGTGGGCGGCGCCCTAAAGGCTTTGCGCCGCGCCCGCGACGGGGGAGGGCTCCGGCGCTCCGTTCCGGGTCGCTCCCAGGAACCTTTATCTCGATTCCCCTTCTAGGCACTCCGGATGCGCATCGCCGACCTGGGGCTCGACCCAAGGATCGTCGAGATCCTCAAGGTTCAGGGGATCGAGGAACTCTATCCGCCGCAGGCCGCGGCGATCGGCCCCGCGCTCCTCGGGGAGAACGTGGTCCTCGCGATCCCCACCGCGAGCGGGAAGTCCCTCGTCGCATACCTCGCCATCTTGGCGTCCGTCCTGCGGGGCGGCAAGGCCCTGTACATCGTGCCCCTGCGCGCGCTCGCGGCGGAGAAGTTCGAGGAGCTGAAGGCGTTCGAAGAGGTCGGGTTGAAGGTCGGCATCAGCGTCGGGGACTACGACTCGCCGGATCCGTCCCTCGAGAAGTTCGACGTCATCGTCGCCACGTCCGAGCGGGCCGATTCCCTCCTGCGGCACCGCCTCAACTGGCTCCAGGAGCTGACCGTGGTGGTGGCCGACGAGGTCCACCTGATCAACGACGCGGACCGCGGGCCGACCCTCGAGGTCACCCTGGCGAAGCTGCGGCAGGTCAACCCGAAGGCCCAGGTCCTCGCCCTGAGCGCGACGATCAAGAACAGCGACGAGCTCGCGCGGTGGCTCGAGGCCGAGCACGTGAAGAGCGACTGGCGTCCCGTGCCGCTGAAGGAAGGCGTCTACTACGACGGCCTCGTGCACTTCACCGACAACTCGGTTCAGGAGATCAAGGCGGGAGAAGACGACCTCACCGGGCTCGTCGAAGACATCGTCGGATCCGGAGGCCAGGCGCTCGTCTTCGTCAACACGCGTCGGTCGACAGAAGCGCTCGCGAAGAACCTCGGCGCGTACATGAAGTCCCGGCTGAGCGAGAAGCAGCGAGAGCACCTTGCGAAGGTCGCGGAGACGATCGCCCGGGAGCAGGACGAGCCGACGTCTATGGCCGCACGGCTCGCGAAGTGCATCGAGGGCGGCGTGGCCTTCCACAACGCTGGACTCACCAATCCGCAGCGGAGCCTCGTCGAGAAGGAATTCAAGCACCGTCACATCGTGTGCATCGCCGCGACCCCGACGTTGGCTTCCGGAATCAACCTCCCGGCCCGCCGAGTGATCGTCCGCGACCTGAACCGGTACGACCTGAACATGGGCCTCTCGCCGATTCCAGTCCTCGAGATCAAACAGATGGCGGGACGCGCGGGGCGGCCGAAGTACGACAAGTACGGCGAGGCCATCCTGTTCGCGAAGGACATCGACGACGTCGACGAGCTCATGGACGAATACTTCCGGAGCGAGCCGGAGGCCATCGAGTCCAAGCTCGGCTCCGAGCCCGCGCTCCGGATGCACGTGCTCGCGAGTATCGCGACCGGCCATGTGCACACGGAGGAGGACCTGTTCGCCTTCTTCAACCGCACGTTCTTCGCCTTCACGGGCGACGTGGCCACGATCCACGGGAAGATCCGCGAGGTGCTCGACTTCCTCGCGAAGGAGGAGTTCATCACCCGCCAGGACGGCTACGTCAAGCCCACCTTCTTCGGCAAGACGGACGTCCGACCTGTACATCGACCCGCTGAGCGCCGTGAAGATGCGGGACTCCCTCCTTTCGACGAAGGACGGATCGTTCTACCACCTGTGGACGATCTGCTCCACGCCGGACATGCCCAAGCTCTACCTGCGCCGAGGCGACTACGCATGGGTCGAGCAGAAGATCGAGCAGGAGGACCTCACCTTTCCGGTCGAGGATTACGACTTCTTCCTCGCGGAGGTCAAGACCGCGACGCTCCTCGACGACTGGATGACCGAGAGGACCGAAGAGGAGGTCACGAAGAAGTTCAGCATCGGTCCCGGGGACGTGCGGCGCCTCACGGACCAGGCGGAGTGGCTGCTCTACTCCATGGCCGAGCTCGGGAAGATCTTCAACAAGAAGAAGGTCCGCGCCCTGACGCGGCTCACGATCCAGGTCCAGTACGGCGTGAAGGAGGAACTCCTCGAGCTGATCTCCCTTCGCGGCGTCGGGCGGGTGCGGGGGCGGGCGCTGTTCGCACGCGGCTACCACACCCTGCGGGAGCTGCAGAAGGCGGACCCGAACGAACTCGCTCGCATCCCGAGCATCGGGCCCGCTCTGGCCAAGAAGCTCAAAGAGCAGCTCGGGGAGACGGTCGACGTGAAGGCGATCACGGGCCAGGCGGGCCTGGGGGATTTCGGATGAGCCACACGATGGCGGGAGCCCGCGGCACGGTGAAGGACCGCGACGAGGTCCTGCGCCAGGCGCAGTCGTGGGCGGCCGCGAGAGGCTCCGAGGTCCTCCTCGCAGACGCGTCCGTCGTCTTCGGGCGCGACCACTTGGAGTCCGCGGCCCTCCATGCGGAACGGGCCCAAGGCCAGGGGAGCATGGCCACTCGGTCTGTGTCCATGGAAGCGCTACTCTACCTCGCGGGGCAGAGACAGGTAGCCGACGCGATCCGGATTGCGGGGATCAAGGATGACACGGAGACCGTGGCGCTGGTCGTCTTCGGCGGCGCACCGATCGACGATCTGCTGGCCGTCCTCCGATGGTCCCGCGACGACGGAGTCCTCGAAGCGGGGGGCAAGACCCTCCGCGTCCTCGGCCTCACCCGTGCGGCGGAACGCACGGTCTCGGCGGACCGCGTTACCGACTTGGCCCTGGAGAAGACGGCCCTGGTGGATCTCGAGAAGTGAGAGGCCAATCGGAAGTCCCGCCGGCGGTCACGGGAAGAAGCGTCCCCAGTTGACGGCCAGCCCCACCACGATTGCGAGACCGAGGATGAACGCGAGAACCCACAGCAGGCCGATGCTGTCCCCCGCCTCCAGACGTCCGTCGCGGACGCCGCCGTCGACGACGTGGCGTTCGAGCTCGGGCGGGAAGTCCGTCCGCATGCTCTGGCTCATCAATGGGTCGGTCTCCGTCGGGCTGCGGATCAACGACACGGAAGATCCCTCCGGTCACGCCATGGACCGCCCGGAGGGTGGACATTTCGCATGTGGAAGTGCGGCGGCCAGGATTTGAACCTGGGAACCCCTGCGGGACGGGACCCTAAATCCCGCGCCGTTTCCATGCTTGGCTACCGCCGCGCGTCCGGGAGCCGCGGCGACATAGAAAAGGGTTCCCGCATCGCGACGAAAAGGTACATGGTCCTTCGGCGCTTCGTGGTCCCGATGCCCTTCGAGCGCCTCCACTTCGACGCGGAGTCCTACCTGACCGACATCCGGATGTTCCAGGAAGACGGTTTCGGGGCCATCTACCTGATCGACGACGAGCGCAAGGCCATCGTCGAGACGGGGACCTCCCACGAGGTCGACCGGATCGTCGAGGCGGTGCGGGCGTTCGGGCTCAAGCCCGCAGACGTGGACGCCCTGATCGTGTCCCACATCCATCTGGACCATGCGGGCGGCGCAGGTTTCCTCCTGGAGACGATGCCCCACGCGAAGGTGTACGTGCACGAGCGTGGGTACAAGCACCTCGTTGATCCGACCAAGCTCGTCGCGAGCGCCGCAACCGCCCTCGGCCCCGAGGCCGCCTACTTCGGAACGATGCGCCCGATCCGCGCGGACCGCCTCGTGTCCGTGCACGATGGCCTGACCCTCGACCTGGGGAAGCACGAGCTCGAGTTCCTCGATTCCCCGGGACACGCGCCCCACGAGCTGACCATCCTCGACCGCCGCAACCGGTGCGTGTACACGGGCGATGCCGCGGGCCTCTACTTCCCCGCGGACGAGATCCTCATGCCCGTGGCGCCCGCGCCTGCGTTTGACCTGGAGAAGAATCTACAGACGTTTGAGCGGCTCCTGAGCCTCGATCCCCGTGCCCTCCTGTTCAGCCACTACGGCCCGCACACGCGGCCGAAGGAGGCGATCGAGCGCATGATGGCCCTGTACCCGGCCTGGTCGCGGATCGTCCGGGACCGGCTCGCCACGGCGGGCGAGGACGGCGTCCTGCGGGAGATGTACGACATGACGGTCCGCGCGCCCAAGCACTACTCGAAGGAGTTCCTCGAGCGGCGCATCCGGACGAGCATCACGGGACTCGCCGACTACCACGCGAGGATGGAACATGCTGCCCCCCAGCGTTGAGGAATCGATCCAGGGTATCGCGGAGGACCACACGAGCGGCGCCTCGCGGATCGCGCGGCTCGCGATCGAGACGCTCGCCCTCCTGGTCGTCGAGGAGAAGGGGCATCCCGATCCGGCCCACCTCGCGGAGGCGGGCCGCCGCATCGCGGACGCGCAGCCCGCCATGGCGGTCGTCTACAACGTCGCGCACCTGTTCACCCAGCTCGTCGGCGAGGGGCACGAGCCGATGGCCGTGCGGGCCCAGCTGCTCTCCGAGCTCGACACGTCGCGGGAGCGGATCGCCCACGCGTACCTGAAGATCGCCCCGGAGGAGGCGAGGATCGTGACCGCGAGCTTCAGCGATAACGTGCTCGCGTGCCTCCAGGCCGCGCACCAGAGGGGCCGGATCGCGCATGTCACGGTCCTGGAGGCGCGACCCCTGCTCGAGGGGCGGTTCATGGTCGTCGCGCTCAAGGAGGCCGGGATCCCCGCGAGCCTCGCGCCCGACGGGCTCGGACCCGGGCTGGTTGGACAGGCCACGGGAGTCCTCATTGGCGCGGACAGCGTCCTGAAGGACGGGGCGGTCGTAAACAAGATCGGCAGCTACGGGCTCGCCCTCGCGGCGAAGGAGCACGGGAAGTCGTTCCACGTCGCCTGCGAGACCCTGAAGTTCGATGCGCGACATGATGCGGCCTCGTGGCCCGGGTCGCCCGCGATGAATCCGAGGGAGGTCTGGGAGAACCCGCCCGAGAAGGTGGACGTCGTCAACCGGTACTTCGAGGTCGTACCCGCGAACCTCGTCTCGATGATCGTGACGGAGCGCGGTTCGTACGCGCCAGACCTCATCAAGACGATGATGGCTCAAGCCAAAACCTAGGTTTCGGCGGGTCGAAAACGAGCAGTCCGCGGAGGCGGAGTGCACTCCGATGGACATCGGTCATAATTGCAGGCCGAAGGTTCATATATCGTCGCCTATAACAGGGTTATAGATAACATGACCCAGCAGGAACTGCACATCGTCCTCGTCTCGAACGACCCGCAGCGCGCGTATCCCGCCTTCCAGCTCGCGATGGGCGCAGCCGCGATGGGGAACAAGGCCCGGATCTACGCGACAACCGCGGGGCTCGAACTCCTGAAGAAGGGAGCCGCGGACAAGGTCCAGCTTCCCGGCTACCCGCCCCTGGGGCAGGTGCTGCGCGACGCGATCAAGTGCGGCGCCGAGGTGTGCGCTTGCGCGGCGTCCGGCGAAATCCTGAGGAGCCAGGGCATGACGCCGGAGACCGTCGAGCCGGGTGTGAAGCTGGAGGACATGATCGGTTTCCTCAACGGGGCGCTGCCCGCTGCCAAGAACGGCGGCGTCGTGACGTTCATCTGAGGCGAGCATGACGGAGACCGAGACGGTCGAAGCGGCCATCGAAAGCCTCGACACTCGGGGCCTTCTTTGCCCGTACCCGTACATCCAAGCGCGGCAGGCCCTCGAGCGACTGCCGGCAGGAGCGCGGCTCGCGATCCTTACGGACAGCGAACCCACCGCGATGTCCTCGATCCCGATCCTCTGCGCGCAGAGCGGGTACGCATTCACCCGCGAGCGGGACGGCGAAATCTGGCGGCTCGTCGTGACGAAACCGTGAGGGCCCCGCGCAAGGTTCATCTCGGACGGGCCCTACAGCCCTCCGTGGAAGGCGGAAATACGGCGGCTTCCGACTTCGAGCGGGTCCGCGACGGACTGAGGCTCTTCAACGAGCGCTACTTCTTCGAGGCCCACGAGGTCCTCGAGGACGTCTGGCACAGGGACCGCGGGGAATCGCGCCTGTTCCTGCAGGGGCTCATCCAGATCTGCGCCGGCTTCCACCACTTCCAGAACGGGAATCCGCGCGGGGCGGCCGAACTGCTCCAGCGGGGTTCTGACAAGATGCGCAGGTACCCGGACGGCTACATGGGCCTCGACTCGGCCCGCCTGCTGTCCGACGTGGACGCGTGCCGCGGGCGGATTGAGCGGATGCGGGATGGGGTGGAGCCCGAGAGCCCCATCGACTTCCCGACCATCCCGCTGCCTCCAGGATGAACGCAATCGTTTGCGGGTGATATGCATGGCGATGGATCGATTGCCGGCCGAGGAACGCGGACGCATCGAGCGTACCTTCGCGGCGCCGAGGCCGCGCGGCGTCGACCCGGTCTTTGTGGCCAATCGGAACGAAGCGCTCGCCAACGTCCTGGCTCGCATCCCGAAGGGGGCCAACGTGGCGCATGGCAGCTCGACGACCCTCACGCAGGTCGGTTTCGTGGGATACATGAGACGGCCCGATTCCGAATACCGCTACCTGAACGCCGAGTGGACGAAGGAAAACGACCCGGCGAACCGGGCGCGGCTCCGCGCTCGACCGACCATGGAGGCAGACTATTACCTCGGGAGCGTGCAAGCGATCTGCGAGACCGGGGAAGTGATCGCCGCCGATGCCGGAGGCAGCCGCCAGGTCGGCTACGTCTACGGTCCACCCCATGTGATCTGGGTCGCGGGGACCAACAAGCTCGTGCCGACCGTGGAGGCAGGGCTCAGGCGCCTGCGGGAGGTCGCGCTGCCGCTCGAGGACCAGAGGATGAAGGATGTCGGCGCTCCGGGCAGCAACATCGGGAAGATCGTGATCTACGAGCGCGAGCGGCCCGGACGGATCAGCCTCGTACTCGTTGGCGAGGCCCTCGGCTTCTGACCGATCCGGGATCCGGCGGGTTCCCGCGCTAGAGGAACTCGGACAACAGCTCGTCTGCGTCCGCCACGCCGAGGGACTGCTTCGTCGGGTTCCCCTTCTTGTACGCTGGCTCGAGATCCTCGTACGTCGGCACCTTATCGTTGCGGTAGAAGAGGCCGAGCGGAATCCGGTCCCGCTGCAGAACGGGCCACTCGAGCGCCTTCATGAAAGCGGCCTTCAGGTCCGTCGGGTCGTGGCCCTCCTTGTTCAGATCGTAGACCCGCTTGCGGAAAAAGTCGTACGTGTTGATCTTGTTGTACGTCACGCAGGGCGACATCGCATCGATCAGGGAGAAGCCGTGGTGCTCGATGCCCTTTGCCACAAGCTCGGACATCTGCTTCACATCCCCGCTGAACGCGCGCGCGACGTAGGTCGCACCGGTGGAGAGAGCGAGGGCAATCGGGTCGATCGGATTTTCGATGACCCCCACGAGAGGCGTCGACTTGGTCTTCATGCCCATCTCCGAAGTCGGCGAGGCTTGGCCCGTGGTCAGCCCGTAGATCTCGTTGTTCATGACGATGTACGTGAGGTCGAGGTTGCGGCGCATCGCGTGGATGAAGTGACCCACCCCGATGCCGTACCCGTCCCCGTCGCCTCCCGTTACGATCACGTGGAGGTCGGGGTTTGCGAGCTTCGCGCCTTCCGCCACGGCGATCGCGCGGCCGTGAATCGCATGGAAACCGTAGGTCGACAGGAAGTGCGGCAGGTTGCTCGAGCATCCGATGCCCGAGACGATGAGCACGTTCCAGGGCTCGAGCTGCAATTCCGTGAGCGCATGCTGGAGCGCATTTAGCACCGCGAAGTCCCCGCAACCGGGGCACCACGTCGGCTTGATCTCGGACTTGTACGTCTCGAGCTCGAACTCCAGCTTCATGCAACCACCTCGAGGACCTTGCCCGCGATCTCGCGCCCGGTGAAGGGTTCGCCGTCGTACTTGAGGAAGGAGAAGTTGGGCTTGTATCCGGTCTCCGCGCGGAGCAACCGCGCGAACTGCCCGGTGTAGTTCGCCTCGATGATGAGCGTGCGCTTGACGCCCTTCAGGATCCGAAGGGTCTCGTCCGCATGGAACGGGAACAGGCTCGGGAACTCGAGGGAGTTCACCTTCACGCCCTCCTGCTCCTCAATCTGCAGGATGGCCTCGTGCGCGGGGCCCCACGTCGAGCCCCAGTGGATCAGAGTCAGGTCGGCGTTGGGCGAGCCCCAGAGTTCCGGCGGCGGCATGTCCTTGCGCAGGCCCTCGAGTTTTCGCATGCGCTTGTCCTGCATCTTCCGGCGCTCTTCCACGAACTCCGGCAGTCCCGCAAGGATGTCCGAGATCAGCTCGCCGCCCTCCATGTGCTCGTCCGTGGCGGCGATGTACTGGTACCCCTTCCGTCCGGGGAGCACCCGCGGGCTCACCCCCGAGGCCGTGTAGGCGTAGCGCTTGTAGCGGCCTGCCGCCGCGCCCCCGTCGGCGGCCATCATGCCGCGGACGATCGGGACGTTGAAGTCGAGCTTGTCGACGGTCCGGAAACCCTCGCCCAGGTACAGGTCGGACATGATCAGGATCGGAGTCTGGTACAGTTCCGCGAAGTTGAACGCCTTCGCGGTCAAGTCGAAGCACTCCTGCGTGTGGCGCGGGGCGAGGATGCCGCGGGGCCAGTCGCCCTGGCCGGCGCCGAGGGCGAGGTTCAGGTCGCCCTGCTCCGTCTTCGTCGGCAGGCCCGTGGACGGCCCGCCGCGCTGGACGAGGACCGCGACGAGGGGTGTCTCGGTCATCCCGGCCTGGCCGATCGCCTCCACCATGAGGGAGAATCCGCCCCCGGACGTCGCGACCATGGAGCGGACGCCCGCGTGGCCGGCGCCGACCGCCATGTTCATCGCCGCGAGCTCGTCCTCGACCTGCTTCACGACGACGCCGTGCTGCGGACCGTGCGCCGCCATCCAGTGCAGGATCGAGGAAGCGGGCGTCATGGGGTACTGCGCGTGGAACCGGACCCCGGCCGCGAGCGCGCCGAGCGCGACGGCCTCGTTCCCCGTCATCAGGTAGCGGGGCTCGTGCGAGAACGGGATCCCGAGGTTCAGGGACCCGCCGGCCTTCTCGACCGCCTCGGCCCCGAGCCGCGCGGCGCGGACATTCTCCTCGGCGACCTCGGGCTTCTTGTCGCCCCAGATCGTCTTGAACGCGGATTCGAGGTGGCGGAAGTCCACGTCGCACAGGCGGACCGCGGCGCCCAGGGCGACCGTGTTCCGCACGAGCGCGTTCGGAGTGACCGTCTGGGCGAGCTTGCGCAGCGGAATCCCGAGGAGACGCACGCCCTTGCGCACTTTGGAAGGATCGGATTTCGTGAAGTCGGAGTCGTAGACGATCGCGCCGCCCTCGGGCACATCGCCCTGGTGCACGTCCATCGTCTGCTGATTCAGGCACACGAGGACGTTCGGGTCCGTGCCGTGGGAGAGGACGGGCTCGCTGCTCCCGCGGACCTGCGTCCACACGTGGCCGCCGCGGATGACGCTCTGGTACGAGGAATACGTCCACACGTGGAGCCCGCTCCGGGCGCACATCTTCGCGAAGCTCTCGGCGGTGGAGGAGACGCCGTCGCCGGCGGCACCCCCGATGCGGAACACAATTTCATGCTGGGCCATTGAAACTCGCCTTCGGGTCGCGACACGGCCTTCCCAGTCGCTCTGCGGCCGCTTTTACGCCGCCGCGCGTTAAAATAGCTTTGGGGGGAATAATTGGCGAGCCGCGACGAACTCCGCGTGCGGCGGAACCCTTTTCGTACCCGGCGGCTTCGGGCACGGTCGTGAGTCCATGAAGTCCGTCCCGGACCTCCGCAACCATCCGAAGCCGCTCGGGCCGTACTCGGTCTGCGTGGTGGCCAACAACCTCGTGTTCATCTCGGCGCAGACGCCGCTGAAATCCGGCACGAAGCCGGGCGAGTGGGCTGCGGCGGACGTGGGCGGGCAGACCCGGCAGTGCCTCGCGAACATCCGGTCGATCCTCGAAGAGCTCGGGCTCACGATGGACGCAGTCGTCCGTACGACGGTCTTCCTGGCGGACCCGGGCGACTTCAAAGCGATGAACGAGGCCTACCAAGAGTCCTTCCGCGAGGATCCCCCGGCCCGCTCCCCCGCGAGGCTCGGGACGGAGATGCCCGGACTCAAGGTCGCGATCGACGCGATTGCGGTCTATGAGCCCCACGAAGAAGAGTAGGCACGATTAGAACGTCATGCGGGCGAGCGTCTTTGTCGCCTTCACGCCGTCCACGGAACGGATATGCTGCACGACGATGTTGCCGATCGTGTCGAACGAATCGGCCTCGACCTTTGCGATGAGGTCGTACTCTCCGAAAAGCGGGTAGAGTTCCACGATCTGCGGAAGCTTGATGAGCTTCTCGTAGACCTCCTTCTCCCGGTTGGGCTCAATGTCAATTAGAACGAAGCCGATCGCCGTGCGGCATCCCGGTCGCGTGGTACATCAGGGTTCTAGATAAGCATTCCGCCTCAACGGGCGGCCTTCGATTCGGACAGCCGCCCTTCTCGGATCTTCGTACGGCCCAAACGCCCTTGCCGACCCTTGAACGCACGGCGCCTCGCCCATGCCTTTTTATCCGCCCGCGACGGTGGAACGAGCGTGCGAATCGGGGTCATTGGCGTCCAAGGCGACGTGAGCGAGCACGTCGACGCGGTCGCCCGCGCAATCAAGGAGTACGGCCACGCCGGCGAGGCGTTCGCGGTCCGCCGCCGCGAGGACCTCGACCGGGTGGACGGCCTCACGATCCCCGGTGGGGAGAGCACGACGATCTCGAAGCTCCTCGTCAAGCTGAACCTCTTCGACGAGATCGTCCGCCGGGCCGTGGAGGAGCACATGCCCGTCCTCGGGACCTGCGCGGGATGCATCCTCCTGGCGAAGGACGGCGGCCCCCAGGCCAAGAAGACGGACAGCAAGCTTCTCGGCCTCATGGACATGGCCGTGGACCGCAACGCCTTCGGGAGACAGAAGGAGTCGTTCGAGGCCGATCTCGATGTCGTCGGGCTCGACAAGCCGTTCCACGGGGTCTTCATCCGCGCGCCCGCGATCCTCCGCACCTGGGGCGGGTGCCAGCCGCTCGCACGGTACCAGGACAAGATCGTCCTCGCAAGACAGGGGCATCTCATCGGCGCGGCGTTCCACCCTGAGCTGAGCAACGACTTCCGCATCCACCGCTGGTTCCTCGAGCTCTTCTAGAGGAGGACGAGCGCAAGCGCCGCGATGGCCACGGCGCCCGAGAGGGTCACGTAGAGCGCGGGGCGGAGCACCGCCATCGTCGCGTTGATCGATGTGGTGAGGCGCGAGGCGGTCTGCGGGCCGAATATCCGGAAGTCGGAAATGTCCGCGCTGAACGGAGAGACCTCGACGGTCTCGAGATTCGAGACCGCGTCCCGGACCGCCGCTTCCGCGTTGGAGAGAATCGTCTCGCGATCGAGCACCGCACCGACCGCATTGAAGCCGTCCATGGTCAGATTCACGGAATGGTTGTCCGTCGTCAGGGCTTCCGACTCCTGCACGAGAGCCGCGATTCGGGCGCGCACCCCGTCGCGCATGCCCGGCACCATGTTGTTGCCATCGAAGAGCACGTATGCGATCCGCTGACCGTCGACCTCGACGACGAGCGCTTCGATGCCCCGCGCCCCGATGCCTTGATCCGGCGTGCAGAGCTCGCAGCGACGCGCGTAGCCAACGCGCAACGGCCCCTTCAGCGCGGCGAGCGCCGCCACGGTGGCCTTCTTTGCGGCCTCGATGATCTCGTGGCTGCCCTCGGAGCCGAAGAGCGTCAAGCCGACCCCGGGCTGCAGACAGTTGTGGGCGTCGATGAAGATCGCATCCTTCGCCCCCGCGAGCCTAGCCTCCTGGACCGCGGCGTGGCCCGTCGCGCTGTCGATGTCGTCCGTGGGGTTCGGTGCGAAGGACGCAGTCAGGAGGACCGTGTCCCCGAAGCACTGAGCGAGGGCCGTCGCCCGCGCGAACGTCGCGCGGCATGCACGACCCGCTTTCCCTCCATAGACGGACGCATCGAGGAGCCTCCGGACGGTTTCGGCGACCTTGCGCACCTCCGCGGTGGTCGCCGGATTCTCGTCGTGGGTGGTCGGGCCATGGGCCACGAGCACGTTCGGGGTGACGTCCGTGAGGCCCGAGGCGATCTTCGTCGGGAGGTCGCTCCCGCTCACAACCCCCATCGGGCCAGGATGGATCGTCGGCGCGAGGAACAAGGCCTTGATCCCTTTCGCGGTCCGGAAGGCGAAGCCCGCGACTCGGATCCGCGCCGCGACGCTGATCGAGCCGAAGAACTCCTCGAGCTCGGCGACCCCCTCGGCCTCCATCTCGCCGTACACGTCGAGGGTGGAGCGCAGGAGCTTGAACCCATCCGCGCCGAAGGATCGGAGCAGTGGGCGCTTCGCGATCTCCGCGTACGCGACGGCGGAGAGGAAGAAGATCACGAGGACCACGAGGCCGACAATCGCTTGCACGAGATCCAGCGGGTACCAGAGGGCGAGCCCCAGCAGACCCAGGAGCGGGTGCACGGACGCGGCGGGGAGGGACCGGATGTGCTGGGAGTGCGACGTCGCGGAGAGGATGACCTCCCGCACCCACAGGACTCCGCCGTACGCCAGAATCGTGACCTTGAGTGTGACCGAAACATCGTACGCCGTGTTGCCCGCGACCGCGAGGACCGTGAACAGCGCGACCGCGAACACCTGGAACGCGCCG
The DNA here is from genome assembly GCA_963768855.1 of uncultured Thermoplasmata archaeon. Classification (GTDB taxonomy): domain Archaea; phylum Thermoplasmatota; class Thermoplasmata; order RBG-16-68-12; family RBG-16-68-12; genus RBG-16-68-12. The sequence continues at coordinate 17,188 of CAVYJM010000018.1, forward strand.
AGGAAGATCAGCCCGACGAACGCGAGGAGGAAGGAGCGGCGGAAGTACATCCGGCCTCCGAGCGCGAGGGCCGCAGGTTTCGTCAGCAGGGCCGCCGCGTAGGCGGGCAGGGCGATCGCCACGGTGCCGAGGCCGATTCGCGTCCAGTCGACCCCAGGGTAGACCAGGAGGTAGGCCTCCATGATCGAGAAGGCTAGGATTGGGAGGACCATGCGACGCGGCCTCGGCGCGGTGAAGAGGCGACGCGCCATCCGCGTCGTCTCCGCGTGGCTCTCCGCGACCGTCTTCGGCAGGATCCGATCCATCAGCCCGCCTTCACCGCTTCGATGATCCGGCGGAGGGCCTCCCCGTCCTTCGCTCGCTCGACGATCGTGCCCGTCACGACGATGTCCGCCCCGGCGCGGGCGACCGCTCCCGCGGCCTCCGCGGAGCGGATCCCTCCGCCCACGATCAAGGGGATGTCGAGCGCCTCGCGAACCGCGCGGATCATGGCCGAGGGGACGGGCTCCGGTGCGCCGCTCCCTGCCTCCAGGTAGACGAGCTTCATCCCGAGCATCTGGGCCGCGAGCGCGTACTCGACGGCGGTCTCCGGCTCAGATCGCGGGATCGGTTCGGCGCGGCCGACCTCGCCGGCGCGCATCCCCGGTTCCACCACGAGATAGGCCATGGGGATCGTCTCGAGTCCCCACGCCTTGACGATCGGCGCGGCGCGGCGCTGCTCGCCGACGATCAGCCGCGGGTCGCGGCTGTTGAGGAGGCTCATGAAGTACAGCGCGTCTGCGTGGCGGGACAGGTTCGCTGCACTGGCGGGGAAGAGGATCGTCGGTACCTTGGCCGCGGCTTTGATCGCGAGAACCGTGGCGTCGACCTTGTCCTGGGTCACGCCCGTGGAGCCACCGATCATGATCGCATCCGTCCCGCTTCGCGCCGCATCGGCTGCGATCCGTCCCGCCTCGTCCGCGGACTGCTTGTCCGGATCCAAGAGGGTCATGTGCAGGCGCCCTCGGCTCCGGCGCTCGAGAAGGGATTCGTAGACCGTCACAGGAGTCCACCCGCAAGGAAGGCGATGAGGGCCACGACCATCGCGTACTTCGTCACGCGCTGCGAGCGCGCGGGCCGCGTCGCCGAGTAAAAAGCGGCGTAGATAAACATTCCGTCCGCGGGAAGGACGACCACCGCGTACGCCGGATGGAGGACCGTCGTCACCCAGGGAACCGCACTGAGTGCGACGCCCGCGACGAGCACGGCGGCCGCGAACCGTCCGGCGGGGCCTGCGCCGATCCGCTGAGGGAGCGTGCGACGGTCGACGTCCCCCGCCATGTCTTCGATGTCCTTCGTGATCTCCCGTCCCAGCGTCGCGAGGAACGCGAGGAGGGCGAGGACGCCCGTCCGGAACAACGGGGCCGGATCGGTTCGGAAGACGGCGAAGCCCGCGAAGAGGAACAGGGATCCAACGAGGTACGCGATCACAACGTTCCCCGGCGCGCCCCGCTTCTTGAACCTGGACTCGTACGCGTACATCACCGCGGCGTTGACGAGGACGAGGGCGAAACACCAGGGGCTCGCCGCGCCACCGAGGGCGCCAGCCGCGACGAACGCGCTCAGGATGAAACTCTTCGCCTCCCCGACGCTGACGGCCCCGGTGACCAACGGGCGGTGTGGATGGTTGACCCGGTCTGTCTCCTGATCGAAGAGATCGTTGAGGCCGTTGCCTCCGGCCGTGGACAGCGCTGCGGCCAGCGCTGCGTAGAACAGGGGCCACGCGTAGGCCCCCCACGCGCCGGCCCCGACCGCCACGAGCCCGCCGATCGCCACCCCCACGCCCGACATCGCACAGTTCAGAGGGCGCGCGAGCCGGAGGAGACCGGGCATTCGGCGGCGGCGTAGGCCCGGCTCGATAATAATGATTCCCTGACCCGGGCTGCGGTCCCGAGGTCAGATTCTTGAGGCCGCGAACCATGTACCCCCGAGGACGGGGATGTCGGCTCCCGACACGACACCGGCCCCATCGCCTGCGGCCGTCGAGGCGGGCCTCTCCCGCGATCGCTCGTTCCAGCTCGTCCTGATCGGGCTCATCATTCTGATCGCGGGGTTCACGGCGGCGCTGCTCGCGAACGGACTGTACCCGTGCGTCCCGGCCGCGGGGTCCGATTTCGAGCCGCCCCTTGCGGACTGCGCAATCGCCCTGTCTCCGTGGGCCGGCGTGGCGGTCATCGGCCTGGCCCTTGCCCTTGTCGGATATCGCCGGGTCGGCTGAGGCGCCCGTGACGAGCGGGTGTTCTCAACCTTGATTATCACGAACGCACAATCACAACGCTTTTAGTCCTTCCGTCCCATGGGATTCCATCCCACCGGGTGTGCCGTAGTCGGAGGCTCCGCCGCATAGCCCCCGCGGGTGGGAGGCTGTACATGACGCCGTCGAGAGAGGGGGTCGGATTCCTTCGCGCGGGCAAGGCCCGGCACGCCGAGGACGCAATCGGACGCTCCGAGGACCTCGTCGCCGTCCTGCGGCTCACCCAGGCCGATCTGGAGCCGGCCGAGGAATCGCTCCGCGTCGCCCGGGACCTGTTCCGGACGCACGAGTTCTCCAAGGCGCTCGCCGCGGCGCGCAAGGCCGAGAGCCTCGCACTCACCCTCGATGAACGCTTCACTGCATACCACAAGGCCAGCGCGGACCTGGAGATCCGCATCGAGGAGCTGCGCCGGATTGGACTCGACACGCAGGAGTTCGAGGCCGCGCTGACCCGGGCTCGAGAGAAGGTCTCGACCGGGGTCTTGGAGAACGGCTCGGTCGTGCCGAACTACCTCGAGGCCCGCGTCCTCCTAGAGCGCGGCGCGCGGCAGGGGCGGGACCTGCTCGTCCGCGCGAACGCCGCGTCGAACAAGATCTTCCTCGCCGAAATCGCGATCACCGCGCTCGGAGACCTCGAGGGAATCGAGGACCCGAGGGCGTTCGCGGAGGGCGCAGTGAATGAGCTCGAACATTCGCTCGAGGAGGCGACGCGCGAGCTCGCCCTCGGACACGTGGACAGTGCGACTCGGATCGCCGCGGGGATCGAGACGCGAGCGGACCGCCTGCGGGCCGTGTTCCGCGAGACCGGCGTCACAATCGACCGGGTGGACGTCCGCCTCGGGGAGCTCCGCGCCGAGGGCATCGTGACGGACCGCCTGGAGCGCCAGGTCGCCTACGCGCGCGACATGCGGGCGAAAGGGCTCCTGGAACCCTGCCTCGAGATGGCGGCGCGCCTGACGGAGGACGCGTCGCGCCTCTCTGAGAGCCATGCCAATGCGGTCACCGGACTCCAGGACGCAGAGGTCCTGTATTCCCGCCTCTCCCGGGAGGGCTTCCATTCCTACGAAGCGGACGCCGCCTTGAAAGACGCACGACGCGCCCTCAAGGAAGGGAACTACGCGCGCACGCTCGAGCACGTCGAGCGGGCGCACGGCGCCTTCGTCCGCCGCCGCAACGCGCGGGAGGCGCTTGCGAAGTCGCTCACGGAGACTCAGCGCCGCGTCGAACTGCTCAAGTCGGTCGACTTCCCGATGCTCCCGGACGTCCAGGAGGTCCTGACGCGCGCAGAGCGCGAGTTCCGCGAAGGCAACTACTCCGGATCGAGCGAGGACCTCCAGATCGCGACGGTCCTCCTGGGACACGCGTCGAAGGCCCCCGCCGGGCCGGAGCGTCGGCCTTAAGCCCCACCGCCCGTTCCTCCGCGCGGATGGGCGAGCACTACTCTACGCGGAGACCGTCCTCTCGCCATCGGCATGCGGAGCGGTCCGTGTCGGTCCGTGGGCTCACGCTGCGCCTTCGCACGGACGCAGGCGTCTTCGCCCGGGGCGGCCTGGACCGCGGGACCGAGCTCCTCATCGAGGCGCTCGACCTCGGACCGGGTGAGCTCGTCCTCGACCTGGGTTGCGGAACCGGGGCGATCGGCCTCGCCGCGGCGAGGCTCTCGGAGGGAGGGCACGTCGTCTTGACGGACATCAATGCTCGGGCCGTCCGTCTCGCCCGCGACAACCTCCGGGCGAACGGGGTGGCGAACGCGGAGGTGCGGCAGGGAGACCTGTACGCGCCCGTCGCCGGGATGGCCTTCGACCACATCGTGAGCAACCCGCCCCTCCGGGCCGGACGCCCCGTGGTCGACCGCATCGTTTCCGAGGCGCCCGCCCACCTGCTGGACGGCGGCCACCTGTGGCTTGTCGCCCGCACGCGGCAGGGCGCGGAATCCCTGCAGGGTCGGATGGCCGAGGCCTTCGGCCACGCCGAGATCGTGAAGCGCGGGAGCGGATACAAGGTGCTCCGCGCGACGAAGGGGGCGGGACCGTCGTAGCGAATGCGGCCGTCCGGGTGCGCACCGCGAAGCCCCAGGACGCCGCGCTCCTGCGTCCCCTCTTCGGGTCCTTCTACGGCGACTACCTCTAGGCTCGGACATCTGAGGCAATCCGGCGGAACATGAAGGCTGCGGCGTCCGTCGACACGGTTCTGCTCGCAACCGTGGACGGTCGGGCCGCGGGGTTCGCAAGCCTCCGGCTCATCCCGCAGCTCGAGGTGGCCGCCCCGCACGCGGAGCTCTCGGACCTCTACGTGGCCGACGCGTACCGCCGCCGGGGCGTGGGACGCGCCCTGATGCGGTCCGCGGAGCAGCTCGCCCGCGAGAAGGGATCCTCGCGCGTAGTCCTCACGGCGGGCCTCGACAATGAGGGCGCCCGCGCCTTCTACCGAGCGCTCGGGTACGCCGCGTTCGGCTTGACCCTGCAGCGACGCCTGGAGGAATCGGCATGAGCCCTCCCCGCGTCCTCGGGCGGGCCCGGTGGGTCTACTTCCGGCATCCCGGGACGGACCGCGCGACCCTGTCTTCGACGGACCGGGGGCATCACCTCTCCGGCCACGCGCGCCTGCGTTTCCCCGAAGGGCCGACGACCGTCGTGTACGCGATCTCGTGCGACCCCGAATGGCAGCCGCGGAGCGCCCGGATCGAGGTCCGGCCGGGCCGCGAGAAGCACCTCCTCCGGGTCGAGGTGAGCGAGGACGGCGATTGGGAGATCGACGGGTTCGTCCGGCGAGAACTCCGCGGATACACGGACCTGGACCTCTCGGCGTCCCCTTCGACGAACACCCTCGCCCTCCGGCGACTCGATCTGCCGGTCGGCGAGGCCGCGGAGATTCGAACGGCGTGGGTCGTCTTCCCGGACCTCGAGGTCCACGCGGTGCGGCAGCGGTACACCCGGATCTCGGATCGACACTACCGGTACGAGGGCCTGCACAACGGCTTCGTCGCAGAGTTCGACGTCGACGCCGTGGGACTCGTCGTCGATTACCCCGAGTTCTGGGAACGCGTTCCGCTCGGCCCGCGCCGGAGTCGGCCTCCCGCCTCGGGACCGCGCCGGGGACGAGCATAAACCCTTAAGTACGTCCTGGAGTTTGGGACACCATCCCACCCGGGGATTGTTGAATGCCTGAGGATGAGGAAACCCCTGAACCAGAGGCACCGCCCTCGCCAGCCGAAGGCAAGAAGCCCGAGAAGGCGAAGAAAGAGAAGAAGGACGAGAAGGCGGAGGAGCCGAAGTCCAAGGCGCCCAAGAAGCTCGAAGGCGTCAAGGAGGATTTCCGCTACATCGTCCGCATGGCCAACACGGACCTCGATGGCACGCGGTCCGTCGCGTACGCCCTCACGGCGATTGACGGGATCGGGATCCGCGTCGCCGAGGCCCTCGCGGACAACGTCGGCGTGGCGCGGTACGAGCGCCTCGGGAACCTTTCCGAGCAGCAGACGGACAAGATCGAGGAGACCCTGACGAAGCTCGGAGAGACCTTCCCGGACTGGATGGTCAACCGTCCGCGCGACCAGGAGACGGGCCTCGACCTCCACGCCTTCGGGTCCGAGTGGGGCCTGCGGGTGCGGGACGACATCAACCGGATGAAGATGATCCGCTCCTACAAGGGCGTCCGCCACGAGGGGGGCCAGAAGGTCCGCGGCCAACGCACGCGCAGCAACGGCCGCACGGGCCTGACGGTCGGTGTCACGAAGAAGGCCGCGCTCGCGGCCCAGGCCGCCAAGAAGGAGGAAGAGGGCGGCAAGGCCAAGAAGGAAGAGCCGAAGCCGGCCGCCGCGGCGGCGGAGAAGAAGGAGTGATCCGGTGGGCGACCCCAAGTTCTCCCGCGCGCATTTCGAACGGCCGTCCCATCCGTGGGAGGCCGAGCGGATCAAGACGGAGAACGAGCTCCTGAAGAAGTACGGGCTCAAGAACAAGAAGGAGCTCTGGCGATCCCAGTTCACCCTCCGGCGCTTCCGCCAGCGGGCGCGGGAGCTGCAGGCGCTCGTCCGCACGGGCAACAAGCAGGCGGAGAAGGAGCGCGAGCAGCTGCTCCGGCGCCTCGGACGGGTCGGTCTCCTGCCCCTCGAGGGGACGACCCTCGACGATGTCCTCGCCCTCGACGTGGAGGCGCTCCTCTCCCGGCGCCTGCAGACCCTCACGTTCCTCAAGGGACTTGCCTTCACGCCGCGCCAGGCGCGACAGTTCATCGTGCACGGCCATGTCTCCGTCGAGGGCCGCCGCGTGACGATCCCAGGCTACCTCGTGAACCGCCAGGAGGAGAACGCAATCATCTACGACGAGCGTTCCCCGATCGCGAACGACCTGCATCCAGTCCGACAGAGCGCGCAACCGCCCGCGCCGCCCGCGGGCCCGGAGCCGGACGAGGCCGGACCCGGGCCGGCCGGACCGGCGGCCGCCGGACCCTCGCCGCCTCCCGCTGAGCCGACCAAGGGGGCCTGATCATGACGAAGTGGGGGATCGCGCACATCTACGCGTCGTATAACAACATCATCATCACGCTCACGGACATCACCGGCTCCGAGACGATCACGAAGGCCACGGGCGGCATGGTCGTGAAGGCCGCGAAGGACGAGGCCTCCCCGTATGCCGCGATGAAGGCGGCCGAGCGCGTCGCGGACGCCGCGAAGGAGAAGGGCATCGACTCGATCCACGTCCGCGTGCGCGCGCCGGGCGGCAACCGCTCGAAGAGCCCGGGCCCCGGTGCACAGTCCGCGATCCGCGCGCTCTCCCGCGCGGGTCTCCGCATCGGACGCATCGAGGAAGTGACGCCCGTGCCCCATGACGGGACAAAGCCGAAGGGCGGCCGCCGCGGGCGGAGGGTGTAGGGACCATGAAGGCGAAGGTCCTCGCGCAGAAGGAGGACTACCTCAAGGTCCTCCTCGAGGAGACGGAGCCTGCGTTCGTGAACGCGCTCCGGCGCATCCTCATCGCCGACGTGCCGAAGATGGCGATTGAGGACGTCGAGTTCCACCTCGGGCCCATCCGGGCCGAGGACGGAAAAGAGTACGAGTCCATCGCGCCCCTGTTCGATGAGATGATCGCGCACCGCCTCGGGCTCGTCCCGATCCCGACGGACCTGGGCCTTTACAACCGCCGCGAAGACTGCCCGAGCTGTCATGGCGAAGGCTGCCCCAGCTGCACGATCATCTACTCCCTGAACAAGCGCGGACCCGGACTCGTTACCTCCGCGGACATGGAGCCCATCGGGGACACCAAGCTCCGCCCGAAGGACCAGGGCATCCCGATCGTCTCGCTCGCGGAGGGCCAGGCCATCCTGATCTACGCGACGGCCCAGCTGGGCACGGCGAAGGACCATGCGAAGTGGCAGCCCACCCATGGGGTCGGATACGCCTACCTGTCGGTCGTGAAGGCTGGGAGCAAGGTCGTGGACACCCTGGACCCGGGGGTTCCTTTCTGCAGCGCGCACATGCTCACAACGTCCCTCGTGGAGGAGAGCGTGAAGCTCCCGGACGACTGTACGCTGTGCAACAAGTTCCGCGAGGCCTACAAGGTCGACACGGTCAAGATCTCGAGCGATCCCACTCGGTTCGTCCTGCAGTTCGAAACGGACGGCTCGATGACCGCGAAGGACGTCCTGGCGAAGGCACTGGACATCCTGGCGGAGCGGTTCGGGGACCTCGCGACGCAGGCCGGCGCCCTCGAGTGAGGATTACCTAAAGCTTTGCTCGTCGTGGGGCAAAGCTTAATAGGATTACTATTGCTATAGTCATCCGTGGAACTTGGCGACCTTGAGTTGGCAGTTCTTCGTGCCGTCCGCACGCTGGGTGAGGCCACGTCGGGCGACGTGTTCGAGGAACTGAAGCGCACCCGGGATGTGGCGTACACGTCCGTGACCACCACGCTCTACCGCCTGGTGGACAAGGACCTCGTGGCGGTGCGCAAGCAGAGCGAGAAGCGGGTCTTCTACCGCATCAAGGAAGGGCGCGCGTATCGAAAGGCCATGTCGTCCATGGTCGACTCCTTGCTCGACACGTTCGGTGGGGCAGCGGTTTCTTATCTGTTGGACAATCCCGAGAGACTCACGGAGGGGCAGGCAGCGAGTCTGAGAACCCAGATCGACGGACGACGCAAGAAGGAAGCGCTGCATGAGTAGTCCCCTCGAATCCATCTTCGAGGCCTTGACCGCCTACTGGTCTTCGCCCCTCACCCTGTCCATCGTGGCGGTGTGTGCCGCCTCGATGGGTACCCTCCTCTATGTCTTCCTGACGAACGCCCGAAACGCGCGGTTGCGGGTGAGCCTTCTCACGGGATTCTACGTCCTCACCGTCTTCTTCTGGGCCTACGTTGCGGCGAGCTTGTTCTTCTGCATCGCCCAAGCGGACATGGTCGCCTACCAAAACGAGGGGGTTCGGCTCGCCGCCGCAGGTGCTGTGGTTGTCGCGCTGGCAGCGTCCATTGTCCTCTCCGTGGCCGTCTGGAGATTCGCCGCGGGAAGGGTCCTGCATCGACTCAAGCCCCGCCCAGTCCTCCCGGCGGAGCGGTGGGCCCAGGAGTACGTCAATCTGCTTGCGAGGTTCGAAGGCATGCACGCCCCACCCGTGCTCGTCGTCGAGCGCTCCGAACCGCTCGCCATGGCCGTAGGTGGGAAGAGAGCAGCCATCCTCGTGTCGCAGGGCCTGCTGAGCATCTTGGAGAGAGACGAGGTGGAGACCTCGCTGGCCCACGAGCTCATGCACCTGAAGCACCATGACGCTGAGTTCAAGGTGTTCTCCACCGTCTTCTCGCGGATCCTGTTCTTTGACCCGTTCTCCAAGTTCTTCGATCCTGCGGTGCACCGGGAGCGAGAATACCTCGCGGATGAAATGAGCGGCCGATCCACGGGGAAGCCCGCAACGCTCGCCTCGGCGCTCCTCAAGATTGCGGACCGGGAACCCGCACCGAAGTCAACGTGGGGGCTCAGCATCTACGGCAAGGGCCACGGTATCTTCAGCCGGTACCCGCCCCTGAAGGAGCGGGTACAGAGGCTGCTGCTGCTGTCCGACCTGCTCACCACGAAGTGAGAGCGGGCGCGTCCACCCGGGAGACATCGATCGCGATGAGTGCTCCCCCGCCTCCCGATCTCGCCGAGCCGACAGAAGGTTGCACGCTCACAAAGGCGCTTCCCACCGTGCTGTTCGGGAAGGAGAACGCGGATAGCATATTGCTTGCATTGGCCTCCCGCGATGTGAGGGAAGGCAGGTTCCAGTTCGTCGCGATGAGCTTCAGGATCGACGTGTGATCCATGACTTCGTGATCCACGAACCCGCGCCTCGCATACGGGGAAATCACGATCATCGGCACGCGGAACCCGTAGCCCCACGCATCCACCTGGGGAGGCGGGGCGTGGTCGTAGAAGCCCCCCGATTCGTCCCATGTGAGCAGGATCGCGGAGTGGGCCCACATGGAACTTGCCATGATTGCTGCGACGACCGAGCTCGTCCAAGCGTCCCCTGTTGACACGTCACCGGGAGGGTGGTCGTTGATCGCGAGATCGCCCGGGAGGTCGCCTTCCGGGTCAATGAACGTCACCGACGGGAAGTCCGCGGCAACGATGTCCGATAGGAGGTGCGAGATGGGCACGACCTTGGCGGCCATCGCGGGGTTGTTGGCGATGTGGGTAACATCGAGCGGGATTGCCCGGTTGAACAGGTCGTTGTAACTGTAGTAACGCCACGTGATGTTGCGGGTTTCGAGTTGGTCGAAGACCGTGGGGAGGTCGATCCCGGCGGATGGCAGGACGTCCCCCGTGACGCCATCCGCCTGGCCTGCAATGGAGTAGAGCCTGTTGGGAATCGTGGGTCCGAACATGGGCTGGAAGTAGTGGTCTGCAATCGTGAAGTTCCGAGCGAGAGCCCAAGCCCCGGGGAGCTGGCGTTCGTCGTAATGCCCCACAGCAATAGCGCCCAATCCCGGACTCGCTTCGTTGGCGACGACGGCAAACTGATCGTTGCCGCCGCCATCATACGACTGCAGCATGGCATCGCGACTGTGCGGGAGGTCGGGCGTGGACGTGGCGTTGATCCAGCCCGGCGTAAGGTACCCGCCCGACCCGTCCGGCAAGGTGACGTTGGCGGGAAGGCCATCCACCCCCGGGAAAGTGCCGAAGTAATTGTCGAATGCGTGATTCTCCTTCATCATGACGATGACCCGCTCGATGGGCGTGATGCCGGCGACCAGCGTGGGTGACGTCGGGGGCGCAGGCGGTCGACTGAAGTAGACGAAATCCACGACGACTGCGGAGAGCACGAGCAACGGCACCAGAACGAAGATGATCAACCCGCGGACATTCAACCTACGGGGAGTAATGTTCCGCCTCCGCGCTGTGAAATGTGTCGTCTCCCTGCCTCTTAACCCTTGGCATGGTTCCCCCCGAGGAAGGCGACGGGTTTCACCACCTGGGAAGAACACACTCCAGACGGCGAGTACGAACTAGACTCAGCGGGGCAAGGTCGCCAAATTAGGGAAACCTTAATACTATTGTAATAGTAATAAGCGAACGGGGACTCAGACGGCAGTCGTAGGACAGCGCACCTCCGGGACGGTGGATTCCGAATACCGACAGCGCGTGGAGACCACCCTCCTCCTCATGCACCGGTGGGGCTACGCCCCAACGCTCGCAGCTTTGGGGGACGAACTCCTCGGCGGGCGAGTGCGTGCGGAGAGCCTCGTCGAGACCATCCGCCGGTCGAACTCGATTCGCTACATCGACGGTTTCGTTTGCCTGCATGGGTGGGAGCGCCTCATCGGTCCTTCGAGACAGCGAGTCGCCGCGAATTCTCGAGCTAGCGAAGATGCGCGCAGGATCGCGCGCGACTTCGCACGAGACCTCACGCGCTTCTGCCCGTTTGTGGATGTCGTCTCGCTATCGGGTTCCGTAGCCTCGGGAGGCTTCGAACCGGGGGATGACATCGACTTCGACCTGTTTGTCCAAGCCGGCACGAAGTACATCAGCTACTTGGCGGCGACCCTTGTCGGCCTCAAGTACGCTTGGAGGTACCGCCATCTCGAGCTCAATCCCCTCCACCGAACGCCTCTCTTGCCCAAAATCACCTGCATCAACGTCGTGTGGCCCGAAGATCAGACGCGACCGTTCGTCAGGAAGGATGCGGGCCTCGCGTTCGAGCTCCTGCACTGTCAGCCGATGCTCGGTTCTGAACGATTCCAGCGTGTCCTGGCGGAAAACCCGTGGCTTCAAGAGTTCTTCCCTCAGGTCTACGACCGAGTCTGGATCGACGCTCTGGACCGGGACGTGGGTCCCGCGGGTCGATTCCTGTCGGCGATCGCAAAGCGGCCTCGGCTCCTCCGCGCGTTCGAGGCAACGAGCCGCCGGATCGCGTGGATCCTCTACCAGCTTGTCCAGACCCGTCGCGCGAGAAACCCGGCGGCCCGCGAGCGCATGGCGTTCCTTCGACGTGTGAAGTACCCGTACGAAGTCTTCCAGGATTGATGCAATGGCTACCTTCGATCTAACGCCCTTCTCCGCGTTGTTCCTCCTCTTCACTCTGGGATACGTCTTCGCGCTTGCGTACATCGCGCTGATCGAGCGCAGACATTCTCGACACGAAGGCTTGTCGACGGACCACGTGTACAGCCTTATCGTCCCGGCTCGGAATGAAGAGGCCGTCCTCGAGGCGTGCCTCGAGGGTCTACTCTCCCTGGACTATCCGCCCGACCGATTCGAGATCCTGGTCGTCGATGACAACAGCGACGACGGGACGGGGGACATCGCCGCCCGCTGTGTGGCCGCACACGCGGACCGGGTCCGTGTCTTCCGCGTCCCCAGTGCCGATTCCAAACAAGGGAAAGCCTCCGCCCTGAACGCAGGGTACCGATTCCTCCTGGAGAGCAGCCGCTTCCGTGAGGACCCCACGTGGATCATCGGAGTCTTCGACGCAGATGGGACGCCGGACCGGGACATGCTCGGCAAGGCATCCTACCAGTTCCGGAATCCGAGCGTCGGCGGAATTCAGGCCGCCGTGCGCATCCGTAACCGGGCCGTGTCCTGGCTCACTCGTATGCAGGACGTCGAGTTCGTCGGGTTCGCCCGGATGACGCAAATCATCCGAACGCGGCTCACTCACTCGGCATCGTTGGGTGGGAACGGGCAATTCGTGCGCGCAGCGGCACTCGAGGACATCGCGCTCGACCGGGAGCGACTCCTCTACTGGGACCCCCGCGCCCTCACGGAGGACCTTGAGCTTTCGACCCGCCTCGCCCTTCGAAACTGGGACATGTACCAGCTCGACACATCTCGGGTGTGGCAAGAAGGCGTGGAAGACCTCCGGTCCCTGATGCGCCAGCGGACCCGCTGGGCCTGGGGGTCCATCCAAGTCTTCGCCGAGTACGTGGTCCGGATGCGCATCTTGCGGACTCCGAATGTCCAGTTGCGGAAGCGATTGGACCTCCTGTTCAACCTGAGCATGTTCCTCGTCTCTCCGTTCGTGCTCGTTACCTGGATCCTGTCCGCGGTCGCGTTCACGGGCATCCTTTCCGTCTCCTCGGCCTTCCCCGGACCTGCGATGTGGCTCCTCTCCTTCGGCTACTTCCCCGTGGTGGGATACGGCCTGCTGACGTCGGATGGATATTCATGGAGGCGGCTACCGGCGGATCTGATCGGGTTCGCAATCTACACGTACCACTGGGTCCCTTGCCTGTATATCGGCTTGTGGCATGTGGTCGCGCGGCACGCTCCCCTCTGGTGGAAGACCTCCCGGGTCACGGATCGATCCGCGGGTTGACACGATGGACCCGACCGTCCAGGAGGGGCGCACTACGGCCCTCCTGAGCTTCCGGATGTCCTCGCGGACCGCCCTATTGATTGCCGGGATTGTCGCCGCCGCGGTGGTCACGAGGCTGCTTTGGGACCGATTCCTCGATCCGTTCGAGGACGGATACCAGAATTGGTGGATTGGGAGCGTCCTCGCCCAGACCGGCCACTACACGGATCCATTCTCGGGGATGACACGGGGGAATTGGCTGCCCGGGTACGACTTCCTCGTCGCGGGACTTGTCACTCTCTTCGGGAGTCACATCATGCCGCTTCTGAAGGGCGTCAACATCGTGTTCTCCCTTGGGACCACCGCCGTCGTCTACGGCTTGGCTCGTCCACGCGGTCATTCGGTTGCTCTCCTCGCGGTAATGCTGTTCGTGCTCAGCCCCAGCGACATCGTCATCTCGAGCTTTGCCACCCCGGAGGCGCTCGCGCTCTTCACCACGTTCCTCGGCGTCCTGCTCGTGGAGCGTCCCGTCCTCGGTCCGCGACGCTCCCTTGCCCTGGCCGCCGCAGCGTTCCTCGTGGCGTCGACCCTTCGATACGAGGTCTGGGGGTTCCTTCTCATCTACCTGGGATGGAAGTGGGCCTCCGGCGAAGTCCGAACCCGGGAGATCGCGCTCCTCGCGGCTCCGGCCCTCGCGTTCACGGCCTTCTGGTGGGTATGGACGAGCCAGTACGGGTTCCTACCCGCGATCATCGTGGGACAAACCTCGGTTGATGTCCGGTACAAAGCAGCCATCGGAGCGCTCCCGTCCTTCTGGGGGAGGATCGGGGCCTTCTTCGAGTTCTACTTCTACTACGCTCCGTTCGCTGTACTTGCGATGCTGTGGGCCCTGAAGAAAGAAGCCCGTTCGCCGTTCACGCTGATCCTGTTCTTCTTCTACGCCGCCGAGGTCATCTACACCGCAGCCAACTGGGGAAACCCAGGTCCTCGTTACATCCAGCTCACGACCCCCATCATGGCAGTCTACTCCGCGAGTGCCCTCGACCGGTTGCGGTCATGGGTCCGCGAGAGACCCCGCGCCTCTAATCGCGGCATGGAGCACGTCCCTGCGGTCGCCGCGCTGGCCGTGTCCTTGGTCCTCGTCGCGGTCGTCCTCACTCCGACCCCGCCGCCAGGGACTCTTCTCAAAGGCATGGAACGCGCGGGGATCTTCTTGAGTTCCCAGCCCCTCCCGGCCGGGAAGATCGTTGTCTCCGAATCGCCAATCTCAGCCTACTACAGCGGCTACCCCGCGTCGCGAATCATCGGTTCGTATCTGCTTCCGGACAATGTCTCCAGCGCGAGCCTGTTCCTCGTACAGAACGTGGCCTACGTCGTCATGGTGACCGTACCTTACTACCGGTTGCGTGCGCTGTTCCCTGCGGAAGCAAATGGGACGAATGGAAACCATCTCGTGCTCCTGTACGATGCGACCGGTCCCGAGTATATCCTGGGCGCGCCACGGGTGCTGGTGTTCGAAGTGGCGCCATGACCCGTTTGTCCGGAGAACAGCGTCGGCGAGGAGCCCCGAGACGTTCCGGCTCTCGGAGTGGGCAACTCGAGGATGTGGAGCGAACCCTGATCGGTCTGTCGAGAAGTCTGCCTCATGTGGACGTGGGATGCCCAGCCTGCCGCGGGACCGCGAGGAGGTCGATCTTCGTTCGCAGCGGCTTCCGGGTCGCGGAGTGCGCCTCATGCCGCACCCTCTACGTGACGCCGCGTCCCACGGAGGATGCGCTGGTCGGCGTGTATCGGACCCATCCCGAGCTCGCAGACTTCGGGAACGATGCATGCCTGAATGCCGGCGGGGACAACCTCGCAGAGACTCGATACCGGCTCCGGCGCGTGCTCGACGTCCGAGAATCGGGCCGTCTTCTGGACGTGGGCTGTGGCCGAGGGGAGTTCGTGACGGCGGCCCAGGCGCACTTCAAAAGCCAAGGGGTGGACGTGTCGCTTCGCCAGGAGACGTCGACTCGAGAGGGGTGCACCCTCATCAGCCGGTTGGAGGAGGCGGGCTTCGATGCGGACACCTTTGACGTGGTCACCCTCGTTGAGGTCCTCGAGCACCTCTTCGACCCGAGACGGACCCTGGGAGAGATCCACCGGATTATGAAACCGAGGGGCATCCTCCTGCTACAGACCGGTGACGCCGATTCCCTGATCGCGCGGCTCGCACCTCAGAAATGGGGTTACGTCCGGCCGCCCATCCACCTGAATTGCTTCTCGAGGGACGGGCTCGTGCAACTCGCGTCCGACGCGGGATTCCGGGTCGTCGGGGCGCACAGCTTTGGCCGCGCGCCGCAACGCCTGCGGGGGAGCCGCCTCCTCGCCAATCCCGAGATCCTCCGGCCTGCCCTCGACCTCGCTGCGAGAGTTGGCCTGATCGGCCAGATGTACTTGATGGCCAAAGCGAGGCCGGGTTAACGTTCGGGGGACCTCGCGGAAGGACCGGACGATTCCTCGTTCACGTCCGAACGCCGACTGCGCAGGGACAGCCACCGCGGAGTCCGTTGGCAGTATGCCCGGTAACGTTCTCCGTACCGAGATGCGAGACGCCTCTCTTCGCGCGGGAGAAGGACGAATTCGATGCAGACGTACAGAAGAACGGTCAGCAGAGCCACCCCCGACGACTGGAGCACGGCCGCCGCCCCCGCCAGGATTGTCAGTCTCGCGACGTACAAGGGATTCCTCGAGCGGGCGTAGATCCCTTGCGTGACGAGTCGGTCCGGCGGACTCTCAGGGTTGGGGGTCCCGTTCCCCAGGGCCCACAGGATCGACGTGGAGTAGGCCTCCAGAGCAGTGCCGGCAAGCAGGAGCGCCACTCCGGGGACGACGAAGGGACCCGACGGGAAGTGTGGCAGGAGCGAGACCCAATCCAGCGCCACACCGGTACCGATGATTAGGCCCAGCACGGCGGTGACCTTGAGGATTCCCTCAACCAACGCCTTCCGAGACCGGTTGGTCAGGGTCAGCGCCTCCGGAGGACCAAGACGGTGTGGTGTCCCCACTCGTTGGCGGGGGCTCGCCGGGACAGGTGCTCCTCGAGCGCCTCCAGGCCAGCGAAACCGAGTTGGAACCGGGCATAGAGGTCCGCGAGGTTGGACGGGGGAAGGAAGATCTCCATCCCCTGGACCATCTCCACCGAGAAGCCGTTGCCGAACAGTCGGATCATCTCCGAGGGAGAGTAGAACCGGGCCGGGATCACCTGCCGATTCATGGGTTCTGTCCGGGATATGGGGATCGGAACGACGTTGCCCATCCGGCGAAACGCCTTTCGAGGGCGCAAGACCAGCGGATAGAAGAGGATCTCGAACAGGCTCGTCCTGTTGATGAAGCTGCACACGAAAGCACCGCCCGGTTTGGTGATCGACACGATCTGGGCGGGCACGCGTGCGATCTCAGGTTCCATGTTGAGGGCTCCGGCATGGCAGAACCCGCCGTCGAAGGAATCACTCCCGAACTCGCTGCCCAATCGGCCGATTTCGTGCGCCGCCATCCGCCGCGTCTGAATGTGTTGGGACAGACCCTCGGAGGCCGCCTTCTCCCGCAGCTGTTCAATCATCGCGCCCGAGATGTCGGTCGCCACCACGTCGAGACCTTGGCGAGCCAGCCAGAGCGCATCCGCCCCCGTCCCGCAGCCGATCTCGAACACGTGCTGGCCCGGGCGTAGGACCTCCCGCAGTGCCCGCCGGAAGACCGTATGCATCCGTCGTCCGACCAGGTTCGACCCGATGTCCGCGTCGTAGCGCGGGGCGAGCCGATCATAGCTCGCTTCGACGTGCTGGAAGTACTCCCCTTCCAACCTCCACTCGCGCATCTCCTTCATTCTATGGTATTCCCTTTCCCGCCGAGCCGGACCCGCGGAGGCATCGGGCCGCCTCCTCGATCTCTGTCGATGGCCAGCACTGCGCTCCGCACACCTCGGACTGCGAAGAAGCTTTGCCCGAAAAGGGACGACTATCCCGCCCGTCTTGCGTACAGCAGGGGAAAGGACGCGAGTTCCATCCGGAGGGCGGCGCCCTTGGCACGCCGGCTCCATCGGAAGCCGCCGCCCGGATCGAACGGTTCCTCTGCCACGGGCCCCACCTCGGACGAGATCGCGCGAACGAGCGAGTCTCGCGTGAAATGGTGATAGGTCGAGACGACCTCTTCGCTCGCCCCGAGTCTTCGAAGTCGTTCCCGGAAATCGGTGAGGGCCCGCTCGGCGCTCTCGGGGTCGTTGTACACGGGCGAGTTCATCACCACAAGGAGCCCACCCGGTCGCAGCAGGCGCTTCATCTCGACTAGAGCGCGTGGAAGATCGTTCGCATAGTGAAGCGACGCGTTGCACACCACGGCGTCGACCGAGGATGCAGTCAGCGGAGGTCGTTCCAGCTCGCCCCAGATTCGTTCGAAAAAGACGCCCGAACGCACATACACACCGGCTGCGCCAAGCCCGAGGACGTCGTCCAACACGACATCGATCGCGTAGACGTCGTAGCCTCGCTGGGCGAGTCGGTACGATAGCCACCCCACTCCGCACCCGAGATCCACCACACGTCGCAGCCGATTCCGCGCGAAGAGCCGCTCCAGCGCGTCGAGACTCCGGGCCTTCACGCGCCATTCTGAAGCACGCCGCCCAGAGACGTCCTCGTACGGTAGGTTCAGGAGATACGACGAATCCAAGGCTCCCCAGCCGTCGCGCTGCCAAACGCACGCGTAGGAATGCGCGAGTGCCGCCACGCGGCCCGCCCTGCCCGCTTCGACGAGGCGTGGAATCGCGTTCGTGACCGGGTACAGTATCCCTTCGGTGGGGCAGGCCAAGTTGCCATTCTCGACTTCGTCGGACTCGCCTTCCAGCCGGAGCGGACCGCGGCACGCAGGGCAGGCCAGGACTTCGAGAGCCGCGCGTCGCATCTCGGGTGAGTGAGGACCCGGTGGACTTAACCCTTTCCCGCACTCCGCCGACACAGTCTAGGCGATCTCGGTCTTCTGGACCTCGAGGTCCGGGGTCACGGTGTGCACGATGCCGCGGGGCATCGGGTCCGCCTTCATCGCGAGGATCGGCTCGGAGGTGGTGATCACCATCTCACCGAAGTGATCCTGGTAGAGCGTGTAGTACTGCCCGTTCGTCTGGAAGTCCCGGTACGCATGTAGCGCGCTTCCGTCCGTCATCATGAAGTTCAGCCCGGTGAAGCCGCCGTACTCGTCGATCGCCCGCTGCCGCGCCGCTTGGGCCGCCTTGGCGACCGCCGCATGGTCGCGGCCGTCAAGGGCCTCGAGGACCAGGTGGAAGAGGACCTGGGAGTCGATGACCTCCTTGTCACCCGACTCCTTGTTGAGCGAGCCGTTGTGCTGGAACGCCCATGTCACGCCGCTGCGCTCCTCGACGAAGGGGTGGGACCAGCGCTGGCCCACGGTCTTCGGATCGGACGCACGGCGGAGATGCCCGAGGACGATGAGATTCTGGCCCTCCGCCCGCTCGATGTTCAGCTTCGCGATCTTCCACGCCGTGCCGTAGTACTTGGACGCGTCCGCGGCGCACCCGATATCCCGCATCTGCACCTTGAGGGTCCCGTTCTGGAAGCAGAGCAGGCCCCACCCGTCCTTGTGGCCTCGCTCGTCGGGAGCGCCGATGGGGCACATCCCCTTCGTGGAGAGGTCCGCGAACTCCTCGAACAGATCGTAGTATACGGGGCCGCGGCTCACGACGCCCATCATACGGCACATGCGGCCTCCCTAGCGCTCGGAGCTATATGAGTCTCGCGCCGGGATCACGCTCGGCCGAGCACGAACGGGAGCGCATGGGGCGACGCCCGCAGGTCCCAGCCCGCATGGTCGACGAAGATCTGGCCTCCGGCAGGGACCTTGTCCATCCGGAGGAGGGCGAGGGCGATGACCCAGCCCGTCGTCGGAGACCAGCACCCGCTCGTCACGCGGCCGACCTCCGCGCCTTCGACGCGGACCGCATCCCCATGCGAGGGCGGAACGTCACCGTCGATCTTGAGGCCCACGAGGCGGCGGTTCACCTGTCCGATGCCCACGCCCCGGGCGACGACCTCCTGGCCCCGATAGCACCCTTTCGTGAAGCTGATCACGCCCTCCGGAGCCACCTCGAGGGCGAGCGTCCCCTCGGTCATGTCGACCCCGAACCGCGGTCGGCCCGACTCGATCCGCAGCACGTCGAGCGCCTCGCGTCCGACCGGCACGGCGCCGCTCCGCGACAGCGCGTCCCAGACGGCTTCGAGGCTCTCGCCCGGCGCCCAGATCGCGTAGCCGTACTCACCGAGGGTGTTGACACGCGACGCGAACCCGCTTCGATGGCGGTCGAGCGGGAAGATCGTGTGCTCGTCGACGGAGAGGCCTTGGACGTCCACCCCGAGGACGGCGGACGCGACTCGCGGCGCCAGAGGTCCATGGACCTCGAGGTGTCCGCAGAACCCGAGGTCCTCCAGGGCGACGTCGTCGCTGACCGTCTGCCTCTGGAAGTACTCGAGGAGGTGATCCTTCTCCGCGGCCTCGATGTCCAGGACGAACGCATCGTCCAAGGTGGTGACCCGCAGGTCCCCGAGGACGTGGCTCGCCTCGTCGAGGACGAGGGCGTACGCCGACATGCCGGGGCGGAGCACCTTCACGTCCGCGGTCACGAGGCCGCCGAGGAAGGTCACGCGATCGGAACCACGGACGCGGATCTTGGCGCGGTCGCTCACGTCGAGGATCCCCGCGGCCCGGCGCACCGCGTCCACCTCGCGGTCGAGGGATCCGTAGCCGATGGGCACCTCCCATCCGGCCTCCTTGCCGAACAGGGCGCCGCTGACCTCGTGGTAGTTCCGGAGGCGCAGGTCCGACATGCTCTTCGCCGCAGGCATGCGTGGGGTCCATTTGACCTTTGCGCGACGACCCCTTCGCAGGCCGCCGGCCGAGCCGCGACATAACCTTCATATCCCGCCGCCCGCTCATGCGGTCTCCATGGCGCCCGATCTGCGGGAAGGGCAGATGTCCGTCTTCGCCAAGCGGATCATGCGGAAGCCGCGCACCCTGCATTGCCCCTTCTGCGACGGCAAGGTCCTCTTCACGCGGAACGAGGAACACCTCGACGAGAAGAACTGCCCCCACTGCGGGATGCTCGTCCACCGGCGCGAGTGGCCCGAGAAGATGTACGACCCCGCGCCGATCCTCCGCTCGAAGCCCGGCGAATCGACGAAGAAGGAAGAGCCGCCGAAGTGAGGCTCAGTCGGAGCCGAATACGGCGCCGCACGAGAGGCAGTCGTGCCAGTTCTCGCCGACCGACGCCCCGCATTCCCCGCACTCGCCGCCCACGGCAGTCTGGGGTGCTTTCACGACCACGAGCTTCGTGGCCGCCAGCTTGTCCCACTTCGGCTCCCGCACGAGGAGGAACGCGAGGTCACGGGACCAGGTCTCCAGCTCCAGGAAGACCAGCTTCCTCGGGGCGATGAGCTCGTTCACGCTCTTGACGAAGTCCCGCGAGTCCTTGAACCGGACGACGCGCTCGACGTCGCCGAGCCGGAGCCGCGCCTTGCGGAGACTGAGCTCCTGGTCCAGCCACGTGAGATCCGTCATCTGGATTGAGAGTTTGAACGAGCTGAGGCGCAGGTTCACGTCCGCGAGGAGCTTCTCGGGATCAAAGTCCGAGGGCGCCTGGAACCCGAGCCATTCCACGAGGATCCCGGTCGCCGCGCGGTACGGTTTCTCCCGGAACTGGGAAACAAACGCTCCGGCCCCTCCCGAGGACCCAGCCACCCGTTTCGCGAACACCGGCTTCGTGCCTGGAATCGTGAGCCCTAGCTCCACGAGTCCCGCATGCACCTCGGAAACGGCTGCATCCAGCTCCGAGGGGGTCGGCTCGACCGGCTTCTCAGACGCCGGAGTCGGTTCGCCCCCGGGCGCCGCCGCGCCTCGATCGGCCTCCAGCTTGCTCCCGCGGTCGACGGCCTTCGTCTCGCCCGCAGCCTCGACCTTCGGGGCCGCTTCCTTGGGCTCTTTCTTCCCCTCGGCGCCTCCCTTCTCCTTCTCTGGTTTGTCCTTCTTCCAGAATTTGAAGGGCATCGAGTGCGCGAAGTCGAGCGGCCCCTATTAAGCGTTTGGTCTGGTCCCGCTCGCTCTCCCAGCACCCCCAGAACCAGCGTTCACGCAGAGGAGACCGGTGTTTCTAAGTACTGCCGTCGCGTGGGTGCCGCCCGAGCAACGATGGCGGATCTGCCCAGGGTCATCACTTCACGACCACTGCGGAACGTGTGGCCTCCGATCACGGAAGACGAGGTCGAGCTCGCGAACGGCGTCCGGAAGAACTGGGTCCGGTTTCACTTCGGCACCTCCGCTGCGGTCCTGCCTCGGACCGTGGACGGCAAGGTCGTGCTCACCCACGAGTACCGGCACGGACTCGGGCGGATCGCCGTGGCCCTCCCCGGAGGGACGGCGGAGGACGGGGAGAGCCCCGAGGCCTGCGCGGGCCGAGAGCTCCTTGAGGAGACGGGCCTCCAGGCGGGCAAGCTCATGCACCTGTATTCGGGCAACAGCCTGACGGGCTACCTGACCGGCACGCTCCATCTGTTCTTCGCGAAGGACTGCAAGCCCACGGGTCGCTCGCCGGATCCGGAGGAAGTCGATTCCCTCCTGTTCCTGTCGCCCACGCAGGCTCTCGACCGCGCGCGGCGCGGCGAGTTCGAATCGACCGTCCTCGCACTCGCGATCCTCCTCGCGGATGCCCGCGGGTGGCTCGTCACGTGAACGAGACGGTTCGGTACAGCAAGTCCGGAAGGGTTATCTCGGGTCGTCCGTTGCCGCGCGCGTGAGCGCCCCCGGGACCGTCGACGCGCGCGTGCGTCGATACTATGCGTTCCAGATGCTCGTCGCCTTCCAGATCTGGAGCCCGTTCTGGACGATCTGGTTGTTCGCTCACTTCACCTACTTCCTCGGGACCATCGTCGACGTGATCTTCTGGATCGTGAGCCTAATCGTCGCGATGCCCGCCGGAGCCTTCGCGGACCGCTACGGGCGCAAGCGCGCGGTGGTCCTCGGCGTCGGGATCTGGATGGCGGGAATCGTCTCCTTCGGATTCTCGAACTCCTTCGCGATGTTCGCGCTCTCGAACGCGATCTGGGCGTTCGGGGCAGGCTTCCTCTGGGGAGCGGGTTCCGCGTACCTGTACGACACCCTGGTCGAAGTCCATGCGGAGGCCCGCTACCCGGCGGTTAGCAGCCGGGCCGCGCTGTATTCGTACCTGGGCACGGCGCTCGCCTCCCTCGCGGGAGGGCTCATCATCCTGACGACGGCCCGCGTGGAGATGACGCTCATCCTCTACGTGGTCCCGGGCCTCGGCGCCCTCGCGCTCGGCCTGACCTTCCAGGAACCTTCCGTTCTCCGCAAGCCCGAACCCAGCATGTTCGGCCAGATCCTGGCGGGACTCCGCACGGCGCGCGCCAACCGTCAGATCGTGCTGATCATCCTGTTCCAAGTCCTCGTGGGCTTCGTGAGCTACATGATGGCCTTGTTCCGGGCGGTGTTCCTGAACCAGACCGTGGGCGGCGACCTCCTCGTCGTGGCAGGGATCTACTGCGTCTTCTACCTCGTCGCCGCCGTGTCCGGGGGCCTGACGGGATCCTTCCTCAATCGGTTCGGGGAGTCCGGAGGACTCATCCTCGTCTTCGTCATGGTGTTCGCGCCCTTCCCCCTGATCTACCTCATCGCGCAAGGGGCCTTCAGCCCGGACGTCGGCGGTATCCTCGCAGTCGCCACGCAGCTCCCGGACTACGTGGTCTGGGGGATTGAGGCGGTCCTGATCGCCACGATCATCAATCGCCGCGTGGGATCGGACGGCCGGGCGACCGTGCTCGCGATCGAGACGTTCTTCAGCACCCTGGTCATCGCCGTCATGGAGCCTCTGGCGGGTCTCGTCGCAACGGACTACAGCCTCGGCACCGGGCTCGCCGTCGGCGCCCTCGTGGCCTCCGTGCCGACCGCGTACATCCTCGTGGCCTACCGCCGCAGCGAGCGCACGAACCCCCTTCCCGCCGTGCCCGCGACGGTCGTTCGCGACCGCGAATCAGGCCCCTGAGACACCAATCGCCGTTGATAACGAGAGCGAAGGCCTTAGCCCCCGTCGCCCCCAAACAAGCCACCTGCGATCCGTGATGCAGCCCCAGTTCTCTCCCCACCGAGCACGGGTGGTCTTCCTCTTCGCCCTCATGCTCATGGTCCCCGCTCTCGCCCGGGCGCCCGGAACGACCAGCCTTCACGCATCCGCAGCTCCCCAGGAGATCCTCTTCCAGCCAGACGCAACCAACGGTACGGACGCGTCCATCTTCAGCCTGAACCCGTCGTGGAATTTCGGGAATAGCACCTCCTTAGCGGCGGGGCCGAACAGCCTGACCGGGGACACAGCCCGCTCGCTCTTGTCCTTCGGCCTGAGCGGATTGCCGACGAATGCGGTGGTCGTGAACGCCACGCTCTCGCTCTACGGAACCCAAGGCGTTGGCGGCAGCGTCCAGGTGCGGAGGCTGACCTCACCTTGGACGGAAGGTGGCGGCGGACATTCTTGGTCCGCCGTTCCCGTCACGGTCCGGGAGACCGCCGGCGTCAACCGGACCCTCGAGCCCGTGGGCGTGACGATTCTGTTCGCCCCCAACTCCATCGTGGACCCGGCCCGCGACCTGCGGGTCTACGCCTCCGGTGTGGAGATCCCTTCCCAGGTAGGGAACGAGAACTATGTGGCGGGCCGTCTCGCGAGTGCCGAGGTCTTCTTCGACGTCTCTCTGGGCGCGTACCAGTCGAGGGCCTTCACGGTCGTCTACTCGACGAACGGAACGGCCGTCCCGGCATACCGTACGCGGACCTTCAGCGCATCTCCTATCTGGTTCTCCGGAGCGACGGGGGGCGGCGCTTCGGGCGCGACGATCGCGGACATCGACGAAGACGGCCGACTCGAGATTGTCTTTGGCGGCGCGGACGGGTTCGTGTATTGTCTCGACGACCACGGCTCCGTGAAGTGGAGGACTCTGGTCTCCCTGTCGTCACCCGTGGCCTCGGTGCCGTTCACCCCCCAGGTGGCGGACCTCGATCACACTGGGCGAGACAGCATCATCGTCGTCACGAACGATCCGTCCGTCGTGCGCCTGAACAGCACGGGAGCACTCGTGTGGAGGTACAACGCAACTTCGCTCTTGTTCACGGGAGGCACGCTGGTGGATGTCAACGGGGACGGCGTCCCGGATGTGCTCGTGGGCGGCAACATGAAGCAGGTCATCGCGATCGACGGCCAGACGGGCGCCCTCCTGCCGACCCAATTCGCGGTCGGGGGCGCTGGCTTCTGGCCGAGCATCGTAGACCTGGATGGCTCCGGATCCCCGGAGGTCGTGTTCGACGGGTACGACAAGAACCTCCATGCCTACAACGTCTCGGGAACGCAGCTTTGGGCGAACGCGCCCGCCGGGACCGCTGTCCTCGAGAATGCCGTGGGCTTCGCGGACCTGAACGGCAACGGGGTAGAGGAACTCGTCTCCGCCGACTTCGGCAACAATGGGGACGTGTTCGCCCTCTACGCCTCGAATTCGAGTGTCGCGTGGTCGACGATCGCGGGAAAGGGCTTCGTGAGCGGTCTGGCGATTGGGGATCTCAACGGCGACGGGAAGCTGGAAACGGTCATGGGAGATTTTGCGGGATCCATGTACGCGTTCCGGTCCGACGGGCGGCTCGCTTGGCCCTCGCCGTACAGCGGCGGCAGCGTCCCCCCGGGATCGCCCGCTCTCGTCGACCTTGCAGGGAATGGACATCCCAACGTCATCTTCCTGGAGGACACTGCCCTCCTCGTCCTCGACGGGACCGGCGCCCTCGTTCATGGATGGACCGTCCCGGCGAACAATCAGAACCTTCGCGGGAACCAGTATCCGATGACGAATCCAGCCATCGCCGATCTCACCGGTAACGGCACGCTCGATATCGTCGTGCCGACGGGGAACGGTGTCGTCGCCTACTCGACCGGCGGGTTGGACTACGACTGGCGCACGTGGGGCTATAACCTGAATCACACCCAGAGGCGCCTGGATGGAGCGTCCGGCACCGGCGCGCCGCTCCTGACGACGACCGTGGGTCAGGTCCAGGTGTTCCCCGCGGCGGGGGTCTCGTGGAACTACGAGGACGGAGTCACGCCCTGGTCGCTTCCAGGCGGGGATTTCGGACCTGCCGTCGCCGGCGCCGTGGGCGCGAGCGGATGGATGTCCTGGAACGTCACGTCCACCGTCCAAGACTGGTTGTCCGGAGTCTATCCCAATCGCGGTCTCATCCTCACGGAAGCGAGCGAGGTGTCTGGGACGTTCCACAGCTGGATCAGCTCCGACTCGCCCGTGAGTTCCGAGCGGCCCATGCTCGCGGTGACTTACATCTCCATCGCCGGGAACACCCCGCCTCTCATCGTAGGCCGAATCCCGGACGTGAGCCGGCTCGAGAACAGCCCATCCTGGTCCATCGATCTCAAGACGTATGCCTACGACAACTCCACCCCGCTTAGCCAGCTCCGCTGGAACGTGACCGGGTTCGATCCGTCCGCCGTCCAGATCACGGGCCTCAACGTCCCCGGCAATTCGATCCTGACCATCCAGCCGCAGCCCAACCGTTGGGGGGACAACCATGTCACGTACTGGCTCTCGGACCCGCAAGGACGTTTCGCGCGGCAGGACGCGTGGATCAACATCACTCACGTGAATCAGCCGCCCACGTTCAATCCGCCCAGCGTCCTCTATGTCCGGTACAACCAGACCTACACCTTCGACTTCGGGCCGTACATCTCCGACCCGGACACCCCCCGCGCCCTGATGACCCTGGCGTCAGATGACACCCTCCATGCACCCGTCTCCGGGTTCAACGTGTCCTTCACCTACCCGCTCGCGTACCTCAACGCATGGGTCTTCGTGAATCTCACCGTGAGCGACGGGGAGTTCACCGTGACGCGGGTCATCGCCATCCAGGTGACGTCGGATTACCCGCCAGTGGTCAACATTCCGCTCCCCGACGTCACCCTGTACGAGGGCCAGACCCTAGCGAACGTCTTCAACTTGGCCAATTACTTCTCGGATCCCAACCAAGATGCCCTGTTCTTCTCGACCGGATACACGCATGTGAACGTCACGATCTATCCAAACCTCTCGGTGGACATTCGTGCTCCGCTAGGATGGTGGGGTCAAGACCAGGTCACCTTCCAGGCAAAGGACCCAGCGGGGGCCATTGCCCAGGACACGATCCTCGCGACCGTGATCCACCTCGACCAACCTCCCACGATCGGAATCCTCCCCGATCTGAGGGTTCGCTTCGACTCCCCATACTCCTTCAACCTCGATCCGTACCTCTCCGACCCCGACACCCCGTCGAGCCAGCTCCTGGTCACCGTCTCGGACCCGCACGTGTTCGTCTCAGGGCACCTGATCACCCTCCTCTACCCCGCGTCGTTCAACAACACGATCCAAGCCGCGGCGGTCTCCGTCTCGGACGGGATGTACACGGTGAGTCGGGGGTTGCTGGTCTCGATCGGCTGGGACTCGCCGCCTTCCTTAATCGGGAAGATGCCAGACCGGTCGTTCCTCGAGGGGACGGTGGCCCGAGGGGCGTACAACCTCTCCCAGTATTTCGCGGACGCCGACGGGTCGGTCCTGTACTGGAGCTCCGGGAACCGCAGCGTCCTCGTCACGATCTATGCGAACGGGAGCGTGGACCTCAGCGCGCGGGCCAACTGGTGGGGCGTGGAGCGCGTGACCTTCCGGGCCACGGATTCCCAGGGGGCCCTCCAAGAGGACAGCGTCTGGATCCGGGTCGTCCGGGTGGACGACGCGCCCTTCTTCCTCGCCGTCCCGACCCAGTACGTGAACGCCTCCACAGTCTACGTCCCCCTCACGAGATATCTCGGAGACCCCGATGACAATGTGTCCGTCCTCTTCCTTGCGGGGACGAACAGCACGCATGCCATGGCCATCGGACAGGGTCTGCTCTTCAACTACTCGCAGGACACGATGGAATGGGTTCGCGTGACGTTGAGCGACGGCAACCTCACGAACACGACCACGTTCCTAATCGTGGTCGCCCTCCCGCCTCCGGGGATGCGGGGAGATCGTCCCGGGCTGGGTCCTGTGGCTCCCCTTGCCGGTCGCCGCAGCCGGCGCCGTGCTCTTCGTCGCCTATCGCCGACGCAAGCTCGAGTGGGCCTTCCTCGTCACGAACGACGGACTCCTCGCCGGGAGCGTCTCCCGCAGCGGCCCGACCTCGATTGACACGGACCTGATGACGGGCATGTTGACGACAATCATGGATTTCGCCAAGCGGAGTTTCTCCGATGAGAGGGAGCGGAACCTCGAGGGAATCGAGCTGGGCGAGAAGCGCGTCGCGATCGTCCGAGGGGATCGTGCCTACATCGCGGTGGTGTACCGCGGCCGCACGCCAGGCCGGCTGCTGCCCATCATGCGATCCCTGCTCGAGAGAATCGAGAAGACGCACGGGAAGGATCTCGGGGATATTGTCGATACATCCAAGCTCGAGGAGATCCCGGTCCTCCTCCAGAAACTTGTGACACGAGGGAACCTGCCATTCGTTTCATTCGGAGCCCTGCCCGAGCAACCGGATTGAGTCTGGTCGGGTGCAGAGCCGAGCATGCGGAGGAAACTCGTTTCGCATTCAGCGCATCCGTGAACGCGAGGAACGGGACCGCCTCACGCGGAGCAACCCATGACCGCGTAGTCATCGCCGTTGAACTCGGCGAAGCCGTAGTCCTCGTAGATGTTCGTCTCCGTGATGGTCGCGTGGTTCACCGGGTCGTAGAAGACCACGGTCCCTGTGCTCGTGTCCGCGGAAAGAATCACGGAGGGGCCGAGGCGCTGATGCAGGAAGGACACCACGTCCGCGGGGACGGACGGGTTATCCGTCGTGCAGTTGCTCGTGGCCGTGACGTTGCCCACGGAGACCGGTAGGTTCGGGCGGACCGCGGTGAAGGGCGTCGCAGTCGGAGCGTTCAGCGCGAGCCCCATGCCGCCAAGGAGGACGACGACGAGGATGCCGGAGGCCACGCGCTGCGGGGTCTTCCATTCCGAGCGCAGATCGTGGACGACCGGCTGGCGGTGGCGGCGGACTCGATCGCGCCGGGACGGCCGGCGAGTCGCCGCCTTCGCCTTCGGCTCGACCGTGGGCGCCTCGACGCCACGGGAGCGGCGCAGGGCCACCGCGACCCCGTTTCCTAGGAGGAGCGCAACGAGCGGGGCGAGGCTGGGGAGGACCGCGGGGAGGAGCCCAGTCGCCACGCCGACGACGAGGCCGAAGATCCAGCGGTCTGTCGGCCGGACCGCGGAAGTCCGCGGCTCCGGGACCATGAAGAAGCCGAAGAACAGGACGGCCGGGTCGACCGCGCCCAGGAGAAGGACCATGGGCGACGTCACCTCGCCGAGGATCAGGTTGCCCAAGATCGAGAGCGTGGCGTACGCAAGAAAGAACGCGAGTGGGATGCGCCACGAGCCCGGGGTCCGCAGAGTCAGGACCACGCCGAGGACGACGACGAGCCACATCCCGATGGAACCCCACCAGGACGGGGCGAGACCGAAGAAGAGCGCACCCATCAGGACGCCGGCGGCCGCCGGGTTGAACACAGGACGGTCCTGGATGCGCAGCACGTGACGGAGCGCGATGGCCGCGGAGGCAACCCCCGCGGCCTGGAGGAGCGGCACGGTCGGCGGCAGGAGGAGCGCGAGCAGCAGGCCCGTGGCCATCGCCGCGTCCGGGGCGCGGATTCTCCTATAACGGAGCATCTGGAACAGGATGTCCGTCTCCACGGCGAGTGCCGGGAGGGCGATGATCGGGATGATGCCGCTCCCCTGAAGCGTGAAGGCAATCGCATAGATTCCGAGGGCGAGCAGGAAGATCCACAGGAGTCGAGCCGGACGGGGCAACTTCGCGAACAGCCGCACCGAGGCTCGGCGGAAAGTGCCCCTGGTCCGTGACGGCTCCTCGGCGTCGCCGGGTTCGTCTTCCGAGTCGCACCCCTCGGGATGAGGCACGTCGGGCCGAGACTTCCGTGGTTTATTACCCTTTAGCGTGAGTTTTCCAGGAGAGGCATCGAACGCATGTCCTGCGCCCGCCGGAAGGTCGCGTGTCGGCGGCACGACGCCGGAAAAGGCAGACGCCCCACGCTCCGCACCCTCGCCCCGACGACCATAGGTTCAAGGCGCCGCGTTCGACTCCCGGGGCATGAGTCGGGCCGTCCTACGCAGGCTGCGGGCGCGGCCGCGACCGAAGTAGAATCGAGCCGCGACGGTGACGCGTCCCATGTCCGCCGAATTCCCCGAGTACGGCGCACTGAGGAAGGTGCTCATGCATGCACCGGGGCGCGAGATCGATCGAATCGGGCCCGCATCCTACCGCCGATATCTCTTTGAGGACGCCATCGAACCGGCGCGCTTCCGGAACCAGCATGGGCAGCTTGTCGAGACCCTGAGGCACGAGGGAGTCGACGTGGTCCTCGTCGAGCACGCCCTGGAGGGCTCCCCGCTCTTTGCGCTCGTGGAGAAGAGTCCGAACCTCGTGTACATGCGCGACACGGTCGTCGTCACGCGCGCAGGCCGCATCCAGATGAGAATGAGCAGCCCGGTCCGACGGCACGAGCCTCGGATTGCGGCGGCCGCCTTGGACCGCATCGGGGTGGAGAGGCTCATGGAAGCCCGTGCGCCCGCCACGATGGAGGGAGGCGACCTGATCTTCCTGGATGGGGAGACTCTGCTCGTCGGCGTCGGCAACCGGACCAACCGGGTCGCGCTGCGGCAACTGCGGGATCGGACCCGGGCGAAGGGGTGGCGCACCCTGATCGCGATTCAGCTCCCCCAATCAGTCATCCATCTCGACGGAACGATGATGGTCGTCGACGAGGATCTCGCGATCGTGCATCGCGAATCGCTGAGCGGGCCTGCGATCGTCTACGAGGACGGGAAGCCCCCGAGGCGGACGCAGCCGTTGAGGATCTTGAAGCAGCGGCGATTCCGTCTCATCGAGGTGACCGCCTACGAACGACAGAGGCGGGCAACGAACCTGATCACGCTGGGCCCACGGAAAGTCATCGGCTACGCGGGCAACGAGAGGGTGCGAAGGCTCCTCGCGGCCGAAGGCGTTGACGTCATCGAGCTCGAGGGGTCGGAGCTGGTGAGAGGCGGCGGAGGGCCACGATGCATGACCGCACCGATCGACCGGGATGGTGGCCCCTCTCGGAATCAAACGCCAACGTCCAGGGAGGGTTCGCCTTGACAGCTGATCTTGCGATGGCACGGACACGAGTCTTGCTCACGTTTGACATCGACGCCGAGAGCGTCCAGGTGAGGACGACACCCCATCTTCCCGCCGCCTTGTCGAAGGGGCAGTTCGCCCGCACCGGGGTCGAGAGGATCCTCGCCCTCCTCGACAAGTTCGCCATCCATGCCACGTTCTTCACCCCGGCGTGGACGGCGCAACAGTACCCGGACCTGGTCCGCGAGATCGTGCGGCGCGGTCACGAGCTCGCCGCGCACGGGGTCCTCCACGAGAATCTGTCGGAACTCAAGGACAGCGAGGAGGAGGCCGTGCACGAGACGTCGGTCCGAATCCTGGAGAAAGTGAGCGGCAAGAGGCCCGTCGGCTTCCGGGCTCCCTACTACGAATGGAGCACTCGGACCGCGGCGCTCCTCCGGAAACATGGATTCCTCTACGACAGCAGCCTGATGGACCGGGATCGGCCCTACCGGATCCCGGACGGCCCGGGCGCGGGGATGTACGAGCTCCCCGTCGAATGGTTCCTGGAGGACTGGGTGTTCTTCGAGGAGCAACGGCAGCCGCCGAGCGCGGTCCTGGAAACATGGAGTAGCGAGTTCGACGCCGTGTCCGAGCTCGGGGTCGGCTACTTCATCCTGACGATGCATCCGGAGTGCATCGGTCGAGCATCACGAATCCGCATGCTGGAACAGCTGGTCGATCACGTGCGAGCCACCCCGGGGGTCGCCTTCGCGAGGTGCGACGAGCTCGTGGAGTATCTCAGCGGCTCCCAGGATTCCCATCCCGGGACCGAGTAGCCACCGGCGGGTGCGATCCGGGGCGTGCCCCCTTCCTTCAGGCGACACGGTGGTGAGAAGTCACGAGAAGGATGCGTGGGGCAGGATTTGAACCTGCGAACCCCTTCGGGACAGCGACCTCAACGCTGCGCCTTTGACCAAGCTGGGCCACCCACGCACAGCCCGGTTCCCATCGCGGGGTCCGATATTAATCTTCTGCCGCGAGGATGCGTCGCGCTTCAGGCGGCCGTGTACCCTCCGTCCGCGACGACGAGCGCTCCGGTCGTGAAGGAGGAATCCTCCGAGGCCAGGAACAGGACGACCTTCGCGATTTCCTCCGGGCGGCCGATCCGCCCGATTGGGTGCTGCGCGCCCGCATGCGTCCGGTATTCGCCGAGCGAGACGCCGCGCGTGTCCGCCTCCTGCTGGAACATCCGCGTCTCGACCCACCCTGGGCACACGGCGTTCACGCGGATGCCGTCTTTCGCGTACGCGAGGGCCATCGATTTCGTCAGGAGGGCCACCCCCGCCTTGGAGGCGCAATACGCGGCCGCGTCACCGTCGCCCACGATTGAATTCACGGAGCCGGTGTTGACGATCACGCCGCCTCCCTGACGGATCATCACGCGGACCGCGTGCTTCGCGACAAGGAACGCGCCCTTCAGGTTGACGCCCAGGACTCGGTCCCAATCGGCCCCGGACATCTCGTGCACGGGCGCCTCGATGAGGATGCCCGCGTTGTTGAGGACCACGTCGAGCCGCCCGTACGCGGCGACGGTCTCCCGGATCACCCGCTCGACGTCCGCTTCGCTCGTCACGTCGCCCCGGATGAATCGGATCTCGCGGCCCTCCGCCCGCGCGGCGGCCACGGCCTCGCGACCCCGTTCGGGCGAGACGTCCGCGACGGCGACCCGCGCGCCCTCGCGGGCGAACGCCAGCGCGGTCGCAAGACCGATACCGGAACCTCCCCCTGTGACCAGGACCGCCTTGCCCTCGAACCGCATGGACTCCGTCCCCGGCGGGGTAGTGACCCGGGGGAGAAAAGCCCTTGGAGAAAGTACGCAAAGGATATGCTCCCCCTCGGGCTCACCACGAAGCAAGGGAGGGCATTCCTTATGGCCGCCAAGCGCAGGAAGAAGGCACCGGCTCGCAAGCCCCGGCCGGGGCTCGTGAAAGTCGTGAACCCGGCGACGGGCAAGGTGTTCGAGACATTCCCCATCACGACGAAGGAGCAGGTCAACGCGAAGGTCGAGAAGGCCCGGGAGGCCTTCAAGACCTGGTCGCGTCTGGACGTCGAGGAACGTGAAGGGTATCTGCAGCGCTTCGCCGAGGTGCTCCGCAAGCACAAGGAGGAGTACGCCCGGACGATGTCCATGGAGATGGGGAAGATCATCCGCGAGGCAAACGCGGAGGTCGAGAAGTGCGCCACTGCGGCGGACTACTTCGCGGCGAACTCGAAGCGATTCCTCGAGCCCGAGGTGGTCGAGACGGACTCGCAACGCTCCTACATCGCATTCCATCCCCGCGGGGTCCTCGGCTCCATCATGCCCTGGAACTTCCCGATGTGGCAAATCATCCGTTTCGCGATCCCCGCCCTTGCCGCGGGGGACACGGCGGTGATCAAGCCCGCGAGCGCCTCGCCGAAGACTGGGCTCCACGTCGAGGAGGCATTCCATGAGGCGGGCCTCCCCGACGGGGTCCTCCAGATCGTTGTGGGCGACTACACGACGGGCACCGCGCTCATCCGTTCCCCCGTGACGTTCGTCTCGCTCACGGGCAGTGTGGCCACAGGGATCAAAATCGCCCGGGAGTCTGCGAAGGACCTCAAGAAGACCGTGCTCGAACTCGGCGGTTCGGACCCGTTCATCGTGTGCGAGGACGCGGATCTGGACCAAGCCGCAAAGGGAGCAATTACCGGGCGCTTCATCAATAACGGCCAGTCGTGCATCGCCGCGAAGCGCTTCCTCGTGGTTGACGCGGTCGCGGACGAATTCCTCGCGAAGCTCGAGGAGAACGTCCGGAAGCTCAAGGTCGGAGATCCTCTGGACCCCGCGACGGATATTGGCCCGCTCTATGCGAGGAGCCAGCGGGACGAAATCGAGATCCAGGTCAAGGACGCCCTCGCGAAAGGCGCGAAGTTGCACGCGGGCGGGAAACGCGTCAAGGGACCCGGCTGGTTCTACGAGCCCACCCTGCTCAGCGGCGTCACATTGAACATGAAGGTCATGAGGCAGGAGACCTTCGGCCCCGTGCTCCCGGTCTTCCGCGTCCCCAACGTCGACGCGGCAATCGAGCGCGCGAACGACACAGAGTTCGGGCTCGGCGCGAGCATATGGACGCGGAGCCTCAGCCTTGCGGACGACCTCGCGAAGCGCATCGATGCCGGGCTCGTGTTTGTGAACAATGCGGTGAAGTCGGATCCCCGGATGCCCTTCGGTGGTGTCAAACACTCCGGTGTCGGCCGGGAGCTCAGCCGGTACGGGCTTCTCGAGATGGTGAACATCAAGACCGTCCAGATCTACCCGCCGGGGAGTCCGGCGCCGCAGGTGCAACACGTCGAGTGAGCGAGGGAACGCTGAGGGGGAGATTCGAACTCCCGAGGGCCTTGCGACCCACCAGATCTCAAGTC
Source organism: uncultured Thermoplasmata archaeon (assembly GCA_963768855.1). Taxonomy (GTDB): domain Archaea; phylum Thermoplasmatota; class Thermoplasmata; order RBG-16-68-12; family RBG-16-68-12; genus RBG-16-68-12. The sequence goes on from CAVYJM010000018.1 coordinate 50,946, forward strand.
TGGCGCGTTGAACCGGGCTTCGCTACCTCAGCGGCCACGCCATCGTCCAAGGGCAGAAATACCTTCTGCAGCGAGTCCGCTCAGGCACCCCGCAGTGCCTCGACGCCGAGCTCTAGCGCCATGACGGGCTGCGAGAGCGTGTAGGCCTCGAGGATCCGCGGATGGATTTCCCCGAAACGCCCGAACTCACGTCCGTCCGCGAGGACGGAGGCCGCGCGGCCCGGGATGAAGTTCGGATCCTCGAGCGGTTCGATCGTCCCGGAAGAGCCTGCGTCGCGGAGCAGGCTGAGGACGAGGGACTTCGCCTCCGTGAAGGAGGCGCGGTGGTGGGTCGCGGCCGCTGCGACGTGCCGCACGTTCCTCGCATCGAGGACCACGTCCGCGATCTCGAAAATCCTCTGGGGCAGCTCGCGATGCTTGTTCAGCTTGAAGAGGTTCAGGAGGCCCGGGACCAGGGAGGACCGCAGGGTCGTGAGATCCGTCGCCACCGGGTTGAGGACGACGGCCCGCTCCGGCGTCGCGAACGGCTCGTCCGCGTTCGCCATCGTGAGGGACATGACCTCCTGATATCCGTAGCCCATGAGCAGCTGGCGAAGCGCGTCGGAGAAGAGGCTCGTCGCCAGGGGCGTGCCGATCGTCTGGCGCCTCGGCAGTCCTCGCGGGTACCGGTCGTATCCCCAGGCGATCGCGAGATCCTCGGCGAGGTCGACCTCGTGCAGGAGGTCCATGCGGTACGCAGGCGCGCGCACGCGAATCGTCTGCCCGTCCCCCTCGGCGTCGTAGCGCATGCGGCGCAGGAGCTCGACCGCCTTCTCCGGCGTCAGCTCAATCCCCAGGAGCTCCCGGGCTCGCGAAAGGTCGACCGACATCGGGATCGGCGTGAGGTCCGGTGTGTCGACCGTCCGATCCGCGTACATGGTGTGCACGGTCTGGATCTTCCCGCCCCTCTCGGCCAGGGCCGTGGCGAGGATGTTGAGCGCGCCGCTCACCGACTCGAAGTCCGTCCCCGTCACATCGAGGAAGAGGTTCCGAGTGTCGGGCGTGAGCTGGGTCACGACCCCGTTGATGATGGGCGGGAAGGATAGGACGGTGCCTTTGCGGTCGACGATGATTGGGTACACGTCTTTTCCTTGGAGGATCGGGGCGTACTCGATCCCCTTCTCGTGATGCTCGAGGATTTCGGCGAGGTCCATCTCCTTCGCATGGCCCAGCGGGACGAACCGGACCGCGTGGGGCGACACGGCCTTGAACGTGAACGGGGGCTCGACGCGGTCGAGGTCGTGGATCCCAATCGCCACCTTCTTCCGGCGCCGGCCCGTCGTCGTGTGCAACTTCTCCTGGAGGTCGACGAGGGAGCGAAGCAGTCGGTCGTCGAGCTCGACGCCGCGGACCACGCCGCCCACGGCGAAAGGCCGCACGCGCTCGACGCTCCGGTCGACGAGGAACTCGATCCCGGAAGGCGACACCGGATAGCGCGGAAGGCCCAGCTCGAGCCCCAGGTAGCCCCGCAGGCCCCGCGCGATGCCTTCGACCGAGTACAGGTCTGGACGGTTCGGGAAGATGTCGAACGTCATCACGTCGTCCTGGACGCCCTCCGGTCCAGAGCCCAGGTAGATGATGCGGTCGACCGCCTCCTCGAGGGAGATTCGCTTCCCGAGCAGGTCGATCAGGTCTTCGTACGGAACGTCGACGTTAGTCAAGGCAGGCGCGGAAGCGGTCTCGCGCCTAAGAAGGTTTCGAGGAAGGAGCGAGGAAAAAGGAAGAAAGGAGGAAAGAAAGGGGAAACAGACGCGGTCAGTGGACGACGGCCACAGCCTTCGCGGCAGCGGACTTCGCGACGGCCGCAACCGTGGCGCCGATTCCGCCGCCTCCGGCCGCACCCGCGGCTCCGCCCGCGAGCGCGCTCTGGACAGCGCTCACCACGGCGTGGCCAGGAGCCGCCGCCGGGATGTGAGCGAGCGCGGTCGCAAGTCCGGTCGGGTCACCATGGGCCGCCGAAACGGCCCCGAGGGCGACTCCACCTGCCGCGGCGCCGACGGCCGCAGCGACTGCGAGGGATATCATGCTGGTTCACCTCAACAGATGTGAGGATGACCGAAACTTAAAGGCGTTATGGTACGACGGTCGAAGGTCGATTCTCGTGGTTGCGGACCCAACCAGATCCCTCGGGAATCGACTGCCGCGAGCCGGCGTGCCCCCGTCCGGCGACGCATCGATTTGCCAACTCCCATCCTCCGGTCTGGCGTTCTGACGGAACCTTCAAGTGCTCCAGAGCGTTCCGCTCGGTATGGAGGAGATCGACGAGACGGACCGCGAGATCCTCGACGTGCTCATGCAAGATGCGTCGCGGAGTATCGCGGAAATCGCGCGGGAGCTGGACATGCCCCGGCCCACGGTCCAGTACCGCGTGCAGAAGATGCGGGAGCGCGGCGTGATCCGCGCGATCAAGGCCATCCCCGATTATGGCAAGCTTGGGAAGCCCGTCACGGCCTTCATCCTCGTCAACTTCCTTCCGAACCCGGACGTGTCCCAGCGCGAACTTGCGGACAAGATCTCGAAGCTTGCGGGCGTCCACGAGGTCCACGTGATCTCGGGCGAGTGGGACCTCCTCCTCAAGGTCCGCGCGGGCTCCATGGAAGAGCTGGGCCGCATGGTCATCGACAAGCTCCGCGCGATGAAGGGCGTCGGCCACACGATGACGTGCGCGTCCTTCACCCCGGTCAAGGAGTGACGCCCGACTCAGCGGAGCGGCCTCGCGCCGCGTCCTTCGCCCGCCGTCGCGATGCGACGCTTGGCCCACAGGAGCCGGTTCAGGGCCTCCATCGCAGCGTCGACCGACGTGGTGACGATGTCAGGCCCGACCGCGCGGCCGAGCGCGGACACGGACGCGGGCTGCTTGTCGACGAGACGAACCGTGACCTGGCAGAGGCTGTCGGCGCCGCCCGTGATCGCCTCGAGCCGGTACTCATCGAGGGAGATCGTCTCGGACACGGCCATGCGCATCGCCTTCAAGGCCGCGTCGATGGGTCCGACCCCGGGTTCCGAGGCCCTGCGCCGTTGGCCGTCGACTACGAGGCAGACGGTCGAGGTCGGCGTGAAGTTGAAACCCGTGATGGCGGTGAATTCCTCCAGCTGGACCAGCTTCTCCGTCTCCAGGGTCCGCCCTTGGGAGTCATAGGCCAGGGCCACGAGTTCGGCGTCGTCCACCTGCTTCCCGCCTTCCGCCAGCCTCTTCACGCGTGCCGTGACACCCGTGAGCTGCTCCTTCGAAAGCGAGAAGCCGTATTCCTTCAGGCGGCTCTCGACGCTGTGCACGCCCGAGTGCTTCCCGACAACGATCTTGCGCTCCTTGCCGACCGAGTCGGGGGTCATCGCCTCGTAGGTCGATTGATCCCCAAGGATGCCGTGGACGTGGATGCCCGACTCGTGGGCGAATGCGTTGTCGCCGACGATCGCCTTGTTGGGCTGGACCGCGACCCCGGTCAGGCGAGAGACGATCTTGGACGCATGACTGAGCCTCGTGCTGTCCACGTTGGTCACGATGCCGTAGAACGCGCGGAGACCCATGACGACCTCCTCGAGACTCGCGTTCCCGGCCCGTTCGCCGATCCCGTTCACGGTCACGTGCACCTCCTCCGCGCCGCCTTCGACCGCCGCGAGGCTGTTCGCGGTCGCGAGCCCGAAGTCGTTATGGCAGTGGACCGCGATCGGCACGCGGGTCACGGCCTTGAGTTCGCCGATCAGATGACGCATGGCGGGAGGGCTCATCGTGCCCACCGTGTCCGCGACGTCGATCCGGTCTGCTTTGGCGTCCTGCACCTGCCGGTGGACCGTTTTGAGGAAGCCGAGGTCCGTCCGCGTCGCGTCCTCGGATGAGAACTCGACCACGAAGCCGTGGGACTTGGCGTAGTCGATCGCGGTGACCGCCTTCTCGAGGACCTGTTCGCGCGTCATCTTGAGCTTGTGCGTCAGGTGGATGTCCGAGGTCGCGATGAACACGTGGATCTCGTCCACGTCGGCCGCAATCGAGGCGTCGATGTCTGCCTGGACGGTCCGGTTCAAGGTGCAGATCTTCGCGCGCAGGCCCGCGTGCGCGACCGCCTTGACGGACTCGAACTCACCGGGGGAGTTCGCGGGGAAACCTGCCTCGATCGAGTCCACGCCGAGGTCGTCCAGCACCCGAGCGATCGCGACCTTGTCTGCGGTGGCCAGGGCCACGCCCGGCGTCTGTTCGCCGTCGCGAAGCGTCGTGTCGAAGATGCGCACCCGGCGTCCGGCGTTCCCGCTGCGGACGAGCTCGTTGTACGGGCTCACGAACACGGCGCGTTCCGATTCAGGCATGGGGACCACCAAAATGCAGGCCAGAGGAGGACGGCCCGGCGGGATCCGGGGCCGTTCCTCCCCTAGGCCGGCGGGAGGGGACGCTGGCTAAGCAGAACCGGCTTCCGGAATTGGGGCTCCGTGCGCGGCACCTCCCTGCTACTGGATAGCAGAGCAGACCCGCAAGCCGCGGATTCCACATAAAGCCTAGGGTGGCCGAAGGAATTGAGCAATCCGTTAAGGTATGGCGTGATTCTGCCGCGGTCCGTGGGCAGCCCGCCCAGCCGCAGGCCGGAAGCTTCATGTAGCGCGGGGAAAATCAGAAGGGGACGCGCGTCGGCGCGCGAGGCAGACAGCGAGATGAACGAGACCGCGGACCTGCGCAGGGGACGGGAGTCGAGCGACCGCTCGGCCCGAGCCTCCGCGATTTTTGCCGCGCCTCGGCCGTTCCCGCAGCCTCGTGCCGGCGCCGGCTCGCTGTGACCCCGCTCGGATGCGGGTGTCACAACGGGGTGTTGCGCATGGACGGACAGAAGACCATCGGCATTGCTGGCGTGGGCAAAATGGGCGAAGCGCTCGTGAAGGGACTCGTCTCCCGGCGGGTGCTCCCGCCGTCGAGGATCCTCGTGAGCGACGCGATCGCCGCGCGCGCGAAGGAAATCGCCGCGACGTACGACGTAGGCTACGTCCCCTCGATCGCGAAGCTCGCGGAGCGCTCGGACATCCTGGTCCTCGCCTCGAAGCCGAAGGACATGCCCGGGCTCGTGGCATCCCTCGTGGGCCACGTGAAACCCGACGCGCTGGTCATCACCCTGGCCGCGGGGGTCCGGACCGCATTCGTCGAGGGCGCGCTCCAGGGCAAGGGTCATGTCGTTCGGATGATGCCGAACCTCGCGTGCGGCGTGGGCGAGGGCGCCACGGCATTCGCGCTCGGGACCACGGCAACGGATGCGGATGCCGTGCGGGTCGAGGAGCTCATGGGCTCCCTGGGCCGCGTGACGAAGGTCGAGGAGAAGCACCTCGATGCGGTCACGGGCCTCAGCGGGAGCGGCCCCGGGTTCATGGCAGCGCTCGCCCAGGCGATGATCGATGGGGGCGTGCGCTCGGGACTGCCCAAGGACGTCGCCTTCAAGCTCGCCCTCCAGACGATGAAGGGCACCGCCGAGCTCCTGCTCGCGGACGGCCTTGAACCGGAGAAGCTGTATCAGATGGTCGCGACGCCCGGCGGCACGACCGCGGCCGGCTGGCACGTGATGCAGGACCGTGGGGTGCCACAGGCCATCTCGGACGGCATCGTCGCGGCGTCCAAGCGGGCCGAGGAGCTCGCGCTCGAGGCCGCGAACCTCCACAAGTAAGGTGGTCAAGGTGCCACCGAGACCGGCTAAACCTCGCGTCGCGTACCAGGGAGAGCGGGGGGCCTACAGCGAGGATGCCGTGGTCGCGGTGTTCGGGGAGCGCGTGGCGGCGATCCCGTGTCAAGAGTTCCGCGACGCGTTCGAGGCCGTTGACACCGGGCAGGCCACGCACGCGGTCCTCCCCGTGGAGAACTCGATCGAGGGAACCGTGGCCCAGGTGAACGATCTCCTCCTGGAGCACGACCTCACCGTGACGGGTGAGGCAATCGTGACCGTGGACCACTGCCTGATCGGGCACCCGAAATCACGGATCGACGACCTCCGTACCGTGTACAGCCATCCGCAGGCCCTCGGACAGTGCCGCCGCTTCCTCGCCCGCCATCCGGAGTGGCGGCAGATCCCGGCGTACGACACCGCAGGGAGTGTGCAAATCGTCAAGGAGCGTGGCCGCCTCGAGGAGGCGGCGATCGCGAGCCGCCGCAGCGCCGGGCTGTACGGGATGCGGATCCTCGCCGAGGGAATCCAGACCGACCATGAGAACTTCACGCGGTTCTTCGTGCTTGAGAAACACCCGCGGGAGGTCCCCGGGGCGGACAAGACCTCGATCGCCTTCGTCGCGAAGAACGTCCCCGGATCGCTCCATGCCTGCCTCGGAGAGTTCGCGACGCGGAAGATCAACCTCACGAAGCTCGAGTCTCGCCCCCGTCGTGCGCGGCCTTGGAACTACGTCTTCTTCGCGGACCTCGAAGGGAGCATGGGCGACCCCCGGATCCGGGAGGCAGTCGGGGCCCTCGTCGGGACCGCAGGATTCGTGAAGGTCTTCGGGTCCTACCGTCGATTGCGGCCGCCCGTCTCGCCCGACAGGCGACAGACCGCTCTAATCGCAGACGGCGCCCGTGGCCGCTGAGCCCACGAGCTTCGCGTACTTCGCCAGCGCCCCCGACGTGTAGCGTGCCTTGGGCCGCTTCCAAGCCTTGCCTCTCGCGGCGAGCTCCTTCTTCGTCAGGCCCACCGCGAGCCTCCGCTTCGGGACATCCACCTCGACGAGGTCGTGGTCGCGCACGAGGGCGAGCGGACCGCCATCCCAGGCTTCCGGCGAGACGTGGCCCACCATGAGCCCGCGGGTCGCGCCGGAGAAACGCCCGTCGGTGACGAGCGCGACCTGGTCCCCCAGCCCCTGGCCGACGAGGGCGGCGGTGATCGCGAGCATCTCCCGCATCCCCGGCCCACCCTTGGGGCCCTCGTATCGGATCACGACGACCTCGCCGGACCGAATCGCCCGTTTCTCGGCGGCGGCGAGCGCGTCTTGCTCCCCGTTGAACACGCGCGCTGGTCCTTGGTGAACGAGGTGCGACACGCCCGCCGTCTTCACGACAGCGCCCCGAGGTGCCAAGTTCCCGTTGAGGATCGCTAGCGTCCCGCTCGGGCTGATCGGATCGCGGATCGGGCGGACGATGTCCCCCGGGATTTCGGTGGGGGCGTCACGGAGCCTCTGCGCGAGCGTCTCGCCCGTCACGGTGATGCAATCCGGGTGGAGCTTCTTGGCCCCGAGCAGGCGCTTCATCACGACGGGCACGCCGCCGGCGCGGTGCAGGTCGGCCATCACATACTGGCCGCCCGGCTTCAGGCTCGCAATGTGGGGCGTCCTGCGCGAGATCCGGTCGAACTCGTCGATCGAGAGCTTGACGCGCGCCTCATGCGCGATCGCGAGGAGATGGAGCACCGCGTTCGTCGATCCGCCCATGGCCGCGTCGACCGTGATTGCGTTCTCGAACGCCTCATGGGTCAGGACATCCCGCGGCTTGATGCCGAGCTCGAGCGTCTTCATGACCGCGTAGCCGACGAGCTCGGAGTGCGTCTCCCGGGCAGGATGGACCGCGGGGATCGCCGCGTCTCCGGGGATCGTCATGCCGAGGACCTCCGCGCACGTCGCCATCGTGTTCGCGGTGAAGAGGCCCGCGCAGGTCCCCGCACCCGGGAAGGCGCATCGCTCGATGCCCGCGAGGTCCTCCGCGCTCATCCGCCCCGCCTCGAACGCCCCGACGGCCTCGAACATGTCTTGGATCGTGACATCCCGGCCCTGGAAACGGCCCGCCAACGCCGGGCCTCCATATGTGAAGACGGAGGGGAGGTTGAGTCGGGCGATCGCCATGAGCGAACCCGGAATCGTCTTGTCGCAGCCCGCGCACGTGACGAGCGCGTCGTATCGGTGCGCATGCATCACGAGCTCGATCGAATCGGCGATAACCTCGCGGCTCACGAGGGAGGCGCGCATCCCCTCATGGCCCATCGCGATGCCGTCGGAGATCGCGATCGTCGGGAACTCCCGCGGCGTGCCGCCCGCGGCCCGCACCGCTTCCTTCACGCGCTTCGTCACGCGGTCGAGATTGAGTTGGCACGGCGTGACCTCGCTCCAGGTGTTCGCCACCCCGACGAAGGGCCGCGCCAGATCCGAATCGGTGAGTCCCATGGCCCGTAGCATGGACCGCGCAGGCGCGCGCGCGGGGCCCTCCGTGACCTCCCAGCTCCGGCCCTTCAGACTCGCGGGTTTCTCCTTCGGCATGCGGTCTCCTCCATGCCCCGAATCACTTCGAGCGCAAATGGATGTCGATGACATCACGCAGCAGGGCGGCCGCCGTCTGCGGACCCCCCGCCCCTCTCCCGATCAGGGTGACGGATCCGACGTTCTCCGTCTCGTAGGTCACCGCGTTCAGGCTGCCTGCGACGTTCAACACGTCGTCGTGGGCGAGGGGCTCCGGGCCAACGCTCGCTCGCTTCCCGTCGAATCGGGCCACGAGCCGGACGACCTGGCCCTGCGCGCGGGCGCGCTCCACGTCGGAACAGGTCACGCCTTGGATGCCCCGCGTCGAGACGTCCGTCACATGGAGGTGCGCACCCATGACCCAGTTCGCCAGGATCGTGAGCTTGATCGCCGCGTCCGTGCCTTCGATGTCGTACGCGGGGTTGGCCTCCGCGTAGCCCAGGCGCTTCGCCTCGGCGAGGGCGTCGTCGAACTCGAGGCCGTCCGCCATCCGGGTCAGGATGTAGTTGGTCGTTCCGTTCAGGATGCCGGTGATCTGGGTGACCGGCTCGCCGCGGAGGCTCAGCCGGGCGAGGTCCAGCATCGGCGTTCCCCCGCCCGCCGTCCCGCTGAACCGGAGGAGGACCCCGTGTTCCCTCGCGAGCGAGGTCAGGTGGTCCATCGCGAGCACGATGGGCCCCTTGTTCGCCGTGACGACGTGGCGCCCCGCCTTGAGCGCTCCGCGGATGTGGGAGAGCGCCGGCTCCCCATCCAGGATGTTCGTCGGCGTCACCTCGACGATCGTGTCGGCCTCGACGGTGTGGATGATTTCGAGGGCGCGGCGTCCCGGGCGGAACCGCGGCTGGAGAGCGGCCAGGCCCTCCTTGGATCGCTTTCCCTGGAGCAGCGCGCCGGGCTCGATGCCTCCGGGGTGCACGACCGCGCCGCTCGTGTCGAGTGCGGCGACGATCTTGACGCGAAGGCCATACTGATCGAGCAAGCGCGGGCTCTGCGCTTCGAGGTGGGCCAAGAGCCCCTGGCCCAGGGCGCCGAGACCGACGAGGATGACCCTCATCGGTGCTCCCCCAGCGCGGCGAGGATCGCGTCCACGTTCGGCTCTGCGGTCACGGTCTCGACGCGCTCGCGCAACGCGGCCTCCGGGTCCTTGAGCCCGTGGCCCGTGCCGACGCAGACGACCGTGGCGGCGGCATCGAAGGTGCCTTCCTTCGCGAGGCGCAGGGCTCCCGCCACGCTGGCGGCGCTCGCCGGCTCGACGAAGATCCCCTCCTCCCGCGCGAGGCGACGCTGGGCGTCCACGATGACGGCGTCCGGGAGGCGGAGGGCGAGGCCGCGGGACTCGCGGATCGCCCGGACCGTCTTGCGCCAGTTCGCGGGGTTCCCGATGCGGATCGCGCTCGCCACGGTCTCCGGCTTCGCGACCGGGACGATCTCCGCGAGATCGGAGAGGATCGCGTCTGCGATGGGCGCCGCGCCGTCGGCCTGCACGCCGACGAGGCGCGGCACACGGTCCGTCGCGCCGAGCGCTTTCAGCTCCTGGAATCCCTTCCCGTACGCGGCGAGGTTGCCTCCGTTGCCGACCGGGCAGACGAGCCAGTCCGGGACTCGCCCGCCGAGCTGCTCGAAGACCTCGAACGATGCGGTCTTCTGGCCCTCGATGCGGTACGGGTTGATCGAGTTCAGGACGTAGGCGTCGAGGCGCTTCGCGGCGTCGATCACGACGCGCATCGCGTCATCGAACGTGCCCCGGAGCCCAACGACGCGGGCGCCCTCGAAGTAGGCCTGCGCGAGTTTCCCCTGGGCGACGCCTCCCTCGGGCACGAGGACGACGCACTCGAGACCTGCACGGGCCGCGTACGCGGCGAGGGAAGCCGCGGTGTTCCCCGTCGACGCACACATCACTCGCCTCCGCTTGAGGTGGACCGCCTGGGTCACCCCGACGGTCATCCCGCGATCCTTGAACGAGCCGGTGGGGTTCTGGCCCTCATTCTTGACGAAGACCTTGACGTGGGAGCTCGGCAGGAGGGAGACAGGCAGAAGGGCGGTGCCGCCCTCGCCGAGGCTCACCCGGTGAAGGTTCGGCACGGGGAGGAGCTCGTGGTACCGCCAGACACCTGCGTCGCGGTCCCGCCAGGAGGGGGCGAGGGACGCGTACGAACTCCCGTCAAGGTCGAGCGCGAGTTGGAGTCCGTCCCCGCAACTCGTGCACACCAGGAGGTCCTCACGCCCGGGGAACGTCGAACCGCATCGGACGCACTCGAGCGTGGCCTCCAACCCATCCTCCGTCCTTCAGGTGAACATCCGGCGTACGTCCCGGCCGACCGTCTCGAGCCTCGAATCGGGCTCCTGCTTGCGGGCCTTCGTCAGCGTAGGCATGCCGTTCTCGTACTCCGAGCGCCAGTCCCGGGCAAACGCGCCCGACTTGATATCCTTAAGCAAGGCTTCCATGTTCTTCCGGACCCGCTCGTCGATGACCTTGGGGCCGCGGGTGCGGCCTCCGTACTCCGCCGTGTTCGAGACATTCGCCCACATGTTCTCGATGCCGCCCGCCTGGACGAGGTCGACGATCATCTTGAGCTCATGGAGGACCTCGAAGTACGCGAGCTCGGGCTGGTAGCCCGCGTCGATGAGCACGCGGAAGGAGGTCTTGATCAGCTCGGCCATGCCACCGCAGAGGTCGGCCTGCTCGCCGAACAGGTCTGTCTCCGTCTCTTCCGTGAAGGTCGTCTCGATCACGCCGACCTTCGTCGAACCGATCGCCTTGCCGATCGCGAGGGCGGTCTCCCGCGCACGTCCGGAGGCATCCTGGTGGATCGCGAGGAGGGCCGGCACGCCGGAACCGCGCAGGAAGTTCGAGCGGACCGCGGCGCCCGGGGCTTTCGGCGCGATCATGATCACGTCGAGGTCCTTCCGTTGGACGATCGTCCCATACCGGATGTTGAACCCGTGCGCGAACTCGAGGGTGGATCCCTTCGTCAGGTTCGGGGCGACGTCCTTCGCGTAGACTTCGGGCTGGACCTCGTCCGGGATGAGCATCATTGTCACGTCGGCAGACGAGACGGCCTCCGGGACCGGGGCGACCTCGAGGCCGTCCTTGGACGCCGCGTTCCACGACTCTCCCTTCGCGCGTGCGCCGACGACGACCTCCACGCCGCTGTCGTGCAGGTTGAGCGCCTGCGCACGCCCCTGAATCCCGTATCCCAGCACAGCGATCCGCTTTCCTTCCAGCGGCTTGAGACTCGCATCCTTCTCGTAGTAGAGTTTCGCCATCGTATCCGACTCCGTCACATCGCCCCGTACGCGCGCACGTACGTGGCGCCGTCCTCGTGAGAAACCTCGGGGTCCACCTGGTCCGGCTTCCCGGACAGGGGCCTCCGTCCCTGGACGGACCGCAAGAGGACGAACTCCTCCGCGTTGTTCTCGATGTATTCGACCTCGATCACGTCATGCACGCGCCGCAGGTGCTCGACCATGCGCGGGAACTTGGGGTCGGCGGACGCCAGCAGGACGCGTGCGCAGCCGTCCTTCTCGCACGGTCCGGCGAGGACCGAGTCGATCGAGATCCGCTTGCGCGTGAACACGGCGGTGATCCGCTGCATCACGCCCCAGTCGTTATGGACGAGCAGGGATAGCACTTGCAACCGTCTCACCTCCTTTCCAGATACATCGGGGCCCCAGGATCACTTCCTTCGCGCTCTTCCCCGGGGGCATGATCGGGAGGATGTCCTCGTTCGGGTCGATCGTCACGTCGATCAGGAAGGGGACTTCCGCCGCCTTGGCCCGCTCGATCGCGTCCGGGATCTCCGAGTTCCGCTCCACGTGGACGGCCTCGCAGGCGTACGCCTCCGCGATCTTCGTGAAGTCGGGAATCTTGCCGAGGTTTACGGCGGAGAACCGCTGTCCGTAGAACATCCGCTGCCACTGGAGCACCATCCCCAGCGCGCCGTCGTTCATGACGAGGACCGCGATGTTGATGCCGTTCTCCCGGGCCGTGGCGAACTCCTTCATCGTCATCTGGAGGGAGCCGTCCCCCGCGAGGTCCATGACGAACCGGTCCGGCACCGCGACCTTCGCGCCGATCGCCGCGGGGAACCCGAAGCCCATCGTTCCGAGCCCGCCCGAGGTCAGATAGGAGCGCTTGCCGCGGACCTCGAAGAAGTGCTCGGCCCACATCTGGTTGCGGCCGACCTCCGTCGTGAGGACCGCGTCGTCGGGCAGCAGGCGGTTCAGCTCCCACACGATCTTCTGTGGGAGGATCGGGGTCCCGGAGAAGTTGAAGTCGCACGCGCACTCCTTCTTCAGGGCGCGGACGCGCTCCAGCCAAGCGGTGTGGTCCTTCCGGACCCGGCGCTCCAGTCCCGCGATGAGCGCGTTCGTCACGGTGTACACGTCGCCGACGAGCCCGACGACGTTGGGGACATTCTTCCCGACCTCCGAGGAGTCGATGTCGACGTGGACGATCCGCTGCTGTTTCCCGAACTCGCTCAGCTTTCCCGTCGAGCGGTCCGAGAACCGCGTGCCCAGTGCGATGATCGTGTCGCAGTTGTTCAGGACGTAGGTGGCCACCATCTTCCCGTGCATGCCGACGGGGCCTAGCACGAGGGGATGATCTTCCGCAACGGAGCCCTTGCCCATCAGGGTCGTGACGACGGGCGCCTGGATCATCTCCGCGAGCCGCAGGATGTCCGACCCGGCCGTGGACCAGCGCGCGCCTCCGCCCACCATGATGACGGGCGCCTCGGCCTCCTCGATGAACTTGATCGCGTCGAGAAGGCGGGAGAGCTCCTTGCGGGGGCCGCGGCGGCGGGGCACGTGCACGGCCTTGACCGCGGACTCGGGCACGTCCGCGTTCTGGATGTCCACGGGAAGATCGATGTGGACCGGAGCGTAGCGGCCGTGGGACGCGACATGGAACGCCTCGCGGAAGACGCGGGGCACCTCCTCGGGTTCTTCGATCCGCCAGTTGTGCTTCACGATGGGCATCATCAGGCCGAACGTGTCGACCTCCTGGAACGAGTCGTTCCCCATCACGGCGGTCGCGACCTGGCCCGTGATCGCGACCATGGGTGAGGAGTCCATGTAGGCCGTCGCGATGCCCGTGATCAGGTTCGTCGCGCCGGGCCCGGAGGTCGCGATGCACACGCCCGGCTTCTTCAGGATCCGCGCGTAACCGTCGGCCATGTGGGCCGCGTTCTGTTCGTGGCGGCAGAGGATGTGCCGCAGCCCCGAGGAATAGAGCTCGTCGTACAGGGGGAGGACCGCGCCGCCGGGGTGGCCGAAGACCACGTCGACGCCCTGCTCCTTCAGCGTGTCCACCGCGATTCGAGCACCTCTCATGAGATCCCACCAACAAAGCAGGCCGCCAGGGCCTCCTCGTTTCGAGGCCCTAGCGACCCTGGGCCCGCGGCCTTTTTCGGATACACACCGGGGCACGGTGCGCCGCGGGCGACTTGAGCACGACGTAGGACTTGGCGAACGCTATTTAACATTTGCCGACACCGACTCCGTCAATTGCCGAACATTCCCGACACCCGCCGAAACGGGCTCCCGCACGGGGGTGAGCCATCCGCGGTAGCGCGGGTCCTCGCCCCGGACCGCGGTGAAGAAACCCCGCTGGATCTCGAGCGTCACGGGGCCGGCATGGCCCGGACCGACCGCGTGCCAGTCCACCTCCCGCACGGGTGTGACCTCCGCGGCGGTCCCCGTGAGGAAGAGCTCGTCCGCCGCATAGAGATCCGAGCGGGAGAGGGGCGCCTCCCGCACCTCGTATCCCAGGTCCGCGGCGATCCGCAGGACCGAATCACGGGTGATCCCGGGGAGGAGGTCTTCCGATCCCGGCGGCGTGACGACCGTTTCGCCTGAGACGACGAACACGTTCTCGCCGGTCCCCTCCGCGACGCGGCCCGCGTCGTTGAACAGGATCGCCTCGTCGAACCCGGCACGCATGGCTTCCTGGAAGGCGAGGCACGCGTTGACGTAATTCCCCGCGAGCTTCGCCGCGCTCGGCACGCTGTTCGAGGGCGTCTTGAGCCACGAGACGGTCTTCACGCGGATCCCGCGGCGCATCCCCTCCTCGCCGAGGTACGCGCCCCACGGCCACACGGCGACCGCGACGTGGACCGCGTTGTCTCGCAAGGAGAAGTTCATCCCGCCCAAGCCGTAGAACGCCACGGGGCGGACGTACCCTTCCTCGAGGCCGTTGCGAGCCACGACCTCGCGGCACGCCTCGGCGAGTTCGTCGGGCCCGTAGGGCAGGTCCATGTAGAGGTACGACGCGCTCCGATAGAAGCGCGCGAGATGGTCCTCGAGGCGGAACACCGCGGGGCCGTCCGCGGTCCGGTAGCACCGCATCCCCTCGAAGAGGCCGGTGCCGTAGTGCAGCCCGTGCGACAAGACGTGGACCTTCGCCTCGTCCCAGGGCACGTAGCGCCCGTCCATCCAGATGACGTCCGTCTTCGGCGGCATGCGATCGTTCCGCTCAGGCTGTCTCGTCCAAGAGGGGCGCGAAGTAATCCATGTACTCGCGCGTGAAGGACGTCACGACCCCTCGCGGCATCGCGTTCGGCTTCGCTCGGCTCACAGGGTCCGCCTGTTCGCGGGCCGGGTCACTCGGGAGAGTCTTCGCTCTGACCACCATCGAACCACAAAACCTGTGCAGGCAGCGGATCGAGGCGGTCGTGCGTCTAGCACAACCGCTTCGTAAGCACAATAACCAGGAGAATCTGGTGGTGCTGCATCCTGCGGGGGCGCCCAAAGCGGCGTGGGTATAATTATCTTTCGTCCAAGGCGATTTATTTCGCGCTACGACGTGACAATCGAAAAGTGCGGACCTCGATTCTTCACCAAAGCCCGAATCGGGAGCGAGTTGTCAACGACCGACGTGAAGGCGTTGGCGCTCGCTCCGTCCGACGCGAACGCATCCCGCATCGCCTTGGCGGAATGCTCAGCGGCCTGCCTCGTGCTAGCAAGGGCGAAGACCGTGGAACCGGAGCCGCTGATCGCGAACCCGGTGGCGCCCGCGTCGAGGGCGGCGCGTCTCGCATTTTGGTACCCACGCAGAAGGGGGGATCGCGCCGGTTCGGCAAAACGATCCTCCAGGCAGCGACCTGCCAAGACGGCCTCCCCGCGCACCAGAGCGAGCGCGAGGGTCGAGGCCTTGCCCACGTTCGAGACCGCATCTTCCAGGGAGACCTGGCGGGGCAGGACCTTGCGCATGTCCGCGGTCTTCAGGACGAAGTCGGGGACGGCGATCGCGAGGTGAATCCGCGAGCTCACCGCCTCGCGTGCGAGGACGAACGGTTCCGCGGATGCGATCGTCACGAATCCGCCGAACAAGGCTCCCGCAATGTTGTCGTAGTGGCGTCCGGAAACCGCGGCCTCCCCCGCGGCCGCGCCCCGGAGGAACCCCGCGACTCCGATGCGCTTCGATTCCGAAGGAAACGCCTCGAGGAAGGCGAGGGCGGCCGCGGCGCAGGAGGCTGCGGAGCTTCCGAGACCCCGCGCCGCCGGTATCCCCTTGCGCACCCGGACGGAGAGGTGCGTGCGGACGTGCGTGGCCTGCCGGAGGGCTTCGAGAACGATGCCCGCGGTGTTCTCGCCGAACCGCGCGGGGACGGTCCCCGCCCCGGGGCCCTCGACGGACAGCGAATCCTCGTCCGCCTCCCGGATCGATACGGTGTCGGTCGGGCCGCGGATCGCGAGACAGAACACGTCGAATCCGGGTCCGACGTTGGCAATCGTGGCGGGGGCGCGCGCGGTCGTCCAGCCGGCAGCCATGCGGGGGTCCTCAGCCCCCGGCAATGGCGGGGAGCAAATCAACCGTTGCGTCCCGCGGGACCGGGGTCTCGAGGCCGCCCAGGTACCGGGTGTCTTCACCGTTCACGTAGACGTTCACGAACCGCTTGAGCGCGCCGTTGCCGTCGAAGATCCGCGCGCGGAATCCGTCGCCGTACCGCTTCGCGACCTCGTCAAACAGCTGCCCCACGGTCCCCTCGAACTCGAGGCTGATCTCCCGCTCGCCGCGGGTTGCCGTCGCGATCGGGGACGCCAGCACCAACTTAACCAAGGGTTGCACCTCCTAGGAATCGATCGACTGCCGCAGAATCGGGAGCCACAGGAGTGAGCTCGGGCAGGACGCCGTTCCACACCGCCGGCGCCTTGAGCCCGTTCCCCGTGATCAGGAGCACGACGCGCTCGCCGCGGTCGATCCGCCCGTCCTCCACCGCGCGCCTCAGGGTGGCCACGGTAGTCCCGCCCGCGGGCTCCGCGAAGACGCCCTCCGTTCGGGCGAGGAGCCTCTGGCCCTCGAGGATCTGCTCGTCCTGCGGAGCGTCTGCGAAGCCGCGCGTGCGGCGCATGATCTGGATCGCCTCGAAGCCCGACGCGGGATCGCCGATCGCCAGGGATTCGGCGATCGTCGCGGGCCGTTTGACCGGCTGCGGGCGCCCGTCCTTCGCCTCGAAGCCGCGAACGATCGGCGCGCATCCCTCGGGCTGGGAGCCGACGATGCGGGTCTGGCCGTCGTCCACCTGGCCCAGGTCCCTCAGCTCGTGGATGGCCTTGTCCACGGCCGTCAGGAGGAGGCCGGAGCCCATGGGCACGACGACGACATCGGGCAGCTCGAAGCCGAGCTGTTCCCACGTCTCGAACAGGAGGGTCTTGGATCCCTCCGCGTAGTAGGGCCGGAGGTTGATGTTCACGAAACCCCAGCCGCGCCGGTCCGCGGCGATCAGGGCGACGCGGTTCGCGTCGTCGTACGTCCCGTCCACGGGAACGACCGTGGCGCCGTACAAGCGGGGGAGGAGGAGCTTCGTGGGCTCCAGGTGCGCGGAGGCGAACACGTAGCAGGGGAGGCGAGCCTTGGCCGCCGCGGCCGCCGTCGCGGCGGCGAGGTTCCCCGTCGACGCGCATCCGACTGCGGGCAGCCCCCACTCGCGCGCCTTCGCAATCGCAACGGCCACGGGCCGGTCCTTGAAGGAGTACGTCGGGTTCACGGTGTCATCCTTGACCCAGACCTCCCGCAGGCCCAGGGCCTCCGCCAGGTTCTCCGCGCGGCGGAGCGGCGTGTAGCCGGGCTGGAGATCGACGCGGCTCGCCTTGTCGAAGACGGGGAGGAGCTCGTGGTAGCGCCAGAGATCCTGGGATCGATGCGCGAGGGCGTCGCGGGTGAAGGCCTCCTTGACCGCCTCGATCTCGTAGCGGACCTCGAGGGGCCCGAAACACGCGTCGCAGACGACGAGCTTGGTCGGCGGATACTCGGTACCGCATTCACGACAGCGCAATCCGCGGACGTAGCCCATGGGATCCCATCCTTGACGGGTTGGTGTGCCCGGACGCGAGGTGCGGTCATAACGGTTGTGACAGGAATTATGCGGACAGGAATACGCATATTCCCATTAGAAATAAGAAATGAAAGACGAGAACCGGCCCTCAGACGATCGCGGGGCTGGTGACCCAGTACTCGACCGCGGTCCATCCATCCGCCTGCCAGGTGAGGCTGAACTTGCAGTAGCTGATCCCGGGCAGGCCAATGCCGACGCCGGTCACCCAGAACACGTCTCCCACGTCGACCTCTCCGTTGTGGTCCCGGTCGAGCCAGATGACGTGATAAGGATCCTTGTGTGAGGAGGAGCCCACCAGGAGGGTGGCGTTCTGGCCACTTGCGGCCAGGGGAACCGCGACGGTGCCGAAGTTGTTGATCGTCAGGTTGACCGAGAACCCGGTCCAAGGCCAGGATGCATTGCTGTCGGAGCTCACGTTGAACGTGCCGTTGCCGTCGACCATGTAGGCGGGGGCGAACGCGATCGGAGCCGAAGGCAGCGGCTGGAGCGTCGTGACGAAGCCGTAGAAGGTCACGGCGAACACCGCGATGACGAGGACAAAGATGACAATGAGGAACGTGAAGCCGCGGCGGTCCGCGAGGCGCGGTCCTCGGAGGAATCCCCGGAGGCCTGGGGCGCGGGGAGGGATCGATGGGCCCCGCGGCTCCTCGCTCCCGGGCGTAGCGCTTGGGGACTCCATCAATGCTACGGGACCGTCGGCGGTAGTTAAGGTCTCGTCCTGCGACAAGGGTTCATGCACTCCCGGTCCGTGCGGCGTACCGGCGGACGGAGGCGGTCGCGGGCTCCCCGCGTCGGTCGTGCCGCTGACGAAATTCCCGGCCAGGCACCGATTGGCGCCGCCCTGAGACCCCGATTGGCTCGGTGAGAAGTGGGCCCGGCCAGATTCGGACTGGCGACCTTCCGGTTATCAGCCGGACGCTCCAACCAGGCTAAGCTACGGGCCCGCGCTGGCGCAGAAGACCGGGCTCGATTTAAACGTTCCCCCGCAGTACTCGTGCGGCGCCCGAGGACGGCGTCGTGTCCGCACTCCGAGCGATGAGCGCTTAGCCCGGTGCCGAAGATTTAGTTCGGTCGCTGGCCTTTCGGCCAAGACGTGAACGACGCTTCCCAGCAGGAAGAACCGAGAGGCCTGCGGCGCACGCACCTTATTCAAGATGAAGAGTCCGTACCGTGTCCTGACGATCGCGTCTTTGCGTTCCGGACAAGAGTGCAGAGAGAAGACAGCGATTCGCGGAGACGAGGCAAGGCGATGACTTGAGCGACACGACAACGGGCTTCCTCAAGGTGTTGAACCCTGACGACCACTCGGCCGGCGGCGGAACGGCCTCGGCAATCGCCGGATCGATGGCGTCCGCCCTCGTGGCCATGGTGGCACGTCTCTCCATCGTTCCGGACGCGCCCATGCCCGAGGAATCCTATTGCCGAATCAGCGAGGAGGCGGCCGACCTGTCGAAGCGCCTGCTGCTGGGCGGGGAGGAAGACTCCCGCGCCTTCAGCGCCATCTTGACCGCCTTCCGATTGCCCAAGACTTCCGAGTCGGAGAAGAAGGCACGGACGGCCGCCATCCAACACTCGACGATTCTGGCGGCGCAGGTCCCCATGAAGAATGCGGAACGATGCGCCCGCGTCATGGAGCTTGTGACTGAGCTCCGAGGGCGCTCCAACCCGAGAGCGGCCTCCGATCTGGAATGCGGAGCGTACCTGGCCCACGCGGGACTCCTGGGTTGCGTCGCCAACGTCCGGGCCAACCTCCCATCCATCCGCGATCCCGCGGTCGTCGCCGAGCTGGAGGCTCGCATCCACAACCTTGCCGGGCCCTTGGGGACCCACACCTAGCCCGGCTGGAGCGCGAAGCATCCGACATTAAGGTTCAAATAGCATGGGTCCGCCTGAGGTCGCTCGCTGAGTGCCGAGCGGGCGTTCAGCGAGGTGGACCATGAACAACGAGGTCCTGTATTCCGTCAAGGCTCAACGGGGACCCACGCTGCGGTGCAAGGGCTGGAAACAGGAGTCGCTCCTGCGGATGCTCGAGAACAACATGGAGAATGCCGAAGCGCCCGAGCGGCTGGTGATCTACGGAGGCATCGGGAAGTGCGCCCGCAACTGGGAGTCGTATCATGCCATCGTCGATGCCTTGCTCCATCTGGAGAACGACGAGACGCTGGCCATCCAATCGGGCATGCCCGTGGCCGTCTTCAAGACGCATCGGCTGGCCCCGCGGGTCGTGATGGCGAACACGAACATCATGAAGGCCACGTGGCCCATCTTCTACGACCTGCAGGACAAGAACCTGACCATGTTCGCCCAGTACACGGCAGGCCCGTGGGAGTACATCGGCACGCAAGGGGTGATCCAGGGCACGTTCGAGACCCTGGCCGCGATCGGATCGCAGCACTTCGGAGGATCCCTCGTCGGCCGGATCCTGTTCACCGCCGGCCTGGGAGGCATGGGCGCGAACCAGCCGCGGGCGATGACCATGCATGGAGGCGTCTGCCTCGTCGTCGATGCGAACCCGGACATCGTGCCGCTGCGGATCCGGAAGGGGTTCCTCGACGTGCAGGTCGACTCCCTCGAAGAGGGCATCGCGCAGGCCGAAGAGGCCAAGCGGGAGGGCCGTGCGCTCGGCATCGGATTGGTCGGGAACGCGGCGGAGTTGTTCCCCCGTGCCCTCGAGCTGGGCTGGCGACCGGACATCGTCACCGAGATGTGCCCGTGCCACGACCCGCTGGCGTACATCGCCTCCGGATACACGCCCGCCCAGGCCGAAGCGGCGCGGCGACAAGATCGGGATCGCTATCTCCACGAGGCACGGGAGTCGATGAAGCGGCAGCTCGCTGCGATGTTGGGGTTCCACGCCCAAGGCGTCCAGGTGTTCGAGTACGGCACGAGCATCCGGAAGGAATGTCGCGACGCGGGCATGCCCGAGGCCGAGGTCATGCAGATCCCGGGGTTCGTGGCCGCATACATCCGGCCCCTGTTCATGGTCGGACGCGGGCCGTTTCGGTGGACGTGCCTCTCTGGAGAGCCCAAGGATCTGGCCACGCTCGACGGCCTCGTGCTCGAGATGTTCCCGAACGATGCGACGACGGTCAAGTGGATCACGCTCGCCCGCAAGTCCCTGCCGATCGAAGGGCTGCCCGCCCGGGTCTGCTACCTGGGATTCGGGGAACGCAAGGCGTTCGGCCTTCGCGTGAACCGGTTGGTCCGGGAGCACGTGCTCGCCGGTCCGGTCGCCTTCTCGCGAGACAACCTGGATTCGGGATCGATCGTGAACCCCACCTTCGAATCGGAGAAGATGCGGGACGGGAGCGACCTCATCTCGGACTGGCCCTACCTGAACGCCTTGCTGAACACCGCGGCGATGGCGGACCTCGTCGCGATCCAGGCGAACTACTCGATGGGGGAGGCGGTCCACACGGGGGTCACGATGATCGCCGACGGGAGCGAGGAAGCGGACCTTCGCCTGGAGGCCTGCCTGACGACGGATTCGGGGATCGGGGTTGTCCGGCACGCCCAGGCCGGATACGAGACGGCTCGGCGCACGGCGGAGGGCACTGGTCCGTTGACGCACGAACGGATCCAAGTCCCGCTTTGGTGGACCCCCCACGCAACCTTTGGCCCGGAGGCTGGGGCGCGGGACAGACGGGGACCCCACAACCGAGAGACCTGAGCGCGTTGCCGACTCTGCGCCGGCTCGGTTGCCGGAGCCCGGTGGGACCGCGAGGACCTGCCTGAATGCCCGCCCCGGGGTGATACCGGGTCCGCCTCACCCGAACTCGTCCGCGGGAACGCCTTCCGCGTGCCGTGGGACCTTACGGGTCACAACGTCGATCGCGAAGCTCGCGACGAGGACCACGGCACTCAGGAGGAGCACGACGCGGAGGGCTTCAGTGCCTCCTGCGACCGCCTCGAGCCCCGGGAGCACCGGAAACGCCCTTCCCGGGAACGAGCGCGGATAGGCCGTGAGCAGCACGAAGGTCACGACATCCACGACCGCGACAAAGAGCCGCATGCCCAGGGAGCCGAGCTCGAAGAGATCGTACACGAGGAAGGCGACCGCTATGGACAAAGAGCCGAAGACCGCCACGGAGGGGGTGACAACGTAGAGAGCCCCGGCGGCGACGTAGCACGTCAGGCCCACACCCAGAGCCAAGGAGTCGTTCCGCTCGATGGCCTTCCGGCGGTTCCGGCGCAGCCAGATTGCGGACAGGGCGATGATCCCGAGGCTCACGAGGACCATGTAGTCCGTGATGCTAACGAGGAAGTCCTGCCCCGCCGCCGCGAGGAAGACGATGGGCGCAAGGACGAAGAGCCACGCCATTCGGGCGACGGACCGCGGCAGGAACCCATCCTCCCCCAGGGAGCCGATGTGTCTCGTCGCCGCGAGGAAGGCGGGCACGAAGGTCGTGAAGGTCGCGAGCATGAAAGCGAGGGCAGTCAGCAGCATCTGAGGTTTTCCCAGGACCGACTCGGTTACGTAGAGGGCCGGAATCTGGGAGGTGGAGAGGCCCGCGGGAGAGGGATTCGCAGCATACACAGAGAGCGCATAGAAGATGTTCACCGTGGCCGCGATCACAACGGTCGCGATCATCGCAATCCCGAAGTATCGATCCTTGTCCATCACATAGCCCCTCCGGAGCCACGAGACGACCGGGATTCGGGACGTATCGCGGGCCTCGCGGTCCAAGGCCTGGATCTCCTGGAAGCCGAAGAAGAGGATGTACAGGTACCCGGTGTTGACGATGATCGCCCCGACCCAGTCGAGGCCGGATGCTGCGGGAAACGCGAATAGGCCCCGGAAGTTCCAGCCCCCTGCGGAGCCGAGCATGTAGCTCTGGGCTACCAGGATCGCCACGAGCAGGGACGTGAAGGCGACCTGGGCGAGACCGATCGCCCGGATGAACCGTCTCTCCAGGATCGAGTTCATGATGAACCAGAGGGCGAAGAGCCCGCCGATGACACCGACGATGAGGAAGGTCGGGAGGCCCCCGAGGCCGTAGCCCTGGAGAAGGGTGGGAAGATATCCGAAGACGAAGAGGACGAAGACGAGCACGCAGTAGGCCGCGAGGGCCGTGTTCGCCACGGCCATGGAGAAGCGGGAGATGAAGTAGCGTGCGCTCCGCACGCCGACGGCCACGCGGACGAAGGCCGGCCCGCCCACGGCGGAAAGGCCGTTCGTCTTCAGGACTCGGTAGCTGTCCGAGTTGTTCTTGGCCATGGCGACGGAAAGAATCGCCGCCAGGATCAGGGAGACGACGGAGACAATCTCGTACTCGAGGACATTCAGCGGGATGAGGAGGAACAAAGGGGATCCGAGTGTCGAACCGATGCCGATGGCCAGGATGGTTGTAAACCCATAGACCGGAGGGCGTTCGTCCGCGGGACCCCGCGCGGGCAGGGGGATTCGCACTCGGGTGAGGACCGAGGCGAGGAGAAGGCCGCCGGACAGGACGGCCGCCAGGAGCCCGACGAACGTCGCGGCGTCCGGAACCGAGAACGCACCGAGCCCCACGACGCGCAGGGTGCCGAGCTCTCCCGCCATCCCGTAGACCGCGACGACGAGAACCAGGACACCCAGGGCCGCAGCCAGGATGCGCGCCAGACTGGCGGTGACCCGCAGAACCCTGGGCGCTTCCATCCTGCCTCGCCCTCCGGAAGTCCCTCCCTCAAGCCGACGGAGGGACGAGGACCGAATCCCCGAGGCTCCGAGAGGCCTGGCGCAGGGTGTACAGGGCAGCCAGGATCAAGAACAGGGCGAACGCGAACCCGAGCGCGGGGATGAGGGGGTCCGACATACCGGAGGAGGAGAGTCCGAGGGCCAGGTCCGCCAGGTAGCGTGCAATCTCGACGCGGGAGGTGAACCCGAGGATCGCGGGGACGAAGAGTACGAGCCCGACGACGGTCAGGAGCGCGGCGAAGACGAGCTCCCCCGTGCCAATCAGGACCTGTCCCCACGGCGACAGGGGTCGGTGCCGCTCGAGGGAGGACAGGAAGTGTTTGACGTCCCCGTCGTGGGACGCGAGGAGCCGCTCGCGGAGGCGTTTCGCGGTCGCCGGCTCCCAGCCTTCCTGGTCCCCGAGGGTCTTGATGTCGAGGATGATGCGATCGATCGCCACATCCGCGGGATCGGAGGTGCTCCCGGCCATGGCGGGGCACTCGCTCCCCAGCATACTTATGCGTTTCTCCGCGGCGCCGGCCCGGGCGCCTGCAAGCCCGAAGGCCAGCTGCGACAGACCGGGGGCGAGGTCCCCACACGATCCCCCGCTTCGCAGCCTCCTGCGCCCGGATGGCTGGCTTCATCGCAGTGCAACCAGCCCAGCCTCCGGAGAATGATGGCCGGCATTCCCCTTGGATGAGTTGTCACCGCCGCGATTTTGGCATCGCAACGCTTATTATCAGGACCCCGACTACGAACGACCGGGACGATATGGAGGTCCTTGAGGCCATTAAGTCGGTGAAGAGCGTGAGCAGGTACAAGCCGGACCCGGTCCCCGAGCAGAAAGTCCAGACGGTGGTCAATGCCGCGAGGCTCGCCCTCTCGGCGGACAACCTCCAGCCCTGGAAGTTCATCGTGGTCTCGGACGAGGACCGCAAGCGGAAGTTGGCGGGGATGACGACGAACAGCAAGAAGCTGCCCGACGCCCCGCTCATGGTCGTGGCCTGTGCTCGGCTCGATGAGGCCGTCGCGATGGTCGGCGGGTACATGAACTCGTACCCGGTCGACGTCGGCATGGCGGTCGCGCATCTCACCGTGGCGGCGACGAGTGAGGGGTTGGGGACCTCCTGGGTCTTCTCCTTCAACGAGGAGAAGGTGAAGAACCTACTTGGCATCCCGGTGGATGCCCGCGTGGTGGGGTTGACCGCGCTGGGCTTCCCGGAGGCCTTCGAGCCTCCGGCCGGGCGCAAGCATCTGTCGGAGATCCTGTCGTACAACGCGTACGAATAAGGCGCTCCCATCGGTCCCGAACCCTCCTCGACGAGCGAAGGATGGCCCTCCGCGCCCTCACCCCCGGCAAAGCCGCCTACTGCAGCGACTGTGGAGCGGCAGCCCTTCCGGACTCGGAGAAATGCGGGAAGTGTGGCGCCGCGTTCGAAGGGTTCATGGACGCCGTCCTGTGCCCGATCTGCAATTCCGTCAATCCGGCGGACACGAAGGAGTGCAAGAGGTGCTCTGCGAAGTTCCCCGAGATCCAGACCGTGGACGCGGTGGCGAAGCCACCGGAGGGGAGCCCGGAGGAGGAGTACCTCCGCAACATCCTGCGACTGAGCCGGGAGAAGGCGAAGGCCCGCGTAACGCAAGCCCCGCCACCGCCCTCCAGTTCATCCGCCGAACCCGTCTCGATGACGGAGGTCGACCGGGAGGACGGCGACCTCGACGCGTACCTCTGGAAGCTCGCCGAGCCTTTCGAAAAGATGATCGACCGGCGCAAGCAGCGCCTCGAGCAGATGGACGGGCTCATCGAGCGCGCCCGCGCGCGGATCAAGACCCTCGAGAGCTCGACGAACGACCTCGAGGTGCGCGAACGCGAGGAGCTCAAGCGGCAGATCGAGGAGCTCCTCCTCGAGAAGGAGGACATCCTGAAGATCGAGGAGGGCCTCGTCGACATGGAAAACACGTACCGGAACATCCTGCGGATGCAGCAGGACGAGCTCAAGGCGAAGGAGTCGTCCCTGCGCGCGCGGATCGAAGCGTTCCGGATGGAGCTCGAGAAGCGCGAGCGCACGTTCGGCCAGATGCGCGAGCGCGAGTCGGACATCGTCCGGCGCGAGGACGAGTTCCGGATGCTCATGAACCGGCTGCACGAGCGCGAGAGGGAGCTCGAGAAGCGCGAGGAGCTCCTGCACGACAAGGCGCGTCTGCTCGACGAGCGCCACCACGCGATGAGCGAGGCGGAGGTCGACCTCGAGCGGCGGCGGTGGGCGCTGGAGCAGAAGGCCTCCATGGGGACTCCTCCTGGAAAGCCCAGCGAGACGATGATCACTGTCGGCCCGGCGGAGCAGGAGATGACGGACCTCAAGGCCCGGATGAGCCAGATGGAGGAGCAGCTCGAGAAGCTGCAGGCAGAGAAGGCAGAGCTCGCGAACGAGCAGAAGTCCCTCCAGGAGTTCCGCGATACGATCAAGAGCGTGATGAAAGACCTGGATGAGCTCCTCGGGGAACTGCCCGATGAGAAGATCCGCCGGTTCGCGAAGTCGGACCGGTTCGCAACCTACGAGAAGGTCATGGACACGTTGGAGCTGTGAGGATGCCCGGCCTCCGTGAGAAAGCCCGCAAAACCCTCGAGAGCGGGGAGGGTGAGGCCGAGGAGCCGGAGGCACCGACCGTCGTCCGGTTTGACGCGCAGCTCGCGGAACTCGAGGCGAACGCGAAGGCGCGTGAGGGCGAGCTGCTCCGTGATCTCGACGAGCTCCGGAAGCTCTCCGAGGCGAAGACCGCGCAGATCGTCAAGCAGGAGAACGCGCTGACGACCGCGCAGGACAAGTTGAAGGACCTCGAAGAGGAGAACAGCGAGCTCGCCGAGGACGCGAAGAAGGCCTCCAAGTCGATGGAGGAGCTGCGCGAGCAGCTCGCGGAGGCCCACGTCGAGCTCGAGACCCTCCACCGCTCGAAGGAAGCGGCGCAGGACACTTCGGTCGCAGTCAAGCAGCTCGACGCCCGCCGCACGTCGCTCGAGACGCGCGAGGGATCCCTGAAGACGCGGGAGGATGCGCTGAAGAAGCGTGAGGCGGACCTGGAGCGAGCCGTGGCGACGCTCGACTCGCGCAACAAGGACCTGAAGGCGCGGGAGTCGACCGTGTGGGCGAAGCAGGAGCAGCTCGACGCGATCGCGCGCGTCGTGAAGGCGGCCGAGAAGGAAGTCGCCGGTGCGAGGGCCCAGGTCGAGGCCCGCGAGGCCGAGCTCGTCGAGGCCCGGAAGAGCCTGCAAGGCGCCGCGGAGAAGCGAGCGGCGGACCTCGAGCAGGAGATCAAGCTCCGCGACAAGGACCTCGCGAAGCTCCGCAAGGAGCTCGAGAACGTGAAGGCGGACGAGGAGGACCTCCGTCGTTCAGCCCAGGAACGGGAAATCCAGCTCACCGAACAGGTCACGAAGACGCACAACGCGGTGGAGCAGGAGAAGGAGAAGGCATCCCGCCTCCAGGGCGAGATCGACGACCTCCGGCGCCGGGCCGGGAAAGCGGGGGAGCTCACCGCGAAGGAGGCGGACCTCAAGGCGCAGTGGTCCAGCCTCGACGCGAAGACGCAGGATCTCTCGGACCGCGAGGCGGAGGTCGCCGCGCAGCTCAAGGAGCTGAAGGTCCGCGAGGAGGACGCCCAGAGGACGGCCCGGGCGGCGGCGGAGAAATCGCTCGAGGCAGAGAAGCAACTCCGGGCAGTCAAGGACCGGGAGCGCGCGGTCGAGAAGGCGGAGAAGAAGGGCAAGGATGCGGCGGACAAAGTCGCGTCGGACCAGAAGGCCAAGGAGGTCGCCTGGGCCGCGGAGCTCGACGACCTGCGGAAGGCGATGACGGCCCGGGACCGGGACCTCGCGAAGCGCGACAAGGAGCTCGAATCGCTCCAGGGCGCGGTCAAGGCGGCGAAGGACGGGCTCCAGCGCCGCGAACTCGAACTCACCACGGAACTCACCCGCGCGAAGGCGGACCTTGACGGGGCCCGGGGTCAGGCCGAGGTCCTGGAACGGGAGCTCAAGGACGCGCGCAGCGGGACCGCGAAGGCCGGCGATCTCACGGCTCGGGAGGCATCCCTAGAGCGAACCCGCGCCGAGCTCGCGGAGCGCGAGAAGCAGATGGTGCAGGGCCGCGCGGACCTCGAGTCCCGCCTCAAGATCACACAGCGACGCGAGGAGGAACTCGAACGGCGCGAGGCAGTGCTCGCGAAGGCCGAGTCCGAATCCCAGACGGGGCTCCGGGGCCTGCGCGACCGCGAGCGCGAGGTCGTCCGCATCGAGAAGCGCGTCGACGACAAGACGAAGTCGTTCGACGCTCGAATCGCACGGCGCGACCAGGAACTCCAAGAACGGCAGGATGCGCTCGCGAACCTGAAGCGGGACCTCGAGTCCCAGTCCGAATCCCTCAAGAAGGAGGCCCGCGAGATGACGGAGCTCCGAGAGGAGCTTGAGGCGCGGGCCGCGGACCTAGACCGCCGCGGGTCCGCGCTGGACGCCGCAGCGGACGAGGCTGCCACGACCCAGGTGGCACTGAAGGCCCGCGAGGATGCGGTCGCGAAGCGGGAGACCGTTTCGGCCGCCCTCGAGACGGACCTCCAGGCCCGCGAGGACCGGCTCGAGAAGGCCCTCGGCAAGCTCGAGAGCGAGAAGTCGGCGCTCGACAAGGTCCGCGAGGACCTCGCCGCGAGGCGCTCCGAGCTCGAGCGGATGCAGAAGGGGATCAAGCTCACCAGCTCCCAGATCGACGAACGCGAGGCCGGGCTCCTCAAGCGCGAGCAGGAGCTCGCGGAGGAGGCGAAGGGGCTCGAGGCCGCACGGGCCCAGGCGAAGGCGGCCCTCGAGGAGGTCCGCAAGGCCGAGCGCCTCGTGCAGCGGCGGGAGTCGCTCCTCGCGCGGCGGGAGGATGAGCAGAAAGAGGTCGCCGGGGCGCAGATGGCCGTCGAGAAGGAACTCAAGGCTCGCCGGGCGGCTCTCGACCACGAGACCGCCGAGCTCGAGCAGCGGCGCCAACAGCTCGAGGGCCGCGGCAAGGACCTCGACCTCCGCGAGAAGGAGTTCCGGTCCGCCGTGGAGGGCCACAAGGCCACGCTGGCCAAGTTCGAATCACGTGTCGAGGATCTGGAGACGCGGGAGGACACACTCGCCTCCCGGGAAGCCGAAGTGGATCACCGGGAAGCGGGGCTCGCCAAGGGCCGCGCCGAGCTCAAGGACGGCCTCGCGGAGCTCGAGAAGTCCCGCAGGGCACTCGAGTCCGAGCGCAAGTCCCTCGATGCCGCGCGCGCGGACCTGACCTCGAAGATGCAGGGCGCGGAAGCCCGGCTACGGGAGATCACCGCGACGGAGGCCACGCTCGCGGAGCGGGAGAAGGCCGCCGAGGCCGCGGACGCAGACCTCACGAAGCGCGAGAAGGCCCTCGAGGCGGAGACGAAGGAGCTCGCGGAAGCCCAGTCGACCGCCGACGCGGACCTGCGCCGGCGGGAGGGCGAGACCCGCGCCGAGCTCCAGCAGGCGCGGCGGCTCATCGCGATCACGGAGAAGAAGGAGAAGGACCTCGGCCTGCGGGAGACCTCCCTCCGGGGAAAGGAGGAGGAGCTGCGGCGGCTCGAGGCCGACCTGGACCGCCGGGAGGCCGCCCTCGACGTCACCCAGAAGTCGCTGTCGCAGAAGGAGACGGTCCTCGGAGATCTCGACGGCCGCCTCGGCCAGCGGGGTAAAGAGCTCACGCGACGCGAGCAGAAGCTCGAGGAGGACGCGACGAGCCTGACGGCTCGCGCGAAGGAGCTGGAGACCACGCTGCACCAGCAGGGCCAGGAGGCGAAGGAGATCGCGGCCGCGCAGAAGGACCTCGCGCGGATGCGCTCGTCGCTGACCGTCCTCGACAAGAAGATCCGTTCCGAATCCAAACACCTCGAGCAGCGGCTCGAAACCCTGAAGGCGAAGGAGGCGGAGCTCTCCGCGCTCGAGGAGCGCCAGGCGACCGCAGGAAGCGAGCTGGCCGGCCGCGAGGAGGACCTGAAGGAGAAGCTCTCCGACCTAGCGAAAGCCTCCGCCGGTGTCGAGGACCAGCGGGCCGAGCTAGCAAAGCGCGATTCAGGCCTCCAGGTGCTCGCCGCCACCCTAGAGAAGCGCGAGGAGGACGCGGACCGCCAAGGCCAGGCGCTCGCGAAGAAGGCCTCCGATCTCGAGAAGGCTCTCGCGGAGGTCAAGGAGGAACGGGTGCGCCTCCTGGCCGATACCCGTCGAGCCGCGGAGGAGACCCGGGCGCTCGGTCGCGCGCGCCTCGAGATGGCCAAGCGGGAGAAGACCGTCGAGGCCGCGGCCGCCGCCGTCCGGTCGCGCGAGGACGAGGCCGCGGACATGAAGTCCAAGGCCATGACGCTCCTGAAGTACGCGGAGAAGAACGCGGAAGCGAAACGCGGAGAGCTCGAGGAGCGGATGGAAGGCGAGCAGACCCTATTGGAAGAACAGCGCGCCTCCCTTGAGGAGGTGGCCCGCGCCCGCGAGGACCTTGACCAGCGCCAGCACCGGCTGGACACCGCCAAGGCGGAGCACGACGCCCGCGCCAAGGCGCTCGAGGCGCGCGACGCCCGGCTGAAGCAGGCCGAGGCGGCCACCGCGAAGGAGCGGGCCGAGCTGAAGTCCCTGTGGAAGAACCTCGAGGCGGAGGGCTCGCGGGTCGCCCGGAAGGAGGAAGCGATCGAGCTGCTCGTCGCGAAGATGCTCGAGAAGGAGCGCGAGACGCTCGAGGAAGAGACGCACAAGGTGCACTCGATGGCCTCGGACCTGAAGAACAAGGACCGCTCCCTGGAGAAGGAGCAGGGCCGGCTGACCGCGCTGGAGCGGGACCTCCAGGGCCTCAAGGGGAGCCTCGAGTCGCGGGAGCGCGCAATCCGTGCGCAGGAAGAGGAGCTCGAGCGCCGGCGGGAGGACATCCGCCGGATGCGCGAGCAGATCGAGGAACTCCTCTGATCAGCGTTCCTCGGCCGGCTTGCTCGGACCCGTGGGCGACTTCGCGGGCTGTTCCGCGGTCGACGGCCACGCGACCGTGTGCAGGTATAGGATCCCCATGCCGAAGAGGGGCACGAAGATCAGGGAGCTCAGCAGGTGGTAGAGGGTGAAGATGGGCTGCGCCTCGAGGACCTGCAGGAACGTGAGTCCCATGGGCTTCGCGATGAAGTAGTACTCGCCGACATCCGTCCAGAGGTCGTACGCGATCGTGATCGGGATGCTGATCGTCGTGACGAGGGCGATCGACCTCACCCGGTACAGGACGTGCGGCTTGAGCCGGCGACCGATGAGCCCTACGAAGAGGAATCCCGTGAACATGAAGAAGGACATGCCCAGGATGATGTTCGTCGCGTAGATCGAGTACGGACCGCTCCACAGCAGGGGCTCCACGATCGCCATCGTGACCATGGGGACGATCACGGTCCACCATCGCCCGAGAACGGAACCCGCGATGATGCTCACCGCGAAGACGGTCTCGAAGTTCGCCGCGTATCGGAGGAACACGACCTTCCCGAGGACCCCCATCACGATGAGCAGGACCCCGAACGTCCGCGTCTTGCGATCGCCGAGACCCCGTTCGATCGCAGCGTGCCAGCGGGCGTTCATCCTACGCGCCCCCCTGGTCCGTCGTGCAGCGCCACGCGACGTGGTCCCCGTCGGAAAGCGGGACGAGGTTCGCCGCGACGTTCCCGTAGGTCGTGCCGACCCAGTACTGCCACCCCGCGCCCGCGGACGGGTTCGCCGTACCGTTGATCGAGAGGACGAACACCCCCGGGGGGGTCGTGTAGTTCTGCCACATCACACGAAACCCGAGGCGCTGGGATGCTTCGAGCAGCAGGAGGAAGGGCGTGTTGCTCGTCGTCGTCACAGGACCGTACTCGGTCGTCCAGGTGCCGCCGTCAATCAGGAGGCTCACATCCCGGACCGTGCCCGGCGGGACCGGCGGCGGCTGGGTCGCCTGCACCCAGCCGTACAGGCCTGCGATCCCGACCACCAAGATCACGAGGAAGAGGACCGCCTGGGTGCGCTCCGAGAGCCTACGGGCCACGGCGTCGCCTCCGGTCGAACCAGACGATCACGACGAGGACGCCCCCGACCGCGCCGACGGACACCAGGGTGATCGGGAGCCACGGCACGGGGGCGGGAGGATTCGAATCCACGGGCATCGTTTCGAAGCAGTACACGTGCCCGTTATCGCTGAGGGCGAACACGGCCCCGTCCGCCACGACCGGCGAGCCGAGGATGTACTGCAACGGGGAGGGCATGTAGGACCAGCGTTCCCCGCCCGAGCTCGCGTTCAGCGCATAGATTGTGCCATTGGCCACATTCGTGGCGAAGAAGACCTTCCCGTCTGCGGCGGTCACGGAGGACTGGACCGGCCCGTTCGGCGTGAACGTCCAGAGGACCGCACCGGTCCCGACGTCGAGTGCGGAGACGCGTCCACCCGTGCCGAACGAGCCGCCGGCGACCACGACGGTCGACCCGACGAGCGCGGGGGAGGAGACGCCCGCGGCGACGTCCGCCTGCCACGTGACACCGCCCGTCGTCGCGTTCAGCGCATACACGATCCCGTCCTTCGCGGGCACGATCACCTCGGGGCCGTGGACCAGCGGGGAGGCCGCCACGGACGCGGGCGTCGCGTGGAACCAGGCCTGCGCCCCGGTGGCGGCATCCAGGGCGAGGACCCCGTAGGGCGGATCGTACGTGACCTGGGTCGTCGTGTTGTACAGCCCGATGACGCCGACGTAGAGCGTCCCGTCGACGATCGCGGGGGAGGAGAAGCTGATCGAGGCCGGAGCGGCGTGCCGCCACCGGATCGTCCCGTTCGTCGCCCAGAGGGCGACGACCTCCCCGGTCCCGCCCGTCTCGTTGAACGTCCCGACGTAGGCCGTGTCGAACAGCAGCTTCGGGGACGAGGTCACGCCGCTGAACCGGGGTGCGGTGAGCAGGGTGACGTTCCATCGCTCCGTCCCGCGCCCAGCGTCGATCGCGTGAACGCGGCCATCGGATCCGCCGACAAGGAGGGTGCCATTGAACACGGCGGGGGTCGAGAGGCCATGAATCTCCGGGTTGGACCAGACGACCGTGCCGTTCGACTCGTCGAGGGCGAAGAAGCCGTCCAGGGTCAGGACGTACACCCGCCCGTACGCGACCGCGGGGCTCGAGGCGATCTCTTGGAGATGGAGGTCCTGATCCCACCGGACTCGGATGGAGCCGGGCGCGGCGCTCGCCGAGGCCCCCGTGTTCGCGATATCGGCGCGGAACTCCTGGGCCGGATATGGGTTCAGCGGCGTGGGAACGGGGTAGAGGGTCGCAAACGTCACAGGATCGAACCCGTTATCGGAGAGGGCGACCGCGTCGCCGTCGCGGAGGACAAGGCTCGAGATGCCGACGGCGGCCGAATCCCACCGGGAGCTCGTCTCGTTCCACACGTACAGGCCGACCGCTCCGGAGGGAGGCGACCGGTTCCCCATGTCGGAGATGAAGATCCCGCAGCACGTGTACCACGAGGACTGAAGCGTCAGGCCGGCGCGGGCCGCGCCCGCGAGGGCCGCCTCCCACGTCGCGTTGGGGGCCGCCGGATCGGCCATCGTCTCGTTTGCCCAGGCGAACGTCCCGTCGCCCAGATCGAAGAGGAACCGGACTGTGATCGGGGTGCCCGAGGCCGCGAGGAGCGCGGTCCCGGCGGTGGACGACGCCAGGAGAAGGACCGTGAGGGCCGCCGCCAGGACTCCGAGCAAACGCACTTGATTCGCCTCGTCAACTGCACTTGATGTGATTACGATGGACTTGACTACTTAAGTACGTTGGTGCGCATCACCCTCCCAGACCGGAGCTGAGGTGTCCATGAACGTCCTCCGCGACTTGCGCGAGAGCACGCAGATGCTCTTCCTGCATGAAGTGAGTGCGAACCGCCACACGCGACTGCGGACGATCGCCGAGCGGCTCGGCATGACCGTGCAGGGGGCCTCCGACTATGCCCATCGGCTCGAAGCGGATGGCCTCCTCGTCGTCACGGGCGGCGAGTACCGGCCGACGAAACGGGGAATCGAATTCCTCCAGAACCGCGTCCGGGAGCTTCGATCGTTCGTGGAGCGGGCGGGTCGGAACATCGCCTTCGTCGAGACGACGGCCGCGCTCGCGGGCGCGAGCCTGCACCGGGGCGACCGCGTCGGGCTGTTCATGGAGGGAGGATACCTCGTTGCCTATCCCAACCGGCCGTCGTCGTCGACGGGCACCGCTGCGGAGGAGGCTACCAAGGGGGACGGCGTGGCGGTGCGCACCCTGGAAGGCATCGTGACTCTGCATCCCGGTCGGGTCACGATGGTCCGGGTCGGTCCGACGCCGTCCGGACTGGGGAAGGCGCCCCCCGCGGCGGTCCGTCGCGTGCGGCAACGGGCCCGCGGCGCCCTCGTCGCGACGATGGACGTCCCCGGGCTCACGGCAGCGCGAGCCCTCGGACTCCGGGCCCGGATCGAGTTCGGCGTGCTGCCCGCGGTCGTCGAGGCAGCGGAACGCGGGATGCGGGTCGTCCTCCTCCTCCCGGAGGACCGGGCTGCGGAGGCGGCCCAGGCGATTGAGGCCGCGAACAGCCGGCTCGAGGAGAAGATCCCGTACGAGAGCCTGGCGCTCGGCTGATCATTCTCGGATGGATACCCTATCGATCCGGCCGTCCCCGTCGCGGTCCTCGCCCGAGACGACGCGGTAGAACTCCCGTCCGGGCTCATAGCCTTCGAGGACATCGTCCGCGAACTGGGTGAGCCCGAGGATGCTCGAGAGGGTTCCCTGATAGTGCAGCCCGCTGAGGACGACGACCGTCTTCGACTTGTTCCACGGGTTCGGCACCTTCGCGATGAGGCCGACGTCCTCCTCCGCGTACGTGTGATGCGTCCGGGAGGACTCGACGTGCCAGACCTGCTTCCAGTCGAAGTTCACCGCGAGATGCGGGTTGAGGTCCATCATGATGATGTTCGCGACGGGCCCGCCGACGAGGATCAGGTTCTCCCGCCCTGCACCCGCGGCCTTCACCTCGGTGTCCAGGCGCGTGACGAGACCCTTGGGCGCCGTGAACAGGTGGCCGAGGAAGAAGCCGAGCTGGACCGCATAGGGGGAGTCCCTCGCCGTCGTGATGAAGGGTCCGTGCGGGTAGGGCGAGCCCACCACGATGCTGCCGTCGAAGGTCCCGCCGCGGGAGAACTCCCCTAGGAACTCCGAGACGATTCCGGACCGGGGGAGCGCCGGGAAAGGGACCGGCGCGGCCCGTGACTTCAGGAGGACCACGAAGGCGTCCGCGGTCGGCGCCAGGACGCGTGCCGAAGCGCCGCGCTTCGCCTCCTCCCGGACGACCTTGAGGAATCCCGCGGCTTCGAGGCGTCGAACGTGGTAGTAGACCTTCTGCTCGTGGACTTTCAGGCGATCCGCGAGGGCGTTCGGATAGTCCGGCGTTTTCGCGAGCTCCTGCAGGATTCGCCAGGCCAGGGGCGACGAGACGGCGCCGATCCGCGAAGGCTTGTCGATCATCTCGGCCTCTCGGGCCACGGGACCTTCCGGGGTCTCCTCGACGAGCCATCGACGGACCATGGACTCCCTGAGGCGCTTGACCATTATAACACTTTTCGTAACGGTCTGGATAATGTTGTAACATATTCTTTAATATAGGAGCGCCCTTCTCTCGGGACATGCGGACCGCGAGACCCTCCCCGTCTGCGTACGGGGGCGGGCTGTTATCGGAAGGGATATGGGCCTCAGAAGGGATATACGGGTCCTGTCGCGGATGGGCCGCCGGCCCGACCGCCACCCAGGTGAGATCCGAATGAAGGCCGTCATCCTCGCCGCAGGGGAGGGAGCCCGGATGGGTCCCTTCACCGCCAGCGTGCCCAAGGTCATGATCCCCGTCGGCAACCGACCCATCATCGAGTACGTCGTCCGCGCGCTCGTCGAGAGTGGGGTCCGGGACATCCTGATGGTGATCGGCTACCGCCGGGAGCGGATCCAGTCCTACTTCGGGGACGGCAAGGCGTTCGACGCGCGGATCACGTACATCCAGGAACCGAAGCAGCTCGGGACCGCGCACACGGTGCGCCAGGCGAAACCCAACCTGGACGGCCGCTTCCTCGTGCTCAACGGCTCGAGCCTCATCGACAAGCAGTTCGTGGGCGACCTCCTCGGCCACGCGGACGGCCCCGCGGTCGCGATCAAGGAGAGCGAGCGCCCTCAGGAGTACGGGGTCGTGACCCTCCGCGGGAAGAACGTGGTCGCGATCATGGAACGGCCCCGGGAGGTCACGTCGAACCTCATCAGCACGGGGGCCTACATCCTCGAGCCCTCCGTGTTCGACCTGATCGACCGGCAGGCCGAGGAGGGTCGGCATGACCTGCCCAGCGTCCTCTCGGAGTGGGCCAAGACGACCGCGATCACCGCAGTCGAGTCGAAGGGCACGTGGGTCGACGCCCGGTACCCGTGGGACCTCCTCCGGCTGAACGCGACGGCCCTCCTGTCGGTGCACGACATCCGCGCGGGCACGATCGAACGGGGCGTGGTGATCCACGGTCGCGTGACGGTCGGCGAGGGCTGCACGATCCGCGCGGGCGCGTTCCTGCAGGGCCCGCTTTCCCTGGGCCCGGGCTGCGAGATTGGCGCGAACGCCGTCCTGCTGCCGTCCACGAGCCTGGGGAAGAACGTTCGCGTCGGCCCGCTCACCACGATCGCCAACTCGATCCTGATGGATGACGTGAACCTCGGTCCCTCGAGCGTCGTCCAGGACAGCGTCCTCGGATCCGGTGTCACGTCGCGGGCCGGGCTCCTCGCCGCTTCGGGCCCCGCGGATGTCCCGATCGAAGGGGACTACCATGCCGTGCGCCAGATCGGCGCGCTCATCGGGGAGGATTCCGAACTCGGGAACGGCGTGAGCGTGGACTGCGGGACCGTGATCAACGAGCGCGCCCGGGTCGCCTCGGGGGCGCGTCTTCGCGGGACGGTGCCCGCCGGAGCGGTGGTCCTCTAGATGTGCGGCATCATCGGGTATGCGGGCCAGCGGAGCGCGTTGCCGATCCTCCTGGACGGCCTGAAGCGCCTCGAGTACCGCGGCTACGACAGCGCCGGGGTCGCGATCGTCGGGAGCGGCCTGCAGATCGTGAAGGACAAGGGCTTCATCGCGAACCTCGAGGCGCAGCTGACGCCGATGACCGGGACGACGGGTCTGGCCCACACGCGGTGGGCGACGCACGGAGCACCCTCGAAGGTCAACGCCCACCCGCACACGGACTGCCACGGGAAGCTCGCGCTGGCCCACAACGGGATCATCGAGAACTACATCGCCCTCCGGGAGAAGCTGGAGGCCGAGGGCCACGTCTTCAAGACGGAGACGGACACGGAGAGCCTCGCGCACCTCATCGAATCCTTCTACCACGGCGACCTCGAAGACGCGGTCCGCAAGGCGCTTCACGAGGTCCGCGGCTCGTATGGGATCGCGGTCGTCCATGCGGACGAACCGGGCAAGGTCGTGGGCGCGCGGAACGAGAGCCCGCTCGTGATCGGGATCGCCCCGGGTGAGACCTTCCTGGCCTCGGACGTGCCCGCCCTCCTGAGGTACACGGACAAGGTCGTCTACATGATGGACAAGGAGATGGTCGTACTCACCCCGGGGGGTGCGCTCCTGAAGGACCTGGAGGGCCGGGCGGTCCACCGCGACGCACAGCGCATCACCTGGACCCTCGAAGACGCGGAGAAGGGTGGCTTCGAGCACTTCATGCTCAAGGAGATCCACGAAACGCCGAAGGCGATCCACGAGACCCTCCTTGGCCGCGTCGCGAACCTCGAACTCGACGGCTTGCTCACCGAGGACGCGACGAGCGTGAAACTCGTCGCCTGCGGCACCTCATACCACGCGGCCCTCGTGGGCAAGTACATCTTCGAGGAAATCGCGCAGGTCCCTGCGAGCGCGGAGATCGCGTCGGAGTACCGCTACACGCAGGGCGCCACGGAACGGCCCCTCGTCATCCTGATCTCCCAGAGCGGGGAGACCGCGGACACGCTCGGCGCGGCGCGCGAGGCGAGGCGCCGCGGGTGCAAGACCCTGTGCATCTGCAACGTGATCGGCTCGAGCCTCTCCCGGGAGGCGGACGCGACGCTCTACACCCGGGCCGGCGTCGAAATCGGGGTCGCGGCCACGAAGACGTTCGTCGCGCAGCTCATCGTCCTGTATCTGATCGCCCTACGGATGGGGCTTGACCGCGGGACTCTCGGATACGAGGAGGCGGAGCGGCTCAAGGACGAGCTGCGCTCACTCCCTCGTGCGGTCCTCGCGGTGCTCAACAAAGAGCCGATGATCCAGGACCTCGCCGAGGTCTACGGCCGGGACGCGCGGGACGCGTTCTACATCGGCCGCCACGTGAACTACCCCGTCGCCATGGAAGGCGCGCTGAAGCTCAAGGAGATCTCGTACATCCATGCCGAGGCGTACGCGGCCGGCGAACTGAAGCATGGCCCCCTCGCCCTGATCACGAAGGACACGCCCGTCATCGCGATCGCGGTCGACGACCCGACTTACGAGAAGATGCGCTCCAACATCGGCGAGGTGAACGCGCGGGGCGCGCGGATCCTCGCGATCGGGACGGAGGGGGACCGGGAGCTGCCCAAGTTCGCGGACGACCTGATCACGGTGCCGCGGATGTCGTCGATCTTCTCCCCCGTGCCCGTGAGCGTCGCCCTCATGCTGTTCGCCTACCACGTCGCGCGCCTGCGAGACTGCCCGATCGACAAGCCCCGCAACCTGGCGAAGAGCGTCACCGTCGAGTGATCCCGTCCGAGCCGGGAAGGCGCGTGTCCGGCGGCACGGGAGCGAGTCCACCCGCACCGGGTTCCGGGAGCTCCTTCTCCCCTTGCGCGACGATGTAGGTGCCGAGGAGGATCAGCGCCCCGCCCACGAGGGTGAATGCGTCCAGGACATCCCCGAACATCGCGACGGACAGGACCGTGGCGACGATGATCTCCAGGAGGACGAGCAGGCTCGAGACGGTCGGCGAGATCGTCCGCAGGCTCAGGGTGTACAGGAACATCGGCAGGAACGTCGGGATGAGGCCGAGGTAGGCGATCCCCGCCCACGAGAGCGCGTCCGAGGGCCAGCCACCCGAGACGAAGAGGAGTGGCACCGCGGAGAAGACGGTCGTCGTCGCCAGGATCATCGCGACGAGGGCGAGGTAGTCGCCGCCTTGGTCCACCATCCGCTTCAGGCCCATCACGTAGAACGCCCACATCACGCCCGCGGAGAAGACGAGCAGGTCTCCGAGGAAGTCGCCGCCTGTGACGCTCGCCGGGTTCAGCTTCGTCGCGAGGAGGACCACTCCCGCGAGCCCGAGGACGATCCCCGTGGTCCGACGCAGGGTCACGGCCTCCTTGTAGACGAGCACCATCAGGATCGCGATGAAGACGATGTTCACGTTCACCAGCAGCGCGGTCTTCGACGCGGTCGTGTAGGCGAGGCCGATGTTCTGCAGGTTGAACGCGAGGGAGTTCACGAGGCCGAGGGCCCACACCCACGGGTCCCGGAGGAAGGACCAGCGGAGCCGGTGCATCGCCGCGAGGACGGCGAATCCGAGGAGCGCGCCGATCCCGAGCCGCGCCATCGTGATGAAGAGCGGGTCGACCTCGCCGACGATCAGCTTCGTCCCGGGGAAGGCCGTCCCCCAGAAGACGCTCGCGAGGACGACGAAGGCATAGTCTCGCCGGCGAGCGTCCACGGCCCCGCGGACCCCGCAGGCGCTAGTTGAGCCTTTCCATGAGGGCCGCCCGTCCTCTCCGCGAGCAAAAGAATCACGGCCGATAACCGCGCTGCCACGCTTAAGGCCGCCCGCCCGTTCTCCCGGACCGAGAGGATGGAGGGAGGCCTCGGCGAGCTGGCGGCGTGCGTGGCTCACGAGACGCAGCTCGCGTCGTTTGCCGCCTCGTTCTTTTCGCCTCCCGAGCTCTTCCTGGAACGACGGCCGGAAGCGGAGCCCGTCCTCCGCGCGATCCTGCGCGCGACGGAGGACTGCCCGTTGTGCCGCCGCAAAGCGGATCGGGCGGGGATGCGACGGATCGTCCTCTCATCGGACGCGGCCCCCGCAACGCCCTCCGACATCGTCGTACGATTGACCTGCACCCACAAGCACGGGGGACCCTGGGACTGCGCCTACCGCGCCGATGTGAAGCGGAAGATCCTCCTCCTCGGGGACGCGTCCGCGCGGAAGACGGAGCTGGTCCGGCCCGCGGTCTTCGACTTCGTCCCGGATGGATACCGCGATTCGCTCGGAGCCAAGGTCATGACACGTCACGAGACGGTGAACCTGGAGACCCAGGGGGTGGCGTTCCACATCGTGTTCACGTTGTGGGACATCGCCGGAAACCGGTTCGGCACGAAAGGCCTCCTGGCCGACTACTTCCGGGGCGCCCGGGCCGTCCTGGCCGTCTGCGACCTCTCTCATGCACGAAGTGTCGAGGAACTCGGGTACTGGCTTTCCGTGGCCACTCGCATCCTGGGAAAGACCCTAGTGGTGATCGTGGCGAAAGAACGGATCGCCCCGGACCCCTTGCCGATCGCGGAGGCGCGGTTGAAGGAGATCGTGCGGAAGCACCATGCGACCCTGGTGATGGTGCCGTCCAAGGACTCGCACACCCTCGAGCACGTGTTCCGGGGCATCGGAGAGGAGACGATTCGGGACGTCTTCGGGACCGAGGGGCACCCGCGGATGTACCTCTGAGCGAGGCGACCCGCGGGGCGGATTCGGACCCCCTCAGGGCCCGCCGGTCCGTTGTTATCGCAGTACTGCGATAACTTGATGCGCCCTGACGGCCATGGGGCTCCCGGTACGCCCATGAAGGTCGGGTGTGGGTTCGTCGAGAAAACCGTCCGCGGCCAGAGGTATCTCTACGTCTGGGCCTTCGAAGCCCGCGGATCGGGCGTCCGGAAGGTGGAGCGGTACATCGGGCCCGCGCGGCGCCCCGAGGCGCGCCAGAAAGCCCTGCGCGAGCTGGAGGTCCTTGCCTCCCGGGCGACCGCCGCGCTCGAGCGGCGGCGCGCCACGTGGCGGCGCCAGCTCGCGCCTCCCTGACCCCGGGGCGTCTCAGAAACGTTTATGGCGCGTGGCCTTGTTCGGCCCGCATCATGACGTTCGAGCGCCCGCGCGGGACGAACGACTGGGGCCCTGAGGACATGGCGAAGCGCCGCTTCGTCGAGTCCGCGTTCGTGCGGACCGCCGAGGGCTTTGGATTCCGCGAGATCCAGACCCCGATCTTCGAGCCCCTCGAGCTCTTCACCGCGAAGTCCGGACCGGGAGTGGTCGACGAACTCTACGCCTTCAAGGACAAGGGCGGCCGCGACCTCGCCCTCCGTCCCGAGTTCACCGCCTCCATCCTGCGGTTCTACGTCGGCGAGCTCCGAAGCCTGCCGAAGCCCATCAAGGTCTACTGCTACGGCCCCGCCTTCCGCTACGAGGAGCCGCAGAAGGGGCGGTACCGCGAGTTCGGGCAGCTCGACGCGGAGATCATCGGGGGCGCCGCCCTCCCGTCCGACGCGGAAGCCGTCGCCCTGGCGATCGGGACGATGCGGGCGATCGGCCTGAAGCAGATCCGCGCCCGGATCGGGCACCTCGGCATGCTCCGCGCCTTCCTGCCCTTCGGCCCCGCGGATCAGGCGAGAGTCCTCCACGCCCTCGACAAGAAGAACTTCGAGATGCTCGACGACGAGTTGCAGCGCCTGGGCACGCCCGAGCTGGCGGACCCGCTCAAGCGGCTCGTCGCACTCCACGGCGACGCGGCTGTCCTCCAGGAGGCGAAGGACCTCCTCGGCGGGAAGGGCGCCGAGGCCTTCGCATACCTAGGGCAGATCGCGGACCAGCTCGCGCACTACGGCATCCCGCCCACCGAGTACGAGTTCGACATGGGCGTCGTCCGCGGTCTGGATTACTACACGGGCCTCGTGTTCGAGCTCGATTCGCCGAACCTCGGGGCCGAGAAGCAGGTCGGCGGGGGCGGCGCGTACGTCCTCGCGGAGATCTTCGGCGGCGAGCCCGTGGCCCAGACGGGCTTCGCCCTCGGCGTGGACCGGCTCGTCCTGTCCGCGGAGGCGGAGGGCCTGTTCGGCCCGACGCCCGGGGTCGACGCGTACATCGTGCCCATCGGCGACGCGATGCGTGCGCGGGCCGTCGAGATCCTCACGACGCTCCGGGCCGCGGGCCTGCGAGCGGACATCGATCTCGTCGGTCGCGGGCCGTCCAAGAACCTCGACTACGCGAACGCGACGCGCGCCCGGTACGCCGTCCTCGTGGGCGAGCGCGAGCTCAAGGGAGAGAAGGTCGGCCTTCGCGACCTGAAGACGGGGGAGCAGCGCGAGGTCCCGCTCGGGCTCCTCGCCGAGGAGATCCGCAAGGCCTAGGCCGCTTCACGGCGAGAGCTTGGCGATCCGGTCGGCCCACTTCGCGAGGCGGGGCAGCCCCTTCGGGATCTCCTCCCCGATGAAGAGGAGGGGGTACAGCCCCCCGTAGATCCCAAAGTCCGCGAGGCTCGGCTTCGCGAGGATCCAGTCCCGCCCGTCGAGGATCGCGTCGACCATCGCGAGGTGCTTCTCCATGTCCTCGCGGAACTCGTCCCGCCGCATTTCCAGGACGTGCCAAGGCCCGCGGGCGCGGGTCTGCATCTCCTCGAACACCCATCGGTCGTGGTCGTCCCGCAGCTTGGGCGGCACCTTCGTGACCGCGTACCGCCAGACGCGCTCCTCGAGGACTTGGTGGCCCCAGTGCTCCAGGACCGCGGCGAGGCCCTTCTGGCCGTACGGGTAGAGGGTCGGCTCGGGCCGCGTCCTCTCCAGGAAGTCCGGGATGTCGTACCAGAACACGGGCTTCCCCTCCCACATCAGCGTGGGCACGTAATCCTGGCCCGTCGCCGCGATCAGCTCGCCCTTGTCGTGGTAGGATACGTACACCGGGTCGAACGGGATCCCCTTGAAAGCGAGCATCCGCTCCGCCGCCACGCAGTAGTGGCTGAACGGTTCCGAGAAGAGCCGGGGTCGAGAGGCCATGGCGGCGCAGAGGCGCGTCTCGGATTTAAGGTTGGACCCGGGTCCCGGGCGCGGGGAGGAACGCCCGCGTCTCCTCCGAGGCGGGCTCCCTCCGGACCGCCCGCGCGAGGACCGACAGGGCGAGCGCGAAGACGAGGGCGAGGTAGAGCGTCTGGTACCCGGAGTCCAAGTGACCGAGGTCGGCGAGGAGCGCCAGCGCGTTGAACCAGATGTGGGCCGCGAAGCCAGCGCCGAACCCGAACCCGATTCCGAACAGCGGGGCCGAGGTG
The DNA here is from genome assembly GCA_963768855.1 of uncultured Thermoplasmata archaeon. Lineage (GTDB taxonomy): Archaea > Thermoplasmatota > Thermoplasmata > RBG-16-68-12 > RBG-16-68-12 > RBG-16-68-12. Next base: position 93,496 of record CAVYJM010000018.1, read on the forward strand.
CGCTGCCAGATCTCCAGGGCCCCCGCGACAGAGAGCGCGACGAACGCGCCATGTGCGATCTCCCGGAACGCGAAGGCGGTCGCGCCCTGGTCCGGGTAGACGACGACGCCTTCGACCATCCCGTCCAGGCCGCCAACCAGCCAGGGGACGAGGAAGAGCCAGTAACGGAGCACGAGGCCGGGGTCGCGGCCACCCCGGAGGATCACCGAGGCAATCGTCAGGGCGAGGATCGCGCCCGCCAGTTTGAGGCTCTCCTCGAACGCGGGCCCGAGCAGGACCACGGCGATCGGGCCGATGTCCGGGGAGTACAGGGCCCGCAGCGGAGCCACGACGAGGAGGGGCACCAGGGCAGCGAGGAAGAGACGGGTCGGTGTCTTCGCCCGTGCGCTCCGTGCCTCCCGTCTCCCGCCGATGGCGTCCGGCCCCCGCGGTCGGGACCATCGGAACGCGGGGCTTGAGGATTGCCCCGCGTCTCCGCGGGCTCAGCCGGAGACCGTGCGCCGGAACATGGACGTCGTCGCGGTCAGGCTGATCGCGCCAACGGCGACAATCGTGAGCACGGCATACAGCAGCAGGTTCCAGTCGAACCCGGTAATGATGAGACCATGGAGGGCGTCTGCGATGTAGCTCATCGGGTTGTAGGTGGCGACCTTCTGAACCCAGTCGGGCAACAGGGCCTTGGGCATCATCGCGGTGGACAGGAAGAGCAGCGGGAACGTCGTCAGGAGGCTGATCATGAGAGTGGTCTCCGAGTTCTTCGTGGCCAGACCGATGAAGGTCGAGATCCCCGACCACGCGATCCCGAAGCTCATCGCAATCGCGAACAGGAGCAGGAGCCCCGCCGCGCCGGTGGCGATCGGGACGCCGAGGGCAAACGCCAGCCCCATGATGACCGCGGTCTGGATCACGATGCGAACGCCGTCGCTCAGGACCTTCCCCATGAGGATCGCGGATCGGTGGATCGGAGCGACGCGCATCTTGTCCATGTACCCGCTCTCCAAGTCCGTGACCATGCCCATGCCGGACTGCATCGCGGACGAGATGACTGTCTGGATGATGACGGCGGCCGTGAAGAACTGGATATAGGAGCTCGTGCCGGTCAGGGTCGCGAACGTGATGAACTGGACCGGGAACGTCCCCGGGATGGGCTCGCGGATGTTCGCGATGGACTGGAACGCCTGCGTGAAGAGGACGAACCAGACGATGGGCTGGACGAGGCTGAAGAACAGGAACTGCGGGCGGCGAAGGGTCTTCTTGATCCAGCGCCCGAAGACGCCGTTGACCTCGGAGACGTAATAGGACATGCTCATGGCGAGGACCTCCTGCGGGCGCCCCACATGACCCGGCTCGGCGGCCGGACTTCCTCCGAGCGCATCTGGTGGCCGGTGTGCTTCAGGAAGACGTCGTCCAAGGAGGGCGCCGAGAGGGTGAGCTGGGCGATCTGGACGCCGACGTCGTCGAGCATCCGGACGATCTGGGGGACGAGGCTAGGGCCGCTCTTCGCGTACACGGTCACGCCCGCGTCGTAGTTCTGGACCTCCTGGACCTCGGGGATCCGCCGCAGGGCCTCCCGGGCCAGATCCTGCACCTTCTTCGCGCCGTCGGACTTGAGAGCGATCTGGATCACGTCCGCGCCGATCTCTGCTTTCAGGGACGAGGGCGTGCCCTGGGCCACGATCTTCCCGTGGTCGATGATGCACAGTCGGTCGCAGAGGCGGTCCGCCTCCTCCATGTACTGGGTCGTTAGGAAGATCGTCATGCCCTGCTCGTTGAGTGACTTGATGTAGTTCCAGACCGAGATCCGGTTCTGCGGGTCCAGGCCGGTCGTGGGCTCGTCGAGGAAGAGGAGCTTCGGCTTGGAGATGAGGGCCATCGCCAGGTCGAGGCGGCGGCGCATGCCGCCGGAGTACGTGCCGGCGCGCCGGTCCGCCGCGTCATCGAGCCCGACCGTCTTGATGATCAGTTCGACGCGTGACGAGCTCTCGACCTTCGGGATGTGGTAGAAACGGGCCTGGAGCCGGAGGTTCTCTCGTCCCGTGAGGTCGTCGTCCACGCCGACGTCCTGGGCGGCGTAGCCGATGATCTCCCGGATCTTGGCGGGCTCATCCTCCAGGTCGAGGCCGTCCACGTTGACCGTCCCCGCGGACTTCTGGATCAACGTCGTGATGATTTTGATCGTCGTGCTCTTGCCCGCGCCGTTCGGGCCGAGGAATCCGAAAACCTCGCCGCGCTTGACGTAGAACGAGATCCCGTCCACGGCACGCACGTCCGGGTCGAACGTCTTCTTGAGGTCCTTCACGAGGAGGATCGCTTCCGCCTTCGTGATCGTTCTGCGTGCGGGGGCCGCGGCGGTCTTCCCGGCTGTCCGGGGTGCCGCTTGCGGGGGGGCCAGCGATTCCTGTGCCTGAGCGCTCATTGACGCGCTCAGACGTCCGAAGGATTTAAGCTCGCCGAAATTCGCCCCGCGACTTGGGCGGCGGCCTGTGCTCGATTGCACAGATATCCACCTCCCATCGATGGCTCGGAATCCCGCCGTGGGCGCGAGGAATACCTTCTTATCCGCGAGCCCCGGTTCGCGCGCGCCCGAACGGCGGGAGGCTGGCCATGGCCACGAACCCACGCGCCTCGACGAAGCTCACGAAGCCCGAGATCCTCTTCCTGACGACGCCGGACCAGGTCTCGAAGACGGCGGAACGCAAGCTCAGCGAGGCCCGCGACCTCCTAGGCCGCATCCTCGAGGTCGGCGGCAAGCGGACCGTCGCGAACACGCTCGCCCCGTTCAACGTGCTCTCCAACCTCATCTCCCTCGTGGCCTTGCAGACCCAGCTCCTGTTCAACGCGCACACGGACGCAGGCGTGCGCGATGCGGCGAACAAGGCGTACCTCGCGGCGGACAGCCTCTCGACGGAGATCAGCCTCAACCGCCCCCTGTACGATGCCTTCATGCGACTCGACGTCCGCAAGGCCGACCCGGAGACGCAGCACGCGGTACGGAAGATCCGCCGGGACTTCCGCCGCGCGGGCGTGGACCGGGACGAGACCACCCGGGCGAAGATCCGGGCCCTGAACGATGAGATCTCCGAGATCGGCTCGGCGTTCGACCGGATCATCAACGAAGACCGCCGCTCGATCCAGCTCGACGACGTGTCGGACCTGAAGGGTCTTCCGGAAGACTTCATCGCCGGCCACCCACCGAAGGACGGCAAGATCACGCTCACGACCGCGTACCCAGACGCGATTCCCGTGTTCCAGTACGCCGCGAAGGCGAGCGTTCGCCAGCGACTGCAACGGGAGTTCTACGACCGTGGCTTTCCGAAGAACCTCGAGGTCCTCGCGCGGCTCCTGGAGAAGCGCCATGAGCTCGCGACCCTCCTGGGCTACGCGAACTATGCGGAGTATGTGACCGGGGACAAGATGATCCGCACAGCGAAGGCCGCCTCGAAGTTCGTGGAGAAGGTCGCCCGCGCGAGCCGGGCGCGCACGGATCGGGACTACGCGCAGCTCGTCGAGCGCAAGCGGAAGGACGTGCCCGCGGCGGCGGGGCTCGACCCCTGGGACGCGAACTACTACACGGAGCGGGTTCGGGCCGAGCAGTACCGCTTCGACTCCCAGGAGGTCCGCCCCTACTTCCAGTTCGAGAAGGTCCGCGAGGGGGTTTTCGACATCACGGGGCGCCTGTTCGGGCTGCGGTACAAGCGCGTGACCGGGGTGCCGGTCTGGCATGAGTCCGTCGACGTCTACGACGTCTACCAGGGCCGCACCCGCCTCGGCCGGTTCTACCTGGACCTCCATCCGCGCGACGGGAAGTTCAGCCACGCGGCCGAGTTCAGCCTCGTCGTCGGCCTCCGTGGCGTCCAGCTCCCGCAGGCCGCTCTCCTGTGCAACTTCCCCGATCCGCGGTCGAGCGCCGGGCCCGCCCTCATGGAGCGCACGGAGGTCGAGACGTTCTTCCACGAGTTCGGGCACCTCCTGCACGCGATCCTCTCCGGTCGCTCGAAGTGGCTCAAGACGAGCATGGAAGGGATCGAGTGGGACTTCGTCGAGGCGCCGTCCCAGATGCTCGAGGAGTGGACGCGGAAATACGAGAGCCTCGCGCGCTTCGCGAAGCACCACAAGACGGGCGAGACGATCCCGAGGGAGCTCGTGGAGCGGATGGAGCGCGCCGGCACGGTCGCCCGCGGCCTCTGGACCTCCCGCCAGGATTTCCTCGCGGCCCTCTCCCTTGCCTACTACAGCCGCGACCCGAAAGGTCTCGACACGACCGAGGTCGCGAAAGAGCTGAATGGCCGGTACTATCCGGTGCCCTGGTACGACGGCACGCATTTCCAGTGCAACTTCGGCCATCTGAACGGCTACTCGGCCGTGTACTACACGTACCTCTGGTCTCTCGTGATCGCGAAGGACCTGTTCAGCAAGTTCGCGAAAGCGAAGTCGATCCTGGACCCGAAGACGGCGGCCCGCTACCGCAAGCAGATTCTCGAGGCCGCGAGCGTGCGCCCGGCGGCGGACATGGTGAAGCAGTTCCTCGGCCGCGGGATGCGCTTCGATGCGTTCCAGGCGTGGCTCGACGAGGATGCAGGCTGGTGGGAGAGTCGGGGTCAGCGAAATCTGCTTAACGCCGGGCGCATGGGTGCCATCCGCATCCACTGGGCGGACGTTCCCGGGTTCGACGGGACGAACCCCGTCCCGCTGGTCACCCACGTGCACGGCGCGGAGGTCCAGTCCTACTCGGATGGCGGCCCGCAGGAATGGTTCACCAATTCGGGTCTGCACGGGAAGGACTACAGCAGCCTCCCCGGCGCGGCACGGAACGAGGCCATCTACTACTACCCGAACGAGCAGCAAACCACGACCCTGTGGTACCATGACCACGGTCTCGGCGTCACGCGGCTCAACGTGATGTCCGGACTGGCGGGCTTCTACCTGCTCCGGGATCCGGAGGACGCCGTGGCCCCGCTCTTGCCCGCCGGTCCGTATGAGATGCCGCTCGCCATCCAGGACCGAATCTTCTACCCGGACGGACGCCTGTGGCAGCCCATCGAAGGGATCAACCCGGACCTCCACCCAATCTGGCAACCCGAGTTCTTCGGGAACACGATCATGGTGAACGGCCTCGTCTGGCCCTTCATGAACGTGGACCAGGGATGGTACCGCTTCCGGATCCTAGACGGATCGAACGCCCGGTTCTACACGCTGACCTTCCGGGCCCAGCTCGGAGCGAGCGGGCCCACGCTACCGTTCTACCAGGTCGGATCGGATGGCGGGTACCTCCGCCAGGCCGCGCCCACGACGAGCCTGACGATCGCGCCCGGCGAACGCGCGGATGTCCTGATCAACTTTGCGGGCTTGCCGGCCGGGGCGCGGGTGCTCCTCGCGAACACGGCGAAGGCGCCGTTCCCGATGGGATCGCCTCCGGACCCGCGGGCCACTGGGCAGATCGTCCAGTTCCGCGTGACGGGGAACGCGGGCGCCTCCCTCGATCCCTCCGTCCTGGCGATGGGGCTGAATCCGACACTCCCCTTGACGGACCCGTTCCCGAACCTGCCCGCGCCGTCCCTGACACGGACCCGAGTCCTGTGGGAGGTCGAAGGTGAACTGGGACCCGAGATGGTCACGCTGAACGGCCAGATGTGGGACGGGGCTCTGTCCGAGACGCCCACCCAGGGGGCGACCGAGGTTTTCGTTGACCGCGTCCCGGGCCTCTCCGCTAGTCGCCGATGCCGGCCAGGCGGCGCGCCATCTCCTTCTTGCTCTCGAGGTCGGCGAGTTGCCGAATCCCGAGGGACGCCGCGGCGGGCGATCCGCCCCCGTGCATGCAGAGCGTGGACAGCTTGCCTGGGCCGAAGACCATGCTCTCCAGGAGGCGGGCGACCCGCAGCCGCTTCTCCGCGGTCACGTCCCGCAGTCCGCGGTAGTACTTGTCCACGAACGCGCCGACGCGATCCGAACGCAGGTCGCGGTCCGAGGGCATGCAGGAGACCATCCCGCCGCCCACGTCCTCGGCGAGCCGCTGGATCTCGAACGGGAGGCGGGTCACGCTCGTCTTCGTGACGTTCGCCAGGAGGGGGTCCGGGAACCACGCGCCGGACGGGGTCACCTGACCCTGGTACGCGGCCCCGAGCGCCTGGGCGTACATCGCCTCGGAGAGATACGTCATCTCGACGAACCGATCCATTAGCTGTCGCGAGAGGCCGTTGAACTCGGCCAGGAGGGCCGCGGCGCCCGTGAGCACGTCCCCGCAGCCCGCGAGGCAGCCGCCCAGGGTCATCCGGTGCAGGAGGACGAACTTGGAGACGACGTCTCCGGTGAATTCGGTCTCGCCGGCCATGAACACGCGCTCCTTCGGCACGAAGACGTCGTTGAAGACGACGAGGGACTCGGACGAGCCGAATCGCACGTTCCCCTTGTCGAAGCCCGCCTCGAGCTTGCGCTCGTCCCCCATCTGGCGGTTGACGACCTGGGTGACACCGTCCGCGTCGAGCGGGACGGCCGCGGCAACCGCGTGGTCCCGCTCTGCCTCGGAGAACGCGGCACCCGGCTGGACGAGAATCTCGTGCGAGCCGACCGCGCCTCCGATCATCGTCTTCGCACCGCGCAAGACGATGCCATCCTTGCGCTCCTCGACGATCCGCAGGTAGACGTCGGGGTCGGGCTGGTGCTTCGGTTTCAGGGAGCGAGCGCCCTTGGGGTCCGTGAGCGCACCCGCGACGGTCAGGTCCTCGCGGCGCACCTTCGCAATGTAGCGCTGGAGGCGCCGGTGGTACCCCGTGCCGTTTCGGGCGTCCATCTCGAACGTGGTGTGCCACAGGGCGTTCATGGCGTCCCAGCCGCAGCAGCGGCTTGCCGTGCAGACGCCGGTGCGCTGGCACAGGAAGCGGGCGACGCGCACCCGGTTCACGAGGTCCTCGCGGGACCGGTGGATCGAGCAGTAGACGCTGAAGGGGCCCTGGCCGTTGCGTTGCGTCATCGTCTCCCGGTATCGCGGGTCGCGGCTGAGGTCGTAGATCGCGCCTATTCCCTCCAGGGCGAGCCGGGTGAACCCGTTCTTCGTCACGTCGGGGACGCGCTTGCCGAGCAGGTAAACGTCCGCCTCGAGGTCATGCATGCTTTCCAGGTACCGCTCCTTCGTCTTCAGGGTCATCTTCATCGCCTCACAGGAGTTCGTTCGAGATCACGAGCCGCTGGATCTCCGACGTTCCCTCGTAGATCTCCGTGATCTTCGCGTCCCGGTAGTAGCGTTCGAGTGGCAAGTCTCGCATGTAGCCGTACCCGCCGTGGATCTGGAGCGCCTTGCGGGTCGCCTCGACCGCGGTGGAGGCGGCGAAGAGCTTCGCCATGCTCGCCTCCATCGTGTGCTTCTTGTGGTGGTCCGTCAGCCACGCCGCGCGGTACGTGAGGAGGCGCGCCGCATCGAGGTCCGTCGCCATGTCCGCGATCATCCACCGGATCGCTTCGAGGTCGGCGATCGGCCTGCCAAACTGCACGCGGTGACGGGCGTACTGCACCGCCGCATCCAGGGAGGCCTGGGCGATCCCGACGGCCTGCGCCGCGATGCTGATCCGCCCGCAGTCCAGGGTCTCCATGGCGATCTTGAAACCATCCCCCACGCGGCCGAGCAGGTTCTCCGGTGGCACGCGCACCTCGTCGAAGATCACCTCGGAGGTGACGGAGGACCGGATGCCCATCTTGTCGAAGATCTTCCCGATCCGCACGCCCGCCGACTTCCGCGGGACGAGGAACGCGGAGATGCCGCGGTGGGCGAGGGACTTGTCCGTCATCGCGAAGACGACGAACGTGCTCGCGACGGGGGCGTTCATGATGAAGTACTTCCGGCCCGTGAGGACGAAGTCGTCTCCCTTCCGGACGGCCTTCGATTCCATGGCGGCGACGTCGCTGCCCGCGCCCGGCTCGGTGAGGCAGAAGGATCCGAGCTGCCTCCCCTGGGCGAGCGGCCGCAGGAAGCGCCGCTTCTGGTCGTCGTTCCCGAACCAGAAGATCGGCTGGCTCGCGAGGGACACGTGGACGGCGAGCGTCACGCCAAGCGCGGCGGACGCCCTCGAGATCTCCTCGACGGCGATTGCGTAGCTGAGCACGTCGCGTCCCCCGCCGCCGAACTTCGCGGGGAACGGGAGCCCCGCCAGCCCGGCCTTGGCCAGCGCCTTCCAGGCATCGAGGGGGAACTCCGCCTCTCGGTCCCACGTGTCCGCGCGGGGCGCCACATGCTCCTCGACGAACCTTCGGGCCTTCCTTCGGACCTCGTCATGGCGGCGGTCGACGGCGAACTCCATGGGCATCCCCGCAGACACTCCGAGTTCGAGACCAAGAAGGTTGCCCATGTATTGTGCATAAACCGCCGGGAGAGCACCCGCGTTCGGCCCGACGCGCGCGAATGGGGGGCTTCAAGCCGCAAGGGCTATACCCGGCCAGGGGCTAGCCGTCCGCGTGACGGTCGTTGCCAAGATTGGGTTCATGGACCAGCACGGGAAAGTGCGGACCGCGGAGGGCATCGTCGAGGTCCGCCGGTCCCCAGACGGCACGTACTCGGTTCCAGCTCCCGCGGCAGGCGAGTCCGGCCGAGTGAAGTATGATGACGAGCACGACATGCTCGAGATCGAACGACCCGGCGTCTACGTTTCGATCCATTTCCGCGGAGAGACGGAGCACACACGGTTCGAGTTCGGCGGGCACGTCTACGAGGTGGGCACGATGGACTTCGGCGCGATCTCTATCAAGGAAGGCGGACGCCCCGTGGTCCAAGGGCACGTGACCGTGAGCGGGGTCCGCCTCCTCTCCGTCGCGCCCGATCTGCAGCCAATCCAGCGCGAGCTCGCCTTCGGCCTCGCGCTCCACAGCGACGCGATCAGCAAGGGGTTCTGGCGGGAGGACGAGCCCTTCCTCGAGGGCATCAAGGAGCAAATCGAGGGGGACCTGCTCGAAGGGGACGCGCGCCTCCGCCATGGGCAAGAGAAGCCCGACGAGTAGCCGACCGGCGCAAGCGGACGGACAATCACGCTAGGAGTTACGTGTCCTTCTGCGGCTGGGTTCGGTCTCGCGGCTCCGGCTGCGCCGAACTTCAACCCGTCCCGGCGAACCGCGGGCCTATCGTCGGCGCCGCTTGATCCGATGCTCGGGTCCCGCGCCGTGACGGCGGCGAGCGCGTCGCCGACCCGCCCGCGTCAGCCGGACTTCCTTCTTCGCCATCGGCGCGGAGAGGCTGGACGCGCTATTTGAACCATGCCGTCGCAGCTCAGCGAAGGGCGCGGGATGTGCACGTCTCACTTCGATGACTCACCCCCGTGTTTGGAAGAGCGGGGGGCGGCCGTCCCATGGCCCGGTCCCCTGACTACTCGCAGGCGAGAGGCGGACACCTCCCATTCATCCGGGTCGAACGCCCCGGTCGGTAGGCTTTCTGCGAGAAGGTATTAGTAAGCCAGCCAAGATGTCAATTCGCGCGGGCAGGAGGGGGCACATGTCTGAATCCGACGCCGTCCGCAAAACGATCGACGAGCACAATGCGAACATCTGCAAGTGGTATGCGGCCGGGGATGCGGACCGGCTCTCCCACATGTTCACGGAAGACTGCTGGCAGATGCCGCCGCACGCGGAGCCCCTCGTGGGACGTGCGGCGGTGCGGGAGTTCTGGAAGCAAGCCCTGCATTGGGGGAAGTGGAACTTCAGCCTCGAGACGCAGGACGTGGTCGCGAGCGGATCGGTCGCCGTCGAGCGGGGTCGGTACACCGTCAGCTTTTCCGCTGGCCCCTCCGCGCCGCCTGGCATGGGCTCCTCTGACGACCAGGGCAACTACGTCGTGATGTGGCGCCGCGGCCGCGACGGTCAATGGCGCATCGTGTGGGATACGCCCGTCAGCACGGTACCCCTCTCGACCTCGCAGTAGTGATAGGGCAATCCGTCGCGTGCCCTCTTGTCGGATCCCAACCTCGACCGACCCTCCGAGTCGAACGCCCGGGTCGTGATGCCTTTGACCGCCTTCGACTTGTTCGCCCGGGTGAGCGAACGTGGAAAGTGCCCGCCCCGTAGGGCGGGCGTGAGGGGACAACAACACGCAACGGTGGGTTGTGGCGCTACTGCGAGTCCGGGCGGGTGCACAACGGGAGAGCGACGCCCCGGTCGAATAGAGGAGTAACGGGCACCGTCCTCATCGATGAGTCGACCCTCGCGGCGTTCTCGGTCGGTCCGCCTCCTCGTCGAATATAATCGCCACGGGTATATCGTGGCCATCCGGATAGCCGTTTCGTGGTCAGCTCAGTTCCATCCGGAGAGAGACGCACTATCACGACGTCGCATGCTTCAGGACCAGGAACGCTTCCATCATGTCCCGTTCCTCGAGGACGAGGATGGTGTCCGTGTGGCAGCTCATCACTTGGAGGACGTTGAGCCCGTGGGAGGCAAGGCTCGCCATGAGGAATGCCAGGACGCCGGGAATCTCCTCGATGCTCTCGGGGCTCGTGACGCTCAGCTCCACGAGTCCCTTCCTGACCCGCAGGACGTTGCCCGGGCTGATCGCCTTCGTGACCACGGGCAGCGTGTCGTCCTCGAGGATGAGGACAATGCCCTGGGAGGTGGGAATGAGTCGGATGATCCGGTTCGCAAGGAGCAGCTCGTTCACGACCTTCTCCAGGCGCACGAGGTTGTCGTAGGAGTATCGGACGGTTACGGTGGCCACCCGGGTTCGCGTCTCCAGCCGCGAACGGTGAAAAAGACGACGCAGGGCCTGCGCCCTCGCGGCGGACCGAGGCCGGACCCGGTACCGCCGACACGCCGCGAGGACGGCATCCATGCGCTCGACGTCCAACTCCGTTGCGATCTTCCGAGCGAGGGCGGAAAGGTTGACGAGGCCGTCGGCCAAGCACTCCTTGATCGCGGGTTGGGCATCCAAGTAGCCCCTCACCTGGCGTGCGACGCTCACTGTTTCGCCTCGCCATCCGGAAGGTGCGTCCCATATTAGACAGTTGAGTTGGATTCTGACCTAAATTGGCCACAACGGTTATCACCTGTCCTCGGTCTGGCCCGTTCTCACAGGGAGGCAGATGGTCGAGAAGGTCGTCCTCGCGTACTCGGGCGGGCTGGACACGTCCGTGGCCATCGCATGGCTCCAGGAGCAATTCGGAGTCGAGGTGATCGCGGTCACGGTGGACGTGGGCCAGGATGAGGACCTCACCGCGCTTGCGGAGAAAGCGAAAGCCATTGGGGCCGTGTCGGCGGAGGTCATCGACGCGAAGGACGAGCTCACCGAGGAGTATCTCTTCCCGGCCCTTCAAGCGAACGCCATCTATGAGGGAGTGTACCCCCTGAGCACCGCCCTCGCGCGCCCCCTCATCGTCAAGCACCTAGTCGCTGCCGCGCACGCCCACGATGCGGGCGCCGTCGCCCACGGGTGCACGGGCAAGGGAAACGACCAGGTGCGGTTCGAGGTGGGCATTGCTGCGCTGGATCCTTTGCTGAAGGTCCTCGCCCCCGCCCGGACCTGGGGCATGACCCGCGAGCAGGAAATCGACTACGCGCAAATCCACGGGATCCCAACCGGTGTGACGAAGCAGAAAGCCTACAGCGTCGACGCGAATCTCTGGGGCCGCTCCGTCGAAGGTGGTCGGCTCGAGGACCCCACCCTGGAACCGTCGGAGGATGCGTTCCTCTGGACCACGAGTCCCATTCTCGCGCCACCGGAGCCGCAGCTCCTTGAGATCGTCTTCGACCAGGGAGTGCCCGTCAAGGCTGCGGAGGCCGAAGACTCTGTGGAAATCGTACGGCGCCTGAATCGCTTGTGCGGTCGCAACGGGATCGGACGCATCGACCACGTGGAGAGCCGGGTGGTGGGCATCAAGTCCCGCGAGGTCTACGAGTGTCCTGCCGCGACGGTGCTGATCGCGGCCCACCGCGCCCTCGAAGCCCTCACCCTGCCCAAGGACGTCCTTCGTTTCAAGTCCATCGTGGAGACGCGCTACGCGGAACTGGTTTACGACGGCCTATGGTACACCCCCCTCCGGGAATGCCTCCAGGCGTTCGTGGCGGAATCGCAAGCGCGCGTTACGGGACGTGTGAGCCTGAAGCTGTACAAGGGGTCCGTAGCTGTCGTCGGCCGCGACTCGCCCAATGCCCTCTACGACCACGGCCTCGCGACGTACGGGTCGGGCGATGCCTTCGACGCTTCCGCGGCAGAGGGATTCGTCAAGCTCTGGGGGCTGCCCTCCAAGGTCTGGGCGCAGGCGGGCCAGAAACGCGTCACGATGAAGAAGAAGGAGGTGACCGCCCCTGCGGCCCTTGTCCACGGTCCCTGAGCCGAAGGCGTTCCCGTTCGTCGCCCAGGGCGCGACCGCGGCGTTCATTGCCTCTCTCCCTGTGGACCAGCGCCTCGCCGCAGCCGACATCGCGGGCAGCCTCGCCCACGTGGCCATGCTCCAGAAGGCGGGGCTCCTGAACCGCCAGGAGGCGAAGAAGCTCGCCGCGGCCCTCCGGACCTGTTCTGCGGAGATCGAGGCGGGAGCATTCCCTTGGCAGGAGTCCCTCGAGGACGTCCATACGAACATCGAGGCCCGCGTCCTCGAGCTGGCCGGTGCCGCAGGGGAGAAGGTCCACGCAGGGCGCTCCCGGAACGACCAGGTGGCCCTCGACGAACGTCTCTACCTGCGCCTCGCCATCCAGTGCCTTCTCTCTAGGATCGTCGCCCTGGAGGAATCGCTCCTCGGTCAGGCGAAGAAGGCACAGGAGATCGTCCTTCCCGCTTACACCCACCTCCAGAGGGCGCAGCCCGTCCTCCTGGCCCATGCCCTCCTCGCCCACTTCTGGCGCCTGGCCCGGGACGCGGACCGGCTCCACGATACATTCGCCCGGGTCAACGTGAGCCCCGCCGGCGCGGCGGCGGTTGCCGGGACCTCCCTGTCCCTCGATCCTCTCCTGCCGGCCGCCCTCCTGGGGTTCGACCACGCGTTCTCCAACTCCATCGACGCGACGTGCGACCGGGACGCCCTCGTGGAGGTGACGTTTGACCTAGCGTTGCTTGCGGTGCACCTGAGCGAGCTCGGCGAAGACCTCGTCCTGTGGTCGAGCCACGAGTTCGGGATCGCCACCCTCGGAACGGACCACCTTTCGGGGAGCAGCTTCCTGCCGAACAAGCGGAACCCTGACGTTCCCGAGCTCGTACGGGGTCAGGCCGGCGCGGTGATCGGAGACCTCGTCGGCCTCCTGACGATGCTCAAGGGGTTGCCCCTGGGCTACAACCGGGATCTTCAGGCGGACAAGGCGCCCGTCTTCCATGCGATCGACACGGTCACGGCATCCTTAGGTATCCTGGCCCAGGTCGTCTCCCATGTCAGTTTCCCGCCGGAAGCTGGGGCCGCCATGATCGATCCCACCCAGAGCGCCGCACTCCTCGTGGAGTTCCTCGTCCAACGGCAGGTTCCGTACCGGGAGGCGTACGATCTCGTGAAGGGGCACATCCTCGACCTTGCATCCACCGGCGACGAGGCTACCCAACTCTCCCAACTGCGCATGACCTCCCACCTATTCGACGAAAGCGCGCTACCCCTCCTCAGCCCGCAAGGAGCCGTCGCGGCTGTTGTCTCCCATGGAGGGACGGGGCCCGAGCCCGTCGCGGCTCAAATCCACGAGGCGGAGGGAACGCTGGGCCAGCAGGCCTACTATCTCAATGTCATCGCGAAGAAGAACAGCCGGATCGCGGCCGTGCTGTCGGGCGAGGTAGGTCCATGAACGCCCGACCGCATCCGTCACCACCGCCGAACCCTCGAGCGGCCGCGCTCTAGGGCTCCGGGTTCATCGCGGTGTTCTCGAGGTTCTGGAAGTGGTTCCATGAATGCATGCCTGACGTGCGGAGCGGACGTTTCCGTGAAGGGAGCGGAGCAAGGAGAAATCTTCACCTGCGGGGAATGCGGGACGGATCTTGAGGTCCTGTCCCTGGAGCCGATCGTGCTCGGCCTCGCTCCGGAGACGAAGGAAGACTGGGGGAGTAGATCGCCCGCATCGCACTGCTCTACACAGCCATCCGCCAGGACGAGAAGCTACTCCTCGAGACGGCGCGCCGGCGCAGGGACGACCTCATCCGCCTCCGGGATGGGGATCTCGTCCTCGGGCTTCAGGGAAACGGCCTCGCTGCGGACGTGATCCTGAACCGGTGCTTGTCCCATTCCCGGTCCCTCTACGCCGCCCGGTTCCTCGAGCACCACGGCTTCCCGGTCGTCAACGGGTCCGGCGTGATTGCGACCTGCGGCGACAAGGCCCTCACGAGCGTGGCCCTTTCCGCGGCGGGCGTGCCGACGCCCCGGACCTACGTCGCTTTCACGCCGGAATCGGCCCTGAAGGCCATCGAGGCGGTCGGGTACCCGGCGGTCCTCAAGCCCGTCGTCGGTTCCTGGGGCCGGCTCCTTGCGCGGGTCTCGGACCGGGAGCAGGCCGAGCAGCTCCTCGAACATAAGGCGACCCTGGGACACCACATGCATCAGATCTTCTACGCGCAGGAGTACATCGCGAAGCCGAGCTTCGACATCCGCAGCCACGTCGTCGGTGATCGCGTGACTTCGGCCATCCGCCGGTCATCGGCCTCGTGGATCACCAACGCCGCCCGAGGCGCGGCTTGCACACCCCAGCCAGTCACGGCGGAGATCGAGGAGCTCAGCCTGCGCGCTGCCGCAGCTGTCGGCGGGGGCGTCCTTGGAGTCGACCTGATGCCGGACCCAGAGGGCCGCCTCCTCGTGCACGAGGTGAATCACACGATGGAGTTCAAGGCCGCGGTCGCGGCCACGGGTTTCGACCTGCCCTCGGCCATCCTCGAATACGTGGGGGAGGTGTCCCGCCGATGAGGGTCTCCATTGCCGGGGCGTCCGGCTACGCCGGAGGCGAACTCCTCCGTTTGCTCCTCGGCCACCCTGAAGTCGAGCTCGGTCAAGCGACCTCGGATCGTTTCGCCGGCAAGCCCGTCTGGAAGGCCCACCCGAACCTGAGGAAAGTGACGGACCTGACTTTCACCTCGCCCGACGATCTGGCGCCCTGCGACGCTCTTCCTCGCCCTGCCCCACGGGACGACTCCCAGACGCCTGGACCTGCACGCGTCGAAGGCGCCCATCCTCGTAGATCTGAGTGCGGACTTCCGCCTTCGGTCCCTGGAAGCCTACCGTCGCTATTACCGGGAAAACCATCCTTCCCCGGAAGGGTTGCGCACCTTTGCGTACGGCCTCCCGGAGGTCCGGCGCGAGCTCCTGCGCACCTCCTCGCGAACGGCGGTCGCCGGATGCGTAGCGACCGCGTCCATCTTGGCCCTCCCACCACTGGCCCGCGCCGGAATCTGCGGCGCCAGGCCAATTGTCGTGGACGCCAAGACCGGCTCCTCCGCCGCGGGGAGTCGGTCCACGCCGTCGTCCCGTCACCCGAAGCGGTCGGGGACGATGCGGATGTATGCGCCGACGGGACACCGCCACACGCCGGAGATCGAGCAGGAATGCGGGCTCGAGGGATGCGTCCACCTCACGGTCCACTCCGTCGAGGCCGTCCGCGGAATCCTCTCCACGGTCCACGTGTCGGCCCCCGGAGCCGTTGACCGGAAGGAACTCTGGCGGATCTTCCGGGATGGATGCTTCCCGTTGTGATCGAGCCAACTCACGACGGCCTTCTTCACCGTCTCCACGTAGGACCCGGCGCGCCCCGCGTCGAGGAGGCGTTACACTTCGTCGTCGAGCAAGTCGTCCCTCTGCTTGGCCTTCAAGCGGACGTACTCGCTCGGGGTCACGCCGACGGATTCACAAAACGGCCCAAGGTCCGGAGGTAGTTGTCCGCCGTATGCCGAGCCGTGCGGGCCAAGGCGTTGTACCACCTGCGCACGTCCGGCGCTTCGAGCAGATGGCGATTGGCGGATGCGCGGCACGGAAGGAGCCTCCGCGGCGCGGGATATAAGATATTCGAACCCAGTTGGGAGCGCCCCGGTCGGGGGGCGCTTTACCCTGTCGCGATGGTCGGATTGACCCCCTGGTAGGATCCTAGCTTCGGTTGCGTTCCCACTATGCCGGGCCTTCGCGGCCCGGCCCGTTCCCACCGTGCAACGTGCTGGAACTCCGGGACCGTGCGCGCGGCGTATTCGCCAGACGCAGCCTTACTTCTGCTCTTGTGCGACCTTCAGCGTTTCTCGGCAGAACGCGGGCAGGTCCATCGGGTAGCGTGAGGTCACGAGGTTGCCGGACCCCAGTCGACATCCTCATCAACCGTCGAAACCTCCTGCAAGCCCTTCGACAGGTTGTGGTCCCCTTCGCCACATCGTCTTATAGGTTGAGGGCCGATACTGCTCGGACCGGCGGTTCTGGACTAGGGCCCTCACATGATTCCTGTACACACTCCTGGCCTCGCGCTTTTTTTCGAGCGCGCGTCCGGCCTGGGGGTTGAGTACACAATCGGGCCCAGGGAGCCGGTTCGGGCGGAACTCATCCGCGACTTGATGCCCTTCAGGCACGTCGCAGCGGTGGGCTTGCCTCTTGACCTTGCCCAGGACCTTCGGCTCTCCCTCGAGGGCAAGCTGCTGGAGGTTCCAGGGGTAACTTTGGAATCCCTGGAGACCGCGGAGGCATGCGTTACCGTGAGCGAGCAGCTCGTGGCGGAATCGGGCTCCGTCGTCCTTGTCTCGAAGAACTTGGAGGAATGGAGAGCAACGGCGCTCCCCGATCGCCTCCACATATTCTGCGCAACGCCAAGGGTTTTCCCTCGCGTGACCGAGTTCCTGAAAGCGTCCTCGGCGGGATTCCAGCCGAAGACTACTGTCACCCTCGTCTCTGGTCCGAGTCGCACCGCGGATGTCGAGATGATCCTTGTGAAAGGGGTTCACGGTCCGAGTTACGTCAAAGTGTACGTGTCCACGGAGGAGGGGCGTGGGCGGAACACCGCTTGAACGGCGCGTGGAGTGGGGCCTTCGCGATCGCGGCCGGGTCTCCGCCATCCGTTCCGGGCTCCGGAACCTGAGACGGCAGCGGCACGAGGCCCTCACGGAACTCGGAGACGTGGCCGAACTGCGCGAAGCGGCGTCGAAGGTGAAGGACCGCAGTATCCGGGAACTGCCGCGCCTCTTGCGCGATTTCACCGCCGCGTCGGAGCGCCAGGGGGCGGCGGTCCATTTCGCCGCCGACGGCGAGGAGGCCCGGGAAATCATTTCCGGACTCCTGATCGCTCGCGGCATCAGGAAGGTCGTCAAGTCCAAATCGATGACCTCCGAGGAGATTGCCCTAAACCATGAACTCGAGGGGCAGGGCATCGAGGTCATCGACACGGACCTGGGGGAGCGCGCGGTTCAGTTGTCCGGGGAGAAGCCCTCACACATTGTCGCTCCTGCCGTCCATTTGACTCGGCATGACTTCGCCCGGCTCTTCCGAGAAAAGGAGGAAGTCGATGTGCCCCCAGACCCCGGACAGATCACCCGCGCGGCCCGGCAGATCCTCAGGACCCGGTTCCTGGCTGCCGAGGCCGCCATCTCGGGGGCCAACATCCTCGTGGCGGAGTCTGGGTCCGTCGTCCTTGTCACGAACGAGGGAAACGGACGGCTCGGCCCCTCAATGTCCCGGTTGCACATCGTTGTGGCAGGCGTCGAAAAGCTCGTGGAGACATGGCAAGAGGCAGGGCCCCTCCTCGAGCTCCTTGCGCGTTCGGCGACGGGACAACGTCTCACTGTCTACACGACCTTCATCCACGGGCCGCAGGTCCTCAACGATGGTTCCCCTCAGGAGCTCCACATCGTCTTGCTGGACAGCGGTCGCATGAGGGCGCGCGGGACCGGCCTCGAGGTGGCGCTGAAATGCATCCGCTGCGGCGCCTGCCTCAACACCTGCCCGACGTTCAGCGTCCTCGGCGGCCACGTGTTCGGGGGTCCCACCTATCCGGGCCCCATGGGCATCCTCTGGACCGCAATGACCGAAGGTCCCGATTCCGCGAACGAGTTCTCGGATCTGTGCATCTCCTGTGGCCTCTGCTCGAGCGTATGTCCCACCGAGATCCCCTTGGCGGAGACGATCATGGAGATCAAGGCGCAGGGGGCGAACCGAAGGGGCGGTAGGCTTTCGGAGAAGGTTCTCGCCTCTGTGGGTACAATCGACCGATGGGCCTCCCTCGTGCCGGCTCTCTGGAACCGGGTGGTCACGGCACCGGTTGGCGCAGGCGTATTGAGGGCAGTAGGACTCGAGTCGAGAAGGAGCCCGCTCCTCGTCGAGCGGCCGTTGCGGCTGAAGGGGACAATCGGCCGTCCCGAGGACACCCTCGTCTACTTTTCCGATATCTACGCCCGGTTCAACCGCCCCGAGGTCGGTCGGCTCACGGAACGAATCCTCGCTGCCCTCGGCTGGAACCTATTCCATCCCAGAGGGCAGACCGAGGCCGGCATGCCGTACCTCTCCTACGGCATGGTCCAGGCCGCGCGGCGCTCCGCCCAGCAGAACCTGCGTGTCCTGGCTCCTTATGCAGAACGCGGATATCGGATTGTGGTCACGGAGCCCACGGCCCTGTACCTGTTGCGGAAGGTGTATCCGAGGTTGGTGCCGGGTCCTCGGGCGGCGACCGTCGCGGGACGAAGCCTGGGCATCGATGAGGTCATTCTCCAGGAAATTCTACGAGGTGGACTCCAGCTCGCGAAGACGCGGCCTGCGTCCTCCCTTTTCTACCACGTCCCCTGTCATGCTCGGTCCATGGGTGCCCAGGCGTACCCAGGACTGCTGGAGCGCGCGGGCTACAAAGTAACCGGGAGCGACGTAACATGCTGCGGGATTGGTGGATCCTTTGGGTACAAACACGGGCCTCTCGGTTACGACCTTTCGATGGTCATTGGAGAGGAGCTGTTCGACCAGGCACGGAGATTCACTCAAGGGATTATCGCCACCGAAAGCTCGGTCTGTGCCATCCAGCTTAAGGATGGATTGGGTCTCCGAAAGGTGTTCCATCCCCTTGAGCTGTTCGAGGCCAAGCCGCCGAATCAAGCTCGGCCGGATTGAAAGATGCGGTTCGCCTTCAAGCGGGTTTGCAGCGGGAGAGGACGCCCCGGTCGGGATTCGAACCCGAGCACCCGGCTCGACAGGCCGGGATCATAGACCGCTAGACCACCGGGGCAGTGGGCGATGGCAACTGAAGGGGGCTAATTAGGCTTTGGGACCGATATCGTGCTTTCCCGTGGTGCCAAATTTCAGTCCAGGGCAAGCGACTTCACCGCCTCGCGGTACGTCTCCATGGGCTGGAGGCAGTACGCGTCCCATGCGTCGCGGACCGCCCAGGCGCCCTGTCGTTGCAGGAAGAGCTCGGGTACGCCTTGGAGGAGTCCGTGGGTGTTCGCGGACCGCCGGAGGGTGTGCGAGGACACACGGACCTTCAGCCCGGCCCGCGCGGCGTACTCCTTGAACCTCCGGTTGTAGAGGTTCAGGTACACCTTCTTCGATGTCAGCGGGTCCCGGAAGACCGGGTCCTCGGGCTGCGGGTCCTTGAGCCGTTTCCACTCCTTGAGCCGCCGGGCCAGGCCCGCGTCCAAGAGTTTCTCCGCGTTCCAGCCGTGCTTTGACGGCCGCGGGTACGTCACCTTGGGCGGGGGTCCGAGTTCGACCTGGCCCCACGTCACGGTCCACAGGTCCTCGTGGCGGCCGATGGTCGTCCATTGGAACCGCGCGGCGAGGGACCAGGCGAAGTCCGATTCGGCCTCGGCGACGGCGAGCACGCGCTGGAGGTCCTCCTTGGAGATAGGCGCCCGGTTCTCCTTCGCCCGGTTGACCTCCTCTAGGGAGTACCGCTCCAGCTTTCGCCCCAGGTCGCGCACGCCGAGCCGGTCGAGTTCGAGTCGGTCGACCGCGTGCCGGAAGAAGCTCTGAATCGCGGAGACCCACACGTTGACCGTGTTCGGCTTCAAGGGTCGCCTTGAGTTCCAGGCACGCCGGTAGGCCTCGAGGTCTTCCCAGGTGACCTCCCGGAGGTCGGACTTCCCGAGGGACGCCTCGACCCACTCGAACGTCGCCCGCGCCTTCTGCGTGTACTCCCGGCGCGTGCCGGGAGCCTTCCGCTCGAGGTACGCGTCCCACTTGTCGAAGACCGGGCGCCAGGCCACGCGGACCGTGTGCTCGTCGGGTCCGTTGTCGGTGTCGCTTGCCGCGGGCTGCATCTCCCACGGATTTCGGTCGTCGTTCCTCAGAATGGGCTGAGGCAGCTCGTCGAGCGTCACGACCATGGAGACGGTCGCGCCGCTGGCGCTCTGCCACACTTGGGTTTCGCCCATCTCTGCGCACGACGACGGCATGGGCCTCGGAGGCTTAGAACCTTCGGGAGGAGACCCGCCGGTCCGACGAGCGACAAAACTGTTGTGCGCAGAGATGTCGTGACGAGGGCCGACGGGTCGGTCATCGGGAGAGGCGGGCCGCGCCTTAGGACTTTCCATGGAGCCTCCCGAGGGCTTCGTGTACATGCGCGTCCGTGAGCCGGCGGACGGGCTCGAGGCGCTGCATGGCGCGGAGTTCGTTCTGGGACTGGAGGGAGCGGGCGGATTCCTCGGCGAACATCGCGGCGAGCTCCTCGAGGGCCGCGCTGAAGGCGACGACGGCGGACTCGGCGACCTGGCCGTCGGCGAGGCGGAGCCGGAGGAGGCGGCGCACGTCCGCGGGGCGGACAATCATCGCCAGCGCTCCCCATGGCGGATGGTCGCGAGCTCCTTCTCCTTGTAGGCCAGGAAGCTCAGGAGAGCGGCTCGGACAAAATTCGCCCGGTCCCGGAAGTGGAACTCTGGGGCATCGACGAGGGCGTCCATCCGCTCGATTTCGAAGCGGGTGACGCTGACCGTGACGATGTGCTCAGCTTCGACCTCGGCGCTCGCGTTCGTCTCGTCCATGCTTGTCCTCCTGTTCTGGTCTGAAGGCCTTCGTCTGGACCACAAGCTCGATGAGGAACTGGGGCTCGCGTCTCGGCGGGCGGTCCTCGGGGCTCACGGTCGGTCTCTCCTTCGCCGCATGGCGGCCGTCGTAGGGGGTGCTCGCCAGAAGCGGTTCCAGCGCATCCTGGGCCTCTCGGGCTCCTGGCAGGCCCTCGGGCCCGTCTGGGGCGGAAGCGTTCCCACGGCCCTTCTCGTCGTTTTTCTACCGAAGTAGAAGGTGGGTGCGGGCCGGGCTGGACCCGACACGACCCGCACCGTTGATTCGGAACTCACGCCCGCCCTCCGGCGCGGCAGGGAGCACAGACGACCTCGACCGCCTCGACCTCGGTCACGGGACCGCCGCGGTTCTTGGCCCCGAACCCGCTGCCGAGGAGGAGCGTCGTGATGAACGGCTTCCGGCATCGCTGGCACGCCGCGAGGGCGGAGAGCTCGAAGACCAGGCCGCTGGTCCGCGCCCCGAACGCCTCCCGGACGAGCTTGAGGTCGCCATCTAAATCGCCGCCGTCACGACCAAGTTCAGTCGCTCGGAGACCCGCGCGTGTCGCTCGACGACCACGTTCTTGACGTTCATGTCCGTGATGCCGTTCGCCACGAGGAACGCGTCGATGGCCGCCTTCTGCTGGGCGTCGGTCTTCGTCGCATCGACAGTCAAGACGAAGGCGTGCAAGACCATGCTCAGGCCTCCCGCCGCCCGCGGACCCGAGTGACTCCCGGAGGAGGCGGAGCTCCGCGCGGTACGGGGCGACCGCCTCCTCGACGGCGAGTCGCGTCAGCCGCGACGGGCCTGGGCTGGCCTGCGAAGACATTCTACGCGCACCTCGACTACTTGGTGCGCCGCGGCGATGCGGCCCGCTCCGTGACCCGCACGGAGCGCGGCGGCGTGCGAGGCGTTTACCTGGAGGCGACCGAGGACGGCGATTGCGCGAGCGCCCGCGCCCGCGCGACCGCCTGGCGGGAAATCCAGGATGTCACGGGGCGGGCGCGATGGCAAGGGAGGGGCCTGACGCCGCGGGAGTACTTCGACTGCCTGGAGGCGCTGGCCCGCGCCGGGGGCTTCCCCCGAAGCCCGGGCCGGGGACAGCGACGCGCGGAGTCGGGCGTCACGTGGGGCGAGTGACGGATGCCCGGAGGTCCGGTCGCCATCGCGGGCGGTATCCTCCTCGTCGCGGAGCGGTCTTCCTGGTCCTCGCCATCCTCCAGGCGCAAGCGGGCTGCCTCGTCAACGCGACGTGGATGCTGGGCGCGGCCGCACTCGGACTCGGGCTCGGCGGCAAGGCAACCGTCAACCTCCCCGGAGGCCTCGTCGTCGCGGGCCCCATAGGCGTCGCCCTCATCGTCGCCTCGCTCGTCATCGGCCGCATGTACGGCGGCTGCTAGCGGCCCTCCCGTTTCGCCTCGAGGGCCTCGCCGCGACCCCAGGGCCGCTCCCAGGGCGTCCCGGTCGCGGGACGGGCCCGAGGCCGTCCTCGAGGCCGGGCGCGTAGGGCGGGTCTCCTGCGCGTTTCTCCACCTGACATCCCCCTCCATGGACGGACAGCGGTCCCTCCATGCGGGACGACGCGCTCATTCGCCGGGCGTCGGGCAGCCTGGCGTATGCTTCGGAAGGCCCTCGAAAGGACTATATCTCCGGGAACGGGGTGGGGAGCCTCCATGCAACCACCGTCGGAACCGCCGAAGAGCCACATCTGGCAGCGGCACCCGGGGCCCGTGGCGGGTCTGGTCATCGTGGGCCTGTTCGTCGTCGGCCTGACGGTCCTCATCGCTTGGCACGGTTACGGACTGACCGAGCCGCAGGCCAACGACTTTCTCAGCGCCACGCTGACCGTCACCGTAGGGCTCCTGGCTGGCGTCTTCTTCGTCGCGCAGCTGGCCATCTCGTCGCTCGCACGGCATCCGGCCGACCCGCGGCTGGGAGACCGGGAGGGCTGGGTCCTCGTATTCCTCCTCGACATCGGCGCATTGTCCCTCGCGCTGCTATTCGCGGCCGCGGGCCTCGTGGGCGCTTGGTCCGCGACCTCAGCCGTCGCGGCCGTGGCGTTCAGCTGGTTGGCCGGAATGTTCCTCATCGCCTTCGGCATCTTCTTCTTCTTCGGGCGTGCCCCGCCGGGCGCGAGCTAAACTCCCGGATTCTGAAGCCCGGCGGGACACCGGGCGTGCCGTCTCGCGTTCGCACCAACGTACTCCTGGCCGGAAACGATGGGCTGATGACACGTCTCGCACACGCCGAGGACGAGCGGCCGCTCAGGAGGCCGATGCCGCTCCAGGAGGGGCCGGGGCGATGCGGGGCCGAGCGTCGACCAGGTGCTCGGGAAGACGACGGGGCCCGGCTTCCCGCGCTCCCGCGTCAGGGTGCGGGACGCCAGGGCGAGGGAATCCGGGAAGTCGTCGTGCCCTCCCGCGGCCGCGTGCAACATGAGGTTGCCGCTCGCCGAGATGCGGTACTCGAAGGACGCGAGCTCGCGGAGGAGGTTCGCTTGCTGGGGCAGCGTGAGCTTGTCCGCCTCGAGGGCGGCCTTCAGGCGCGAGTAGAGCTCGACCTTGGACGGTAGGCTGAAGGTCACGGGCTCGACTGGGAGGCCCTTCGCCCGGAGGAGGTCGTTGACCGCGTGCGCGGAGGCGTCCGAGTAGATGCGGCGGAAGCGCCAGAGCCCATGCAGCCACGCGACGTAGGCGACCTGGTCGACGTACGACGTCCCCTCGAAGGTCTTGAGCCAGAGGACGCGGCCGTGGCCCGACGCGTCGACGCCGACGACCGTGAGCACGGTGCGGTCGCCGCCCTCGACCCTCGCCCAGTCCGCGCCGAGGTACCTCGTCATCGCGGCGTGCTCCTCGAGCGGCGTCTCGACCAGGGGGTAGGCCTGCACGGCGCGGGCGACGAGCTCGGAGGGGAAGTACGCGTTCTGCGAGGACAGGAACGCGGCGTGGTACTCGGACTCGAAGGACAGGGAGTCCATGGACGCCCGCTCCTTCTCCAGGAACGCGGGGGCGATGAGGGGACAGCGTTCCGCGGGGACGTGCGACCGTGCGTACAGCTCCGAGTTCCACGCCCTCCAGAGGAAGCCGCTCTGCCCGAACGGCGTCGAGATGAGGACGACCTTGCCGCCCTCCGACGCCGCCAGGAACGGGCCCGCGGCCTGGTACACGGACTCGTCGACCCACGCGGCCTCGTTGAAGACGAGGAGGGAGACGCGGCTGAAGCCGCGGATGGTCACGCCGCCGGACATGCCGCCCGGCAGGGAGTACACGCGGCTCGCGTTCGTCAGGGAGAGTTCGGAGGAGGAGAGGTCGACAACGGACTCGCGGAGCTCGCGCCGGGAGAGGGCGAAACCCTGGAGGCGTTCCATCCACAGGTCGCTCTGCCGCTGGGAGGGTGAGACGCACACGACGACCGCGCCGGGACGGACGACGGCGAGCCAGAGCGCGTACAGCGCGGTCAGGTGGTCCTTGCCGCTCTGCCGCGACCACACGAGGGCCGTGCGGTCGTGTCCGCGGATGAGCTCCAGGGCGTCGGCCTGGTAGTCGAAGAGGGAGACGCCGAGCCAGGTCAGGAACGCGGCCGGGTCCTCGACGAACCGGCGGACGAGGTTGTCGTCAAGACGCTCTATCGCGGGCTCCGGCTCTGGGGCGAGGCCGAGGAGGGACGCGACGCGGGCCGCCAGGCCGCCCTCCTCCCGCCGGGGGCGAGGCGGGCCGCCCGAGCCGGCGAGGGTCGAGGGCCTGCGGACGCCGAGGCGCGACAGCCGCTGCCGGATGTTGTCCCGCGACGTGTCGAAGCGGTCCGCCAGGTACGCGGTCGACTTGCCCTCGAGGTACAGGTCCCTCAGGAGGGCGTCCTCCTGGGCCGTCCACTCCCTCGGACGGCCCGGCTTCCCGGTCACGACGGCACCTCGCTCCTCCCTGGAGAGGCCCGTGAATCCTCGAGGCGCGACCTCGACGGTTGAGGGCAAACTGTCATTATGTCACCAGGGGCCGCGTCACGGGCCCGGGGTTGCCCCGGCGACCTTTTTGTACGTGGGGAGCCGTGTCCGAGCCCGTGAAAGTCGCCACTGTCCTGGCAATCCTCGACCTCGCCATGATGGTCGTCCTCGGGGCCATCCTCATCCTCGGGTGGCTGTTTGCGCTGGCCTTGCGCGATGCGGCCTGGGCCGTCGCGGCAGCGACGATTGCCTTGGCCATGGCCACGATGTTCCAGCTGCGTCACTCGGCGGCCCTGTCGAATCAAACCAAGGCGCTCACTGAGGCCACCCGCGACCTCAACCGAATCGAAGAAAAGCGGGACCTCCAGGCCCGTCTCGGGAGGGCGATTGCCGCCGCGGACGCCTTTCTGCTCCTCAGCCCGGACGCGGTCAAGGTCAAATTCACACAGGGGATGGTCGACGCTCAATTCAGGGGCGG
Organism: uncultured Thermoplasmata archaeon; assembly: GCA_963768855.1. Classification (GTDB taxonomy): domain Archaea; phylum Thermoplasmatota; class Thermoplasmata; order RBG-16-68-12; family RBG-16-68-12; genus RBG-16-68-12. Next base: position 118,784 of record CAVYJM010000018.1, read on the forward strand.
TCTCTACGCGCTCGCTAACTACACGGACCTGTTCTCCGACGACGCCCGCAAGTCGCTGATGACCTGGCGTGACTACGTCGAAGGGCTCCATCCGTTCGAGGCGGGAAAGTACCTGTTCTCCTCGCCCTCCGGTGCGGACGGGGCGAAGCAGCCGGGCGAGGTTCGAGACCTTCAGACGCTCGTCGAACGCGAGGCACGCGCCTGGCGCGAGAGGCTCGTCAAGCTCTGACGGGGGGTCGGGGTTCCCCGGCGAGTCGTTCGTCATGGCGATACCTCGGGAACCTTTCGGGGAACCGCACCCGCCTTCCCTCCCGTGCGAGCCGGGGAACCGTCCGGGGAACCGTGCTCCTTCATGTGCCGCTTGACCTCCCGGCGGAGCATGAGCATGGCCTCGGAGTTCTCCCGGACCTGGAGGGCGAGCGCCTCGAGCTTGGCGTCGCGTCCGACGGGCTGCCGCCGCTCGAAGAAGGCCTCGAGCTCGTCCCACGAGAGCTTGACCGCGGGCGGACGCACCTCGACGCGGGCGAGGGTGCCGCGTCCGTCCTCGTGGTTGTACGCCTTGAGGAGGAGACCCTCCGCGTCGAGGTAGGTCCGCGCCTCGACTCCCTCGAACCTCGCCGACGCCCCGTCCCGGAAGGCCTCGAAGGTCAGGGTGGCCTCCGCGTCCCGGTCGAAGGGGAGGCCGAGGAGGGCGAGGACGAGGTGTACCTCGGACAGGGTGAAGCCCCGCGGGGAGAGGAGCCGCAGCTCGAGGGTCGAACCGCCCACGACGACCTCCGCGGCCCCTTCGAGATGCGGCAGTGGGACCGCGGCGGTCAGCTTGTGGTCTCCGCGGTCCTTCCAGGGGCCGAGGGCCGCGAGCCGACCCGACGAGGGGAGGGAACCGGGGGAGACCGTGTCTGGGTCGGTTCCCCCGACGATGCGCACGTTCTGCAGGAGGACGGGGCCGAGGAGCGAATCGAGGCTCGGCCGGTGAGCCTTGCGCCAATCATGAAGGAGCCGCTTCGCGTACCCCGTCGTCACATGGAGACGGGCTGCGACCTCGCCAGGTTTGCGGGCGAGCTCCGGGTGCTCGTCGAGGTAGGCGAAGACGCGAGCTCTTGCCGTGGGGGACGCGGTCGACGTTCGTTCGTCCCCCTGGTAAAGGTTCATGGAACCCTCCGCGTCGACCATGTCAGAGAGTCCTCCGGCTGTCCGTCGAAAAATGAGAAAAAGGGTTCAGGGAACGACTATTTCGAATTAGGCTTTTGTCTCCACGGTCCGGAATGTCGCTATCCTCTGGCTCCGGAGCGGCGCCCGCTGACTCGAGAACCTGAAGGCGCGCCCCCTTCGCTACGATTCGCGTCGCTCGAGGAGAGGCCACAGGGCCAGAAGCAGGATGACGCACACGAGGGCGGCCGCCAGAACGAGGGCCGTGGGGATTGTGGTCACAGGGAGCGTGCCCGCGAGGGCAAGGTCCGCCGCGAGGGTCGATCCCAGGAACGCGATCCCGGAGACCGCCACGATCCGGACGAGGGAGCGCTGCAGGGCGGACCCGAGCCGCTCCCGATCCTCTGCCTCCAGGGAGCCCACGTAGAGCGGGACGAAGCGGTCTGCGACGAGCCGCAGCTCCACCGCGAAGAGCGCCAGCGTCAGGAACCCGATCGAGGACGCCGCGTCCAGAGGCAGGAGGACAATGTGCACCGTGAGATAGGCCGCCACCAGGAGACCGAGGCCGAAGCGGCGAAGCGGGCCGTACTCGATCCGGATCCCCAGGAGGGTCGCCGCGAGCGCGACCAGGAGGGCGACCACGAAGTCCTGGCGAAGCGCCGTCGACGGGATGTCCAGGAAGTCGACCAGCGCCCACGCGAACAGCGCGAGCGCGACGAGCACGGGCAGGACCGAGAGGATGATCGCGGTCAGGCGGGACGAGGCCACGATCGCATCCTCCGGAGCGGCAAGGCAAGCGGCGTCTGCGGGTCCCAGTCCACGACCTGTGCCACCTGCCGCATCTGGGAGATCAGGTTGTCCCGCTCCATCCGCAGGATCCGGTACGCCGTCTCGCGCTGCGTCGACCCGGCGAAGACGTGCCGCTCGATCTCTAACGGCGACGGAGAGAGGACGGACACGTCGTAGCCGCGCGCGGCGAGGACCATCACCGCCTCGAGCGCGGACCGGTCCGTGAGCGGAGTGATGAGCACAACGAGCGCGTCCCGCGGAAAGTACCGCGTCAGGACCCAAGTGACGAAGGAGAACGGCCACTCGCCGCCTGCGCGCACGTGGATCAGGTGGTCCAGGATGCGGTAGAGCTGCTTCTTCCCGAATGCGGGCGGGACCCAGTCGAGCACGTCCCGCTGGACGATGAGCCCGACGCGGTTCTTCGAGGCGAGGACGTGCTCCGCGACCCCGAGCGCGGCCCGCACGCCGACCTCGACCGCGTTCGCCGTGGTCGTGCCGACCGCGCTCTCCGCCCGCGCGTCCAGGAGGATCACGACGTCTCCAGACCGGTCGCCCTGGTACTCGTTCGAGTAGAGGTCGCCCAGCCGGGCGGAGACCTTCCAGTTGATCCGACGGACATCATCCCCGGAGACATACTCCCGGACGCCCCAGAACTCGGATCCCGCGCCGATGTGCCGCGACGGCACGTGTCCGAACCAGGGACGCGTGCGGCGGGGCCCGAGCTGCGCCCGTCCGAGGGACTCCATCGCCGGGGCCACGGTGAGGGTCGTGGTCGCGGGGACGATGAGGTCCTCGACCCCGAGGCCCAGCGCATCGAGGGCCCGGAGCCGCAACGGCCCGATCGGATATTCGCCTTTCAGGGTGGGCCGCACGACGTACGTGATGTCCACGGTCTCCCCCGCGGCGAGCGGGAGGATCGTGTGGTTCGACCCGCGGACGACCGCGAGCTCCGGCGGCAACGTGTCGAGGCATTCGAGGAGAGCGATCGCCGCGCCCTCGTTCTTCAGCTGGACGGCCACCTTCGCCTCCATGCCGACGGAGAGGCGGTCCCGCGACACGGTGCGCGCGACCGCCACGCCGGGCCTCGGCGGCGGGTCCAGGGACCCGAGGGCGAGGAAGACGAGGGGCGGGAGGGACAGAAGCACGAGGGGCCAGCTGCGCAGCGCGAGTCCGGCAAGGAGGGCCGCCAGGGCGATCGCGACCAGGCCGCTGGCCAGCGGGGTCCGCATGTCACGGCACCTTGGGCACGGGCACCTGGTTCAGTACGTCCTGGAGGACCGCGGTGGTCCGCACCCCGCGAATCCACGGGTCGGGCTTCAGGATGATCCGGTGGGCGAGGGCATACGGCGCGACGGCCTTGACGTCGTCCGGCGTGATGAAGTCGCGCCGCGCGAGGGCCGCGCGGGCCCGGGACAGCTTGAGGAGGGCCAGGGAGCCGCGGGGGCTCGCGCCGATCTCCACCTGGGTGTGCATCCGCGTGCCCGCGACGATGCTGACGATGTACCCGTCGACCGCGGGGTCCACGTGGACCGTCTCGACGGCCGCCTGGAGGGCACGCACCTCGTCCCCGGTGGTGACTGGCCGGATGGGCATGTCGTCGGACTGGCGGGCCTCGCGACGGCGGAGCATCTCGACCTCCTGCTCCGCGGTCGGGTAGCCGACGTCGATCCGCAGGAGGAACCGGTCGACCTGGGCCTCGGGCAGCGGGTAGGTGCCCTCGTGCTCGATCGGGTTCTGGGTCGCGAGGACGAAGAACGGCGGGTCGAGCGGGAACGTCTGTCCCTCCAGGGTGGCCTGCCGCTCCTGCATCGCCTCGAGGAGCGCGGACTGGGTCTTCGGCGGCGCGCGGTTGATCTCGTCCGCGAGCAGGACGTTCGTGAAGATGGGGCCGCGCCGCATGACGAACTCCCCGCTCTTGCGGTCGAAGACGTACGTGCCCGTGATGTCAGCCGGCAGCAGGTCCGGCGTGAACTGCACGCGGCGGAACTGGAGGCCGAGCGCGGCCGCGAAGGACTTCGCGATCAGGGTCTTGGCGACCCCGGGGACGTCCTCGATCAGGACGTGCCCGTCCGACAGGACGCCCCACAGCACGCGTTCGAGGACGGCCCGTTTCCCGACGATGACGGTCTCGAGCTCGTCCATCACGGCCTTCCCGCGCTCCGCCACGTTCCCGAGATTCACCGCCAAGCCTCCATGTGGTCCAAGACTTCATCGAGCGCCGTCTCGAACCCGCCGCGCATCCGGCACTCCTGCACCCACCGGTAGCGCTCGTCCGAGTCGGTCGTCGCCAGGAAGAGGAAGTTCTCCAGGAGCGGGTCGTGGATCGTCCGCCGCAGCGCGGCCCGATCCGCCTGGAGCCGCCGCATCGCCTCGGGCGAGATGCCCCGGGAGAGGCGAGCGTGTTCCGCGAACGCCTCCCGGGCGCGCGAGGAGACGGAGACCTCGCTGTACGTCAACCCGGCGTTCGCCCGGCGGACCGCAGACGCGAGGACCGTGAGTTCGCCCGTCCGGGCACGGGGCCGTGGCACCGGCTTGACGAGAGGCTTCGGCTCCGAGGTCCGCTTGGCCACGCTGGACCATACGAAGGCCGCAAGGGCCGCGATCACCGCGAACCCGAGGATCCATCGCACGCTGCCGCTGAACTGCGCGGCGTACAGCATGTACCCGAGCAGGAAGACGAGGCCCACGATGATCGCTGCCTCGACGAAGAGGCGCCTCAGGAGGCGCTGGTCCTGGACTCCGCGCATCTGGGCTTCCATGCGGCTGTAGAGGTCGTTGCGGCCGAGCACGTCACACCTCCAGGTCCGCCCGGATCCGCCCGAGGCTCTGGACAGCGCGGTCGCGGTCCGCCTCCCCGAGCGCGTGCTCGCTGTACCGCGCCTCCTCGAACAGGGAGGTGAGGGACTCCGCGGAGTCCGGCGACACGGAGAGCCGCGACACCGCGAGGTCCTCCAGCTCGTGGGGGGTGAGCGGCTCCTGTTGGGAGACGCCCCGCGCGAAGAGGAAGTAGCAGAAGCGCTCGTAGCACGCCAGGATCACCGTGCGCACGTCGCCCCCGATCTGAAGCTCGGAAATCGCGGCCTGGACCGCCTGCGCCGCGCCCAGGCGCCGCTGGTTGAGCCCCCCCATGTCCTTCGGTCGTCCGAGATTCAGGCCGACGCGCAGGAAGAGGGCCATCGCGACGATCGAGACGAAGAGGGCTCCCGCCAGGAAAACGCCGAGCGGGATGCCGCCCGGCGCCTGGACCATCGTGATGTTCGACGTCCCGTTCTGGGTCGCGTTCCCCCCGGACGAGGGAGGAGTCACCTTCGTCACGATCTGAGGCCAGAGGAGAAGGACCGCCAGGAGCATCCCAAACGCCAGGAGCGTGGCGAGGACGTCCGCCCAGGTCGTCGGCCGCACGATCCGCTTGACCCGAGTCCCCCGCTGCCGCAACAAGACTGAGAGGATGAACGCCAACACCAACCCGCCCAGGATCACGACGAACAGGACGGCGGCGGTGTGCGGGTCGAGGAGGCCCCAGGGGTTCGAGGAGGTCGTCCCCGAGTTGTCGGGGCCGGGCACCTGCTCGCCCCCCGTGTCAAGGTTCGCGAGGTTGAACGCCAGGGCGGCCGCGAGGAGAATCGCAAGGAACAGGAGCAGGGGGATGACCCAGGCGGCCCTCCCCCGCGGGATCCGCGGCACACGGAGGCGAACGCGGGAGGGTGACATAACGGTTTGCGGTATTGCGCGCGACGCGCGGGTCACGGCCTCCCTTCATGCGCCGGCGAGCTCGGAGAAGAACCGCTTCCGTCGCCGGCTCCCGAGCCAGTACAGCACGACGGCGGCGGCCGCGGCAGCGGCTGCGAGGACCAAGGCGATCGCGCCGCCCGCCATCGCCGGGTTCGCAAGGCCGAGGAACTCCTGGGCGGCGGCGGGGGGAGCGAGCGTGGCGTTCGTCGGGCCGGACCCGGGGCCGGCGATGAGTCCACCCGAGCCGACCGCGAGCAACAGGAACGCCCCGATCGCCGCCAAGACTCCCGCGCCCGACAAGGCAAGCACGATCGCGACCTTCTCGGGGTGCAGGAGCTTCCTCCCCTTCTGGGAGAGCTCGTAGTAGATCCACTTGCGGCCCTCGTCGACGCGCTTCACGAGCCCCGCGGCCTGGAGCTTCTCGAGATGCTCGAGGAGGGTCGGCTTGCTCAGGGCCAGGAGCGCGCTGAGGTCCGTGACCGTCTGTCGGCGCTCGTCGAGCTTCTTCAGGATGTCCACGCGGACCTCCGAGGCGAGAGCCTTGAAGCTCTCCTGGTCCAGGGTGATCGTCGACGGCCCGGGGAGCATCGGGGTTCGCATGGCCGGAAGGCCTCTTCAGGACATCCCCGTGATTCGGGATGAACCTAACGACCGCGTTGCGCACGTCGCACGGCCCGTGCCGGCCACAACGATAAGCCGAGGACGGTCCTCCCCCCTGCGAGGTCGATCCGTGACCGCGCCGGTGAAGGTGAACCTCGACGAGAAGCTCGGGGCGTTCCGCGAGCTGTGGGATCCGAAGATCGTGGCCCAGGTGAACGACGCGTCCGTGAAGCTCGTGAAGGTGAAAGGAGAGTTCGTGTGGCATCACCACGAGGAGGAGGACGAGCTGTTCCTGGTCGTCCGAGGGCGGATGATCATCCAGACCCGGGACGGTGACGTCCCGCTGCACGAAGGCGAGCTCGTCGTCGTGCCGCGCGGGGTGGAGCACCGACCCGTCGCCGAGGAGGAAGCCGCTGTCCTCTTGCTCGAGCCGAGCTCGACCCTCAACACGGGGAACGTGCGCGATTCCAGGACGCGGGACCGGCCTGAGCGGATCTGAGTCGCTATTTCGGGACCTTCTGCCAGTCGTCGAGGAAGCGCTTCAGCCCGACGTCGGTCAGAGTGTGCTGGGTCATCTTCTTCAGGACGTCGAACGGCACGGTCACGACGTCCGCGCCGAGCTTGGCGGCCTCGATCACGTGGAGTGGGTGGCGGATCGACGCGACCAGGACCTCGCAGTCCCAGTCGTAGTTCCCGAAGATCTGGACGATCTCCCGGATGACCTGCATGCCTTCCTGGCCCTGGTCGTCGAGGCGCCCGATGAACGGGCTCACGTACTTCGCGCCCGCCTTGGCCGCGAGGATGGCCTGATTCGCGCTGAAGATGAGGGTCGTGTTGACCCGGATGCCTTCCGACGAGAGGACCTTGATTGCCTTCAGCCCCTCCGTCGTCATCTGCACCTTCACGACGACGTTCTTGTGGAGCTTCGCGAGCTTGCGGCCCTCCTTGATCATCTCCTCGGCCTGGGTCGAGGTGACCTCGAGGCTGATCGGTCCGTCCACGAGGGCGAGCACGTCCTGGACGACCTCGGACCACTTCCGGCCGGTCTTCGCCACGAGGGACGGGTTCGTCGTGACGCCGTCCAGGACGCCCCACGAGGCGGCCTCGCGAATCTCATCGACGTTCGCGGTGTCGAGGAAGATCTTGACCATGGCGCATCGCCCGCCGCGTGCCGATAGCAGGCCCCGGTTAAGAGGGTTTCCTCCCTGAAGGAGAGCCGCCCCGACAAGGGACGGAGCAAGCTACTTATGCGGTGGCCGCGGTCCGCGCGGCTCGTTGGCGTCCCCCGCGTCCCTCTGGCGGCACCGCGACTTCATGCTCCTCTGGATCGGCCAGAGCGTCTCCCAGGTGGGCAACCAGTTCACGGGGCTGGCGCTGCCGCTCATCGCGGTCCTGACGCTCGACGCGACCGCGGGAGAGATGGGCCTCCTGGGCGCGATGGGCACCCTCCCGTTCCTGCTCTTCGGCCTCCTGATCGGCGTCTGGGTGGACCGTCATCCCCGCCGGCCGATCCTGTTGCTGGCGGACCTCGGGCGCGGGGCGATCGTCGCGGCGGTCGCGGCGCTGGCCCTCGTGCGGCTCCTCGGAATCCCCACCCTGTACGTCTTCGCGTTCCTCGTCGGCATCTTGACCGTCTTCTTCGACGTCAGCTACCAGGCCTACCTGCCCTCCCTCGTGGACCGCTCGCAGCTCGTCGAAGGAAACAGCAAGCTCGAGACGTCCAACGCGATGGCGGCCGTGGGCGGCCCGGTCCTCGCCGGGGTCGTGATCCAAATCCTCTCCGCCCCCTTCGCCATGATCTTCGACGCGCTCACGTTCTTCTTCTCGTCGGGCACCTTGTGGCGGATCCGCAAGGTCGAACCGCCGAAGGAGGCCCTCGTCCACGGCTCCGTCCTGCACGACGTGAAGGAGGGCTTGGCGGTGATCTTCCGCGACCGGCGCCTCTGGTCCATCGCCGGGTGCACGGGCACCTCGAACTTCGCGAGCGGCGCGATCTTCGTCGCCCTCCTCGTGTTCTACGCGGTGCGGTACCTCGGGATGAACGCTGCCACGCTGGGCGTCGCGACGGGCATCGGCGCCCTCGGCGGAATCGTGGGGGCCGTGAGCGGCGGGGCGATCGCGGAGCGTCTCGGCGTCGGCCCGACCATCGTGGCCTCCGCCTTCCTCTTCGGCCTGGGGCCCGCGGGGCTGCTCTTCGCGACCCCCGCCACGGCCATCCCGTTCATCGCGATTGTCACGGCGGTCACCGCCTTCGGCTCCGTCATCTACAACATCAACCAGGTCAGCCTCCGCCAGGCCCTCGTCCCGCTTCGCCTGCAGGGTCGGATGAACGCGTCCATGCGCTTCCTCGTCTGGGGCACCCTGCCCATCGGGAGCGTCGTCGGCGGCGTCCTGGCGAGCGTCCTCGAAGTGCGGACCGCCATCCTGCTCATGGTCGTCGTGGGCCTCGGGTCGTTCCTCTGGGTGTTCTTCTCGCCGGTCCGTCGGCTCCGGACCGTGCCCGAGCCGCTTGCCTGACCGGGCTCGCGCTCGAAGGCCGACAGAAAAAAGGGGGAAGGAGGTAATCAGAAAAGGGGAAGGGAGGGGCCACAAGGGCCCCTTGTAGTCGTCTAGCCGAGGGTCGTCGCAATCCGCTTCAGGAGCGGCCGGCGCTCGACGAACGAGGTGTTCTGGAGGATCCCGTCCAGGCCGAAGAACCGGCCGGGCACCAGGAAGATGAACGCAACGAACACCAAGATGTAGATGATGTACGAGCTGACCAGCGCATTCTTGGAGAGCAGGAAGTCGAAGTACGAGCCTGCGAACCCAGCGGTCATCGCCGGAAGCGTGGACAGGTACAGGAGGCTCGACAGGAGGGCGCCACTGAGGCCGCCGACCCGCGTGAGGACCCCGAAGATCAGGGAAATCCCGATCAGCAACTCGCCGTAGACGAGCAGGTACTCGACGGCAGGGTTGCCCGACATGCCCGTGAACACGGCCGCGAACGGTCCGGCCACGTGGGACAAGAAGCCCTGCGTCGCCATGCCCCCGCTCAACTCAGTCTCAATCTTTTCGTAGCCCCCGTACAGAAACATGAACCCGAGTGCCAGTCGCAGGGCGAAGATGGACCACGCCGTGCCGGACTTCAGGTTCTTTCCGAACAGGGTCTTCGTCAACGTCTTGTGCTCGCTCTCGCTTGCATAGGCCCCCATCGGCTTCACCTCGGGAACGACCAATCCGGCGGTCGGCTAAGAGAAGTATTGACATACACTTCATTCGAATATATACGGATTCGAAATATGGAAGGATACCACCCCCGCGACCGAGCCCCTCTCCCGGTCCCGGGGTCCTACAGACGTAGTCGATGGGCGGGGTATGTACTTGCCATTTAGGTGGACGTCACACGGCGAGGAGGGCCTGGACGAGCACCAGACCGCCGGCGACGACGAGGACGACCCCGATCGCCCGGGACGCGAAGGGGGGCCGCCAGCCGATCTTCTCGACGAAGATTCGCGATCGAGATCCCGCCCATCCAGACGAGGCTCATCGCGCCGGAGACGAAGAGGACGAGTATGAAGAGCCAGCAGCACCCGATGCAACACGGCGCATGGTGCATCCCCATCCGCCATGCGCCCCTCCGCCCGCTGCGCCAGTGCTCCATGACGAACCCGAGCGGGGACTGGCAGTGGATCAGAACCCACCCTGGGCGTGCAGGGCGGTCAACGCGCTCGGCGCTTGACGACCGCCCGCGCCGCCTCGGCCACCTTCGCCGCGGTCAGGCCGTACTTCGCGAATAGCTCCTCGGACTCCCCGCTCTCCCCAAAGACGTCCTGCACGCCGACGAACGCCATGGGCACGGGATGGTTCTGGACCACCACCGAGGCCACCGCGCCGCCGATGCCGTGGACCACGGTGTGCTCCTCCGCGGTCACGATGCCGCCGGTCTCCCGCGCCGCCTTGTCGATCGTGGCCACGTCGAGCGGCTTGACCGTCGAGAGGTTGATCACGCGCGCGCTGATCTTCTCCTGGGCGAGGGTCTCGGCCGCCTGAAGGCAGCGGGCCACCATCACGCCGCAGCCGACGAGCGTGACGTCCGATCCGTCCCGCATCACGGTCGCCTTCCCGATCTGGAAGCGGTCCTCGGGGCCCGTCAGCGTGGGCACGTTCGACCGAGAGAAGCGGCAGTAAACGGGTCCCTGGACCGCGACGGCGGCCTCGACGCATCGGCCCGTCTCGGGCCCGTCCGCGGGGACGAGGACCGTCATCCGCGGCAGGCCGCGCATGAGTCCGATGTCCTCATTGATCTGGTGCGTCGCCCCGTCCGGCCCGACACTGAGCCCGGCGTGGGAGCAGAAGATCTTCACGTTCAGCCTCGTGTACGCCACGTTCTGCCGGATGATGTTGTACGTGTGCGCGCTCCCGAAGACGGAGTAGGTGGAGGCGAAGGCGATCTTGCCGGCCGCCGCCAGGCCCGCGGCGATGCTCATCATGTTCGGCTCCGCGATGCCGACCTGGAACAGCCGGTCGGGGAACGCCTTACCGAAGTCGACCGTCTTGATGGACTCGGTCGTGTCCGCTCCCACCACGACAAGGTCCGGGTTCGTCTTCCCGAGCTCCACGAGCGCCTTGCCGAAGTAGCCGCGCATGCTCTCCGATTTCCACGGCTGCGGCAGCGTCATGGCGGCACCACCAGTTCCGCGAGGGCCTCCTTGTACTCTTCGTCCGTCGTCGCGGCCCCGTGGTACTTGATCTTGTTCTCCATGAACGAGACGCCCTTCCCCTTGACCGTGCGGGCGAGGATCACGGTGGGCCGACCCTTCGTCCCCTGGGCCTCCTCGATCGCCGCGAGGATCTGGCGGAAGTCATGCCCGTCGATCGTGAGGACGTTCCAGTTGAAGGCCCGCCACTTTTCGGCGAGCGGCTCGAGCGGCATGATGTCCTCCGTGCGGCCCTCCTGCTGGATGCCGTTCCGGTCCACGAAGGCCGTGAGGTTGTCGAGGCCGTACTTGGCCCCCGCCATCGCGGCCTCCCAGGTCTGCCCGACGTCCTGCTCGCCGTCGCCCATGATGCAGTAGACCCGCCAGGGCTTGTGGTCCGTGCGCGCGGCGAGCGCGAGGCCGACGGAGAAGGAGAGACCCTGCCCCTCCGCGCCCGCGGCGTTCTCGATCCCCGGGGTCGTGCCGAGCTCGGGGTGGCCCTGGAGGCGGCTGTTGATCTTGCGGAACGTCAGGAGCTCCTCAACCGGGAAGAAGCCGCGCTCGGCCAGGGCGGCATACCACACCGGGCAGGCGTGGCCCTTGCTCAGGACGAACCGATCGCGATCGGGCCACGTCGGGTTCTTCGGGTCCACGCGCAGCGTCCGGAAGTAGAGCGCGGTCACGAGGTCGCACGCGCTCAGCGAGCCGCCGGGGTGGCCGCTCTGGGCCGCGTGGGTCATCTGGATGATGTGGCGCCGGAGGATCGTCGCTTGTCGCTTCAGATTCGCGATCGTCTCTTCCGTGATTTCGCCCATGGCCGCCTCCCACCCGCTCGCCCCTTCCCTCGGGGGATGCGGCGGGAGAAGACCCCTTGGACTTAAGGGCTTTGGTCGTCCGTGGCGGTGGGACCCATGTCGTTGAAACAAAGAGCCCGTGACGCCCTCGTCCCCCGGCGCGGCCGTCGCCCCCGAGCGGCTGCACGCCATCGTAAGTTTCTTGTAACGACGACCCGATGGGTACTACGTGGAGTCGATGCCGCAATCGCCGGAGGGAGTGATGTCATGCGGACGCTGACGGAGCGGGGGCTTCGGTGGATCGTGGTCTCCTTGGCGCTTGCACTCGGCGCGAACGCCGTCTTCTTTGGGTTCTCCGTGGTCGTCATCGGTGGCCCCGGACTTGACCTTGGAACTTGGACGCTCGTTCTGGGGCTCTGGGAAGCTCTCCTCTTCGCAAGCGTCGTGCCGGGATTCCTCGGGTTCTGGCGAATGTGGCAGGGCAAGCGCGAATACAACTCGAAGCGCGATCACGACATGAAATGGGCCAGCGCCGCATTCGTCCTTGGCGCGGTGAGCGCCCTCATGTTCTTTGGCACCGGCGTGGTCCTCGGGCTCTTCTACGTGCAGGCGACGTCCGCGCCAGGCTGGACGCTCCGGGCAGCGCATCAGAGTGCGCCGGTCCTGCTCGTGATCCTCGTCGGTTTGTTCCTGCTTTGGACCATCTGGCGGCTGGGAACGACACTGTCTCGGTGGGTCGCCGCCGGGGCGTTTCTGTCCGGGGTTCTGGTGCTGGTCCTCGGCACACTTACCGTGGCGTATTCGCTTCCCATGAGCGTATGGGACATCGCACTCGCGCTGCCGGTCCTTTCCGTTGGCCTGTGGCTAGTGGCATATCTGCTCGTCACGGCGCACCTTCGGGATGGCAGTCCCCGACCGTCCGCGAGTCCCGCGACGACCTGAGGCAGCATCGCACTACCGTCGTTGGCGTCCGCCCTCGTCGCCCCCGAGCGGACCACCCGCCTCCGGAATGCATTTGGGAGCGATATCCTGGATGAATCCTGCATGAGGACCATTTGGGTGTGCAGGTAGGGGGTCGGAAGCGGGATGGGAAGATGCTAGGGTCGCCCTCATGGGTTGGACAGGCGGCGAAGACTGCCAACTGGTGCGCTCGTCGCCTCAAGTTCGGCCGTCAGGGTTGCCCAAAGAGCATTGGCCGCGCCGGAGCAAAGTCCGCGAGGACGCGCACTATCGGGGATGCGCCGGCCGCCGCACCGCTCCCCGGATCAGGAGGCCCACGAACGCGGCCAGGAAAGCGACGGTGATCGCGAGGGTGGCGAACTCGGGAGCGTCGGATGCGGACGAGGCGAAGGTCAGCACCACGATGACCGCCACGGCGAACGGCACGAACCAGAACCCCGCGATCCAAAGCGGCTCCAGGACCCAGCGGTTGGGGCGTGGCTCCGAGCCCGTCACGGACCCGAATGGAGGGACGGGGTAGATACGCCCGCCGCTCGCCGACTCAGCTTGGGCCGCGGGCCGCCTCGTCCGCGACCTTGCGGATCCGGGCGATGTTCTCCGCCACGTGGTCGGGAAACACCCCGGAGCCGGACACGAGGATGTCGGCGCCCGCGCCTGCCGCGGCCGCGGCCGTGTCGGCCTTGATGCCGCCATCCACCTGGAGTTCCACGCGGAGGCGGTTCCGATCGATGAACGAACGCGCCTCGCGGATTTTGGGAAGGACATCAGCGCGGAAAGCCTGGCCCGCGAAACCCGGGTGGACTGTCATCACCAGGAGCAGGTCCACCTCCTTCAGGTAGGGGACCGCCTTCTCGAACGGCGTCGCGGGGTTCAGCACGAGCCCGGGCCTCACGCCCGCGTCGCGGATGGCCCGGATCGTGGCGTGCGGGTCGTGGTCGCTCTCCACGTGCACGGTCAGGTCATCGACGCCCGCCTCGGCGAACGCCTTCACGAAATCCTGGGGTCGTGTGACCATCAGGTGGGCGTCGAACGGGACCCGGGTCAGCGGGCGGATCGCCTTCACGATGGCCGGGCCCATCGTCAGGTTCGGGACGAAGTGGCCGTCCATGACGTCGATGTGGAGCAGGTCCGCGCCTGCGTCGACGGCCTCTTTGACCTGCTCCCCGAGGCGGTCGAACCGGGCGGAGAGGATCGAGGCCGCGATCTTGATGGCCACGGGCGCGGCGAATGCGCGCAAGGAGAATAAGGGTTCCCTCCCCCGCGGGGGCGCCGCGGAGGAGGTTGGGTCCCGGGCTCAGGGATACGTGTACGCGACGAGGTCCGCCCGGAGCGACAGGTCGTCCCACGGGCCGAGGGTCGCCTGCGCCTTCACGACGTTGCCGACCTGGCCGCTGTACCAGAGCACGGCGAGCGCCTGGGACGGCTCCATCTCCACGGAGGTCGTCACGTTCATGACCTCGCTGGCCACACGGTCGGAGAGGTCGTCATCGTGGCCGGCGGCGACCTGGACCGGGATCGCGCCGAAGGTCCCCGCGGGGACCGTCACGTTCGACGCGGAGCCGGTGTGGACCGCGAGATCGAGGGCGAACGTCTCGTTCGACGAGCGGTTCCAGGTGTACGTGTGGTTGCCGTACGTCACGAGCGCCTCGGACCGGTGGTGGACCGACACGTTCGACGCGGCCGCCCAGCTCGCGTTCGCGGTCACCGGAAACTGCCACAGGGCGAGCGCAGGCGCATAGGCCGTCCAGGTGCTGGCCGTGTACACGTAGCTGAAGGTCTGGTTCTCGTACGTGTACGAGCCGTTCATCGAAAGGGTCCAAGCCGCTCCCACGCGCGCGAGGTCCGACGTCCGGTAGAGGATGTACCCGGCCACGCTCGCGGTGCGATACGTGGCGGAACTGTCCTCCCTCGAGCAGAAGGAATCACTCAGCGTGTACGACGCCGTGACGGTCACGTTGTAGACGGAGCCCGCGGGGTTCGACTCGGTCCCTGCGACGGCCTCCTTCACCCAGCCATGCAGCAGGGGGGATCCGTCCGCGTCCTGCGTGTCGATCCCGGATCGACCCACCGTCACGTTGTACGTCCACGAGTCGCCGGAGTCCCAGGCGGGGACGGAGTAGTTCCCGACGTTCCCTCCAGTACCCGGGTTCGACGGATTGCTCGTCGGGGCCCCGGGGGTGTTCGGCGTCTCTTTCTGAACGTTCGGCGACAGAACGAGTCCTGCGAGGATGACCGCGACGGCGATCACGACCGCGAGGACGATGTATCGTTTCCCCTTCATCCATGCACCTCCTGACGGGTGCGGCCAGACACGGGGCGGGTATTTCCGTTTTGTAGAACACCTGTCGAACAAATGTCTGACATTGACAAAACGTCGGACGCCACGGACCGAGGTTCAGAAAGAGATCCCTCCCCCGGCGGATGGTGCCGGGAGAGGGCGGGGCGACTTCGCTCAGCTGAAGGCGTAGGACACGAGGTCCAGTTCGACGCGCGGCCTGTCGAAGAGTCCAGACCCGAAATCCGCCCGAACGACGTTCCCGGCCTGGGCGCTGAACCAGGCCGTCGCGAACGATCGGGGCATCTCGAAGTCCATCTCCCCGGTCAGGTTCATCATCGCGCTTGCATCCCGATCCGGAATCTCTCCGAACCGGAGACCGTGCGAGGCCCACGCCGGGAGGGCACGGAACGTGCCCGCGGGCGTCGTCACGTTCTCGAAGAAGCCCGTGTGCATCGCGACGTCCACCGGAATCGTGAAGTTCGCGAAGTGGTCCGCCTCGTACGTGACGTTCGGTCCGAGGATCCGGAACGCGGACGCATAGTGGATCGTGGCGTTCGAGCTCGCGTTCCACGAGGCGTTCTCCTCGAGCGGGAACTGCCAGATCGCAAGGGGTGGGGCATACCAGACCTGGGTCGTCGCGTCGTAGCTCAGGGAATACGTCGTGTTCGCGAGCATGCCGTACCAGCCCGATAGGCCGTCCCATAGCGTCCAGTTGCGATCCAGGTGCACCGTCTTCAGGGAGTAGATCGGGGCGAGGTCCGACTGGCGTAGCCAGACGAACCCGGACGTCTTCACCGCGGGCATCGAGAGGGACTGGACCGTCGGCTCCGTCGACAGCATCGCCGGCGGAGATTCGAACCCGAAGCTTCCGTCAAGCGTGACGTTCCATGCCTCGCCGGACGGCGTGGAGACGCTGCTCACGACCGTTTCGGTGAGCGTCCCGACGACGAACGACTCATTCGAGACTGTCGCCACGGGCATCATCGTGACCGGAAGGATTTCTTTCTCTCCCGTCGAGGTCAGCGAAACGTTGTAGGTCCAGCGGTCCCCGACGTTCCAAGCAGGGGCCGAGACCGACGTCGAGGGCGGACCTTGGGAGAGGCCTGTCAGAATCCCCGGCGCGATCGCCAGCGAGGCGACCACAAGGACTAGCACCAACGTGGGCAGGGCGATTACCAGAAGGCTCTTTCGCATCGTGCTCCGCCTCCTCGCAAGACTCGATAGGCATCAGATCGGGAGGCTATTTCCCGCTTATTGGACGCCTGTGGAAGACCGGCCGCACTCCCGGACTTCGGTGTCCCGAAACGCGGAGCCGGATCAGTGGCGAGCGGGCTGCCGGATCACCGTCTTGAGCTTCTCCGGCGCGGAACGTCGCGGGTCGCCGAGGTAAATCTCGTGGTGCTTCCCCGAGAGGCGGTAGCCGCTCTCGCGGATGAACGCGTGAACCCGCTCGATCGTCGGGCGCTCCGCGGAGTACGGGCCGATGTACATGATCTGGGCCACCGTGCCCTCCCGCCACCGCTCGAAGCGGACCTTCGTCAAGGCGGGCGGATCCTTCTTCTCGCGCAACTGGGACGCCGCGTCCTCGAAGTCTTTGCGCCTGACCACGTCGGGCTGCATGATCAGGGAGGTCCACTTCCACTCATCTTTCGCATCGATGGAGAACCCGCCATCGTCCTCCGTCCACCACAGGCTCTCCAGTGGGCCTGCCTTGTAGTCCGCGACGCCGGCGTGCTTGAGCATGAACTTGAGTGTGTACGAGACGCCGAAGAGCGCTTCGAGCGCCTGGATGTAGTCCGGACTTCCGTTCGGGTTCCCGACCCCATCGACCATGGCGAACTGCATCGCGGGCACATCCACGAGGACGACGTCCTTTGCGCCGGGAAGGTACAGGTGCCCGAACTCCTTCTTGAAATCGATCTTCTTCATTGCGGCCACGCCCCCTGAGACTCGCGGTCCCAAGGAGAGCACCACGGCCGCCATGTAGGATTCGCAACGGCCATGCCGGACGGTACATACCGCGACGAGGCCGGATGCGTCGGAAAGGGAGGCGTCGCAAACCTTTAAGCGCACGAGGTCATCGAGGCGCCCCGTCCATGGCCCGGATCCCGTGGTCCCTCATCGTCGGCCTCGTCATCCCACTGATCCTCATCGTGGTCAACCTCGTGTGGAACCTCGGCGGGATCTTGATCCTCATCCTGTTGTTGCTGTGGCTCGGCCTCGGCGTGATCTTCGTCACGCCAGAGGACCGCGGGACCGCCTAGCCTTCGAGGGAATCGCCGGAGACGCTCAGCGCCACCCATTCATCGATGGACTGCACGTCCTCCAGGAGGACCGTCAACATCTCACCTTGTTCGTCCTCTACGATCAGGGAATCGAGAACGTCCTCGGCCTCCACGGTGTCCCGCACGACGCCGAGGAACTCTCCGTCGCTGTCCACGACGTTCAGCCCCGCGAGAATCTCGACGAGCGGCCCCTTGAGCGTCACCTTGTCCGCGATCGACCCTAGGTACCGCCGCCCGAGGCGCAGGGTGCCCGTGGACCCGTCCCCGATCACGAGGAAGGCCTCTTCTTCCGAGGAGACGTACCCGAGCTCGATCCCGTCTGGGTCCACCACCGCCATCCCGATGAGGGATGCACCCCTTCGAGCTGCCAACCCATGACCTCCCCGGACCGCCCCGGCGGGACGGTCGGGTCAGCGGCCGATGAAACCGGGCCTACTTGAAGCTTTTCGGCATGCCGCCGTTCCCGCGGACGAGGCGGCCCGAGAGGGCTATATCGTTATCGCCCTCGATATCGAGGGCGCTTCTTTTATACCCGAAACCCCGCCATCGCGACGGTCGTCCCTCCTCTCCTATACAGGGGAGAATCGACTCGGTCGGTAGCATGCCGCGATGCGTCCTCTGCGAATCCGAAGTCCCCGACGGGCGGACCACATGCGACGCCTGCGGACAGCCGCTCGATCGGCCCGTGACCGGCGCGGCCTCGGCCGGCGCGGTCCGCAAGGCCCTCGAGGGAGCGCGCAAGGACCTCGCCGCGGCCACCCATGACCGCGTGGACATCGCCTTCGCCCGGGGACTCGTGGAGCGGGCGGAGCAGACGGAGGCGGCCGGGGAGCTCGGACGCGCCCTGGACCTGGCCCGCGCCTCCCGGCGGGCGATCGACCTCACGAAGCGCCGCGCGCGCGTCGCGGACGCTTTGGCCCGAGCGGAGGCCGTCCTCGCGGGGGCCAAGCAGGCCGGCATCGAGACGACCGCCTTCGAGTGGAACATCGCGAAGGCGAAGGCCCGCGCCAACACGGGCGACGCGGCAGGGGCCGAGAAGCTCCTGCGCCGCATCTCCATCCGCACCCTCGACCAGCGTCGGGAGCGGCTCCTCCAGAAAGTCCTCGACAACGCCCAGGCCCGCGTGAACTACGCACGGGAGCGTGGAGGCAGCGTCATGGACGCCGAGGCGGTCCTCGCCGACGCCCGGGAGGCACTCGCCCTCCGCGACTACGCGAAGATCCGACCCCTCACCGCCAAGGCGATCGAGAAGGCGGAGGCCGCCCGGAAGTACGCCCGAGCGGAACGGATCCTGGACGGCGCGGCCGTCGAGGTGGACTCCGCCCGGAAGGCGGGCGTCAACATCACCGATTCCCGAAAGCATCTCACGAGCGCCCGCGATGCCCTGAGGAAAGGCGTCTTCGCGGACGTCCAGACCCTCGCGCAGAAGGCCCGGCACGGGCTGCAAGAGGCCCGGCGCCGCGCCGCCGCGGAGGGCGTGCTCCGCGAGGCCGAGCGGGAGACAGGCCGGGAAGGGCACAAGGGCGTCGATGTCACTCATGCGGAGGCCTTCCTCCAGGAAGGCGGCAAGGCCCTGCAGAACCGGGACTACCCGAAGGTCCGCGAGAACGCGGCGGACGCCCATGATGCCGTGCGGGAAGCGGTCCTCCTGAAGCGTGTGGAGGACTCCCTAGCTGCGCTGCGTCTCGACCTCGAGGATCTGCAGAAGCTCGGCGCGGACTCCTCCGAGTTCGAGTCGGTCCTCGCCGACCTCACCAAGGCGGTCGGCTCCCATGATCTCGGCGGAGCCCGGAGGCTCGTGGCCCATGCGCGGCACGCGGCGGAGACCGCCCGCGATGCCCACTACCGCGGCGTCATGGAGCGCTCCCTGAAGGTCATCCTGATCAACGCATCCCGCGGGCTGGACCCAGAGGTGGGCCGGCAGCTCCTGCGCCAGGTCGACGACGCGATCTCGCTCGGGAAGACCGTGGACCTCCAATCCCTCATCGACCAGCATCTCCAGACCGCGGACACGGAGACGGAAAGGAAGCTCAATGACCGCGTCCTGGTGGCGCGCGACGAGATCGTCAAGCTGCGCCAGGCCGGGCAGGACACCGTCGCCATGGAAGGGAAGCTCGCGGACGCCGCAATCGCGATCCAGGAGGGGCGGTTCCCCAACGCGGACGGCCTCCTCGACGCGGTCGAGCACGATTTCCAGACGATGCGCGAGACCCTCCGAGGCGAGGCCGCCGAAGTCCTCGGCCGCGCGCGCGGGGAAATCGACCATGCCCAGGCCGCCGGCGTCCCGGTGGATTCCCCCGTTCTGATGATGCTCAAGGAGGCCGAGTCGGCCTACGCGGAGAGCCGCTACGGCGACACGGTCTACGTCGGCAAGTCGTGCATCGACGAGGTCCAGCGGATTACGACGGAGGCGCGGCAGGTCAAGGCCGCGTCGACCCAGCAGCAGGCCCGTGTGAAGGCGGAGCGGATCCAGGGGCTCCGCGACCGGATGCAGACCCTCGGCACGGAGGTCCAACGCCTCGTCGAGGAGAACCTGGACCTGGCGAAGGCGATGTCCCTCCTGTCCAGCGCAGAGCTGGCCATCAAGGACGACGACCTCGACCGCGCGGAACGGTACGTGTCCGCGGCGGAGGGACTTGTCGACGGGGCGAAGACCGCACTCACGCGGGAGGCGACCGAGGCGATCGAGCGGCTGAGGGAGAAGGTCGCCGCGGCCCGCGACGAGGGGTTCCTTTCACCCGAAATGGAGTCGGGTCTCGCGGAGGCGGAGACCCACCTCAAGGAGGACCGGGCGGGCCACGCCCTGCGCGCCGCCAAGGCCCTGGAGCAGACGATCGAGGCGAAGCGCCACGAGCGCCTCGTCGAGCAGCAGCGGGTCGCCATGGACAAGGCGAAGTCCGCAGCCACGAAGTTCATCGCGGTCAAGAAGATCATCGAAGACCTCCGCAAGGCGGACATCGACATCACCGGCGCGGAAGAGGATCTCCACAAGGCGGAAAAGGCGCTGGACGAGCGCGCGTTCGATGATGTGGACGCGATCCTCACTGAACTCGACGAAACCGCCAAGGAGCTCATGGACGAGCTCGTCGCCGCGGCCCGCGCCCTCATCCAGCGGGCCGAGAGGCGAATCCAGGAAGGCAAGGAGAAGGGCATCGACACCGCAGAGGCGTCGGAGCAGCTCGCACGGGCCCAGGGTCACTTCGACCACACCGAGTACGCGGACGCCGTGGAGTTCGCGCGGGCCGCCGAGACGAAGGTCACCGAGGCTCTCAAGATCATCGAGGACACGAAGGCGCTCGAGGCCCGCCGGGCACAGGAGACGGCTCGCGGGGAGCTCCAGTCCCTCCGCAAGGTCATCGCCGACCTGGCGCGTGCCGACATCGCCATGGTGAACGCGGACGGCGCGATGGCACGGGCGGAAAGAGCCTTCGAAGAGGGGCGCTACTCCGAGGTCCACGCAGAGCTCGCGGAGACCAAGGAGATGGCCCATGGTCTCACGATCGGCCTCGAGGCCGCCGCTCGCGACCTCGTCGGGACCGCGGAGCGCGACGTCGAGGAAACCCGCACGGCCGGGTTGGACCCCGGGCGTGCCGCTATGGTCCTCCTCAACGCCCATGAAGCGATCGACGACGGCCGATACGTCGAGGCCATCGAGTACAAGAAGGTCATCGAGGACATCCTCACGGACGCGAAGCGCGTCCGCGCCACCCGATCCATGAAGGACGACCTGTCGGAACTCAAGGCCCGCATCGACGCCCACGCGAAGCTCGGGGCCGACATGCGCATCCCCCAGGAGATCTGGGACAAGGCCGACGTCCGCGCCGCCCAGGGCGACCTGGAGGAGATGGACAGCTACCGCAAGGAGATCTCCGAGGCGATCGATATCGCCTCGAAGGCCCACCTGGACAACCTCGTGGGCTCACTCACGCCCCTCGTCGAGGAGGGGACGGAGCTCGGACTCCGGACCGAGGACCTCGAGGAATCGAGACAGCACGCCTCGGAGGCGGCGCTCGCGGGAGACCTCGAGAGCGTCTATCGCATTAAGGGCGACCTCCAAGAGAAGGTGCTCGAGGCGAAGCAGCGCGCCCTCCAACGCCGCTCCCTGCAGGAGGTCCAGACCCTCGAAGACCTGCTCGTCCAGAGCGAACGCCTCGGGATCCCCGTCACGGATGCTCGCACGCGCCTCGACGAGGCGCGCCGCGCCATCGAAGCGGGAGACGTCCCCGGGTTCCAGAACGGCGTCGCCTCCGCGAAGGAGGCCCTCGATCAATCGAGGAACGATCACTTCATCAGCCGCTACCAGTCCCGCATGCACGCCGTGTCCGCGATGATCGCGAACGCGAAGCGCCTCGGCGCGGAGATCGGCGAGTCGGAATCCTCTTTGCAGCAGGCGGAGGACGCGGTCCGCAAGAACGACCTGGCGATGGCGGACATCCTGATCAAGCAGGCCGAGGTCTCCATCGGGATGCAGATCGCGAACTTCATCAAGAACCGGTACCCCAACCTGTCCCTCCACCTCCCGACCACGGGCTTGCAGGCGAACAACTGGAACCGGTACGTCTTCGAGGTCGAGAACAAAGGCAAGCTGCCTGCCCGCAACGTCGAGTTCGGGTTCGAGGGGGACATCGAGGTCAAGGGCTCGACGCCGATCGGCGAGCTCGGCGTTGGCGAGAAGAAGCTCGTCGAGGTCGGACTCAAGCCGGGGAGCTCGGGCGAACTGCCGATCACCGTCGATGTCGCCTACCAGCGGATGTTCGATGAGAACCGCTACGAGCTCAAGGACCGCCAGGCCGTCAAGGTCGAACCCGAAGGCACGTACCTCGTCGAGGACGTGTTCCTGATCCACTCGGACGGGCGGCTCATCTGCCACCACTCCCGCAAGTTCCGGGAGGAGATCGACGAGGACATCTTCTCCGGCATGCTCACGGTCGTCCGCGACTTCGTCAAGGACTCCTTCAAGCGCGCGCGCAAGGGGCTCGACCGCCTCGGCTTCGGCGACGAGAAGGTCTTGATCGAGCGGTCCGACCACACCTACCTCGCGACGGTCCTCGTCGGCGAGGAGCCCAAGCTCTTGCCCCTCTACATGGCCCAGATCCTCGAGGAGGTCGAAACGAAGTACGGGACCGTCCTCGAGAGGTGGACCGGCCTCCTGCACCAGCTCGAGGGCATCGACGACATCATCAAGAAGCTCCTCCTGGTCGCGAGCGACCCCAAGGCGGACATGGGCCCCCTCGCGAACAGTTCGATCACGCTCACCGCGAAACTCATCGACGCCCTCGGCGTCGAGCAGACGATGGAGGCGAACGAGCTCCTCAGCAAGGCCGAGTCCACGCTCGACACGGACGTGCGGCTCGCCCTGCAGTTCATCGAGCAGGCGAAGGCCCAGGCGGACGCCGCGCAGCAGCAGCTGCAGGGGAGGATGAGCGACCTCCTGGCGGCCGCACGCGACACGGTCGCGGAAATGCGGACCCTCGGCGTCGACGTCAGCCAAGCGGAGCTCCTGTTGCGGGAGGCCGAGGAGGCCTACAACGAGGGCAAGTACGAGCGCGTCCGCGAGATCCATGCCGGGCTGCACGAGTCCCTCGAGCGTGCCAAGGGCGAGATCGCCGCGAAGCGCGTCGAGATCGAGCTCGCATCCCTGATCAACGACATCCAGATCGCGAAGAGCCAGAACCTCGACGTCCGCGAGGCGGAATCGTACCTCACGAAGATCGAGGCTGCGATCCAGCGGAAGAACTACCGCCAGATGGAGGACTACCTCCGGCGGGCCAAGGAGAGCCTCGCGCGCCAGCGGCGGCACACCGTGCTGACCCGCGCGAAGGAGGAACTCACCCGCCTCCAGGCGACCGTCACGGAGGCCAAGGAGGTCCATGCGGACCTCGGCGACGTGGAGGTCCTGCTGGCCAAGGCGGAGGACGCGCTGAAGGCGGAGGACTTCAAAGGGCTCGAGCCCCTCATCGACCGCGCCGAGGCCACCGCGAAGGCGCGGGTCGAACAGATCCTGCGGGACCGGTATCCGCGGCTCTTCCTCGAGGAGAAGAACGCGGGTCTCCAGGCGAACCGCTGGAACCGGATGGAGCTGCAGATCGAGAACAAAGGCGACTGGCCTGCGCGGAACATCATGCCCGTCGTCAACGGCCCCGCGGACGTGCAGGGCCTCCACAGCGTCGACAAGCTCGACCCCGACGAAAAGGTCTCCCTCGAGTTCGGCGTCCGCCCCCGGGAAGCGGGCACGATGGACCTGGACTTCGAGGTTCACTACTCGCGTCCCCTGGATGATGCGAAGCACCAGGTCACGGACTCGAAGGTCGTCCGCGTGGAAACCGAGGATGGGTACTCCGTCGAGGACGCCATCCTCTTCCACGAGGGCGGGGTCCTCATCTGCCATGAGAGTCGGCTCTACCTCGCCCCGGAGGAGTCGGCGAAGGCGACGAACCTCCAGGCCCAGGCGAAGGCCCTCGTGACGAAGGCGTACGCGGACCCTGCCGTGAAGGGGGTCCAGCGCGCCCAGATGGGGGACAAGGACTTCTTCGCTACGCGCGGGCCGCGTGTGTTCCTGGTCCTCGCCCTCCGGGGCGCGGAACCGAAGACCTTGCCGCTCTACGCCGTCCAGGTGCTCAAGGAGATCCACGACCTGTACGGCATCCGCCTCGAGAACTGGAGCGGGGACCTGAACGTCCTCGGAGGCATCCAGGACCTCGTCCGCAAACTGCTCTTCGCGACCGAGGTCGAAGGCGTGTCCCTCGGCCCGCTCGAGGACACCCCGGTCAGCAAGATCGAGTTCCTGCTGGGCCGCGGGTTCCTTGGCGGCAAGGAGGGCGACTTCCTGGCGTCCGCCCGCGCCGCGATCGAGACGAGCGGCTACGAGGCCGGGACGAAGATGCTGCAGAAGGTGATTGAGGCGACGGCCGGCCCCGCAGAGGAGATCCAGAGCCAGATCCAGCGCGAGGTCCTCACCGCGAAGGAGGCGGGGACCCTCCAGCTGTCGGACGAGCAGGTCAAGGCGTTCGTCGACGTGCTGCGGCGCGCCCTGGAGGCGAGCTTCCAGGCGAAGATGCGCGCGGGGATCGAGCGCTACTGGCCCGTTTCCCGTCTCGCGATCAAGGCGGACGACCCGCTCGTCTACGATGCGGTCAGCGCCTTCCGGAAGATCATCGTCGGGCAGAGCGGCGCGAAGGAGCTCGACATCATCCCGCCGAACGAGACGTGGCGGGGCATGAGGATCGACATCGACGTCCACATGGACTCCGTATCAGCGGCCTACAAGCTCTGGGCCAAGAAGATCGAGATCCTGCTCCGGTCCCAGGACGCCTGGAAGATCAAGGCGGGCCTCGAGAAAGGCGAGTACTCCGTCGGCATCGAGGGCCAGAAGGTCCGGATCGATCCAAGCATGGTCTCCTTCGTGGAGAGCATCCCGGAGCACGTGGTCGAGGAGCCCTTCGAAGGCGGCGTCGTCTTCCTCGACACGCGGCTGAACAAAGACCTGCTCGCGGAGGGCTACGCGCGAGAGATCGTGAGCATCGTCAAGGACTCCCGGAAGGAGATGAAGCTCGGCGACGACAGCGTCGTGGAGCTCGAGATCGTCGGGACGGCGGACGTCCGGAACATGCTGAAGCCGTGGCGGGACATGATCCTGCGCGAGTCGAACGCCCTCGAAGTGCGGTTCGGCTCCAAGGCGCCGCAGGACGCCTACGTCGTCGAGGCGGTCCTCGGGAAGGACACCTTGTACCTGGGGATCCGTCAGGCGCAGATGTAACGACAAGGCTTTACGCGCTCCCGCCGTTCGACCGCCGCCATGGGAATCATCCTCTCCGACATCGTCACGCCGGAGCGGCGGACGCTTGAGGACTTCTCGGGGAAGATCCTCGCCATCGACGCGTTCAACACGCTGTACCAATTCCTCGCGATCATCCGCCAGCCGGACGGGACGCCCCTCATGGACAGCCAGGGCCGCGTGACGTCGCACTTGAGCGGCCTGATCTACCGCCTCTCCAACTTCGTCGCGGCGGGCATCCGGCCCGTGTTCGTGTTCGACGGGCAGCCGCCGAGGCTCAAGGCGCGCACAATCGAGGCCCGGATCGAGGTCAAGGCGCGGGCCGAGCGGGAGTGGAAGGAGGCGGTCGAGATCGGAGATCTCGCGACCGCGCGGACGAAGGCGATGCAAACCTCCCGGCTCACGGGAGAGATGGTCGACCAGTCCAAGCGGCTCCTCGACCTGCTCGGGATCCCCTGCGTCCAGGCGCCGAGCGAGGGCGAGGCCCAGGCCTCCGCGATGGCCCGCGCGGGCAGCGCGTACGCGGCCGCCTCCCAGGACTACGACGCGCTCCTCTTCGGCTCGCCGCGGCTCGTGAAGAACCTCGCGATCACGGGGCGCCGTAAGCTCCCTCGCA
Source organism: uncultured Thermoplasmata archaeon (assembly GCA_963768855.1). GTDB lineage: Archaea > Thermoplasmatota > Thermoplasmata > RBG-16-68-12 > RBG-16-68-12 > RBG-16-68-12. The sequence continues at coordinate 144,437 of CAVYJM010000018.1, forward strand.
AAGAGGTCTACGTGGATGTCCAGCCGGAGGAGATCGGGCTCGAACCGACGCTCAGCGCGCTCGGCATCAGCCGCGAGCAGCTCGTCGACATGGCCCTCCTGATCGGCACGGACTTCAACGAGGGCGTGCGCGGCATCGGGCCGAAGAAGGCGCTCCACCTGATCCGAAAGCACGGATCCCTGGAGCCCGCGCTCGCGGAGCTCAAGGTGGACATCGAGTCGAAGGACGAGGTGCGGGAGATCTTCCTCCAGCCGCGCGTCCTCGCGGAGGTCCGGGTCGAGTTCCGGGACCCGGACGCGGACGGGGTGCGTCGGATGCTGTGCGACGAATTCGCGTTCTCGCGGGAGCGAATCGACCAGGCCCTCGCGAAATTCGCCGGGGCGAGAGGGCAGCAGAAGCAGAAATCCCTCGACACCTGGTTCGGCTGACGGGGCTGGGAATCGCTTTCCGGCAATCGAAGGAAAGCCTTTATCCCGTACGCCCCGTGCCGGGGGGGCCATGGTCTTGGACGTCGTCACGTCCGCCCTCGTCAGCACGGGTCTCTGCGGGGTGCTGTGCTATCTCGCGTACGCGGAGGACGTGCTGACGCTGGACGGCACCGTCGCGGCGTTCGGCGTGGGGATGGTCATCGGGATCTTCGGCGACGTCACGTGGCTGCTGCTCCTCCTCTTCTTCCTCCTCTCGAGCTTCCTCGCGACGCGGTACAAGTTCGCCCTCAAGGAGGCCATGGGCGTCCAGGAGGGCGTGAAGGGGGAGCGGCGCGCCTCGAACGTCCTGGCCAACGGCATCGCGCCGATGGCCGCGGCCATCCTGTCCTTCGTCGATCCGCCCTGGTTCCCGCGGGCGCTGAGCGGCATCGTCTTCCTCTCCGCCCTCGCCGTCGCGGGCTCCGACACCCTCGCGAGCGAAATCGGGGTCCTCCAGCGGAACGCGTACCTCATCACGACGTTCAAGCGGGTCCCTCCCGGGACGGACGGCGGGATTTCCCTGCTCGGGCAGGCGTGCGCCCTCGGCGCCGCCCTGTACACCGCGGTCGTCGGATGGTTCGTCCTCGGGGACCTCGCGCGCATGTACAACCTGTCCGTGACGATGCCCGTGGTCGCGGGCTACCTCCTGATCCCCGCGGTCATCGGGTTCGTGGGCTGCCAGATCGACAGCGTCATTGGCGCGACCCTGGAGAGGAAGGGGCTCGTGAACAAGAAGACGACGAACCTGCTCGCCACATGCGCGGGCACGATCCTCGCCTACGTCGCCCTGGCGGCTTGGACCCCCGGGCTCACGCTCTGACCGCGCGGCGCACCAGGTCCGCGCCCTCCGCGGCGAGCGCCTTCGCGCGCTCCGCGGTCCGCGCCTCCGCGTAGATCCGGAACAGGGGTTCCGTCCCGGAAGGCCGCACGAGGACCCAGCCGTCCTCTTCGTGAATCTTGACGCCGTCGATCGTGTCCACACGGCGGCCCTTCACGAGCGCGACGAGCGCGTCCAGGGTGGCCTCCCGCTTCGCGACCGGGACCTCGACCCCCGCCTTCGAAAGACTGTACTGGGGAAGCTCCGCGACGAGGCGGGAGAGGGGTTTTCCCTCCCGAGCGACGACCTCGAGCATCTTCGCGAGCGTCATGCCGCCATCCCGGCAGAACTGGTGCTCGGGGAAGATGATGCCCCCGTTCTCCTCCCCGCCGAACGCGGCGCCCTGGGCGAGCATCGTGCGCGCGACGATCGGCGATCCGACCTTCGTTCGCAGGACTCGGCCGCCCGCCTCCTTGACGACGTCGTCGAGGACGCTCGACGTGCTGACCGGGGTCACGACCAGCCCGCCCCGCTTCGCGAGCTCCGACTTCGCGATCAAGGCGAGGCTCCGGTCTCCATACAGGAACGCCCCGGTCTCGTCGATGAAGATCGCGCGATCCGCGTCGCCGTCGTGGGCGACGCCGAGATCGGCCTTGGATTCCCGGACCACGTGCATCAGGTCGCCGAGGTGCTCCACGGTCGGCTCGGGGAGTCGGCCAGGGAACGCGCCGTCCGGCTGGCCGTTGAGCGTCAGGACACGGCAGCCGAGCATCCGCAGGAGGTACGGCGTCGTGACGCAGCCCGCGCCGTTGGCGGGATCCGCCACCACGGTGAGCTTCTTCCGGCGGATGAGCTCGACATCGACCCGGGAGAGGATGCCCCGGAGATACAGATCGACCGCGCCCGAGTCGCTCCGGAGGTCGCCCACCCCGGACCAGTCCGCGGCCCGGGACCGGTCTTCGAAATAGATTGCCTCGATGGCCTCTTCCTCCTCGCGGGCCATCTCCATGCCGAGCCCGTCGAGGACCTTGATCCCGTTGAACTCCCGCGGATTATGGGAGGCGGTGATCACGACGCCGCCCCGGAGGTCCCCGCGCGTGTGAACGTAGTACTGGGCACAGGGCGTCGGGACCATCCCCAGGTCGATCACCTCGAGGCCCGCGGACATGAGGCCGGCCGCGACGGCCCGTGCGAGCATCGGCCCCGAGAGGCGAGGATCCCGTGCCAGCGCGACGGAGCCCGGCCCGAAGTGCGTGCCGATCGCGCGGCCCACGCGGACCGCGAGCTCCACCGTCATGTCCTGGCCGACGACCCCTCGGATCCCGTTCGTCCCGAAAAGGCGGGTCATCGGTCCACCCTCGCCCCGACGAGCTTCGCGTGGGGGGGAACCTGCACGCCGTCGCCCACGATCGTGTTCCGGACGACTGAGCCTTCCCCGATCGCGGCGCCCGCGCCGATGATCGCCCCGTCCAGGTCGGCCTTGTCGTCCACGCTCACACCGTCGAACAGGGCCGCGTTCCGGATCGCGCAGCGTCCGATCTTGCACCCTCTCCCGAGGACGACGTTGGGCCCGAGATGCCCCTCGACGAAGGAACCGCCGGCGACCAGGACCGGGGACCGGACCTGTGCGCGGGACGCCTCCGCCCCGGCCGCGATCCCGGCCTTCCCGTTCTCGAGCAGCAGGCGCTGCGCTTCGAGGTAGGCGGGGAGCGTCCCCGCGTCCGACCAGAAGCCCGTCTCCCGGAACGCGTGGAGGCCGAGGGGGATGAGCTTCGGGAAGACCTCCCGCTCCAGGGAGACCGCGCGGCCTGCCTCGATGAAATCGAAGACGTCGGGCTCGAAGAGGTACCGCCCCGCGTTCACGAGGTTGCTCGGGGCCTCCGTCTCCTGGGGCTTCTCGACGAACCGCGTAATCCGCTCCCCGTCCAGAGCGACGACCCCGAACGCGGTCGGGTCCTCCACGGATCCGACCCCAAGGGAGCCGATCCCGCCGTGACGGCGGTGGAACTTGAGGAACGCCCCGAAGTCGATGTTGTCGATCACATCCCCGTTCGCGACCGCGAACGTGCCGGAGACGTGGGCCTCCACGTTCTTGATGGCCCCGCCCGTGCCGAGGGGCGTCGACTCGTTCACGACGACGACCTCGACGTCGGAGTCGAGGGCCTCGAAGTAGTCCCGCACGGGCTCGTACAGATAGTTCACGGCCACGATGATCCGCTCACAGGAAGGGGGAAGGCGGTCCAAGACATGGAGGATCTGCGGACGATTGAGGAGGGGCACGAGCGCCTTGGGGCGCTGAAGGGTCAGCGGGCGGAGCCGGGTCCCGAGTCCGCCCGCGATGACGATGAACTCCACACCCGCGCGGATGTAGGGTCGCGGATATCTATTTTCTGCCCGCGGCGGTCACTTCGGGACGATCGTGACCACGTTGTTCCCGCGGAGGACCACGGTGCCGACGCGCCGCACGTTGTCTTCCTTCGTCTCTTCCGTGTCCTCGAGGACCATGTTCATGTAGTCGTCGTAGCCGACGAGCTTGCCCTCGAGCAAGCGGTTGTCCTTGAGGAGGAGCTGGACGCGTTTGTTGATAGATTTTTCTAGGACGTTGAGTGGCATCACCATGAAAGGCCGTTCCCCCTTCTGTGGCGGCGGAAGCGAGTGGGCGGTCTTAAACCTTTTCGTCTCGTCCCCGGAGAACCGGGGGTTGCATGGAGGGACCGACGGCGGGGACGAACGTATTTATCGCGAGGCGCCGGTTCGCCGGGCGGAGATCATGGAACGAGTGAAGGTCGGGGAGGTCTTCCACTACTTCGGGAAGATCGGCGTCGCGGCCATCCGCCTGACGGACGGCGCGCTAGCGGTTGGGGACACGATCCAGGTGCAGGGACCGTCCACGAACCTGACGCAGGTCGTCGACGCGATGCAGATCGAGCATGGCGTCGTCGCGCGCGCGGAGAGGGGCCAGGAGGTCGGCGTGAAGCTGAACGACCGCGCGCGGGAACGGGACCTCGTGTTCAAGGTTCTGCCGGGTTGAGCAGCGCGCTCAGAGCAGCCAGCCACGCAGCACGGTGTAGAGAGCGAGCAGGCTGCCGACGACCGCGAGGCCGTGGAACAGGGCGCTGATCCCCTTCTCGCCGCGGTGGTGCGTGAGCTCCGCCGCCATGTAGGTGAACCGGTGCGCTCCGTGGAGGAGCGCGCCCGCGATCAGGACCAGGAAGAAGAGGCGCACGAGCAGCCCCTGGAAGTTCGGGGCCGCGGGGTTCATCGCGGAGGCAAGCCACGTGTACTCGATCCGGTCCGGCGTCCAGAACCCGAACGGGACGAGGAAGGACAGGGCGACGATCGTGACGGGCAGGAGGAACGCGGTCAGGAAACCGCCCAGGGAGAAGAGGCCCCAGAAGAACGGTTCGAGGACCACGCCGCCTTCCTTCTGCGCCGCCTCGACCCGGATGGCCCGGTGGCCGGGGTTGTAGCGGGGGTCGAACGTCCCGGCGGGCTCCTCGGCCACGTCACAGCCCCCCGAACACGAGGAAGAGCACGCCGACGGACGCGGCCACGAAAATCACGATCATGAGCCCGAAGATCCGCGTCCACTCCGGCGCGCGGTACGCGGACATCACGGCCTGGCTCTTGCCGATCAGGTAGAACCAGGTGAAGGCGTGGACCAGGACGAAGGCGAGGATCACCGCCTGGATCGCGAGCATGGCGGGAGTCTGGAGGAACGCGAGGTAGTCCTCGTACGAGGCCTGTCCCATGTCGAACGTGACCAAGAGGCCCAGGAGGAGAATCCCGTAGACCGCGGACAGGGAGCCGCCGACTTCCCGGAGCATGAACAGGAGGTAGTGCCCGTTCTGGGTCCACCATCCGCTCCGTCGCCTCCAGACCGCTTCGCGCACCTCGACCATCCGCTCACCTCGACGCGAACTTCGGCATGAGCAGCTTGCGCATGTGGCGGATCGTCGCGAGGACCTTCAGGCTCTGGATCGCGCCCGCCGGGTCGACCTCCTTCGGGCACACGACGGAACACTCGCCGACGAACGTGCACTCCCAGATCCCGTGCGGGGTTGAGAGGAGGTCGAGGCGCTCGTCCGCTCCCTCGTCGCGCGTGTCGCGGATGTACCGCAGCGCGAGGGCCAGGGAGGCGGGCCCGACGAAGTGGTTGTCCCCCTGGAACACGGGGCACGCGGCGTAGCAGAGGGTGCAGTTGATGCAGAGGCTCTGCTGGCGGTACGCCGCGAGCTCCTCGGGGAACTGGGTGTACTCGCCCTCCGAGAGAGGCCGCTGCTTCTCGCGGATGACCCACGGCTTCACGTAGAGGAAGTGCTCCATGAACGGGTCGAAGTCCGCGACGAGGTCCTTGATTGAGTTGAAGCCCGTGAGCGGGTCCACCTGGACGATGCCGCCGGGACTCACGTCCCGGATGAACGTGCCGCACGTCAGGCGAGGCTTGCCATTCACGTCCATGCCGCAGGAGCCGCAGATCCCCATCCGGCAGGACCATCGGAAGGTCAGGCTCGGGTCGAGGTTGTCCTTGATGTAGTTCAGCCCGTCCAACACGACCTCGTCGCTGCGGTACGGGACGCGGAAGTCCTGGTAGTACGGGCCCTTCGTGCCCTGAGGCTGGTAGCGGCGGACTCGGAACACGACTTGGTTCTCGGCGGCCATATCAATACTTCCTCTCGGCGGGCTGCCACTTTGTGATCTTGACGGGGAGATAGTCGATCCGCGGCGCGCCGTCCGTGCGGTACGCCAGGGAGTGCTTCAGGTAGTTCGCATCGTCCCGGTTCGCATAGTCCGTCCGGCTGTGCGCCCCGCGAGACTCCCGCCGGTTCAGCGCGCTCCAAGCGATCGCCTGGGCCACGTCGAGCATGAAGTCGAGCTCGAGGGCCTGGGTGAGGTCCGTGTTGAAGACGCGGTCTTTGTCCGCGACGCTCACGTTCGCGAAGCGCTGACGCAGGGTCGCGAGCTTCGCGCAGGCGTCCGTCAGGCCCTTCTCGTCTCGGAAGATGCCGACGTCCCGCTCCATGATCTGCTGCATCTCGCGCCGGATGCCCGAGAGGCTCTCGCTCCCCGTCTCCCGCTTCAGGAGGCCGCCGAAGATCCGCGCCTCCTCCTTCGCGAGCGCGTCCCGCGCGGCTCCCCCGCGCGGCCAGCCCGTCCGCTTGACGAACGCCGCGACGGCCATGCCCGCGGACTTCCCGAAGACGAGGCACTCGCTCAGGCTGTTCGACCCGAGCCGGTTCGCGCCGTTCATCGAGACGCAGGCCGTCTCGCCGACCGCGTAGAGGCCCTTCACCGGCGTTTCGCCGACGAGGTTCGTGGAGACGCCCCCCATGATGTAGTGCTGGCCCGGGCGGACCGGGATCGGCTCGTGGATCGGGTCCAGGCCGAGATACTTCTCCGCGAGCTCCCGGACCATCGGGAGGCGCTCGTCGATCGCCTGCTCCCCCAGGTGGCGGAGGTCCAGCCCCATGTAGTCGCCATGGGGCCCCTTGAAGCCGCGCCCCTCGCGGATCTCGATCATCTCGGAACGCGACAGGATGTCCCGCGGACCCAGCTCCATCTTGCTCGGGAGGTACCTCTTCATGAAGCGCTCCCCGTCCTTGTTGATGAGGGTGCCACCCTCGCCGCGCGCCGCCTCCGTGATCAGAATCCCGGTCCCCGGGAGGCAGGTCGGGTGGAACTGGACCATCTCCATGTCCTTGAGCGGCGCTCCGGCCCGGTACGCGAGGGCCATCCCGTCCCCAGTCTTGATGAAGCCGTTCGTCGTGAACTCGTACACGCGGCCGCAGCCGCCCGTCGCCAGCACGACCGCTTTCGCATTGATGTAGCTCAGCTCGCCGCGGCGGATGTCTAGGGCCACGACGCCTGCTGCCGCGCCGTTCTCCTGGATCAGGTCCGTCACGAACCACTCGTCGAACCGCACGATCTGCGGGTGCCGCATGGACTCCTGGAAGAGCGTGTGGAGGATGTGGAAGCCGACCTTGTCGGCGGCGAAGCACGTCCGCTTGACGGACATGCCGCCGAAGGCCCGTTGCTGGATCTTGCCGTCGTCGTCCCGCGACCAGGGGCAGCCCCAGTGGTCCAGCTGGACGATCTCGTCCGGGCACTTGGCGACGAAGAACTCGACCGCGTCCTGGTCCGCGAGGTAGTCAGACCCCTTGATCGTGTCCAGCGCGTGCAGCTCGAAGTTGTCGTAGTCCCGCATGACCGCCGCGGTCCCGCCCTCCGCGGAGACCGTGTGGCTCCGCATCGGGTACACCTTGGAGACGAGGCCGATGGTCAGTTTCGGGTCGGACTCTGCGGCGGCGATTGCGGCGCGCAGCCCCGCCGCTCCCCCGCCGACCACGACGATGTCGAAGGTGAGCTGGTCCACGAGTTGTCCGGATTCACGACGGGGGCATAAGGCTTTGGCACGTATCCGCCGATTTCGCCGAACCGAAAAACGAATCGCGTCAGCGCGGGTCTCACGGGAGGAATTCAACGAGCAGGGAGCCGAATCTCGCGTCGGCGGAATACTGAACGCGAAGGGTGGTATCCTTCTGCGCGGTCAGCGTCCAGCCAAGCCAATACCCGTCCGCGGGGCTCCACTGAAACTCGGAGCTGAGCGACACGGAGACGTTGCCGGCAGTTCCTGCGTCCAAGGCGATCGGAGGAAGGAGGTTGCGGAAGGGACCGGCGGTCACCAGGGCCACGCTGACGTCGGCGAGTTCCCCCAGAGTGGAGCCTTTGGAGAGGTTCTCCTCCCGGACGCCACCCATGGACAGCAGATTGGCGCCGCTCGGGAGGGATGTGTTCGCGGAGGGCAGCGAATCGCCGTAGGCTCCCCATCCGAAGAGGGAGTAGTTAACCTGGATCCACCTCTCCTCGACGGACGCGACCGTGGCCGCCACGCGGGAAATCGTGTAGTTCATGAGCCACCGCTCGTGGTAGACCATGTTGATCCCGGGCCCTTGCGAACCGACCGCCCACGAATGGCGGGCTCCGGACTCGGAGCAGTTCCCGGCCGGCATCGCCAGGAATGTGTTGGGGCCTCCTTCCCGGAAGGCGGTCGCAGCGGATGGCCCAATGGTAGGGGCGAGGACGAAGCGGACGGGATCGGTCGGCCCCGTGACATTGGCCCAGCGGAGGATGAATGTCGAGTTCGGTTCGGCGGTCGCGGACGAGACCGACCAGGACATGTTCGCCTCGAAGCCTTTGTTCTGTGGCGCAGACGGCGTGTAGAACGTCATCAGAGGGACGTCAAGCCACGTCGAACCGTTCGCGAGGAGTTCCAGGACATGAGGCGGGATGTGGACAGGGGGGGCCGTTGGAGGCGAGACATACAAGATGTATCCCGCGATTGCAGCAACTACCAACACCGCGGCAACGGCTAGGGCCCCCAGCCACAATCCGCGGCGCAATCTCGCAGGGGGCTTCATCGGAGTAACATCGCCAGACGCGGGCGGCGACATGAGCATCCCTCGCCCCTCCCCATCGCTCGGAGCGACCCAAATACCTTGCTATGTACTGTCGACGCAATCAGGGAGCCGCTGCGCAACTTCCATCTCCCGTCAGGCGGAAGATGCATCCAAGTCGGGCGAGGAACCCTCAAGTACCCACTCGGCATCGAAGGCGTAATGAGCGTCATCGAGGTGGCGGGACTCGGGAAGACCTACCCAGGCGGGACGGAGGCCCTCCGGGACGTGTCCTTCGAGGTCCAGAAGGGAGAGGTCTTCTGCCTCCTCGGGCGGAACGGGGCGGGCAAGACGACGCTCCTGCGAATCCTCGCGACGCAGCTCCGGCCGACGACGGGCCGTGTCACGGTCCTGGGCCACGATGTCGTCAAGGAAGCCAAGGCCGTCCGCGAGCGGATCTCGGTCGTCCCCCAGGAAGCCCGCCCGCAGATGATGCTCTCCGCGTACGACCACATCTACCTTATGTGCCGGATCCGCGGAACGCCGCGGGCGGAGGCGAAGCAGCGGACGAGGGCCATCATGGAGGAGTTCGATCTCTGGGAGCACAAGGACAAGCTCACCGCGGACCTCAGCGGTGGCCTGCGGCAGCGGGTCATGATCTCGATCGCGCTGACGATCGACGCGGAGCTCCTGTTCTTGGACGAGCCCACGATCGGCCTCGACCCCCTCGGCCGGAGGCAGGTGTGGGCCCTGATCCGCCGCCTCACGAAGGAAGGCGTCACCGTGCTGCTCACGACGCACTACATGGACGAGGCGGAGAAGCTCTCGGACCGGCTCGCCATCGTGGACAAGGGGCGGACCGTCTACCTCGGAGGCGTCGAGGAGGCGAAGGCCCGCGAGGGCCACGGGATGCAGGTCATCATCGAATCCCTGAACGACGGAGGGGAGCGGCAGGTGCTGAACCCCACGTCGGACCAGGAGATCGTCCAGATCGTCCAGCGAGGCATCCAGGAGGGCCGCAGGGTGACGTTCAAGCCGCCGACCCTGGAGGACGCGTTCATCGCGATGGTGGGAGGTGGGATCGATGATGAGAACTCGTGAAGCCCTCTACATTGGCCTCTTCGACTCCCTCCCGCTTCTGCGGGACCCGATGCTCATGATCCTCCTCAGCCTCATCTCCTTCCTTCCCGTCCTCTTCATCTTCGCGTTCGGAGTCGGAGGGACCGCCCTCTTGCAATCCGTCGTGGGGGCCATCGTCCTCAGCCTCGCGTTCGCCGGCATCGGAAGCGCGCAGTCCGTCTACTTCAACAAGCACTGGTTCCGGTTCCAGGACATCTTCGTGGCTTCCAGGGTCTCTCCGATCTCCTATGCCCTCGGCCTCAGCGTGAGCACGCTCCTCGTCTCGATGCCCGCCCTCGTCGTGGCGCTCGTGGTCCTCCTGCTCGGAACGTCCATGGGCATCCTCGGGCTGCTCGCCCTCCTGGCGGTCTGCGCGATCACGTGGATGGCGATGCTCCTCATGGGCTTCGCCCTCGGCGCGTCCACGAAGAACACCCGGCGCGCGAACTCCCTGCCGCAGCTCCTCGGCCTGCTGCTCGGGTTCCTGCCCCCGGTCTACTACCCGCTCAGCCAGCTGCCCTCGTACCTCCAGCCCTTCGCGCTCCTCATCCCGACGACCCACGCGGCCCAGCTCGCGAAGTACTACGCGGGCCTCATCCCGCTCAGCTCGTTCGACATCGGGCTCAGCTGGGCCTACCTGATCGGCTTCGTAATCCTCCTGGTCATCATCGCCTCGAAACGAGCCCACTGGACCGACCCGTGAGGCGGCGGGACAAAAGGTAAACGTGGCCCGTCCCCATCGCCTGGGCATGAAGGTCAGCTTCGTGTACACGGGAGTCCGCGTGAGGGACATGGACCGCGCGGTTGATTTCTTCACCCGCGTGCTCGGGATGAAGCTCGAAGGTCGAGTCAGGGTGCGGTGGACGAAGGGGGAGTTCGCGAACCTCCTAAGCGGGGACGGAAAGCACTGGTTGGAGCTGAACTGGTACGCGGACGACAGTCCCGTGGCGGGACCCTACCGAGAAGGCGACGAGCTGGACCACCTGGGGTTCGAGGTCGAGGACCTCAACGCCGCCCTGGAGCGGCTGAAGGAGGAAGGGTACACACCCAAGCACGGCCCGTTCCATGGAGGCGGCTGGCATGTGGCCTTCGTGCCCGTGGTCGACGGCCTGTGGCTGGACGTGTTCCACCGCGGCCCGGCGAAGCCAGAGAAGAAGGCGAAGCCCAAGGCGAAGCGCGCGAGGCACGCGAAGCGGCGCTGAACGAGCCGCTCAGCTCTTCGCCGTCGGCGTCGGGCGCTCGAATCGCACCCGCAGCTGGTAGTTCCCCGCGGACGCGATCGTCTCGACGGGGAAACCAAGCTTGTGGAGCACCTTCATCGCGGCCGGGTTGTCCGGTAGGATTTCGGCCTCGAATCCCGCGATGCCGTTTTCGCGCGCGATCCGTGCGAGGTATTTCACCAGGTATGACCCAATCCCGCGCTTCTGGTAGTCGTCCCGCACGAGGTACGAGACCTCGGCGATGTTCGTGGCTCGGTTCAGGTAGTACCGCCCGATGCAGATGATCTCCTCGCGCTCCGGCTTGTCCGGGTCCTGCACGATGCCGACGATCCCCATCTCGTTCGTGTAGTCGATGTGGACGAAGTGGACGAGATCGCGGTGGGGCATCGACTTCAGGGAGCGGAAGAACCGGTGGTAGATCGTCTGCTCGGAGAGGCGGTAGAAGAGGTCCTTCATCATCTCCTCGTCCGTCATCTTGATCGGGCGGAAGAAGAGGCGCGTGCCGTCCTCGAAGGTGTGGCTCATCTCCCAGCGCTCCGGGTAGACCATGCCAATCTCCGAGATCTCCGGGACGTCGTCCGCGATGTACTTGAAGCGCTTCGCCTCGCGGATGAGCTCGGGCCGGAACTTCGGGTGGGCGATCGAGATGAGGGCGAGGGCACGCTCCTGGATCGTGCGGCCGTGGAGGTAGGCGACGCCCCATTCCGTGACGACGTAGTGCACGTCGCCGCGGCTCGTGACGACGCCGGCACCGGGCTTGAGCTGCGCGGCGATCCGCGAGACGGAGCCGTCCGCCGCGGTGGAAGGCAGCGCGATGATCGGCTTCCCTCCCTTGGACCGGGCGGCGCCGCGGACGAAGTCCACCTGCCCGCCGATCCCGGAGTAGAAGTAGGCGCCGAGGCTGTCCGCGCAGACCTGGCCCGTGAGGTCCACCTCGAGCGCGCTGTTGATTGACACCATCCGGTCGTTCTGCGCGATGACGAACGGATCGTTCGTGTACGAGACGGGGTGGAACTCGATGAACGGGTTGTTGTCCACGAACTCGTAGAGCTTTTTGGAACCCATGCAGAAGGCCGCGATGATCTTCCCGCGGTGCAGGGACTTCTTCATGTTCGTGATGACGCCGAGCTCGACGAGGTGCATCATGCCGTCGGAGAACATCTCCGTGTGGATCCCGAGGTCCTTCTTGTCCCGCAGGTAGTACAGGACGCTGTCCGGGATCGTCCCGATGCCCATCTGGAGCGTCGAGCCGTCCTCGATCAGGGTCGCGATGTACTTCCCGATGTTGCGGGCGGTCTCGTCCGCGACGCCCACCTGAGTCTCGAGGATCGGATAGTCCACGGGAACGAGGAAGTCGATGTCGTCCACGTGGAGGAAGGAGTCACCGAGGGTACGCGGCATCTGTGTGTTGACCTCCGCGATGACGAGGTTGGCCGCTTCCGTCGCGGGCTTGACGACGTCCGTGCTCACGCCGTACGAGCAGTATCCGTGCCGGTCCGGCGGGCTCACCTGGATCAGCGCGACATCGATCGGCACGCGGCCGGTCTCGAAGAGCCGCGGGATCTCACCGAGGAAGATGGGGGTGTAGTCTGCGCGGCCCTGGGCGACCGCCTCCCGAACGTTCGGGCCGATGAAGAGCGCGTTGTGCCGGAAGTTGTCGCCCCACTTCGGCTCCGCGTAGGGCGCGATGCCGAGGGTCATGATGTGGACGATCTCCGTCCCGAACACGGCGTTCGCGCGACGGACGAGCGCCTCGACGAGCTTCTGCGGTTCCGCGGCGCCCGAACCGATGAAGATGTGGTCTCCGCTCTGGATCGCGCCGACGGCCTCGTCCGCGGATCGGACCTTCTCCTCGTACACCTGCTGCCAGTCCGGTGCGGAGGTCGAATCGGGTCTCTGCGTCGGGATCACCTTCAGGGCTCGCACGGCTTCCGGAGGACACTTCTACGGAGCCTTGCCCTCCACAGCCGCCAGCCACTTGCGTACTTCCTCGACCGCGCCCGGGTCCTCCAGCGTCGTCGTGTCGCCGATCTCCTGTCCGCTCACGAGGGCGCGGATCACGCGGCGCATGATCTTCCCGCTGCGGGTCTTCGGGAGCTTGTCCGTGATGTAGATCGCTTCCGGGGCGGCGATGGGCCCGATCTCCTGCCGAACGTGCCTCTTGAGCTCCGCCTTGAGCTCCTCGGAACGGACCTCGTTGCCCTTGAGGACGACGTAGGCCACGAGGACCTGCCCCTTGAGCTGGTCCGGCTTCCCGACGACCGCGGCCTCCGCGACCTTGGGATGGCTCACGAGGGCGGACTCGACCTCCATCGTCCCGATCCGGTGGCCGGCCAGGTTGATCACGTCGTCGATGCGGCCCATGAGCCAGAAGAATCCGTCCGCGTCGAGCCGGCACCCGTCCCCCGTGAAGTACTTGCCCTTGATCTGGGACCAGTACGTCGCCTTGTACCGCTCGGGGTCCTTGTAGATCGTCATGAGCATCGCGGGCCAGGGCTTCGTGATCACGAGATACCCCCCGTGGTTCGTGGTCGCGACCTTGCCGGTCTCGTCCACGACCTCGGCGAAGACGCCGGGGTACGGCCTCACCGCGGACCCGGGCTTCAGCGTGCTGATCCCGGGGAGCGGCGTGATCAGGATCATCCCCGTCTCCGTCTGCCACCAGGTGTCCACGACGGGACAGCGGCTGTTCCCGATCGTCTTGTAGTACCACCGCCACGCCTCGGGGTTGATCGGCTCACCGACGGAGCCGAGGAGACGCAGGGACGACAGGTCGTGCATCCGGGGCCACTCCTCGCCCCACCGCATGCATGCGCGGATCGCGGTCGGGGCCGTGTACATGATCGTGATCCCGTACTCCTCGACGAGCTGCCACCAGCGGTCCTGCTTCGGGAAGTCCGGGGCGCCCTCGTACATGAAGGACGTCGCGCCGATGGCCAAGGGCCCGTACACGATGTACGAGTGTCCGGTGACCCAGCCGATGTCGGCCGTGCACCAGTAGAAGTCGTCCTCGTGCATGTCGAAGATGAGGCGCTGCGTCGAGGCGACGCCGACCAGATAACCGCCCGTGGAATGCACGATCCCCTTGGGCTTGCCCGTCGTCCCCGAGGTGTACAGGATGAAGAGCGGGTCCGTGGCGTCCAGGGGCTCGGGCGGGTACCAGGACTCCGCCTTCGCCATCGCGTCGTGCCACCAGAGGTCGCGGCCCTCCTTCATCGCGCAGTCGCCCGACGCGCGCTTGAAGACGACGACGTGCTTCACGATCGGCAGGTCCGCAATCCCCTCATCGACCGCCTTCTTGAGGGCCACCAAGCCGCCGCGACGATAGCCGTAGTCCGTCGTGACGACGACGCGCGAATCGGCGTCCACGACGCGGTCGTGAACCGCCTTGGAGCTGAAGCCACCGAAGATGACGCTGTGGATCGCGCCGATGCGGGCGCACGCGAGCATCGCGATCGGCAGCTCGGGGATCATGGGCATATAGATCGTGACCCGGTCCCCGCGCTTCACGCCAAGGCCCTTCAGGACGTTCGAGAACTTGTTGACCTCTCGCCAGAGCTGATAGTAGGTGAAGATCTTCTTGTCGCCCGGCTCGCCCTCCCACACGATCGCGGCCTTGTTGCGCCGCCCGTCGTGCAGGTGACGGTCTAGGCAGTTCTCGGAGACGTTGATCTTCCCGCCCACAAACCACTTCGCGAAGGGGGTCTCCCACTCGAGGACCTTGTCCCACTTCTTGACCCAGTGGAGGGACTCCGCCTCGCGGGCCCAGAACTTCTCGAAGTCCTTGTCGGCTTCGCGGTAAATCGAGTCATCCTTCACGAGCGCCTGCTCGGTGAACTCCTTCGGCGGGACGTACTTCTCGCCTTCCTTGAGCAGGCTGTCGATCGTTGCACTGGACACGACCATGTTGTCACGTACCCCGGTATAGAACGAATCGACGGCGTTCTCCCTTTTATAAGGGCTAGTCAAGCACAATCCTTAGAAGGTATATAGCGTGAGCGCATTTGGCCGTCCGCAAGGTCTCGGCGCGCACGCTCCCCGTCCCCGTACGGTATGTTCCATAGCTCTTTGCGTCTAGGAAGCTCACCGGGCGGAGAAGTCCACAGGAGATACGGTGGACCGAAATGGACGGAGGTAGAGGAAAATGAGTCAGCAGGTGGTGTTCCCGAATCCGAGCGTTCATGACAAAGCCCTCATGGCAGACCCCGCGCCGCTCGGTCTGGCGGGCTTCGCGTTCACGACGTTCCTCCTCAGCTTCGTGAACGCCGGGTGGATCCAGGAGGGCGACGCGATCGGGACGATCATTCCGCTCGCGATCTTCTGGGGCGGCCTCTGCCAGCTCCTAGCGGGCATGTTCGAGATGCGCAAGGGGAACACATTCGGGTTCACGGCCTTCAGCAGCTATGGGGCCTTCTGGCTCTTTGTCGCGTTCCTGCTCATCCTAGGGAACATAGGCGTCGTCACGGTCACGGCCCTGGGACTCGGCACCGCGCTCTTGCTCTTCGGGATCTTCACCTTCTACATGTGGATCCCCGCGATGTTCGCGAACCTGTCGCTGAACCTGACCTTCCTGTTCCTGTGGGTGGCGTTCGTCCTCCTGGGCCTCGGCGACGTGCTTCCGAACGGGACGGTCACCCAGGCCGGCGGATACGTGGGCATCCTGGCGGCGACCGCCGCGGCATACGCGAGCTTCGCCATCGTGACGAACTCGAACCTGGGGCCGGGGACCATCCCGCTTGGACCGGGGATGCGCCGCCGGCACAGAGCTGCGTGAGCGCCTCCGAATCGGCCGCCGGCCCGACGCCGGCGGTCCCCTTCCTCTTTTCAGCGAGGGCCCCTGCTCAGGGACGCAGGATGACCTTGATCGAGTCTTGAGCCGTGGAGACGAGACGGAAGCCCTCGCCGGCTTGTTCGAGCGGGAGGCGGTGGGTGATCAGGTCGTCCACGCGGACCTTGCCGCCGCGCAGGAGCTCGATCGCGGCCCGGATGTCCTGGGGCGCCCCGCCGTACGACGAGGCCATCGCAATCTCCTCCCGCCACAAGGCGTTGAAGGGCAGGTCGACCCGGGCGGCGGGGTCGATCGGCGCGAAGAAGAGCACCCGGCCCCCGCGGTCCACGGAGGACAGCCCCTGCGTGATCGCCTTCGGCGCGCCCGTGCAGGTGATGGCCAGGTCTGCGAACCGGCCCCCGTTCGCCGATTTCACCTGGGCCGGCACATCCTCGCGCCCGTCGATGACCACGTCCGCGCCCGAGCGGATCGCGGCCTCCTTGCGGAAGTCCACGACGTCCGTCGCGATCACCCTGCCAGCGCCGGAGGCCTTCGCGAGGCGGATGTGGAGCAGGCCCGCAATCCCGCTCCCGAGGACCAAGATGGTGCCTCCCGCGGGCGGGCCGACGAGCCGCTGCCCCCTCGCCACGCAGGCCAGGGGTTCGATGAAGACGGCCTGGTCGTCGGAGACCTCGGCCGGGAGCTTGAACACCCCCTGGGCCATGTTGATCTTCGGGACCCGGACGAACTCGGCGAACCCGCCGGGATCGAAGTTCGTGGTTCGCAGGGTGTCACAGACGGTCTCGTGCCCCGCCTTGCAGTAGCGGCATTCGCCGCAGGGGACGTGGTGGGAGACGAATACGCGGTCCCCGACCCGGACGTTCGCGACGCCCGCTCCGACCGCGACCACCTCGGCCGCGATCTCGTGGCCCAGGACGAGGGGCGCCTTCGGCTTGCGGTACCACTCCATGACGTCGGAGCCGCAGATCCCGCTGGCCCGCACGCGGACGAGACACTCCCCCGGGCCGATCGTCGGCTTGGGTAGGTCGACAATTCGCACGTCGCTGTTCGAGTAGTACATCGCGGCGCGCATGGAGGGACGCCCGCCACGCTCAGCGCTTGCCGCCTTTCACGGACTTCACGTACTCGAGAGCCTCCTTCGCGGAAGCGTGCTCGTGCACGATCGCCCGCACGGCATGGATCATGCCCAGCGCGTTCGGGGCCTGCCAGATGTTCCGTCCCATGTCCACGCCGGAGGCCCCCGCCTCGATGCAATGCTGCGTGAGCTCGAGGGCGTCCAGCTCCGTCTCGAGCTTCGGACCGCCGGCCACGACGAGCGGCACGGGGCACGCCTCGACGACCTTCTCGAAGTCCTCGCAGTAGTACGTCTTCACGAACCGCGCCCCGAACTCCGCGGCAATCCGGCACGCGAGGCTCAGGTAGCGCGCATCACGCTTCTCGAGCTCCTTGCCCACCGCGGTCACGGCGAGCACGGGTATGCCGACCTCCTCGCCCTCGTCGACGAGCTTCCCGAGGTTCACGAGGCTCTCGTGCTCGTGCGGCGCACCGACGAAGATGGACAGGGCGACCGCGGAGGCGTTGAGGCGGACCGCCTCGCGCATGCCGGTCGTGATCGCCTCATGGGAGAGGTCCTCTTTCAGGACGCTCGTGCCGCCCGAGACGCGGAGGACGATCGGCGTCGTGAACGTGGGCTCGATCGAGGAACGCACGAGGCCGCGTGTAATCATGACCGCGTCGGCATAGGGCAGCAGGGGCTCGATCGTCTTGCGCGGCACTTCGAGCTTGTGCGTCGGCCCGAGGAAGTACCCATGGTCGACGGCGAGCATGACCGTGCGTCCATCTGTCGGCCGGAAGATGCGTGAGAGGCGGTTGTTCAGTCCCCAGCTCATAAGAGTCCCTCCCGGAGGGAGTCGACGCAACCGATTCGATGCGGGCTATATAGCCTTTCCCCGCGAGCCCGGGAGCGCGGGACGGGCGGGCCGGGAGGGCGGGTCGTACCCCTACTTGATCGCGCTCTCAATCTTCGCCTTCAGGTCCTCGGGGAACGCGGTAATCTTGTGGACGTCGGAGGCGTGCTCCTCGATCTTGTGCATGAGGCCGTTCTTCGTGAAGGCCTTCGCGGCGAACTTGCAGTCCATGCCGATGTCCGCACACCTAAAGCTCGGCATAGGGGCATCCACGGCGGAAGGGGGTCAAGAACATTTCGGGCCGCCGAGAATCGTCGGGAGCGGAGCGGCCTGCGCGGCGCAAGCCTCTTTCGCCAAAGGCCCGATGCCCCCCCATGGCGCTCGACGTGTGGATGGAACGGGAGCGGATCGCAGGCGACCTGCGGAGCCTCGGGCGACCCGGGGGCGACCCGAAACTCCAGGCCTATCTCGGGTCCCCGTATCCGGTGCTCGGCCTGTCCTCCGCAGAGTTCAAGGAAGTCCACCGGCGCTTCAAGACGGCGCACCCTGACCTGAGCACCAAAGAGGTCAACCTGCTCGCCGCGGCGCTTTGGTCCGGCTCGACCTGCGAGGAGAAGATGTTCGCGATCGGACTCCTGTCGCGCAACGCGAAGGCGCTCGACGAACGGTCGTGGGCGCTTGCGGACCGCTGGGTGGACGAGGCAATCGGCTGGGCGTTGAGCGACGGCCTGGCCTCGGGGCCGATCAGCTTGATGGCGCACGCGAACCCAAAACGGTTCGCCGAACTTCTGCGGTGGACGAAGGCGAACCACTTCTGGCGCCGGCGTGCATCGACCTACGCACTGAACGACTGGGTGCGCGCGGGCGATCTCGAGAAACCGTTCCGCCTCCTGGAGCGCCTCCTGTACGACGACGAGTTCTGGGTTCAGCGCGCGGTCGGTACTTGGTTGCGAGAGTGCTGGAAGCAGGACGAGCGACGCACCGCGGCGTTCCTGCGTGAGCATGTGCGCGGTCTCCCGCCCGTGACGATCACGGTGGCGACGGAGCGGGCTCCGAAGGCGTTCCGCGAGGAGTTGCGGAAGAAGAGCAAGGCGGCCCAGGCGGGACGCCGCTAGGCGATGCGCTCAGCCCGGGGAGGAAGACATCCGCCGGAGGAGGACCTCGAGGTCCTCCGGGTAACGGGCCTTCCTCATCCCGGAGAGGAGTTCCGCCTGGGCTTCGCGCACGCCGGACGGGAGGCCCTTCCAGAGGGCACGCACCTGTCGGTCCAGCTTCCGCTCCGCCTCCGCGACCGAGTCGGCCACGACGGACAGGTCGAAGCCCCGCACGGGGCCGTAGTACGCGTAGACGTAGAGGTTCCCCTTGAAGAAGCAGGCGCTGTACGGGATGGACTGGACCCCGGCGTGCTCCGCGACCTTTGCGAACCGCTCCACCTCCTCGGGCGTCGCGCGGGCCGGCGCCCCGATCTCCGTGAGGACCTCGGCGGTGGACACGTACCACGACTCCTTGCGGCGCGTGTCGACGATGAGCGGGAGGCCTTCGACGACGAGGCTGCCGCACGACGTCTCCTGGGTGTCCGCGTCGAAGACGGTGAGGCCGTGGTCCTCCGGGGCGAGCCGCCGAAGAAGGAGGAAGTCGTCCCGCTCGATACTCACGCGGCGGTCACGGACGAGCGGCTACTTGAGCCTGCGGCGAACGTCGAGCAACGCGGCGCCCCCATCGTACGGGCCGCAAGCTTATACGAAGGATGTCATTTGGGAATCCGAACCGGGGCGAAGAGATGGCCGACAAGATCCTCATCCAGGAGCGATCGCTCAGGAGCTTCTGCGAACAGGTCCTCATGAAGCTCGGCGTCCCCGCGGACGACGCGCGGGTGACGACGGACGTCCTCGTCCTCGCGGACCTCCGCGGGATCGACAGCCACGGCGTCGCGCGCCTCCAGCGATACGTATCGGGCCTCCAGGAAGGCTACATGAAGCCCACGGACCACAGCACGATCGTCCGGGAGACCAAGGCCACCGCCCTCCTGGACGGGGGCCAGAGCCTCGGCCAGGTCGTCGGCAAGAAGGGGATGGAGCTCGCGATCAGGAAGGCGAAGGAGACGGCGGTCGGGATCGTCACCGTCCGCAACTCGAACCATTACGGCATCGCGGGCTACTACGCGCTCATGGCCCTGGAGCACGACTTGATCGGGATGAGCATGACGAACGCGGCTCCGCTCGTCGTGCCGACGTTCGGGCGCACCGCGATCCTGGGTACGAACCCGATCAGCATCACCGCGCCGACTTCGAAGGAGACGCCCTTCGTCTTCGACATGGCCACCTCCACGGTCCCGCGCGGGAAGGTCGAGGTGTATAACCGCCTGGCCAAGCCCATGCCGAAGGGCTACGCGGTCGACGAGACCGGCGCCGACTCGACGGACCCGGCGCGCGTCCTGAACGCCCTCGCGAAGCGCCTCGGCGGCGGATTGCTCCCCCTTGGCGGGGCGGGTGAGGAGTTCGGTGGACACAAGGGCTACGGGCTCGCGCTCATGGTCGACGTCCTCTGCGGAGTGCTCCCGGGCGCGGCAACGGGCCTCCAGGTGTACGCGGACGAGAAGAAGCCCGACGTCGGGCACTTCTTCCTGGCGATCGACCCAGCGGCCTTCCGACCCCTCGAGGAGTTCAAGCGGGACATGGACCGGCTCGCACGGGAGCTCAAGGACAGCCCGAAGGCGCAGGGCCAGCCGCGGATCTACGTCGCCGGCGAGAAGAGCTACGCGCGCATGGAGAAGTATCGGAAGGAAGGCATCCCACTGGGCCCGAAGGTCGTCGAGAACCTGAAGCAGATCTCGGCCCAGCTGCGCGTCCCGTGGCCCGGCCCATGATACGTGCGCAGGCTAGATAAGCCCCTCATGCTTCCCGAGGCCGCGGGACCATGGAGACCTGGGACGTCGCGATCGTCGGAGGCGGCATCCTCGGCACCTCCCTCGCCTACTGGCTCGCGAACCGCTACGAGGGACGGATCGCCGTCCTCGAGCGGGAGCGGAAGGTCGCGCAGCACGGCTCCCGCCGCAACACGGGCGTCATTCACCGGCCCTTCTACCTCGATCCGGAGAAGCGCCGCATCTTCGCCCGGAGCTCCCAGGTCGCCTACGGCATGTGGAAGGCCTATGCCCCGGACCGTGGCCTCCCGTTCTCCCCCGTCGGGACGCTCGAGGTCGCGACGGAGGAGTGGATGGTCCACAAGACGGAGATGTACTACGAGTGGGGCCAGAAGAACGGAATGAAACCGGAGGAGCTGGAAGTCCTGTCCGCGCAGGACGTCCGCCGCATCGAGCCGAACGTCGAGTGCTACGGCGCGATCTGGTCCAAGACGGACACCGCGGTGGACTACGAGCTGTACACCGCCTCCCTGAAGGAGGACGCGGAGCGGATGGGCGCGCGCTTCCTGACCGGGGTCGAGGTCGAGTCCGTGGAGGTCGCCGGGGATGTGCTCAACATCCATGTCGAACCGACCGCCGGCCCGGCCGCGTCCGTGTACCTCGACTCGCGCGAACGGGTGCGGGCCGTCCCAGACTGGACGCACGAACCGATCCAAACGCGCTTCCTAATCAACGCCGCGGGCGGCAACTCAATCGACATCGCGCGCATGCTCGACCTCGGCACGGAGTACACGGACCTGCATTTCCGCGGGGAGTACTGGACCGTCGACCCGGCGTACCACTACCTCGCGCGCCGCAACGTCTACAGCGTCGCGAAGCATCCCGACCTCCCGTTCCTGGACCCGCACTGGATCGTGCGGGCGAGCGGCCGCGTGGAGATCGGACCGAACGCGGTGCCCATCACGGGCCCGCACACGTACCACGGCTTCTTCGAGGATCCCGCGGACGTGGTCAAGAAGTTCTTCGAACCGCCGGTCTGGAACAAGATCGCGGTCCTGTTCAACCCGGACTTCATGACCCTGGCGACCGAGGAGTGGGCCTCCTCGATCTCAAAGACCGTGATGGCGAACCGCGTGCGGCGATTCCTCCCGGCGATGCGCGTGGACTTCCTCGACGGCCCCGGGACCGCAGGGGTCCGTTCGAACGTGCTCGATCACGAGGGCAACTTCCTCAAGGAGGCGATCGAGCTCACCGGGCCCCACTCCTACCACATCATCAACTACAACTCGCCCGGCGCCACCGGCGCGCCCGCCTATAGTGCCTGGGTTGTGAAGAACCTCGCATGGAAGGGGCTGCTCGATCATCTGAACAAGAAGGCCGCTCCCTCGACGAAGCCCTGGGACTTCGACGCGGTGGTCAAGGGCGTCGAGTCACCGGATTGGTAACGTAAGCCGCCGCGACGGCGCCAACCTCTTAGGCGGAGACCGCCTTCGCACCTGCTGTGCCGATAGAATCGGTCCGGTTCCGGAAGTGGGAGCTCAATGCCGACCCGGAGGCCACCCGCGAAGCGTACGAGGCGATCGAAATCGGTTGGCCCGAGTTCTGCGGGTGCGTGCACTGCAGGAACTTCGAGCAGGCGCGTCCGAGGGTCTATCCGCGGGATGCCCTCGAGCTCATGCAGCTCCTGGCCATCCCCCCTGCGCGGGAGCAGGAGGTCATCCCCGTCGAACCTATCGGCGACAACGCCTACTTCTACACGGGTTCGTTCTCGTTCGTGGGCACGCTCGTCTCGGGCCCGGATTTCTGGGGGCCGAAGCCGGGAGGCGGGCTGATGAACGACCGCGCCGCGACGGAGTTCCTGACCGACACGTTCCGGATGGGCTTCACGACGCACCTCACCCGCACGCCGAAGCCGTTCCGCGACAAGCCGGTCGTGCAGTTCGAGTTCGCGGCCGAGGTCCCCTGGGTGATCCCGAAGCGGATGCCGGACCGCCCATAGTCCTGGATGTCGGGGGCGGGAGTTGAACCCGCGACCTCCGGATGCCTCAGGAGCGCCGTGGTCTAGCTACGGCACAACCCTATGAGTCCGACGCTCCACCAGGCTGAGCCACCCCGACGGCCCGGCCCATGGACCGGAGCGTAATAAAGGATACGGGGACGGACGCGACTCGACGACCGCAGCGCGTATCTTCCCTACGCCATTAAATAGCCCGAGTCCCGTCGATTCCCCGTGGACCCGGAATACGCGGCTCGCGACGCGCGCGCGGTGGAGGACCCGATCGCCGCGACCTTCGACCTCGCGGAGTCCGTGGACCGCCAGACACCGAAGATCCGCCGCATGCTGCGGTACGTCTGGTGGTTCGTCTTCGTCTGGCTGGTGCTGGACTTCTTCATCATGCTCATCGTCTCCGAGGACAAGGCGCTCACCCTCCTCCTGTTCGCGCCGGTCGTCGGGCTCCTGTTCGCCCTCCGGTACGCAAATTCCGCGAGCACCCGATCCGTCGTGTTCGCGGTCGCCCTCGTCTTCGGCATCCTCCAGGTCCTCTCGTTCCGGGGCACGCTCGTCATCGGGACGGTCCTCGAGATCCTCTTCTTCCTCGGGTTCCTGATCCTGGAGCTCCTCCGCGACCTGCGCTCCTTCTTCGACTACTTCGCCCTGCGGCACCGCGTGATCCAGCATCTGCGCAACGCGGACCCCGTGGTCTACATCCCCGAGGGCAAGGACTCCGTGCACCGCATCCTGAACCACCTCGCCGCGACGAACCCGGACGTGCGCGCGGTGATCGCAATCCCGGGCGCCATGACGGCTCCCGCCCTCCTCACCGGGAAGAGCGGTCTCGTGTACTCGTTCGACGCGTACGTTCGCTCGCCGCCGTCCGCGGTCCGACGCATCACGGGATTCGGCCATGCGGGGTTCGCGATCTTCGCGAAGGCCTTCGACCACACGCCCACGCTGGCCGATGTGCAAGCCCTCAAGGCGGCCGTCGCGGACGCCTCCGCGGCCACCCGGATCCCCCCCGCCCGCGTCCTCGCGATCTGGAAGGGGAAGGGCACGGAGACGGTCACGCCCGACGTCTACGAGTTCGTCACGAAGGACGCAATCCGGGTCACCCTCCGCGGCTCCACGTTCGTCTGCACGCTCGAGCTCGTGCGCGAGGGCGACGACGGCATCTACGACTTCATCCCGGTCGTCGTCGAGCCGTCCGTCGCGCCGACCTCGCCTCCGGCGCCGTCCAAGGCTTGAGGCCCATCAGTCCCGGAGCCAGAACGGCGGTTTCGTATAGCGGTAATGATCCCGGATCTGCTCCTGGTAGATCTTGCGATAGAACTCGTTGTACTTCCGGATGTGGAGCACGCCCGCCTTCGTGATCCGCACACGGTAGTGCCCGTCGATCGCCTGGACGGTCACGTGGTCCTCCTTCACGAGCGCCTCGAGGACGCGCTCCGTCATGAAATGGTTCGACTTGATCTCCCGCTTCACCTCTTCCTTGGAGATGCCTTCCTGCGACGGGAGGATCGCGTCGAGCTTGGGCTCCAGGTTCTCCTGGTACAGGTCGATCCGCATCTCGGCCACGAGGCGGTTCAGGACGAAGCATCCGTAGATGACCAAGTCCTTGTAGGGCCGGGAGGGCATGGGGGCGGCCGGCGATGCGGGATAAGGATAATGAATGCGTCGCAGCCATTCGCGAGGAGTCGGACCGGAAGGATTTTCACGTTCGCACACCTCTGTGGGCAGACGCTATGCCGTCCCGCACGCTGACGCCTTCTCCGATGGGCATATTCGCAGTCCGCGTTCGTGTCTACAGCCTACGCGATGCGCGGAAGAGACGGGAGATCGAAGCGACGGTAGACACCGACGCGCTGTTTCCCGTGATCCCTCGAGCGCTCCTGGAGGAGTTGGATGCGGACCCAATCGAAACCCGCACATTCGTCCTGGCAAATGGGGAACAGATACGAAGGGACGTTGCCCAAGTTGGTGTGGAATATGAAGGGCATCTGGCGGCCACCTCGGTCATCCTGGGAGAACCGGGGGATGCGACCCTCCTCGGTGCGCTGGCCTTGGAGGGCCTCGGGTACGAAGCCGATTCGGTTCACCGGACGCTTCGACCCACGACCCTGTACTTGTTGGGCCTTGGAACGATGACCGGGCCGCGACCCTCGACGACTTAAAGCCATCGGGAAGACTCTTGCCCGTCCGGATATCCCGCCTGGGTCGCATCGCGTCGGCAAGGTGCGACCGATGCAAGCCCTGTGCGTCTCCCGACGCCCGCCCCGTGCCCTGTACCTCGCGATTGCCATCGCCGTGGGAGCCGTCGCCGTAACCGCGGCATTCCTCCCCTCCGTGTTCCAGGGAGGGTTGTCCCACAACCCGATCTTCCTGCGGCTCCTCGGATTCGAGCCCGCATCGACCGGCGCGTCCCTGAGCGCTCAGAGCGTCGGGGACGCGCACACGGGGCGGATCATGCTTGCTTCGGCTGCCTTGCCCGGCGCCACCCCGGCGCCTCCCGCGGTGACCGCACAGACGGCCCCGCCCACCGATGCACCCGCGAGCGCCGCCACCCTCCCCGCTTCCGAGGCGGACCGAAACCCGGATCCCCTCGGGACAACGAGCCCCGCCCTCCAGGAACTCAATGAGACGCGGGACAACCTCACCGCGAACCCACTTGACAGCCTCGGCTTCGGCGTCCTCCCTGCGGACGCGGGGAACGTGACGGGCGCGCCCGACGTGGGCCACTTCGTCGATCCGTCTGTCAATGAGAGCGCGTGCACCTGGACGAAGGAGATCACCTCGAAGGACGCGGACCACGACGGCCACCCTGAATACGTCGAGATCAAGATGCTCGGGACCTGCACGGAGACCCGCGAGGGGACCGTGATCGCCACGGCGACGGTCGCTCGGGATGTGCAGGCCTGGGACAACGACTCGAGCGGCATTTTCAACGCGCTCGAAGCCCGCCAGGGCCTCGAAGCGAGCGCGGGCCCGCTCAACGGCACGTACCAGTACCACGCGCAGGCGACGTGGACCCTCACTGTGAAGGACGCGGATGAGGACCAGCAGCCCGAGGTCGCCTCCGTGACGTTCTCGGGCGAGCAGTCCTTCGACCGCAACGCGAACGGGAACCCGGAGTTCGTCCGCACGGTCACCGCGGATGTGGCGTACGTCCACAACGCGGGCGCCGACGTGCCGAACACGGCGGACGTGGCTCTGCGTGTCTACCAGACGTACGACCTCGAGGACGACGGCGGCAAGGAGTACCAGGGCGTCCTCGAGATCGCCGCGCACACAATTGACGCGAACCACGACGGACGCAACGAGACCGCGAACGCTTCGATCACCGGATACGAGACGCTGGACCGCGACCTCGACGGCCGCCCGGAGCTGGCCCGCGGTGTCGAGCTCTCCCTCGACGCCTCGAACCCCGACTCCTTGCCGAACCCCACCCGGGCGGACTTCCGCATCTACCTGTACGGCTGGTCGGACCCCTCGGGCACGGGCGTTCTGGAGTACCGCAAGGCGCTCGAGCTGACGGGGCTCGCGACGGACGCGAACGGGGACGGCCACCCGGAGTTCGCGCAGCTGGCGATCCACGCGGCCGCGCTCCGCAACATGAGCGATGGCCAGCCGAACATGAATGCGACCCTCGACGGCACCTTCGCCGCATACGACAACGACTCGAACGGCATCGCCGAGAAGGCGACGCTTCACATGCAGGCGGAGGCCCTCGTCACGGAGAACGGAACGGTCGCCCACGCATACGCCACCCTGGACGCGCTCGTGCTGAACGAGATTCAGGATGCGAACCCGGAGCGGGTTGAGCTGCGCTTCATTGCCACGGAGACGATCGACCAGAACGGCGACGGGATGACGGACGAAACCCGCGGCCTGACCATCGACCTCCTCGCGGTCGATGCGAACTCGAACGGTCACGCGGAGTCCGCAAACCTGACCATCCACGCGACGGACGTGGCGGACCTGAATCACGATGGCATCGCGGAGTACCAGGCGTCCTTCGACCTGTACGCGCAGTCCACGGACCTGAACGATGACGGCCATCCAGACTACGTGAACGTCACGGCCCGCGGGTTTGTGGTCCAGCAGAGCGAGAACGGCACTCCCGAGATGACCGCCTCCCTGAGCTACGAGACCCGTCTCGTCGACGCAGATTCGAATGGCGTCTTCGAGAACGCGACCGTCACGTTCCGCGCCGAGAAGATCGTCTATGGGCCGGACGGGACGATCGCGAGCCACGAATGGGTCGCGTACGACTACTCAGGGCAGGACGTGAACCAGGACGGCACGATGGACAACGTGACCCTGTTGTTCGAGAAGCACATCGTCTCCACCTAATCTGGTCCCGGAACAGTTCGGCCGAACGGGGCCGCCTCACGGTCGGGTGTGGCCCCTTTTCTCCCTTTCGCCGATCAGGGGGACTTCGGCGTGGGCGCCGGGCCGAGTTCAGAGTTCGTCGACGTCTTCGGGTTTGAGCTCCTCGGGAGGCAGCTCTTCCGGTGTGGGCTCCTCGGGCTTCGGCTCCGCGGGTGCGGGAGCGGCCAGTTCGGCGGGGGGAACCTCGACGGGCACCTCCGCGGGCTTCTCCTCCGAGGCGGGCGCGGCGGCCATAATCGTCTCCGTGGAGATCTCGCCGGCGGCGGAGACCTCGGACTTGCGGACCTCGACGCGGGAGACCGGGTGGATCGGCTTGCAGCCCAGGGCGATCGTCTTGGCGAGCTCGCCCGAGATGATCCCCTTCACGAACTCGCCGACGGACTGCTTCGCGGCCGTGTCGGCGATGATCTTCGTCATGATCGCGCGGATCACCCGCTGCTTCGAGGACTGGATCCGGCGGTCCGTGATCGCCATGGGCTTCACGCGGATGCGCCAGTTGTCCTTCGTCTTCACGTCGACCGTGAGGTCCGTCCGCGTTCGCTTCCGGCGCGTCAGGCGGCGGATGTAGTCCGACGTCATGTCGTGCCCCACGAACTGGGTGAGCGCGTCCTGGCCCTGGACCTGGTTCACGCGGAAGAGGAGCTTGATGTGCATCTTGCTGAAGTCGCCCGTGAGGTCCTGGACCGTGACCTCCGCGATGCGGCCGATCAGCTTGTCCGGGGTGTCGGTCGGCGTCTCGCCGAGCAGCTGCTTGTTGAACATGTCGGGGGCGAGGAGGTTGTACCAGACCTTCGCCTTCCACTTGTCCTTAATCTTGCGCGCTGCCGCGCGGGACTTCTTCTCGGCCGGCATGGGTGAGCCGCTCGAAAGGGCGGGGGCTATTTAAGGCTTGCCCGGTGGGCTCGCGGGACGCGTCGGCGGCGGCTCTCCTTGAGCTCGTGTTCGCCTTCGCCGCAGGAGGAGGAACGCGACCGCGACGGCGGAGACGAAAACCGCGACGAGCACCGAAGCGATCACGAGCGGCGTGAACGTGTCCACGATCCGCACGGGCGAGGACCCCGCGACCGGGGCCCTCGCGGAGTTCCCCCAGGTGTCGTTTGCCACGACCACATACACGACCGTCCCCGTGCGCGGCTGCGCGGGAATCGTCGCCGTGAAGTTCGCCCCGTTGTCCTCGATTTGCATCGGGATGGAGCGGAACGGTCCACCGTCAACGCCTTGGTACAGGAGGGTCACGTTCGCGATCGCGCTCGCGTCCGTGACGTTCGCGGTGATCGGGATGGGCTGGCCCACCTCCGCACTCGCGGGGGGCGCGGAACGGATGACGGGCGGGAGGGCGTCGGGCTTCGGGAGAACGAGGATCGGGGTCGTCCAGTTGTCGGTGAGGCCCGCCGAATCCTTCACCTCGAGGCGGATCGAGTGGACCCCGGTCGTTCCGAACACGTGGGTCGCGTCCTTCGTGGCCGTCCACGGGGTTCCCGCGTCGTCGTCCCAGAACCACCGCACCTGGAGGACTCCCAGTGGATCCTCCAGATCCGACGAGAGGTTCGCGGTCACGTGGAAGGGGGTGATGGGATACCCCTCCGGGAACCCGACAAGGAACAGGGCCTCCGGGGGGACATCCGCGGTCACCGGCGGGGACATGAGCGGGTAGTGGTCGACCGCGTTCACGTCGAACATGTACGGCGTGTCCCCGATCCCGTCAGCGCCGGAGAGATTCTGCCCGACGCCCTGGAACACGTCGACGCCTCCGTAATTCCCCCACGAGTTCCCTCCGGCCGGATAGCCTCCATCCCAGGCGTCACGGCTCCCCTGTGCGTCGTAGGCGTTGTCGACCGATCCGCCGAAGAGGTTGTGGACGAACTCGACCCCGGATGAGGCCGAGAGGTTCGCGCCCGTCGTCGCGATGCCCAGGAGTGCGTTTTGCGCGAACGTCGCGTTCGTCACGTTTTCAAGACGCAGTCCCGCGGAGTCCTGGACAATGAGGTTCCCCGACACCTGGAAATCGCGAGATTCGGACACGTTGAGGCCGAGGACGCTCAGGCCCGCAAGGTTGTCGACGAGGCTCAGGTTCCCCGAGCCGCTGACGAAGATGGCGTTGCGGTGACGACGGATCACATTGCCCGTGACATTCACTCGGTCGGAGTCCCGGATGATCACGCCGTCGTTCGGATCCGCGTTGGCGAACGGGGCCGAGATCTTCGAGGCGGAGACCCGCACGTCGGTCGAGGCGTCGATTTCGATGCCGACCCCGGTGTTCAGGACCTGCACGTCCACGACCTGGACCGCAGAGGTTTGCAGGATCTCGACTCCGACGGCTGCGCCGGAAACGAGAACGCCCGGGCCCAGGACGGCATCGGTACCGAATGCGATCTCGACGCCGACGTCCCCTCCGGTCACGGTGAGGTTCGAGATGCGGACGTGGCGGCAGCCCGCCAGGAGGAGCTGCCCAAGGGTCATCTCGGCCAGGGTGAGCCCGCTGCAGTCCTTCTCGTACAGGATGGGGAGCCCCGCGACGAGGTTGTCCGGCGTGATCGTGTGGGAGTCGAAGAACGGCAAACTGTCGCCGGCGAGAACGACCCCGTTCGCGATGAAGCGGTTCGCGCGGACCACGTCACCCGTGGTGAAGCTCAGGTCGATCCCGCGGCCCGCTCCACTGAAGCCGTTGTAGAGGAAGTCATTGGCTTCCAGCGTGACGTTCGGGGATCCGGTGATCGCGACGCCGTCCCCCGAGTTCGCGGTGAAGCTCGTGCCGCGGACGATCCCATCCGCGGAGTTGATCAGGACGAGGCCGGCCAGGTTCGCCGTGAGGTTGCTCTCGACGATCGAGAACGCATGGGATTCCTCGAACCGGATGCCCTCCCCCTCGTTCACATAGGCCGTCACGTTCGACAGGGTGACATTGGTCGCGTTGAAGAAGTAGAACGCGTCGATGGGCGCATTCGAGACGGACACGTTCTCGAACACCGCATGGAGGCGGGTGTTCCGGACCTGCACGCCGAACGCAGGAGGCGACGTGATCGCCCAGTCCGCAATGAGATACGGGTCTGGGAGGGTCCCCTGGCCTCCCACGACCCCGTTGGACGAGGTGAAGCCGGCATCGCCCTCGATGTCGATGGGCAGGTGAGGCTGCAGGGAGCGGACGGTCGTCGCGGCGGGGGATGCGCGGGCAGGAGTCAACGGGAGGGCCAGCGAGGCGATCACGATCGTCATCGCGACCAGAACAACCCGCGCGAGCCTCAACCCCCGAGACCGGTCTCGATGTAGGGAAAGCGTCCATATTAGCCCTTGCCCAGAGAGTCGGTCTATCCCAATCCCGCGAGCTGGACGACGTAGATCCGATCCCCGACGGATCCCGCGACGTAGACGATCCGGTTCGCACTCAGGAACGCCGCCAACGCGGGGACGGACAGCACGACGTTCGGTTGCGGATGGATCTGCGCGCCGACCGTCGTCCACCGGTCCATGACGAGGGCGAAGGCAGGGCCCGAGACGGTCCGGTTTCCCTGAAGGACGAAGGGCAGGTTCGGATCCGTGGAGAGCCCGAACCACATTCGCCCGACGTCTGCGAGCCGCTGGTCCGTCGTGACGTTCCCCGCATGCAGGGAGGCGAGGACGGCGAGGGCCTGGTACTCGGAGGGTGTCGTGACGTTGTCCACGCCGAACACGGCCTGGGTGTTCCAGGCGATGGGCGTCGTGGCGAGCAGGATGCCGAGGAAGCCCGCGACCAGGAGGAGCCGCGCCGCGTCCCGCCGCCGCAGGCGCCGCCATACGAGCGCGAACCCCGCGCCGACGGCCACCGCGAGCCCGCAGTCCAGGAAGTCGAAGCTCCGATACACGAGGACCTGGCTCAGGCCGTCGAGTCCGCGGAGGAAGGCGAAGAGGATCAGCGCGACGGGAGCGATGCCCATCGCGATCACGAGGTCGGAGAAGCGGTTGGCCGTCCGCCGGAGGAGCTGGTATCCGAGGAACGCGAACGCGACGAGCGCGACGACGGCGACCATGATCGGCTCGAGGGCGGGTTGCGTCTCGAGCACGCCCGCGAAGAGGTCCATGCGGGCGTTGACCAGGAGCGCCGCGAACGCGACGACGGGCACGAACAGGATCGGGCCGGCCGGGCGCACGAGCCGCGCGCCGGTCCGGCACGGACGCCGGGCGGGTCATGTGGACCAGGAGGGCGGACAGCAGGAGGGTCACGCCGAGGAACAGGGCGAGCGCGTCCGGC
>CAVYJM010000019.1:0-8482 GCA_963768855.1 uncultured Thermoplasmata archaeon
TCGCCGCTCGCCGGCGCCGCCGGTCTCCGGGACCTCGAAGGCAGCCCCGGAGCGTCGGGAAGCCCGTCGCGGGAAGGCTTATCCGCCATCGCGGCGTCCCGGGCGCCGGACCAACCCAGGGAGAGGGGTGATCAAGGTGGAGAGCCGCCAACGAGCTTGGAGCCCGGAGTATCGGATCCGCGTCGCGGTCCGCGTGCCGCTCGAGTTCGCGTTCGCCTGGTGCACCGACTATACGCCGGAGGATGCGAGCCTGGAGGGGGAGTCGTACGAGCGGAAGATCATCGAGCGCACGGCGCGGCGGGTCGTCTTCGAGGATCTCGAGGAGTCCAAGGATGGGTGGTTCTGGTCGCGGGACGTCGTCACCCTGCGTCCCCCGAGGCGGTGGCACATGGACGGGACGGGCAACCGCCGCGATGTCACGGCAAACTACCTCCTGACGAGCCTCCCCGACGGCCGGACCCAGCTGGAGCTCCGATGGAGACGCCAGCCGAAGGGGCCCGAGGCGAAGAAGCTCACGAAGGCGCAGCGGGAGGCGGACACGCTCCGCGCGTGGAAGCGATTCGCAGCGGCGATGGAACGGGACTACCGTCGCAGTCAATGATGGACCTGACCGGCAGACGCGTGGCTTCGAGTCGGCCTTCGGCAGAGACACTCCAAGTCTAGCCCCGTGGGGAGCGGGTCTCAAGCCCTGACGCGCCAGCTTCAATCCGGCGCATGACCCACGGTTGGAAGGACGCCGGCGGATGTGGGTGCAACTCACGCACACCCTGGGTGCCGCCGGCGGTCGACACAGTAGGACGCCGCTCGACGCTCGTCCGGGAATCGAGTTTCACATGCTGCTGGTCCCGATAGGGCCGGTCCTTCAGGACGCCACCGAGCCAATAGGTGCCTCCTTCCTCAAGGTCGGCGGAGGCCCAGGAGGTGAAGGCGAACCGAGCCGTGCTCGTGGACAAGACGCCTGACTGTCGAATCTGAGAGGCCGCCTGTCGCTCGGTGAGGGGGCGGATTCGTTCAACGTGGAACAACCCGCTGAATCGGTCGCCTGCCCGGACGCGACTCGGATCGACAATCGGAACCCGGGAGGCGTCCCCCTCAATCTCGGCGAGGTATGGGGACGGGAGTCCCTTCCGAGCGACGATGTGGATTCGCTTCATAGCTCGCGTAAGGGCGACGTAGAACAGCCGACGCTCCTCGGCCGCGTCGTTCCCGGTGCTCATCCGAACGGGCTCGAGGACGTCGGGGTTCTCGACCTTGGAAGGGAAGCCGAGGAGGTGGTCGCTCGCATTGACGACGATGACGACGTTCGCCTCGAGTCCTTTGGCTTTGTGCGCGGACAGGAGACGCACTCCTGCGATGTCGCGGACCGGGTCGGCCACGGGGATGCGGTTCCGCCGGCAGGCTTCGCTCATGGGTGCGAGCAGATGATTCGTCCGGCTGAGGACGAGGATGTCCTCCGGCTTGCCCTGCTGGCGCTCCTCCTGAATGAGGCGGATCGTCGCACTCACGATGGCGGCATCATCGTCGGGCACCTCGTGCACGAACGCCTCGCCGCGATCTTGGCTGGCGACGACGACCTGCTTGGGCACCTGCTTCGGGTTGTGGGCGATGAGCGCCGCGCCGGCCTCGACGACCACGGCGGGGGAACGGTAGTTCACGTTGAGCATCGTCGTGGATGCGAGCCCGAAGTAGGACTCGAAATTGACGATGTAGTCCAGATCGCCGCCCGCGAAGCCGTAGATGGCCTGCCAGTCATCGCCCACGGCGAAGAGGCGAGCTCCCGTCGCCGCCAGGAGGGCTCCGAGGAAGCGTGCCATGGCCGCCGAAGTATCCTGGAATTCGTCGACCAGAACGTGCAGGAACTTCGGGAGCGGATTCGTTCCTCGTTCCAGGCTGTCCGCGGCCCGGTGGAGCATGTCCGAGAAGTCGATGCGGCCCTGGGCAGCGAGCTGAGCCTCATACCGCAGCAGGATGGCAATGCCCAGAAGGCCGAAGTAGTAAACCCGAGGCGTCGTCTTCGCGAGTCGCCCGCGGATCTCGTCCGGCGTGCGGCGGAGGGCGCGGGCGTTGGCCAAGAAGTTGACGAGCAGTTGCTCGATCGCGCTTCCGATGTACTTCATGTCTCCGAGGGCCTTCGTGAACTCCGCGTAGGTCATGGGCCGGAGGGCGAGCCCCGCCGCGGCCACCCGATCTTGAAGCGCCGCTTCGAGTGACCCCTCCGTGCGCTCGTAATCGTAAAACTCAAGGAGCTTCTTGCCCGCGCGGCGGAACTCCTCCCGCTTCCACGCCATGCCCTCCGTATACTGGACCGACGAAGTGGCCCACCCTGGTGCGACGTCGCCCGCCCGGTTGACGCCCCAGTACTCGATGTACGCGTCGTCGTTGGCAAGCCGGAAGTCCGGATGATAGGCGTCGCGGCCTGCGCCGACCTGGGCCCACGACGCCTTCGCCTCGTACTGGTACGGGACGTTATTCAGGAAAAGGAAGTCCGCGATGATCCGCTCGCCGATGGACCGGACGTGCTCTCCGCGAAGCGCGCGATACGCCTGGTCCCCGCCCACGGCGGGAGCACGCTCGTCCTCGTTCCGGTGGAAGTGGAGGAGGGCGTCGATGTAGAGTTTGGCGAGCTGCGGGTCGCGGCCTTCGCGCGCGTCGCTCAGGGCCGCCGCAACGAGCGAATCGGTCCATCGGTCGTCTCCGACACTGATCGGGCCAGGGAAGGAAGCCTGGACGACTCGCTTGACGAGCGCGTGGAGGGTCGAGACCGTGACGCCTTCGGTCCCGTGGCCGGCGAGGGGCACGGCCATCTGCTTGAGACGCGCCTGCATCTCCTCCATGGCCTTGTTCGTGAACGTGACCGCCAGGATCGCACTCGGAGGGACGCCCCGCTCGAGCAGGAAGCGGATCCGTCCGACAATGGTACGGGTCTTGCCAGAGCCCGCACCTGCGATCACCAGGTTGCGTTCGTCGTCCCGGACGATCGCCCTCTGCTGAGCATCATCGGCCTTGAGCTGGTCGACTAGCAAGGTCGAGTACTCCGTCCTCTTTCGATGGACGTATGCCTCGTTGTGCTCGGTGAGGACTCCTCGCATCTCCTCGGTGCGACGGAGAACGTCCTGCAGCCGGTCCCGCATCGCACGGTCGCGGGTACGGCGAACGACCGTGGCGATTGGCGGCAAGATCCGCTCGGCCAGTTCGGCGGTCTTGGTCTCGAGCGGTCTTCGGATCCGTTCGGGAATGTAGTCACCGGCGCGGGCGAACGTCCGAAGGGTTCCTTCGATCCCACCGAGATCGCCGCCGGCCTGACCAAGACGGATGCCAGCCTGTTGCACCTGCCGTTTCCGGTACCAGAGGAATCCGGCGACGCCCACAGCGGCGCCCGCCAATACCGGAACGAGCAGTAGCGGGTCCACACCCTCCCCCGGTTCGAAGGAGGGTAACCAGCCGGCGGGCTAAAAGGAGCGCCCAAGACTCTTGACCTCGGCCTGAGATCCTGAATCCCGGGAACGCCTTCGCGTTTCGACCCGACCCATGCGACCGTTCGCGTTGGGCCCGCCGCTGGCGGCGCGGTGGCCCCGTCGAGGACCTGCACCACGATGGGAAGCGCTTCGGTGACGGGGCCCCGCGTCAGGAGGCTCGGATTCCGCTCCCCTCGACGGTGACCGCACGCGCATGGCGGTGGAACGAATGGTGCACCGCGATCAGGTAGACCGCGACCAGCACCGTGAAGACGAGGCCCACCCAGGACGTCCATGGAACCGTTGCCGCGGGGACCGCGGTCGAGGCGTTGTAGATCCCATACGCCTGCCATGCAGCGGCCACGATCGCCGTGACCGTCGCGACCCACCACGCCCAGATGCGCAGCCCGAGGAGACCGACGCCGGCGACGAGCAGGATGAACGCCAGGATGAGGTACAGGATGCCCCCCACGATCAGGGCGCTCCCCGGGAGGTTGATCCCCGGGAGCAGGCTCGCGAAGCTCAGGAAGACGCCTGCCATCCCTGCAAGCCCGATGACGATTGCCGCCAGGACGACCAGCACACCCAATATCGTGACTCCTCTCGGACGGGCCATTCTCCTACCACCTCACGGACATCGGCCGGAAACCACGAGCCGGCGCGGGACTCGGGGAGGCCCGTTCATGCCTGGCCGCTCGGGCTCCGACGCGCAGTGTGACTCCTCCCCGGCAAGGTATAGGTCTGCGTTCATAAAGCCATGCCGCGGGAGTGGTCGCATCGTCCACCATCCGCCTCCGCCGCCCCCGGCTCCATCGATGCGGCTTCGGCAGCACAGTCAAGGGGATCTCCTCAACCGTAATGGCCTCCGCTTCTCATACGTGAGCTGCACGACACCAGTCCTGTAGATTCTGTGTCGGGTCAGCTCGAGGGGGAGCCGACGGTCGGTGTTCAGGAAGAGGGGAATTCCCGAGCCGATGAACACCGGACAGATTGAGATGATGTACTCGTCGACGAGGCTGGCCTCCCGGAGAGGCTGGATGAGACGGGCACCGCCCACCAACCAGATCGCGGAGCCTTTCTGTCTGCGCAAGCGCCTGACGAGGGCCACAGGATCGCTGGGCACGAATCGAACGGAGGGTGGTTTCTTCGTCGCGTCCTTCCGGCTCGTTCTCCTGCGACTGAACACGTAGCATCTCTTGTCCGGATAGGGGAAAGGGCCAAACGTGAGCACCTGCTCGTACGTCTTGCGGCCCATCAAAATGGTGTCGACGGTCTTGATGAAGGCGTTGTATCCGTAGTCGTTGCCGTCGCCGGCCGGCAACCAGTCGATGGCCCCGTCCGGCCGCGCGATGAAACCATCCGCGCTGATCGCGATGAACAACACGACACGACGCATGGGTGGAAAGAGAGGTGGCGCCACAAATAGCTCACGCCCTCTCAGCACCCTCGCGCCTCGATTCGTTCGAGGCGGCCGTTCGCATCCGCCCCCCGCAGCAGGCGCAGGAAAGCCTGGGTCTCCGCGCCCCCGAGCGCAATCACCTTCCCATTTTGCATCCTTCCCGACTCCCACCATGGACACGAGAAGGCGGTTGTCGTCCCGTCAGAGAGGCTTCTGGTACCACGTGAAATGCTTCGCCGTGGTGAACCCCATCCCCTCGTAGAGCCGGAGCGGATCATGCGGGTTCTCGACCTCCATCCCCAGGGTCGCCTCCTCCATCCCGCGCTCCTTGAGAACCCGGAGGCTCCGCGCGAGCAGGGCTCGGGCGATCCCTCTCCCGCGGTACTCCTCGCGGACGTACACGCCCTCCGTGTGACCTCGTAGACGCCCGTACCTCCGGTTCTCCTCCGGGAGGATGTAGGGGAGGACCATGCCGACGACCGTGTCCCCGTCCCAGGCGATCTGCCAGAGGTCCGGCTGGAACTCCGGGGAGTGTCGGAAGGCCTCGAGGTGGGCGGCGTCCCAGTCTGACTCAGAGTAGTCCCAGACCTCCCGCCACGCCTCCCGGTTCGCATCCCAAACCGTCCCGACGTCCTCCGGCTGGACCGGTCGCACCTCGACGCCCGCGGGCAGGGGAGCTTCGGGGATGCCCTCGAGGGATCGGATCAGGTCGATCTCGTGCTGCACGGGCCGGTATCCGTGCCCGAGCGCCAAGGCCTTCCATTCGTTCTCCTCGTCGTTGCTCCAGAGCACGAGGACGCGCGGACCTTGTGTCGGATCGGACGCGGCGAGCAATCGGGCGTGGCGCTCGTTGTAGTCGAAGAGGGACTCGCGGAGGCCACGTCCGCGCCACTCCGGGACGACCTCGACGGAATGCACGTAGGCCAGGGTGCCATCGGCTCGCCGGTCCCGCCTCATCCGGGCGAGCCCGACGATGCTCCCGTTCGCCTCCACGACGACGACGTCCGACGCAGGGTCGAAGTCCGTGGGATGCTCGAAGTCCGCAGCTAGGGCGTCGGCGGTCGTCACGAGCTCAACCCCGTCGGCTTCGCGGCTCCGCGTGATCATTGCGGCCATGAGGGCAAGATTCTCGGGCCCGCGGAAAAACCGGACGTCCAATCCGGGAATTGAGGGAAGGTCTTTCCCTTCCATGCGCTCGTGGTCCGTCTCCATGACCTACACAATCCCCCGGAGATGCCGCATCCCCAGGAATGGAGGTGCCGGAAACGAATTTGCGACTAAATAGCCTCCCTTCCGATCTGGGGAGGTGACAGAGACGGGAAGGATTCTTCTTGACGAAGATCGCTTACCCCCGTCGGGGAAGAAATGGGTCCATCCCTTGGACGGCAGGTGGGTCACGTCATCACGAGGGACTACGATCGCGTCTCGCGGGTCTGGGACCGAACGTTCGTGCCCGCGACGGACGAAATCCGCCGCCGCATACTCGACACGGCCGAGCTCCGGCCCGGAGAACGTGTCCTCGATGTGGGGACGGGCACGGGTGCGGCGGCCTTGCTCGCCGCGAGACGCGTCGGAAAGGCCGGACGCGTCCTCGGGATCGACAGGTCCCCCGCCATGCTCGCGAAGGCGCGCGCGAAAGCCTCGCGGAGCGGTTTGACGAACGTGACGTTTCGGCAGATGGACGGGAGCGTGCTCCGGTTGCCCCGCGCATCGTTAGACGTGATCATCTCGAGCTTCGGGACGCCGGAAGGGCTGTACGATGGGGAGGCCGTGTTCCGTGACTGGCTGCAGGTCCTCCGACCCGGCGGCCGACTGTGCTTCGCCGAGAGCCCGGGCATCACCTCCTTCACCAAGATCCTAGCCCGAGTCCTGGAAAAGCACAAAGTGAAGGATCCGCGGGCCGCCCTGGCGGCCAGGCGGCGTCGCTGGGAGGAAGCCCGCGAACGGCGTCGCCGTGCCCCAGAGATCAACGGCGACGAACCGAAGACGGTCGTGCGGCTCATGAGGGCGGCCGGCTTCCGCGACGTGCGGGTCACGCATCGGCGGTCCAGCGTACGGTTGCCCAGCGCTCAGACGGTCTTGAGGCTGTTCATCCACTGGTACATTGCGGACGAGTACGCAGCGATGCGGCCCAAGATCCGCGCCGCGTTTCGGCGCGAGCTCCTGCGGGCGCTCCGCCGCTACGAGACTCCGGAAGGGGTTCGCCTGCCGACTCAGACGAACTTCTTCTTCGGCCGAAAGGGTGCACGCCCGACGTGATGCTCCGAGGGCTTGCCGCGCAGCCTTCACCCTCGGGACTCGGCATGGGGGCCCGGTCGGGGGTGAAGGCAGGGAGGAAAGCTCGCAGTAGCACCCCTTCCGCACGCCCTAACCGCAACTTCAAGTAGTAAGGATTCCTTACGAACGCATCATGGTAGAGGTCGTGAAGGTCACCACGAAGGGGCAGCTGACCCTACCCGCCCGAATCCGAAAGGACCTCGACATCTCCGACAACACGTATCTCCTCGCGGAAGAGGTCGGCGACTTCATCGTGCTCCGGCGAGCCGAGACGCGGTTCCTCGAGCTTTCGGCGCGGTTCCAGAAAGAGGCGAAGCGCCGAGGCATCACCCGGGAGACACTCCTGCGGGCCCTTAAGCAGGCTCGCAGGGGGCGACCTCGTTGAGGTTCTTCCTCGACTCGAACGTCCTGGTCTCCGGGACCGCGTTCTCGGGGACCGAACAGTGGCTCCTCCGTGCCACGTTCCGCGGGGAGCACACCTTCGTCATCTCGGAGGATGTCCGGCGAGAGACCCTGTCCGTCCTGCGCGAGAAATTTCCACGCCTTCGACCGGAAGCGGAGGAAGCCCTCTCGGTTCTCCGGGTGGAGGTGATTCCCGCGAGGGCCTACACGGAGCGAGTCGGCGGGTTTACTGGGCTGCGGGACCCCAAGGACGCCCACGTCCTCGCGGCAGCCATCGTTTCCCGGTGCGATGCCGTCGTCACCGGAGACGGGGATCTCCTCACGCTCGGAGAGGTCGAGGGCGTTCGGATCATCCGGCCGAGCCAAGCGCGACGACTCATGACCGCATCTACCTGAGGCCGGTTCCGGAGCTTCTCACGCCTCGATTCGCTCGATGCGCCCGTTCGCCTCCGCCCAGCGTAGCAGGCGCAGGAAGGCCTGGGTCTCCGCTCCTCCGAGGGCGATCGTATCGCCGCCGCGGTAGACATTACCCGTTTCCCAGTCCTTGACCACCCGCAGGACGCGGTACCGAGGCTTCGCCTTCACCGCCATGAACTCGGCCATCTTCGCCGCGGCCCAGGAGTCCTTGAACGTCCCCTGGAACACGGCGAGGCGCGCGTGCGCGATGATCGCGATCTCGCTCGCCACGTCGTTCAGGAAGCTCCGGTTGTGGCTACGACGAGGACCATGCCCTCGTAGCCTTCAGGGCCGCGGCCACGATCTCCTGGCTCTCGATGTCTAGGTGGTTTGTTGGTTCGTCCAGGACGAGGAGGTCGTAGTCCTGCGCGATGAACTTCGCGAGCGCCAGGCGGGCGCGCTCCCCGCCGCTCAGCTGGCCGACGCGCGTGTGGACGGCGTCCCCGCGGAACCAGAAGCGGCCGAGGAGGCCGCGGGCCCACCCCTCCGGCGG
>CAVYJM010000020.1:0-9977 GCA_963768855.1 uncultured Thermoplasmata archaeon
TCAGGGAGGTCCGGTCGGTTCAGACCGCGTCCAGGAACTCCGCGAGGAGTCCGTGGGCCCCCTTCGTCAATCCTTCGACCTTGTTGGGCTTCTCCATGGAGAGCGGCATGCTGGCGCTCCCCTCCATGGCGGCGAACGATATCCCGCATCCCTCGTAGTCCCATCGAGGGACGGACTCCGATTTCGGCGGTCCGAATTCTCGGAGCCTCATCTGACGAGCGGACGGATTGCGCCAAAGCTTATGGCGCCCTGAGGATTCCCGGAACCAGCAGGAATCGAGGGGTTTGTCCATGACGGGGGGGGGATCAGGGCGGGGGAAGGGAGACGAAGCACGGGTCCAAGTTGCATTCCATGTGCCGCTGGAATTCGCATTCCGTTGGTGCACGGACTACACCCCGGAGGACGCGGCCCTGGAGGGGGAGTCGTACTCGCGGAAGATCGTCGAGCGCTCCGGCCGCCGCGTGGTCTTCGGGACCTCGAGGAGACCCCGTCGGGCTGGGTCTGGGCCCGCGACGTCGTAACCCTGCGCCCGCCCCGGCGGTGGCACATGGAGAGCGTCGGCAGCCACCGCAACGTGACCGCGGAGTACGTCCTGTCCGAGCTTCCGGACGAGCCGCACGCAGCTCGAGCTCCGATGGTGGCGGCGGCCTAAAGCATTGGGGAAGAAGATCCCGCGCGCTACGCGGGAGAAGGAGACGACCCGCGCGTGGAAGCGGTTCGCCGCGGCGATGGAACGGGATTACCGGCAAGGACGATGACCACCGGACCGACCCCCGCGTCGCCCTGATGCAGGCCCTCGCGCGGTTGACACGGATAGCCGCAACCTAAGCCCGCGGGGACCGAGTCTCGGGCACGGACAAGTTGACCTAGCTTCGCCCCATGACCCGAGGTTGGAAAGACGTCGGCGGTCGCGGACGCAGCTCCCGTACTGCCTCCGCATCGCTCGCTCCCGACACGGCAACGCGTCGCTCGATGCTCGTTCCCGAGTCGAGCTTCACGTGCTGCTGGTCGCGATACGGGCGGTCCTTGAGGATGCCACCGAGCCAGTACGTGCCTCCTTCCTCGAGATCCGAGGAGGCCCAGGAAGTGAACGCGAACCGGCCGCTGCTCGTGGAAAGGACGCCCGACTGTCGAATCTTGGAGGCCGCCTGTCGCTCCGTTAGAGGGCGGATCCGTTCGACGTAGAACGACCCGCTGAACCGGCCCCCGGGTCGGACGCGATTCGGGTCGACCATGGGGACCCCGGAGGAGTTCCCCTCAATCTCGGCCAGATAGGGAGAAGGAAGGCCTTTCCGAGCGACCAGGTGGACCCGCCTCATGGCCCGCGTGAGGGCGACGTAGAACAGCCGCCGCTCCTCGGCCGCGTCGTTCCCCGTGCTCATCCGGACCGGCTCGAGGACGTCGGGGTTCTCGACCTTGGAAGGAAAGCCGAGAAGGTGGTCGCTCGCGTTCGCCACGATGACGACGTTGGCCTCGAGCCCCTTGGCTCTGTGGGCGGACAGGAGACGCACTCCCGCGACGTTGCGCTGGGGGTCGGCAACCGGGATCCGGTTCCGCCGGCAGGCTTCGCCCAAAGGTTCGAGGAGATGGTTCGTCCGGCTGAGGACTAGGATGTCCTCGGGTCGCCCTTGCTGGCGTTCCTCCTGGATCAGACGGATCGTCGCACTCACGATAGCGGCATCGTCGTCGGGCACCTCATGCACGAAGACCTGACCCCGTTCCGGGCTGGCGACCACGACCTGCTTGGGTATCTGCTTCGGATTGCGGGCGATGAGTG
Organism: uncultured Thermoplasmata archaeon; assembly: GCA_963768855.1. Lineage (GTDB taxonomy): Archaea > Thermoplasmatota > Thermoplasmata > RBG-16-68-12 > RBG-16-68-12 > RBG-16-68-12. The sequence continues at coordinate 1,778 of CAVYJM010000020.1, forward strand.
CCGCACCCGCCTCGACGATGATGGCGGGGGACCGGTAGTTGATGCTCAGCATCGTCGTAGACGGGGGGCCGAAGTGGGATTCGAAATTGACGATGTAGTCTAGATCGCCGCCAGCGAAGCCGTAGATGGCCTGCCAATCGTCGCCCACGGCGAAGAGGTGGGCTCCCGTGGCGGCCAAGAGACCCTTGAGGAACCGCGCCATGGCCGGCGAGGTGTCCTGGAACTCGTCGACGAGGACATGCTGGAACTTCGGGAGCGGATTCGTCCCTCCCTCCAGTGCGTCGGCCGCGCGGTGGAGCATATCGGAGAAGTCGATGCGCCCTTCAGCAGCGAGCCGCGCTTCGTAGCGCTGGAGGATCGCGATGCCCAGGAGGCCGAAGTGATGAACGCGGGGGGTCGCCTTGTCGAGCCGCTGGCGGATCTCATCCGGGGTGCGCCGCAGGGCGCGGGCGTTGGCCAAGAAGTTGACGAGCAGCTGCTCGATCGCGCTTCCGATGTACTTCATGTCTCCGAGGGCCTTCGTGAACTCCGCGTAGGTCATGGGCCGGAGGGCGAGCCCCGCCGCGGCCACCCGATCTTGAAGCGCCGCTTCGAGTGACCCCTCCGTGCGCTCGTAATCGTAAAACTCAAGGAGCTTCTTGCCCGCGCGGCGGAACTCCTCCCGCTTCCACGCCATGCCCTCCGTATACCGGACCGACGAAGTGGCCCACCCTGGTGCGACGTCGCCCGCCCGGTTGACGCCCCAGTACTCGATGTACGCGTCGTCGTTGGCAAGCCGGAAGTCCGGATGATAGGCGTCGCGGCCTGCGCCGACCTGGGCCCACGACGCCTTCGCCTCGTACTGGTACGGGACGTTATTCAGGAAAAGGAAGTCCGCGATGATCCGCTCGCCGATGGACCGGACGTGCTCTCCGCGAAGCGCGCGATACGCCTGGTCCCCGCCCACGGCGGGAGCACGCTCGTCCTCGTTCCGGTGGAAGTGGAGGAGGGCGTCGATGTAGAGTTTGGCGAGCTGCGGGTCGCGGCCTTCGCGCGCGTCGCTCAGGGCCGCCGCAACGAGCGAATCGGTCCATCGGTCGTCTCCGACACTGATCGGGCCAGGGAAGGAAGCCTGGACGACTCGCTTGCCGAGCGCGTGGAGGGTCGAGACCGTGACGCCTTCGGTCCCGTGGCCGGCGAGGGGCACGGCCATCTGCTTGAGACGCGCCTGCATCTCCTCCGTGGCCTTGTTCGTGAACGTGACCGCCAGGATCGCGCTCGGAGGGACGCCCCGCTCGAGCAGGAAGCGGATCCGTCCGACAATGGTACGGGTCTTGCCAGAGCCCGCACCTGCGATCACCAGGTTGCGTTCGTCGTCCCGGACGATCGCCCTCTGCTGAGCATCATCGGCCTTGAGCTGGTCGACTAGCAAGGTCGAGTACTCCGTCCTCTTTCGATGGACGTATGCCTCGTTGTGCTCGGTGAGGACTCCTCGCATCTCCTCGGTGCGACGGAGAACGTCCTGCAGCCGGTCCCGCATCGCACGGTCGCGGGTACGGCGAACGACCGTGGCGATTGGCGGCAAGATCCGCTCGGCCAGTTCGGCGGTCTTGGTCTCGAGCGGTCTTCGGATCCGTTCGGGAATGTAGTCACCGGCGCGGGCGAACGTCCGAAGGGTTCCTTCGATCCCACCGAGATCGCCGCCGGCCTGACCAAGACGGATGCCAGCCTGTTGCACCTGCCGTTTCCGGTACCAGAGGAATCCGGCGACGCCCACAGCGGCGCCCGCCAATACTGGAACGAGCAGTAGCGGGTCCACACCCTCCCCCGGTTCGAAGGAGGGTAACCGACGAAAGCCCTAAAAGGAACGCCCAAGACTCTGCACGCTATCGTGGGATCCTGAAGGCCGTGAATGCTTTCGCGTTTCGATCCGTTCCACGCAGCCGTTCGCCTCGGCCCAGCGCAGGGGGAGCGGTGGCCCCGTCGAGAGCCTGCACCCCGATGGGAAGATTTTCGGCGTCGGGATCCCGGGTCAGGACGCTCGGGTTCCGCTCCCTTCGACGGTGACCGCACGCGCATGGCGGTGGAACGAATGGTGCACCGCAATCAGGTAGACCGCGACCAGCACCGTGAAGACGAGGCCCACCCAGGACGTCCACGGAACCGTTGCCGCGGGGACTGCGGTCAACGCGTTGTAGATTCCATACGCCTGCCATGCCGCGGCGACAATCGCCGTGACCGTCGCGACCCACCACGCCCAGATGCGCAGCCCGAGGAGACCGACGCCGGCGACGAGCAGGATGAACGCCAGGATGAGGTACAGGATGCCCCCCACGATCAGGGCGCTCCCCGGGAGATTGATCCCCGGGAGCAGGCTCGCGAAGCTCAGGAAGACGCCTGCCATCCCTGCAAGTCCGATGACGATTGCCGCCAGGACGACCAGCACACCCAGTATCGTGACTCCTCTCGGACGGGCCATTCACCTACCACCTTGCATCGGTCGGAAACGACGAGCGGGCGCGGGACTCGGGGAGGCCCGTTCATGCCTGGCCGCTCGGCCTCCGACGCGCAGTGTGACTCCTCCCCGGCAAGGTATAGGTCTGCGTTCATAAAGTCATGCCGCGGGAGTGGTCGCATCGTCCACCATCCGCCTCCGCCGCCCCCGGCTCCATCGATGCGGCTTCGGCACCACAGTCAAGGGGATCCCCTCAACCGTAATGGCCTCCGCTTCTCATACGTGAGCTGCACGACACCAGTCTTGTAGATTCTGTTTCGGGTCAGCGTGAGGGGGAGCCGACGGTCGGTGTTCAGGAAGAGGGGAAGGCCCGAGCCGATGAACACCGGACAGATCGAGATAATGTACTCGTCGACGAGGCTGGCCTCCCGGAGAGGCTGGATGAGACGGGCACCGCCCACCAACCAGATCGCGGAGCCTTTCTGCCTGCGCAATCGCCTAACGAAGGCCACAGCATCGCTGCGCACGAATCGAACGGAAGGTGGTTTCTTCGTCGCGTCCTTTCGGCTCGTTCTCCTGCGACTGAACACGTAGCATCTCTTGTCCGGATAGGGGAAAGGGCCAAACGTGAGCACCTGCTCGTAAGTCTTCCGACCCATCAAGATGGTGTCGACGGTCTTGATGAAGGCGTTGTATCCGTAGTCGTTGCCGTCGCCGGCCGGCAACCAGTCGATGGCCCCGTCCGGCCGCGCGATGAAACCATCCGCGCTGGTCGCGATGAACAACACGACACGACGCATGGGTGGAAAGAGAGGTGGCGCCACAAATAACTCACGCCCTCTCAGCACCCTCGTGCTTCGACTCGCTCGAGGCGGCCGTTCGCATCTGCCCGGCGAAGGAGGCACAGGAGGGCCTAGATCTCTACGCCCCCGAGCACGATCACATCTCCATATCGCATCCCTTCCGACCGGGGGAGGTGACAAAGACGGGAAGGATTCTTCTTGACGAAGATCGCTTACCCCCGTCGGGGAGGAAATGGGTCCATCCCTTGGACGGCAGGTGAGTCACGTCATCACGAGGGACTACGATCGCGTCTCGCGGGTCTGGGACCGAACGTTCGTGCCCGCGACGAACGAAATCCGCCGCCACATACTCGACACAGCCGAGCTCCGGCCCGGAGAACGTGTCCTCGATGTAGGGACGGGCACGGGTGCGGCGGCCTTGCTCGCCGCAAGGCGCGTCGGAGAGGCCGGACGCGTCCTCGGGATCGACAGGTCCCCCGCCATGCTCGCGAAGGCGCGCGCGAAAGCCTCGCGGAGCGGTTTGACGAACGTGACGTTTCGGCAGATGGACGGGAGCGTGCTCCGGTTGCCCCGCGCATCGTTGGACGTGATCATCTCGAGCTTCGGGACGCCGGAAGGGCTGTACGATGGGGAAGCCGTGTTCCGTGACTGGCTCCGGGTCCTCCGACCCGGCGGCCGACTGTGCTTCGCGGAGAGCCCGGGCATCACCTCCTTCACCAAGACCCTGGCCCGAGTCGTGGAAAAACACAAAGTGAAGGATCCGCGGGCCGCCCTGGCGGCGAGGCGGCGTCTCTGGGAGGAAGCCCGCGAACGGCGTCGCCGTGCCCCAGAGATCAACGGCGACGAACCGAGGACGGTCGTGCGGCTCATGAGGGCGGCCGGCTTCCGCGACGTGCGGGTCACGCATCGGCGGTCCAGCGTACTCTTGCCCAGCCCTCAGACGGTCTTGAGGCTGTTCATCCACTGGTACATTGCGGACGAGTACGCAGAGATGCGGCCCGAGATCCGCGCCGCGTTTCGGCGCGAGCTCCTGCGGGCGCTCCGCCGCTACGAGACTCCGGAAGGGGTTCGCCTGCCGACTCAGACGAACTTCTTCTTCGGCCGAAAGGGTGCACGCCCGACGTGACGCTCCGAGAGCTTGCCGCGCAGCCTTCACCCTCGGGACTCGGCATGGGGACCTGGTCTGGGGTGAAGGCAGCGAGATCGACGGTTCCCTCCGGTGGGATGGGAACCGCTACGCGGACAGGAACCCCCCGTCCACGGGGATCAGGGCGCCCTGGACGTAGCTCGCGAGGTCGCTGGCCAGCACCAAGGCCATGAGGGCCACCTCGTCCGGGTGGCCGAATCGGCCGATGGGCAACCGCGTGCGGAACTCGACGCCCGCCTTCACGATGCCCAGGTTCAGCTTGAGCACGTCCAACGCCACGTGTCGCGTCCCCTCGGTCAGGATCCCGCCGGGGACGAGCGCATTCACCCGGAAGTCCTTCCCGTAGTCCTTCGCCAGGGCGCGTGTCAGAGCGAGGACGCCCGCCTTGCTCATGCTGTAGTGCGCGAGATCGTCCTTGAACGGGAGGAGCGCCTCGATCGAACCCACGTTGATGATCACGCCGCCCTTCGCGCCCCGCGAGCGGATCATCTCCTGGCACATCCAGAACACGGCGTTCAGGTTGATGTCGGAGACCTTCTGCAGGAAGGCGGGATCCACCTCGAGGAAGTCCTTCATCGGATAGACGCCGGCGTTGTTCACGAGGATGTCGGGCTCCCGACCGCGGAGGGACTCCCAGAGGCGCCGGATCTCCTCCCGGCGCGAGAGATCGACCTGGTGCGTCGCCAGCTTCACGTGGAACGTGCCGAGCTCAGCCTGGACCTCTCGGAGCCCGTCCTCGTCGATGTCCACGAGCTCGAGATCGGCTCCCGCCTGGGCGAACCGCCGCGCCATGGCCGCTCCGATCCCCGAGGCGGAACCCGTGATCAGGGCCCGCTTGCCTCGCAGGGACAGGAGGTCCGCAAGGGGCGTCGGGTCCCCGCGCTCGTCCCGTGCCATGCTTGCCACCGCGATGCGCAGCACCCGAGGTGGCGCATAACCTTTCTGGAAGAGCCCCAGGCGTCAAATCCGCCTGGTTTGCGACGGCGGAGCCCCCGCCCCTCGTCGCGGGCCGTCGCAAATCACTCGTGAGAATGCCAGTGCGGCCTTTATGGCGTAGGGACCTGTACGGGTTCCTTGGAGGGACCAAACGGCTGAGCCGAGTGGGGGGGAGCTCCGCGCCAAGGTAAAGGTCTGCCTCGTCGGCGCGAATACGGGCTGTAAGACGAGCCTCGTCCGGAGGCACGTTCTGGAGCAGTTCGACGACCGCTACATCCTGACACTCGGGACCAAGGTGTCCAAAAAGGAGATGGGGCTGAGGACCACGTCCGGGGGCACCCCCGTCAACGTCGATCTTCTCGTTTGGGACATCATGGGCCACCGCGGCTTCCGCGAGTTGCTCAAGGAATCGTACTTCGAGGGCACCAGGGGAATCCTCGCGGTCGCCGACATGACCCGCAGGAGCACCCTGGAGGACCTCGACGCCTGGATCACGGACGTCCAAAGCGTCTCGGGGCGCGTTCCCGTCGTGATCATCGGCGCCAACCACGACAAAAAGGATCGGCTAGAGGTCTCCGAAGAAGAAGTGACGCGCGTGGCGAACGCTCATGATGCTCCCTGCTTCTTCACATCTGAAACCTCGGGGGAGGAGGTCGAGGCGGCCTTCCGCAACCTTGCGGACGCCGTCGTTCGTTCCATGTCTGGATCCCCGCCCAACCGGGTGCGATAGTGAGGGCTGTCAGGCTCCCCAGGCTCCTCACGTCTCGATCCGCTCGATGCGCCCGTTCGCCTCCACCCAGCGTAGCAGGCGCAGGGAGGCCTGGGTCTCCGCGCCGCCGAGCGCGATCGTGTCGCCCTGGTGGTATACGCTCCCGGTTTCCCAATCCTTGACAACCCGCAAAACGCGGTACCTCGGCTTCGACTTCGCCGCCATGAACTCGGCCATCTTCGCCGCGGCCCAGGAGTCCTTGAACGTCCCCTGGAACACGGCGAGGCGCGTGTGCGCGATGATCGCGATCTCGCTGCACACGTCGTTCAGGAAGCTCCGGTTGTGGCTCACGACGAGGACCATGCCCTCGTAGCCCTTCAGGGCCGCGGCAGGGAGGAAGGCTCGCAGTAGCACCCCTTCCGCACACCCTAACCGCAAGCTCAAGTAGTAAGGATTCCTTACGAACGCATCATGGTAGAGGTCGTGAAGGTCACCACGAAGGGGCAGCTGACCCTACCCGCCCGAATCCGAAAGGACCTCGACATCTCCGACAACACATATCTCCTCGCGGAAGAGGTCGGCGACTTCGTCGTGCTCCGGCGAGCCGAGACCCGGTTCCTCGAGCTTTCGGCGCGGTTCCAGAAAGAGGCGAAGCGCCGAGGGATCACCCGGGAGGCACTCCTGCGGGCCCTTAAGCAGGCTCGCAAGGGGCGACCTCGTTGAGGTTCTTCCTCGACTCGAACGTCCTGGTCTCCGGGACCGCGTTCTCGGGGACCGAACAGTGGCTCCTCCGTGCCACGTTCCGCGGGGAGCACACCTTCGTCATCTCGGAGGATGTCCGGCGAGAGGCCCTGTCCGTCCTGCGCGAGAAATTTCCACGCCTTCGACCGGAAGCGGAGGAAGCCCTCTCGATTCTCCGGGTGGAGGTGATTCCCGCGAGGGCCTACGCGAAGCGAGTCGGCGGGTTTCCTGGGCTTCGGGACCCCAAGGACGCCCACGTCCTCGCGGCAGCCATCGTTTCCCGGTGCGATGCCGTCGTCACCGGAGACGGGGATCTCCTCACGCTCGGAGAGGTCGAGGGCGTCCGGATCATCCGGCCGAGCCAAGCCCGACGACTCATGACCGCATCTCCCTGAGGCCGTTTACGGAGCGTCTCACGTCTCGATTCGCTCGATGCGCCCGTTCGCCTCCGCCCAGCGTAGCAGGCGCAGGAAGGCCTGGGTCTCCGCGCCTCCGAGGGCGATCACATCGCCGCTACGGTACACGTTGCCCGTTTCCCAATCCTTGACCACGCGCAGGACGCGGTAGCGGGGCTTCGCCTTGACCGCCATGAACTCGGCCATCTTCGCCGCGGCCCAGGAGTCCTTGAACGTCCCCTGAAACACGGCCAAGCGCTGGTGCGCGATGATCGCAATCTCACTGCACACGTCGTTCAGGAAGCTGCGGTTGTGGCTCACGACGAGGACCATGCCCCCGTAGCCCTTCAGGGCCGCGGCCACGATCTCCTGGCTCTCGATGTCGAGGTGGTTCGTCGGCTCGTCGAGGACGAGGAGGTCGTAGTCCTGCGCGATGAACTTCGCGAGGGCGAGGCGCGCGCGCTCCCCGCCGCTCAGGGTGCCCACCTTGCTGTTCACCGCATCTCCGCTGAACCAGAAACGCCCGAGCAGGCCGCGAGCCCACCCTTCCGGGGGCGGCGGATTCCGGACGCTCCGAATCTCCTCGAGGAGGGTGTGATCGAAGTCGAGCTCCTCGGCCTCCTGCGCGAAGTAGCCGATGTTCAGGTTCTTGCCGCGGAACACGGACCCGGCGTCGGGTCTCAACCGCCCGATGAGGATCTCGAGGAGCGTGGTCTTCCCCGACCCGTTGGGCCCCACGAGCCCGACCTTGTCGCCCTTGCCCAGTTCGAGGTCCACGTCGGAGGAAGAGGAGACGGCTACCGTAGGACTTCGAGACCCCCTCCAGGCGAACGATGCCGGTTCCCGTGCCCGTGCGGAAGGAGAGTCGGAACGCCTTCGGGGCGGTTCGGCCCGCCTCGGGCGTCTCCCGTTTCATCTTCTCCACGCGGAGCTTGCGCGAGAGGACCTGCTCGTACACCTTGCGGGACTTGAACTGCTCGATGATCGCGAGCTGCCGCTTGAGCTCCTCGCGGTGCCGATGGATCTGGGCTTGAC
>CAVYJM010000021.1:0-111709 GCA_963768855.1 uncultured Thermoplasmata archaeon
AACATGGCATTCCGGTTTTTGACGAGCTGCACGACGCCATCCGGGCGATCGCTCATATCAATACCTACTACGGAGGAAGAAATACATGAAAAATGATAAAGCGATTAACATTATCGAAAAGGCCTTGCAGCAGGGACGCAAAACGCTCTCGGAATATGAGGCCAAGCAAGTTCTTGCCGCCTATGACATCCCGGTGACGAAGGAAATTCTGGTCAAGGATAAAAATAATCTGGAAAAAGCCATTGGGAAAATCGGCTTCCCGCTGGTGATGAAAGGCTGCTCGGCGGAAATTGCCCACAAGACGGAAAAGGGATTGATTCACGTGGACATCCGCACGGCCACGGAAGCCAAAAAAGCTTTCGTGCGAAATCATGGCCGGAATGGAAGGTTTTGACGGCGCCGTTCTGATGCAGGAAATGATCAAGGGCCGGCGCGAACTGGTCATGGGAATGACGCGCGATCCGCAATTCGGCCCCTGCGTGATGTTCGGCCTGGGCGGCATTTTCACGGAAATTCTGCGCGACATTTCTTTCCGCCGCGCACCGCTGGAAATCCGTGACGCTCAGGACATGATGCAGGAAATCAAGGGACACAAAATTCTGGACGCCGTCCGCGGCATGGAAGCGGCGGATAAAAAACTTCTGGCTCAAATGCTCATCAACCTCGGCCGAATCGGTCTGGATTTTCCGGACGTTATGGAAATCGATCTCAATCCGGTCATTCTCTCCGGCGCAAAGCCTGTGGTGGTGGATGCGCTGATGGTGCTGAAGTAGGCTTTTAGGCTGTAGGCTGTAGGCGATAGGAATAAGGCGGGACTGCGGAACGCGGCGTATAATCTGATACTTCTGAGAAACATCAAAGTGTCATTGCGAGCAAAGCGAAGCAATCTCTGACCGTCAGATTGCCATCCTCTGGCCAGGGAGCACGGCAGGCTCCCGAGGGTCGCCTCCTAAGAAACTTGAATCAGTCATTGCGAGCAAAGCGAAGCAATCTCTAGTGGTTGGATTGCCACGGCTCCCGAGGGTCGCCTTCAAGGACAGCATGTGTTTCTTTCATAAATAACCCCGATATGTTGTGCCGGGGTAAATTGCTCGCAATGACAGGATCTGTTTCTTACGCTAATATCCAGTTCGCTGAACTGGTAAAATGCTCCTAATGTCGTGATGGCCTGAAGGTCACTCGATGGCACGTGCGGTGGCATGAAGACACACACGTTATCATCGACGGCCGATAGACATAAAAACACGGAGCAGAGAAAATAAGAACTCCACGGTAGAACAAACACGGCAACTCGATCGTCCGAATGTTGCCGCTTGTCAAAAAACCCATAAAAAAATTGCTGCGTGTTTGCTGATCATAAGGATCATTCGCGGAATGCAATCATCAATATTCATTTGATTTCAAATAAGATTTTGTGTAGAAGGTAAATCATTCCCATAAATAGATATTACACAAAAAGTCAGAATTTTTTTAATTGTTGCGTATATTAGTTGTTAGGGGAAAAATACATGAAGCTATATAAATATAAGTCTCTTGGCGCGGGGAGATGGTTTTTTACATGCATTAGAGATGGTTGTAAAGCAACGTATCTATCTATCAACATGTGATGCAATGAATGATCCTGATGACCGGCGTGACACGCGGCATGGGTGCGGGCGGGAAGCCCGAGATCGGGGAGCGGTGCGCGGAAATCGCGGAGCAGGAGCTCCGCAATCTCATTGGCGACGCAGATCTCACCTTCGTAACCGTGGGCTTAGGCGGAGGGACGGGGACCGGCGTCGCCCCTTATATTGCGGAACTCGCGCAGGCCGCAGGCAGCGTGGTCATCACGATGGCCACGACGCCGTTCAAGGCGGAGCGCGGCCGCATGGTGAACGCGCTGGCGGGGATCCAGCGCCTCAAGGCCGTGTCGGACAGCCTGATCGTCCTGGACAACAACCGGCTCCTGGACCTCGTCCCGAACCTGCCCGTCGAGCAAGCCTTCGCCGTGATGGACCACCTCATCAGCGAGGTGATCAAGGGCGTCACGGAGTCGATCACGCTGCCCTCCCTGATCAACCTCGACTTCAACGACGTCCGCACGATCCTCCAGGGCGGAGGCACGTCTACGATCTTCTACGGCGAGAACGCGGAGGAGGATCCGGCGAAGCTGGTCGCCGAGACCCTCGAGAATCCCCTCTTCGACGTGGACTACCGCGGCGCGCGGGGCGCGTTGATTCACATCAGCGCCGGGCCCGGGATGCGCCTCCGGACGGCCCACGAGATCGTCGAGGGCCTCACTGCCCAGATGCGTCCCGAGGCCAACGTCATCTTCGGCGTGCGCGTGGACCGGAAGTACGAGGGCATCGTCCGGGTCCTCGCGATCATGACGGGGGTGCGTTCACCCCTCCTCGAGTCCGTCGATCCGACCGTGGCCTTTGCCGACGATCCCAGCCTCGCCCTGGTGTCGGAGGTCGTGCCCCTCGCGTCCTCCGTTTCTCGGCGGCGCTGAGCCTCCTGCCTTGAGGGCGCGCAGGGGAGGGCCTAGCCCGGATGCCGGCTTCTCCAAACTCGGATGCTCGGATCACTGAGGCGGCGGCGGGGGCGGCGCGGACATCTGGACCGGAGCGGGCTGCGGGGCCGCATCGGCCTCGATGGCCTGGGTCAGGTCTGCCGGCTTCAGGCGCACGCGGACGGTCTCGGGCCTCGGCTTGATGAGGTTCCAGCCCGCCTTCGTGATCATCCCTCCCGCCACGGCCATCGCGAGGAGCATGCCGGTCGTCAGGAGCACCACCGCGAGGGGCAGGAGCGCGCTCCCGAGATCGAGATTCACGTTGAGCTGCGAGCTCGGGTCGCCCGCGCTCACGCCGGAGCGCGTCCCGGTCGCGTTGACCTCGACCTGGGCGAACGCGCGGCTCTGGTGGTTGTCGGCATCGTGGACGATGAGGCTCACCTGATAGCCTCCGGGGCTGGCGTAGTTGTGCGGGCCGGGGTTCTGCCCGGACGCGCCCTGTCCGTCTCCGTAGTCCCAATTCCAGGATGTGATGGAGGCCGCGCCGGCCTGGGAGTTGTCCTGGGTGTTGAGCGTGAGGCCGTCACTGTTCCAGTTGAACGACGCCGTGGGAGGCGTCGCCTGCTGGCTTGCGGGCACCTGCCCCTGGACGAAACTCCCCGGGCTCTGGGCGAGGGCGTACGCCTGGGTGAACGTGAACAGGAGGAGGACGAGGCCGAGGGCCAGGACGCCGATTCCGAGGAGAAGGTCGACCGTGTCGCGTTTCAGATGACTCACCGCGCGTTCAACGTCGGGAAGCCTGCTTAAAGAAGAGCAGGCGATTTTCACGTCTGAGAATAGGATTCTTGCGGCGGTCAGCCACGGAACGTCGGGCGGGCGCTGACGAGCACGTTCTCGGCGAGCGAGCGGAACGGCCGTCCCGCGGTCTGCGCCAGGACGACCTCGTGGAGCTCCTCCACGGCCATCTCCTTCTGTTCCTTCGTGGCCCGAACGCGCACGTTGAGCTTCCCCGACTCGATCTCCTTCTTGCCCACGACGACGATGAACGGGACCCAGTCCTTCTCCGCGCGGCGGATCTTCTTGCCCAGGGTGTCGTTCGTGTCGTCCAGGTCCGCCCGCACCCCGTCGAACCCGGCGAGGAGCTTCCGCGCATGGTCGAGCTGGTCCTCGCTCACCGGGATGATCCGGACCTGGGTGGGCGAGAGCCAGAGGGGGAGCATCGGCGGCTTCCCCGCCTTGATGTCGGCCGCGGCCTTCTCGAGGAGCGCGTACAGCACGCGTTCGACCGCGCCGCTCGGCGAAAGGTGGAGGATGAGCGGGTGCCGCTTCGCGCCCTTCTCGTCCACGTAAGTGATTCCGAAGCGCTCCGCGTTCTCCGTGTCGATCTGGTCCGTCGTGAGCGCTGCGGCCTTGTCGTTCGCGTCGACGAAGTTCCACTCGTACTTCAGGATGAAGTAGAAGAACTGATCGGACCACATTTCGACGAGCAGCGGCTTGCCCCAGCGCCTCGCGTACGCCTTCACGAAGTCGCCATGCTCCTTCCAGAACGGCTCCGTGACGCGCATCCCGACCTCGAAATCGTCGGGCAGGGTGAAGCCGCAGTCCTGGAGGAGCTTCCAGGCGACCTCGAGGCGGACCATCATGTGCTCCTTGGCCATCGCGACATCCGCCACGAGCGCGTGGCAGTCCGGCATCGTGAAGGCCCGCAGCCGGCGGAGGCCCGCGAGCTCGCCACGCTGCTCCGCGCGGAACGAGTAGCGGGTGAGCTCGTACAGCGGGAGGGGGAGCTGCTTGTACGACAGGACCATGTCCTTCATGATGAGGAACTGGCCGAAGCACGCGCTGAACCGGAGGAAGGCTTTCTTGTTCGGGGTCTGGACGACGTACTGACGAGCCGGGAAGCGGTTCAGATAGGACTTCAGCGCGGGGTGCTCGAAGTCGTACATGACGGGGCACTCGACCTCCATGGCCCCGTACTCCCGCACCCGCTTGGAGACGAACTCCTCCAGGAGCGCTTTGATGAGCCGGCCGCGCGGATAGTACCTCAGGTTCCCCGGGTCCGACCCGGGCTCGTAGTCCACGAGCTCGAGCTCCTGCATGAGGCGGACGTGGGGCGGCTCCTCCTTCACCTCGCGGGACTTCGCCATCTCGTACTGCGCGAAGCGCCGCAGGCGGTCGTGGCCCTTGAAATCGAACCCCGCGACCCTTCCTTCCTGGATGGCGAGCGGATGGAGTTCACCGTTCAGGTCGAGGATGTACCAGTGCGAGACCAGTTTCTGCTCTGCTTTGAGCGCCTCGTTCGCCATCTCCTTGGGCTCCTCGCTCGTTGCCGGAACGGCTTCCGCGACGATCTCGCGGGAGAGTTCGCTGAGCGGGTGGCCCTTCACGCTGACCTGGAAGGACTTGTAGTAGCCGAAGGGGGAAGCGTGGACCTCGTATCCTCGCTTCACGAGTTCGGCCTCGAGGGCCGCGAGGACGGCCTGCGCGGGCTCGGGTGCGGCGAGGTCGGAGCTCAGATGGGCATACGGATACAGGGCGATGCGCTTCGTGTGGACCTGGCCCGCGACGTCCTCGACGTTCTTGGCGGCCGCGAGGGCAGCCGCCTTCGGGTCCTTCTCGTCGCGCTTCTCCGCGCTGATGAAGCATACGAGGGCTTCGTCCACGCGACCGTGCTTGCGCTCCTGCGGGATCTCGCCGATGGACTTGAGCGCCTTGCCCGTCACCTCGTACTCGAGGTAGTCCACGTGGAGGAAGAGGACGCGCATGCCTCGGGGCCTATTCCTTGAAGGTATAAAGTTCCTGCGCGGAGACCGCCTACGCTGAAATAGGCCGCCGCCGTTGGCTCCTCGCATGGCCGACCCCGCGAAGGTCTGGCGCCACCGGACCGGGGAGATCGTCCTCGACCGGACTCGGGTCATGGGTGTCCTGAACGTCACGCCGGACTCGTTCTCCGACGCGGGCGTCCACTACGAATACGACGCGGCAGTCCGGCGGGGGCTCGAGATCGCCGATCAGGGGGCCGACCTGATCGACATCGGTGGGGAATCGACACGGCCAGGGTCCGATTCGGTCTCCGCGGAGGAGGAATGGCGGCGCGTGGGCAAGGTGATCGAGACCCTCGCCCGGAAGGTCGACGTCCCCCTCTCGATCGACACGATGAAGGTCGAGGTGGCCGGGAAGGCCGTCGACGCGGGCGCATCCGTCGTCAATGACGTGTCCGGGATGCGGGACCCTGCGTTCATACGTCTGATCGCTTCGCGTCAGGTCGGCGTCGTGGCGATGCACATGCTCGGCAACCCGAAGACGATGCAGCAGAACCCGCAGTATGCGGACGTCGTCGGTGAGGTCAGGGGATTCCTGGCCGCGCGCATCGGCGCCCTGGAGGCCGCAGGGGTTCCCGCCGACGCTATTGCGGTGGATCCAGGCATCGGCTTCGGGAAATCCATGGATCACAACCTCGCCTTGTTGCGGGGCCTCCCCGATCTCGCCGCCCTGGGGCATCCCGTGGTTATCGGCGTCTCGCGCAAGTCCTTCATCGGGAAGCTGGGAGCGGGCGACCCGGGGGAGCGCCTTCCCGGGAGCCTGGCCGCCGCGACCCTCGCGGTTGCGCGTGGAGCCCAAGTGGTTCGGGCCCACGACGTCCTCGAGACCGTCTGCGCGATGCGGGTCGCGGATGCCCTCGTCGCGCGTGGCGGACCTCGCTCGCCAAACCTTTAATCTCGGGGTGACATTCGGTCGATAATGGTAACCCGCAAGGCGATCGGGTCGGTAGCGGAAGACTATCGAGACATCGTCGTCGCCACGGTCTGTTCTCATTCCTCCCTCCAGATCTTCCACGGTGCGCGTCAGGAGGGTTTCAAGACCCTCGGCATCGCCATCGGGAAGCAGCCTCGCTTCTATGACGCCTTCCCGCTCGCAAGGCCGGACGAGTTCCTCCTCGTAGACTCCTACAAGGAAATCGCGGATCACGCGGACGATCTCATCGCCCGCCAGGTCGTCACGGTCCCCCACGGCTCGTTCGTGGAGTACATGGGGGCCGACACGTTCGCGAAGCTCCGCGTTCCGACGTTCGGCAACCGGAGCGTTTTGGCGTGGGAGTCGGACCGGGAGAAGCAGCGCGACTGGCTGACCTCCGCTGGTGTCCCCATGCCCAAGAAGATCGCGCGCCCCGAGGACATCGACAGCCCTGTCTTCGTCAAGTACTACGGCGCCAAGGGAGGCCGCGGTTCCTTCATCGCGAAGAACCACGACGAGTTCGTGGCTGCGATCAAACCTGGGCTGAAGTACGCAATCCAGGAGTATGTCGTCGGCACACGGTACTATCTCCAGTTCTTCTACTCGCCCATCGCGGACGGCGGCTACCGGCTGTCCAAGGGTTCCCTCGAGATGCTCGGGATCGACCGGCGAGACGAGGCGAACATCGACGAGATGTACAAGCTCGGTGCCCAGGAACGGCTGCGGGAGCTGGAGATCTACCCGACGTTCGTGGTCACGGGGAACATGCCCGTGGTCCTCCGCGAGTCTCTGCTCCCGAAGGCTTTCGAGATGGGCGAGCGGACCGTGGAGAAGTCGATTGAGCTCTTCGGCGGGATGATCGGGCCATTCTGTCTCGAGACAATCGTCACGGATCGGCTCGAGTTCAAGGTCTTCGAGGTATCGTCCCGGATCGTCGCGGGGACGAACCTGTTCATCTCCGGCTCGCCCTACGCGGATCTCCTGGAGCCGGGGATGTCCTCGGGGCGGCGGATCGCGCGGGAGATCCGCGTCGCCCAGAAACGTGGGATGCTCGGCGAGATCCTCAGCTGAGCCGTGGTGCGCCGGGACCCCTGATTTCGGGCCAGGATTCCCACGGGAAAACGCTTTTATGGCGTACGCTGACTGGCCGTGAGCCCATGGCGGACAACACGACGAACGTCATCATCGTCGTCCTCGTCTTCGTGATGATCGTCGTCACGTGGCTCGAACTGCGGTACCTGCGGCGTCGTTCCAAGTCCCGCAAACAGAAGGAGGCGTCGCGGCCGGAGGAGCTGCAGGACGAGGCCCACAACGCCCTCCTCACGACCCGCGCGATCGCATCCACCCTGGCGGAACATGGCGGAGTCCGGAGCGACGACGTGGACTCCGTCCTGCGGGAGGCGCAGATGGCCTACAATCGCCGCAACTACCGGGTGGCCATCGACCTCACGAAGCGGGCGAAGGACCGTCTCGTCACCCTCCGGAGCCAACAGGCTGCGCAAGGCGACATCGCCAAGCTCGACAGCGTCCCCCCCGATTCTGAGTCCGAGGAGACCACGACCAAGGAGATTCTCCAGAAGGAGTACCCGCCGAACCTCGTCCCATCCAAGTTCGCTATCTCGGTCGCCGAGTCTTCCATCGAAGTGGGCGTGGCGTCGGGCCGCGACGTCGTTCAGGCGCGCGCCCTCCTGGTATCTGCGAAGGCGCGGTACGACGCGAAGGACTATTCCGGTGCCCTGACTGTTGCGCGCCAGGCCGAGAAGGCCGCGAAGGGCGAACCCGTGTCCGCCCCAGGCCCGGCCCCGCCGAGTCCGGTGCCCGCGGAGATTCCGCCTGTCGCCGCGACCTCGGTTCCCCCCGCGCCGGCCGCGGTGGCGGTCGGGAGCGCTTGTCCTTCGTGCGGCGCGCCGATGAAACCCGACGACGCGTTCTGTCGCAAATGCGGAACCCGCGTGGTCCTCACGAACTGCCCGACGTGTCGCGCGCCCCTCCTGGCAGATGACGCATTCTGCAGGAAGTGTGGCACGCGAATCCAGCGATAACGACGTCCTTTCGTGGCCTACACGCACGTCAGATAAACCTTAATAGTGGACACCCTCCATCCCATTCCCAATGGCGATGGGTAACGACATGGAACAGGCTCTGACAGCCCTCTACGGCGAGGATCAGGTCGCCGCGGTCATTACCCTGAAGGTGGACACGAAGGAAGCGGATCGGATCGCCACGGAAATCGCCAAGTTCGAGGTGATCCAGGACGTGTTCCTGGTCACCGGGGACACGGACATCGTCGCGAAGGCGCGGTTTAAGAACTACAAGGGGCTCAAGGACTTCGTCCTCACGAACCTCGCGCCGATCCCCGGGATCAAGGACACGAAGACGCTGATGGTCGTGACCACCTACAAGGAAGCTGGACAGGCGAGGTCGCAAAGGTGAGGGCACGGGTCAGGGCCTGGAGGTGGTACGATGGACAGCGAGACGAAGCTCAAACAAGTGGTGGACGTCCTCGACTCGATTTCCGAGGACACGTCCGTCCCCCGCAACATCCGACGCGGGGCCGCCGACGCGAAGGCCCGACTCTCGAAGAAAGGTGAAGCCCTCGACCTGAGGGTCACGAGCGCCATCATGATCATGGATGACCTCGCGAACGACCCGAACATCCCCCTGCACGGTCGGACGTTGATCTGGAACGTCATCTCCCAGCTGGAGACCGTGACGAAGCCTTAACCCAGCCTCGTGATACGGGCCTGTGGATTCCGCCCAAGCGCTCCTCCTGCTCGTCGTCGTTCCCGTCGCTGCGTGGGCGGGTGGGTTACTCGTCCTTCGCCGTGCGTACCAGGACGTGCAACGGGACTGGCTGTCGCGGGGCCTGACGCCGCCGTTCGTCCGGGTCATCGTCGCGAGCGTCTACGGCGCCGTGCCGGTCCTGCTGGGCCTCTCCCTCTGGTTCCTGTCGATCTCCTTCACGGACCCGCTCGCGACCGCCACATCCTCCGCCGCCCTCGACGCGGAGCGACTGTTCCTCTGGGTATCAGCGGCGAGCGCGGCCGCCGCCTGTTGCACCGTCGCGGGCCAGACGATCGTCTTGCGCAGCCGCCTCTCGGGGTACCTCGGGTCCGATTTCGGCCGCGTCCTCCCCATTTCCGTGATCCCGTTCACCGACTCGGTCTTCGCCGTCGTCCTCGGCATCCTCGCATTCCGCTACATCGGCGGCGTCGCGCAGGGTCGCGTTGCGGCCAGCACCTCCGCGGTCGACTCCGCCGTGACCGCATTCCAGGCCTACGCCGTCGCGGGACTGGCGATTCCGGTCGCAGCGGCCGCCTCGAGCCGGGTGCGCGATCTGAGCGCTCGGGGATTTCGCCGCGCGTTGATGATTGCCGAGTTGGGCGAGCTCCCAATCCTCCTGGGTCTGGTGATGGGCTTCCTCGCGATTGGAAAGCTCTCGTTAGGGTGAGTCCCGGGGTTGTGCGAGAGCGACGAGCCTACCCCGCACCCCCGTCACGGCGTCGGTCTCATCGGGGCGGGCGTCCTCTCGAAGTGCGCCGGGCGGGAGTCGAACCCGCCTTATGAGCTTGGGAAGCTCAGGTCCTACCGATAGACTACCGGCGCGCGGTCTACCGTGAGTCAAAAGCCCGTCTTAAGACTGCTGTCAGGCGAACACCGGCTCCGTGCGCAGCACTCTACGGTAGCCCGCAGCTGGGGCCGCAACGAGTGCCTCGCGGGAGGCGACAAAAGCCCGTGCGTTGTGGCGCGGTTCGGCAACGAACTCACAGTGGTCGAGTTCATTTCACGAGCCTCCAAGCATTTCTTCCGTTCTCCCCTACGCGACACGACTCACATTGGGCGCTCGATTCGGGACAAGGACTTCGGCACTAGGACAGAAGCTTCCGGTTCTATCTCGTGGGCGGGCGATTGAGCCCGTCCTCGGGACTCCACTCCGCTCGGCTCCTCCCGTGCGGCCGTCCGCAGTGCGGACAGGTCGTAGAGGGGACTCACCACATCATGGCGGAGGGCACCGGGCTGGAACCGTACAGCCCTTGCCAAGGCCTCGTTCGAGGCCAAGGCGGATTTCAGGATGTTCAAACCTGCGTTGTGCTGCCGGTCCATTTCCCAGTCGCACATCTCGCAGACGAAGTCCTGGCCCACCCTATCTCGGCGCCGAGCGCCACACACTGGGCAGGTCTTGCTCGTCCAGGCAGGATTCACCTTGATGATCGGCACGCCCGCGAGGGCGGCCTTGTACTCGATCTGACGATGGAGTTCGGCACGGGGCCACGAGGAGAGACGGCGATTCATGCGATGCGACCGACCGCCCGAACCGTGGAGCGTCAGATCCTCGAGCATGATCGCGGCCTTGGTCTCCGTCGCGGCTCGCACGAGACCTTTGCTGACCCGGTGCAGTCGCTGCTTGACTCGGGCCTGTTCTCGTGCACCTTCGTGGGCGAGCAGGCAGCCCCTGATGCGCTGATCGTGGGCTTTCTTCGCGGCCAGGCGCCTGCGTCGGCGGAAGTGCGTGGCCTGCACTTGGCGCACGCCGCCCAGATCCAAGGTCAAGAGCCAACCATTCCGGTCGGAGGCATAAACGCCATCAAGGGAATCCTCGTTGGTATCCAACGCGATGGCGGCCTCGGGTTCGCGTGGCTTTGGCGCCATCCTCCGAACTGCTAGCACGATCCGGTCGGGCGTGACCGTCAGCGAGCCGAGACTCCAGGAGGGGTCCAACAAGATGGAACGGTGCCAATCGGAGAGCGGCAGGTCAAAATCCACATGCTCCCCCCGTCGAATGGGTATGCGAAGGTGTCCCGTTATCCGATCGAGGCGATACGATTGGTTTTCTGCCTTCAAGAAGGGCCGGCGGAAGTACGGGACATCCGGCTCTCGTCCCTGACGCGCCCGCCTGCGGTAGTTCTTCAGCGCGGCCATCGCGGACTCGAAGGCGCTCGGAATGTACTGCTTGTAGACGTCGTGCTCCGCCGACAGCCACCCGTACGCTATCTTTGTAAGGCGAAAGCGGGAGCGGACATCCTCGCGAATCGCGATACGGACGGACCGGTTTACAATGAGCCGGAACTCCCTGAGCAACCCGAGGAGGGGCGCAGGCATCTCGTTGATGGGAAAGGAGAGGCTGCGGACAATCCCCGGAGCTCCCATTGTCGATACCCATGTCTCCCCAGGGCGTGAAGGTTCTCGGGAGGGTAGGGTGAAAGTGGTTTTCTTGTGATTCCTCGGGGACCGGGACATCGGTCCTCGGATCGAATCCGCCTTCCCGTGTCTCGACCGTGAGCGGGATACCGCCAACCTCATGTCAGGGAATCTCATCGTGGCGGCATGGCCCGCACGATCCTCCTCACCGGGTACAACCCCTATCCCAACTCCCCGGACTACAACCCGACGGGCGTCCTGGCCCGTGAGCTCAACGGGCGCCGGATCGGCGGGGCGCGGATCTACGGCGCGCAGATCCCCGTGGCGGTCGAAGACGCGGGGCCCGCGTTGCGGCGGCTCCTGGACCGCGCGAATCCGGATGCCGCCCTTGCGATGGGCGTGGCTCCCGGACGTTCCGCCCTGAGCGTCGAGCGAGTCGCGGTGAACCTGCTCGACTTCTCCGTCCCGGACAACCGGGGCCGACGGTACCGCGACCGACCGATCCGCGCGGGCGGACCCGCCGCGTACTTCTCCACTCTCCCGGTCCGGAGCATCCTGGCCTCCCTGCGCCGGGAGCGGATCCCGGCGGAGCTCTCGAACACGGCGGGCACGTACCTGTGCAACTTCGCGATGTTCACCTTGCTCGATGCGTTCGCGGCCGACGGGAAGGAGGGTCCGGCCGGTTTCATCCATGTGCCTCAGGTGCCGGAGGCCAGCTTCGACAAGGCGGGCCAGCCCTCCATGGACTACGCAATGATCCGGCGCGGAATCCTCGTCGCGCTTCAAGAGATCGAGAAGGTCACGCCGCGCCCGCCGCGGCGCCGACCCGGCGCACGGTCATGAGGATCTCCGCTAGCTGTCTCAACCGCGAGCCTGTGTCCCGGATCTCGAGGATTTCCTGTTTCACGGCCTCGTCCACCGGGAGCTCGGACGCGACCTTGTAGGAGAGGGACGTCGCATCCAGGTCCTTCCACGTCTCGTCGATGACCGCCTGTCCGGACAGCTCGAGGGACTCGAGGACGCCCTCGAAGAGCTTCGCGACGGCCTCCGCGAGGCCCTCGTCCTCGGCGCCCGGCGGTTCCTCCAGGAACCGGACGTCCGCGCGCAGGTAGGGCCGGGCGCGGTCCAGTATGAGGACCTCGAACCGGCGGCGGCCCTCGACGACGATGTCGTAGCGTCCGTCGCGGTAGCGCTGGGAGGCGATGATGCGCGCCTCTGTGCCGACTCGATGCGGGATGGCGGGAGCGCCGACCTCCTCCCCCTCGAGGATCAGGCAGATGCCGAACGGCTCGTCATGCTCGAGGCAGCGCCCGACCATCTCCCGGTACCGATGCTCGAAGATGTGGAGAGGAAGGGTGGCCCCCGGGAACAGCACGGACTGGAGGGGGAACAGCGGGATGCGCACGGCCAGGCCAACCCGCCCGGCGAGATAAGCCTTCACTGGGGGCGGATGTCCACGCCCACGGACCAGGCGGTCTGGCAGCCCGGGCAAGCGACGACGCGTTTCAGGGAGTCCCCGTCATCCGCGAGCTTGAACGTGAAGAAGAGCGGGTTGTTGCACCGCGGACAGTTGAAGTTGAGGCCGCCGACCGTCATGGAATTCCCTCGATGTCCACGCCGGCCTTAAGCTTGCGCCCGCGGACCCGCACGCCGTCGTGGCGAACCCCGGTGACGGCAACTTTATCACAGTCTCTCGCCTGCCGTCGCCTCGATGCGCATCGAGACGCTCGTCGTTCCTCCCCTCGACAACAACGTGTACCTGGTCGTGGATGAGGCGAGTCACCAGGCCGCCGTGATCGACACGGGCCTGGGCGCGCGGGACCTCCTGGCCAAGGCCGAGAGCCTCGGCGTCAAGATCATCGCCATCCTCAACACCCACGGCCACGCGGACCACACCGCGGACGACGCGCCGCTCAAGGCCGCCACGGGCGCGAAGCTCGCGATCTTCGAGGTCGACGCGTACCGCCTCGCGCGGAACGCGAAGGAGTCGAAGTGGTTCCTCCCGGCTCCCCCGCCCGCGGTCACGGCCGACCTGCTCCTCAAGGAAGGGACCACGGTCCCGGTCGGCGGGGTCGTCCTCGAGACCCTCCACACGCCCGGGCACACGGAGGGAAGCTGCTGCTTCTACGACGAGGCCAACGGGGTTCTCTTCTCAGGCGACACGCTCTTCGCCGGATCCTGCGGCCGCACCGACACCCTCGGAGCAAGCCCCGCGAAGATGAAAGCCAGCCTGCAGCGGCTCGCTGAGTTGCCGCCCGACACGAAGGTCCTCCCGGGCCATGGCCCCGCGACCACGATCGGCAAGGAAACGTGGATCGCCGATCTCGCGTACCCGGTTGTCTGATTACCGTCGACCGAATCCGTTCGTGGCGAGGCGTCCGCGGCGTGCCTTCGGAACGCCCCTCAGGACCCGGACCGCGTGGCGTCGCCGACCGAGCCCGAGTCCGAGGCGGCGGTACACGACCTTCATGCTGAAGACGACGGAGAGGAAGTACGTGTACAGGATGGCCAGGGTCACGGGCCAGTAGTACTGCCATACGATGGCCACGAGGGCGATCGTCACGAGTGTTCCGACGACGATGCGGAGGACGAACGCCTCAATCGTGGAACGGCTGTATGGGCCCCTGTCCACCCCGTAGTTCGTGTGGCGCACGGGTTCCTGGAAGGTCCGCCGCGCGGCCACGTACACCGCGAAGATGACGAACGGGGAGCACATCGCCATGACGAGATGGGCCGCGTCGCGCGTGATCGTGAGGTCGATGATCCAGGCCGCGTACAGGATCAGCGAGCCCTGGAGGAGCCGCCTCTTCCGGTAGATGGGGAGCATGCTCGGCATCACGACGGTCCGGAGCGTGCGCTTCACCAGGTCCGCGCCGAACGTGATGGACTTCGGCAGGCGCTTCGAGAAGAACCGGGCGATCCGGTCCGAGCGCACCATGAGCAGGGGCGCCAGGGAGCTCATCACGATGCAGAGGATTCCCGTGAAGGGCGTCAGGTACGTTCCCGCGTAGTTGTTCGGGAGGCTCGGGTTGTTATGGATGGCCCGCGTGCCGACCGTCGCGTAGAGGACCGCTTCCTCGTTCCGGGCGATGAAGCTCGACCCGATCGCGGTGGCCGCCTTGGCGGAGAAGCCGATCATGTAGGCCAGGCTGGCGGTCAGGAACATGTCGCTCATGAGGATGAGGGGCACCGCGATGAGCAACATCGGCAGGACGGCGGGGAGGGCCGAGGGGTCGATGAGCATCCCGAAGCTGAGGAAAAACATCGCGACGAAAGCGTCCCGGAGCGACTCCATCTTCGTCTTCAGGCGCTGGGCGAGCTTCGTGTCCGCGAAGACCATCCCGATGAAGAACGCGCCGATGATCGCGGGGACGCGGAACGCCTGCGCGAGGGCCGCCGACAGGAAGACGATCGCCAGGGCGAAGAGGATGAACAGCTCGTCGCTCCGGATCCGCTCGAACATCTTCACCGTGTTCGGGATGACGACGGCGGCCAGGAACGTGAAGAAGCCGAGGAAGATCCCGATCCCGGCGAACAGGAACGTCGGGTTGACCGGCGCGCCGTCCGACGAGATGACCACCCCGTTCACGAGCGTGAGGATGATCATCGCGAGGAACGATTCGAGGATCACCATGCCCAAGATGAACTCGGTCTCCGCGTTGCCGAGGCGCTTGAGGTCGATCAGGGCCTTCGCCGCGATTGCGGAGCTCGACATGCTGATGACCCCCGCCATGAAGATCGTGTCGATGAGAGGCCATCCGAGCCAGGCTCCGATGACGAAGCCGGCGAACATGTCGACCGCGAGGTTCGTGACGGCGAGGATGGCGGCCGCCTCCTTCGTGCGCCGAAGCTTCGCGATGCTGAATTCGAGGCCGACGAAGAACAGGAGGAGGACGAGGCCGAGCTGGGAGATGGACTGGATGAAGTCCGTGTCCATCAGGATCCCGTTGTAGGAGAGCCCGAGCAGGTTCACGTGGATGTTCGGCCCAATCAGGATGCCCGCCACGATGTAGCCGATCACCACGGAGATCCGGGCCCGGCTCGCGACGGCCGCACCGAGGAATCCGACGGCGGCGATGACGCCGACCTCGAACATGATGGAGTTCGCGTCGACCACTCACTCACGCTCCCGTCGACGCAGGGAGAGCGCGATGCGTGTCGACTCGCGCGGATCGCGAGGAATCTCTGGATCCCATCCCGCTCGTCACATCGGGACTGCTGCTACAAAAGCGTACTGTCAAAGCGGAACCCTCATACCGCAGGAGCGACCACGCGCTGGGGAACCGGGTGAGTTAATAATGGCACGGCCCATCCGCGACTCCATGACCGAGGCTTGGCACGCCGTCGATGTCGAGACGGCTTTCGAGCGCCAGGCTTCCTCCCCCACGGGTTTGTCCAAGCGCGAGGCGGCCGAGCGCCTCGCGAAAGTCGGACCCAACGAGCTCGTCCAGACTGCCCGGATCAGCCCGCTCCGGATCTTCCTCGAGCAGCTGACGGACGTGCTCGTCATCATCCTGATCATCGCCGCGGCCGTCTCCGCGTACCTCGGGCTCTCCCGAAACGAGTCCACGGAGGTCTGGGATGCGGTCCTGATCGGGATTATCGTCGTCCTCAACTCCGTGCTCGGTTTCATCCAGGAGTTCCGGGCGGAGAAGTCCCTCCAGGCCCTGAAGGCCCTTGCGGCACCGAAGGCTCACGTCGTTCGGGAGGGCGAGGCGACCTACGTCCCTTCGCGGGAGCTCGTCCCTGGCGACGTCGTTCTCCTCGCCGCCGGCGACAAGGTGCCCGCGGACGTGCGGCTCTTCGAGGCGGCGAGCCTCCGCACGAACGAGGCCTCCCTGACCGGTGAGTCGACCCCGGTCAGCAAGGCCACGGCCCCGCTCCCGTCGGACGCCTTCCTCGGCGACCGGAGGAACATGGCGTTCATGGGCACGTCCGTCGAGGGCGGCCGCGGGAAAGGCCTCGTCACCGCGACGGGGATGCGGACCGAGCTCGGCACGATCGCCGGGCTCGTCCAGCAGGAGACCAAGGAGGAGACGCCCCTCCAGCGGCAACTCGACCGCCTCGGCCGCCAGATCGGCCTCATCATCCTGGCGATCGCAGGAGCCGTCTTCCTCCTCATGTTCCTCAAGGAGGCCGACCCCCTCAGCAACCTGGAGCTCCTCTTCCTGACCGCCGTCGGCCTGGCCGTCGCGGCAATCCCGGAGGGACTGCCGGCCGTCGTGACGATCAGCCTCGCGCTTGGGCTCCAGCGCATGATCCGCCGCCACGCCCTGATCCGCAAGCTGCCCGCGGTCGAGGCCCTTGGCGCGGCCACCGTGATCTGCTCGGACAAGACCGGCACCCTGACCAAGGGAGAGATGAACGTCCGCGCGCTCTACGTCGACGGCCGCGCGTATGACGTGCGGGGGGAAGGCTTCGATCCGTCCGGGGAGATTCGTCTCGAAGGCACGGCCGTCGACCTCAAGGCCCAGCCGGACCTCCGCGAGGCCCTCGTGTGCGGCATCCTCTGCAACGACGCTTCCCTGAAGCGGGAGGGCGAACGGTGGGTGTGCGAGGGCGATCCCACGGAGGGGGCGCTCGTCATCGCCGCGATGCGGGGCGGCCTGGACGCGGACATCCTCCGGTCCGAGCAGCCGCGAGTCGCCGAGCTCGCCTTTACCTCCGAGCGGAAAATGATGTCGACCCTCCATGCGCCGCTGTCCGCCCAGGCCCTCCAGGAGATCCTTGCGGTTTCCGAGGATCGGAGGCACCTCTCCCTCGCCGAGATCGGAGCCAAGATGCTCTACGTCAAGGGTGCACCGGAGCGCGTCCTCGCCGCCTGCACCCATCATCTCGTAGACGGGAAGCGCCGCCTGCTCACGGAGTACGACCGCAAGCAGTACATGTTCCAGAACCAGGAGATGGCTACCCGCGCCCTCCGCGTCCTCGGCCTCGGCAGCCGGTCCTTCCCGTCCGAGATCCCGCCCCTGCGGGAGGAGGGGCTCGAGGGCGGCCTGACGTTCCTGGGCCTTGTGGGGATGATGGACGCCCCGCGCGTCGACGCGATGGAGGCGATCGTGCGCTGCAAGAGGGCGGGCATCCAGGTCGTCATGATCACCGGGGACCACAAGCTGACCGCGATGGCTGTCGCCCGGGAGATGGGAATCCTCGTGGAGGGCGACCGCGCGCTCACCGGGGAGGAGCTCGAAAAGGTGTCCGAAGAGGACCTCGTCCGCGATGTCGAGCGCGTCAAGGTGTACGCCCGCGTGAGCCCGGAGCACAAGATGCGGATCGTCGACTCGTGGAAGAAGAAGGGGCACGTGGTCGCCATGACGGGGGACGGCGTGAACGACGCGCCGGCCCTGAAGCGGTCGGACCTCGGCGTGGCGATGGGGATCACGGGGACGGACGTCGCGAAGGAGAGCGCGGACATGGTCCTGACGGACGACAACTTCGCCTCGATCGTGGCCGCAGTCGAGGAAGGCCGCGGGATCTACGAGAACATCCGCAAGTTCGTCGCCTACCTGCTCTCCGCGAACGCCGGCGAAGTGCTGATTATGTTCCTCGCGACCCTGCTCATCGCCGACCCTCAATTCCTGCCCTTCTTTACGCCCGTGCAGCTCCTGTGGATCAACCTCGTGACGGACGGGCTTCCCGCCCTCGCTCTCGGAGTGGATCCATATCCGCCGGACATCATGGGCCGGCCCCCGAGGAACCCCAAGGAGGGCGTCCTCTCGCGGGACATCGTCTTCCTCATCGTGACGGTCGCCGCGATCCTGACCATCGGCACGCTGGGGATCTTCTTCTGGGAGCAGGCGGACGGTTCCGACCCGATCCGCACGCAGACGGTCACTTTCACGACGATCGTCTTCTTCGAGCTCTTCCTCGTCTTCGCGATCCGCTCGCCCAGGCAAACGCTCCGTCAGGTCGGCCTCCTGACGAACAAGAAGCTCATCTACGCGGTCTTGGTCTCCATGGCCCTCCAGCTCATGGTGATCTACGTGCCCTTCTTCCAGGGACCGTTCCACACGGAACCGCTCACCGCGTTCGACTGGGTGCGGACGATCCTGATCTCCCTGACCGCCTTCCTCCTCGTCGAGCTGCTGAAGTGGATCCGACAGTGGCGTGCGCGGAAGCGCTCCGCGACGAAGGGGGCTCCTGCATGATCGAGATCGACGGCTCCCACGGTGAGGGCGGGGGCCAGCTCCTCCGGATGGCGGTCGCCCTCTCGGCGCTCACGCGCACGGCGGTGACCGTGACCCACATCCGTGCGGGCCGCCCGAACCCTGGGCTCGCGGCCCAGCATGTGACGGCGCTCCGTGCCGTCGCGGCGTTGGCCTCCGCGGAGGTCGAAGGCCTCGTGCCCGGTTCGCCTCAGGTGGTGTTCCGGCCCGGGGACCTCGTCGGCGGAGACCACGCCTTCGAGGTGGGAACCGCGGGGAGCGTGACCCTTGTCCTCCAGGCGTGCCTCCCGGTGGCGTTCGCGGCCCGAACCTCGACCCATCTGAGAGTGACCGGGGGAACGGACGTGAAATGGTCCCCACCCCTGGATTACTTCGCGCGCGTGTTCCTGCCCTGGATCCGCCGCCTCGGAGGCCAGGCCGACCTCCTCTCCCACCGGCGGGGCTACTACCCGCGAGGCGGCGGGGAGGTCGAGATTACCATTCAGCCGACGACCGCGTGGTCGCCCCTCACGCTTTCCGAGCCGGGTGCGGTGGAACGCGTCCGGGGAGTCGCGCACGTCGCGAATCTCCCCGAGGACATCCCGAAGCGGATGAAGAACGCCGCGCTCCGGCGTCTCCACGGCGTGCCGGATTCGAAGATCGAGGAGCGGGTCTATCCAAGCGAAGACGCCGTGGGCCAGGGTGGTGCCGTCGTCCTGTGGGCGGAACGCGAGCATACCCTCCTCGGGGCGGATTGCCTTGCGGAGCGGGGGAAGTCCGCCGAGCGCGTCGGAGAGGAGGCCGCCGAGAATCTGGAGGCCGAGCTCCTGTCCGGTGCGACCGTGGACTTGCACGCCGCCGACCAGCTCGTCGTGTATCTCGCGCTCGCCGAGCGGCCCTGTTCGTTCCTCGTGCGCGAGGTCAGCGGCCACCTGCGCACGATGGCGTGGCTCATCCCTCAGTTCCTGAAGCGAACCGTGGAGTTCCAGAGCATCGGGGAGCTGTCCCGCGTCAAGATCAGCGACCCGAGCGCCTAGCCGTACATGCTCGGCCGCGCAGGCTCCGATCCGGGCTTCTTCACCGCGTCGGCCTGGTGGTGGATGGACTTGAGCTGCATCTCGATCCGCTCGGCCTCCTCGTAGAGGGGCTTTGCGTCGAGCTCGGTGTGGAGCAGGAGCGCATCGATGACCTCGATGGCCCGGGCCGCCGCGCGCGCGTCCGGGTAGTCGGGGTGGGCCTCACTCAGCAGCGTGATGACGTCGAAGTCCCGCTTGCGTCCCTCGTTCAGGAGGACGCCGGCAACGCCCGTGATGACGCCTTCCTCGAAGATGGTGACCTTGTGCTTCCGCAGCATGTCCATGGCCTTGTCCGTCGAGCCGATCCCGTAGACCTCAACTTGGCGGTCGTCCGAATCGTCCTCCTTCGAGTCGACGATGAGGCCCTCTGGGCACACGAGGAGGTTGCAGCGCGCGTCCTGGGCCCAGTCGAGGACCGTGGAAGCGATCGCCTTGATCAGGTTCGGCGGGGGCTGGAACTCGCTGATGAACACGACGACCTGATCCGAGCCCTCTCGCTTCGGCCCTGCGTAGATCCGCACGGGGTTCATCGGTTGCCCGTCGCGGACGAGCGCGACGGTCGGGAAGTAGACCGAGTCCATGATGCCGATCTGGGTGAGGTTCAGGGCGTTGATCAGGTAGTTCGCGACGATGGAGCTGACGAGCCCGACGGACGGGAATCCGTCGATGACAGTGGCCCCGCGAAGGTCCATTCTCTTCAGCTCGTAGATCTGGATGCCTTCCATAGGCGGCGGCCCATCTCGGGCGGGTTACTTAAAGATACCCGCCTCGTGTCTCACACATGAGAACACTCGCCGAACGAGCACGTTCTCGGTTGCCATCATCTCTCGTGGTGGTGGCCGTTTCACGGGTCGGGGAGCACCTGCCATGTGTTCTCAAACGCCACGCCGCCGCGGCGGAGCATGATCCCCACGGAGCAGTACTTCTCGGTCGACAGGTCGACCGCCCGCTTGACCGCGGACTCCTTGATTCCGGCGCCATAGACGCGGTAGTGCAGCCGGATCTTCGTGAAGACCTTCGGATCCTGCTTCGCCCGCTCCGCTTCGCCGTCGATCTCGAGCCTCGTGAAGGGGACCCGTTGCTTGTTCAGGATCCAGACGACGTCCGAGGCGGTGCACCCCATCGCGGCGAGCAGGGTCGCCTGCATCGGAGACGGACCCGGGATCGGTTCCTCCTTCTGCTCCGCATCCATGACGATGGCGGGAGTCCCTTCGACCCGCGCCTCGAATCGCATGCCGCGGATCTGCGTCAGATGGGCTTTCATGGCACGCCTCTTCCCTACGACGACCTCGTCGCTACTAGAACGTTCGGGCCGCACCGACCGGAACATAGTTATTCGTCCCTCCCTTTGGCACGCCCGTGCGGCCCCATGTCGTGATCAACGCCGCGATGAGCGTCGACGGAAAGATCGCCTTCGCCGACGCCCGCCCCGCGAAGCTGAGCAACGCGGAGGACACCGCCCGCGTCCATCGCCTCCGGGGAGAGGTCGACGCCATCCTGGTCGGCGTCGGCACGGTCCTCAAGGACAATCCCAAGCTCACTGTGAAACCGGAGCATTCGCACGGACGCAATCCGTTGCGGATCGTCCTCGATTCGGCCGGGAAGACGCCGGATCACGCGCACGTCCTCGACGGGACCGCGGAGACGCTGATCGCGACGAGCCTCGACTGCACGCGGGAGTTCGACCACGCGCAGGTGTTCCGGGCGGGGAAGGACGAGGTCGACCTCGTCCCCTTCCTCGATCATTTGTCAGAGCGCGGGGTGAAGACCCTCCTCGTCGAAGGCGGGAGCACCGTGATCTGGTCGTTCCTCCGCCAGCGCCTCGCGGACGAGCTCAAGGTGTTCGTCGCGAGCACGGTCCTCGGGGGCCACGCGGCCCCTACCCTCACGGGAGGCCCGGGCGTGCACACGCTGGACGAGGCCTTCCACCTCCGACTGGACAAGGCGGAGCGCCTCGGCGACGGCCTTCTCCTGGAGTACACGGTGGGCCCGTGAAGCTCCTCTGCGATCACATGCTCGGCACCCTGGCCAAGTGGCTCCGATTCATGGGATACGACACGGCGTACCCCGGCCCCCTCGACGACACGGAGCTCCTCGCCCTGTCGAGGCGCGAGGGCCGCGTGCTCCTGACGCGGGACAAGGAGCTCGCCTCGCGCTCGCCCGACACGATCCGCGTGCGGAGCGACGACCTCGAGGAGCAGATCCGCGAGGTCGCCTCCGCCCTCGGGCTTCGCGTCACCGAACCGCTGTCCCGATGCTCCCTGTGCAACACGATCTTGGTCGCCGCCCGGAAGGAGGAGGTGGCGGATCTGGTCCCGGAGGGAGTCCGGTCCCGCCACGAGACGTTCTGGCGGTGCCCATCATGCGGCCGGGTCTACTGGCAGGGCAGCCACTGGGACAAGATGGTCGAGCGGCTGGACCACCTGTCCGCGAGCTCTCCCTGAATTTCGGACGGACTCACTGTCTGCGGCGAGCCACGAGGAAGCCTGCCACGAGGAGCACCACGCCGACTCCGGCCAGGATTGCGTCCCACGTCCGTGTTCCCAAGAAGCGCGTAACCAGCGCCGATGACGAGGCCGAGGATCCCGACGATCGCGGCGGCCCCTCCATACAGATATGAGTCGGCGTGGGCCGTTCCACCCGAGGAGGACTGCCCGGCCGAGCTCGAAGTGCGATTCTTTGCCACGTGGCCACGATGGAGGTTTGGTCGCATAATCCCTCGGTCGCTCGCTCCGGAACGCAAACCCTAATAAGCGCAGGCGGAAATCGGGTGAGGGTCCAACGGATGGAAGGCAGCCTCGTCCTGGAGGACGGCACGATCATCCGGGGCTTGTTTTTCGGTTCCTCGAAGACGTCCTTCGGAGAGCTCGTGTTCAACACGAACATGACGGGCTACACGGAAGCCCTCACGGACCCCTCCTACCGAGGGCAGATCCTCCTGATGACGTACCCGCTCATCGGCAACTACGGCGTCGATCCCGCGTGGATGGAGTCCGACGCGATCCAGGTCACCGGGTTCGTCGTCAAGGAAGCCTGTGCAACGCCGAGTCACGCGCGGAGCCAGCAGGGGCTCGACCCCTTCCTCCGCGAACACCACGTGCCCGGGCTCCAGGGCGCCGACACGCGCGCCCTGACGATTCGCATCCGGAGCCGGGGGACGATGAAAGCCGCCCTGGTTCCCGCGGACGACGACGTCGACGCGGCGGCGAAGGAGGTCCGCCGGATGCCCTATCCCGACCGGCGCAACCTGGTCGCCGAGGTCAGCTGCCGCAAGCCGATCCGCTACCCGGGGGCGGGCAAGCGCACGATCGTCGTGGTGGACTGCGGCGTGAAGCGCAACATCCTCCGGGAGGCCCAGCGCTACGCGGATGTCGTCCGCGTCCCCTGGAATGCGACCGCCGAGGACATCCTGGCGGAGAAACCCGCGGGTGTGATCCTCTCCAACGGTCCCGGGGATCCGGCGCATCCCGACCTCCAGAGCACGACGGTCCGTGCCGCGCGAGAGCTCGCGGGACAGGTCCCGCTCCTCGGCATCTGTCTCGGCCACCAGATCCTCGCCCTGGCGTTCGGAGCGAAGACGTTCAAGCTGAAGTTCGGCCACCGGGGCGGGAACCAACCGGTGAAGGACCTCCGGACCGGCCGCGTCCACATCACCTCCCAGAACCACGGGTTCGCAGTCGACGAGGGCTCCCTGGATGCGGCCGAGTTCGATGTCACCCATCGGAACTTGAACGACAACACGGT
Source organism: uncultured Thermoplasmata archaeon (assembly GCA_963768855.1). GTDB lineage: Archaea > Thermoplasmatota > Thermoplasmata > RBG-16-68-12 > RBG-16-68-12 > RBG-16-68-12. The sequence goes on from CAVYJM010000021.1 coordinate 23,331, forward strand.
CGAGGGGATCGTCCACCGCTCGCTCCCGGTGTTCTCCGTCCAGTACCACCCGGAGGCCCGCCCCGGTCCCTGGGACAACGCCTACATCTTCCGCGACTTCGTCGCCGAGCTCCGGGAGCGGTGACGGATGGGAGGTGGCGGGCGTGCCTCGGAGGGGTGACCTGAAGACCGTCATGGTCATCGGCTCCGGTCCCATCGTCATCGGGCAGGCCGCCGAGTTCGACTACTCGGGCTCCCAGGCCTGCCGCTCCCTGCGCGCGGAGGGGCTGCGCGTCGTCCTCGTGAACAGCAACCCCGCGACGATCCAGACCGATCCCGAGACGGCCGACGCGGTGTACGTCGAGCCCCTGACGATTGAGTTCCTGGAGAAGATCATCGCCGCGGAGCGGCCGCAGGGAATCTTGAGCGGCATGGGCGGTCAGACGGGGCTCAACCTCTCCAGCGAGCTCGCGGAGCGGGGCGTCCTCCGGAAGCACGGCGTCGAACTGCTCGGCACGAAGCTCGAGGCCATCCAGGCCGGCGAGGACCGGGAGAAGTTCGCCGCGCTCATGCGGTCCATCGGCGAGCCCGTCCCGCGCAGTCGGGCCGTCTCCGATGTCGCGGCGGCTCAGGCGTTCGCGGAGGAGGTCGGGTTTCCCGTCATCGTCCGCGCGGCGTACACCCTGGGAGGGAGCGGAAGCGGCGTCGCGCACGGCCGCGAGGAGCTCGAGCATATCGTAGGCTTGGGCGTCGCCTACTCGCGGATCAAGCAGGTCCTCGTGGAGGAGAGCGTCCTCGGGTGGAAGGAGTTCGAGTACGAGGTCATGCGGGATGCGGCGGACAACTGCATCACGATCTGCAACATGGAGAACCTCGACCCGATGGGCATCCACACGGGCGAGTCGATCGTCGTCGCGCCGGCCCAGACCCTGAGCGACCAGGACCACCAGACCCTGCGGTCCGCCGCGCTCCGGATCATCCGCGCCCTCGGCATCGAGGGCGGCTGCAATATCCAGTTCGCGGTCCACCCCAAGACGGGCGAGTACCGCGTGATCGAGGTGAACCCGCGGGTCTCCCGGTCCTCGGCCCTCGCTTCGAAGGCCACCGGCTACCCGATCGCTCGCATCGCCGCGAAGATCGCGGTGGGGATGACCCTGGACGAGATCCCGAACCCCGTGACGGGGAAGACGCTCGCCTCCTTCGAGCCCACCCTCGACTACGTCGTGACGAAGATCCCGCGGTGGCCCTTCGACAAGTTCCGGACGGTCGACCGCCGGATCAGCACCTCGATGAAGAGCACGGGCGAGGTCATGGCGATCGGGCGGACCCTTGAGGAATCGCTCCTCAAGGCGGTCCGCTCCCTGGAGATTGGACGTCCCGGCCTCGACCCCGACCCGCGCCCGGACGAGGAGCTGCGGGAGGACCTGGAGCATCCGACGGATCGTCGCCTCTTCGTAATCGCGGAGGCCCTTCGGCGGGGATGGGCGGTCGAGAAGGTGGCGACGCTGACCTCCTGGGACCCGTTCTTCGTCCGGAAGGTCCGGAACCTCGTCGACCTCGAGAAACGCCTGAAGGAGGGTCCGCCGTCCAAGGCGATCCTCGCCGAGGCGAAGCGCTGCGGATTCTCGGATATTGAGCTCGCGCGGATTCTGGGATGGCCCGAGGCCCGCGTGCGAAAGTCGCGTCCGCCGGCCGCCTACAAGATGGTCGACACGTGCGGCGGCGAGTTCGAGGCCGAGACGCCGTACTTCTACTCGACATATGAGTCGTCGAGCGAGGTGCGACGGACGAAGGGACGGAAGGTCCTGATCGTCGGCGCCGGACCGATCCGGATCGGCCAAGGCGTCGAGTTCGACTACTGCTGTGTCCAAGGGATCTTCGCCCTCCGAGAGGAGGGCGTCGCGGCGATCATCGCGAACAACAACCCGGAGACCGTGTCGACCGACTTCGACATCTCGGACCGCCTGTACTTCGAGCCACTCCTCCTGGAGGACATCCTGAACATCATCGACGTGGAGAAGCCCGACGGCGTCATCGTCCAATTCGGTGGCCAGACCTCAGTCAACCTCGCCGTCCCGTTGCAGAGGGAGCTCTCCCGCCGGAGGTCGAAGACGAAGATCCTCGGGACCCCGGCCGATTCGATCGACCTTGCGGAGGACCGGCGACGGTTCGCGGCCCTCATGACCCGCCTCCGGATCCCCCAGCCCCGAGGGGCGTCGGGCTTCAGCTTCGAGGAGGTCCGGGAGGCAGCGGCCCGCATCGGCTATCCCGTCCTCGTTCGGCCGTCCTACGTCCTCGGCGGCCGCGGGATGGAGATCGTCCACGGGGAGGACGACCTCCGGGGTTTCATGGAGGCCGCGACCCGCGTCTCGAAGGACCACCCCGTCCTGGTCGACAAGTACCTCTCCCATGCTACGGAGATCGACGTCGACGTCGTCTCGGACGGCCGGGACGTGTTCATCGGAGGGATCCAGGAGCACATCGAGGAGGCGGGGATCCACTCGGGGGATGCGGCCTGCGTGCTTCCGAGCCAGACTCTTTCCCCGGACGTGCTCCGCCGCGTCCGGACCACGACGCGGCGCGTGTGCCGAGCCCTCCGCATCGTCGGCCTGGCCAACCTCCAGCTCGCGGTCAAGGACGGCACGGTCTACGTCCTCGAGGCGAACCCCCGCGCGAGCCGGACGGTCCCCTACGTGTCCAAGGCGATTGGCATCAGCCTGGCCAAGGTGGCCACGAAGGTGATGCTCGGCGCCTCCCTGAGGAGCCTCGGACTCGGGAAGGAGCCGAAGATCGACCACGTCGCGGTGAAGGCTCCTGTGTTCCCCTTCCAGCGTCTTCCCGGGGTCGACACCGTGCTCGGGCCCGAGATGAAGAGCACGGGCGAGGTCATGGGGATCGACCGGACCCTCGGCCGCGCGTACGCGAAGGCGATGACCGCGGCGGGCCAAGCGCTCCCCACCTCGGGCGGCGTGTACCTCACGGTCCGCGACGAGGACAAGCCTTTGATTCTCCCCGTCGCGGCGCGGCTGGCGGCCCTCGGCCTGACCCTGTACGCGACCCGGGGCACCTCGCAGTTCCTGCGCGAGCACGCAGTCCCCGTGACGACCGTCTACCGGATCAGCGAGAACCAGTCCCCGGACGCGCTTGGCCTCATGCGCCGGGGGGAGATCCAGCTCGTGATCAACACGCCCACGAACTCGAGCGGCGCCCGCCGGGACGGCTACATGATGCGTCGCCTCGCGGTCGACCTCAACATCCCGTTCATCCCGACGATCCAGGCCGCGGTCGCCGCGGCGCAGGCGATCGAGGAGATGCGACACGGGGACCTCGGGGTCCGCTCCCTCCAGTCCTACGGCTCCGCGGTGATTCCCAGAGGGGCAAAGCTTTAGCGACCTCTGGGGATGGTCGGGGGCATGCGCCTCGCTCGGCTCGCGGGACCCGCGCTGTTCCTCGCCGGCGTCGCGTTCCTCGCCGTCGGATTCCTGGAGAATGAGGCCACGCTGAGCCTGTTCGTGATCTTCCCCGTGATCACGGCCACAGGGGTCTGGTCCATGCTCGGCATCCTCCTCATGATCGCGGGATTCTTCCTCTTCTTCCTGACCTGGCCCGCGGGGACCGGACTGCAGCCCGCCTCGCCCTCCCCGGACACGGCGCCTCCGGCTCCGGGACAGGCGCCCGCCGGCCCCTCGTCTGCCCGCCGCTGGGGTGGTGTGGTCTTCCTAGGCCCCGTCCCGGTCGTCTTCGGATCGGAACCGAAGGTCACGAGGTGGATGCTCCTCCTGGGCGCGCTGCTCTTCGTCGCCCTCCTCGTCCTTACAGTCATTTCTCTACGGGGCATCTGAGTTTTTATCTGCGGCCGTCCTTCGGCCCGTCGAGACCATGCGGATCCTGATCACGGACGGACTCGAGGCGGACGCGATCGCGTCGCTGCAGAAGGCCCACCAGGTCGACGTTGCGGAGCTCGACGCGAAGCAGCTGCTCGAGCGGATCCCCGCGTACGAGGGACTCGTCGTTCGCGGGCGCACGAAGGTCACGAAGGAGGTCTTCGAGAAGGCGTCGAACCTCAAAGTCGTCGGCCGGGCCGGCGTGGGCGTCGACAACATCGACGTGAACGAGGCGACCGCCCGCAAAGTCCTCGTGGTGAACGCGCCCTCCGCGAGTACGGTGAGCGTCGCCGAGCTGGCGATCGGCCACATGATCTCGTGGTGCCGTTTCCTGCCCCAGGCGGACAAGAGCATCAAGGAGGGGAAGTGGGAGAAGAAGCAGTTCGAGGGCCACGAGATCTACGGCAAGACGCTTGGTCTCATCGGCTCGGGCCGGATCGGCGCGGAGGTGGCGAAGCGCGCCCAAGCGTTCGGCATGAAGGTCATTGCCTTCGACCCGTATCTCCCCCCCGAGGTGGCCCAGAAGATCAACGTCGCCCTCGTGGACAAGGGGACGGTCCTGCGCGATTCGGATTTCATCAGCATCCACGCCGCCCTGACCCCGGAGACACGGGGGATGATTGGGGCCCAGGACCTCGCGATGATGAAGAAGACCGCGGTCCTCGTGAACTGCGCCCGCGGCGAGATCGTGCAGGAGGCCGCGCTCTCGGACGCCTTGAAGGGCGGGACGATCGCGGGCGCCGCGCTCGACGTCTTCGAGAAGGAGCCGCCGGCCGGGAGCCCGCTCCTGTCCGCCCCTCACATCGTGTTCACGCCCCATCTCGGGGCGTCGACCCACGAGGCCCAGACGAGGGCCGGGGCGATCATCGCGGATCAGGTGATGAAGGCACTCGAGGGCAAGAGGCCGGACTTCCTGGTGAACCCCAAGGTCCTCGGCTGAAGTGTGCGGTCGGCTCGCGGTCGCTCAGTCCTCGCACGCCTTGAGGAAGTTCCGGAAGATCTCGTAGCCGTGTTCCGTGTTCTCGACCTCCGGATGGAACTGGAGGCCGAACAGGGGCCGCTTCAGGCTGCGCATCGCCTGGACCTGGCAGTTCGGCGAGCTCGCGAGGGCCACGAAACCCTCGGGCAACGCGCTCACCTCATCGTTGTGCGATTCCCAGACCTCGAAGGAGGGCGGAAGGCCCTCGAACAGGACGTCCGGCTGCTTGATCGTGAGCACGGCCTTGCCGAACTCGGGGACGGCCGACGGAGCTGCGTCGCCTCCGAAGTGTTTCGCCATGAACTGGTGGCCCGCGCAGATTCCGAGGATGGGTGCGTCGACCTTGTCGAGGTACTCACCGTTGCGCCCCATCTTGCCCGGGTCGATCCCGACCCGCGGTGCGCCCCCGGAGAGCACGAGGCCGTCGAGGTCGTTGAGCTCCGACGCCGGCGTGTCGTTGGGGACGATCTTCGTGTCTGCGCCGAGGTACTTCAGGACCCGCCACTCCCGGTGGGTCCACTGGCCCCCGTTGTCGACGACGTAGACGCGCACGCAGGTTGCAAGCGAGAGCGGTGGAAAAAGGTTTCCCGTGGGAACGACGGTTCGGTCCGGTTCCTTATGTACGCCCCGGCGGTATCCCGGACTCCGTGGTCGACGAGCGGACATCGCCGCCCCAGGAACGCGCGATCCGCGGGCTCACGTGGGCCATCCGCGGCCTGATCGGGTTCCTCGGGGTCGCCCTCGCGACCGCGGCGGTCCTCGTCGCTTTCATCCCGCTGTACGACCTGCCTTCGCCGAGCCACGCCGAGACGCTGAGGCTCGAGGACGGGCTCCTCGTCCTTTCCTGGCTCCTCCTGGCCCTCGGCGTCGCGTCCGGTCTCGTCTACGCGGTCGGCCTCGCGGGCCTGTACGGGAACCGCCGGGAACTTGGGATCGAGCACGCGAAATCGGTCGAGCAGACCGTGCCCTGGCTGGCGGTCACCATGGTCCTTCTGGCCGCAGGCATCCTCATCCCGTCCCCGACGGGTCCCTTCCTCACGTTCCCGGGCATCGGGCCGACGCCTCCGGACTGGGCGGGGAGTCTGAGCGTGGTCTTGGCGGGCCTGCGCGCGATCTTCGCCGGGTTGACCCTCTACTACGCCGTGCAAGGGCTGGCGACGGAGGACGCCCGGGTCCGGCTGCTCATCGGGATGAGCCTCGGGGTCGCGGGTGCCGTCCTGTGGACCGGCCTCGCCACGTTCGCCGCGGGGGCGGGAGTCCTCTCCGTGGATTCCCTGCTGCCCTTCCTCGCGGGCATCGTGGCCGGGCTGGGGACCTCGGCCATCTCAATCGCGCTCTTCATCGCCGTGTACCGGGAGATCCGGGACGGTCTCGTCGAGGGACGGCGTCCCGGAGCGTGAGGCCTACTCCCATTCGATGGTCCCGGGCGGCTTGTTCGTGATGTCGTAGACGACCCGGTTGACGCCCTTGACCTCGTTCGTGATCCGGATACTGATCCGGTCCAGGACCTCGTGCGGGATCTTGGAATACGCGCCGCTCATGCCGTCGATCGACTCGACCGAGCGCACCGCGATCGTGTGGCCGTACACGCGGAGGTCGCCGTGCACCCCGACCGTCTGCACGGGGAGCAGCGCGGCGAAGTACTGCCACGGTACCGAGATGAGCCCTTTCTCGGCCGCGGCCTCGAGCTCCTCCTCGACGATCGCGGACGCTTCCCGGGCCAGCGCGACCCGCTCGGGCGTCACCTCGCCGATCACGCGCACTGCGAGGGCGGGCCCGGGGAACGGCTGCCGCTCGGCGACCCGGACTCCGAGCTCCCGGGCGACCTTGCGGACCTCGTCCTTGTAGAGGTCGCGCAGCGGCTCGACCAGTTTGAGCCTCATCGTGTCGGGCAGGCCCGCGACGTTGTGGTGGGATTTGATCCGGTCCCGGAGCTGTCCTCCGCTCTCGATCCAGTCGGGGGCGATCGTGCCCTGGACGAGGTACTCGGCCCCGAAGGTGATCGCCTCCCGCTCGAAGAGCTCGATGAACTTGTTCCCGATGATGTGCCGCTTCTTCTCCGGGTCGGTGACGCCCTGCAAGGCCTCGAAGAACTCGTCCGCGGCGTCGAGGACCCGGTGGTTCACATGGAGCTCCTTCAGGGTCGCCTCGACGTCCGCGGTCTCCCCTTTCCGCATCAAGCCCGTGTCGACGTAGACCGCGAGGAGGCGGTCGCCCAGGGCCCGGCTCGCGATCACCGCGGCCGTCGTGCTGTCGACACCACCGGAGACCGCGATGATGGCCTTCCCCTTCACCGCGGTCCGCGTCGCGGTGATCTGCTCCTCGACGAAGGCCTTCGGCTCGAACATCACTCACCCTTGAGGGTCCTCGAGTCCTCCAGCACCCACTTCTTCATGGCCTCGCGGTGCTCCTTGAGCTTCCCCGCGAGCCGTTCGTCGCTCAGGGCGAGGACCTGGGACGCCAGGATCGCCGCGTTCTCGCCGCGGTCCAGCCCGACCGCCGCGACGGGCACGCCCGGCGGCATCTGGGTCACGCTCAGGATGGAGTCCAGGTTGACCTTGCCGCTCACTGGAACGCCGATCACCGGCTTCAGGGTGTGCGCGGCGATCGTCCCGGGGAGGGCCGCTGACAGCCCTGCGATTGCGATGAACACCTTCGCGGTCGTGTTCCGGACGAGATCCCTCAGGAGGTCCGGCGTGCGATGGGCGGACGCCACGACCATCTCGTACTCGATTCCGAACTCGTCGAGGATCTTCGCGGCGCTCTTCCCCACCTCGGCGTCGCTCTTGCTCCCCAAGATGATCAGCACTTCGACAGGCATCGGATGGGCTGAAGCGGGGGAGGGCAATTAAGGCTTCCCACCCTCGGCGGCGCGAGGCCTGGGCAACGATGGAAAGAGAGAGCGGGGCTGTGCCTTCAGCTCTTCATGATGGCGAGGAGGAACAGCCCAATCGCTGCCGCGGCTCCGATGACGGCGGCGAGGATCACGCCGATCGACTGGAGGACGACCGTCGACAGCGAAACCTCCGAGGTCATGGGCCCCGCGTAATAGCCCCACAAGATCCCCACGATGAGTCCACCCACAAGCAGACCGGCCCCGATCTTCCGGCTCTTCCCGCTACCGAAGTACGCGGTGAAGGCGCCGGTGATCACGAGGAACAGCGCGAACGTGAGAAGAAGGACGGTCACGAAATTCATCAGGGTAAAAACTTCGAGTGCGCTCATCGAGAAACCTCCTCAGAACTTGATTCCCGTCAGGGTCTTGGTGTCGATCACACCTGGGATGCTGCGGATCTTGTCGACGACGACCTGTCCGAGGACGTTGAAATCCTCTGCCTCGATCTTTGCGATCAGGTCGTACTCGCCGAACAACGGATGCAGCTCCACGATCTCCTTGACCTTGAGGAGCTCGTTGTACACCTCGTGCTCCTTCGCGGGAGCCGTGCTAATGAGCACGAACCCGATAGCCATCCCTGGTCACCGAGGGGGCGAACCTCCGGTGACGATATAACCCTTTCCATAATGCCGTGCGAGTTCTCCCGTGGGAAGGTTCAGAAGGATGCGTGGCGCCGCGCACGCGAGATCGCCTGCGCCCACGTCGGCAGGTTCGTCTGCGTCCCCTTCTGCTCGAGGACGAAGCTCGCGACCGCGGACCCCAGGATGCCGCACCGCTTCAGGTCGTAGCCCCGCGAGAGACCTGCGTAGAATCCGGCGCGGTACGCGTCCCCCGCACCCGTCACGTCGACGACTCGCCGCGGGCGTACCGCGGGGACGCGGAATCTCCCCTCTCGGGTGATCACCGCGCTCCCTCGCGCCCCGAGGGTCACGACGATGGCCTCCGCGGACCGCAGGAGGTCCACGACGGACGTGGCACCCGCAAAGCGCATCGCCTGGACCACCTCGGCCTCGTTGCCGAAGAAGTAGGTCGCCATGCGGAAGAGCCGGCGGAACGACCGTCGATCGTACACGTAGCGGAGTTCTTGGGCGGGATCGAACGCGATCGGGCGTCCCAGCTCCTCCGCGGCCTCGGCCACCTTCGTGTAGTACTCCGGGCGCCCCGTGCCGATGTGCACGAGCTCGACGTCGCGGACGCTGTGGCGGAGGACGGCGAGCCGCGGAGCGATCCGCCACGGACCCTGGTCGATGATCGTCATCTGCTGCCCCTTGGGGTCCGAGAAGACCCAGGCCGTCGGGGTGGGATGGCCCGGCACCTTTCGGAGATCCCGCAGGTCCACGCCGTCCTTCACGAGCGCGATTCGATAGTCCTCGGGGAAGTCGCTGCCCACGAACGATGCCAGGGACGCCTTCGTGCCGAGGCGGGCCGCCGCCCGCGCAAGGTTCCCTGCCGTGCCGCCGAAGTAGCGTTTCCGGTCGAGGATCTCGATCGATGTGTCGGGTCGCGGCAGATGGGGGACCGTGACGATGTGGTCCAAGACGACATGGCCGAAGACCCCCACGAAATTCCTCATCGCCATCGTTCCATCTCCCGCTGGACATCGGCAAAGGTGTCGAAGGGGATGAAATCGATCTCCTCTTCGCGGCACAGGTCGGCGAGCTCCTTCTTCGCGAAAACGAGGTCCGCCTCGATGGCGGGGCAGAGGTCCGAGTGGCCGTCGCCGATGTAGGCGACCCGGTAGCCCTCCGTGCGCAGCTCGAAGAGCCGGTGGAGCTTGCACGTGCCGCAGAGGTTGCAGGTCGGGTCCGCGTACGGATACGAGATGACGACCCGGCCCGCGTCGAACGTCGCGCGGTTCGTCCGCACAGGCAGTGCGATCCGCCACTTGTCCAGCAGATACCGGAGGTAGAAATCGAGCCCCTCGCTCACGATTTCCAGGGGCATCCCACGCGCTCGGCAGAAGTCCGCGAAGGCCGGGAACGTCTCGTCGAGGCGCACATGGGCGTCGACGAAACGGAGCATGTCCGCCTCCGTCGCGTGGACGAGGGCGAACTGCCGGATCATCGTCTCCCGGGTGCCGATCCTCCGGGCGCGGTGCTCCTCCTCGATGTCCCACCATTCCGGGGGCGCGAACTCCTCGAGGATGTCCTCCGCGACATCCGTCCGAGTCACCGTCCCGTCGAAGTCGGTCAGCACCGCGCGCTTCACGGGTCCGCCTCGGGCCCCCGGAGGTTCAGGTGCCCTCGTGCCACGACTCCAGGTACTTCTTCTGTGCGGCGGAGAGGGAGTCGATGCGGATGCCCATCGTCTCGAGCTTGAGCCGGGCGACCTTGTCGTCGAGGGCTTCCGGGACCGCATAAACGCGGGGCTCGAGGTCTCCCGCATGCTTCGCGAGGTGGGCGGCGCTCACGGCCTGGATTGCGAAACTCATGTCCATGATCTCGACGGGGTGGCCCTGGCCTGCGGCGAGGTTCACGAGGCGTCCCTCCGCGAGCACGTAGATCCGCTTGCCTCCCGCGATCGTGTACTCGTCCACGAACTCCCGCACGCGGCGCTTCGATTTTGCCGCGCGCTCGAGTTCCTTGAGCGCGATCTCGTTGTTGAAGTGGCCCGCGTTCGCGAGAACGACGCCGTCGCGGAGGGCGGGGAAGTGCTTCGCCGTCACGATGTCCTTGTCGCCGGTCGCGGAGACGATGAAGTCCGCGACCTTGGCGGCTTGGGCCATCGGCAGGACCTCGTACCCGTCCATCGCGGCCTCGATGGCCCGGACCGGGTCGATCTCCGTGACGAGGACGCGAGCGCCCATCCCCTTGGCCCGCATCGCGATCCCACGGCCGCACCAGCCGTAGCCCGCGACGACGAAAGCCTTGCCTGCGATCAGCAGGTTCGTCGCGTTCATAATCCCGTCAAACGTGCTCTGGCCCGTCCCGTAGCGGTTGTCGAACAGGTGCTTCATCTTCGCGTCGTTCACGTCGATGACGGGGAACTTGAGCTCGCCGTCCTTCTCCATGGAGCGCAGGCGGATGACGCCCGTGGTCGTCTCCTCGTTGCCGCCGCGGACCCCATCGAGGAGTTCGCGGCGCTTCGTGTGCAGCAGGAAGATCAGATCCGCGCCGTCGTCGATGACGAGGTCGGGTTTCAGGTCGAGGACCTTGTGGAGGCTGTCGTAGTACTCCTCCGTGGTCTGCCACTTCTTTGCGTACACGTCGAGGCCGTGCACCTCCTTGAGCGCGGCTACGACGCTGTCGTCTGTCGACAAAGGATTACAGGAGGCCAGTCGGACGTCGGCCCCGGCCTCCCTGAGCGTGAGCGCGAGCACCCCCGTCTTCGCCTCCGTGTGGAGCGCCATCCCGATCCGGAGGCCCTTGACGGCCTTGGACCGCTGGAGTTCCGTGCGGATGGCGGCCAGGACGGGCATATGGTCCCGCGCCCATTCGAGGCGGCGTGCCCCGCGCTCCGCGAGCTCGGACATCGCCGCGCCGATGCGCCGGATGCGATTTCAGCCTTCCGGTGCGGCGCGGTGACTCCGATACGAGTCGGCGATGACGAACACGACCCCGAGGCCCAGGGCGCCGTAGAAGGCCGCGTCGATCGGCCAGGCCGCGTGGATGGCCGAGGGTGTGGACACCTGCCAGAACTCGATGCCGAGCAGGGTCTGCTCGAGCACCGCCGGCATGTACACGACCTCGCCAGCGGTCACGACCGGGCGGGCGTCCCCTTCGACGTACACGGGCACGGGGTTGTTCGGGTCGCCGCTGTCGATCCAGAGGACCGTCACGGACGGCCCCAGGAATGACGTATAGCTCACGTTGTCGACTTTCTCGTGGATCGTGACCTGGGCACCGACCGCATACCCCAGGAACCCGTTGCCCTGCTCATCGGCGCGCAGCTGCGGCCCGCTCACGGAGGTGAGGGGCCAGTACGCTACCGCGAGGAGCAGGCCCACGAGGGCGAGGGCGATACCCACGATCGCGAGTCGTTTCATGGTCTTCGTGCCTCCGATTCTCTTCCTGTCCGGCATCGGTCAAGAACCTTGGCTGTTGAACAGGGGCACGAGGGTCGCGGAACGTCCCTCGGGTCGCGCATCGCTTCACGGAGGCCACGAAAACGTCGGTGGCCGACCGAATGGGACGTCGTCACGCCTGCTTCTCAGGATCCTCGTGCGGGCGCGGCCTCGCGGGGGCCGGGATCTCCGGGAGGACGTCCTGAAGATGGAACTTGCGAAGGAGGCGCTTCATGATCGGAGGCGCGGCGAGCGTCGTGATCAGCGTCATCACGATCAGGGCGGAGTAGAGATCGGGCCCAATGATCCCGGCCGCCAGGCCGACCTGGGCGAGGATAAGTTCCATCATGCCCCGCGCGTTCAGGCCGAAGCCGAGGGCGACGAGCGGGGCGCCGCGGAACCCCGCGACCAGCCCGCCCAGGATGCCGCCAACGAACTTGCCCACGAACCCGATCGCGGTGACCTCCACAATCAGAGGGAGCGAGGCACCCGTGAGCGTGAACTGCAGGCCCACGAACCCGAAGAACACGGGCGTCAGGAGGCCGAAGCTCACCGCCGACATGGACCGGCGGATCTGGTTGAACGCCTCCCGGCCCACGAGCTGGGGTGTGATCAGGACGCCGGCGTAGAACACCCCGACCGCAAAGTGGATCCCGAGGCTCTCCGCCGCGGTCGCGAGCAGGAACGCGAGGGCGATGCAGAGCGCGAAGGCGCTCTCCGGGGCCCTGAGCTTCTCAAGGAGCCGCTGCATCGCGGACGTGCCGTCGCCCGCCTCGCCGCCGATCCGGCGCAGCCCCCATCCGAAGAGGAGGATCAGGGCGACGAACCCGACGATTTTGAGGAGCACCACGGCCACGGTCCCCGGGTCCAGCGGTCCGCCGCCGAGGTTGTACAGGCTGACAACCAGCCCGAGCACCGCGAACGCGATGAGGTCGTTCGCGAGCGCGACGGACACGATCGCCCTTCCGAGGCGGCTGTGGAGGAGGTTCAGGTCGAGGAGGATCCGGACGCTCACCGGCAACGCGGTGACCGCCATCGCGGTCGCCAGGAACAGGGAGTGCGCGACGTCGAAGCCTAGGGTCCCCGCGAACGCGTAGCCCAGGAAGAAGGGGAGGATGAACTCCACCGCGGCCACCACCGCGCTTCGCTCCTGGAAAGCCTGGCGCAGCCCTTCCCGGCCGAGCTCCATTCCCGCGAGCAAGACGAGCACGAAGATCCCGAGGGTGGACACCACCCCGAGCGAGGAGCCCAGGGAGGTCGCCGGGTTCGGGTCGATCCAGCCGAGGAGCGTGGGGCCGAGGAGGATTCCCGCGAGCACCTCGCCGAGCATCGGGGACTGGTGGAGGCGCTCCATCGCCTCGCCCGCCAGGCGGGCGATGCCGAAGAGGAGCAGGAGCGCGAGGATCAGGTCCACGGGGCACGACCGCAGGCTGCCCGCGCCACCTCATGCCGCGGTATATAGCGGCTCCTGCGCGGTTATCTGCACCGGAACGCAGAGAGGTCGCTCCATGGAGGCGGCGAAGTAGAATCGAGGGACCGCGCTTCAGCGTACGGTCCGTAGGAAATCTATAAGGGGTCACGGCCCAAGGATACGGGTGAGGTGCCAGCATGGTGGGGATCCAGACGGCCGGTGCGGCCGTGTCGCCGGGCTCGGCGGACGGCGAGCAAATCTTGGAAGCCTTCTACGGTCTCCAGGGATCTTCGTTTGGGCACACGATCGTCTATGACCTCGTCTTCACGGACCGGCGGATCGTGGGGGTCGTCTTTGGATACACGGAGGGTGGTAACACGGGCGGTCCCATCGCCGGCACGCTCCTCATCAGGGAGTCCCGGAAACCTCGTCCGGGGTACCGTCTCCAAGACTTGGACGCGATGGTGGCCAAGCATCCGAAGTCCTTCTCGTTTCCGTATCCCTCCGTGCAGGAGGCGGCGATCAAAGGGATCCTCGAGAAGGCGATTCAGATCCGGTCGGGCCGGGAGCGGTACTACATCTACATCCCGAAGGAGCAGTTGCCCCGGGTGCAGTCCATTCTTGCCCTGGTCTTGCCTCACCTCCCCGCGTGAGGCGGGGTTGAGCCGTCCAGGTTGCCCACTTTCGGCGAGTCTTAATCTCCCGCCGTGGTAATGGCGTCGCCCTCCATGACCCTCAAGGACAAGCTCCGCATCGGCTGCAGCGGCTGGGGCTACGACGACTGGCTCGGGAGCTACTACCCGAAGGAGACACCGAAGTCGGACTACCTGTCCCTGTACTCGAAGGTGTTCGACTGCGTCGAGGTGGACTCGTCCTTCTACCGCAACCCGGGCCCCGCGACGACGAAGTCCTGGTACAAGACCACCCCACCCGGCTTCCTGTTCACGATGAAGATGCCGAAGCGGATCACCCACGAGAAGAAGTTGCGGCAGGTGACGGAGCAGCTCGGGTGGTTCTACGCCTCTGCGAAGGAGCTGAAGGAGAAGGCGGGACCCCTGGTGGCCCAGCTTCCCCCCTCGATCAAGTACGACCGCGACTGGACCGTGATGCAGGACTTCGTCAAGTCGCTCGACGCCTCGTATCGCCACGCGATCGAGTTCCGGCACGCCTCGTGGTTCCGCGAGGACGTCTATGGCCTCCTGAGGGACCGGAACGTGGCAATGGTCTGGACGGAGAATCAGTACCTGCGCAGCCCGTCGGCGGTCACCTCCGATTCGATCTACCTGCGCATGGTCGGGGACCGCGAGATCACGGAGTTCCACGAGGTCCAGAAGGACAAGTCCGCGGAGATGCGTGCGTGGTACAAGGAGCTCGAGGATGCTGCGGACTCCGTGAAGGGCGCGATGGTCTTCTTCAATAACCACTACGCGGGGTTCGGGCCGGGCAGCGTGAACGAGTTCCGGCGCCTCGCGGGGCTCATGGAGTACGAATTCCCCGCGCAGGCCGGCGCCGGGATGGGCCAGAAGAGCCTCGTGGATTTCGGATGATCGACTCCTGAGGATGTCCATGGCCGAAACCGCTCCGGACTCGAGCCGCGGGTTCCCGGTCATCCTGGTGCCCTACGATCCGGATTGGCCCGCGCAATTCGAGACGGAGAGGGACGCGATCCTCCGCGCGATCGGCGACCGGGTCGTGGCGATCGAGCACGTGGGGAGCACCGCAGTCCCCGGTCTCCTGTCCAAGTCCACCCTCGACATCATGGTGGGCGTCTCCCGCCTCGACGGGGCGCAGGCCTGCATCGCGCCGCTGGAAGGCATCGGCTACGCCTACCGTCCCGACCTGGAGGCTGCGATGCCCGAACGTCGGTACTTCAACAAGGGCCCACGGGGCGCCCGGAGCTACCATCTCCACCTGGTCGAGTTCGGCCGGGAGTTCTGGATGCGCCACCTGCTCTTCCGCAACTTCCTGCGCGTCCATCCGGACCGCGCGGCGGCGTACGCGACCCTCAAGCAGGAGCTCGCGGCGAAGCACACCGCGGACCGGAATGCCTACACGGACGCGAAGGGTCCCTTCATCGAGGCCGCGGTCGCCGAGGCCCACACCGAGTTCGCGGGTCCCGATCCCGCGCGGGTGATCTTCCACGTGGACATGGACGCGTTCTATGTCAGCGTCGAGCGGCGGGAGAATCCGGAGCTCGTGGGCAAATCCGTCGTCGTGGGCGCGGACCCACGGGGCGGGAAAGGCCGCGGCGTTGTCATGGCGTGCAGCTATGAGGCCCGCCACCTCGGCATCCGGAGTGGCATGCCGATCGGGATGGCCTGGAAGAAGGTTCCCGAGGCCGTGTACCTGCCGCCGAACTACGACCTCTACGGCTCCGCGTCGGAGAGCGTCCTGGGCATCCTCCGCGGCTTCGCGGATGTGCTCGAGCACCTGAGCATCGACGAGGCCTTCCTCGATATCACGTCGAAGGTCCACGGGTTTGACGATGTGGCGGGCTACGCCCAGGGGGTGAAGGCCGCTGTCCGCGAACGGGAAGGCCTGGCCTGCACGATTGGCGTCGCCCCGAACAAGTCCACCGCCAAGATCGCGTCGGACCTGGCGAAGCCCGACGGCCTCCTCGTCGTGCGTCCGGAGGAGGTCGCCCTGTTCCTGGCCCCGCTCCCGGTGACTCGGATCAGCGGGGTCGGGACGAAGACGGGGCAGGTCCTGGAGCATGCGGGGGTTCGCTCCATCGGGCAGCTCGCCGCGTTCCCGGGAGGCGAGCTGAAGAAGCTCCTCGGGAAGAACGCGGTGTGGCTGTGGGGCATCGCGAAGGGGATCGAGCGGATGCCGGTCGAGGAGCGCCCCGACCCGAAGAGCATCAGCGTCGAACGCACCTTCGACCGGGATGTGGGCGACTGGCCCAAGGTCCTCGCGACCCTGGACAGCATCTCGCACAACGTGTACCTGCGGGCGAAGGGCCAGGGCGCGGCGTTCCAGACCGTCGGGATCAAGGTGCGGTTCGAGGGGTTCCAGACGTTCCTGCGGGAGCGGAAGCTGCCCAGCCACATCCTCGATGAAGGCGCGCTGGCCCAGGTGACCCGCGATCTCGTGAAGGAGTTCGAGTCCCGCGGCCGAAAGGTCCGCTTGCTCGGCGTCCGCGTGACAGGCCTCGTACGACCGGGGACCCAACAGCCCACGCTGACCGAGTTCGAGGACGGGCCGACTTGAAGTCTCCGTTCACTTGGCCAAGGGTGCCAGGAGGGGCAACGCGCCCTTCTCCTCCCGCAGGACGTCGCCGAGGATGCCGATCCCCTTGCGGATGTTCGCGTCGCTCGGGAAGCTGAAGTTGAGGCGCATGTGGTTGACCTCGGGCTTCCCGGCGTAGAAGCCGTGGCCGGCGACGTAGATCACGCCTCGGCTTGCGGCCCGCGGCAGGAGCTCCTTCGTGTCGATGGAGGGATCGATCGTCGTCCACAGGAACAGGCCGCCCTGGGGGCGCGTCCACTCCGTGTTGTCCGGCCAGGTCTGATCGAGGGTCTCGAGCATCACGTCCCGCTTGCGGCGGTACAGCCGGCGGATTTTGGGCAGGTGCTTCTTCATGAGCCCCAGGCTCAGATACCGCTCCGCGACCCGCTGGCCGAAGCCGTTCGTGAAGAGGTCCACGCCCTGCTTCGCGAGGGCCATCTTCGCGATCAAGTCGGACGGTCCGTGCGCGAAGCCGACCCGGAAGCCCGGTGCGAGGACCTTGCTGAAACTGCCCAAATAGATGACCCATCCTTCCTTGTCGAGGGAGGCGATCGGTGGCACGGGCTCGCCTTCGAACCGCACGTCGTAGTACGGATCGTCCTCGATGACGGGGATCTCGTACTGCGCCGCGAGGTCGACGAGCGCTCGCCGGCGGCGCAGGGACATCGTCACGCCCGTGGGGTTGTGGAACGTCGGGACGACGTAGAGGAACTTGGGCCGGATGCGGTCCATGGCCAGCGCCCTCAGGTTCTCCTCGAGGACGTCCGTCAGGATGCCCTCCTCGTCCGTGGGCACGCCGTGGTACATCGGCTGGTACACACTGATCGCGGTGAAGATCCCCAGGTACGTGGGCTGGGTGACCATCGCGATGTCGCCCGGGTCCAGGAAGACGCGGCCGAAGAGCTCGAGCGCCTGCTGGGCGCCGTGGGTGACGATGATCTGTTCCGGGTTCGCGGCGATCCCGCGCGACTTCATCATCGTCGCGAGGGCCTGCTTCAGGAGCGGGTCCCCGGGCGTCGGGCCATACTGTAACGACGGCGTGTCGTCCTCGTTCAGGAGTTCCTCGAAGACGATCTTGAGGTCCTCGACCGGGAACGCATCCGGGCTCGGCAGCCCGCCTCCGAAGCTGATCACCGTGGGGTCCTGCGAATACTTCAGGAGTTCCCGCACGTCCGACCCCTTCAGTAGCTTCGCGCGCTCCGAGAACAGAGGTTCGAGGTTGGGCGCCATGGCTATCGAGCGAATATACGTCGGCCCCTGCCTCTGAACCAATTGCATATTCCGTAAGGTTGAGAAAACTTGACACGACGCGAGATTGCACGGACTAACGATTTAGGTGGTCCGAGGCACGCAACACGCGTCCCGTCACGCCGCGGGATTCGTCGGAGGCCAGATACACGAAGACCTCCGTGACTTGTTTCGGCTCTTTCCCTGCGAAACCTGACATCTTCGTTGCCACCAGCCCGGGATTGACGACGTTCACCCGTTGCGGCAGCTCGGCCGCCAGCTCGAGCGACAGTCCTTCCAAGGCCCATTTGCTCAACGAGTACGGGAAATACCCCGTCGCGGGACCCTTGGAGAGCCCCGACGTCACGTTAATGATCGACCCGTCCCGCGGCATGTGCGGAGCCAGATGCTTCACGAGCAGCCACGGCGCGCGGAGGTTCACGGCCATCGTGCGATCGTAGTCCTCGACGGTCCCGCGGACGGCCGGGCCGAGCCCTTCGTAGATGCCCGCGTTGTTGACGAGCACGTCCACCCGTCCGAATCCCTCCACGCACCCGCGGGCGGCCGCCTCGATTCCTTCGGACGAGGTCAGGTCGCAAGGGATCGCGAGCGCGTTGCCTCCCTTGCTGCGGATGGCGGCGGCCGTTTCCTCGAGTTCCGCCTCGGACCGCGCGAGCAGGGCCACCCGGCCCCCTTCCTCGGCGAATCGCTCCGCGACGGCCCGCCCGATCCCGCGGCCAGCACCCGTGACAACCGCGGCCTTGCCCTCGAGCCTCACAGTTCCGCCCTCCGGATGCGCGGCAGGAGGCGGCCCGTACGGGCCATGTACGCCTCGTACGCCCCGCCGAACGCCTGCGGAGACCGCAGGAAGTCCTCCTCCAGCCCGGCCCGGTATCGCGCGAGGAAGGCGAGGAGAAGCGACACGAGGAGGAGGGGCGCGCTCAGGAAGACGAGAGCGAGGCCGAAGGCGAAGGCCGCCACCGCCGTGTACGTCGGATGGCGGACGAACGCGTACGGGCCTTCCTGGACGAGCGTCTGGCCTTCCACAACCTGAATCGAGACGGTCATGAACCGTCCGAGGGTCCGGATGGCCCAGACCGCGAGACCCCCCGCACCGGCCCAGAGGAGGAGCCCGGCGACCTGGACCACCGTGGAGCCGGGGAAGTCCCCGAGCGACGGCGCTCCATAGAACCAGCCGGGTGCGAGGGCCACGCCCAAGGTCCACAGCTGGGCCACGGCAATCGCGCCGAGCCACAGGCCCTCGACGCGCCGGGCGGGATGGCGGGACCGCATGGTCCGATCCCTCGGACCGAACGCGGATCGCCCCACCGCGGCGGCTCCCGCGGCGGGAGCGAGGAAGAGCACGGCGCCCACGATCTGGATGGTCCCGGGGTCCAGCATCCGTCCCCTCGAAGCGGCGGGGGCTAATGGGCTTGCGCGTCAGTTCAGCGGCGTCGCCTCGTTGACCTCGTGCACGACCTTGAGCCCCATGCGTCCCATGAGCCGCAGGCTTTCCGCGGGATCGAGACATTCCGCGGAGATGACGCCGGTCTGCGTGATCTGCCCGCGGACGAGCTGGGTCGCGAAGACCGCCGCGCCCGTGCCGACGAGGTACCCCGTCGCGGTCGCGTTGTGCCTCCGCGCGGCGTCCTCGTGCCGCATCCCAGTGTAGAGCCGGTGCCTCACCCGCCGCCCGTCCTTCAGGCCGTCGACCTCGACGACGATCATCGCGGTCCCCGTCACCTTCCCGACCAGGTCGGCAGGCCGGCGGACGAGGCTCATCAGCATCTTCCGCGGGGAGACGCTCTTCCCCTCCACGGTCACCGGCTCCTCGCTGAGCAAACCGAGGCGGTGGATCGTGTGGAGGATCTCGTACGTGGCGTCGTCGATCGCGAGCTTCAGGTCGACGTAGCGGAGCCCCTTGCCGATGAACCTGCCAAGGGTCTCCGGCTCCTCGTGGTCCATCAGATACACGGGCTGCGGGCCGACCGGCTCGGGGAACGGGTAGATCTCCTTCCCGCTCCACGGCGGCGGCCGGACGAGGCCGCCGTCCTCGAAGTAGAGTCCCGGGCTGAACACCTCGACGAGGAACGTCTCCGGGGACCACACGACGGGCAGGGGCGTGTCCGGCGAGGAGGCGGTGTCCCCGTCGCGGATTCGGATGGCGTTCACGGAATCGAGCGCGTCCGCCCCGTGCCGCGCGAGGACGTTGCCGAGTCCGGGATCCTCGCCGCCGCCCAGGAGCGCCGTGAGGCCCGCTTTGCGGAACTTCGCGTCGTACGGCAGCTGCTTGGACGGTTCCGACGAGAGGTCCATGTAGTGCGACCCCGCGTCGAGGCAGGCTTCCATCAGCGGGAGGTCCAGGCTGGCGTGGGCCGCGTTGATCGCGAGGTCGGCGTCCTTCAGGGCTTTGGCTAGGACGCCGACGTCAAGCCCCTTCACGGGCGCCGCCCGCGCCTTCAGGCTCCGGAGCATGGCAGCGAGAGCCCGGGCCCGCGCCGGCACGAGGTCGGTCAGGACGAGGTCGTCGATCTCCTTCAGGCGCACCAGGTGGCGGGCGGCCACGGTCCCCATGGCTCCCGCTCCGAACAGGACGATGCGAATGCTGTCACTCCTTCGACGACGGGACCGCGGCTCCCCCACGTAAAGGCTTCGCGAGACCCTACCCCGCAGGGGGCTTCCACGAGCTCCGGAGGAGGGCGTACATGGCCAGGTCGACGTACCGGTCCTTCGTGATCGCGGCCTCCCGGAGGACCGCTTCCTGGGCGAACCCGAGGCGCTCCGGGATCGCCCGGCTCCTGCGGTTGTCCACGTCCGCGCGGATCTCGACGCGGTTCAGCCGGAGGGATTCGAAGGCGAAGCGCACGAGGGCCTGGCAGGCTCGGGTCATGATGCCCCGGCCCTGGGTCGCCTCGCTGATCCAGTACCCGACTTCCGCGCGCCGGTTGGCCTCGTCGACATAGACGAAGCCGATCACGCCCGCCAGTTCGCCGCGGTAGCGGATGCAGGCCTGGAACCCCTGGCCCAGGCGGACCTGCTCGCGGGAGCGCTCGATGAACGCGCGAGTGTCCGCGACGCTGCGGGTGCCGTCGACCCACGGGAGCCACCGCCGCAGGTACTCCCGGTTCCGGTCCGTGAGGGCGTACAGGTCCACGGCGTCGCCCTCGTCGACGATATCGAGATCAATCTCGCCGTCGACCGGGATGCGCGCCGGATACCGCGTGGTGAGCCGGACCGCGCCCTCGTCGTCCATGGAAGGGACCGGATGACGGAGGCCCCGCCATGTACTTTGCGCCGGCCGGGAAGGCTCAGCGGTTTCGTTTCTTTGGGGCCTTCCGCGGTGGGGCCTTCACGCCGACGTTGCGGGCGAGCTTCCGAATCTCCTTCTCGTTCATCCACTCGACCTTGAGGTACTCGAACAGCTCGCGGTCCGTCATGCCGAGCCGGCGTCCCTCCGCGAGGCAGTGTTTGTATGCCTCGATTTCCGTCGGTGTGTCCGCGTATCCGATGCCGTCCGGGAAGAGGGTCTTGCCTTCCGCGAACTGGCGGACGTGGACGAGCTCGTGGACCACGTCGAGGTAGATGTCCCTCTCCTTGCCGGTCTTGAGGTAGTGCGTGGAGACGATGAGATGTCCGTCCGCGTCGCTGACGCCCATGTAGCCCCACGGCACGGAGAAATACTCGACTCGGAGGGAGCGCAGGACCTGGCGCGTGCGGGGACCGAAGATCGCCTGGACCGCGGCGACGTCCTCGAACCCGCGGAACCGGTCTGCGAACCGCTCGTAGTGGATGGGGACCCTACGCGGAATGTGAACCCGAGGCAGCGGCACCTTGGAGGGCATGGTCCGGCTCCTGTTCGGCCAGGACCCGAAGCGCTCGTTCCACATGGGGTTTGGGGTTCATGGACTTGAATGAATCCACGATCGTGCCGTCCGGCCCGATGATGTAGGTCACCCGCTTCGCCATGCCCATCAGCCCGAGGGCGTTGTACGCGCGGCAGATGTCCTTCTGCGGATCCGCGATCAGGGGGAAGTTCAGGTGGTGTTTCTCGCGGAACTCGCGATGCGAGGCGCCGTCCTGGACGCTGACCCCGAGGACCACGGCGCCCAGGGCCTGGAACCGGTCGTGTTCGTCGCGGAAGGCGCACGCTTCCATCGTGCACCCCATCGTCATGTCCGCGGGATAGAAGTAGAGCACGACGGGGTGACCTGCGTAGTCGGCCAGATGGACGGTCCGCCCGTCCTGATCGACGCCGGTGAAATCCGGGGCCTTCGTCCCTGATGCGAGGATGTCTGCCATGGTCTCCATCCGAACGACAAATCGGTGATTCATCAACCCTTGCCCAGATTCGGATGGCCGAAGCGCTGTTATCGAATAGACAAGATTACATGCGTGCTCACTCTTTATCACTCTGTTTAGGCAACCATCACATCAAAAAGGTTAATAACCATCCCGCTTCTTTGCCTCCTCCCATGTCCCCGCCCGGCCCGCTCCCCTCCACGGACGAACTGCGTACCTCGTACCGTCTCGTGCGGGACGTCCGGGCACAGCGGGTCCTGCGGGTTCAAGCCGCCCTGGGCATCGCGATCCGGGAGTACCTCAACGGTCAGGGGTTCACGGAGCTCCTCCCGCCGATCATCGGTCCCGCGACGGACCCGGGCATCCGCGGGGCGAAGCAGGCCACGATTGACTTCTACGGCCGCGAGTACACGGTCATGTCGAGCGCGATTCTCTACAAGCAAATGATGGTTGCCTCGCTCGGCCGCGTGTACTTCTTCTCGCCGAACGTGCGCCTCGAGCCCCTCGAGACGGCCGCGACGGGCCGGCATCTCGTCGAGTTCGTCCAGGTCGACGTCGAGGAGGCGGGGGCGACCTACCACGATGCGATGCGTCGCGCGGAAGCTCTCGTTGCGTACGTCCACGACTACGCGAAGACACGGCTGGCGGACGACCTCGCGGGCTTCCCGAGGACCCTCAACGGGGCGCACGCGCCGTTCCGGCGTCTCTCGTACGACGAGGCTCGGGCGATCCTCGCGGGCCATGGTCGTGAGATTCCTTACGGCATCGAGCTTCCCTGGGACCACGAGGAGTTCCTCTCCTCCCAGTTCCGCGAGCCCTTCTTCATCACGGACTACCCACGCGGGTCCCGCGGATTCTACGACCGCGAGGATCCAGACCACCCCGGGATCCTCCGGGATTTCGACCTGATCTACCCCGAGGGCTATGGCGAGGCGATCTCGGGGGCGGAGCGCGAGCACGAGTACGCGAAGGTCATCGCCCGCCTCCGAGAGGCCGGCGAGAACCCGTCGAAGTACGAATGGTACCTCGACATGCTCCGCGAAGGCATCCCGCTCTCCTCGGGCTTCGGGATCGGCGTCGAACGCCTGACGCGTTACATCTGCGGCCTCAGGGCGGTCTGGGAAGCGAGGCCGTATCCCAAGGTCGCGGGCGTCTTCTCCCCCTAGGCAGTCGTGTCGACGAGCGAACCCGTTTCCAAGCTGCACATGAAGTTCGCTTCCGTCTGGAGCGCCGCGTCCGCGGGAGAGGACTTCCCTGAGGCCACCCAGACGGAAATCCGAACGTTCGTCTCGACCCTCGGGGAGTACCGTCTCCTGGACCTGCCCCGGGAAGACGTTGGTCCGTTCTCGTGAGATCTTGCGGGCGGCCTAAATGTCCCCTCCGTGGACGCCTGAAATCTCACGATTGAAGTAGGACGGAGGCTTGGCCCGGAACGTGGCCAGATTCGTCCGGTACGGGCCCGCCCCCCGCTACGGCATGCCCGAAGCCGGCTTCTGCGCCTCCTCGTTCGTGATCGTCCGGAAGGGGACGAAGGTCCTCGCGGGCATCCCCCGGGACCAGCGCAAGTGGCGGAATCAGTGGCAGCCGAACATCAACGCCTACAGCCCGCGGGACCAAGAGGCCGAATTCAATTCGTGGCGCCTGCCCGCCGCCTTTCTGTTCGAGGGCGAGCACCCCACGGACGCGGCCCGGCGCGTGATGAGAGACCAGCTCCGGATCGGCGCGAAGAAGCTTGGTCCGCCGGAGATCTTCTCGTTCTACGACAAGAGCACCTGGTACCCGGGCCACCGGCACTACGATCTCTGTTTCGTGTACGAGGTCCGCGGCACGCAGCCTCGGACCCTGCCTCCATGGTGGCAGCGTCTCGAGTTCGTCGAACCGCGCTTCCTCCGGTCGGAGGAGCTCGGGAGCGCGATGAACGACCTGGTTCAGCAGCTCCGGTTCTGAGAGGCGTCACCGGAGCCCGTCCATCATTCGGAGGACGACGGGCCGCCACGCTTGGATGAATTCGTACGCCTGGTCAACCGTCATCCCCTTGTAGGGGTGCAGGAGACGGATGAACCTGTGGCGCTCAGCGGCTCCCGCGTCGCCGGTCCCGGAGAACCATCCGGGCCGCATTGCGCCCGGGCGCCCCGGTGATCCCGCCGCCCGGGTGGGCGCCTGATCCGCAGAGATAGAGGCCCGCGATTGGCGTGCGATACTGGCTCCAGCCGGGCGCGGGCCGCAGGACGAGTTGCTGGTTCAACGTCATCTCTCCGTGGTAGATGTGGCCGTCGGTGAGGCCGAACCGGTTCTCGAGGTCCAGCGGAGTCAGGACTTCCCGCGCGAGCACGAGCCCACGGAATCCAGGGAGGTGTTCGTCCAGGAGATCGGTCACCGCGTCGCCCAGTTCCTCGCGACCCGCTTCCCAGTCCCCTTTCTTCCGGTGGTACGGCTCATACTGGACCGCGACTGACATCACATGCTTGCCCGCAGGGGCGAGATCCGGGTCCATGAGGGAGGGGATCGTGATGTCCAGGAACGGGTCCTCCGAGGGCGCGCCGTATTTCGCGTCGTCGTACGCGTGCTCGAGGTACTCCAGGGAAGGTGCGATCCGGAGATGCGGCGCGACCACGACGTCGTCGCCGGGAACAGACGGAGCGCCGTCCAGGGCGAAGTTCACCTTCGCGACGACGCCTTCCGTCTGGAAGTGGCGGATGTAGTCGAGGAAGTCCCGGGGTAGCTCCGCGGGGTCGACGAGCCGGAGGAACGTGCGCTTCGGGTCGGCGTTCGAGAGGACGATCGGTGCGAGGAGGATCTCTCCGGAGACGAGCTGGACGCCGCTCGCACGCCCGTCCTTCGTGAGGACCTGCAGGACCTCCGCGTCGGTCCGGATGACGGCTCCGGATTCCTGGGCGGCGGACGCCAGGAGCCGGGTGAGGTTCCCCATCCCGCCGCGGACGAACCCCCAGCCTGTGCCGTGCACCGCGGGGGCGTAGTGGTGGAGGAGACCGAACGCGGTCTCCGGGGAATACGGGCCGCGGAACGTCCCGGCCAGCGCGTCGACCGCGAGGCTGGCCTTGAGCCGCTCGCCCTCGAACCACTCGTTGAGCACGGCCCGCAGGCTCATGGGCACCATGCGGATCGCCTGGTTCATCACGTCGACCCCGGATCGGCGCAGCTTGAGCCCGCGGCGGAGGAGCGTCAGCT
The DNA here is from genome assembly GCA_963768855.1 of uncultured Thermoplasmata archaeon. Classification (GTDB taxonomy): domain Archaea; phylum Thermoplasmatota; class Thermoplasmata; order RBG-16-68-12; family RBG-16-68-12; genus RBG-16-68-12. Next base: position 48,426 of record CAVYJM010000021.1, read on the forward strand.
GGTCCACCCATCTCCAATCCGCCACCTCTGGGGGAGGCGCCACGAGGAGCGGGTCGATGATGCTCGCGAGGGTCGTGAGGAGGGAGTGGAACGCGGGGAAGGCGGCGGCGTCGTGCTGCGAGGACGCGGCGATCTCCTGCGCCGAGCGCGCGGGGTCCCGCCAGATCCTCAGTGGCTTCCTTTCCATGCCGAGGACGACGACCTCTGGGTCGATTGGGAGGATCTGCAGACCGCGCTGGGCCAGTCCGAGCTCCTGGACGATTTCAGGTCGCAGGTTTCCGCAGAGGCTCGCCCCCGGGAGGCCTCGGAACCCCGGATAGAACTCCTCCGTGGTCGCCGCCCCGCCGACGATGGGCCGGCGTTCCAGGACGAGGACGCGGTGCCCTGCACGAGCCAGGTACGCAGCGGCGACCAGCCCGTTGTGCCCGGCCCCGATGACGATCACATCGTACCCGGAGGGCACGGTCACCTCCTCCACACGGACCAGTCGTTGAGCATCTCCCGCGCGGCGTTGTAGCCCGGGGCGCCCATCACGCCGCCCCCGGGGTGGGCTCCGGAGCCGCAGAGGTACAGCCCCCGGACCGGGGTGCGGTACTGGGCCCAGCCGGCCACGGGCCGGAGGAAGAACAGCTGATTCGGCGTGAGCTCCCCGTGAAAGATGTTGCCCTCGGTGAGCCCGATTGTGCGCTCGAGGTCCAGCGGCGTGAGCACCTGCCGTCCCACAATCGCCTTCGGGAGGTTCGGGGCGAACTGGGCGAGCGTCTCGACGACCGTGTCGCCGAGTTCCTCCCGCTTGTCGTCCCACGTACCGTTCTTCAGATGGTAGGGGGCGTACTGGACGAAGATGGACATGATGTGGTTACCCGGCGGTGCCATGCCCGGGTCGATCGCGGAGGGCACCATGACGTCCATGTAGGGGTGCTGGGAGAAGTTCCCGTACTTCGCGTCGTCGTACGCCCGCTCGATGTACTCGACGCTCGGGCTGATTGAGACGGCCCCGTGGAGGTGCGCCCCTTCCCCCGGCAGGCACGTGAAATTCGGCGGCTCCTTGAGCGCGAGGTTCACCTTCGCACTGGACCCTTCGATGTTGTACGCCTCGATGCCGCGGACGAAATCCCCCGGGAGGAGGTTGCGGTCGAGCATCTGGAGGAACGTGCGCTTGGGGTCGACGCCCGATGCGATGATGTGCGAGGCGATCCGTTCGCCGCTCGCCAGTTCGACGCCGGTCACCCGGCCATCGGCGACGAGGATCTGGCGCACCTCGGCGTTCACGCGGATGTCCGCGCCGAATCCGCGTGCCGCGGAGGCGATCGACTCGCTGACCATGCCCATGCCGCCCTTCACGAAGCCCCAGGCGCGGAACGCGCCGTCGACTTCTCCCATGTAGTGGTGGATCAGGACGTACGCGGTCCCGGGAGACCGCGGCCCCAGAAAGGTCCCGATGATCCCGCTCGCGCACATCGTCCCCTTGAGCGCGTCCGTCTCGAACCATTCATCCAGGTAGTCCGCGCTCGACATCGTCATGAGCCGCGCGAAGGTGTACAGGGTCTCCTGGTCCGCGCTCCGGAACTGGCCGCGGAGCTCGAGCATCCTCCGCAGGTTCGCGGGGTTCATCGAGCCGAGGTCGGGCGGCGTCATGCCGATCTGCGGCTTGACAAATTTCGCGATCTTGACCATGAGCTGCCCGAACTTCGGGTACGCCTCCGCGTCACGCTTCGAGAATTTGGAGATCTCCTTGCGGTTCTCCTCCGGATCCGCTCCGCGGAACAGGTAGCGGCCGTCCTCGAGCGGCGTGAGCGTGGATTCGACCGGGATGATCTGGTAGCCATGGGCTGGAAGGTTCAGGTCCCGGATGATCTCCGGCCGGAGGAGGCTGCAGACGTAGGAGCAGACCGTGAACTTGAACCCGGGGACGATCTCCTCCGTGACGGCGGCGCCCCCGACCAAGTGGCGGCGCTCGAGCACGAGGACCTTCTTCCCCGCGCGTCCCAGGTACGCCGCGGTGACGAGTCCGTTGTGGCCTCCGCCGATGACGATCGCATCGTACGCCTGGGCCATCCTCGCTCCGCCTCCCGCCGCCGCGACCTCGAGCGATTCGGAATGAACGAGTTCCATTTAACAATTCGTCTCAAGGGGCTCCGAATTTCGCCGCTCCTAAAGCTTTAACCGAACTCGAGGCTTGCCCATCCGGCGTCGTCGGGAGGAGAGGCATGCCGCGCGGGACCCCGTTCCACTCGAGGACCTCCGCCCTGTGCGAGAGCTACAGCTGGCGGAACTGGTCTGGATACGTGTGCGCGAGCTCGTACCAGCTCGTCCCGGAGATGGAGTACCATGCGATCCGGGGGGCCACGGGACTCCTCGACGTCTCGCCGCTTTTCAAGTACCACGTCCGCGGGACGGATGCGTTCCGGCTCTTGAACAAGGTCGTGACGCGGGATCTGGCGAAGTGCCGTCCCCATCAGGTCATGTACACGCCGTGGTGCGACGACCGGGGCAAGACGATCGACGACGGGACGGTGTGGAACCTCGGGGATGGCACGTGGCGCCTGACGTCGGCCGAGTCGAACCTCGGGTGGCTCGAGGAGAACGCGTTCGGGATGAAGGTGGAGATCTCGGACGTGTCGGAGGATATCGCCACGGCGGCCCTCCAGGGACCGACCTCGAAGGCCATCCTGGAAGACGCCTGCGACGGTGCGGTCGAGGGTCTCCGGTACTACCGCTTCACCGAGACCAAGCTCGATGGCATCCCCGTGACCGTGTCCCGCACCGGGTACACCGGGGATCTCGGCTACGAGATCTGGACGGAGCGGGAGAACGCCGAGCGGCTGTGGGATGCCCTGATGGCGCACGGGAAGGGGCATGGGATCACGCCCGCAGGGCTCCTCGCGCTCGACATGGCGCGCATCGAGGCGGGGCTCATCCTCGCCGAGGTGGACTACATGCCCGCGCGGAAGGCGGTGATCGACTCGCAGGCCTATTCCCCGATGGAGCTCGGCTTGGACTGGACGGTCGATTGGAGGAAGGAGTCGTTCACGGGCCGAGCCGCGCTCCGGGCCGAGCAGGCTCGCGGGGTGCCGAGGCGGATCGTCGGCCTGGAGCTCGACTGGAGTGTTGCGGAGGCGTTCTACCAGAAACTCGGGTTGCCTCCCGAGCCACCGCGCGTCGCGTGGCGATCGAAGATCCCGGTGTACGGGAGCCTCCGCCAGATCGGCCACGCCACGAGCGGCGTGTGGTCCCCTCTCCTGAAGCGGTATCTGGCCCTGGCCACCGTCGACGCCGCGTACGCCTCGCCGGGAACGGTCGTCGACATGGAGGTCACGATCGAGGACGAGCGCAAGCGCGTTCCCGCCGCGGTCGTGCCGCGCCCCTTCTTCGACCCACCGCGCAAGAAGGCATGATGGGTCTCGATCTCGGCAATGCATCCCCGTGAGCAGGTCGAGAGCAACGGATTTATCGGATGGACGGTTCTCGGAGCCGGGAGCATGGTCTCGTACGATGCGATCGTGGTCGGGGCAGGTCACAACGGCCTGGTCGCGGGAGCCTATCTCGCGAAGGCCGGTCTGAGGACGCTCATCCTCGAGCGTCGCGGAATCGTCGGCGGCGCCTGCGTCACGGAGGAGGTCCTGCCCGGTTTCCGCGTCTCGAGCCTGTCCTACACCTGCGGCCTCTTCCGCCCGGAGATCAAGGAGGAGCTGCAGCTCGCGAAGTTCGGGCTCGAGGAGCACTCGCACGATCCCGGCCTGTTCCTCCCGTTCCCGGACCGCCGGTACATCATGTGGCGTCCCGACCCCGCGTGGAACCTCCGCGAAGTCGCGAAGTTCTCCGAGGCGGACGCGACGGCGCTCCCGAGGTACGAAGCGTTCTGGGAGCAGTTCGGGGAGCTCGTCGAGCCGACGATGCTCGCACCCCCGGTCAGCCTCGCGGACCTCGCCCAGCTCGTCACGACGCCGGAGGCGGAGGACTTCATCCGCAAGACCCTCCTCATGTCCGTTCAGGACGTCCTGGACGACTTCTTCGAGTCCGACGAGGTCAAGGTCTCCCTGGGCACGAGCGCGGTCTCCGGCACGCTCGCAGGCCCGCGCACCCCTGGCACAGCGTTCGTCCTCGGCCACCACAGCATCGGGACGATCAACGGCGAGAAAGGCGTCTGGGGGTGGGCGAAGGGAGGGATGGGCGGCATCACCCAGGCGACTGCAAGCGCGGCCCGCCATTTCGGCGCGGAGATCCGAACCCGGGCGGGTGTGGCCCGCGTGCGGATCGAAGACGGGAGGTCCACGGGCGTGGAACTCGAGGACGGCACGACGATCGAGTCGAAGGTCGTTCTGAGCAACCTCGATCCGAAGCGCACGTTCCTCGGGATCGTCGGGAAGGAACACCTTCCCGCGGACTTCGTGCACGCGATCGACCGTTACCGCATGGAGCCTTCCTCGTTCAAGCTCAACCTCGCGCTCAAGGACCTGCCCGACTTCTCCGCGATCCCCGGGACGAACCTACAGCTCCATCACAAGGGGATCATCGACATCGCCCCGGACCTCGACTACCTGGAGCGAGCCTACGAGGACGCGATCCACGGCCGCTGGTCCAGGGAGCCCTACATCGAGTTCGTCCTCCAGTCGACGGTCGACCCGACCGTGGCACCGAAGGGGATGCACACCCTGACGGCGTCGTGCAAGTTCGCGCCGTACGAACTCGAGGACGGGAGCTGGGACACGGAGGGCGAGAAGTTCGCGGAGGCGATCCTCGACTCCATCGAGGCCTACGCCCCGAACGTCCGCAAGATTATCCTGGGCCGGAACTGGATTACGCCGCTGGACATGGAGCGGGAGTACGGGCTGACCCGGGGCGACGTCTTTCACGGCGCGATCTTCCCGTACCAGATGTTCTCCTTCCGGCCTGTGCCGGGGTGGGCGCGTTACCGCACTCCGGTCGAGAGGCTCTACCTCTGCGGCGCGGGGGCCCATCCCGGTGGAGGTGTGCTCGGGGCGCCGGGCCACAACGCCGCCATGGCGGTCCTCGAGGACTGGCCGAAGTTCTCGTCGCCCTGACGAATCAGCGGTCGCGGACCTGCGCGTCGTACGCATTCGCGAAACCAGCGTCCCCAGCCTCGAGGAAGTTCTTGAGGCAGACGAGGAGGTCCGACCAGCCGCCGCGGTGGTACAGGATTTCCGCCTGCTCTGCCGCACCGTATCCTGCGCTCGTCACGTAGATCGCGGTCCCGCTCGACTTGGGTTCAAGGGTGAATGTGACGTGGAGGTCGCCCTGCTCCCGGGGCCACCGCAGCACGAGGCGGTGCGGGGGCTCGAACTCCAGGATTCGGTCCGGACCGTGGTCCCAGCCCATCGAGAACGCTCCGCCCGCACGGGAATCGACTCGGGCCTTGCCGAGGGGAACGCCCCCGGTCGACCAATGGTCCACCTGCGGGGCGTCCGTGAGGGCCGCGAACAGGTTCTCCTGAGGCACCTCAATGAGGTTGGAGAGGCGTAGCTCGCGCGAGGCGACGGGCGCATGGTCCGGACGGACGCTGTCGCTCCGGCCCTCCCCGATGGACTTGAGGTTTCCGAGGCACATCCTCCATGCGTCTTGGATCGTGCCGCACGTGCTGTCCTTCAACGGGACGCCCAGATGCCGGACCGTGAGCAGCGTGGCCTCCCCGCCCTGATCCTCAAGATCGTACGACACGCGGGTGGCGTTCCCACGGATCGGCCACGTGAAGGCGAAACGCTTCAGGGTCTCCCCCTCGTCGATCGTGGTCTCCCAGCCGCGGCCCTCGGGCAGGACGAGGCACGTCTCCCCGCCGAACTGGAACTTGCCGCCCACCTTGGGTTCGATGCGGCACCAGCCGCAGAACCAGCGGGCCAGATGCTCGATGCGGAGCAGCTTCTCGAAGACGGTGGCCCGCGGGGCGTGGACCCGCAGGAGGAATTCGTAATCAGTCGTCATCCCGACGCCCCGGCGCAAGGACTCGCGCCGTTTCAACTTGCCTCCTGTATTTACCGCCCGACCCGAACCTATTTGCCCGTTCCCCGCGTCCCACACATGCTGCTTCGGATCGGCGTGTGCGCAGGAGCGGAAGACGATGGGATACCGGTACGCGGTCATCGGCTCGGGCCGCCAGGGGACGGCCGCGGCCTACGACTTCGCGAAGTTCGGCGATGCGGACGACATCGTGATGGGCGACATGGTCCTCGGGCAGGCGAGGCGCGCGGCCGCGCGGGTGAACAAGCTCGCCGGACGCTCCGTGGCCCGCTCCGCCCAGGCCGACGTCACGAAGCCCGCGACGATCCTGAAGGTGATCAAAGAGGCGGACGTCCTGCTGAGCGGCGTCCCGTACTTCTTCAACCTGGGCCTCGCGAAACTCGCCTTGAAGGCGAGGGTCTCCATGGTCGACTTCGGCGGCAACACGGACCTCGTGCGGAAGCAGCTCGCCCTCGACGCGAGCGCGCGCAAGGCGGGGGTCGGGTTCGTCCCCGATTGCGGCATGGGTCCGGGGCTGAACATCACGATGGGCGTCTACGCGATGGAGCTCCTCGACGTTCCGGAACACATCTACATCTACGACGGGGGTCTGCCGCAGCATCCCCGGCCACCCTGGAACTACGAGCTCACGTTCAACGTGGAGGGCCTGACGAACGAGTATTTCGGCGACGCCACGTTCATCCGGGACGGGCGGGTCGCCCGGGTCCCGCTCTTCTCCGAGTTCGAGCTCGTGGACTTCCCGCCCCTCGGGACGCTCGAGGCGGTCGTCACGCCGGGAGGCCTGTCCACCGCCCCGTGGTCCTTCCAGGGCAAGTTGAAGACGTTCCAAAACAAGACCCTCCGATATCCGGGCCACTGGTCCCAGATGCAGGCATTCCAGGACCTCGGCCTCTTCGAGCTCGACCCGATCGAGGTCGACGGCCGCAAGGTCATCCCGCGCCACGTCTTCCACGCGCTGTTCGAACCCAAGGTCACCCCCGAGGAGATCCGGGACGTCTGCGTCGAGCGCGTGCGTGCCCTCGGCATGAAGGATCAGCACACCGCGGAGGCGGTCGTCGAACTCGTCGACTACTACGACGAGGCCACGGGCTTCACGTCGATGGAGCGGCTCACCGGCTGGCATGCGGCGATCACGGCGGAGATGATCGCCCGCGGCGTCATCCCGCCCGGGGCGCACTCCGTCGAGCTCGGGATCCCCGCGAAGGCGTTCGTCCAGGAGGCGCGGAAGCGCGGCCTGAAAATCACGGAGCGCGTGAACGCGGTGTGAGCCCGGCGCCCTGAGGACACGCACCTTCAAGTATACCGCGGCCATCGAAGGCGGAACATGAAGGCCACGAAGGGTCGCAAGGTGGCGGTGCACTACCGCGGCACCCTCGAAGACGGCGAGGAGTTCGACTCCAGCGAAGGCCGCGAGCCCCTCGAATTCGTCGTGGGGGACGGCGACCTCATCCCCGGGTTCGAGAAGGCGGTCATCGGGATGGAGCCCGGCCAGAGCAAGACGGTCACCCTGGACGTGGAGGACGCGTACGGTCCCTACGAGGACCAGCTCGTGGTCGAGGGGCCGCGGAATTCATTCCCCGACGGGGAGCTCAAGGTGGGCCAGAGCTACACGGTCCATCTTCACGATGGGCAGGAGGCCGTCGGCCGCGTGCTGCGCATCGGGAAGGACGCGGTGGCCCTCGACTTCAACCACCCGCTCGCGGGGAAGCGGCTCACGTTCCACGTGCGCGTCGTTTCCGTGGCGTAGCCCGCTTCTTCCGCCCGGGCGCCTTCGTGTACAGGTCCGACCGGCCCGTCATCCGTTCCATGTATGCCTTGTCCAGGTCGTACACGAGCGGTTCCTGATTGCTGAACCGTCCTCGGGCCCAGGCGCGGGACCGGACGCCGAGCTGGGTGCGTTCGCACACGGCCCAGTCCTGGCGGTTGATCTCGTCCCACATGTCGACGGCATCGCTCGGGTCGAAGTCGGGCCTCGCCATGGTCTCCGGTTCGAAGTACCACTCGCACTCGATCCGCGAGTGGGTCGGGCTCAGGGGCCAGTCGCGGTGAATCATCAGGTAGTCCGGGTGGACGCTGAAGAACATGTTCGGGAAGACGACCCAGTAGTAGATCCGCTTCCGGTCGTCGTCGGTCATCCCCTTCAGAGGCGGCCGTTTCGTGTAGCCGGACACGGTCATCGAGGTGTAGTCGCCCGCGAAGGTCTGGAAGCCGCCGTTGATGTAGCCCGGCGTCGTCCCCCGCGCCATCCAGGCGTCGTTGTCCCCGGTGAAGTACGGCGTCACGCGGTTCAGCCCGGGGTGGATTGGGGCGCAGTGGTAGCACTCCGAGTAGTTCTCCGCGAGGATCTTCCAGTTCGCGTTCACCTCGTACACGTGCTTCGCGCCGAGGCGCAGGTCTGCGATGTCCCAGCGCTCCGTGCGCGTCAGGAGCGGACCGATCTGGTCCTTGAGGGGTTGCGCCTCCGGGTCCATGTTGGCCCAGATGAAACTGCCCCAGGTCTCCGTCTTGACGGGATAGAGCCCGAAGTCCTCCTTGTCGAAGTCCTCGAGCCCGTCCGTATGGGGAGCGCCGACGAGCTTGCCTTCCGTCGAGTACGTCCACGCGTGGTACGGGCAGACGATCGAGCGGAGCTTCTCGCCGCGTTCCTCCGTGACGATGCGCGTGCCGCGATGGCGGCAGACGTTGTAGAATCCGCGGACGCGGCTGTCGTTGCCCCGCACGAAAAGCAGGCTCTCCGTCCCGATGTCCCGCGTGAAGAAGTCGCCGGGGTTCGGGATCTGGGTGACGTGCCCGACGTTGAGCCAATTACGGAAGAAGAGCTTCTCCAACTCCTGCTGGAACACCCCCTCGTCGAAGTAGACAGCGCCGGGAGGGGTCCTCGCGGAGAGATGTTCATCTCCGGGTCTGGCGCGCGGGTTGTCACTGAACCGAACTCGCTCCATAGGACTCCTCTGCTAGAGAGCGGAGGTAAAATTAAGAACTTTCGGTGCACCGAAATCGGGCGAAACGCTCCATGTCCCTCATCGAGCGTTGTCTTTTCGCCAACGCACGAACGTCAGGGGAGGACTACCTTTTTCCGCCGGGGCGGGACCTTCGTCCTTTTCGACCGCCGTGCCGGAAACGCTTCTCCTTGGGGCGCGCGTCCTTCGGAGGACGCTCCTTGCGTTTCATGCGGAGGAGACTACCGCGAGACTAGATGAACCCGCTCACGCAGTCCGGGTCGGCTCACTGGGTTGGGCTGGGTTCTTGTGGTGGAGACGCTCAACCTCGTGGACCACGACTTCGAACTCCTTCTTCGCCTCCATCTCGGCCAGCACGGTGATCATGCGCAGCCACATCGCAGGGTAGGCGACGAGCCACACCGCGGAGGCGACCAGGATCGTGAGGACCGAGCTCGGCAGCAGGTTCCCGAGGCCGACGTAGCCGAGCGCGCTGTGCAGCACGACCTGGGTCGCGATGCTCGATGCGGCGAGGAACGCGAGCAGTCGGAGCCGCTTCACCCACCGGTCATGCATCGTCGTCTGGGCGACGCGGAAGAGGTCGTGGTACCAGTCCACCATCCGTCGGGCCAGGGCCATGCCCTGCGCTACCCTTCCTCCGTAATAAAGCGTTCCAGTCGGATATCGTCTGCCGCCTGTTCGTCGACCCGAGGCGGTCCGGCTATTTCGTGCTTGTTCGGATGAAAGCCCATATGGCGGAGAGCCGTTCTCGGTCCGCCCATGGACCCGCGCCGGCGTTCCGCACCGCCCTCGTTCCCCGTCCTCGAGACGGAGCGCCTCGTTCTCCGGGAGATCACCCCGGACGACGCGGGGTTCTGGCTCCGCAACTTCTCGGATCCCACGGTCGTGGAGCTGACCGCCTACGAGCCTCCCGCCGATCTCGAGGCGGCTAAGGCGGAGCTCATCCAGTACGGCGTCTGGCCGTTCGAGCAGGGCACGGGAATCCGGTGGGGCATCGCCCTCCGACCCTCCCCGGACCTCATCGGCACGCTCGGGTACCACCAGTGGATGAAGGAGGGGGGTAACCATGCCCGGATCGGATACGACCTGCTCCCGGATTTCCGCCGCCGGGGCATCATGACCGAGGCGATGGAAGTGATCCTGGCTTACGGGTTCGGGGCGATGAAGTTGAATCGCGCGGAGGTCCTCATCGATCCCGTGAACACGGCATCGATCCGACTCGTTGAGCGCCTGGGGTTCCACCGAGACGGCGTGCTGCGCGAGAACACGTACTTCCGTGGCCGTTTCGTCGACGATGCGGTCTACTCCCTCCTCGCGCGGGAGTGGCGGTCGAGGCCCGACGCCAAGCGTTAAGCTCGCCTCCCCCTGTCGCGGCCCGATGGAGTTCGACCCGACGATCTCCGTCTCCGAGGACCCCGGGGTCTACCGCCCCGCAGAGGACTCGCTCCTCCTGCTCCGGGCCATCTCCCTCACTCCCGGCGAACGCTTCCTCGAGGTCGGCACGGGGAGCGGGCTCATCGCGTTGCATGCGGCGCGCCGCGGCCCGGCCGTGGCGACGGACGCGAACTCCGAGGCGGTCCGTCTCGCGCGGTCCAACGCCCGCCAGAACGGCCTCCCCCTCGAGGTCGTGCGGACGAACCTCATGGAGGGCATCCGCGGTCCCTTCGATGTAATCGCGTTCAACCCGCCCTACCTGGAAGGTGCGCCCGCGGATGACCTCGATCGATCCTGGGCCGGCGGTCACCAGGGGTCGGCCGTCTCCGTGCGGTTCCTCGCGGACCTCGACCGCCTCCTGGCTCGGGGAGGGCGCGCCTATGTTCTCCTGAGCCGGATGAACGAGGCCGCGAGGCGAGCCGCTGAACGGTTCCAGGTCCGTGTGGTATCCTCGCAGAAGCTCTTCTTCGAGGAGCTCGATGTGCTGGAGCTCAAGCCCCGAGATCCTTCATGAGTCTCCCGGATTTCCAGATCATCCGGACGTTCTCGGGCTTCGTCAGGACCGCGAGGTCCTGTGCGGGGTTCTTCGCGATGACGAGGATGTCCGCGTCGTAGCCCTCCTTGAGCTGTCCGGATTTCGGTGCCTGCGGGCCGAGGGTCAGCGGCCCCGTCGCGGTGGCGGCCTCGATGGCCTGCAGCGGTTTCATCCCCGCCTCCTGGAGGTTCGTCAGCTCGAAGGCGTTCTGGCCCCAGTCCGCATAGCCCGTGACGCCCGTCGTGATGATGTCCGTCCCCGCGGCGATCCGCACTCCCTTCCGGACCGCGAGCCGAAGCGCCTCCTCATGGCGTCCGACCACCGGGACGATTTTCCGGAGGATGTACTCGGGCGAGCCCATCGCCGCAGCGGACTTCGCGAGTCGGTCGATGATGAACCGCGTCGGCACGAGGATCGCCTTCTTCTGCAGAAGGAGGTCCGCGGCCTCCTCGTCCAGGTACGTCCCGTGCTCGATCGTCCTGCAGCCCGCCTCGAGGGCCGCCATGATGCCCGGCTTGCCGTGGCAGTGCGCGGCGACGATCCGCTCCGCGCGGCCCGCCTCCTCGACGATCGCGCGGAGCTCCTCCATCGAGAATTCCTGGTGGATCGGATGGTCCACCTCGCTCGCGACGCCGCCCGAGGCGCAGATCTTGATCACTCGCGCGTTGAGGCGCAGCATGGACCGGACGGCCTTCAGGCACTCCGGCACGCCGTCGCACAGAGCGCTCATCATCGTGCGCTCGAGCACCTCCGTCGTGAAAGGAAGGGGCAGTGCGTGGAGGTCCCCGTGGCCTCCCGTCGGGCTGATCATCCCGCCCGCGGCGTAGACGTGAGGTCCCGGGATGCTCCCCTCGTCGATGGCCCGCGCGAGGTAGATGCCGAGCCCCGCGACCTCCCGTACGCTCGTGAATCCGGCCTGGAGGCACCGCCCCGCGTCGGCCGCGGCCCGGGCGGCGAGCACGGCGACCGGGGTGCGGGCGCCTTCCTCGACGTTCGTGGTCTTGAGCCCCATGAAGTGCCCGTGGCAGTCCCACATCCCCGGCATGACCGCAGGGACGCGGCGGGTCTTCGCGTCGGTGGGGGCCTTGGGGGCGCCCTCGATCGGGCCCGCATAGGTGATTGTGGTCCCCTCGAACACAACGCAGCCGTTCTTCACGACCTCCCCGCGGCCGGGGATCAGCACATCGGCCTCGATCCGCTCCAGACTCATTCCTCCCCCGCGGGGGAAACCGCGGGGGTCAATAAGAATTCGCTGAATCCACGCGGACCTCAGGATTCGTCGGCCTGTTGCTGCTCCGCGACCAGGTCCGCGATGGTCGGGTGGCCTACCCCGCCTCCGAGGGACTCGATGCGGTCCCCCGCGCCGACCTCACCCTCTTCGAGGACCCGCAGGTAGAACCCGGTGCGTCCGCTCGCGAGGAAGCGGTCGATGAGGTCCTCCCGCCCGAACTTGATGCCGAGCTTGTAGCAGGGGAACCGCGGCTTCGTGACCGCGAGGAGCGCAGACCCGATGCGGTACGTGTCCCCCACCCGGACCGCCGCCTCGGAGAGACCGGAGACGGTCAGGTTCTCCCCGAACGCGCCCCAGGGGAGCGGCGTCTCGGGCAGCTCGGCCTCCCAGAACGCGTAGTGCTCGCTCGGGTAGAGGTAGACCGCCTTGAGTGGGCCGCCATGGACCGCGAGATCAGCCTGTTCGTCGCCCTCGAGGCCGAGGGCCCGGACACGCACCCTCCGGGACACGGGCTCCTTGAAGATCCCCGTCCGGACGCTCCGTCCCTTCCACGGGACGGTTCGGCCGAGCGCGACGTTCACGGACAGGACTCGCCCTGCCTCGCTCACCGACCCAGCACCTTCTGGTCGAACGTGAACTTCGGGGAGCGGCCCCGGTCGTTCGCGAGATACCAGGCGTACGCCTCCGCGAGGCCCTTGGTCGGATCGGTGGGCTGGAAGCCCAGGCTCCGCTGCGCCTTTTCGATGCTGACGCGGAAGTCGACCTCCGCATCGAGGGTGGCGCCGAAGTACATCGAGGCCCCGATCGCGGTGCCGCCCGCCGCGCGGATCTTCTCGCGGGGCACGAACACCTTCTCGACGGGTCTCCCTGCCACGCGCGCGAGGAGGTCGATGAACTCGGCGTGGGTCACCGGTTCGGCGTCCGCGATATTGAACGCCTGCCCCTTGCCCGCGGGATTCTCGAGGCACTCGGCGAGCGCCCAGGCGACGTCCTTCGCGGCGGCCCAGTGGAAGAGGGTTCGCCCGCCGTCGGGTATGATCACGGGCCGTCCAGCCACGATGCGGTCCCAGAACCACGCCTCGCGCGGGATGTTGTTCCAGGGTCCATAGACGAAGGGCGGGCGGATCACGGACACGTCGAAGCGCCCGCCGCGGTGCGCGTCGAAGAGATAGTCCTCCGCGGCGATCTTGTCCTCGCTGTACGAACCGAGGGAGGGATCCCGTGGCCCGTCCTCGGTGAAGGGCAACGGGCCATCTCGGTACACGGACACGGAGCTGAGGTAGACGTACTTCCTCGTCGTGCCCTCGAGCGCGTCCGCGACGTAGCCGATCTCCCGGGCGCCCGTCCCGGAGTCCCAGGCGTACGCGACGTCCACGACGCCATCGTAGCGAGTCCCGTGCAGCGCGTGCGAGACGGAGGATACGTCGAGGCGATCTCCGAGGACTTCCGTCACCTGATCGCCGAACGGGCTGGGTGTCTTCCCGCGATGGAAGACCGTGACCTGATGGCCGCGTGCGAGGAGTTCCTGGACCGTGTGGCGACCGATGAACCGCGTGCCCCCAATGACCAGGACCCGCATCGGCGATGGCAGACCGCGCGTCGCACATCAAGCTTCGTTGTTCAGGTCCGGATGGCGGCGGATCGGGCGGGCCGTCGCCCGGCTCGCGCGGAGCGGAGCAGTCGCTTCACCGCGTCGACCTCCCTGTCCGCCGTCACCAAGGACACCATGCGCTCACACGTGATCGTGCTGTCCTCGTCACAGACGATGGAGTACCCGCGGGCGCTCAGCTGGGCGAGGTGCTCGCTGTGGTCCGCGAGCCGCTGCGGGCTCACGGAGGGTCGCTCGGGGAAAGGATCCAGGACGACCTCGATGAAGACGGCCGGTTTCCGGGCGGGAACCGTCCGCGCTCCCAGCCCAATCCGGAATCCCGGCCCCCGCGCCACCGAGGCGTACGCCTCGCCTTCGTCCGAATGCCGCGCCCGCTCCAGGAGCGACTTAGCGTTCACCATGGGATGCGCCTCCAGGGGATGTCGCGCTCAGTCCTTCCCGAATCTTCGGAACAGGAGGATGCCCACGGCGAGGATGACGGTGCTCGCAAGGCTCACCATGGCGAGGTCGCCGAGGACCACGGCGTTCGACGCAGGCACGCCGCGGAGGAACAGGTTCGTGAGCGCGTCCGTCACGTAGTACGCGGGAACGAACCGACCCGCGGTCGCCGTGACCGTCGAGGGCGCCATCCCGGACACGAAGGTCCCGAGGAACATCTGCGGGATGATGAACAGGAAGGCGATGCCCGTGGCGGCCGAGGAGGACTTCGCGAGCGTCGCCGTGATCAGGCCGAAGCCCACGCACGCCACTGCAAGGACCGACACGAGGAGGAAGGCCATCGCGAGTCCCGCGACGTCCGTGCTCGGGCGGTAGCCGATCGCGAAAGCCACCGCAAAGACCAGTCCGACCTGGGCGACGCCAAGAACCATGTTCGACAGCACCTGGGAGGTCATGAACTCGGAGGGCGTCAGCGGAGTCGTGTTCAGTCGGCGGAGGCGCCCGTCCTCGCGGTCCGCGGAGAACGATCCGCCGACCGTCATTGTGATGAAGATGGCGCCGTAGGCGAAGACTCCGGGCACGAGGTAGTCGAAGGCGGCGCGGCGCGCGACGGCCACCAGGGCGGGGCTGCCGATCGTGATCGGCAGGGAGGCCGAGGCGCTCACGGTCCCTTCCAGGGTCCGCGCGAGGGCTTGGGCGACGATGGGCGGGATCGCCTGCGTCGCGACCATGGAGCCCTGATCCACGTAGAGCGCGAGGCTCGTGTAGATCCACGTGCTCGTGTTCCCCGGTGCGGCGCGGTACGCGTCCGCACTTGCGCCAAATTCCGCGGGGATGACCAAGACGGCCTGCAGGTTCCCGACCTGGAGGTCCGCCTGGGCCGTGTCGTTGGCCGCATACGCACGGGTCTGGAGGATCTGGGTCGCGGTCAGGTTCGCGACCAAGGCCGTGGACCAGTGCGCCGAAGGACCGGCGGCGTTCAGGTCGACGATCCCCACCTGGTACGTGGTCGCACCGCTCCCGCCGATGCCGCCGAACGTGACGCCGAAGACGATCGTGAGCATCACGGGGAACAGGAGGATGATGAAGAGCGAGGCCGGCTCGCGCACGGTGTGCTTGAGATCCTTTCGGACGAGGGCGAAGACTCGCTGGCGGTTCATCTCACATCCCCTCCCGGATCCGGCGGCCCGTGAGCTTGAGGAAGACCTCCTCGAGATCCTTCGCGCCGTTCTGCTCCCGCAACTCGGCGGGCGTCCCGAGGGCGATGAGCTTCCCGTGGTCGATGATCGCGACGCGGTCGCACAGGGCCTCGGCCTCCTCCATGTAGTGGGTCGTGAGGACGACGGTCCGCCGCCGCTCTTTGAGGCCGCGGATGAACTCCCAGACCGCGTGACGCGACTGGGGATCCAGGCCCGTCGTGGGCTCGTCGAGGAACGCGATCTGGGGGTCTCCGATGAGGGCGGTCGCCAGGCTGATGCGCCGCTTCATTCCGCCGCTGTAGCCCTTCACCTTCCGGTCCGCCTCCCCGTCGAGCCCCATCTGACCCAGGAGGGCCTCCGCCCGGCGCCGCAGTTCCTCCCGCGGCACGCCGTAGAGGTCGCCGAAGAGGAGGACGTTCTCGCGTCCAGTCAGGTACGGGAAGATGCTGAAGTCCTGAGGGCAGACTCCGATCATCTCCTTGACCGCGGGGGCTTCCTTCGGGAGGGGGTGGCCTCCCACGCTCGCGCTCCCCGCGGTGGGCTCCAGGAGTCCGCACAGGATGTTGATCATCGTGCTCTTCCCAGCCCCGTTGGGTCCGAGGAGGCCGAACAGCTCGCCCTCCGCGATCCGCAGGGTCAGTCCCTGGAGGGCCGCCGTCTCGCCGAACCGCTTCTCGAGGCCTTGAACCTCGATTGCCGCACCGGACATGTTTCGCCTCGTCCGTCGCAAACAATCAGGAGGGGATAGTTGCGCGTTCGTCCCTGCCTCATGAAAGCGGTCTCTTGGACCCGGTCCCGTGTCCCATGCGTTCGGCGGTCACCGCGGAAAACGGACATCCGCCGGGAGAGAAACCCGCGTCAGCCCGATTGTTCCTTCGGCCCCGCCCACTTCATCAGAAGCGCGTCCCGCCACGTATCGAACAAGTGGCCCGTGTAGAGGACGTTCGGGACCGCCCGCGCGAACGGCTCTTCCTTCTGGATTCGCGCCTGGAGGTCCCGCAGGTCCTTCATCGAGCCGGTCCAAGTCGCGACGAGAAGAAGGCGCGGGAGGTTGCTCAGGGGCATCGCGAAAAGGAGGTTGCCCCCGTAGCGGTTCCAAAGGAGCGCGGAGGCCTGCTCCCGATTCGCAGCGGGCCGGAGTTCGAGCTCCCACATGCAGATGATGTCGTTCGCGACATCCGGATACCACTCCATCGAGAGCTCGGCGGACTGCTCCTGCACCATCCGCTGGAGCCGCCGGCCCACCGTCTTCGTGGAGATGCCCAACTCCTCCGCGACGTCCGCGATGGACTTCCGCGCGTCCCGGTGCAGGGCGCGGAGAATCCGGCAGTCCAGACGGTCCAGGACGGGCTCCTCCGGCAGGCCGGCTCCCATGGGCAGGAGGCCGATGACCGGATCGGCGATTTCGGCCTCCTTCGCGATGAAGGAGACGACGGCATCGAGTTCGGCCGCCGAGCGGAGGTACGCGCCGACGTAGAGGACGCCCGCCCCCGCGACGGTAGCCCAGTAGATGTGGTCATCCCGCTTCAGGCGCTCCAGGATCGCCTCGGTGGGGGCCCCCCGTGACGTCCCCCAGACCAGGAGGGTGGTTGCCTGCAGCCGGAAGAGGCCGATCCTCGCCGTGAACGCCTTGATGATCCCTGCGGCCCGCAAGGACTCGATTCGACCGTGGACGGCCGCGACGGAGAGGCCGAGCTTGTCCCCGAGCTCCCGGACGGGCGTCCGCGAGTTCTGCAGGAGGAGGAGACACAGGGCGAGGTCTGTCTTGTCCATGTCCGGCCCGCGAACAGTCGGCGGGCGGTTAAACCTCGCGCCTGGGCTATTCCTCCACGACGGGCGGCCCTCAAGCTCACGCGCCGTGCGGTGCCGCCCGCACGAGGGATCGGACGTTCTCCTCCGTGACCTGGGAGACCGCCTCGCGGAACCATTCGATCGCCTTGCGGCACATCTCCGCAAGATCCTCGGGGGAGCGCACGAAGGAGAGCCCCTCGAGCCTCTGGACGACGTCGGAAGGGAGTTCGAAGTAGACGTACCGCACGCTGTACCCGTGGTGCGCGGGGTAGTGGCGCATCCGCAGCACTTGGGTCAGGGAGTCCAGGACGATCCGCTGGTATGCTTCTAGGGCGCCAAGCCAGTTGTGGCGGTGGAGTTCCTTGGACACGAAGGGGCCGAAGAGGGCCATCCGCAGGGCGAGGCGGTCGCGGCGCTCCAGGACCTTCTTCACGAACCCATCCACGTCGAGGGACGGCATCTTCACCGCATCTCCCTTATTGAAGGAGAAGATCGCGCGTCCATGGAGCTCCGGCTCCAGGAACTTGTCCGGCGCAGAACGCTTGAGGACCGCCAGGTCCACGAGGAGGTACTCGCTCGTGCGTTCGAGGCGGTAGAAAGCCTGGGCGATCCCGCTCTCCGCCGGCCATGCGGGCTCGTACTTCCGCCGGATCGGCGAGAGGCTGCCGAGCGCGTCCTCCACGGCCCGGAACGTCGCATCGACCCGGTCGTCCGCCGCCACGATATACAAGTCGATGTCGGACCATTCATCGAGCCGGTCGAACGCGGCCGCGCCGCCCTCCCACATCGCGTCCACGAAGGGAAGCGGCTCGAGCGCTGCGACGAGGGCGGAGAGGATTGCTTCGCGGTTCACGGGGTAGGTGTCGGGCATGGGGTCCCACGGATGCGGGAGCCCCTGGCTCGGGATAAAGGATGCGAGGGATGTGGCTATATGTCCGCATCCGGCTTCCCGATTCGCGGGAAGGGACCATCGTGTCGAGCCTCGAGGGGAAGACCCTCTTCATCACGGGTGCGAGCCGCGGGATCGGGAAAGCCATCGCGCTCCGGGCGGCCCGAGACGGGGCGAACGTCGTGATCGCATCGAAGACGGTCGAGCCGCACCCGAAGCTGCCCGGGACGATCCACACCGCGGCGGCGGAGGTCGAGGCGGCGGGAGGACACGCCCTCCCCATCGCGACGGACATCCGGTTCGACGAGCAGGTCGAATCCGCCGTGGCGCACGCCGTGGAACGGTTCGGTGGCATCGACATCCTCGTGAACAACGCGTCCGCGATCTTCCTCGCGGGGACGCTCGACACCCCCATGAAGCGCTACGACCTGATGTTCGACATCAACGCACGGGGCGCCTTCGTCTGCGCGCAGGCCTGCCTTCCGCACCTCAAGAAGGCCGCGAACCCGCACGTGCTCAACCTCTCGCCTCCCCTCTCCCTGGAACGCCGATGGTTCGCGCCCCATGCGGCCTACACGCTGTCGAAGTACGCGATGAGCGCCTGGGTCCTCGGGATGGCGGAGGAGTTCCGCGACGATGGCATCGCCTTCAACGCGCTCTGGCCGCGGACCACGATCGACACGGAGGCCATCCGCCTGATCCTGGGCGCGGAGATGCGGCGCCGTTCGCGGAAGCCCGAGATCCTGGCGGATGCCGCGCACATCATCTTGACGAAGGACAGCCGCTCCTTCACCGGCCGTTTCTGCCTCGACGAAGAGGTGCTCCGGACCGCGGGCATCACGGATTTCTCGAAGTACCGCCACGAAGGCGTCTCCGAGGACGACCTGCTCCCGGACTACTTCGTCTAGACGCAGGGTCCGAGGCCCGTCACCGCAGGACGTAGGCGCGGACGATCTGCGTCGACAAGTGCCGGAACGCGGCCTCGACGCTCTCCCCCGTCTTCGCGGAGGAGAGGAACGAGGGGCAGCCGAGCTGGGTCGCCTTCGCCGCCACGTCGGAGGGCGTGAGCGCCGCCTGGGCCGTGAGGTCCTTCTTGTTCGCCATCAGGACGAGGGGCACGGGACCCGTCACATCCTGAACCGCCCGGATCCATGCGTCGATCCCCTCGAGAGTGCTCTTCCGCGTGAGATCGACCACGGCGAGAATCCCGCGGCTTCCGTGGAAGTAGGCCTCCTTCGCGAGCTCGCGGAAGCCCGCCTGACCCATGATGTCCCAGACGTTCAGCTCGAGGGAGACGTGGAGGTCATTGTCTGGGAGGTCGACCGCCTCGACCTTCTTCGTGACCTTCGCGCCGAGCGTCAGGAGATACCGGTCATCGAACTGGTCCAGGACGTAGCGCCGGACGAGGGAGGTCTTCCCGACGGCCTTGTCGCCGACGAGGACGGCCTTCGCCATGACTCGGTGCGTCTCGGGCATTGCCGTGCGCCCCCGCGGGCGCTTCCGGCCACGTCGCCTCTCCTCTTAACTCTTGCTCGGTGGCTACCCGCGGCGAGAGGCGGATGTCCTCGTCTGTATCGCGACCGATAGCCAAGCCCGTAAGTTCAAACCCCCCGAAGCGTGTCGTCCGCGTCGCATGGCCGGAAAGGACGTCGCGGAGAAGCTCCTCCTCGTGGACCGCGATTTCATCGAGGCGCTCAAGCTCCACCTCCGCGCGAATCCCAAGGACAACGACGCCCTGGTCGCCCTGGGCCTCTTCATGCTCTCCCGCGGCGAGCCGGACAAGGCCCTCGACTGCTTCAACCGCGTGAGCCAGGCCGATCCGAAGTATCCCGGGATTTGGCGGTTCAAAGCCAAGGCGTTCGACGCGCTCGGGGACAAGGCCGCCGCCGAACAGAGCCGGTTGCGCGGCTCGGACCCGCGCTCCTGAGGACCGCCTCGCCACAGCCTAATCGACCTGCGGCGGGCGGGGGCCATCGAGCTCACGCCGGGAGCCCATGGGCCGGCTTGTCCGCTCCAGGAGGCCGGCTTCCGGAGGCATCCCGACACATGCCGGGCGAAGGCATATCATCCGCGAGCGCGTTAGGCGACGGCTATGACCGCATACCGCGTCACTCTCCGTGCTCCCGCCACCGGACCCATCGCGGAGCTGACGCGGGTGCATCCGGGGCTCTGCGTCGAGGGCACGCCGGTGGGGAACCTCCTCCTGCTCCGGCTCTCCGGCGACTCGGGCACGATCGACGACGCCGAGCAGACCCTCGCCACGCACATGGTCACCCGGCACGAGACGAAAGAGTCGGATGTCCTGACGCTCGTCGTGGAGGCGCCGCCCTCCGACGTCGGAATCCTTGAGCGCTCGATCGCCGCGGACGCGCTCGTCCTGCCGCCGCTCCGGTGGTGCGGTTCGCAGGTCCTCATCCGGCTCCTGCTCTTCGAACAGGTCCGGATGGACGTGCTCTCGGAGATCCTTCCTGGCGCGCAGCTCGAGTCCAAGTCCGTTCTGCACGGCAACGAGGTCGAGCGGGAGCTGCTGGCCTCCGGACTCCTGCTGCCCTCCCTCACCCGACGGCAGGGCCAGGCCGTCCTCGCCGCCCTGGAGTCGGGCTACTACGATGCCCCGCGGAAGGTGACGACGGGCGAAGTCGCCTCGGATCTCGGCATCGCTCGCAGCACGTTCGAGGAGCACTTGAAGGCCGCTGAGTCCCAGCTCGTGCGGGCCCTCGCGCCCGTCGTGCGGATGCGGCTCCTCCAGGCGGAGCAGGGACCCGAGGCGGCCGGTGCGGAGGCCCTCCACCTCTACGCGAAGTTCTCCGAGGACCTCGGCCTCTTCGTGAACATGACCGTCCGCGGCGACCGCATCGCGGCCGTGACGATCGCGCCGAAGCCCCCGGTGGAGCCGCACGGCGAGGACCATCCCTATCTGTCGCGGATCCTCGAGCATCTCGCGACCGGCCGCGACGATCTGCAAGACATCCCGCTGGATCTCGATGTGACCCCCTTCGAGCAGAAGGTGCTCGAGTGCCTGCGCACGGTCCCCTCCGGCGAGGTCGTCACCTATGGCGACCTGGCGCGGCTCATCGGACGGCCGAAGGCCTCGAGGGCCGTCGGCCAGGTCTGCGCGAAGAACCCCGCGATCCTGGTCGTGCCCTGCCACCGGGTCGTTCCGTCTGCGGGCGGCGTGGGGAACTACGGAGGAGCGGGCGGCTCTGCGACGAAGCGCAAGCTCCTCGAGAAAGAGGGCGCGCTCCCGAAGGTCGAAGGCGTGAAGCCTCTCGACTGAATGGGATCTGCCACAGCGCCTCCGCACTTCTGGTTTGGCCCCCCGTACGACGGCTTCCGTCGCACCCGTCACATGCCGGCCCAATCCGTAAGGAGTCCGGAGGTCTCGTCGTTTCCATGCTACCCATGCCTCCGAGCGGGACTTGGTTGTCCCGAGTGCGATACGACCGTTCCTCCCTGGAACTCAACGCCTACATGCGCGACGAGTGGAGATCGAACCCGGACTGGCTCGTCCGGCGTCCGCTGCGGCGGGATGGCTCCCTCTGGAGTCGGCTGCGCCGGTGGTTCGTTGTCCGTGCCAGGGAGCCGGCGCGATTGCGGGTGGGTCTTTCGGATCCCGCACCCTCGGACTGGCTCGCGCGCGCGGATGCCTGCCCGCACCTCGTGACGGAAGACCTCGGCCTCGGAACCCAGGCGCAGTTCCTGCGTTGCACGGAGTGCGGGGACGTCCTGGTCCTCCATGCCGGGCGCGAGTGGCACGTCGGCTCTGCGGCTGAACCCTCTCCGAAGGAGCCGGCCGCTGGAGAACTCCGTCCCGCGTCGCTGGAGGAGCTGCCGGAATGCTAGAGGCGGCGGTCCGGACTCAAACGGCCCCGCTCGCGGCCCAGTAGGCGGCCAGGAAGTCCATCCAGCCGGCGCTCGGGAACGCGAACGCTGCATAGTACCCCGGTACCTCCTTCGCATGGTTCGGGAGCGCGATGCCGATGCCGTTGAGCTGGTGGTCCGTCGTCTTCGTGGCCTGGAGGGCGACGACTGTGGCGTCCACATTGGCGGCCACGAGGGCGCACGCGTTCTGGATTGCCGCCGAGTTCGTTGCAGCTCCGAGCCGCTGCGCGAAGGTCTTGAGGTCCACGAGGTTGAGGGCGTTGGCCCCGTAGCTGTACACGGCGTCGGCCCGCGCCTTGGATATGAGGTCCGCGTTCGACTTCATGTCGGGCATCAGCAGGTTCCCGAGCCGGAGCACGGACGCGCCGAGGGCCGGAATCGTGCTCAGGTCAATGGCGGCGTGGGCGTTGATCTCCTCGCCGCTGTGCGGCGCGGCGCTCAGGAGCCGCTGGGTCTCCTCAATCATCATCGTCGCCGCCTGCCGGGCGCTCAGAGCCGGATGGTCCACGAGCGCCTGCAACGTCCAGTCGTAGGGGAATCCCCGCCACCCGGTGTACGTCTCCGCGGCGACCAGATAGTCTGTTCGGAGTCCGAGGGCGACGTATTCGTAGGCGACCTCGAGCTGCGCGACGAGGCACTCGTCCGCGGCGATCACGTCGACGTGGTATCCGTCGAGGGCCTGGACGACCTCCTGGTGTGTCAAGCGATCCGAGCCGCCGGCCGGTCCCGCGTGCTCATCGAAGGCCACGTAGTCCGGGGAACCGTGGTCCCAGAAGATCAGGAGCGTGTGGTCGGGCCGCGCCGCCGCGGATGCGTATGCGACGAAGCTGCGCAGGGTGCCCGGATCTCCCATGTTCGCCTCCTGGCCATCGAGGGCGAACGGAGTCTGTTCCACCAGGGCGCCTTTCTCGACCCGGAACAGGTTCGTGGGTCCGGCGTAGCGGTCCACCAGGACGTAGACGGCCACCTCGGGCGTCGATCCGACCGACATGAGCTCGTCGAGATCGCTCTGCACGACCGGCACATGGTGCGCGCCCGCGTACACATCCAGGCTGTTGTCGGCATCGAGGTATAGGAGGTACAGCCACTTCGCGTGCGGTTGTGTTGCGCTCGCCGCGGGGACGAACACGACCGCAGTCGCCAAGACCAGCACGACGAACGCCAACGCGATGCGCTTCGCCATCCGCCCCTTCCTCCTGCCGTTCGCACGGAAGGCGGATGCCCTCCGTACGGGTTGGCTGGGCATCGGGGTGGGCGTAGATGGTCCCTGCCTACTTACCGTACGGCGTCGGGTAGATGTCCGCGGCTTCCCCGGGGCGGGAGAGAACCTTTAACCTTCCACTCCGAATCCCCAATAGGGGTGCACATGAAGATCGAACCGTTCACGATGGAGCGGTACCAGTCCGTCTACGAGTACATCGTCGAGTACGACCTCGCGGAGAGCGGCGTCCATCCCCTCACCCTGCGCGAACTCCTCGGATCCGAGGAGGCGGCTGAGACGCTCCTCGATGCGCGCCTCGGCTATCCCCAGTCCGAGGGGACGCCGGAGTTGCGGGCGACGATCGCAGCCCTGTATCCCGGCGCGGCGACCGAGAACGTCCTCGCCACGAACGGGTCCTCCGAGGCGATCTTCTGCGCGGCGTGGCGGCTCCTCGAGAAGGGCGACGAGATCGTCCTGATGCAGCCGAACTACCAGCAGCTCTGGGGGCTCGCGAAGACGTGGGGCGTGAAGGTGAAGCCCCTGTGGCTCAAGGAGGAGCTTGGCTGGCAGTTCGACCCGGAGGAGCTGAAACGCCTCGTCACGAAGAAGACCAGGGCCGTCCAGGTCTGCAACCCGAACAACCCGACCGGCGCGATCATGGCCGCGCCCCAGCGGAAGGCGCTGCTCGACGCGGTCGAGGACGCGGGCACCTGGCTCCTCTCCGACGAGGTGTACCAGGGAGCGGAGCGGGAGGCGCCCCGGACGAAGAGCCTCTGGGGCTCTCACGACCGGACGCTCGTCACGAACGGACTGAGCAAGGCGTACGGCCTCCCGGGCTTGCGGATCGGCTGGCTCGTCGGTCCTCCGAAGATGATCGAGGAGCTCATGGCCTACCACGACTACCTCACGCTCACGCCGACAATGTTGTCGGACCGCCTCGCGCGGACCGTCCTCGAGAGGCGGCGGCGGGAGGAGATCCTCCTCCGCACGCGCGACATCCTCCGCAAGAACTACCCGGCCGTGCGGGACTGGATCGAGGCTCATGGCTCCCTCTTCTCCCATGTGCCGCCCGCCGCGGGCGCGATCTGCTACCTCCGCTACGGGCTGAAGATCAACTCGACCGAGCTCGTCGAGCGCCTCCGAAAGGAGAAGTCCGTGCTCCTCGTGCCCGGCGACATGTTCGGGATGGACGGCTACGTGCGGATCGGGATCGGCCCGCCAACGGAGTACCTGCTCGCCGGGCTCGACCGGTTCGACGCTCTCCTGCGGGAGCTGAAGGCCGGCAAGACGAGGTGACCATGGTCGAGATCCGCCTTCTCCTCGAATCGGAGATCCGCAGCCTCCTGGGGCCGAAAGAAGCGTTCGAGGCCGTGCGCGAGGCGTTCGTGAAGCTCGCCCGCGGCGAGGTCGTCCTCCCGGGCATCCTCGGCATCGACATCCCCGAGACTCGGACGGAGGCCCACGTCAAGGGCGCGTTCCTCCGAGGAGCGCCGTACTTCTCGGTGAAGGCGGCCTCCGGATCCTACGACAACCCGACGCGGGGGCTCCCGGTGAGCGGCGGCCTCGTGATGGTCTTCGACTCGACGACGGGGCTTCCCCGGGCGATTCTCTTCGACAACGGTTACCTGACGGACGTGCGGACCGGGGCCGCGGGCGCGCTCGCCGCCGACCTTCTGGCCAAGAAGGAGGTGGACCGCGTCGGGATCATCGGGGTCGGGACCCAGGCGCGCTACCAGATGGCGGCCCTGCTCGGCGTGCGCCGCCCCAGGACCGTGCTCGCCTACGGCCGGTCGACCGTGAAGGCGGCCGCGTACGCGCGGGAGGTGGAAGCGCGCCATGGGGTCCGCGTCACGGTCGCGCCCACGATGGAGAAGGCCGTGCGCGGGTCGGATATCGTGATGACCGTGACCCCGTCGACCCAGCCTCTCGTCCAGGCGGACTGGGTGCAGGACGGGACGCACATCACCGCGGTCGGCTCGGACGGGCCCAACAAACAGGAGCTCGACATCCGCGTCCTCCAGAAGGCGGACAAGATCGTCGCCGATCACCTGGAGCAGTGCCTCCAGTTCGGCGAGATCCACCATGCGGTCGAGGCGGGGGTCCTACGGAAGGAGGATGTCTACGGGGAACTGGGCGAGATCGCCGCGGGGATGAAGCCCGGCCGCGAGTCCGACGACGAGATCACGATCGCGGACCTCACTGGAGTGGGCGTGCAGGACACGGCCGTGGCGAACCGGGTCGTCGAGGAAGCCATGCGCCGCGGCCTCGGCCGGATCCTCGAGGTCTGATCCGCCGGATCACCGCTTCAGATCGCCGAGAGGCCGCGTGCCTTCAACGCCTCGCGGATCTCGCCCGCCGCGCGAACTCCGGAATCGAGCGCGCCATGCACCGTGGCGTATTCGCCCGCGAAGTGGGCAGACTCCCCGGCGAAGAAGAGCACGCCCTCGATGGGTTCCGCCAGGATGCGACGTTGCTCGATCCCGCCGCCGACCTTCGGGAACGTGTAGCCGCCGCGGACGTCTGGGTCGGCGGACCAGTCGATGTACCTCGCGGCGATCAGGTGCGAGCGGAGCTCCGCTCCCGGGACCATGGACTCGAGTTCGCGGACGATGGCGTCGACGACTTCTGACTCGGGCCGGCCCGAGAGCGCGATCGCGCGCCGGCCCGACAGGAATCCCTCGAGGACCACGGGCAGGTCCTTCCTCCCGTGATACGGGAAGAAGAACCAGGATCCCTCCGTGGATGCGGCCGAGGTGGCCCGCCCGAGGACCGTGCGCCGGACCCCGGCGTCGAAAACGAGGAGGATCTTGTCCGCATGACCGAATCCGAGGGCATTCACCGCGCCCAACTTCCGCTCCGGCAGTTCCGGGACGAAGTCGATGGCCTTGGCCTGGAGGACTCCGAGGGAGACCGTGACGACCACCGCGGCCCCTTCGAACGTCTCCGGGCCCGCGGGTCCCGTGGCCTGCACCCGGACGCCTTCCTTCGTCCACTCGATCCGATGGACCCGCGTCTTCAGGCGGATCGCATCGGCGAAATCCTTCGCGCGCCGTTTCGCGAGCTTCGCATAGCCTTCGAGGACCTGATAGTTGGCCCACGGGAGGCCGAAGGATTGCGCGTTGGCCTCTTCGGCGAGGCCCCGGACGCTGACCTCGTCCGGATCCGCCGCGTTGATGCTCGCGTACATCGCCCCGACGAACTTGCGGGCGGTAGGCAGGGCGTGCTCGGCCTCCAGGAAGCGGTCCAGGGTGATGTCCGGGCCGGCGTAACGCGCGACCGCCTTCGGGAGCCGGCGGAGGGTCTGGAAGGAGGACCGGAGCGGCTCGAGCCCACTCAGCGCGACGCCGAGGGAGCTGCGGAGCTTCCCCTTCAGGAAGAACCGCGCCCCGCGGAACTCGGGCACTTTCTTCGTCGTGAGGCCGAACTCCTCGATCCAGCGGAGCACGGAGGCGTCGCTGCCGTGCACCATCATCGCGCCGCCCTCGATCGGGTGGCCGTCGAGGAGATCGTACTCCGTCCGCACCCGGCCGCCGACGCGGTCCTTCGACTCGAGGATGACGAATGGGATGCCGGCCTGCTTCAGAGTATGGGCGCATCCGAGCCCGGCGAATCCGGCGCCGACGATGATGACCTTCGGCTTCTCGGCGGACGTGTTCTCCCTGCCGAGGCGGGAACGCGGATGGATGTATTACCTCTCCTGTCCGGGAGTCCCTCATCCCCCCTCACTGAAACGCGTGAGGTTTAAGTAGATAATTCAACATGTGTTGAATTATGTCCATATCCGACCGGGGAAAAGAACGCTCCCGTTCCCGGAACCGACTGCGGTCCCAGATTGCACCGTGGGCATGGGCGCTCCTCGCCCTGCTCCTGCTCCAGAACATCCTCGGAATCTACCTCAACCTGTTCGTTGCGCTGCCGGCGTCCCAGGACCTCGCCGCCCTCCTCGCCTCCTACTCGGTCCTGGCGATGCACGTGACCGTGGGGTTCCTGATTCTCGCCACCGCAGGTGTCATCCTCTTCCTCGGCGCCCGCACCCACCGCGGGGCCCTCTGGATCCCCGCCCTCGCCGCGCTCGTGTTCGCCCTCCTTGCGTTCTCGACCGGCGTCGAGTTCACCATCGGAGGTCAGGATGACGTCCTCTCCTTCCTCATGGAGATCGCGTTCCTCGGCGTCGTCGGGTCCGACGTCCTCGTGCTCTATGCAGCGAGCCGGTCCCGCTCGCCACGCGACGCGGCGACCTCATCGCTATCCGTCGAAGAGTGAGGTGGATCATGGGGGCGTCCTCGCGCACGCGGTCCGGGAAGCGCGGACGGAGGCCGAAGGGAACCGGGGATCCGCGGAAGGACATCCTGGATGCGGCCCTCCGGGAGTTCGCGAAGCGCGGCTACGATCAAGCGACCGTCCGCGCAATCGCAGAGGATGCCCAGGTCGACCCTGCCCTGGTGTATCACTACTTCGGATCGAAGGAGGGCCTGTTCCTCGAATCGATGCGAACCCAGATGCGCAGGCCGACCTCG
Organism: uncultured Thermoplasmata archaeon; assembly: GCA_963768855.1. Taxonomy (GTDB): domain Archaea; phylum Thermoplasmatota; class Thermoplasmata; order RBG-16-68-12; family RBG-16-68-12; genus RBG-16-68-12. Next base: position 76,088 of record CAVYJM010000021.1, read on the forward strand.
TCGGAGTTGCCATCCTCCGAGCCGCCCGCGAAGCAGGCTCAGCGCGTCGTGGGCCTCTTCCTGGAGCGGTGGGGGGGTGCCCGGGAGCCGACGCCCCTCCTGGCGCTGCTACGGTCCGCCGCCTCCGACCCGAAGGCCGCAGCTCTCCTCCGGCGCCTGTTCGCCGAGCAGATCACCCCTCAGGTCTCCGCCTCCCTCCCGAGCAAGGATGTCGACCTGCGGGTGGCTCTCATCGGATCGACCCTGTTCGGCGTGGCTCTCCTTCGCGACATCGTGCGACTCGAGCCCCTCGTTTCCGCGTCCCCGGAGGATCTCGCACGATGGATCGGGCCGGTCCTCACCCGGTACATGACCGAGCCCCTCGGCTAGCTGCGCGTCCCGCAAGAGGGCTTAGCACGTGGACCATCCCGCTCGTGTTCCCCGAGTCCCTGTGAGTCCTCGGGAAAAGGGTCATCTAGCGCAGCGGTTGTCCCTCTCCGGTCATGGTCGCCCCTTCCGAGTCCCGGCCGCCTTCCGCCGTCGTGCTCTTCCTGCGGCAGAACTGGAAGTGGCTCCTGATTGTGGTCGCTGCGGCGGTCTTCGTGATGATGGTCGCATCGGACTGACCGTCGCGGGGTCGCCCCCGTGCGCACCCTCGGACGCAGGAGGCCTAGGGTCCCAGGTGCTTCATGCGCTCGTACTCGCGCTGGGCCGCGTGCTCGACGTAGCCCTCACCCGCGAACACGGCCACGAAGTGTCCCACGACACCGATGCCCCAGCCCGCCATCGGAATCCAGAACCAGGGGTATAGACCCAGGCCGCCCGTCATCCACCACATCAGGACCAGGAAGGCGTTGACCGCCAGGTAGATCCCAAAGTGGATGAAGAAGCCGGCCTTGTCCTCGGCCCTTTTCCGGGCCTTCAGCCAGACCTTCTGGTCTTCCTCCATGATGCGCGCAACTTCGGAGCCCGAGAAAAAGAATCGCTATGTAGAAACCCTACGCGACCCGCCGCAGGGGCGGGATTCGTCGACCCTTCTCCGTTCGAGATCGGTCACGCTCGGAGCAGCACCGCGAGGAAGAGGGCCACGAACGCGACACATCCGACCAGGAACCACGGACGGCTGAACGGCGTCCCGGTCTTCTCCGAACGGTACAGGTAGGAGACGAGGGCGAAGGCCAGGAGATCCACTCCGAGGAGCGTGGCGAAGGCCGCCTGGCTCGCGGTGTCCGTGGGGTTGAGTGTATACAGGGTGATCGTCGCACTGACCTGCAGCAGGAGAAGGAGGAGGACGAGGCGATAGGCCAGCCTCACCCGGGCACCCCCTTTCCGTCGCGGGCCCGGACGAGCCGGAACAGGAAGAGGGTCCCCACGCCGACGATGGCCGCGGTGCCCCCGATGACGGCCGCGCCCTCCCAGGTCGGGATGACCTGGCCCGGCGTGAGCAGTCCCCAACCCGCGAGCACGGCCAGCTCAGCGATCAGAATCATCCCCGTCGTGACGAAAACGGGCCGATGCAGGATCTGCCTGGACTCGTTCACGTCGAGGAAGGGCAGGAGCGTGAGGATCGCCAGGAGCAACGTGACCGCTGCGAGGACCGTGATGGTGGCGGCGAGGACCGTGGCGATGCCCGCGGCGAGGAATCCGAGGACCCACTTCTCCTTCCGGAAGAACCAGAACGACGCCAGGACAAGCAGCACGGACGCCCCTCCCGCGAGGATGCCTGGAATGCCGGTCAGGCCCGGTCCCTCGAATGCGGCGATCTTGAGGATCTGGTAGAGCCACAGGAAGTACCAGTCGGGCTGGGCGACATACTGGCCCGCGGTGGATGGCGAATACCCGGGCGGCAGGTTGAGCGGGAAGAGCGCGCCCAGGAGGAGCATCCCGGTCCCGAAGACGGCGGCGAGCTCGAGGAGGTAGAGGGTCACATCGGGGAAGACTGGTGCGGTCTTCTGTTTCTCCGCGGTTCGGCCCCGCTTGGTGATCGGGTCCGAGATTCCATGGGCCTCGAGCATGTACATCTTGACTGCGAGGAGCACGAGGAGCGCCGCGGGCAGTACGACCACGTGCAGGTCGTAGAACCTCAGCAGCTCGGCCGCGTCCCCTCCGGTTCCGACGACCAGGAAGCTCACTATGGGGGCGCCGAACGGCAGCGCATTGATCATCCCGACGGCCACATCCGTCGCGGACTTCGAGATCACCGTCCAGGGGAGCAGGTACCCCGTGAACGCGAATCCGAGCGTAAGCCCGCCCATGAGCATGCCGACCAGCCACATGACCTCTCGCGGCCTCTTGTGGACGGACGCGAAGAAGCCCCGCATCATGTGGGCGAACATGAGGAGGACCATCGCGTACGCGGTGTACAGGTGGACCGTCTCGATGAATCGTCCGTACGCGACCTGGTTGAAGATGTAGGAGGTCGACGCGTACGCCTGGGAAGGTGTCGGCACGTAGTAGAGCATCATGATGATGCCCGTGACCGCGAGGATCGCGAACGCCACGACCGTCAGCGCGCCGAGCCATGCGAAGGGATTCAAGGAGTACAGAGGGGCGTCCCGCAGCAGGGGGTACGAAAGGCCGAGCCGCGTGTCGACCCACTTCACGGCCCGCGTGATCAGGCCGTCCGACTCGGTTTCCGTGACCGTGTGCTCACCCCACCAGCGTGCCGCCTTGGAGGTCCGCGCTCACGTCGCTCGATCCCGTGTTGTGCCCGAAGATCGTCGGGGTTCCCATCCCGACCGCGAAAATCGCGCCGGACGCGTCGACCTCGAGGGTCACCTGGGGCTGGGGTCGGGGTGAGGGTCCTCCGATCACCCGCGCGGCGCTCGTCAGGTCGAAGACGCTCCCGTGGCAGCAGCAGTATCCAACCGGCTCAGGCGCCTTGTAGGTGGGGCTGCACGGCGGCGAGCCTCCGGTCGGGAGGAATCCCCAGATGCACCCGAGGTGCTGGCAGATCAGGCTGAAGGCCACGATATCGCCGTCCGGTCCGATCCCGTTCGTCGCGGGCACGCCGAGCTTGACGAGGACGTTCGGCTCGTCGTCGAGGGGATAGTTGAAGATGATCGGCGCGCCCACGGCGAGGTCGGTCAGGTTCGCGACTTTCACCCGCGGGAACGTCGTCGGCGCGACTTGGCTCGGGGCCGCGGTGCTGATCACGGACCGCAGGATGGACCCCGCCGCCCCGGCGGCGAGGAGTCCGGAGGCCACGACGGCCACCTTGAGAAACACTCGCTTGCTGTCATCCTCGGGTGCGTCGGGCTTCTCGTTCTTCGCCCGGGTCGGCTCCGCCTCTCCCTTCGCCGCCACCCTCACGTCCTCCTCGCGCGAAGGCGTCTCACTTGTCCTCCCCCTTCCGGGAGGACCGCACGACCGCGCCGATCATGACGCCGACGAGGAGCATGCCGATCCCCACCCCCGTAGCAACGGTCAGCGAGATGCCGCCCTCCGGCGCGGGCGCCTGGGCTGCGGTCAGGTTCGAGATCGTCAGGGTGTACCACTGGGAGACGGACTTGTATGCGGAGGATTCGCCGAGGCGCCCGTTCCAGGTCGCGAAGGCGACGTAGTACGACACGCCCGACGTAAGCTGGACACAGTACGGGTTTGTCTGGGAGGTCGTGAAGGAGCGGACCATCTCGACGGTCCACGTCTTGCTCGCGTTGTCGTAGAGGGAGCCCACGTGGATCAGGAACGGATCCGCCTCGGGCACCAGGTTCGGCGCCCCCGCGCCGAAGTTCCCGGGGACCGTGAAGAAGCCGGTCATGTTCGTGTAGTCGTCCTCCGCGAACGATAGGTTGTCCGCGGGGTAGATGGGGTTGCCCAGGGAATCCGTGTAGCCTCCGGGGAACCCGGTGTCGAGCGCGTTGTTGTCCGTGGGGTTGGACTGCCAGTGCCAGATCTCCGCCGCCCCGCCGGAGAGCGCGCCATCCGAACCGAGGACCATCCGGGGCGTCTGGTCCCGCCCGAGGGACTGCGGCAGGAACCACAGGAGGGCGGCGCGGTCCTGGTAGTAGTACGTCGCATTGAAGTAGAGCTGCTTCACGTTCGCGGTGTCCGCGGAGTCGAAGGGCATGATCGTGCCGTTCGGCGCCTGCCAGACCTCGTCGTTCGACTCGAAGGAGGCACCCTGGCTGTCGTTCCAGCGGAACAGGACGTAGACGTTGTAGCCGTCGTTGGCCGACTTGATCTGCACGTCGGGCGTGTGCCCTCCCCCGGGAGTGATCGAGGCGACCAGGGGAACGTCCGTCACGGGGATCGAGCTCCAGAACGACTCGCCTCCGGGATCCGTGTAGTTCACCGCACCGTCGACCCGGTGGGAGACGACGTTCGAATCGGAAGCCGCTGAGACGGCCGGTGGGGAAATGAGGATTGCGAATGCGCTGAAACCGAGCAGCAACGTGAGGACCAGGACCGCCAGTCGACACCCGGACGATTGGGGCGGGCCTCGCCGCGAGCTCGTGGAATCGTGCGGAACCGACTCAGCGCTCATCGCCTTCCCTCGCTCCCAATTCGCGGAGCGCGATGGTCCGACCGAGGTGATAAGGGTTTCTCGACGTGCTGATGCCTACGCGCGGCGGCCACCTGATGAATGTGCGAGGCGAGGACTCCCGATCTCGCGGGGGAGGCTCTTCGTACGACGTTCCGGCAGGGGCTACCACCCGCCGGGGCCTGCGTCCGCCGGATCAGCGCGGAGTCTCAAGGAGCGACGCCGGTTCCGACGGCGGTATGCGGGGTGCGGTGAAGCAAGCCGCCTCCCAGCCCCGTGACGATCATGGTGAGGATCGTGGCCCCCGCCCATGTGAGGGTGCCGACCGTCGTGGCGACGAAGACCGGCCCCATCCATCCGTAGACCATCAGATAGAAGGCGGCCGCGAGCAGGGCGAAGGCGAACAGGAACGAGAGGCCGCGGACCGTCCAGGCGAGGAGGCCGAAGACAACGATGCCGGCGAGGAGGATGCCCCCGGCGACGAGGACGCTGTGCAGGGACTGCCACTCTTGGTATGCGAAGGCCGCGACGGCGAGGACCCCCGCGACGAGCAGCATACGGCTGATTGCCCTCCCGAGGAGCCGCACGGCAATCCCTAGGCCGAGGAGCGCCAGCCCGACCCACTGGGCGTGCGCTAGGATGTACGGGATGATCTGGGAGAGATCCAACTCTACCGCTCCTCCGCCTTGAACATGCCGCGATCGAGGTCTAATATCTTTGCACGGAACCCCGGGTTGACATCGCTCAGTCGTGGTCTGGTGACCGGATTCGCGGCCCCACCGCCAAGCGCGAGTCGCGCCCCCGAGGCCGCGAGCGGCCGCCCTCACACCTTCTGCCGGAATTCCATGCTCTGGAACAGGAACGTCGCCAGGACTAGCATGGCCAGGGAGAAGGCCAGAAGGATCCCCGCGGCAACGGGCGCGGACACATCCGTTGCGAAGCCCGACAGAGGACCCACGCCGATTGTCCCTTTGAGGACGGAGCGCAGGTAGTAGATCAGGCTCAGTTTGGGCACGCTCCCGGGGAGGGATCCGACGATGGACTCCCACACGAAACCGATGAGCAACCCGATCGTCAGCGGTTTCCGGAAGGCTACGGAGAGGAAGAAGAACAGGGCGCCGTACGCGATCGCGGCGAGTGCAGTCGCGGCAAGGAATCCCGCGAGGACGTCCGCATCCGTCCCGAGCCCGCTGCCCGCGTACGCCTCCGTGACGGCGTAGGACGCGACCACGGGCGGCAGGAGCAGCACAAGGGCCGCAACGACGTAGCCCACGTACTTGCTCACGGCGACGGTGGGTTTCGAGACGGGCCGGGTGAGGAGGAACGGCAGGGTGTTGTCCTCGATCTCTTCACGGATGAGGGCCGTCGCGTCGACGAGGGTCACGAAGATGAGGACGATCTGCAGGAAGAGGGGGACCATCAGCGTCTGGAACAGGAGGATGTCGAACGAAGCGACCCGTGCGACGGCGAGCGAGCCTACGAGCAGAAGGGGGATCCAGGACAGAGCGAGGGTCACGAGGCCGCGCCGAGTCGACAGGAGGTACCGGACAGTGAGGGTCATCACGACCCAGCCTTTCCGGAATGTGTCACCGAGCCCCGTGTTCTCACCCCACCAGATAGCGGAAGACCGCCTCGAGGCTGTCGTCCGGGCTTTCAAGGCCGTGAATGTCGAGGTGCCGGTCCACGACGATCTCCGGGAGCTCCTTGTAGAACACGTCGGGCTTGCGGGTGCGAATGAGCAGGGTGTCCGCCCCGGGGAATTCAACAGACACGACGTGGTCCATCGTGGCGAGCGCCTGCGCAAGGTCCCGCGGCTGGGTCGTCGCGATGCGCACCGCGTGCGGGTGCTCGTCGATGAGCGCGCGGATTGCGTGGAGGTCCCCCGATGCAATCGCCTTCCCGTTATGGATGAGGACGATGTTGCTCGTGACCCGCTCGACCTCGTAGAGGACGTGGGTCGACATGATCACGTGGCCGCCGCGCTTCGCGAACTCGGTGATCGCACGCAGGATCTGGACGCGGGCCATCGGGTCGGCCCCGGACAGCGGCTCGTCCAGAATCAGCAACTCAGGGGCGTGCGCAAGCGCCTGGGCGAGCTTGGCCCGCTGCCGCATCCCGCGGCTGTACGTCCGTAGCGGGCGGTCCTTCGCCCCCGTGAGTCCGACGAAGGCGAGGCTTTCCTCCGCGTTCTTGCGCGCGTCCCCCCCGTACATCCCGTTGAGCCGGAGGAGCATCTCGACGAACGCTTGGCCCGTGAGCCATCCGTAGAGCTGGTTTGACTCCGGGCAGTATCCGATTCTCCGTTTCAGCTCGACGTTGTTCCACGGATCCTCCCCGAGGAGCCGGAGCTCGCCGCCGCTCGCCCGGAGCTGACCGATCAGTAGCTTGAACAGGGTGCTCTTGCCCGCGCCGTTCGGGCCGACGAGCCCGGTGATCCCCGGATTGAAGGACGCCGTGAAGCCGTTGAGGCCAAGGACCTCCCCGTACCACTTCATGATACCCTTCGCCTCGACGATCGAGGTCATCCGGAGACCACCTCCACGGCCTTCATCCGAAGCCACGTGGCGAGCGCGGTGAGGATCGTGGCGCCGAGCAGGATCGCCAGGGCGGGAACCCAGTCAATGGCTCCGCTCGACGCGCCGAATGCGGCCCGGGCGACCGCGAGGAAATCCTCCCAGGGAGAGAGGTAGAGGAGGGCGGAGTTGTTCACGGATCCCGGGGACGCGAGGATCTGTGCGGGGACCGTGAGTCCGAAGACGATTGCGAACACGGCTGCGGCCGCATAGGCGCGGCGCCGCGTGAGGCTCGACAGGAAGAGGGCCAGCGCCGTGAAGAACCCCGTAATGAGCAGGCCCAGGGCGATCGAGATTCCGACGGCTTCCAGGGCGATGTCCCAGGGGAACAGGCCGAGGAGGGCCGCCGTGAGCGGCGTGATGACCAGGGGGAGGACCGCGATCATCGACGTGAGCGTCGCCAGGATGGCAGCCTTTGCGGTCAGGTAGTCCGCCGCCGTCAACGGCCGACTGAGGTACAGCGTGAGGGCCATCGAGTCGAGGTCGTCCGCGATGAGCCCCGCCCCTACCGTCGCGGCCATCAGGGTCACGAAGAAGAGCATCGCCGGGTTCGACGCGGGGGTCGTGAAGAAGGTCAGGTCGAGGCGCTGCCCGGCCAGGAGGAACGGTGCGAAGAATAGCAGGACGATCGACACGATCGTGGTGATCGCCGTGCCGACGCCCAGCGTGAAGATCGCGGCGGGTCGCCGGATCTCACGGCGCAGCCCCGTGCTGATGATCGCCCACATCCGGTGGCGGCGGCTCAGGAGCGGGATCTCCCGCCGCGTGTACGTCGGGAGGGAGATCGACATCTAGCGGCCTCCCGTGTTCCGCTCCACGAGTTCCAGGAAGAGCTCCTCGAGGCTCCGGATTTCCTGGCCCAAATAGCGCACCTCCACGCCGCTCGCCTTCGCAGCCCGGAAGATCTCGGCCTCGACTCCCGCCTTCCGGGCGATGTGCACCCCGGTCGGACCGGATTCGGCGTCGACCCCGGCTTCCTTGAGCGTCCGGAGGAACCCGACCCGATCGCCGCGCAGGTCGACCCGCAGGCGGTCCTGGGCCCCGCTGAGCAGCTTGGACAGCGGCCCGGCCGCAATCTGGTGGCCCCCGTCGAGGATCACGACGTACTTGCAGATCGTCTCGACGTCCGGGAGGAGATGGCTCGACAGGATCACGTTGCGGCCCTCCGAGACGGCGATCTTCCCGACAAGGTCGAGCATCTCGGTCCGGCCGCGGGGATCCAGTCCCGTCGTGGGCTCGTCAAAGATGTACAGCTGGGGGTCGTGGACCATCGCCTGAGCGAGCTTCACCTTCTGCTTCATGCCCGTCGAGTACTCCGCGACCTTGCGGTACCGCTCCTCCTCGACCCCGACGAACTGGAGCACGTCGTGCGCGCGGCTCATCGCCGTGCCGGCGTCCAGGCCGCTCACGCGGCCCATGTAGGAGACCAGACCGATCCCCGTCATGTCCGGGATGAGGCAGTCGTGCTCGGGCATGTAGCCCGTGCGCTCCCGCACCGGGATACCCTCTTCGATGCCGTGGCCGAGGACCCGGCCCGAGCCCGCCGTGGGCCGCAGGAGGCCGAGGAGGAGGCGGAGGAACGTGGTCTTGCCCGCTCCGTTCGGGCCGACGAGGCCGATGGCCCCCTCCGGGATGGACACACTCAGATCGTCGACGGCGCGGATCTCCCCGAACGCCTTCGTCAGTCCGGCGGTCTCCACGAGCGCGGTCACGGTTCGCCTCCCGGGTTCTTGGGCGGAAGCTCCCCGACGGGCCCCGCGCCGCTTGAGGTCTTCGCTGGTCCTTCCGTCCGCTTGCGTCGTCGGAGCAGGAGTAGGACGAGAAGCACCGCGACAATGGCGATCGGGAGGGCGAGAAGGATCGTGTCGAGCAGGGAGGCGCCCGTGGGAGCGGGATAGGTGTAGGACTTGAGCCGCATCTCCGCAACAGGAGTGCCGTTCACGTACGCAACGCGCCGCACGTAGGAGCCGACGTCGTTCGAGAACCAGGCGGTCTCGTTCGCTCCGCTCGCGGTCGCCACGCCCGCGAACCCGGGGAACGCCCCGAGGCTCTCGTTGAGGCGGTACGCGCTGAATGTCCCCGCCTCCACGGTGACGTTCTCCACGCCTAGGACCTGGCGCATCCACGATCCCACGGCCACGCCGGAGGTCACGTTGTGCTGGGAGAACCCGAAGGAGGAGACGCTCGTGGCCAGCTGGACGTCCGAGGTGAAGGGCGCGGACGCCGAGTCGCCGACGCTCAGGTTGAACGGCGGGATCGACGTGTAGGCCGTCGTCGCGTTGAGCCACATGCTCGCAGTGACCTTGGCCGTGATCACGAACGTCACGTCGATCCGGTAGGCCGTCGAGCTGTTCGAGGCGACGGGCAGGTAGCTCTGCCCCTCCCACACCTCGGACGCGTCCGAGGAGAAGGTGCCCGAGACGCCAATCGTGGCGTTGCCGGGGATCTGGAAGGTTCCGTTGAGGAAGCCGGACGAATGGGTCTCCGCCTGCACCCCGCCGGCCAGATTCGATGCCGGTCCCGTGATGTCCACCTCGACGATCCCGGTCAGGTCGAGACCGAAGAAGCCCCCCTGGCTCGCGTTCATCCCCGGGAGGCCCTCGAGCGAACCCTGGACCACGTAGACCCAGCGATCGCCCGTGGTATACGCGGGCTTCGCGAGGGCGGCCCGAGCGGGCCTGGTGCTCGCGAAGAGGATCGCGAGTGCGATGAGGAGTGCGAAGACGACGGCACTCGCGCGGGCGGGGCGGATTTGGATCGACCTCGGCGCGGCCATGGCCACGCGGGAGAAAACGCTTTCCCAGGAAACCCCAGCGCGATCAGGCTCCAGACAGCAAGAGGATCCCGAGCCCGAAGGCGACCAGAGCGGCCGCGATCCGCCAGTCGAGCTTCTCCTTGAGGAAAGCAGCCGCGCCGAGCGTGGCGATGATGGGATACGTGCCGGAAATGGGCGCGACGAGCGCTGCGGGCCCGAGGTCATACGCGATCGTGAGGGCGACCGCGCTTAGCCCGCCTGCAAGGAACACGAAGAGGCCGAGCTGCCAGGTCTTCCGTGACGGCGGATCTCCAGGGACTCCGTGGCGCCTTCGAAGGACCGCATACGCGAGCGTGACGCCCAGGTACCCGGACGCGAGGAGCAGATCGAGGTTGCCCTCGCCGAGCGCGTCCACACTTGACTTAACGAGGAAGCCCCAGATTCCCCAAACGAAGAACCCGGCGAGGCTCAGGAGGACCGCCGCCCGACGGGAGGCGTCCCGGCGCTTCGGCTCGTACGCCAGGATGAGGATGCAGAACATGATCAGGGCGACCCCGAGGATCTGGAAGAGCCCGAGGGTCTCGCCCAGGAAGGCGACGCTCAGGACGACCGTCAGCATGGGGCAGGCTGCGGAGATTGTGCCGACGAGGCCCACGCTCCCCACGCGCATCCCTTCGTAGAAGAAGAGGTAGCCGATCGCGCCCAGGGTGCCTGCGGAGACCGCGGCGGCCGCGAGGAGCGGGTCCGCGGGGATCGGACTGTGCGGGAGGAGGAGCCCGACGAGGCCGAAGGCCACGCCCTCGATCAGCGTCGTGCCGAGCCCCATCGTCCGCGGGCCAAGGCGGTCCGTGCTGGGTTTCGCGGCGAGCGTGCCCAGTCCCCAGATCACGGTGCCCCCGAGGACCCACGCGAGCCACTCCAGCGCCATTTCGCGCCGGGAGGGGGGCGCGGGTCATGAGGTTTGCCGTGAGGACGTGAGCCCCGGGGCTGCCGCGTTCGACCCGTTGCCGCGACGAATCACACGGTGGTGAGCGCGTGCCCGCACCGGACGCACAGTCCGGTCCCTACCGTGGCGGGTGCGGCACACTCGGGGCAGCGCCATCGCGCGTCCTGCTCCCGCAGCCAAGCCGTGACCCCGGCCTCATGGAGGCGGAGTGCGTCCCGGCACAGCGCGGGCAGGTACGGAGTCGATCGCAGCGCCTGACGGATCGCATCGCACGGGTAGTCCGCGCAGTCGGGGCAGAAGGCGACGCCGCGTCCTCGGGCGCACTGCTTAATCCCGCAGTCCCCGCCCAGGCAGAATGCCGCCGGGGTGCGGCAGCCCGTGCACATCAGCCGTTCCACGGAGGTGCCCAGCTGGGCGGCGAGGGCCTCGAGGCGGGCCATGTCCCGGGAGGTCCACGCGCGGTACACTGGACAGGCACCGCAGTACGCGCCGCAAACCGCGGCGAGGCTCGCGTCCAGCTCGCGGTCGTCGGGAACCATTCGGAGGGCCATGGGACTCGCATCCGTGGGTGGGTGTATGGTCCCTGCCTAAGGATTGTCGATACTCGCTCCACGGCGGCATCCGGGAGTGAGGTGCTTTATTGGGGTCCTGGGCGTTGGGGTTCCCACGTGCGAGTGGGGTTTGTCATCGCCCTGGGGATGCTTCTAACCCTTGGGGCCTTCGCCGGCATGTCAGCGCCGGCATCCGCGTGGGAGGTCGATCGAACCGATACGGTCACTCGGGTCATCGACGGAGACACGTTCAACTGCTCGCTGCCCACGGGGGTCCGGCTCGCGGACATCGATGCGCCGGAGTACTATGAAGCCGGATACCAGGAGGCCAAGGACTACCTCACCGGGTTGATCGCCGGCCAGGCCGTGTACCTGGACATCGACGACGTCTATGGCACGGACATATACGGCCGGTGGGTCGCCGTGGTCTACGTGCGGCACAACTCGACGCACCTCCTGAACGTGAACCAGGCGATGCTCGACGCCGGCCATGCAGTCATCTGGGACTTCCTGAATGAATTCAACCCGGCCACATGGCCCCGGTATGCGTTCTACCCCATCGACGCCCCCGCGCCGACGGTCACGGCAACCGCGGATGTGACGGAGGGATTCGCCCCCTTGACCGTGGCCTTCACATCGACGGCCTCCGGAGGCATCCCGCCCTACACCTACGTCTGGACCTTCGACGACGGAGGGACGAGCTCCGCTCCAAGTCCTTCCCACTCGTTCCTGATCAGCGGGACGTTCTCCGTCGTGCTCACCGTTTCGGATTCCGCCCAGCGGTCCGGGTCGCACAGCATACTCGTCACGGTCCATGCCCCCGTGAGCGTCGCCTCCTCCGCGTATCCGATCCGTGGGGTCGCCCCGCTGACGGTGTCGTTCACCGCCACGGCGGCCGATGGCAGCCCGCCGTACACGTATCGATGGGCGTTCGGGGACGGAAACACGAGCACGAATCCGAAGCCTTCGCACACGTACACCGTCCCGGGGACCTACACGGCGACCGTGACCGTCACGGATTCCGAGAACCACACGGACACGGAATCGCTCCAGGTCACGGCCTCCGCGCCACCCCCGACCCCGACCAGTGTTCCCGCGGAGGCGATTGGAGCGGCTGCGGTGATCCTCATTGGAGTCGCAATCGTCGCGTACGTCCTCGTCCGGCGTAGTCGTCGCCACTCCAGGTAGGTTCCGCTACGGCGAGGTCTTCGGTCGCATCCGTTCGGGCATCTCCACCGCGAGGATCTCGCCCTTCACGGTCACCTCTCCTGCGGCGAGGATGCGGGCTTCCACGGCGACCTTCCTCCCCTCGATCGACGTGGCCCGCCCGCGGACCTCGAGCTCGATCCCCAGCGGAGTGGGCTTGAGGTACTCCACCCGGAGGGAGGCCGTCACGAAGCGATGGGCCGGGAGGGTGTCGGGTTCGCGGTCCTCCGCGCGGTACGCCGCGGCGGCCGCGGTGCCCGTGCCGTGGCAGTCCAGCAAGGAGGCCAGGAGCCCTCCGTTCACGTATCCGGGGATCGCGATGTGCCACGCCTGCGGCGTGTACCGCGTGACCGTCTCGTCCCCGTCCCAGGAGGTCCGCAGGTGGAGGCCGTGGTCGTTTAGGCGGCCGCAGCCGTAGCAGTGGGCAATCTCGTCCGGGTAGAAATCCTGGATCGCGGACATGGGAACCGCCCGCGGGATGACGCACCCGACGCATGAGCGTTGCCCACGACGGGTGCGCAACGGTTATCCTCCGGCCACCGCATCGTGGTGCCTCAGGGAGCCGCATGCCGATCAACGTGACTTGGCACCGGGCCCACCCGATGCCGAAGAACTCCACCGTGGACGAGCGCATCCGGTGGCACGAGGATCACGCGGTGGAGTGCGGATGCCGGCCGATTCCCGAGGGGCTCAAGAAGGAGATCACAAAGAGGGCGAGGGCGGGCCGCTGAACGGCGAACCGCCCCGTGGCCGCGCGGCGGATGCCGCAGGTCTACGTCCAAACGAGCGTCGGGACGGCCGGTGGGTTCGGATGAGCGCTGCCCGTAACTCGAAATCGCGTTCCCGCCCCAGGGACCGGACTCACCGGACGAAAGACCGCAAAGGCTTCCCACTCCCGCACCCTTTCCCTCTGGGGATCCCGCTTGGCCGCAATCACCGATCCGCTGATTCAAGTCCTGGGCCTCGTCGTCTCGTTCGTCGGGACGTTTGCCGCCGCCGCGGTGGGAATCCGCTCGACGATGGCTTCCGTGAACACGTGGTACGTGCAACTGCGGAAGCCCAGCTGGGTCCCATCGGGTCGAACGATCGGCCTCGTCTGGACGGTCCTCTACGTGCTCATGGCCGTGTCCGCCTGGCTCGTGTGGCGAGAGCGGGGGCTCGATGCGTCGATCCCGCTCGCCCTGTTCGCGGTCCAGCTCGTCCTCAACTCGCTCTGGTCCATCTTGTTCTTCGGTCGTCGGGACCCGAGGTCCGCCCTCCTGGAAATCTGGGTTCTATGGGTCGCGATCCTGGCCACCTTGGTCTCGTTCTGGACCGCGACACCCCTCGCGGGCCTCCTGCTCGTGCCCTACCTGGCCTGGGTCACGTTCGCGGGGAACCTGAACCGGATCGTGGTGCGGATGAATCCGGGGACCGCGTGAGGGCACATCCGGGGCGGACGGGGTCCCCCGGCGCCTGTTTTCCGGCGACCGGTGCGGCCTACTTGTCGAACGTGACGACGTTGACCGTGGCATGCGGCTGGCCGGGGTAGTACGAGACCCGCACGAATCGCCGCCCCACGAGGAGGGCGAGTTGCACGAAGCCGTCGCTCCCGGTCTCCAGCTCCCCGATGGGTTCCAGTTCCTCGTCGACGACGTTCACGATCTTCTTCGTCGCGTCGACGGGGAACCATCCCGAGTAGGGATCGAGATGGAGGATCTTCTGGCGCAGGTCCTCAACCCGGATGTCCAGCGACTTGCGGGTCTTCGTGGCGGAGGACTTCTTCTTGGTCTCGCTCATCTGTTGCCTGACGCGCTCGCGGTACATAGGCTTGAGGGCCTTGCCCGCGAGGAGGTGTCGGAAAGCCCAAGCTGGGTCTTTCGATTCCCGGTTCTGGGCCAGGGAACCGCGTGGGGCCGAGCAAGGGAGCCGGTCTCTCGTTCCTTACATCCTGCCCATGTCCCTGGCGATCCTCTCCGAGTCCGTGTAAAGCCGGTGGCTCTTGACCTTGCCCTCGTGGAGCTCGAAGACGTTCAGCGCCTTCTGCTTCGTTTCCTTCCCGTTCGCCAGCTTCCCTTCTTGCGTCCACTCCACGAACACGAGGTCCCCCGTCTCGTGGAGGTTCTCCACGTTCAGGCGCAGCCCTTCGGGCCAGGTCGTCCCGATCTTCTGCATCCATTCCTGGACGCCCTCTCGTCCCCGGAATGTGCCGCCCGCGATGGTCCCGCTTGATTCGATGTCGGCCGCGGGGTCGTACAGTTCCAGGACCGCGGGGATGTTCCGCCGGTTGAAGTGCTCGATGCCTTCCTTAATCCGCTCCGCGTTGTCTCCCATTGTCTCACCCCCTCCGTGCAAGCCGGTGGTTCGAGAATTTGGCCAGGCGCCCTTTGTCGGCGCGATGATCAGGGCCCCGTACGACTACGCAAGAAATCCGAGTTCCCCGACCGTGTTACGCAATAGCATGCAAGGGTAAGAACCTGTCGACATCCCGCTTACCTCCGGCGAGGCCCCTGGAATCCTCCGGAGGAGCACGAAGCTAGGCATTGTGCCGCAGGACCTCGGTGGCCACGCCGTCCAGGCAAAGCGGGGACATCTTTCCGACCGAATCCTCTTGCTTGCAGACGCGACTGAGGTCGCATTCAGGGCAGAAGCGGGCATGGAGGTCGTCCTCCGTGACGCCGAGGACGTCCGCGTCGTCGAAGAGCTCGTAGAGAAGCTTGAGGTACTTCCCCTCGGCGAGGCGGGGGACGTCGTACTTGGCCGCCTTGAGGCCGCCCTTGGCCGTCGTGTAGTATTCGTAGAGGCGCCGCGGCCCCTTCGAGGCGTTGCAGGACCGGCAGACCCAGGCCGCGTTCTTCTCGTCCTGAGGACCGTGGAACGCCTTGGGCATGAGGTGATCTAGGGTCAGGTCCCCTGCGCGACCGCAGTAGAGGCAGCGGTGGAAGTCGTTGTGCTCCTTCACGTACTCCCGGATCGAGTCCCAGGCAATCTCCCCGGACTGGAGCTTCTTGAAGCGCTCCATGACGAAGGCCCACTGCTTCTTGCCGACGCCCGCGGAGTCGGCGATGATCTTGGCGTACTGCCAGTACATCAGGTCGCGGAGATCGCGGATCGCGGCGGGCGGCATGCAGTTTCCCCGATGCGCGAGACGAGGACGAGCGGCTATGAAGGCTCGGTACGCATTGTGACCACGTTTTGATGGTCCAGGCCGAGGGGTCGCGAGTTAGGATGACTACACCTCAGAGGCCTTTCACACCGAAGCTTGCGTCCCGTGGGGCTCAGGAAGTTACTTCTTTCCGAAGTCATTAGCCGCTCGCGAGAGCGGCAGGAACAGGACGCGGTGAGCCGTGAGGAAACGCCGAGCCGGTCGGTCGGACGCGAGGGGTCAGGGGATGAAGGTGCGCAAGCCGCGACTGAACGACACGGCGTTCTTGGGCATCTGCTATCCGTCGAAGAGGCTCCTCCTGAATGAGAAACGCCTGTTCATGCCCGCGTCCACGACGAAGCTCTACACGTCCTGGCTCGCGTGCGAGTCCCTGGGCGAGGACTTCGTCTTCCACTCCGAGTACTCGGTTCAGGGCAGGACACTCTACCTGAGCCCCCGGGCCAACCCCCTGCTCTCCGAGGAGTCCTTCCGTGATCTCCTGCAGGATGTCGGAGGCCACCGGATCGAGGAGGTCGTCTTCGCCCCGCATTTCCCCCATGCCCCTCGCTATCCGTCCACGTGGGCGATCGGGGATGTGCGGGAAGCGTGGGGTGCACCCATTTCCGACGTCTGCTTCCGGGAGAACTTCATCACGGTCGACGGATCGAAGGATTGCGCGGTCACGCCGTCGAGCACGTACTACGTTCTCCGGAAGGTGCGGGGGCTCAAACGCCCCTTCGTCCGAGGCCGGGTGGTCTCGGTCCCGACGGGATACACGGGGACCTTCGAGTTCCCCATACGCAACCCTGAGGACTTCCTCGCCTACTGGTTGGGAGAACGGATGGGTGGACGCCCCCTGAAAAACCGGAGCGGGAACTTGCGCGGGCCCGCGACGGCCTTCGCCCATGTGCCGCTGAGGGACGTGCTGCGGACGATGAACAAGCGGTCCGTCAACATCCTCGCCGAGCTCCTCCTCCGCCATGCCTCGTCCGCGCGAAGCATCCCGCTCGACGACCAGCAGCCCCAGGCCGCGTTCACGCACGCGCTCCACCCCATCCACGTGGACGACGCCCTCCTGTACGACGGCTCGGGCGTCTCCCGGTACAACCTCGTCTCGCCCGCGGGAACCGTGCGGCTCCTGGAGGCTTCGAAGAAATATCCCTCCATTCTGGACTCGCTGCCCATTGGCGGCCGGGATGGCACACTCGCGGACCGGAAGCTTCCTCGGAGGATCCGTGCGAAGACCGGCTCCCTCACCGGGGTCCAAGCTCTCGCAGGCTACGATGGCGACGAGCCCTTCTCCATCGTGATTAACCACGGCCCTCCCGACGAGCGGGTCATGGTGCAAGCCATCGACCGGATCGTTCGAGGTCACTGAACCGGTTCTGCGGCTACGCCCGCCTCTGCTGCGGTGCCTTCATCCTGCGGTAGAGGATGGACTCCGCGGCGAGGGCCGGCACGAGCAGGACGACGAACACGATCCACGAGAAGCCGCCCTCGACCACCGAGGCGACCCACGGGAGGAGGATGCCGTCCGCGAGGACGCACGCAGACAGGTAGAGCGATTGCAGCGTCAGGGTCGACAGAGGCTCCTCGGCCAGGCTCACCAGGCGCTCGCGCCTCCAGCGGCTGTATCGCCGCATGAGGCCATCGAGGCCCCCGGCCTCGGTTTCCGAGGCCGCGCGGTCCGAGGCTTCAGCCGTCCCCACGGGTCACCTCCGGGGCTGCCGGTGGACTCGAGGGACCGAAGACATGGCAGGCGACGTAGTGCCCCGGCTCCATCTCGACGAGTTCGGGTTCCACCTTGTCGCATGCGTCCACCTTGTAGGGGCATCGAGGATGGAAGTGGCATCCCGACGGGAGGGAGCGCAGGCTCGGCGGTTCTCCGGCCAGGGTGACCTCGAGGTCCGTCCCCTCGGCCTCCGCGATGCTGAGGAGGGCGCGGGTGTAGGGATGGAGGGGGTTCGTGTACAGGGACCGCGTCTCCGCCCGCTCGACCACCTTGCCCGCGTACATGACCATGATCAGGTCGCACATGTGGTATACCACGGCCATGTCATGGGAGATGAACAGGTACGTCAGGTCGAGCTCCTTCTGCAGGGTGGCGAGGAGCCGGAGGATCTGCGCCTGCACGGACACGTCCAGGTTCGAGGTGGGCTCGTCCAGGATGAGGAGCTTGGGCTTCAGGGCGATCGCGCGCGCGATGCCGAGCCGCTGCTTCTGCCCGCCCGAGAACTCATGCGGGTAGCGGTAGAGCTGGGGCTTCTCGAGACCGACCTTTTTCATTAGGTCGGTAACCTCCCGGGTGAGTTCCTCCCCATGGAGCTTGAAGTGGATCTTGAGCGGTTCGCCGATGATGTCGACCGCCAGCTTCCGGGGGTTCAGGGAGGAGATGGGGTCCTGGAAGACCATCTGGAAGTTGACCCGGAACTTGCGCAGCTTCTTGCCGTGGAGCTCGACCAGGGGTTGTCCGAGGAGGGCCACGGATCCGCCGGTCGGATCGATGAGGCGCGCGATCGTCCGAGCGAGGGTCGACTTCCCGCTCCCGGATTCGCCGACGATGCCGAGCGTCTTCCCGTGCTCGAGCTCGAAGGTCACACCGTCCAGGGCGCGGATGTAGCCTTTCAGGAGGGACAGGAGGCCCGACCGGATCGGGAAGTGCTTCTTGAGATCCTCGACGTCGAGCAGGCTCGCAGGTGCGGGTTCGGGTTCAGCCTGCATGGCCACCTTCCCCCTTCAGCGGATGGAAGCACGCGGCGGAGCGTCCGGTCCCGAGGACCTCGAGCGGCGGATCCTTCTTGAGGCACTCCTCCGTGGCGCGTTCGCAGCGGGGCGCGAACACGCACCCCACCGGGATCGCCTTCAGCTCGGGCAGGGAGCCCTGCATCGTGTAGTACTCGCCCTTCGGGACGAACGCGCCCCCGCTCCGCACCTTGGGCAGGGACTTGATGAGCCCGTTCGTGTACGGATGCCACGGGTCGGAGAAGATCTGGGCCAGGGGACCCTCCTCCACGAGCTTCCCCGCGTAGACCACTCCGACGCGGTCGCAGAACCGCCGGATCACGCTGAGGTCGTGGGAGATGAGGAGGACGGAGACGCCCAGTTCCTCCTTGAACTTCTTGATTAGGTCCAGGATGTTCCGCTCCGTGACCACGTCGAGCGCGGTGGTCGGCTCGTCGCAGATGAGCAGCTTCGGGTTCGAGGCCATCATCATCCCGATCATGACCCGTTGCTTCATGCCGCCGGACAGCTCGAAGGGATAGAGGTCGACCGTGCGCTCCGGATCGGGCACCAGCGCGCGCCGCAGGTCCCGGACCGCGAGCCTCCGGCAGATGTCCCGGGTCCGCGGGTCCGGGGGTCGGTCCGGGCCGAGCTTGCGCTTCTCGTAGGTCTGGTAGAGTTCCCGGTACTTGAGCAACTGGGACCGTTGCCTCCCGGAGAACTGCTCGGGCACGACGTCCGCGGGGGACCGTCTCGCCCCCTTGGGCGGCTCGACGATGGAAAGGCAGCCGGTGCAGATCCACGCACCCTCCTTCACGGTGGCGCCGCAGTAGTCGCACGGCCGCTCGATGAAGGACTGCTCCATCTCGCCCACCGCGATCTCGAGGACGAGTTCGAACTGGTGCAGGAGGTAGGTCTGCCCCATCTGGAACCCGACCTTGTACGAGGGATGGAGAGAGTCCGAGACCTCCTGGAAGATCATCGCGATGTCCTTCCCCCGAACCGCGTTCATCTCGTTCTCCTTGAGCAGGAGGAGGTTCGTGTACGTGGCGGCGTTCGCCCGGTCTCCCGCGAAGAAGATGTCGCCGGACGCGATCCGCGTCGAGCGCGGCGGGAGCAGTCCCATGATAGCCAGCGCGACGGTCGACTTTCCGCTCCCGCTCTCCCCGATGAGGCCGTACGCCTCCCCCGGCTTCACCTCGAAGCTCGCGTTCCTCACCGCATGGACCGGTCCCTCGTACGTGAGGTAGCTGATGGAGAGGTCGTCCACCTGGAGCAGGGCCCCGGGCGCCGCGGGCTCCGGGGATTCCTTGTGGACCACATCGGGCAGCCCGCGGATCGTCTGCGACAGCCACCGCCTCGAGGTCGGGTCGAACACGTCCCGCAGCCCGTCCCCGAGCAGGTTGAACGCGAGGGACGTCGTGATCAGGAAGATGCCCGGGAAGATCGGGTACCACCAGGCGACGAAGAGATAGCTCAGGCTCTGCGAGATGAGGAGCCCCCACTCGGCCGTCCCCGGGGTGGCGCCGAGGCCTAGGAAGCTCAGGGCGGCGATGGACAGAAGGACGCTCCCCAGGTCCGCGGTGGCCTGGATGATCGCGGGGGAGAGCACATTCGAAAGGATGTGGCGGAAGAAGATCGACGTCCCGCTGAGGCCCGAGCTCCGGGCGACTTCGACGAAGTCCCGGTGCTTCATCTTGCGGGTCTCGCCGTAGATGAGACGCGCGTACCACGCCCACCAGGTTGCGATCATCGCGTACACGATGTGCTCGAGGGACGGGCCCAGGGCGGCGGCGAGCGTGAGCGCGAGCACGATGCTCGGAACCGCGAGGAACACGTCCGTGATGCGCATGAGGACCTCGCCGAACGTCTTCTCGAAGTACCCCGCGATCCCGCCGATCACGATCCCGAGGAGGGCCGACGGGATCATCACCTCGAACGGGAGGACCATGTCGAGCTGCGCGGCGTAGACGGACTTGCTGAAGAGGTCGGTCCCGAGCTCGTCCGTCCCGAAGAGATGCTGCAAGGAGGGCGGCAGCAGGGCGATGTTCGTGTCCGTCGGCCACCGCTGTTGGAGCGCGCCATTCACGTTGACGTACACCGGATGCTGGAGGGCGATGAAGGGCGCCAGGAGCGCGATCACGACGAACGCGAGGAGGAGGATGAGGCCCACCATGGAGAGCTTGCTCGTTCGGAGGGCCCTGAAGGTCAGGTTCCCTTCCCGGCCCATGACCCGGAGCCGCTCCATCGCACTGCCCCACCGGGCCGCCGCCATCCTAACCAGCCCCCTCCTCGGAGAACCGGATGCGCGGTTCGATCCAAGCGTACGCCGCGTCCACGACAATGCTCCCGAGGACGTACGCCAGCGAGATGATGAGCGTGTACGCGACGACGACGTTGTAGTCGAAGCCGATGATTGCCTGGTAGACCCAGTAGGAGAACCCGGCCATGCCGAAGATTTCCTCGATGAAGACCGTGCCGCCGAGCAGGCTCCCGAAGCTCAGGCCCACGATTGTCAGGGTCGGCCCCATGGCCGCGCGGAAGGCGTAGCGCCGTACGATGATCTTCTCCGGCACGCCCTTGGCCCGCAGCGCTTTGACGAAGGGCGACGACAGAATCTCGAGCATGCTCGACCGCGCCATGCGGAGCACGAGGGCGAACCCGGTGAAGCCGAGGGCAAATACGGGGAGGATGAGGTGCACGCAGGCCGACACGAAGTCCGGCAGGTTCCCCGTGAGGAGCGAATCCAGGGGATAGAACCCGGTGATGTGGGTCGGGGGCGTGTTGGTCGGCCCGAGCAGCCCGGTCAACGGGAGGACGTGCAAGTTCACGGCGAACACGAGCTGGAGGATGACCGCCAGGAGGAACGAAGGGAAGGAAAGCCCGATGTAGGCGATCGTCCGCGAGACGACGTCCCCGAGCTTGTTCATTCGCGTGGCGGAGAGCATCCCCAGGAGGATGCCTACCGGGGTGGACCAGGCAATCGCGAGGACGACCAGGCCCAGGGTAGCCGGGAGGAAGAGCTCGATGCCCGTGTTCACGCTCATCCGGAGGGAAAGGGAATAGCCCAGGTTCCCCTCGAACAGGCTCGTGAGGTAGTACCAGAACTGGACAGGGATCGGATCGTTGAGGTGGAGCCGCTCCCGGATGGCATCGAGGGTCGCCGGAGACGCCTTGATGCCCGCGTAGAGCTTCACCGGGTCCGACGGCGCCACGTGGGTCACGAAGAAGATGAGTACGATGACCCCGAGGAGGACCGGAATCGCCGAGATGAGGCGCCGCAGGATAAACTCCCACATCTTCATCTCAGGTCACCCCATCCGGACTACCGAGCCCCTCTTCTCCCGGTATCGGGGTGCCGTTCGCCCCGCAACGCATGCCGCCGTCGCGTCTCGGTTCCCATTCCGGCGCGGCTCCTCCGCCCCTTCCCGCTGGGGAGCGGGCTTCTCGTACATAACCCTCTGGTACGTAGCGCGTGCCCGCCGCTCGTGCGTGCCTGCATCTGGAGAGAATCTCGTCACGGGTCGCGGACGGCGGTCCGCCACGGGCGGCCTCGGAACCCGTAAGTAGCGCCACGCGTTGCGCGGTGCGTCCGACGGAACGGGGGTTGGGTGTGCAGGACGCCCTGGACGGCTGCGGCGACGCGAGATGCGATTCGGCCGCCGATCATGCGTTCGCGCCTCTCGACACACCGCCGCAGTACGCACGGGAGCGGACGTTCCGAGAGTTGCATCTCAAGCTTGACATTTCCATCGATGGCGAAGCGCGGACCGTCTCCGGGACCGCGGTGCACCGCCTCGCGCCCATCAATGACGGCCTGCACGAGGTCGTCTTCGACCAGCAGGGACTCCGCATCCGCGGTGTGCGCGACGACGCGGGCCGCGCGATGGAGTGGGAGGTCCACGGCGACGTCCTGCTCGTGCGCCTCGCAAAGCCTCGCAAGGCCGGCGAGGCCTTTGAGCTCCGCATCCGTTACACCGGCAAGCCGCGGAAGGGCCTCTTCTTCACGGCCCCGGATGCCGGATATCCGCAGAAACCGCGCACGGTCTGGACCCAGGGAGAGGAGATGGACAATCGGTCCTGGTTCCCCTCGTACGACTATCCGAACCAGAAGTTCACGACCGAGATCATCGTCACCGTGAAGGAGGCGTACCGGGCCATCGCGAACGGCCACCTCGTCGCGGAGAAGCACGACCCGAAGAAGGGCACGCGGACGTTCCACTGGCTTCAGGACAAGCCCCACCCGAACTACCTGGTCGCCCTCGTCGTGGGCGAGTGGGACAGCAAGGAGTGGGACGCGGACGGCATCCCGGTCCAGGCGTACGTGGCCAAGGGCTACGGGAAGTACATCGACCTCGCCTTCTCCCGCGTGCCCGAGATGGTCCGGTTCTACGGGCGCGTCACGGGGCTGCGGTTTCCCTGGGACAAGTACGCCCAGGCGTGCGTTCCTGAGTTCATCTTCGGCGCGATGGAGAACACGACGATCACGATCCTCAACGAGAGCTATCTGACGGACGAGCGGGCGTACCCCGACTACAACGCGGACTCCCACCTGGCCCACGAGCTCGTCCATCACTGGTTCGGCGACTGGATCACGATCAAGAGTTTCGGTCATGTGTGGCTCAAGGAAGGTTTCGCGAACTACTTCGAGTGCCTGTGGTGGGAGGAGCACTACGGGAAGGACGAGTTCCTCGTCTACCTCGAGGAGATGCGGCAGCGCTACTTCGACGAGGCCGAGAAGGACTACCTGCGTCCCATCGTCACCCACGCCTTCGTCGACGCGAAGGAGATGTTCGACTCGCACACGTACAACAAGGGCGCCGCGGTGCTCCACATGCTCCGCTCCCTCCTGGGCGACGACCTGTGGTGGAAGGGGATCCGCGCCTACGTGGCGGCGCATGGGAGGGCCGCCGTGGAGACGGACGACTTCCGTGTGGCCATGGAGGCGGCGACCGGGAGGACGCTCGACGGATTCTTCGAGCAGTGGGTCTACCGACCCGGCCACCCCGAGTTCGAAGTCTCCTGGTCTTGGGACCCCGGGGCACGACAGGCCGAGGTCCGCGTGCGGCAAGTACAGGAGACAAAGGACGGTGTCCCCGTATTCCGGATGCCCGTGACCTTGGAGTTCGCCTCGGAGGACCGCACGTGGCGGGAGACCGTGCACCTGGAGAGGGCGGAGCACATCTTCCGCTTTTCCTGCCGCGACCGACCCGAGGCGGTCCTGTTCGACCCCGACAGCGTCCTGCTCAAGCGTATCGTCTTCCGGCGGAGCGTAGCGGAATTGCGCTGGGTGCTCGCGCATTCGGCCAGCTCATGGGCGCGCATGGAGGCCTGTGCCGCCCTCGGCAGGTCCGTGGAAGCGATCGACGTGATCCCCGCACTCGAGGAGGCGCTCCGCGGGGATTCGCAATGGGCCGTGCGACGCGCCGCCGCGCTCGGCCTGGGCGATGTCGGAACGCCCGCGGCCCGGGACGCGCTGCTCCGGTCCCTCGCGGACTCTGACAGCCGCGTCCGCGTGGGGATTTACGAGGCGCTAGGCCGGTTCCGCAAGGATGAGACCGCCTTCAGGGCGCTCGCCAAGGCGTACGGGGATGACGACAAGTATTATCCCATGGCCGCCGCGGGAGCCGCCCTCGGATCGACCCGACACCTCCGAGCGTTCGAGACGATTGTCGCGGGGATGGACCGTCTGTCCCACGTGGAGGCGATCGCGGCCCGTGCGGCAGACGGGCTGGTCGCGCTGCGGGACGAACGCGGCATCGAGGTCCTAGTGCAGAGGACGCGATACGGGGAGCCCGAGATGCGGCGGTATGCCGCCGCGATCGCCCTGGGTCGGCTTGGGCGGGCGGTGGAGGGGCCGAGGCCCGATGTGCTGGAGCACCTGGTCGGCCTGACGAAGGACGTGAACATCCGCACGAAGCTCGGGGCCATCGAAGGCCTCGGCGAACTGGGCTCTCCCCTCGCCCTTCCGACCCTCGAGAAGGTGTACGAGGGCGAGGTCTTGTGGAGTTTCAAGAAGCGGGCACGCCGCGCCCTCCGCAAGATCCGCGAGGCGCAGGCGAACCGTGCGCCCTCGCTCGAGCAGCAGAAAGCGCTGGATGCCCTCGAGGAGGACGCCCGGGAGCTCCGGCGGCGTCTCGCCTCGCTCGAAGCGACGGTCGATGGGCTCGCGGAGTCGCGAAAGTGAAAAGCGAAGGTGCAGGCTCCCGGTCTCCCGGGCGCCTGCGTTGGTCCGTCGGGACGGCAGGTCCCCTGGCCGCGATCGGCCCGTGTGGACTTCTCTCTCACCTGACCCTTAGGCGTGCAGGAGCTGCTGGTACACGTTCAGGAAGCTCCGGAACGGCTCGGCCGCAGACTGCGGAGCGACCGAAGTCCCGACCGACAGCGAGCTCGCTGCCGCGCTCGTGCTGGGCAGGTAGAACCAGAAGTTGTACGTGAGGATCGCGTTGTACGTGAAGTTCGTTAACGTCTTAGACACCGCGGCGATCGCCTGCGCCACGCACATGTAGATCAGGCTGGGGTTCTGGTTCTGCACGGTCCAGACCGTGTGGTAGTCCGCGATTTCCCGATTCAGGTCCGTGGTGCTCTGCGCGTCCGTGAGCGCGTTGTCGATCGTCGCGTTCGCGTACACGGTGTGGTACGTGTCCCCGCCGATCGCCGCACTCCCCACGAACGGGAGCGCGTAGTCGCTCGGGTCGTTGTAGTCCGGGCCCCACGTTTCAATCATCAGGTCCCACCCGTTCGTCTTCTGGGTCGCGCTGCGCACGGCGTCCGGAACCGAGTGGATGTCCAGGGTGATCCCGATCTGCTGGAGGGCCGCCTGGTACAGCTGGGCGACGGTCGGCTGCCACGCGATGGAGGAGATCGCGTAGAACGACACCGCGGCGCCTCCGAATCGCAGGCCGGCGCCGTTCTTGGTGAAGCCCGCGGCGTCCAGAATCGCTGCCGCCTTGGTCAGGTTATAGCTGTAGAACTTCGTGGGCATCGACTCCGTTCCGAGGTAGATCTGCGTCGGAACCGGCCCGTTCAACGGAGTCGCGTAGCCCTGGAACGCGTTCGCGATGACCTGATCGTACGGGAAGGCCCAGCTGAGGGCCTGCCGCACGCTCGCGTTGGCCATGAACGTGTGGGTCGAGTTGATGTCGAACCCGACCATGTACGTCCGGGGGACCGGGGTCACCTTGAGCTGGACGTTCGTCGCGTTGGCCAGGGAGGCCGCCTGGGTGAACGGGATGTCCGCGATCGTCGCGTCCCCGCTCCTCGCCGCCGAGATGGCGGTCGAGGGTAGCTGGTTCAGGAGCATGACGACCTTGTCGTACCGCGCCCCGCTCGTGTCGCCCCAGTAGTTCGGGTTCCGGACCAGGACGACCTGCTGGGCCTTGGTCCAGGACTGGACCATGTACGGGCCCGTGCCCACCGTGTTGTTCGTCATCCACGCGTTGTCCTGCCCGTCCACGATGCCGCCGTTCGCCTCGACGGCCGCCTTGTCCACGATGGCGTTGGGCTCGGCCGTCGCCAAGGTCTGCAGGAACGGGTTGAAGACGTGGGTCAGTTTGAACTGGACCGTGTACGTGTCGATCTTCGTGATGCTCGACACGTTCAGTTCCTGGGAGTCGATCCAGGCCACGCCGGACGAGGGCGAGTTGATCCGGAGGACCCGCTGGAACGAGTAGACGACGTCGTCCGCGGTGAAAGGGTCGCCGTTGCTGAACTTCACGTTCTGCCGCAGGTGGAAGGTGTACGTCAGTCCGTCCGCGGAGATCCCGCCGTTAGCGACGGTCGGGATCTGGAGGGCGAGGGCCGGAGCGAACTCGTTGATCGTGGTCAGCGGATAGGACAGGAGCGTGTCGTACGAGTTCTGGATCGGGATGAACGATCCGGAGTCGTACGCGTCGGCGGGATCCAGGGTCGAGATGTCGTACTGCGAATAGTACACGAGCGTTCGCTGCGTCGCCGCCGGAGGCGACAGCAGGATGAACGCCGCGACACCCGCAACAATCAGAATGATGACGACGGACACAACGAGAATCAACGTTCGGCGTAGCATGGTTCTCCCTCTCCCTCCCGACGCAGGACCGCATGCCGGCTATATACCCGTTTCTTAGAACTTCTGTCGAACTGAATCCGCGTTGTTGGCTCGTGCTTCACACTCCGGATTTCGCGCAATCCCGGTCGTGGCGGATGAGAGTTCTCGGGTTTTCTTCATCTCCGCGCCGTGTCCCGGGCGCGATGGACAATCCCTTAAGCTCGCGAGCCCCATCCTATCGCGAACAGCGAGGCGGTCGACCGTGATCTTGAAGAGCGCGTCCGTGAAGCTGGACGCGAGGATCGGCGACGTGCGCCTCGCGTCGGCCAAGGTCCACCTCCTCCGCATCCCGCTCCGCCATCCCTTCGTGATCTCGCTCGGGGTCCAGCCCGCCTACGTGGGCACAATCGTGGAGCTCGAGTCCGACGAGCACACGGGATACGGGGAAGGGTCCACGATTCAGCCGATTACCGGCGAATCGCCGGAGGGAGTGGCGGCCGCCGCGGAGCACATCCTGCGCGCCCTCGCGGACGGCACATTTGACGACCTCGAGGACTTCGGCTCCGCCGTGGATGCCGCGATCCCTGCGAACCCCACCGCGAAGTGCGCGATCGACATCGCAGTCCACGATCTCCTCGGGAAGCACCGGGGCCTCCATGTGATCCAGATGCTGGGCGGACGCTTCGCCGATCTGCCGACGAGTCTTACGATCGGTCTTGTCCCGGTCGAGGAGAGTCTTCGGCAGCTCGAAGAGCTGCTGGCGGAGAAGTGCCAGGTCATCAAGGTCAAGGTCGGCGGCAAGGTCGAGGAGGACATCGAGCGGGTGCGGGCCGTGGCCGGGCACCTGCACGGCGAGCGGCTCTACGTCGACGCGAACCAGGGCTACTCCCTGCGGGATGCGCTCCGCCTGAGCCCGGTCCTCTCCGAGTGCGGCGCGCTGTTCTTCGAGCAGCCGCTGGACCGTCACGCGTTCGAGGACCTCCGCACCTTTCGGAAATCCTCCGACGTGCCTGTGATGCTCGACGAGAGCATCTTCTCACCCGGAGACGTCATCGAGGCCGTACGCCGCGAGGCTGCGGACTACGTGAACGTGAAGCTGACGAAGAGCGGCGGCATCCGGAATGCGATGAAGACGCTCCAAGCCGCGCAGGAATACGGCATCCAGGCCATGGTGGGCTGCATGGTTGAGGGGAAGCTGAGCACCGCGGCGGGTCTCTGCGTGGCCTGCTCCGCCCGCAACGTGAAGTTCACGGATCTGGACGGGTACACGTCCATGGTGACGCAGCCGTTCGAGGGCGGACTGACGTACAAGGACGGCATCAACAGCCCCGTGCGGGGCGTGGGGATGGCCGTGGAGAAGGTGGACGCGGGCTGGTGACTCACCGAGCACCTGCGGGGATCGCCTGTCCTCGCAACAGGTCTTCCGGCTTCTCCCGCTCCCGCACGAGACGCGCCTGTCCCTCTTCGATGAGCACCTCGGCGGGCAGCGGCCTCGAGTTGTAGCGGCTCGCCATCGTGTACCCGTAGGAGCCGCAGTTGAGGAACGCGAGGAGGTCTCCCCGATCCAGCGCGGGCAGCCTCCGGTCCTTTCCCTGGATGTCCGTGTTCTCGCAGATCTGGCCGGTCACGTTCACCCGGACACTCTTCCTCGCATCGAGCTTGGTCGCCGGGAGAATCTCGTGGTAGGCGCCGTAGAGGGCGGGGCGGAGAAGGGTGTTCATCCCCGCGTCGCAGCCGACGAAGCGCTTGGCCGACGTCTTCACATGGGTGACCGAGGCCAGGAGGACGCCCGCGTCG
This sequence comes from uncultured Thermoplasmata archaeon, assembly GCA_963768855.1. GTDB lineage: Archaea > Thermoplasmatota > Thermoplasmata > RBG-16-68-12 > RBG-16-68-12 > RBG-16-68-12. Next base: position 104,249 of record CAVYJM010000021.1, read on the forward strand.
CCGACGAGGTAGCGGCCGGGCTCGATCACGAGGGTCGGGTCGCCGATCTCCGGGGTCTTGGCGAGCCTCTCCTCGTAGGCGCCCACGACCTTCTTCGCGAGCTCCTGGATGGGCAGAGGCTTCTCGCCGAGCTTGTCGGGGACGCCGAAGCCACCGCCGAGGTCGATGAAGTCGAGCTCGATGTGGAGCGTCTTCGCGATCCGCGCTGCGATGCTCGTGAGGCGGTCCGTGATCGCGGCCCAGTACGGCGTCTCGAGGACGTTGGACCCGGCCATCATGTGCACCCCGAGGCGCTCGATGCCCGCCTCCTTCGCACGGCGATACGCCTTCAGGGCCTCTTGCTCCCGCATCCCGAACTTCGCCTCCGGTCCGGCCGTCACGACGCCGGGGAACTTCCCCTTGCCGAAGCCCGGGTTGATCCGGAAGCAGAGGGCCTCCGGCTTCCCGAACGTCAGGAGGCGGTCGAGGAGGGGGCCGTCATCCAGGTTCACGACCGCGCCGGACTCGAGGCCGTACTTCAGCTCCTCGTCCGAGTTGTAGTTCCCGGAGTAGATCAGCTTGTCCGCGGAGAAGCCCGCGGCCTTCGCGAGGAGGAGCTCCGCGGGACTCGCGCAGTCCGCTCCCGCGCCCTCCCTCCGCAGGAGATCGAGGACGGACAGGTTGTTGTTCGCCTTCACCGCGTAGTTCGCGTGGAAGTTGCCGCGCCGGGCGGCGAAGGCGTCATGGATCCGCCGGTAGTTGTCCCGGATGCGGCGCGCCGAGTACACGTAGAGGGGCGTGCCGAAGCGGGAGGCGAGCTCGACCGAGCTGATTCCGTCCACGGTCAGAATGCCGTCCTTGTCCTCCAGGTAATCGTAGATTCCGGGCACGGGGATCCCTCTTTCCGTCTTCCGCGGCACTCCCGTGAGTTTCGGAGGAGGATATAATCCAGTCGTCCGTACCTTGGACCCGCGTGCATCACAGGCCGTTCGCAATCCTGATGCGTCCGGTCCCGCTCCCCGGGCGACCATGGCGCTCGAATGGCTCGGCCTCGCCCTGGCGGCCGCGGCCCTCAACGGTTGCAGCGTCCTCGCCGCGAAGCCGAGCGCGGACCGCCTCGGGACGTCGTTCATGTGGGTGGGCGCGATCGCGATGGAGGGGGCGACCTTCGGCGTGGCGGGCCTCCTCTTCCCGCGCGGACCCGGGACCGCGAACGCGGTCTTCGTGGTCGCCGCGGTCACGGCGGGGGTCCTGGGCGCGATGGGCTACCTCTTCTTCTTCGCGGGCATGCGGCTCGGGACGGTCGGTCTCGTCGGCACGATCTCCGCGACCACGCCGCTCCTGATCGTCGTCCTGAGTGTGGCCTTCCTGAGCGAGTCGCTTGGGAGTCTCCAGATTCTCGGCATCGCGATGACGATCGCGTGCGTCCTGCTCCTCACCATCGAACCGAGGCGGGGATCGGTCGCGCGACGCACGGCGGTGGCCCTGAGCCTGGGGAGTTTCGTGGTGTGGGGCCTCTGGGGCTTCCTCGTGAAGGCGAGCGTGGAGACCCTCGGCGAGGGCGACCTCTTTCTTCTCCTGGCGGTGGGGTACCTCGTCGTCGCGGGAATGGGCGCTGTCCTCCGGCGGAAGAGCATCGTGCCGCAAGACCGCTCCCTGCGGATGCGGGCGGTCGGCCTGTTCGTCTTCCTTTCCGGGTCCGTCGCCGGGGTCATCCTGGCGGCGGCGTACGACGTCGGTCCGGCGTCCCTCGTGGCTCCGGTGGCTGCCACCTACCCGGTCATCGCGACCTTGGGCGCATGGGCTCTGCTGCGAGAGAAGCTGGACTGGCGGATCGGGGTGGCCCTGGTCCTCTTCGTCCTCGGGGTCAGCCTCCTTTCCGCGACGTGACGCGCCGCTCGCGACACGGATTACGGCGGCAAAGGCGGCCCCGCGGGCCGCTGTTGCGTGATGCAATGGACGGCGCCGCCGCCGAGTTCGATGTAGCGGGCGTCGATTCCGACGATCTCCCGGCCAGGGTGCACGGTGCCAAGGATCTCCAGGGCGACCTTGTCCTCTCGGATGCCGTACGTGGGCGCCACCAGGCCCCCGTTCGCGAGGTAGTGGTTCGCGTAGCCGGGCGTGATGGGGACGCCGTGCAGCGAGCGGGCCGCCGGCATGGGCAGCTGGACGACTTCCAGGGATCGCCCGCGGGCGTCCGTGGCCGTCTCGAGCCGGGCGAGGTTCTCCGCCAAGGCGGCATGGTTGGGATCCGAGGCATCCGCCGTGGAGGCGGCGAGCACGACGCCCGGAGCGGCGAAGGCCGCCACGCCGTCGACGTGGCCGTCCGTGAGGTCTCCGGCCTGTCCCCGGCCCAGCCAGATCACCTTCCGGATGCCCAGGTACTCGGCGAGGGCCGCCTCGATCCCTTCCCGGGACAGGTGGGGATTGCGGTTGGGGTTCAGGAGGCACTGCTCCGTCGTCAGGAGCGTCCCCTGGCCGTCGACGCTGACGGCTCCCCCTTCCAGGACCAGGGGGGCGTCGTAGCGCCGCATCCCGAGATGCTCCGCCACGCGGACGGGGGCGAGCTCGTCCCGGAGGCGGGGGAACTTGCCGCCCCAGCCGTTGAACCGGAACCGGACGGCGGCGACCCGGCCGTCGGACCGGCGGACGAAGAAGGGCCCGTTGTCCCGGATCCAGGCGTCATCCAGCTCCACGTCGAGGACGTCGACCCCCGGGCCCACGGTGGACCGCGCTCCCGCCAGGGTGGACGGATCGGAGAGGACCGTCACGGGCTCGAAGCGCCGGAGGGCCGCGATGACCTCGGCGTAGGCCCGCTTGGCCTCGCGGGCGTGGCCGTGCCACGTCGCCTCCCGGCACGGCCAGGAGACGTAGCACGCCGCGTGGTCCTCCCACTCCGCGGGCATCGCGAAGCCGTCCTGCTGGGGGGTCCGCAGCTCGGCCATGTCAGGTGGCCCCACCTTGGTTCCGGGGCTTTGCTCGCGGGGCCCGGGTGAGGGCTCCGTAGGTCTCCGGCCGCCGGTGTCGAGGAACCCGAAGAAGGACCGAGCCTCCCGGATCTGGGAGAGGTCCAGGTCCGCGAAGACGATCTCGGGGCGGCTCGTGGAGGCGCGTTTGATGACCTTGCCCCACGGGTCGGCGACGAAACTGCCTCCGTAGAACCGGATTCGCTCTTCCTGGCCGCCGTCGAAGCGACCGAAGAAGCCATCGTGGACTCCCTGTTCACCGCGGAGACCGTCGTCGGCCGGGATGGGAACACGTCGCCGGAGCTCCCGGTTCCCGACGTGGTCGAGATTCTCCGTCACCATCGTCGGATTGTCTGAGCCCTTATCCTCCCGCCACGTGCACCGACGGAAGAGGGGTGCCGCCCACCTCCACGTCTCCCGGTGGACCTTCAGGCCCCCAGACGGACTCGCCCTTCACGCCCGTCGGGAAGAGGAAACAGGCGCACTCGTGTCGTGGGGTCACCTCGATCATCTCCGGTTCGCGCGGAGGAAGGAACTCCAGGTCGATCGAGGAATCGTGGAGGGACACTCGGCGCACCGCTTGGAACATGATCTTGTAGGGGCCGTCTCCCTGCTGCTCTATCACGAGGGCCTCCACCAGCTTCCGCTCGCCGTCCGTCGGCTCCGTCTTCCCGAAGAGGAGGCGAAGCCTCTGTCCTTTGATGGATACCTCCTCCAGCGGCGGCAGCCCCACGGCCTTCGGGTTGCTCGAGGCGTCGAAGAGATGCCTCGCCAGGGGAGCCATGTCCTTCGGACCCCAGCCGCACACGGGGAGGACCGCGGGGCATCGGGTGTGGAAGCGGCATCCCGAAGGCGGGTTCATCGGACTCGGGACGTCTCCCGGGAGGATGATCCGATCCCGCCGTCGTCTTGGGTCGGGAACGGGCACCGCGGAGAGCAAGGCTCTCGTATAGGGATGGAGGGGCGATTCGAAGAGCTCGGCCGTCGCCGCCTGCTCCGCGATCTTCCCCAGGTACATGACGGCGACGCGGTCCGCCATCTGCTTGACGACGCTGAGGTTGTGGGTGATCAGCAGATAGGTCAACCCCTGTTGCTGCTGGATGTCCTTCAGCAGGTTGAGGATCTGAGCTTGGACGGACACGTCTAGGGCCGACGTGGGCTCGTCCAGGAGGAGGAACTTGGGGCTGGGCGCCAAGGCCCGGGCGACCGCGATTCGCTGTCTCTGCCCTCCCGAGAATTCGTGGGGAAAGCGATACAGGTAATCCGGCCGGAGCCCGACTTGCTGAAGGAGGGCCGCCGCCCGTTCTTCGGCCTCCGCCCGTGCCATGAGCCGGTTGACCAGGATGGGTTCCATGACGATGTCCTTCACGAGCATCCGCGGGTCCAGGGAGGTGAACGGATCCTGGAAGACGGACTGCATGTCTCGGCGGATGGTCCGGAGCCGGTGATGGGTGGATCGCGCCGCGCGTCGCACGTACCTGAGGAAGACCCGGGCGCACGCGTCCGCAGCGATGGGAGCCAGGAGGATGGCGAGGATCATTCCGACGCTCCCCGCCTCCCACGCGGCTACATAGGCGGTCCCCGCATCGAATGGGCCTCCTCCAACGAGACCGGAACCGATCCACTGCGCGAGGACGGTGTCCACATTCACCATCACGAGAGCAATCCCGGCGAGGATGGCGGGAAAGCGCGCCATGCTCGCGGTCAGGAGGAATGAACCTACGATCCCCGCGAGGACTCCTACGAGGATCCCGAAACCGATGACCGCCCAGAGATTGTCGAAGGGCAATCCCGCGACGACCATGAGAAGGGAAGGGACAACGAGGGAGGCGAGGGTCGCCGCGGCCAGCGCGAGCAGAAGCGACCGTCGAAGATGCCCGGCCTCCGTGAGGCGGTCCCTCCTCGTAATGGCATACTTTTGTTCGAAGTCCTCGGACTGCGGGCCGGACCCCGTTTCCCTGGATCGTCTTCGACCGTCTCTGTACCGGAGGTACTCGTCCCCCGGAACGTCATAGAACACATCCCCCTCGGTGGGCTCGATCACCCGGAGGAGGAGCCGGCCAAGCGTCGTCTTGCCGCAACCGCTCTCCCCGACGAGGGCCAAGGTCTCGCCTTGGTGGATCGCCAGGTTGACGCCATCCACCGCCCGGACGCGAGCCGTCTCCCGCTGGAGGAAGCCCCCCCGGACGGGGAAGTGTTTTCGCAGCCCTTCGGCAGCGATCAGCACCTCTCCCTGGACCTCACGCATCAGGACCACGAGACCCTCCTTCCATCGTAGAGATGACACGCCACCTTGTGGACGCTGCCCCGGCCGAGGAGCTGGGGATCCTCGATTTTGCATCGTTCGAACGCGTACTTGCAGCGGGGATGGAAGCGGCAGCCCTTCGGCGGGTCGATCAGGTCGGGCACGGTCCCCGGGATCGTCGGGAGGTGGGCGCCCACCTCGACCTTCAACGAGTCCATGGAGACGATGGATTCGAGGAGACCCTGGGTGTACGGGTGAAGAGGGTGCGCGAACAGCTCGTTCACCGGCGCGTCCTCGACGATCTTGCCCGCATACATCACGGCCACGCGATCGCACAGTTCGCGATCACGGCGAGGTCGTGAGTGATGTACAGGATGGCGGAGTTGACCCTCGCGCGGAGGTCTCGGATGAGCTTCAGGATCTGCACCTGGGTCGTCACGTCCAGGGACGTCCGTCGGCTCGTCCGCGATCATGAGGGCGGGGTCGCAAGCCAGGGCCATGGCGATGATCACCGTTCTGCATCCCGCCACTCAGTTCGTGGGGCAGACCGCGGACATCTTGCTGGGCTCCGGGATGCGCACGAGCTTGAGCAGGTCCAGAACCTGCCGCCGGGCCTCCTCTTCCAGGGTCTTCATGAGTCAGGCAGGAGGGGAATGAACATGAGGACGGTACAGGAGGCTCCGGGATCGGTACTCCGTTTCACGCATGAAGCTGCGGCCCTCCCTCGGCGAAGGTCAGGTCGATGCCCTCTGCGGCGAGGGACACCTTCCGCACGAGTCGGAAGGCCGCCCCCTCCGCCGGCTCCTGCGCCACGTCCCTCACTGATTCTCGTCCACGAGCGACCGGTGCTCCTCCGTGGGCGGCACCCGGAACGCCAAGCGGACGGCGTCCGCCTGCAAGGGCATTGGCCAGGGGTGGTAGGCCCGAGGCCTTCGGGTTGCGGGACGGGTCGAACGCCTGCATCTCGTGTTCTTCGCGAGGGTCGTGTGGGAGAGCGCTTGCCATTGGCGAGTCGCGCGTGCTTCGTCGAGGACACGTCGAGCCGCTTCATCAGGTTGATGAACCACCGGCTCCCCACGCGCCGGCGTTCCCCGAGCCGCTCCGGATCGCCTCGAGTTTCTCCTTCATCGAGCGCTTCGAATCGTTGGCGATCGCGGAGACCTTGTCCGCGGACAAGCCGCTCTCGACGGCAACCGCCAGGCGGTGCTCGCGGTCCTGCGGGATCGACCGCGGCCACCATTTGTTCGAACCGCTTGAGATTCTCAGGCCCCAGCTCCTTGCGTGAAAGGATGCCGTCGCAGATCTGCCTCCGCCGAGGGTAGAGGAGAACCTCCAACCCTGATAGCCGACAGGGCCCACGGGGTTCAAGGACGACATGGGTTCCTGGAAGATCATGGAGATTTCCCGGCCTCGGACTCCGCTGATCTGGGCCCGGCGTCGGTCGATGAGGGCATCGCGACGAACGAGCTTCAGGCGACCCTTACGCCTCTTCGGTCACGACCTCGTCGGTCCCCCCCGCGAGGAGGTCGAAGTCGAGTCAGATCTCGCCGTCCGCACGCCGGCGGCTGGGGGATGAGGTACATGACCGGATACGCCGTGACGGACTTCCCGCATCCGCTTTCCCCCACGAGCCCGACCACCTCGCCTTCCCCGACTTCCAGGTCCACGCCGTCGACCGCGCGGACGGTGCCGTGGGTGGTCGCGAACTCGGTCTTCAGTCCGCGGACGGCGAGGAGCGGTTTCATGAAGATCACCTTTTTGGAGCCGCGGGTCCATCACATCGCGGAGGCCGTCACCCACGAGGTTGACGGACCTGCGGACGAAGAGCGCAAGACTCGGGAGGCAACAACGGTCCACGGATAGCTGAGAAAGCCACCGCTCCACCCCTTCTGGATGAGATTGCCCAGCTCACAGGTGCAAGCAAGGGATTCCCGGAATCTGAATCCGATGAAATTCAGGGAAGCCGCGAAAACCTGCGCGACGACGCCCAGATCGAGTGAGACCTGGACAAGACGGGCGCCAGGGTGTTCGGGAGGACGTGCCGCATCATGATGCGCGCGTCCGATGCCCCGGCTGATCTTGGCCGCCTCCACGAATTTCATTTCCTTCACGGAAAGGGTCTGGACTCGCACCAGGCGCGCGAGGCGGCGACGCAGAGGATCAGGAGGACGATGTTGACGGTTAGGAAGGTCCGCTGGTAAAAAGCAAAACCCACTGCCATGGCGAAGATGAGGAAGGGGATGGGAGTAGGTGACGTCGGTCGCACGCATG
>CAVYJM010000022.1:0-19786 GCA_963768855.1 uncultured Thermoplasmata archaeon
GAACCCGGGGACCGCGTGAGAGCGTGCCTGGGACGGCCCCGGGGCATCTCCCGACGCGGTCTCCTTAGCGCCAGACCCGCCACTTCTGGTCCTTTCGGATCCAAGGCTTCCAGTGCGCGCTCAGGGGAGACGGACTCCGGACGGGCCTCTTCAGTGTGTCCCGCGTGAGGGAGGACAGGGGCTGGAACTTCGTCCAGTCCCTCGCCTCCCGGGGCCGGGGCGATGCGCTCTGCCTGCGCTCCGCCAGGAGCTCCGCGACGACCTCGTCCGCGGGCTCTTCCCGGATCGGGACGTCCGACTTGATCACGGAGATCGCCTCGAACGGGCACTCGATCTCGCACATCTGGCAGCCCGTACACTTGCCGACGAGGATGGGGAACTCCATCATCCAGGGCCGCGGCGCGAAGCCGCCCTCGATGCTGCTCCGCTGGGGCGGCGTCATGTCGATGGCCCGCACGGGGCAGACGTCCATGCAGACGCCGCAGGAGTGGCACTGCCGCGTGATCTGGATCGAGTACGCCATCCGACGGTCCCCCCTCAGTCGGACTTCCCCGCCGCGGGCTGGACGGCCTTGTCCCGGGTCGACGGTGCGGGGACGGCCTTCTTCGCGGGCGCCTTCCGGAACGGGAGCAGGTCGGGCTTCGTCACGTACAGGAACGCGTAGCCCGCGAAGGCGGACAGGGCCCCGAAGCACGCGTAGAACGTCACTACGGCGAGCTGGGTGTTGACCGTGGAGCTGAACGCGTTGTAGACGGTCGTCCAGATGTCGCTCCCGCCCGTCGCGGTCGTGATCGCGCCGCTCGCGGTCGCGATGTATCCCGCGTTCCCGTAGCCCGCGATGCTCTCCGTGACCATGAGGATTCCGAAGACGTAGAAGAACGTGGCCGCTGCGAGGAGCGTGGACACGGCTCGGTTCCACTTCTCCTCCTCGTCCGGGTCCCGGACGAGCTTGATCACGAGGACCGCGGCGGTCAGGACGATGGCGAGGGGCATGAACGGCACCGCGATCGGATAGTCGCCGTACGTGCCGACGAAGAAGAGCTCGAAGCCGAGTAAGAGGGCGCCGAACGCGAGCCCGTCCCGGATCATGATGTACGCGAGCCACCAGATATCCGCGCCGAGGCGGAGGGTGAACTTGTCCAGGGTCCGCAGGAAGTAGTTCCGCGCGATCTGGAGGCTGAACGCCCCGATGAACAGCATTCCGACGGTCAGGGCGATCGTGGCCTCCGTGAAGATGCCGACGCCCGTCGCGATCGATCCGGAATCCGCCTGGGCCGAGACCGTGCCTGCCGCCGCCGGGGTGCTCCGGGCCCCGAGGCCGTTGAACGCTATGCCCACCAGGAACACGCCGGCGAGGACCAACAGCAGGATGATCGCCGCGCGATGCTCACGCTTCCCTTGCTTCCCCTTGAACTGCATCCGTATTCGCTCCGACGCGGCCTTCCACGCGTCTTCCCTCTGAGACGGGGGTGGGCATATCAGCCCCCCGGCGGTAGAGTGCGTATTGCACGTACGCCATCACAGGTTTAGGCTAACCGAGACGAGGTCGCGCCGGTAGGCCCGCGTGCCATCGTCCGATAGCAACAATGGGTACGCAGGCTATTTCCCCCCGCCCGTGCCTGGTCGCGTCCGAGGGAACCGTTGCAGCAATGCGCCGTGTGCGAGGTGCGGCTTCCAAGCGAGCCGGAGGATGACTGCGACGGGGAGATGGAGACCTGCCATCGGGTCTGCGCCCGCGTCCACATGGCGGAGTACAAAGACGGGCTCTTCTTCTGCACGAGCTGCTACCTCTGGCTCCTGGGGACCTACAACGACATCCTCGCCGGTCGATCCTTCGACACGCGCGCCGTGCGGTTCCTGCGGCTCATGGTTCTCGAGCAAGCACCGCTCCTCCAGGAGTGGGTGCGGACCGCGGTGAAGCGTGGAGGCCGGAGCCCACCCGCCCCGCGAAGGTCTGCTCGAACGTCGGGGGCGTCGCCCTCCTAGGTTCCGTTTCCGACAGCCGAATCCAGACTACTTGTCGAACGTGACGACGTTGACCATGGCGTGCGGCTGGCCGGGATAGTAGGAGACCCGGACGAACCGCCGTCCCACGAGCAAGGCGAGTTGCACGAAGCCATCGCTCCCGGTCTCCAGCTCCCCGATGGGTTCCAGCTCCTCATCAACAACGTTCACGATCTTCTTCGTCGCGTCCACGGGGAACCATCCCGAGTAGGGATCGAGGTGGAGGATCTTCTTGCGCAGGTCCTCGACCCGGATGTCCAGCGACTTCCGCGTCTTCGGGACAGAGGACTTCTTCTTGATTTCGCTCATCCGTTGCCCGATGCGCTCGAGGTACATAGGCTTGAGGGCCCTCCCCTCGGCGAGGCCTTGTGAAGCCCAAGCTGGGTCCTTCGATTCTCGGTTCGCTGGCGATGGGACTCCGTGGGGCCAGGCAAGTCCGCGAGGTTGTCTTCCCTCACATCTTGCCCAGATCCCGAGCGATTCTCTCCGAGTCCGTGTAGAGCCGGTGGCTCTTGACCTTGCCCTCATGGAGCTCGAAGACATTCAACGCCTTCTGCTTCGTTTCCTTCCCGTTCGCCAACTTCCCCTCCTGGGTCCATTCCACGAACACGAGGTCCCCCGTCTCTTGGAGGTTCTCCACGTTCAGCCGCAGCCCTTCGGGCCAGGTGGCCCCGATCTTCCGCATCCATTCCTGGACGCCTTCCTTCCCCCGGAACGAGCCGCCCGCGATCGTCCCGCTCGATTCGATCTGGGCCTCGCGGTCGTAGAGCTCCAGGACCGCGGGGATGTTCCCCTGGTTGAAGTGCTCGATGCCTTCCTTTATCCGTTCCGCGTTGTTTCCCGTCATATCACCCCCTCCGTCCAAGACGGCGGTTCGAGAACATTGTTCGGCGCCCTTTGTCGGCGCGGTGGTCAGGGCCCGGTACGCCTACGCAAGAAACCCGAGCTCCAAGACCGTGTTAAGTCATAGCATGGAATGGCATGAACCTGCCGGTATCCCGCTCGGCGCTGGAGACCTCCAAGCATACCTCCGGGGAACCGCGGTGGGCACGCCGTTGATGCGGGCCGGGGAGAGCGGTCACCGGTACACGGTGCTCCGATGGCCGACAGTCAGGACGTAGATCGTCTTGCCGTCCCAATCGATGTCCAGGATTACGCGGTAGTCCCCCACCCGTAGCTTGTAGGCGTCGACGGAAGTCAGGCGGCTCACGAAGCGCCGGGGATCCGAGGCCGCATCCCGGAGCTTCCGCGCGATCCGCTCCCGCACCGGTCTATCGAGCTTGCGGAATTCCTCCGCCGCAAGCTCGGAGAATTCCACCTGGAAGGCCAGGGGCTCATTCCTCTTCCATGAGGCGCTCTAGGGAGACGGTCTTCCCCGCGCGGATCTGACGGCGGGACTCGAAGATGTCCTCGATCGTCTTCAGGCTCAGGCGGTCCTCGAGGGCGCGGGCGATCGCGTACCGGATGAACTCGGACTTCGAAGGGAAGCCCCGCTCTTTTGAGGCCTCCGCCAGGAGTTTGGCCTGCTCCTTCGTGAGTTTGAGGCTGACCGTCTCCACGGTAGGTGGTAATACCCTGGTATTACTTAATCCTTGGTGCCGGGTCGGCGAATCCGGGCGCAGACGAGGCCCCGCCTCTGAGGACCACCGTTGCGACGCCGTCGAGGCAGGGCGGGTGGAACGTTCTCGGCCGGACTCTCTGTGCAGACGTCGCCCAGGTCGCGCCCGCGTCCTTCCCGTCCTCATCCGCCTCGGCTCCTGGAACGGACCGGGCCCGGACGGATTTGAACCGTCTCAGAAGAGCAAAGGCCGAGGCTGCGGTCTCGTCCACCTCAAACCTAGGGCGGGCCACCATCGGATTTCGGACAACCGAAAGTGTGTTATAGGGGGCAAACCATGCCGCCGCGACGGGGGTTCCGTCCAGGAGTGAGGGAATGAATCATCGCAAGGTTTCTGTGTCAGCCGCCGCGTTCCTGTCGCAAGACAGGCAGCGTAGAACGAACGTTGTCATCGTCTCCGGCATTACTCTGATGCTGATGTTCAGCCTGATCTTGTTCGTCACTCCGGCCGCGAAGGCAGCCGGGCCATGTGAAGAGACGGCCTATGCCAACGGACAACTTTTCTGCATTCACGTGACGAAGGTCATCACGAATCCGAGCGCGGGTCTGCTTGCGACCGCAGAACCGATCTACATCGCGTCCTACTTCCCCCTGCCGACAGGATGCGACACGACCAACCCGTCGAGCTGCGCGCCTGAGACCCTCCCATCCGGATACCAGCCGCTCTGCAACCCCTGCTTCCATGGAGACGGCCTTGACGCTTTCCCGTACCACGACCACGTTATGGAAGGCGCTCCTGGCTTTGGAATCCATGGCACGGTGGACGGCATGAAGGGCCCATGGGTACTGATCATCGCCGCGTACGTTCCCACCTACAGCAACCAAGTGGGATTTACGCCGTTCAAGAGCACGGCAGACATCGCTGCCGGTGAGCTTGCCGGGCACTTCCAGACCATCAATCCAAGTGGGGCCAACCCCTACGAGGTCAACACGGGGGTCGTACTCATGTTCGGCGTTCAGCCACTTGGGTAGTCGATCGCCGCGCGGTCGTCGACGCATCCTTCGGACCCGAGCTCGAGGCCGCCCTCCCTCCCCTCCGGAAGGGTCGTCGCTACGAGATCGGCGGGCTGACATACGCGGGGGTGCATCGCGGGTTCGATGCGGACCATCCCCGGGCCCGGTGGCTCCTCCACGACGGGCTGTGGGCCACCCGGGGCTTTGAGGACACGAAGGTCCTCCACAGTCCCGCCTTCGTCGACCGGTGCTTCGAACTGTGCCGGGAACTTGCGCTCCTCCACCGCTGGCTCGTGAAGGTGGACCGGCGGGCGCACGCCCGACGATAGGGAGCGTCCTCCGCCTCGGGGCGAGCCGTGTGAGGCGCCTAGCTCGGGTTTCGAAGGACCGCGGTCGCGACGCCGTCCAGGCAAAGCGGGGACATCTTTCCGACCGAATCCTCCTGCTTGCAGACGCGACTGAGGTCGCACTCGGGGCAGAATCGGGCGTGGAGGTCGTCCTCCGTGACGCCGAGGACGTCCGCGTCGTCGAGGAGCTCGTAGAGAAGCTTGAGGTACTTCCCCTCGGCGAGGCGGGGGACGTCGTACTTGGCCGCCTTGAGGCCGCCCTTCGCCGTCGTGTAGTACTCATAGAGGCGGCGCGGACCCTTCGAGGCGTTGCAGGACCGGCAAATCCACACGGCGTTCTTCTCGTCCTGCGGCCCGTGGAAGGCACGAGGCATTAGATGGTCCAGGGTCAGGTCCCCCGCGCGGCCGCAGTACAGGCAACGGTGGAAGTCATTGTGCTCCTTCACATACTCTCGGATCGAGTCCCAGGCGATCTCCCCGGACTGGAGCTTCTTGAAGCGCTCCATGACGAAGGCCCACTGCCGCTTGCCGACGCCCGCGGAGTCGGCGATGATCTTCGCGTACTGCCAGTACATCAGGTCTCTCAGATCGCGGATCGCGGCGGGCGGCATGCGGCTCCTTCGATGCGCGAGACGAGGCTGGACGGCTATGAAGACTCGGTACGCATTGTGACCACGTTTTGATGGTCTAGGCCGAGGGAACGGGAGTCAGGATGACTACACCTCAGAGGCCTTCCACCCCGAAGCTTGCGTCTCGTCGGGCTCAGGAAGTTACTTCTTTCCGAAGTCATTAGCCGCCCGTGAGAGCGGCAGGAACAGGACGCGGTGAGCCGTGAGGAAACGCGGAGCAGGTCGCTCGGACGCGAGGGGTCAGAGCATGAAGGTGCACGAGCCGCGACTGAACGAGACGGCGTTCCTGGGCATCTGCTATCCGTCGAAGAGGCTCCTCCTGAATGAGAAACGCCTGTTCATGCCCGCGTCCACGACGAAGCTCTACACATCGTGGCTCGCGTGCGAGTCGCTCGGAGAGGATTCCTCGTTCCACTCCGAGTATTCCATCGAGGGACGGTCTCTGTACCTCCGCCCGATGGGAAACCCCCTCCTCTCCGAGGAATCGATCGGCGAACTGCTCCACGAGATCGGTGGCAGGACGATCGAGGAGATCGTCTTCGCTAGTCCCTTCCTCCAGACTCCCCGCTACCCGTCCACCTGGGTGATCAGCGACCTCCAGGAAGCCTGGGGTGCGCCCCTCTCCGACGTCTGCTTCCATGAGAACTACGCGACAGTCAGCGGCTCCGGAGGCACCCTGACGACGCCGTCCAGTTCCTACTACTCCGTCCGGACCGTGGAGGGAATCGAGAAACCCGTCCTCCAAGGCCGGATCGTCTCCCTCCCGCCCGGGTTCTCCGGTACGTTCGATTTCCCGATCCTGGAACCGGAGGACTTCCTCTTCCACTGGCTGCGGGAGCGGATCCCTGGGACGGCAATCAAGAAGCGGACGGGTCAGCTGCGGGGGTCTCCGATCCCCTTCGCGCAGGCGTCCTTGAAGGACGTGCTCCGCACGATGAACAAGAAGTCGTCGAACATCCTCGCGGAGCTCCTCCTCGCGCACTCGGCCCGCGCCCTGGGCACGCCCCTCGACTACGCGGACGCCCTGCCCGTGTTCACGGACGCGCTCCAGCGAATCGGCATCCGGGACGCGCGGCTGTACGACGGTTCCGGCGTCTCCCGATACAACCTCGTCTCCCCGCGGGGGACCGTCGCCCTCCTGGAAGCCTGCACGAAGTACGACTCGATCGTGGACTCGCTGCCGATTGGGGGAAAGGACGGGACCCTCGCCGGCCGGAAGCTCCCCCGCAGGATCCGGGCGAAGACGGGCTCCCTCACGGGAGTCCAGGCGCTCGCGGGCTACGACGGAGACGAGCCGTTCTCCGTCGTGATCAACCACGCGTCCGCGGACGAGCGCGAGCTGATCGAGGAGGTCGACCGGATCGTGTCGGGTCGCGGACCCGGGTCGCGCCGCTAGACGCGTCTCCTCAGGGGTGCGGTCATCCTCCGGTAGAGGATTGCCTCGACCAGCAGGGTCGGCACGAGCAGGATCGCGAAGAGGAGGAACGAGAAGCCGCCCTCCAGGATGATCACGGCCCACGGCAGGAAGACGCCGTCCAGGAGGACGCACGCGGAGAGGTACAGGTTCCGGAGGGTCAGGGTGGTCAGCGACTCGTCCGCCATCCGCGCAAGCCGCTGGAGCCTCCAGCGGCTGTACCGGCGCATCAGGCCGTCGATCCCGCGAGGCTCCTCGGCCGAGTCGTCCCCGGCTGCGTCGTCAGTGGGCTTCATGGACCACCTCCGAAACGGACTCGGGGGGCGCCACGCCGAAGACGTGGCAGGCGACGAAGTGACCCGGTTCCGCCTCAAGCAGCTCCGGCTCCACCTTCTCACACACGTCCACCTTGTACGGGCAGCGGGGATGGAAGCGGCATCCCGAGGGCAGAGAGCGCAGGCTCGGCGGCTCTCCCGCAAGCGTGACCGAGAGGTCCTTCCCCTCGGCCTCCGCGATGTCGAGGAGCGCGCGGGTGTAGGGATGGAGCGGATTGGAGTACAGGGCCTTCGTGTCGGCCCGCTCGACGACCTTGCCCGCGTACATGACCATGACGAGGTCGCACATGTGGTACACGACGGCCATGTCGTGCGAGATGAAGAGGTAGGTGAGGTCGAACTCGTGCTGCAGGGCAGAGAGAAGGCGGAGGATCTGGGCCTGGACCGAGACATCCAGGTTGGACGTGGGTTCGTCCAGGATCAGGAGCTTCGGCCGGAGGGCGACGGCGCGGGCGATGCCCAGGCGTTGCTTCTGGCCGCCCGAGAACTCGTGGGGGTAGCGGTAGAGCTGCGCCTTCTCGAGCCCGACCTTGGCCATCAGGTCGGACACCTCCCGGGTGAACTCCTCGCCGTGGAGCTTGAAGTGGACCTTCAGCGGCTCCCCGATGATGTCGATCGCCAGCTTCCTCGGGTTGAGGGAGGAGATCGGATCCTGGAAGACCATCTGGAAGTTGACCCGGAACTTGCGCAACTTCTTGCCACGCAATTCGGTCATCGGCTGTCCGAGCAGGACGACCGAACCGCCCGTCGGATCGATCAGGCGGGCGATCGTCCGCGCGAGGGTCGACTTCCCGCTCCCGGATTCGCCCACGATGCCGAGCGTCTTCCCGTGCTCCAGCGAGAACGTCACGCCGTCGACGGCCCGGATGTACCCTTTCAGGAGGGACAGGAGGCCGGAGCGGATCGGGAAGTGCTTCTTCAGCTCCTCGACCGCTAGGAGGCTCTGCGGAGCCGTCGTGGCTTCAGCTTCCATGGGCACCTTCCCCCTTCATCGGATGGAAGCAGGCGGCGGTCCGTCCCGGCGCCAGGGTCTCGAGGGGCGGGTCCGTCTTGAGGCACTCCTCCGTCGCCCGCTCGCACCGCGGCGCGAAGACGCAGCCGACCGGGATCGACTTCAGCTCGGGCAGGGAGCCCTGCATCGTGTAGTATTCGCCCTTCGGGACGAACGCGCCCCCCTTCCTCACCTTCGGCAGGGACTTGATGAGCCCGTCCGCGTACGGGTGCAGCGGCGCGGAGAAGACCTGGTCCAGAGGCCCCTCCTCGACGAGCTTCCCCGCGTAGATGACCCCGACCCGGTCGCAGAACCGGCGGATCACCCCGAGGTCGTGGGAGATGAGGAGGACGGAGACCCCGAGTTCCTCCTTGAACTTCTTGATCAGGTCGAGGATGTTCCTCTCCGTCACCACGTCGAGCGCGGTTGTCGGCTCGTCCGCGATGAGGAGCTTGGGGTTCGAGGCCATCATCATGCCGATCATGACCCGCTGCTTCATGCCGCCGGAGAGCTCGAACGGGTACAGGTCGACCGTCCGCTCGGGGTCCGGCACGAGCGCGCGCCTCAGGTCTCGGATCGCGAGCTTGCGGCAGATCTGCCGGGTCCGCTTGTCCGGAGCCCGGTCCGGGCCGAGCTTCCGCTTCGCGTACGTCTGGTAGAGCTCCCGGTACTTGAGCAGCTCCCCGCGCTGGTGCCCGGAGAATTTCTCGGCTACGGCGTCCGCGGGCGAATGCCTCGCCCCCTTCGGCGGCTCGACCACGGACTGGCAATGTCCGCAGATCCATTCGCCCTCCTTCACCGTGGCGCCGCAGTAATCGCACGGGCGCTCGACGAAGGAGCCCTCCATCTCGGCCACCGCCATCTCCAGGACGAGCTCGAACTGGTGCAGGAGATAGGTCTGGCTCATCTGGAACTCGACCTTGTAGGAGGGATGGAGCGAGTCGGAGACCTCCTGGAAGATCATCGCGATGTCCTTCCCCCGGACCGCGTTCATCTCGTTCTCCTTGAGCGTGAGCAGGTTCGTGTACACGGCGGCGTTCGCCGGGTCCCGCACGAAGAAGACGTCGCCGGACGAGATCTGCGTGGACCGCATCGGGAGCAGGCCCATGATCCCCAGCGCGACGGTCGACTTGCCGCTCCCGCTCTCCCCGATGAGCCCGTAGGCCTCGCCGCGCTTCACCTCCAAGCTGACGTTCCTCACGGCGTGGACCGGGCCCTCGTACGTGCGGTAGCTGATCGAGAGGTCGTCCACCTTGAGCAGGGTGCCCGCCGGCGCGGGCCCCGGGGACTCCACGTGGGCCACTGCGGGCAGTCTGCGGGCATCCTGGGAGAGCCACCGCCTCGAGGTCGGGTCGAACACGTCCCGCAGCCCGTCCCCGAGCAGGTTGAACGCAAGGGACGTAGTGATCAGGAAGATGCCCGGGAAGATCGGGTACCACCAGGCGACGAAGAGATAGCTCAGGCTCTGGGAGATGAGGAGCCCCCACTCGGCCGTCCCCGGGGTGGCGCCGAGGCCCAGGAAGCTCAGCGCGGCGATGGACAGGAGGACGCTCCCCAGGTCCGCGGTGGCCTGGATGATCGCGGGGGAGAGCACGTTCGAAAGGATGTGGCGGAAGAAGATCGACGTCCCGCTGAGGCCCGAGCTCCGGGCGACTTCGACGAAGTCCCGGTGCTTCATCTTGCGGGTCTCGCCGTAGATGAGACGAGCGTACCACGCCCACCAGGTTGCGATCATCGCGTACACGATGTGCTCGAGGGACGGGCCCAGCGCCGCGGCGAGGGTCAGCGCGAGCACGATGCTCGGAACCGCGAGGAACACGTCCGTGATGCGCATGAGGACCTCGCCGAACGTCTTCTCGAAGTACCCCGCGATCCCGCCGATCACGATCCCGAGGAGGGCCGACGGGATCATCACCTCGAACGGGAGGACCATGTCGAGCTGCGCGGCGTAGACGGACTTGCTGAAGAGGTCGGTCCCGAGCTCGTCCGTCCCGAAGAGATGCTGCAAGGAGGGCGGCAGCAGGGCGATGTTCGTGTCCGTCGGCCACCGCTGTTGGAGCGCGCCATTCACGTTGACGTACACCGGATGCTGGAGGGCGATGAAGGGCGCCAGGAGCGCGATCACGACGAACGCGAGGAGGAGGATGAGGCCCACCATGGAGAGCTTGCTCGTTCGGAGGGCCCTGAAGGTCAGGTTCCCTTCCCGGCCCATGACCCGGAGCCGCTCCGTCGCACTGCCCCACCGGGCCGCCGCCATCCTAACCGGCCCCCTCCTCGGAGAACCGGATGCGCGGTTCGATCCAAGCGTACGCCGCGTCCACGACAATGCTCCCGAGGACGTACGCCAGCGAGATGATGAACGTGTACGCGACGACGACGTTGTAGTCGAAGCCGATGATTGCCTGGTAGACCCAGTACGAGAACCCGGCCATGCCGAAGATTTCCTCGATGAAGACCGTGCCGCCGAGCAGGCTCCCGAAGCTCAGGCCCACGATCGTCAGAGTCGGCCCCATGGCCGCGCGGAAGGCGTAGCGCCGCACGATGATCTTCTCCGGCACGCCCTTGGCCCGCAGCGCCTTGACGAAGGGCGACGACAGAATCTCGAGCATGCTCGACCGCGCCATGCGGAGCACGAGGGCGAATCCGGTGAAGCCGAGGGCGAATACCGGGAGGATGAGGTGCACGCAGGCCGACACGAAGTCCGGCAGGTTCCCAGTGAGGAGGGAATCGAGGGGATAGAACCCGGTGATGTGGGTCGGGGGCGTGTTGGTCGGCCCGAGCAGCCCGGTCAGCGGGAGGACGTGCAAGTTGACCGCGAACACCAGCTGGAGGATGACCGCCAGGAGGAACGAGGGGAAGGAAAGCCCGATGTAGGCGATCGTCCGCGAGACGATGTCCCCGAGCTTGTTCATCCGCGTGGCGGAGAGCATCCCCAGGAGGATGCCTACCGGGGTGGACCAGGCAATCGCGAGGACGACCAGGCCCAGGGTAGCCGGGAGGAAGAGCTCGATGCCCGTGTTCACGCTCATGCGGAGAGAAAGGGAATAGCCCAAGTTCCCCTCGAACAGGCTCGTGAGGTAGTACCAGAACTGCACGGGGATCGGATCGTTCAGGTGGAGCCGCTCCCTGATGGCCTCGAGGGTCGCCGGGGACGCCTTGATGCCCGCGTAGAGCTTCACCGGGTCCGACGGCGCCACGTGGGTCACGACGAAGATAAGGACGATGACCCCGAGGAGGACCGGAATCGCCGAGATGAGGCGCCGCAGGATGAACTCCCACATCTTCATCTCAGGTCACCCCATCTCGACTACCGAGCCTCTCTTCTCCCGGTATCGGAGTGCCGTCCGCCCCGCAAAGCATGCCGCCGTCGCGTCTCGGTTCCCATTCCGGCGCGGCTCCTCCGCCCCTTCCCGCTAGGGAGCGGGCTTCTCGTACATAACCCTCTGGTACGTAACGCGTGCCCGCGGCCCATGCGTGCCTGCATCTGGAGGGAATCTCGTCACGGGTCGCGGACGGCGGTCCGCCACGGGCGGCCTCGGAACCCGTAAGTAGCGCCACGCGTTGCGCGGTGCGTCCAACGGAACGGGGGTTGGGTGTGCAGGACGCCCTGGACGGCTGCGGCGACGCGCGATGCGATTCGGCCGCAGATCACGCGTTCGCGCCTCCCGACACACCGCCGCAGTACGCACGGGAGCGGACGTTCCGTGAGTTGCATCTCAAGCTCGACATTTCCATCGATGACGAAGCGCGGACCGTCTCCGGGACCGCGGTGCACCGCCTCGCGCCCATCAACGACGGCCTGCGCGAGGTCGTCTTCGACCAGCAGGGTCTCCACATCCGCGGCGTGCGCGACGATGCGGGCCGCGCGCTGGAGTGGGAGATCCACGGCGACATCCTGTACGTGCGCCTCGCAAAGTCTCGCAAGGCCGGCGAGGCCTTCGAGCTCCGCATCCGCTACGCCGGCAAGCCGCGGAAGGGCCTCTTCTTCACGGCCCCGGATGCCGGATATCCGCAGAAGCCCCGCACGGTCTGGACCCAGGGGGAGGAGATGGACAATCGCTCCTGGTTCCCCTCGTACGACTATCCGAATCAGAAGTTCACGACCGAGATCATCGTCACCGTGAAGGAGGCGTACCGGGCCATCGCGAACGGCCACCTGGTTTCCGAGAAGCACGACCCGAAGAAGGGCACACGGACCTTCCACTGGCTCCAGGACAAGCCCCACCCGAACTACCTTGTGGGGCTGGTGGTGGGCGAGTGGGACATGAAGGAGTGGGACGCGGACGGCATCCCGGTCCAGGCGTACGTGCCCAAGGGCTATGGGAAGTACATCGACCTCGCCTTCTCCCGCGTGCCCGAGATGGTCCGCTTCTACGGACGCGTCACGGGGCTGCGGTTCCCCTGGGACAAGTACGCCCAGGCGTGCGTCCCCGAGTTCATCTTCGGCGCGATGGAGAACACGACGATCACAATCTTGAACGAGAGTTACCTGACGGACGAACGGGCCTACCCGGACTACGACGCCGACTCCCACCTGTCCCACGAGCTCGTGCATCACTGGTTTGGAGACTGGATCACATGCAAGAGCTTCGGTCACGTATGGCTCAAGGAGGGCTTCGCGAACTACTTCGAGTGCCTATGGTGGGAGGAGCGCCAAGGGAAGGACGAGTTCCTCGTCCACCTCGAGGAGATGCGACAGCGCTACTTCGAGGAGGCCGAGAAGGACTACCTGCGCCCCATCGTCACCCACACGTTCGTCGACGCGAAGGAGATGTTCGACTCGCACACGTACAGCAAGGGCGCCGCGGTGCTCCACATGCTCCGTTCCCTCCTGGGCGACGACCTGTGGTGGAAGGGGATCCGCGCCTACGTGGCGGCCCATGGGACGGCCGCCGTGGAGACGGACGACTTCCGGGTCGCCATGGAGGCGGCGACCGGGAGGACGCTCGACGGATTCTTCGAGCAGTGGCTCTACCGACCCGGTCACCCCGAGTTCGAAGTCTCCTGGTCCTGGGACCCCAGGGGACGGCAGGCCGAGGTCCGCGTGCGGCAAGTACAGGAGACGAAGGACGGCGTCCCCGTGTTCCGGATGCCCGTGACCTTGGAGTTCGCCTCGGAGGACCGCGCGTGGCGGGAGACCGTGCACCTGGAGCGGGCGGAGCACATCTTCCGCTTCTCCTGCCGCGACCGACCCGAGGCGGTCCTGTTCGACCCCGACGGCGTCCTGCTCAAGCGTCTCGTCTTCCGGCGGAGCGTAGCGGAATTGCGCTGGGTGCTCGCGCATTCGGCCAGCTCATGGGCGCGCATGGAGGCCTGTGCCGCCCTCGGCAGGTCCGTGGAAGCGATCGACGTGATCCCCGCACTCGAGGAGGCGCTCCGCGGGGATTCGCAATGGGCCGTGCGACGCGCCGCCGCGCTCGGCCTGGGCGATGTCGGAACGCCCGCGGCCCGGGACGCGCTGCTCCGATCCCTCGCGGATTCCGACAGCCGCGTCCGCGTGGGGATTTACGAGGCGCTAGGCCGGTTCCGCAAGGATGACACCGCCTTCGGGGCGCTCGCCAAGGCGTACGGGGATGACGGCAAGTATTACCCCATGGCCGCCGCGGGAGCCGCCCTCGGATCGACACGGCACCTCCGAGCGTTCGAGACGATTGTCGCGGGGATGGACCGTCTGTCCCATGCGGAGACGGTTGCGGCTCGCGCTGCGGAGGGTCTGGTCGCGCTGAGGGACGAGCGCGGCGTCGAGGCCCTCGTCCGGGGGACGCGATATGGCGAGCCCGAGATGCGGCGGTATGCCAACGCGATTGCCCTGGGTCGGCTTGGGCGGGCGCTGGAGGGGCCAAGGGCCGATGTGCTAGAGCACCTTGTCGGCCTGACGAAGGACGTGAACATCCGCACGAAGCTCGGGGCCATCGAAGGACTCGGTGAACTGGGTTCTCCCCTGGCCATCCCGGCCCTCGAGAAGGTGTACGAGGGCGAGGTCTTGTGGAGTTTCAAGAAGCGGGCACGCCGCGCCCTCCGCAAGATCCGCGAGGCGCAGGAGAACCGTGCGCCCTCGCTCGAGCAGCAGAAAGCGCTGGATGCCCTCGAAGAGGACACCCGGGAGCTCCGGCGGCGTCTCGCAGCGCTCGAAGCGGCGGTCGATGGACTCGCGAAGTCGCGAACGTGAAAATCGAAGGGGCAGGCTCCCGGTCTCCCGGGCGCCTGCGTTGGGTCTGTCGGGGCGGCAGGTCCCCTGGCCGCGATCGGCCCGTGTGGACTTCTCTCTCACCTGGCCCTAGGCGCGCAGGAGCTGCTGGTACACGTTCAGGAAGTTCCGGAACGGTTCGGCCGCCGACTGCGGAGCGACCGCAGCCCCGACCGATAGCGAGCTCGCTGCCACGCTCGGGCTGGGCAGGTAGAACCAGAAGTTGTACGTGATGATCGCGTTGTACGTGAAGTTCGTTAACGTCTTGGACACCGCGGCGATCGCCTGCGCCACACACATGTAGATCAGGCTGGGGTTCTGGTTCTGCACGGTCCAGACCGTGTGGTAGTCCGCGATCTCCCGAGCCAGGTCCGTGGTGCTCTGCGCGTCCGTGAGCGCGTTGTCGATCGTCGCGTTCGCGTACACGGTGTGGTACGTGTCCCCGCCGATTGCCGCACTGCCCACGAACGGGAGCGCGTAGTCGCTCGGGTCGTTGTAGTCCGGTCCCCACGTTTCGATCATCAGGTCCCACCCGTTCGTCTTCTGGGTCGCGCTGCGCACGGCGTCCGGAACCGAGTGGATGTCTAGGGTGATCCCGATCTGCTGCAGGGCCGCCTGGTACAGCTGGGCGACGGTCGGCTGCCACGCGATGGAGGAAATCGCATAGAACGACACGGCCGCGCCTCCGAACCGCAGGCCATTTCCGCCTTTCGTGAAGCCTGCGGCATCCAGAATCGCCGCCGCCTTCGTCAGGTTATAGCTGTAGTACTTCGTGGGCATCGAATCTTGGCCGAGGTAGATCTGCACTGGAACCGGCCCGTTCAACGGAGTGGCGTAGCCCTGGAACGCGTTCGCGATGACCTGGTCGTACGGGAAGGCCCAGCTGAGGGCCTGCCGCACGCTCGCGTTGGCCATGAACGTGTGGGTCGAGTTGATGTCGAACCCGACCATGTACGTCCTGGGGACCGGGGTCACCTTGAGCTGGACGTTCGTCGCGTTGGCCAGGGAGGCCGCCTGGGTGAACGGGATGTCCGCGATCGTCGCGTCCCCGCTCCTCGCCGCCGAGATGGCGGTCGAGGGTGCCTGGTTCAGGAGCATGACGACCTTGTCGTACCGCGCCCCACTCGTGTTGCCCCAATAATTCGGGTTCCGGACCAAGACAATCTGCTGCGCCTTGGTCCAAGACTGGACCATGTACGGGCCCGTGCCCACCGTGTTGTTCGTCATCCACGCGTTGTCCTGGCCATCCACGATGCCACCGTTCGCCTCCACCGCCTTCTTGTCGACAATCGCGTTCGGTTCGGCTGTCGCGAGGGTCTGAAGGAAGGGGTTGAAGACGTGGGTCAGCTTGAACTGGACCGTGTACGTGTCCACCTTCGTGATGCTCGACACGTTGAGGTCCTGGCTGTCGATCCATGCCACGCCGGACGAGGGTGAGTTGATCCGGAGGACCCGCTGGAACGAGTAGACGACGTCGTCCGCGGTGAAGGGGTCGCCGTTGCTAAACTTCACGTTCTGCCGCAGGTGGAAGGTGTACGTCAGTCCGTCCGCGGAGATCCCGCCGTTAGCGACGGTCGGGATCTGGAGGGCGAGGGCCGGGAGCGAACTCGTTGATCGTGGTCAGCGGATAGCTGAGGAGCGTGTCGTACGAGTTCTGGATCGGGATGAACGATCCGGAGTCGTACGCGTCGGCCGGGTCCAAGGTCGAGATATCATATTGCGAGTAGTACACGAGCGTGCGTTGGGCCGGCGGTGGAGTCGACAAGAGGAAATACGCCGCGATCCCGGCAACCACCAAAATGACAACGACGGACACAACGATAATCTTCGTTCGCTTAAGCATTGTATACCCCCCTCCCTTCCCCCGCGGGACCGCAGGACCGCTATATACCCGTTTCTTAGAACTCTTCTCGAACCGCATCCGCGTGAATCGTCTGCGTCTCGCCCTCCTGATTTTTCGGCGGGACCCGGTCGGCGTGTCGCGCATATCGTTGGCCATCTCCGCCGAGGAGTCGCCGCTCTCCGCGCGGCAGAGAATCTCTTAAGCTCGCGAGCCGCATCCCAAGGGCGAAGGCGAGGCGGTCGCCCGTGATCCTGAAGAGCGACTCCGTGAAACTCGACGCGAGGATCGGTGACGTGCGTCTCGCGTCGGCCAAGGTGCACCTCCTGAGCATCCCGCTCCGCCACCCGTTCGTGATCTCTCTCGGCACCCAGCGCGACTACATGGGGACGATCGTGGAGCTCGAATCCGAGGAACACACGGGATTCGGGGAGGGCTCCACGATCCCGCAGATCACGGGCGAATCTCCGGAGGCGGTCGCGGCCACCGCGAAGTTCATCCTGAGCGCCCTGGCGGGGCGGACCTTCGGCGGCCTGGAGGAGTTCGCATCCGCCGTGCATTCGGCGATCCACGCGAGCCCGACGGCGAAGAGCGCGATCGACATCGCCGCCCACGATCTCCTCGGGAAGGCCTGGGGTCTCCACGTGATCCAGATGCTCGGCGGCCGCTTCGCCGATCTTCCGACGAGCCTCACGATCGGCCTGGGCACCGTGGAGGACAGCCTGCGGCAACTCAAGGAGTTGCAGGCCGAGAAGTGTCAGATCATCAAGGTCAAGGTCGGCGGGAACCTCGAGGAGGACATCCGAAGGGTGCGGGCCGTCTCGGAGCACCTCCAGAGCGAGCGCTTCTACGTCGACGCGAACCAGGGATACTCCCTGCGGGACGCGCTTCGCCTGTGCTCGGTCCTGCTGGAGTGCGGCGCGTTGTTCTTCGAGCAGCCCCTCGGCCGCAATGCCCTCGAGGACCTCCGCGCCCTGCGGAAGTCGTCGAACGTTCCCGTGATGTTGGACGAGAGCATCTCTTCGCCGGGGGACGTCATCGAGGCGGTGCGCCGCGAGGCCGCGGACTTCGTGAACGTGAAGCTGACCAAGAGTGGCGGCATCCGGAACGCGTTGAAGACGCTGATCACCGCGCAGGCGTACGGCATCGAGGCGATGGTCGGCTGCATGGTCGAGGGGAAGCTGGGCACGGCGGCGGGGCTGTGCGTGGCGTCCTCCGTCGGGAACGTGAAGTTCACGGACCTCGACGGCTACACGTCCATGGTCACGCAGCCGTTCGAGGGAGGGCTGACCTACAAGGACGGGATCAACAGCCCCGTGCGGGGCGTGGGGATGGCCGTGGAGAAGGTGCCGGCCAACTGGTGACTCACCGGGCGACTTGCGGAACGAGCTGGCCCCGCAGCAGATCCTGCAGCGTCTCCCGCTCCCGCACGAGGCGCGCCTGGCCGTCTGCGATGAGGACTTCCGCGGGCAACGGTCGGGTGTTGTAGTGGCTCGACATCGTGAACCCGTACGCGCCGCAGTTCAGGAACGCGAGCAGGTCTCCCCGCTCCAGGGCGGGGAGCCTCCGGTCCTTCCCCTGGATGTCCGTGTTCTCGCATATCTGGCCGGTCACGTTCACCCGGACACTCCGCCTCGCATCGAGCTTGTTCGCCGGGAGGATCTCGTGGTAGGCCCCGTAGAGGGCGGGACGCAGGAGCGTGTTCATCCCCGCATCGCAGCCGACGAAGCGCTTCGCGGACGTCTTCACGTGCGTGACCGAGGCGAGCAGGACCCCTGCGTCCCCGACGAGGTAGCGACCCGGCTCGATCACGAGCGTCGGATCGCCGATTTCGGGGTTGCTCGCAAGCTTGTGCTCGTACGCGTCCACGACCTTCTTGGCGAGCTCCTGGACGGGGAGGCCTTTCTGGCTGATCTTGTCCGGGGTGCCGAACCCTCCGCCGAGATCGATGAAGTCGAGCTCGATGTGGAGCGCCTTCGCGATCCTCGCCGCGATGCCTGTGAGGCGGTCCGTGATCGCGGCCCAATAAGGCGTCTCGAGGACGTTCGACCCGGCCATCATGTGCACGCCGAGGCGTTCGATGCCTGCCTCCTTCGCGAGGCGATACGCCTTCAGGGCCTCTCGCTCCCGCATCCCGAACTTCGCGTCCGGTCCGGCGGTCACGACCCCGGGGAACTTCCCCTTGCCGAAGCCCGGGTTGATCCGGAAGCAGAGGGCGCGCGGTTTGCCGAACTTCAGGAGGCGTTCGAGGAGGGGACCGTCGTCCAGGTTGATCTCCGCGCCGGACTCGAGCCCGTACCGCAGCTCCTCGTCCGAGTTGTAGTTCCCGGAGTAGAGGAGGCGGTCCCCCGGGAATCCCGCGGTCTTCGCGAGCAGGATCTCCGCGGGGCTCGCGCAGTCCGCCCCCGCGCCCTCCCGCCGCAGGAGGTCCAGGACGGACAGGTTGTTGTTCGCCTTCACCGCGTAGTTCGCCCGGAAGTTCTTCCTCCGCGCGGCGAAGGCTCCGTGGATCCGGCGATAGTTGTCCTGGATCCTCCGGGCGGAGTACACGTAGAGCGGCGTGCCGAAGCGGGAGGCGAGGTCGACCGAGCTGATCCCGTCCACGTACATCACGCCGTTCCGGTTCTCGAGGTAATCGTAGATTCCGGGCACGGGGATTCCTCCTTCCGTCTTCCGCGGCACCCCGGTGAGTTTCGGAGGAGGATATAATCCAGTCGTCCGTACCTTCGACCAGCGTGCATCACAGGCCGTTCGCAATCCTGATGCGTCCGGTCCCGCTCCCCGGGCCACCATGGCGCTCGAGTGGCTGGGACTGGCCCTGGCGGCCGCGGTCCTCAACGGCTTCAGCGTCCTCGCCGCGAAGCCGAGCGCGGACCGCCTCGGTCCGTGGGTCATGTGGCTGGGCGCCATCCTGACCGAGGGGATCGCCTTCGGCGTGGCAGGGCTCCTGTCCCCGCGCGGGCCCGGGACCGCCGACGCACGCCTCGTCCTCGCCGCGGTCTCTGCGGGGATCCTGGGCGCGGTGGGGTACCTGACCTTCTTCGCGGGGATGCGACTCGGGAGCGTCGGCCTCGTCGGCACGATCTCCGCGGCCGCGCCGGTGCTGACCGTGGTCCTGAGCGTCCTCTTCCTCGGGGAGACGCTGGGGGCGCTCCAGATCCTGGGGATCGCGATGACGGTCGCGTGCGTCCTGCTCCTCACCGCGGAGCCGGGACGTGGGCGTGTCCCTCGCCGCCTGGCCGTGGTCCTCAGCCTCGGCAGTTTCCTGGTGTGGGGCCTCTGGGCCTTCCTGGTGAAGGCGAGCGTGAGCGCCCTCGGGGAGGGCGACCTCTTCCTCTTCCTGGCCTCCGGGTACCTGGGCGTCTCCGTGGTGGCCGCGATTCGCTGGAGGAAGGAGGCCGCGCCCCGGGATCCGCCCTCCCGGCCGACGTGGAGCAAGCACCGTAACCGAACGAATAGGGTTACAC
>CAVYJM010000023.1:0-6562 GCA_963768855.1 uncultured Thermoplasmata archaeon
GTGTGCGCATCCGTCCCCACGGCGACGATGCGATCGCCGCGGACCGCGAGCGCCTTGGCCCACGGCTTCTCCTTCGATGCGGTGAAGATCTTGCCTCCGACGAGAACGAGATTCGCGTCCCCCGACATGGAGGGCCGCGAGGACGCGAGACGCGATGGACTTTTCGGTGGAGCCCGCGACGGTACCTATAAGCCGCATCCCGGTGTCGCCGTTCCCGCGGAGGAGAGACACCTCATGCGACCGCGCTGCCGCACCTTCGGACTTCGCCTCGGCGTCCTCGAGACTGGACCCCGGAACACGATCGCGGACGTGGGCGAGGTCCGCGTCGGCCACGTGACGCTCATCTCCGGCGAGGGAAAGCTCGTCCCCGGACAGGGACCGGTCCGCACGGGCGTGACGGTCATCGTCCCCCACCGTGGCAACTTGTTGAAGGATCGCCCCAAGGCCATGTGGGACACGATCAACGGCTGCGGCGAACTCACCTCCGCGGTCATCATGCGGGAGTTCGGTCTCATCGAGACGCCCATCGCCCTCACGAACACCTTGTGCGTGGGGAATGCGGCCATCGGTCTCATCGAGGCGACGATGGAAGCGAACCCGGAAGCCGATGCGTTCATCCCCACGGTCTCCGAGTGCGATGACTCCTTCCTGAACGACGCACGGGGACTCCACGTGAAGCCGCACCATGTGCGCGAAGCCCTCCGCGGCGCGAGCGACGACGTCCACCTGGGCGTCGTCGGCGCGGGGACGGGCATGACCTGCTGCCAGTACAAGGGCGGCGTGGGCTCCGCGAGCCGTCGGGTCGGCGCCGACGACGGAGGATACACCGTGGGCGCCCTCGTGGTGTCCAACTTCGGGTGGCGGGAGCACCTCGTGATCGCGGGCATCCCCGTCGGGCGCGAACTCATCGCGAGGGAGAGGGCCAAGGCCGCGCTCCCTCCCGGCGGCGCCGGCTCGATCGTCATGATCCTGGCCACGGACGCGCCCCTGTCCTCGCGTCAGCTCGGGCGCCTGGCCCGGCGGTCGTTCCACGGCCTTGCGCGCCTCGGATCCTTCAGCGGGAACGGCAGCGGGGACATCTCGCTGGCCTTCTCGACCTCGAGCCGGGTGCCCCAGGACGCCCCGGAAGGCGTGCTCACGGAGAAGCGTCTCCCCGATGGGAGGATGAATCCGCTCTTCCTGGCGGCCGTCGAAGCGACCGAGGAGGCCATCGTGGACTCCCTGTTCACCGCGGAGACCGTCGTCGGCCGGGACGGGAACACGTCGCCGGAGCTCCCGGTTCCCGAGGTGGTCGAGATTCTCCGTCACCATCGTCGGATCGTCTGAGCCCCTATCCTCCCGCCACGTCCACCGACGGAAGAGGGATGCGGCCCAATCTCCACGTCACCGGGCGGACCTTCGGGCCCCCAGACGGACTCGCCCTTCACGCCCGTCGGGAAGAGGAAACAGGCGCATTCGTGTCGTGGGGTCACCTCGATCATCTCCGGTTCGCGCGGGGGAAGGAACTCCAGGTCGATCGAGGAATCGCTGAGGGACACTCGGCGCACCGCTTGGAACATGATCTTGTAGGGGCCGTCTCCCTGCTGCTCGCTTCACGAGGGCCTCCACCAGCTTCCGCTCGCCGTCCGTCGGCTGCGCTTTCCCGAAGAGGAGGCGGAGCCTCTGTCCTTTGATGGACACCTCCTCCAGCGGCGGCAGCCCCGCGGCCTTCGGGTTGCTCGAGGCGTCGAAGAGATGCCTCGCCAGGGGGGCCATGTCCTTCGGACCCCAGCCGCACACGGGGAGCACCGCGGGGCATCGGGTGTGGAAGCGGCATCCCGACGGCGGGTCCATGGGGCTCGGGACATCTCCCGGGAGGATGATCCGGTCCCGCCTCCGCCTCGGGTCGGGAACGGGCACCGCCGAGAGCAAGGCTCTCGTATAGGGATGGAGGGGCGATTCGAACAGCTCGGCGGTCGCCGCCTGCTCGGCGATCTTCCCCAGGTACATGACGGCGACGCGGTCCGCCATCTGCTTGACGACGCTGAGGTTGTGGGTGATCAGCAGATACGTCAACCCCTGTTGCTGCTGGATGTCCTTCAGGAGGTTGAGGATCTGGGCCTGGACGGACACGTCCAGGGCCGACGTGGGCTCGTCCAGGAGGAGGAACTTGGGGCTGGGCGCCAAGGCCCGGGCCACCGCGATCCGCTGTCTCTGCCCTCCCGAGAATTCGTGGGGAAAGCGATACAGGTAATCCGGCCGGAGCCCGACTTCCTGAAGGAGGGCCGCCGCCCGTTCTTCGGCCTCCGCTCGTGCCATGAGCCGGTTGACCAGGATGGGTTCCATGACGATGTCCTTCACGAGCATTCGCGGGTCGAGGGAGGTGAACGGATCTTGGAAGACGGACTGCATGTCCCGGCGGATGGTCCGGAGTCGGTGATGGGTGGATCGCGCCGCGCGTCGCACGTACCTGAGGAAGACCCGGGCGCACGCGTCCGCAGCGATGGGAGCCAGGAGGATGGCGAGGATCATTCCGACGCTCCCCGCCTCCCACGCGGCTACATAGGCGGTCCCCGCATCGAACGGGCCTCCCCCAACGAGACCGGAACCGATCCACTGCGCAAGGACCGTGTCCACATTCACCATCACGAGAGCAATCCCTGCGAGGATGGCGGGAAAGCGCGCCATGCTCGCGGTCAGGAGGAATGAACCTACGATCCCCGCGAGGACTCCTACGAGGATCCCGAAACCGATGACCGCCCAGAGATCGTCGAAGGGCAATCCCGCGACGGCCATGAGAAGGGAAGGGACCACGAGGGAGGCGAGTGTCGCCGCCGCCAGCGCAAGCAGAAGCGACCGTCGAAGATGCCCGGCCTCCGTGAGGCGGTCCCTCCTCGTGATGGCATACTTTTGTTCGAAGTCCTCGGACGGCGGGCCGGACCCCGTTTCCCTGAATCGTCGTCGACCGTCTCTGTACCGGAGGTACTCGTCCCCCGGAACATCATAGAACACGTCCCCCTCGGTGGGCTCGATCACCCGGAGGAGGAGCCGGCCGAGCGTCGTCTTGCCGCAACCGCTCTCCCCGACGAGGGCCAGGGTCTCGCCCTGGTGAATCGCCAGGTTGACGCCATCCACCGCCCGGACGCGAGCCGTCTCCCGCTGGAGGAAGCCTCCCCGGACGGGGAAGTGCTTTCGCAGCCCTTCCGCAGCGATCAGCACCTCTTCCTGAACGTCACGCATCGGGACCACGCGATCCTCCTTCATCGTAGAGATGACACGCCACCTTGTGGACGCTGCCCCGGCCGAGGAGCTGGGGATCCTCGATTTTGCATCGTTCGAACGCGTACTTGCAGCGGGGATGGAAGCGGCAGCCCTTCGGCGGGTCGATCAGGTCGGGCACGGTCCCCGGGATCGTCGGGAGGTGGGCGCCCACCTCGACCTTCAACGAGTCCATGGAGACGATGGATTCGAGGAGACCCTGGGTGTACGGGTGAAGGGGGTGCGCGAACAGCTCGTTCACCGGCGCGTCCTCGACAATCTTGCCCGCATACATCACGGCCACGCGATCGCACAGTTCCGCGATCACGGCGAGGTCGTGGGTGATGTACAGGATGGCGGAGTTGACCCTCGCGCGGAGGTCTCGGATGAGCTTCAGGATCTGCACCTGGGTCGTCACGTCCAGGGACGTCGTCGGCTCGTCCGCGATCATGAGGGCGGGGTCGCAAGCCAGGGCCATGGCGATCATCACCCGCTGCTGCATCCCGCCACTCAGTTCGTGGGGGTACTCGCGGTACATCTTGCTGGGCTCCGGGATGCGCACGAGCTTGAGCAGGTCCAGAACCTGCCGCCGGGCCTCCTCTTCCAGGGGCTTCATGAGTCGGGCTCGCAGGAGGGGAATGAACATGAGGAGACGGTACAGGAGGCTCTGGGATCGGTACTCCGTTTCGTGCATGAAGCTCGTGGCCTCTCCCTCGGCGAAGGTCAGGTCGATGCCCTCTGCGGCGAGGGACACCTTCCGCACGAGTCGGAAGGCCGCCCCCTCCGGCTCCTGGGCCACGTCCCTCACGATGTCCTCCACGAGCGACCGGTGCTCCTCCGTGGGTGGCACCCGGAATGCCAAACGGACGGCGTCCGCCTGCAAGGACACTTTGGCGAGGGGCGGCAGGCCCGAGGCCCTCGGGTTGCGGTACGGGTCGAACGCCTGCATCGCGTTCTTCGCGAGCGTCGTGTGGGAGAGCGCTTGCCACTCGCGAGTCGCGCGCTCCGTCTCGAGGATGTCGAGCCGCTTCATCAGGTTGATGAACCACCGGCTCCCCACGCGCCGGCGTTCCCCGAGCGTTCGGATCGCCTCGAGTTTCTCCTTCATCGAGCGCTTCGAATCGTTGGCGATCGCGGAGACCTTGTCCGCGGACAAGCCGCTCTCCACGCAGAACTCCGCCAGGCGGTGCTCGCGGTCCGTGGGATCCACCGTGGCCACCATTTGTTCGAACCGCTTGAGATTCTCAGGCCCCAGCTCCTTGCGGGAGAGGATGCCGTCGCAGATCTGCCTCCGCCGCTGGTAGAGGAGAACCTCCGCAACCTGATAGCCCACCGAGAGGACGGGGTTCAAGGACGACATGGGTTCCTGGAAGATCATGGAGATTTCCCGGCCTCGGATCTTGCTCATCCGGGCCTGGTGTCGGTCGATGAGGGCGTCGCGACGAACGAGCTTCAGGCGACCCTTACGCCTCTTCTTGACCACGACCTCGTCGGTACCCCCCGCGAGGAGGTCCACGTCCTTGAACCAGATCTCGCCGTCCGCGATCCGGCCCGGCGGCTGGGGGATGAGGTACATGACGGACAGCGCCGTGACGGACTTCCCGCATCCGCTTTCCCCCACGAGCCCGACCACCTCGCCTTCCCCGATTTCCAGGTCCACGCCGTCGACCGCGCGGACGGTGCCGTGGGTGGTCGCGAACTCGGTCTTCAGTCCGCGGACGGCGAGGAGCGGTTTCATGAGATTACCTTCGGAGCCGCGGGTCCATCACATCGCGGAGGCCGTCACCCACGAGGTTGACGGCAATGGTGAAGATCAAGAGCGCAAGACTGGGGAGGACAACGGTCCACGGATAGCTGAGAAAGCCACCGCTCCACCCCTTCTGGATGAGATTGCCCAGCTCAGGAAGCAAGGGATTCCCGGAATTGAATCCGATGAAATTCAAAGCCGCGAAAACCTGCGCGACGACGCCCAGATCGAGTGAGACCTGGACAAAGACGGGCGCCAGGGTGTTCGGGAGGACGTGCCGCATCATGATGCGCGCGTCCGATGCCCCGGCGATCTTGGCCGCCTCCACGAATTTCATTTCCTTCACGGAAAGGGTCTGCGCTCGCACGAGGCGCGCGTAGGGCGGCCACCAGAGGATCAGGAGGACGATGTTGACGGTTAGGAAGGTCCGCTGGTAAAAAGCAAAACCCACCGCCATGGCGAAGATGAGGAAGGGGATGGAGTAGGTGACGTCGGTCGCACGCATGAGGGCCTCGTCAAACAGGCCCCCTCGATACCCCGCATAGAGGCCGATCAGGCTCCCGATCAGGGCTCCGACAATCACGACGAGAGTCGAGTAGATCAGGTCCGTCCGGATGGCTTTCAGGATCCCGGATGTCAGGTCGATTCCCGGATAGCTCGTGCCCATCCAGCCACCTGCAGAGGTGCCGCCGGGCCACCAGAAAGGGGCCAACGGGATGGTCGCGTTGAGGTTCGTCGACAACAGGTCCGGGTTGGCCATGAAGAACTGAACGTACACTACGTCGGCGACGTACACCAGGAGGATCACAAGTCCGGTGGCTGCCAGCGGGCTCCGGAGGAACAGGCGGAACGTGAGGGCGTACTCGCTGACTCTGCGACGGAGGGAACCCGTCTCCCGTCGCGCCTCCCGCAAGCTGCCCAGATCCACGGCCGCCATTCCCACCCTCACAGTGTAATGCGCGGGTCCAGCCGCGCATAGATGATGTCGACCACTAGGTTTGTGAAGACGAGGGCGAGCGCGAAGATGAGAGTGGAGCCCATGACGCCCCCGCTGTCGGAACGAAGCATGGCCGCTGTCGCCCAGCGTCCCAGGCCGCTCCACGCGAAGACGTCCTCGACGAGCACGACGCCGCCGAGGAGGTACGCAAACAGCAGACCGATGACGGTCGTCGCAGGAAGGAGCGCGTTTCGTCGGACGTGCCTCGCGATGACGACGCGTTTGGGCAACCCCTTCGCCCAGGCCGTCCGCACGTAGTCTTGGTTCATGGAATCCACCATGCCAGACCGGATCATCCTGAGGATGACCCCCAGGACTCCAAAGGCCAAGGTGACAATCGGGAGGATGAGATGGGCCAGCGCATCCCAGAAGATCCGCCAGTCGCCATGGATGGCGGCGTCGATGACGAGCATGTGGGTGGGCTGCGGATAGAGTTGCGATCCCCCCTCGAAGATTGAGAACGCCCAGGGACTTGTGCTCGGACTGAGCACGTTCGCGTCGTAGATTCCGTAAATGGGCCAGGTGGGCAAGAGAACCGAAACGAGGATTTGCAGAAAGATGGCGAGCACAAAGTACGGCAC
>CAVYJM010000024.1:0-24730 GCA_963768855.1 uncultured Thermoplasmata archaeon
ACTTTGACGAGTTGACTACTTTACGGACTGAATCAAACAATGAGATCTCCATTCATTAGTGGATTCAAGTTAAACAAGAATGAGCAATGGATCCGGGCTGCTTTGTGGGACCATCTTTATTGCTGGTTCTACCACAGATTTTCGCAGGCACAAAGATAGCTATTGAAGTTTGTTTT
The DNA here is from genome assembly GCA_963768855.1 of uncultured Thermoplasmata archaeon. Lineage (GTDB taxonomy): Archaea > Thermoplasmatota > Thermoplasmata > RBG-16-68-12 > RBG-16-68-12 > RBG-16-68-12. The sequence continues at coordinate 177 of CAVYJM010000024.1, forward strand.
TTAGAAAATAAGAGTATATTATAGGTGGAGAGGGAATCAATGACACTTATCTATGTTGCAATAACAGGTGCTTATAATGATCATATCGTTCTTGGTGCCTTTCTTAATAGTGATCAAGCTTTGAAATGTCTGGAGACTGAGAGTTGGGATCCTTGGGGAGAAGACCGCATAATGGAGGCATATGATGGTGATACAGGAAAATGTGTGGAGACTGTCTATCTTCCTCATAGTGAAGGGAAAAGTATATGATAGTAACTTTTATTATAGTAATGTTTGTTATTCTCTTTCTCGCTGAGAAACTTACTGTATTAACTTGTCTTGAGTTAGGTGGGTTTGTAGGTAGCAAGGCAGACTTGTGTCGCAGCTTATTTATACCTTTTTATGTTATTTTGAAATTGCTCGTTCGTGTCGTCAAGAACTGTATTGAGGAATTTCAAGCATTGGAATGAAACTTCTGATAAGGAGATAGTCATATGATTACCGATGAGATCAAAAAGGCTGAGGCCGATAAAACAAAACCGCGACCGTGACCTCTGCCTCGCCCTCGAGGAGCTGCAGCAGGGCGTCGTAGGGAGCCGTGTGCTCGCTCAGCCCCTGGCCCGCGTCGAAGGCGAACAGGGTGACCGTGCCGGCCTTGTCCTCGAGGAGCGTGCGGCTCACCACCGAGCCCTCCTGGTACGAAACGAGGGAGGCGAGGTGCGCCTTCTGGCCCGGCGGCAGTCCCCCTCCCGTGCCTTTCGAAGTTTCCTTCACCGTCCTCTCTCCCGTGAGGCGCTCCCGTTGGACCGCCTCTCCACCGCCGGAGAAGCGCTCAAAGACATAAAGCTGAAGCCACGATGGATTCGGGACGAACGCGAGATGCAGGCGCAAGGCGACCTGCGAGCCGGTCGGCGATCTCGTCCCGTCACGGGACGAACTTGACCTGGGTGCCCAACGCCTGGGACGGGAATCCGCGGTCCCACCGGACCCGGACCGCTCCTCTCCGGCCGTGGCGTGCGACGACGCGGCCCAGGATCTTGAGGCCGTCCGCGCGGGCCCAGACGACCCGGGCTCCGAGGAGCTTCTCCGCCTGATCCGGCTGGGCGAGGTCCACGACGGTCTGGTAGCTGTCCTGCTTGAATTTGCTCTGGCGGAACGCCACGACCGTTCCGGTTACCTCGGCCTTCGCCATACGCGCGGTGCCACGGTCCCCTGCGTTATAAGGGCTTCGCATGCGAAGCAAGGGACGCCTTCCTGCATCCCCGCATCCGTAACATGGCTCAGTGCAGGAGCCCGTTGGCCCGGAACTCGGCCGTGACCTTCTCGACGGCCTCGTCCACATCGGAGGGCTTGCGGGCGCCCGTGCAGACGAGCTTCCCGCTGCCGAATAGGAGAAGGACGACCGCGGGCTTCTCGATGCGGTAGACGAGGCCGGGGAACTGCTCCGGGTTCGGACTCGACCTGACCGAGGCCCAGAGTGATCGCGACCGCGTTCAAGTCGATCTGCGCGCCGAGGTCCGACGTGGCGACGATGTTCTGGACCTCGATCTCCGGGTTCTTCTTCACGGTTATGCCCGCGGCCTGGATCTGCTTCGACACGAGGTCGATCGCGATCTTCACGTGCTCGAGGCTCTTCGCCCCGGTGCACACGACCTTGCCGCTGCGGAAGAGCAGGGTCGCGGTCTTCGGGTCCTTGATGCGGTAGATGAGGCCGGGGAACTGTTCCGGCTCGTACTCCGCCCCGCCAAGGACGTGAGCGATCGCCTTGAGGTCGAGCTCCTCCCCGAGGGAGGTCGATGCGACGACGTTCTCGATCCGGTATTTGGCCAAGGAAGCACCGCCGAGGGTCGAAAGCGTCCGCGCCAGGGCGCTCGGCTGGGAGGGAAGCCAAATGGAGCCTTATATAGTTGGGTCAGCCGCGCAACGGTCTTTCCGAGGCACCGACCGCTCAGGTCGGTGCCGTCGCCGTCCCGCGCGGGTGGCCCTCGAAGGAGGAAGGCCGCCTGCATGATGAGGAGATGACGATGCGGCATTCCGCCTCGTTCACAGGGAGAGAGGCGCCCACATGCGGGGGTTCGGCGCATGTCCGCTAGCCCCGGCGAACCGCTTCGTGGAGCCCCTCGCGATGGCCAAGCGACTCCGGAGCGTCACCTCCGTCACGCCGCTGACCTTGGCGATTTCGTTCTGGCGCCTGCGCTCGCCGCAGGACCCGGCCGCCAGGTAGATCGCCGTCGCGGCCGTCCCGACGGGCGACAAGGACCTCGAGATCCCGGTCCGGTCCCAATCCTTGAGGATGCGCATGGTCTCGAGCTGCGTCCGACTACTCAGCTTGAGTTCGGCGCAGAAGCGGCCTACGTAGTCCTGAGGGCGCGGGAGCGGCACGGACCGGACGGCCCGGGCCCGGACGAGGTCCCGATAGTGCCGGGCGATCGTCTTCCTCTCGATCCCCGTCACGCGCTCGATCTCGCCCAAGGTGCGCGGGACACCGTCGACACGGCAGGCCGCGTACACGGCAGCGGCAACCACGGCCGACATGGAGCGACCCCGCATGACCCCGCTCTCAATCGCCCTCCGGCAGATGAGGCCCGCCTCATCCTTCACGGAATCCGGGAGGCCCAGTTGGGAGACGATCCGGTCCAGCGCGCGTGCCATCGCCGCAGAGCTCCGTTCCCCGCGCGCATACTGTGCGGAGGTCACTTGGAGCCTCCGCAGGCGGTAGAACATCTTCCGGGCCTGCTCCGGGATCTGGTGGCCCCGGATGTCCCGGGTCGGGTACGGGACGATGGTCGTCAGGCCCGATGCCCCCGTCAGGGCTTTCCGCGGCGGTCCCGTGCGCGCGAGCCGCTCCGCCTCTTCCATGGAGTAAGCGACCCATTCAGGACCCTGGTCGATCGCGCGATCGGTGAGGACGAGGCCGCAGGCAACGCAGACCACTTCACCGCGGTCGTAGTCCCGGACGAGGTGAGAGCTGCCGCACTCCGGGCAGACGCGTTCCTCCTCGGCCGTGGACCGAGAGTCCGTTGCGCCAGGCATCCCCATGCTCCATGGACCGCCTGAGATCCTCTCCGGGTCTACCTAGCGAGTCGCCGCACTTAATACCCGCGGTAGGGCGAGTGCGCGGAGCCCCCGTCCCCGTGCGGCCTCCGCACCCTTATCCGCTCGGCACGATTCGGGGCGCCGAATGCCCGCGGCGCCCAGGCAGGCAGCCCAACGGTGGGAGATCCCGCTCGCGATCGCGTTCATCATGCTCTGCTTCGCGGGGAACAGCGTGATCACCCGCCACCTGATCGTTGGAGGCCTCGCGACGCCCTACCTCCTGACCACGGTGCGCTTCGCGAGCGGGTTCGCAATGCTCCTCCTCGTGAGGGCGGCCGTGCCGGGCGGGAGAGCGCTCCGGGTCGGCTCCCGCCGCGACCTCCTCGGAGGCGTCTACCTCGGCGCCTATGCGTTCGCGATCTCCTTCGGCTACGCCTTCATCCCCGCCGCGGCGGGCACCCTCGTGTTCTACGCGTTCGTCGTGTTGACGATGGCCCTCTTTGGCGTTGCGCACGATGGAGACCGGCCGACGCCGCGGGCCGTTGCGGGACCCGCCCTCGCCGTCCTCGGGGTCGGGATCATCACCTTCGGCGGGATCCGGGATGTGACCCTTCCCGGGGTGGCCCTGATGGCCGCCACGGGGACCTCATGGGGCCTCTACTCCGTCCACGGCCGAGGCGCGCCCGATTCCCAGGGATACACGTTCTCCACGTTCCTCGTCGTCGGCGCGTTCTCCCTGGCCGTGGCTCCGATCCTCTGGGTCACGGCCCCGGACGCCCTCTCGATCGCGTTCACATGGGACGGGCTGGGGCTCGCCCTGTTCATGGGCATGATCAGCACGGCCCTGAGCTACATCCTGTGGAACGCGACCCTGCGGCGGATCCGCGCGTCCCAGGGAGGGGTCGTCCAGCTCACGGTTCCGGTCCTGGCGTCCGGGATGGGCATCCTGCTGCTCGGGGAGCACCTGACGGTGACCTTGGTCCTCGGGGCGGCCGCGGTCCTCGCGGGGATCTACCTGAACCGCGTGAAGCCGAAGTAGCCTCACGCCGCCGGAGGGACGTTCTGGTTGAACCGGAAGACGTTGCCCTTGTCGTACTTCGCCTTGATCTTCCGGAGGCGCGGGTAGCTGCGGCCGAAGTTGACCGACGCCTTGTCCTTGTCGTCCTCCGACGCGAAGTTGATGTAGCCTCCCTTCTCCGAGTAGGGCTCGATCGCCTTGTAATAGTCCCGCACCCAGCGGATGTTCGCCTCGTTCTGGGCGGGGTCGGGCCACATGCCTGCGATGACCGTGGCGTACTTCGCGTCCCGATGGCCGAAGGCGGTCGCATCCGGCTTCACGTCGTGCACGGCGCCGTTGATCGGGTAGATGTGCACCGTCGAGTTGACCGCGGGCAGCTTGGGACCATGGGCCATGTGGGCGGCGATCGCCCCGTCCGGGAGTTCCTTCACGAAGGCGGTCTTCCAGTAGTGCTGCAGGCCCGGCGGCACGAGCCCGTCGAAGGCGCCGTTCAGCGCGGGGTAAGGCATCGGCCCGAGCATCTGCGCGACGATCTTGGCCGAGTCGAGCAGCGGGGCGAGAGCCTTCTTCGCCTTGTCCGCGGGCCCGGTCCAGCATGCGACGATCGCGCACAGCGGGTCGCCGTGTCGGTCCGCGGGGATGAAGGGCAGGGGCGGCGCGATCTGCCACGCGAAGAACGCACCGAGCTGCCGTGGCGCCTTCGTGATGTACGCGTCGTACGCCCGGATCACGTCCGGCGCGTCCTCCTTCTCGAAGAACGTGACCCCGCCGACGATCATGTCGACCGGGTGCAGACGGAACTGGAAGTTCGTCACGACGCCGAAGTTCCCGCCCCCGCCCCGGAGAGCCCAGAACAGGTCCGGGTGGGAGTGCGGGCTCGCCGTGACGAAGGAGCCGTCCGCGAGGACGACATCCGCGGCGATTAGATTGTCGAGGGACAGGCCGAAGCCCCGGGTGAGGTAGCCGATGCCGCCGCCCAGGGTGAGCCCGGCGATGCCCGTGGTGGAGATGATCCCGCCCGTCGTCGCGAGGCCGAACGCATGGGTCGCGTGGTTGAAGTCGCCCCACGTGCAGCCGCCCTCGGCCCACGCGGTCTTCGACTTGGGGTCCACGCGGACGCCCTTCATCCGTCCGAGGTCGAGGACCATCGCGCCGTCCGCGGTCCCGAAGCCGGGCACGCTGTGGCTGCCACCTCGAACCGAGATGTTCAGGTGGGCCGCATGGGCCGCCTTGACGGCCGCAATCACGTCGGCGACGCCCGTGCAACGCACGATGACCGCCGGCCGCCGGTCGATCATCGCGTTGTACACCTTGCGCGCCTCATCGTAGCGCTTGTCGCTCCCGATGATGACTTCTCCCCGAACCTGGCCCTGGAGTTCTCCCGCTAGCTTCTCGTCCACCCGACCTACGCCTCCCCTTGATGCAGCTTAGGGTATCCGAAAACACCAGATAAAGACCGCACCTCAGGGAGGTCCGGTCGGTTCAGACCGCGTCCAGGAACTCCGCGAGGAGTCCGTGGGCCCCCTTCGTCAATACTTCGACCTTGTTGTGCGTGTCCATGGCGAGCGGCATGCTGACTCTCCCCGCCCTGGGCGATGGACGATCTCCCGCGTCCCTCGTAGTCCCATCGAGGGACGGACTCCGATTTCGGCGGTCCGAATTCTCGGAGCCTCATCTGACGAGCGGACGGATTGCGCCAAAGCTTATGGCGCCCTGAGGATTCCCGGAACCAGCAGGAATCGAGGGGTTTGTCCATGACGGGCGGGGGATCAGGGCGGGGGAAGGGAGACGAAGCACGGGTCCAAGTTGCATTCCATGTGCCGCTGGAATTCGCATTCCGTTGGTGCACGGACTACACCCCGGAGGACGCGGCCCTGGAGGGGGAATCGTACTCGCGGAAGATCGTCGAGCGCTCCGGCCGCCGCGTGGTCTTCGAGGACCTCGAGGAGACCCCGTCGGGCTGGGTCTGGGCCCGCGACGTCGTAACCCTGCGCCCGCCCCGGCGGTGGCACATGGAGAGCGTCGGCAGCCACCGCGACGTGACCGCGGAGTACGTCCTGTCCGAGCTTCCGGACGGCCGCACGCAGCTCGAGCTCCGATGGTGGCGGCGGCCTAAAGCATTGGGGAAGAAGATCCCGCGCGCTACGCGGGAGAAGGAGACGACCCGCGCGTGGAAGCGGTTCGCCGCGGCGATGGAACGGGATTACCGGCAAGGACGATGACCACCGGACCGACCCCCGCGTCGCCCTGATGCAGGCCCTCGCGCGGTTGACACGGATAGCCGCAACCTAAGCCCGCGGGGACCGAGTCTCGGGCACGGACAAGTTGACCTAGCTTCGCCCCATGACCCGAGGTTGGAAAGACGTGGGCGGCCGCGGACGCAGCTCCCGTACTGCCTCCGCATCGCTCGCTCCCGACACGGCAACGCGTCGCTCGATGCTCGTTCCCGAGTCGAGCTTCACGTGCTGCTGGTCGCGATAGGGGCGGTCCTTGAGGATGCCACCGAGCCAGTAAGTGCCTCCTTCCTCGAGATCCGAGGAGGCCCAGGAAGTGAACGCGAACCGGCCGCTGCTCGTGGAAAGGACGCCCGACTGTCGAATCTTGGAGGCCACCTGTCGCTCCGTTAGAGGGCGGATCCGTTCGACGTAGAACGACCCGCTGAACCGGCCCCCGGGTCGGACGCGATTCGGGTCGACCATGGGGACCCCGGAGGAGTTCCCCTCAATCTCGGCCAGATAGGGAGAAGGGAGCCCTTTCCGAGCGACCAGGTGGACCCGCCTCATGGCCCGCGTGAGGGCGACGTAGAACAGCCGCCGCTCCTCGGCCGCGTCGTTCCCCGTGCTCATCCGGACCGGCTCGAGGACGTCGGGGTTCTCGACCTTGGAAGGAAAGCCGAGAAGGTGGTCGCTCGCGTTCGCCACGATGACGACGTTGGCCTCGAGCCCCTTGGCTCTGTGGGCGGACAGGAGACGCACTCCCGCGACGTTGCGCTGGGGGTCGGCAACCGGGATCCGGTTCCGCCGGCAGGCTTCGCCCAAAGGTTCGAGGAGATGGTTCGTCCGGCTGAGGACTAGGATGTCCTCGGGTCGCCCTTGCTGGCGTTCCTCCTGGATCAGACGGATCGTCGCACTCACGATAGCGGCATCGTCGTCGGGCACCTCATGCACGAAGACCTGACCCCGTTCCGGGCTGGCGACCACGACCTGCTTGGGTATCTGCTTCGGATTGCGGGCGATGAGTGCCGCACCCGCCTCGACGATGATGGCGGGGGACCGGTAGTTGATGCTCAGCATCGTCGTAGACGGGGGGCCGAAGTGGGATTCGAAATTGACGATGTAGTCTAGATCGCCGCCAGCGAAGCCGTAGATGGCCTGCCAATCGTCGCCCACGGCGAAGAGGTGGGCTCCCGTGGCGGCCAAGAGACCCTTGAGGAACCGCGCCATGGCCGGCGAGGTGTCCTGGAACTCGTCGACGAGGACATGCTGGAACTTCGGGAGCGGATTCGTCCCTCCCTCCAGTGCGTCGGCCGCGCGGTGGAGCATATCGGAGAAGTCGATGCGCCCTTCAGCAGCGAGCCGCGCTTCGTAGCGCTGGAGGATCGCGATGCCCAGGAGGCCGAAGTGATGAACGCGGGGGGTCGCCTTGTCGAGCCGCTGGCGGATCTCATCCGGGGTGCGCCGCAGGGCGCGGGCGTTGGCCAAGAAGTTGACGAGCAGCTGCTCGATCGCGCTTCCGATGTACTTCATGTCTCCGAGGGCCTTCGTGAACTCCGCGTAGGTCATGGGCCGGAGGGCGAGCCCCGCCGCGGCCACCCGATCTTGAAGCGCCGCTTCGAGTGACCCCTCCGTGCGCTCGTAATCGTAAAACTCAAGGAGCTTCTTGCCCGCGCGGCGGAACTCCTCCCGCTTCCACGCCATGCCCTCCGTATACCGGACCGACGAAGTGGCCCACCCTGGTGCGACGTCGCCCGCCCGGTTGACGCCCCAGTACTCGATGTACGCGTCGTCGTTGGCAAGCCGGAAGTCCGGATGATAGGCGTCGCGGCCTGCGCCGACCTGGGCCCACGACGCCTTCGCCTCGTACTGGTACGGGACGTTATTCAGGAAAAGGAAGTCCGCGATGATCCGCTCGCCGATGGACCGGACGTGCTCTCCGCGAAGCGCGCGATACGCCTGGTCCCCGCCCACGGCGGGAGCACGCTCGTCCTCGTTCCGGTGGAAGTGGAGGAGGGCGTCGATGTAGAGTTTGGCGAGCTGCGGGTCGCGGCCTTCGCGCGCGTCGCTCAGGGCCGCCGCAACGAGCGAATCGGTCCATCGGTCGTCTCCGACACTGATCGGGCCAGGGAAGGAAGCCTGGACGACTCGCTTGCCGAGCGCGTGGAGGGTCGAGACCGTGACGCCTTCGGTCCCGTGGCCGGCGAGGGGCACGGCCATCTGCTTGAGACGCGCCTGCATCTCCTCCGTGGCCTTGTTCGTGAACGTGACCGCCAGGATCGCGCTCGGAGGGACGCCCCGCTCGAGCAGGAAGCGGATCCGTCCGACAATGGTACGGGTCTTGCCAGAGCCCGCACCTGCGATCACCAGGTTGCGTTCGTCGTCCCGGACGATCGCCCTCTGCTGAGCATCGTCGGCCTTGAGCTGGTCGACTAGCAAGGTCGAGTACTCCGTCCTCTTTCGATGGACGTATGCCTCGTTGTGCTCGGTGAGGACTCCTCGCATCTCCTCGGTGCGACGGAGAACGTCCTGCAGCCGGTCCCGCATCGCACGGTCGCGGGTACGGCGAACGACCGTGGCGATTGGCGGCAAGATCCGCTCGGCCAGTTCGGCGGTCTTGGTCTCGAGCGGTCTTCGGATCCGTTCGGGAATGTAGTCACCGGCGCGGGCGAACGTCCGAAGGGTTCCTTCGATCCCACCGAGATCGCCGCCGGCCTGACCAAGACGGATGCCAGCCTGTTGCACCTGCCGTTTCCGGGACCAGAGGAATCCGGCGACGCCCACAGCGGCGCCCGCCAATACTGGAACGAGCAGTAGCGGGTCCACACCCTCCCCCGGTTCGAAGGAGGGTAACCGACGAAAGCCCTAAAAGGAACGCCCAAGACTCTGCACGCTATCGTGGGATCCTGAAGGCCGTGAATGCTTTCGCGTTTCGATCCGTTCCACGCAGCCGTTCGCCTCGGCCCAGCGCAGGGGGAGCGGTGGCCCCGTCGAGAGCCTGCACCCCGATGGGAAGATTTTCGGCGTCGGGATCCCGGGTCAGGACGCTCGGGTTCCGCTCCCTTCGACGGTGACCGCACGCGCATGGCGGTGGAACGAATGGTGCACCGCGATCAGGTAGACCGCGACCAGCACCGTGAAGACGAGGCCCACCCAGGACGTCCACGGAACCGTTGCCGCGGGGACTGCGGTCAACGCGTTGTAGATTCCGTACGCCTGCCATGCGGCGGCGACGATGGCCGTGACCGTCGCGACCCACCACGCCCAGATGCGCAGCCCGAGGAGACCGACGCCGGCGACGAGTAGGATGAACGCCAGGATGAGGTACAGGATGCCCCCCACGATCAGGGCGCTCCCCGGGAGGTTGACTCCAGGGAGCAGGCTCGCGAAGCTCAGGAAGACGCCTGCCATCCCTGCAAGTCCGATGACGATTGCCGCCAGGACGACCAGCACACCCAGTATCGTGACTCCTCTCGGACGGGCCATTCGCCTACCACCTCACGGACATCGGCCGGAAACGACGAGCGGGCGCGGAGTTGGGGGAGGTCCGTCCACACTTAGCCGCTCGGGCTCCGCCTCGCAGCGCCACGCCTCCCCGGCACGGTATCGGTCTGGGTTCATAAAGCCATGCCGCGGGAGGAGGCCGTGTCATGCGCCGTCCGCCTCCGCCGTCGCCCGGGTCCACGCACGCAGTTTCGAGCATCCCGGTCCGGGGAATCACCTCAACCGCGATGGCCTCCGCTTCTCGTACGTGAGCTGGACGACACCGGTCTTGTAGATTCGATGTCGGGTCAGCTGGAGGGGAAGCTTACGGTCCGTGTTCAGGAAGAGGGGAATGCCCGAGCCGAGGAACACCGGACAGATCGAGATGATGTACTCGTCGACGAGGCCGGCCTCCCGGAGAGGCTGGATGAGACGGGCACCGCCCACCAACCAGATCGCGGAGCCTTTCTGCCTGCGCAAGCGCCTGACGAAGGCCACAGGATCGCTGCGCACGAATCGAACGGAAGGTGGTTTCTTCGTCGCGTCCTTCCGGCTCGTTCTCCTGCGACTGAACACGTAGCATCTCTTGTCCGGATAGGGGAAAGGGCCAAACGTGAGCACCTGCTCGTAAGTCTTCCGACCCATCAAGATGGTGTCGACGGTCTTGATGAAGGCGTTGTATCCGTAGTCGTTGTCGTCGCCGGCCGGCAACCAGTCGATGGCCCCGTCCGGCCGCGCGATGAAACCATCCGCGCTGGTCGCGATGAACAACACGACACGACGCATGGGTGGAAAGAGAGGTGGCGCCACAAATAACTCACGCCCTCTCAGCACCCTCGTGCTTCGACTCGCTCGAGGCGGCCGTTCGCATCTGCCCGGCGAAGGAGGCACAGGAGGGCCTAGATCTCTACGCCCCCGAGCACGATCACATCTCCATATCGCATCCCTTCCGACCGGGGGAGGTGACAAAGACGGGAAGGATTCTTCTTGACGAAGATCGCTTACCCCCGTCGGGGAGGAAATGGGTCCATCCCTTGGACGGCAGGTGAGTCACGTCATCACGAGGGACTACGATCGCGTCTCGCGGGTCTGGGACCGAACGTTCGTGCCCGCGACGAACGAAATCCGCCGCCACATACTCGACACAGCCGAGCTCCGGCCCGGAGAACGTGTCCTCGATGTAGGGACGGGCACGGGTGCGGCGGCCTTGCTCGCCGCAAGGCGCGTCGGAGAGGCCGGACGCGTCCTCGGGATCGACAGGTCCCCCGCCATGCTCGCGAAGGCGCGCGCGAAAGCCTCGCGTAGCGGTTTGGCGAACGTGACGTTTCGGCAGATGGACGGGAGCGTGCTCCGGTTGCCCCGCGCATCGTTGGACGTGATCATCTCGAGCTTCGGGACGCCGGAAGGGCTGTACGATGGGGAAGCCGTGTTCCGTGACTGGCTCCGGGTCCTCCGACCCGGCGGCCGACTGTGCTTCGCGGAGAGCCCGGGCATCACCTCCTTCACCAAGACCCTGGCCCGAGTCGTGGAAAAACACAAAGTGAGGGATCCGCGGGCCGCCCTGGCGGCGAGGCGGCGTCTCTGGGAGGAAGCCCGCGAACGGCGTCGCCGTGCCCCAGAGATCAACGGCGACGAACCGAGGACGGTCGTGCGGCTCATGAGGGCGGCCGGCTTCCGCGACGTGCGGGTCACGCATCGGCGGTCCAGCGTACTCTTGCCCAGCCCTCAGACGGTCTTGAGGCTGTTCATCCACTGGTACATTGCGGACGAGTACGCAGAGATGCGGCCCGAGATCCGCGCCGCGTTTCGGCGCGAGCTCCTGCGGGCGCTCCGCCGCTACGAGACTCCGGAAGGGGTTCGCCTGCCGACTCAGACGAACTTCTTCTTCGGCCGAAAGGGTGCACGCCCGACGTGACGCTCCGAGAGCTTGCCGCGCAGCCTTCACCCTCGGGACTCGGCATGGGGACCTGGTCTGGGGTGAAGGCAGCGAGATCGACGGTTCCCTCCGGTGGGATGGGAACCGCTACGCGGACAGGAACCCCCCGTCCACGGGGATCAGGGCGCCCTGGACGTAGCTCGCGAGGTCGCTGGCCAGCACCAAGGCCATGAGGGCCACCTCGTCCGGGTGGCCGAATCGGCCGATGGGCAACCGCGTGCGGAACTCGACGCCCGCCTTCACGATGCCCAGGTTCAGCTTGAGCACGTCCAACGCCACGTGTCGCGTCCCCTCGGTCAGGATCCCGCCGGGGACGAGGGCATTCACCCGGAAGTCCTTCCCGTAGTCCTTCGCCAGGGCGCGTGTCAGAGCGAGGACGCCCGCCTTGCTCATGCTGTAGTGCGCGAGATCATCCTTGAACGGGAGGAGCGCCTCGATCGAACCCACGTTGATGATCACGCCGCCCTTCGCGCCCCGCAAGCGGATCATCTCCTGGCACATCCAGAACACGGCGTTCAGGTTGATGTCGGAGACCTTCTGCAGGAAGGCGGGATCCACCTCGAGGAAGTCCTTCATCGGATAGACGCCGGCGTTGTTCACGAGGATGTCGGGCTCCCGACCGCGGAGGGACTCCCAGAGGCGCCGGATCTCCTCCCGGCGCGAGAGATCGACCTGGTGCGTCGCCAGCTTCACGTGGAACGTGCCGAGCTCGCCCTGGACCTCTCGGAGCCCGTCCTCGTCGATGTCCACGAGCTCGAGATCGGCTCCCGCCTGGGCGAACCGCCGCGCCATGGCCGCTCCGATCCCCGAGGCGGAACCCGTGATCAGGGCCCGCTTGCCTCGCAGGGACAGGAGGTCCGCAAGGGGCGTCGGGTCCCCGCGCTCGTCCCGTGCCATGCTTGCCACCGCGATGCGCAGCACCCGAGGTGGCGCATAACCTTTCTGGAAGAGCCCCAGGCGTCAAATCCGCCTGGTTTGCGACGGCGGAGCCCCCGCCCCTCGTCGCGGGCCGTCGCAAATCACTCGTGAGAATGCCAGTGCGGCCTTTATGGCGTAGGGACCTGTACGGGTTCCTTGGAGGGACCAAACGGCTGAGCCGAGTGGGGGGGAGCTCCGCGCCAAGGTAAAGGTCTGCCTCGTCGGCGCGAATACGGGCTGTAAGACGAGCCTCGTCCGGAGGCACGTTCTGGAGCAGTTCGACGACCGCTACATCCTGACACTCGGGACCAAGGTGTCCAAAAAGGAGATGGGGCTGAGGACCACGTCCGGGGGCACCCCCGTCAACGTCGATCTTCTCGTTTGGGACATCATGGGCCACCGCGGCTTCCGCGAGTTGCTCAAGGAATCGTACTTCGAGGGCACCAGGGGAATCCTCGCGGTCGCCGACATGACCCGCAGGAGCACCCTGAAGGACCTCGACGCCTGGATCACGGACGTCCAGAGCGTCTCGGGGCGCGTTCCCGTCGTGATCATCGGCGCCAACCACGACAAGAAGAATCGGCTAGAGGTCTCCGAGGAAGAAGTGACGCGCGTGGCGAAGGCTCATGATGCTCCCTGCTTCTTCGCATCCGAAACCTCGGGGGAGGAAGTTGAAGCGGCTTTCCGAAACCTTGCAGACGCCGTCGTTCGGTCCATGTCTGGATCCCCGCCCAACTGGGTGCGGTAGGGCGGGCTGTCGGGCTCCCCAGGGGTCCTCACGTCTCGATGCGCTCGATCCGCCCGTTCGCCTCCGCCCAGCGTAGCAGGCGCAGGAAGGCCTGGGTCTCCGCGCCTCCGAGGGCGATCACATCGCCGCTACGGTACACGTTGCCCGTTTCCCAGTCCTTGACCACGCGCAGGACGCGGTAGCGGGGCTTCGCCTTCACCGCCATGAACTCGGCCATCTTCGCCGCGGCCCAGGAGTCCTTGAACGTCCCCTGAAACACGGCCAAGCGCTGGTGCGCGATGATCGCAATCTCACTGCACACGTCGTTCAGGAAGCTGCGGTCGTGGCTCACGACGAGGACCATGCCCCCGTAGCCCTTCAGGGCCGCGGCCACGATCTCCTGGCTCTCGATGTCGAGGTGGTTCGTCGGCTCGTCGAGGACGAGGAGGTCGTAGTCCTGCGCGATGAACTTCGCGAGGGCGAGGCGCGCGCGCTCCCCGCCGCTCAGGGTGCCCACCTTGCTGTTCACCGCATCTCCGCTGAACCAGAAACGCCCGAGCAGGCCGCGAGCCCACCCTTCCGGGGGCGGCGGATTCCGGACGCTCCGAATCTCCTCGAGGAGGGTGTGATCGAAGTCGAGCTCCTCGGCCTCCTGCGCGAAGTAGCCGATGTTCAGGTTCTTGCCGCGGAACACGGACCCGGCGTCGGGTCTCAACCGCCCGATGAGGATCTCGAGGAGCGTGGTCTTCCCCGACCCGTTGGGCCCCACGAGCCCGACCTTGTCGCCCTTGCCCAGTTCGAGGTCCACGTCGGAGAAGAGGAGACGGCTACCGTAGGACTTCGAGACCCCCTCCAGGCGAACGATGCCGGTTCCCGTGCCCGTGCGGAAGGAGAGTCGGAACGCCTTCGGGGCGGTTGGGCCCGCCTCGGGCGTCTCCCGCTTCATCTTCTCCACGCGGAGCTTGCGCGAGAGGACCTGCTCGTACACCTTGCGGGACTTGAACTGCTCGATGATCGCGAGCTGCCGCTTGAGCTCCTCGCGGTGCCGATGGATCTGGGCTTGACGGGCACGGGCGATCGCATCGCGCTGCACGCGGTAGTCCGAGTAGTTGCCGATGTATTCCCACGTGCGGAAGCGGTCGATCTCGATGACCTTGTCCGCGATCGCGTCGAGGAGGAACTTGTCGTGGCTGGCGAGCAGGACGGCGGCGTCGATCTCGAGGAGGAACTCCTCGATCGTCTCGATCGTGTCGATGTCCATGTGGTTCGTCGGCTCGTCGAGGAGGAGGATGTCCTTCGCCTGGGCGTTGGCCAGGGCCCGGGCCGTCAAGACCTTGGACTTCTCCCCGCCGGAGAGGGTCCCGAAGGTCTGGTCCAGCAGCTCTTCTTCGACGCCCAGGTCGTTGAGGATCGGGTCGTTGACGATGACCGACCGGCTGCGGGCGCCGCCCAGAGCCACATGGAGCGATTCATAGCGGGCCATGCGGGCGTTCGCGTCGGGCGCGTCCCACGCGTCGGGACGAGCCATCCAGGCCTCCAGTTCGGCCAGCTCGGCTTCGATTCGCTGGGCCTCCGGCGTGGGAGCGCTCAGGACGTCGCGGACAATCGTCCCGTCCGGGATGTTGGGGATCTGGGGGAGATACCCGAAGCGCAGCTCAGGCTTGGAGACGAGGTCGCCCACGTCCGGCTTCGTCTCCCCCGCGAGGAGCTTGAACAGCGTGCTCTTGCCCGCACCGTTCGGGCCGACCAGGGCGACCTTCTCGCCGGTCTGGATGACGAAGTCCGCGTGCTCGAGGACGAGCGTCCCGCCCCAGGATTTCCGGAGGTCGCGGCCCGCGACGATCGGGGACATGTGCCAGGGAGCCATTCCGTCGTCATCGATTAGACTTCGCCCCGTCCTGGACACCCGTCACGGGGCTCCGTTCGGCGGAGCCGCACTTGCTCCGAACGAACCGAGTGCTTACCCCCCGACAGTGGTCGTTAAGTACGTGCTGGGCTACTGTCGCACACGGGAGGGTGTGGGGAGTGTCGACACCAGAGTCTGGGTCGGCCGGCGAGGGTTCTCAAGCTCCCAAGTTGGAGATTCCCGCCGCCGGCAAACCGAAGCGCCGTAAGATCTTGATTGTGAGCATCGTGGTGGCCGTCATCGTCATCGCGGCGATTTCGGTGTGGGCTATCATCTACCTGGGGACGGGGTCGCTCAGCGTCAGCTCGACGAGCCCCTTCGTAGCCGCGAAGAGCGCAGCGAGCTTCCAGGCCGTCATCACAACGCCGGCCCTGGTGAGCGCGGGGGCTGTCGGTTGGCAATTCGGCGACGCGACCAACACGAGCGGCGCCGCGACGAACGTGAGCCATACCTATGCGTACCCCGGGAACTTCTTCATCTTCGCGTCGTCTTCCCTGAGCAACGGCAAAGCGGTGGACAACTCCATGTCGCTCTTCCCGCTGCAGGTGGGCCCGGCTCCTGTCACGGATCCCAATCCCTTGGGTGAGGCATCGGCCCTGGGCACCTTGACAGTAAACAAGACGGCCTCGTCAGCCGGCGCTCCTTTGATCGCGGTGGGGGGTTCCATCCTCTTCCACGCTTCCATCCATGTCGCGCCAGACTTCGCTTGGTCGGACGAAGTGAACGCCATCACGAACGAATGGAACAACTACTCGTGGACCGTCACGAAGCTGACGATCGACTTCGGGGATGGCTCGGCGCCCTCCACGAACACATCCACGCCGTTCGACGACACGGCAGCGGGATACCCGTACGAAGTGAGCCACCAGTACAGCACCGCTGGCCTCTATGCGGTCACCCTGTCCGTCACGACCCAGAACTACTCCTTCCACCAGGTTGACGGGGTTCCCGCCGAACCCACGGCCACCCCGGTCTCGCCCGCGCAGACCCTGGCCACGATTGTTGGCCAGTCCGTGGCGGTAGGCAACTACCAGCTCGTGAGCTACACGCAAAACATCGTCAACCCTGGCACGATCGTGAACATGGAGTCCACAACGGGAGGGACGTGGACCCTCGATCCTTCGATCAACTACGTGGGATCGGAGCCGATCATTAACATCTACCAGACTCTCCTGGCGTACAACTACACGTCGACGACCGAGTTCGTGCCGATCATCGCGGATTCGATCCCCACGGTCGCGAACGGCGGCATCAGTGCCGACTTCATGAACTACACCTTCCACATCCGACAGGGCATCAAGTTCTCCGATGGGACGCCCGTCACTCCGTGGGATGTGAAGTACTCCTTCACGCGCACGATGCTGTTCGTCGCCGGGTCGCCGCCGACCCCGGGATGGCTCATCTCGCAGTTCCTCGTCCCGACGGACGTGGATGGCAACTGGCTCTTGAGCTACGCCAACGTGAACGGCGCCGTCTCCATCGACAACTCGAGCCAGACGGTCACCTTCCATCTCGTGCTCCCTGCTCCGCCCGTGGTGTTCTACGAGATCATCACCAGCACCCTCGGGTGCGGAATCGCGAGCCACACGTGGCTGGAGAACGTGGGACCGAAGCTCGTGTGGTCCGACGCCGGCTTCACGAACTATACGAAATACGGCGAACTCCAGAACTGGGTGAGCGCCTGGCGCAATGGCGCGGTCGGATCGGGGCCGTACATGATCGACTACGTCGCGAACCCCGACGCCATCGTGCTGAAGGTGAACCCGAACTTCAAGCCGGTCCTCGGCGATCCCCAGCCCACGGTCGCCAAGATCGTGATCCAGTACGTCGCGGACGACTCCACGCGGGAGCTCTCCCTGCAGACGGGCAAGGCGGACATCGCTACGATTTCGTCAAGCCGATACGCGGTGGCGTCGAACATGGCCCGGCAGGGCTTGATCTACATCCTCCCCATCCCATCGATGACCTTGTACTGGTGGAACTTCAACATGGAGATCTACCAGAGCGGCACGCCCCAGAACCCGTACGGGAACAGCGTGCCGCCGAACTTCTTCGTCGATCTCAACATGCGCAAGGCGTTCTTCTACGCCTACAACTTCCAACAGTACATCAACCAGATCTTGGGCAACGGGGTGTACAACACGAAGTTCGGGGAGCTGTACAACGGGATCATCCCGAACGGCATGCCCGGCTACGTGAACTACTCCTCCATGGACACGTACAGCATGACCCTGGCCCACCAGTACTACAACCAGACCCAGTGGGTCAAGGACCGCGGCTGGGCCACGTCCGGGTTCACGCTCGCGCTCAACGTGGGTCAAGAGGACCCGATCGCCTCGGCCGCTGCGACGATGTGGGCCCAGAGCCTAGAGCAGCTCGCGCCGGCGGGCCAGATCCACATCACGACCAACCCGATCACGGATGCGGAGGTCACGGCGGACGCCGTGCCGCATGCGAATCCGATGGCCATCTACTCCGTGGGCTTCGGATGGGCCCCCGACTACCCCTGGCCCACGGACTACACGGTGCCCATGCTTCTGCCCGGAATAACGTACGACACCCCCTACGGCGGATACTACACCGCAACGAACGGGTTCAACATCGAGTACTTCCAGGGCGACGCGAACGGGACGGGCCAAGTCGCGAACATGACGAAGATGCTGAACTGGATCGACGACAGCACGGGTGTGAATGCGACGGACCTCGACCAGGCGCTGTGGGATTCCCAGCAGGCGAACCTGATGGGGATGAACGAGACGTTGTACGTGCCCGAGTTCCAGCTGTTCAACCATGTCTACTACCGCACCTGGATCAACGGGATGGAGAAGGAGGCGAACCCGCTGCTCGGCGGCCAGTGGCTGCTGTACGCCTACCTCTCCAAGCCGTCGGGCGTCGCGACGTCCTCCGTCCCCTCGGGCACGTCCATCCTTGGATACCTCATCGCGTCGGGGCTCGCTGGCCCGCCCCTGATCGCCCTCCAGGGCACCCGGCGGTCCCGGACGGATTTGAAATGGAAGGAGGACTAGGGACCTCACTCCTCAACGATTTGCCGCTTGGTGCGAGGGGGCCAGAGGCGACGGTAGAGGCGGTGCTCCAGGAACGCCAGGAAGCCGAAGACGACGACGAGAGGGGGAACCGCCCAGAGCGGCTGCGCGGGCAGGAGGTCCAGGACCTGAAGCGGGGTGAACACATCGAGCGCCACGCAACCGACGACGTAGAAGCCTCGGATTGCATCCCCGAAGACGTAGACCAGTTCGGGATGGCGGCCGGCGAATCCCTGATCGTCCTCGGGTTCGTCCGGCTCCTCGGTGATGACCACCCGCGTCATGCAGTCCTCCCGGCTCGTCGGGGAACGTTCCGGTCGCTTCCGCGCCCATCTCCCACCGACCTCATAAACATAGGGAGACGGCCGCATGAACCGCACGCGCGCTGCGGCATCAACGGGGAGGAGGGAGGATCCGGCCGCGACGCGACGGACCTGCCGTGGGTGGTGAGTAGGTGCGCCTGAGCCTCTACATCGCACGCAGGCTCGTCCTCCTGATCCCCACCCTCATCGGGGTCACGATCATCACGTTTGCCCTGAGCCACGCAGCCGGGCCGCTTTACTCGGCCGCGATGTACTGCAACCCCCACCTCCCCATTTCTTGCCCGGAACAGGTGAAGCCGATCATCGAGCATTACCATCTCAACGACCCCATCCCGGTGCAGTATGTCTACTACCTGAACGCCCTCGTCCGCGGGGACTGGGGCTTCACCTCTACGAGTCTCTTCCAGGGCACAGTCGTCGACGCGATCATCCTCTTCTTCCCGCCGACGATCGAGCTCGCCGTCGGAGCCACACTCCTCGCGACCCTGCTCGGGATCCCCACGGGCTCCATCTCGGCCGTGAAGAAGGACAAGGTCCCGGACCACGTCACGCGCGTCGTGGCCCTCGCGGGCTACGCCGTGCCGTACTTTGTGCTCGCCATCTTTCTGCAAATCCTCGTTTCGGTTCTCTTGCCCACCTGGCCCATTTACGGAATCTACGACGCGAACGTGCTCAGTCCGAGCACAAGTCCCTGGGCGTTCTCAATCTTCGAGGGGGGATCGCAACTCTATCCGCAGCCCACCCACATGCTCGTCATCGACGCCGCCATCCATGGCGACTGGCGGATCTTCTGGGATGCGCTGGCCCATCTCATCCTCCCGATTGTCACCTTGGCCTTTGGAGTCCTGGGGGTCATCCTCAGGATGATCCGGTCTGGCATGGTGGATTCCATGAACCAAGACTACGTGCGGACGGCCTGGGCGAAGGGGTTGCCCAAACGCGTCGTCATCGCGAGGCACGTCCGACGAAACGCGCTCCTTCCTGCGACGACCGTCATCGGTCTGCTGTTTGCGTACCTCCTCGGCGGCGTCGTGCTCGTCGAGGACGTCTTCGCGTGGAGCGGCCTGGGACGCTGGGCGACAGCGGCCATGCTTCGTTCCGACAGCGGGGGCGTCATGGGCTCCACTCTCATCTTCGCGCTCGCCCTCGTCTTCACAAACCTAGTGGTCGACATCATCTATGCGCGGCTGGACCCGCGCATTACACTGTGAGGGTGGGAATGGCGGCCGTGGATCTGGGCAGCTTGCGGGAGGCGCGACGGGAGACGGGTTCCCTCCGTCGCAGAGTCAGCGAGTACGCCCTCACGTTCCGCCTGTTCCTCCGGAGCCCGCTGGCAGCCACCGGACTTGTGATCCTCCTGGTGTACGTCGCCGACGTAGTGTACGTTCAGTTCTTCATGGCCAACCCGGACCTGTTGTCGACGAACCTCAACGCGACCATCCCGTTGGCCCCTTTCTGGTGGCCCGGCGGCACCTCTGCAGGTGGCTGGATGGGCACGAGCTATCCGGGAATCGACCTGACATCCGGGATCCTGAAAGCCATCCGGACGGACCTGATCTACTCGACTCTCGTCGTGATTGTCGGAGCCCTGATCGGGAGCCTGATCGGCCTCTATGCGGGGTATCGAGGGGGCCTGTTTGACGAGGCCCTCATGCGTGCGACCGACGTCACCTACTCCATCCCCTTCCTCATCTTCGCCATGGCGGTGGGTTTTGCTTTTTACCAGCGGACCTTCCTAACCGTCAACATCGTCCTCCTGATCCTCTGGTGGCCGCCCTACGCGCGCCTCGTGCGAGCGCAGACCCTTTCCGTGAAGGAAATGAAATTCGTGGAGGCGGCCAAGATCGCCGGGGCATCGGACGCGCGCATCATGATGCGGCACGTCCTCCCGAACACCCTGGCGCCCGTCTTTGTCCAGGTCTCACTCGATCTGGGCGTCGTCGCGCAGGTTTTCGCGGCTTTGAATTTCATCGGATTCAATTCCGGGAATCCCTTGCTTCCTGAGCTGGGCAATCTCATCCAGAAGGGGTGGAGCGGTGGCTTTCTCAGCTATCCGTGGACCGTTGTCCTCCCCAGTCTTGCGCTCTTGATCTTCACCATTGCCGTCAACCTCGTGGGTGACGGCCTCCGCGATGTGATGGACCCGCGGCTCCGAAGGTAATCTCATGAAACCGCTCCTCGCCGTCCGCGGACTGAAGACCGAGTTCGCGACCACGCACGGCACCGTCCGCGCGGTCGACGGCGTGGACCTGGAAATCGGGGAAGGCGAGGTGGTCGGACTCGTGGGGGAAAGCGGATGCGGGAAGTCCGTCACGGCGCTGTCCGTCATGTACCTCATCCCCCAGCCGCCGGGCCGGATCGCGGACGGCGAGATCTGGTTCAAGGACTTGGACCTCCTCGCGGGGGGGACCGACGAGGTCGTGGTCAAGAAGAGGCGTAAGGGTCGCCTGAAGCTCGTTCGTCGCGATGCCCTCATCGACCGACACCAGGCCCGGATGAGCAAGATCCGAGGCCGGGAAATCTCCATGATCTTCCAGGAACCCATGTCGTCCTTGAACCCCGTCCTCCCTGTGGGCTATCAGGTTGCGGAGGTTCTCCTCTACCAGCGGCGGAGGCAGATCTGCGACGGCATCCTTTCACGCAAGGAGCTGGGGCCTGAGAATCTCAAGCGGTTCGAACAAATGGTGGCCACGGTGGATCCCACGGACCGCGAGCACCGCCTGGCGGAGTTCTGCGTGGAGAGCGGCTTGTCCGCGGACAAGGTCTCCGCGATCGCCAACGATTCGAAGCGCTCGATGAAGGAGAAACTCGAGGCGATCCGAACGCTCGGGGAACGCCGGCGCGTGGGGAGCCGGTGGTTCATCAACCTGATGAAGCGGCTCGACATCCTCGAGACGGAGCGCGCGACTCGCGAATGGCAAGCGCTCTCCCACACGACCCTCGCGAAGAACGCGATGCAGGCGTTCGACCCGTCCCGCAACCCGAAGGCCTCGGGCCTACCACCCCTCGCCAAAGTGTCCTTGCAGGCGGACGCCGTCCGCTTGGCGTTCCGGGTGCCGCCCACGGAGGAGCACCGGTCGCTCGTGGACGAAATCGTGAGGGACGTGGCCCAGGAGCCGGAGGGGGCGGCCTTCCGACTCGTGCGGAAGGTGTCCCTCGCCGCAGAGGGCATCGACCTGACCTTCGCCGAGGGAGAGGCCACGAGCTTCATGCATGAAACGGAGTACCGATCCCGGAGCCTCCTGTACCGTCTCCTCATGTTCATTCCCCTCCTGCGAGCCCGACTCATGAAGCCCTTGGAAGAGGAGGCCCGGCGGCAGGTTCTGGACCTGCTCAAGCTCGTGCGCATCCCGGAGCCCAGCAAGATGTACCGCGAGTACCCCCACGAACTGAGTGGCGGGATGCAGCAACGGGTGATGATCGCCATGGCCCTGGCTTGCGACCCCGCCCTCATGATCGCGGACGAGCCGACGACGTCCCTGGACGTGACGACCCAGGTGCAGATCCTGAAGCTCATCCGAGACCTCCGCGCGAGGGTCAACTCCGCCATCCTGTACATCACTCACGACCTCGCCGTGATCGCGGAACTGTGCGATCGCGTGGCCGTGATGTATGCGGGCAAGATCGTCGAGGACGCGCCGGTGAACGAGCTGTTCGCGCACCCTCTTCACCCGTACACCCAGGGTCTCCTCGAATCCATCGTCTCCATGGACTCGTTGAAGGTCGAGGTGGGCGCCCACCTCCCGACGATCCCGGGGACCGTGCCCGACCTGATCGACCCGCCGAAGGGCTGCCGCTTCCATCCCCGCTGCAAGTACGCGTTCGAACGATGCAAAATCGAGGATCCCCAGCTCCTCGGCCGGGGCAGCGTCCACAAGGTGGCGTGTCATCTCTACGATGAAGGAGGGTCTCGTGGTCCTGATGCGTGAGGTCCAGGGAGAGGTGCTGATCGCTGCCGAAGGGCTGCGAAAACACTTCCCCGTCCGGGGAGGCTTCCTCCAGCGGGAGACGGCTCGCGTCCGGGCGGTGGATGGCGTCAACCTGGCGATCCACCAAGGCGAGACCTTGGCCCTCGTCGGGGAGAGCGGTTGCGGCAAGACGACGCTTGGCCGGCTCCTCCTCCGGGTGATCGAGCCCACCGAGGGGGATGTGTTCTATGACGTTCCGGGGGACGAGTACCTCCGGTACAGAGACGGTCGAAGACGATCCAGGGAAACGGGGTCCGGCCCGCAGTCCGAGGACTTCGAACAAAAGTATGCCATTACGAGGAGGGACCGCCTCACGGAGGCCGGGCATCTTCGACGGTCGCTTCTGCTCGCGCTGGCCGCGGCGACACTCGCCTCCCTCGTTGTCCCTTCCCTTCTCATGGTCGTCGCGGGATTGCCCTTCGACAATCTCTGGGCGGTCATCGGTTTCGGGATCCTCGTAGGAGTCCTCGCGGGGATCGTAGGTTCATTCCTCCTGACCGCGAGCATGGCGCGCTTTCCCGCCATCCTCGCAGGGATTGCTCTCGTGATGGTGAATGTGGACACGGTCCTCGCGCAGTGGATCGGTTCCGGTCTCGTTGGAGGAGGCCCGTTCGATGCGGGGACCGCCTATGTAGCCGCGTGGGAGGCGGGGAGCGTCGGAATGATCCTCGCCATCCTCCTGGCTCCCATCGCTGCGGACGCGTGCGCCCGGGTCTTCCTCAGGTACGTGCGACGCGCGGCGCGATCCACCCATCACCGGCTCCGGACCATCCGCCGAGACATGCAGTCCGTCTTCCAAGATCCGTTCACCTCCCTGGACCCGCGGATGCTCGTGAAGGACATCGTCATGGAACCCATCCTGGTCAACCGGCTCATGGCACGAGCGGAGGCCGAAGAACGGGCGGCGGCCCTCCTTCAGGAAGTCGGGCTCCGGCCGGATTACCTGTATCGCTTTCCCCACGAATTCTCGGGAGGGCAGAGACAGCGAATCGCGGTGGCCCGGGCCTTGGCGCCCAGCCCCAAGTTCCTCCTCCTGGACGAGCCCACGTCGGCCCTGGACGTGTCCGTCCAGGCTCAGATCCTCAACCTGCTGAAGGACATCCAGCAGCAACAGGGGTTGACGTATCTGCTGATCACCCACAACCTCAGCGTCGTCAAGCAGATGGCGGACCGCGTCGCCGTCATGTACCTGGGGAAGATCGCCGAGCAGGCGGCGACGGCCGAGCTCTTCGAATCGCCCCTCCATCCCTATACGAGAGCCTTGCTCTCGGCGGTGCCCGTTCCCGACCCGAGACGGACGGCGGGACCGGATCATCCTCCCGGGAGATGTCCCGAGCCCCATGGACCCGCCGTCGGGATGCCGCTTCCACACCCGATGCCCCGCGGTGCTCCCCGTGTGCGGCTGGGGTCCGAAGGACATGGCTCCCCTGGCGAGGCATCTCTTCGACGCCTCGAGCAACCCGAAGGCCGTGGGGCTGCCGCCGCTGGAGGAGGTGTCCATCAAAGGACAGAGGCTCCGCCTCCTCTTCGGGAAGGCGCAGCCGACGGACGGCGAGCGGAAGCTGGTGGAGGCCCTCGTGAACGAGCAGCAGGGAGACGGCCCCTACAAGATCATGTTCCAAGCGGTGCGCCGAGTGTCCCTCCACGATTCCTCGATCGACCTGGAGTTCCTTCCCCGCGCGAACCGGAGATGATCGAGGTGACCCCACGACACGAATGCGCCTGTTTCCTGTTCCCGACGGGCGTGAAGGGCGAGTCCGTCTGGGGGCCTGAAGGTCCACCTGGAGACGTGGAGGTGGGCGGCACCCCGCTTCCGTCGGTGGACGTGGCGGGAGGATAGGGGCTCAGACGATCCGACGATGGTGGCGGAGAATCTCGACCACCTCGGGGACCGGGAGCTCCGGCGACGTGTTCCCATCCCGGCCGACGACGGTCTCCGCGGTGAACAGGGAGTCCACGATGGCCTCTTCGGTCGCTTCGACGGCGGCCAGGAAGAGCGAATC